>QHVH01000056.1 GCA_003222245.1 Blastocatellia bacterium AA13 | reverse complement strand
GCGGATGATCTTGTGGCACCCTCTGTTCCGGCGATAGGTAGCTGTACATTGCCGCTTGCTGAAAATCGTCTCCTCGCATTGTCCCTCGTTTATTTTGTTTTGGATTTCACCTGCTCCTTCTATATACGTTCTAATTCAAACCAGGTTACTCCATTTCCCAAACCAAACGAGCCTTTTTCAGCAGCCTGCTAGACTGATTGGGCTTATCGGGTCTTAATGCCGCGTTAATAACTCAAGCAGCTACCAAATCTCGTTCGGGACAAATACAAATCCTTGCAATACTGTATCACCTCTTAACGCAGAGGGATTCTCGAGGCGCTCTACTCGCTGATTGGGACGATAGATATATACATGCTTTTTACTCGGATCGAACAGCCATCCTAGTTCAGCCCCATTTTCTATGTACTCCTTCATCTTCTCTTGCAAACCTGAAAGGCTATCCTTCGATGAGCGAAGCTCTATTACGAAAGCTGGACAGAGAGGGGCAAATTCCTCTTGTTGTTCGTCGGTTAAGGCCTCCCACACTTCACGCCTGACCCAGGCGGCATCAGGAGACCGTTTGGCGCCATTGGGCAAAGTAAAGCCAGTCGACGAATCAAATGCGATACCTGAGCCGTTCTCTTCGGCCCAGTTAGCCAATCGCTGGTTGATCTTACTATTCCGCCACCCTGTTTTTGATCCGGTTGGAGACTCAATCAGTAGCTCTCTTTGCGCGGTAAGCTCGAATCGAAGCTCTGGATTATCCCTGCACAATTGATAGAACTGCTCATCCGTCAAATCGACGGACTGAACACAGAACGCTGAATCCTGGCGCTCACCCATTTACCCTTGTCTCGCGCTCGCTTCTAATTAGTTAATAATCGCCGATATGCTCACCGCTCGACTGATTCCCTCAGCCAGGTCAGGTAGTTTGCCGAGCCTTGTTGAATCGGGATTGCTACGACCTCGGGTGTTGAATATGAATGGAGCTTATGAATTCGCTGCTCGAGCTCTGAATAACGGTCGGCGGTCGTCTTGATCACGAGCAACATTTCGCGATCGCGTGCTACCTTCCCTTCCCAACGGTAGACGGACTCAACATCCGAGATTATGTTCACGCATGCAGCCAGCCGTTCCCGCACCAGGGCTTCCGCTATCTTCGAAGCCTCATCTCCATTCGCGCTGGTGACGAGTACTATTATTTCCCCGCTCATCGTATCCTCGCATAACAAGGTTGGAGGCTGAGAATCATCGGGATGATGAGCTTCATCGGCCTCCTTCGATGCTACCGCGCGGTGTCGGTGTTAACAATGCCCGTCCTTACGCTCACGGCGTCCAGGCCGCGAGTAGTCTGCGCGATGAATTGCCTGATCTGCTGGATGAACATGTAATTCTCTTCGATCTGGGGATAATGCCCGCTATGCTCCAACACGACGAGTCTCGAATCCGAGAGGCTCTTCGCAAGCTGTTGAGACTGGCTGACGGGGCTCACAAGATCGTACCGGCCGGCAATCACTAGAGTGGGCGTCTTCAAATCGCGAAGCTCGCCTCTGAAGCTGAATTGGCCCGATTCGTGCGCGAAGAAGTACCGTCTCGAAAGAGAGTCGAAATAAAGCGAGTATCCAATGTGATCGAGAGTCTGCCCGTCTGGCGCTTTCTTGAAGCAGTGAGGCAAAAGCATCTGATAGCGGGCCCGCTCATCCGAGAGATTGTTGAATGCGTCCAGCTCTTTGGGCGAAAGCGAGGCCGTCAGCCGGGTCTCTATCTCCTTGTAGTTTTCGATCTCAGCGGACGTGTTCGCAAGGATGAGTCGTTTGACCGCGTCCGGATGCCTGAGCGTGTAATTGATCGCAACCGGGCCTCCGAAGCCATGCGCGATCAGCGTCACGCTCTCGCCGCCAAGAGCCTGCCGCACGGCTTCAATATCGTCCGCCATTGTTTTCAACGACATCGAGCGAGCGGGAAGCCCCTTGGGCAGCCCGTCGAATCTTCGATCGAAGTAGACGACTCGCATGTAATGGCTAAGAGTTGAAAGCATCGGGTGCAAATAGTCGTGAGGAATTCCCGGACTGCCCTGCACTACAATGGCCATCTCCCTTCCGTGACCTTCGATCTCGCAATAGAGATCAACCCCGTTCGACTTCAAAGATCTGTAGGTGAGATCCGGCATCCATACATCGTGGTATGAATACGCGGGCCACCAGACCGTGCTCGTATCGGTATCATCGGCGGTCGTAGCCGCGGATACTCCGGAGCCTGTCTCCTTTGCGTCTTTTGCGGCGGGCGCGTCTTTTGATGGCCCGGCGCTCTTGTTACCGGAAGCACTGCTGTCGGTAAACGACTTTCGCTGAAATAGCGGCGGACTTGCTATGAGGGCTTCGGCAAGAACAAAGACTAAGACAACGGACCATAGAACTCTTGGTTTCATCAGGGACCCCCTGTCGGTTTGCGCTTCTGAAGGTGTTAACGGCCTTCACAAAGCCTGGCGACGCCCCACGCCTTAAAAAGGCGCGAGCATCAGGCGATTGACAATAGTAGGAAAAGGGGCAGCGGGCGTCAGGGCCATTTCAGACCGGCGGCGGCGTATGAGTCTCATCAATCCGCCATACCACTCGCATCTCTGACGGTGATCACAAAGCCAGCCGTATCATATTACTGGAAGGTCTTTGCGGCAATAGTTTCTGAAGTAAGCCTTAAAGCATGGAGGGATTCCTCCCCCGGAGGGTGCTCTGGAAGCCTTGTGGTAGGCGGCCTGAGCGTCAGGCGTAGCTGATGATCCCGTTCGTCTAACAGTAATCCAGCCACTGATCTGCTCGGCTTCGATCAATCGCGGACAGGTTTTCGACAAGTTGGCTACAAGCCTTGCCCTGCTTGCAATCCGCCAGTATCTGATAATCAACAAACTCAACCAGACCGCTCGAATCTCGTCCAGCTTCATGAAGGCGGGAGTGGCGCCGGTGTATTCAGCCGCCACTCCAACTCCAAGCCACGGGAGTTCTTCCTTCGCGAGTTCACCCGTTCACACTGACTGCAGCCACGTTCCTTCGTAGATCACTTCAGCGGGGCCGGTGAGCAGGACCGTATCGTCATCGCGCCAGTCGACTCGGAGCGTGCCGCCTTGCGTAAGCACTTGAATGTTTCGGCCGGTGAACCTATTCAGAGCCGCGGCTACCGCGGCGCCGCAAGAACCGGTGCCCGACGATAGCGTTCGCCCAACTCCACGCTCCCAGAAGCGGACTTCGATCTCGTCTTCCGAGATAACACGCGCGAATTCAACGTTGGTTCGATTCGGAAAAGCAGGGTGATCTTCAATCAGAGGCCCAAGCTCGGAAATGCTCGCTTCATCAAGAGCGTCTACAAACAAGGTGCAGTGCGGGTTTCCCATTGAAACGCACGTGATCTCCAGGACGTCGCCTCCGAGAGTGAGATGATGGCTCACGACTCTCGGCTCAGGCTGCTCGAGCGTGATGGGAATTTCTGAACTCGCCAGAAGCGGTTTTCCCATCTCGAACTCGAACTCGAAGCGGAGTCCGTCTCTGCCTACAAGCCGTCCGGTCTTCACTCCGGCAACGGTTGCGATCCGTACCTGAGGCTCGCTCCACAGCCCGCTTTGATAAACATATGCCGCGACGCACCGCGTTCCGTTGCCGGAAATCTCGGCCTCGCTTCCATCCGCATTGAATATGCGCGACGCGAAGTCGGCGTCGGCGTGACGGGCTCGAGTTATGAAAACCAGTCCATCAGCGCCTGCGCCGTAGTTCCGCTCGCACATCTTTCTAGAGAGAGCGCGTGCGTCGCGCAGCTCGTCTATGGAATCGACAAAAATGATCAGGAAATCGTTTCCGAGACCCTGTACCTTGGTGAATTTGATTTCAGGCATTGATGCCTCACACTGCTCTTCGCGGCATGTCGGATTCTTCAAAGTGCGTTATCTGGCGCAGCCGCCGCGCCCGTCCCGCGATCTCCTCATAGGTAAGCCGTCGCAGGCGCTCGCAACTGAAGTCCTCGACTCCAAACGAAGCCATAACCGAACCGAAGATGATCGCGCGGCGCATCGCGTTTTCGTCGTCGGCTCCCGTAGCGGCGAGATACCCCATGAACCCTCCCGCGAAGCTGTCACCGGCTCCAGTTGGATCGAACACATCCTCGAGAGGGTAAGCCGGGGCGGCGAAGTACGAGTTGTTGGTGAACATCACAGCGCCGTACTCACCTCGTTTTACGACCAATCGCTTTGGCCCCATGGTGAGGATCCGCTTAGCAGCGCGAACAAGGTTCGGCTCCTCGGCAAGCTCCCGCGCTTCGGAATCATTGATGATCAGGATATCAACCTCTTTCAGCGTCTCCGTAAGCTCGGGCCGCGTCTTTTCAATCCAATAGTTCATCGTATCGGCGGCGACTATGCGAGCAGGCACCTGGCGGCGCACTTCGAGCTGAAGCTGCGGCTGAATATTGGCAAGGAACAGGTAAGGGTTCTTGCGAGCGTCGTCCGAAAGCTTCGGTTTGAAATCGGCAAAGACGTTCAACTGTGTGTCCAAAGTTTGAGCGACGTTCAGGTCGTAGCCGTACTCGCCCTTCCAGTGAAAGCTGCGCTGCCCTTTTATGCGTTCAAGATCGCTTATGTCTATTCCTCGTTCTTCAAACACGGCTTCTTCGGCGGCCCCGAAATCATCGCCTACTACCCCAACCACGCGAACATCGGTGAAGAATGAGGCCGCAACGCTGAAATACATTGCGGCGCCGCCGAGTATGTGCTCTTTCTCTCCGAATGGCGTCTTCACCGAATCGAACGCCACCGAGCCAACGACGAGAATTGACATCTATCGTGATCTCCGTTTTAGAGGTGATGCGATCGCACCGGAGGGCAAACGGCAAGCGATCTTAAGGGGAATTCGCCATAACGCGAGGCCGGCAACCGGCGTTCGTCAAGAGCCGTTACGGCTTTGATTCGTCGGCCGCGACGTTCATCTCAGCCAAATGCTCTCGCGCTTTCTTTGAGAACTCGCTGTCCGGAAAATCCTTCAATAGTCTTTTGAAGAACTTGACCGATTCGTCCTGCTTACTGATCTTTTGATTGGCCTCGCCGATCAGGAAGAGGACTTCATCCATTCGAGAAAATTCGGCATAGGTTTCGGTTATCTCGAGGAGACGATCGAGCGCGCCCTGATAGGCCTTTCGTTTGGTGATGTAGTACCTGGCGACTTCCAGATTGTGTTTCGCGGTGAGCTCCAACGCCGGATCGCGAGGCTGTTCGATTCGGCGGGTTGTTCCGCTCTGCGAAAGCGCAACGGCCGGCAATCCAGTGAGCATTCCGGCGACTACGGCGGCGAGAAGTAATTTGACAACAGCCATTCGATTTCACCTGAACACGAAATATCAGGCAGTCCGATGCCAGTTCACTCTACGTACTTTCCAACTATCGCTTTCAATCGGGCCTTTGCTTCGGGAGTAATCTTGTCCCGGGCCGTGATGATAGCATGCCGCAGGGACTGGCGGCACTTGCAGGCCCGACTGCCTCGGGCTAACCGCGAGACTGTTTCGGCGATTATTCTCTGGGCATTGGCGGCGTTTCGATTGAGGTAGTCGATCACCATCTCGATGGTGACGGAATCATGTTCGGGATGCCAGCAGTCATAGTCGGTCACCATTGCCACCGTGGAGTAGCAAATCTCGGCTTCGCGGGCGAGCTTGGCCTCCTGGAGGTTCGTCATACCGATCACGTCCATATTCCAGGAGCGATACAACTCAGACTCGGCCTTCGTGGAGAACGCCGGGCCTTCCATACAGACATAGGTCCCGCCCCGATGAACGTCCACTCCCCTGGCTTCCTTTCGAGCCGCCTCTTCGATTGTATCCGCGAGTTCTTTGCAGACCGGATCGGCGAAGGTGACGTGCGCGGCGATTCCGCCTCCGAAAAAAGTCGAGATTCGGCCGCGAGTCCGATCGAGAAACTGATCCGGAATCACGATGTCCATCGGTTTGAGCTCTTCGCGAAGCGAGCCGACGGCGCTTATCGAAATGATTCGCTCGACTCCGAGCAGCTTCATCGCGTAGATATTCGCGCGAAACGGCAGCTCCGAAGGCAGGAGCGTATGGCCTCTCCCGTGCCTCGGCAGAAACGCGACCCGCTCCTGTCCCAGCGTACCAATCGTGAATGCATCCGAAGGGTTCCCGAACGGGGTTTCCAACGTCTGTTCTTCGACGTCGCCAAGCCCTTCCATTTGATAGAGGCCGCTGCCGCCTATCACTCCGATCTTGATCTCCGCCAAGTGTCAAGCTCCTTGAATTGAAAATGAACTCCAGCCGGAACAGCGCCGAATACGACGCGGTCAGATACTACTGCTCACCCTTGCCCGGCGCTCCCGGCTGAACGTGCCCTTCCGGAAGTTGTTTCGGGGTTACCTTGAAGTCGTCGGCGACTTCGACTTTGCTGGCGTTGGTGATTTGCTCGATTCGCTCGTCTATCTTCTTTTGTTTGATGGCGTCGGTAATCTTGCGCCGCGTCTTTTGATCGTCGAGCGGGGCGTTGCGGTGATCTTCGACCTTGATTATGTGATAGCCGAACTCCGTTTCAACCAGATCGCTTATTTCGCCGGTCTTCATTGAAAAGGCGGCCTTATCGAAGGCGGAGACCATCTGGCCGTGGGAAAAGTAACCGAGGTCGCCTCCGCTTTGCTTCGCTCCAGGTTCATCAGAATTCTCTTCGGCCAGCTTGACGAAGTTCTCGCCCTTTCGCACGCGCTCGAGAATCGACTGCGCTTTTTTACGGGCTTCTTCTTTCGAGAGAGGCTTCTTGTCGGTCTTCTCGTCCTTCTGATCTTTCTGATCGGCCTCTTCACCCGTGTTAGTCAAAGGCCTCGTGCTTATCAATATGTGGCGAGCGTGCACTTCTTCGAAATCATTGGCGTGCTCGTTATAGTAGGCTTCAAGGTCTTCGTCCTTGATCAGCTTGTCGGCATTGCTCGCGAGATCCTTTCGATAGCTGCTATCGAGCACCTGACTTTTGCCTAACAGCATTTTGAGCTTGGTCAGATCGTCCTTTTCCAGGCCCTTTTCGCGGCCGTGGTTGCCCAGTATTCTCAGCTCCGCGTACTGGCGCTTATACTGCTCTTTCTGCGGTCCCTGCATTGTCTGTTGAAACTGCGGATTCAACTCCAGGAACTCGTCGAACGCGTTTGGGGTCAGCCTGTAGAAATTCTTGACTTCGTCCTCGGCGACTTTAACCCCCGGGTTCTTCTTCTGGAATTCAACGGCGAGAGCCTGATCTTCGGCGAGCGAGATCAGCGAACGAATAGCCGGTCGTTGGTCATAACCTTCCTGCTCGGCCTTCTGCGCGACAGCCAGCGTTTCTTTAAGATCTTTCGCAAGGGCCTTTCTTGCTTCGGCGTCCGAAGCGAGTTGCTGCTGTTGACCGGGCGGCAGGATTTCGCTCGCGAAGAGCTCCATATCGGCGGCGGTCAGCTTAACAGCTTTAACGGTCGAGAAGGATCTCTGCGCCAGCAGGAGAAGCCCCGATACGAGAAGCAGCACTATGATGGCCACCACGGCTTTGGTCGGTATTTTCATTGTTCTATTCCTCTTTCTTTCTCTACCAATTCCACGAGAACCCCTCCGGCGCTCGACGGGTGCACAAACGCTACGAGCTTGCCTTCGGCGCCGCGGCGCGGATAGCCGTCGAGGAGTCTCAACCCCCTGGCTTTGAGATCCTCAACCTTGCGCGCGACGTCATCGACCTCATAACAGATATGATGTAGTCCCTCACCACGACGCGATATAAACTTCGCGACGACCGTATCGTCAGAAAGCGGCTCCAGAAGCTCGATGCGCGAGTCCCCGATCGGCAGCAGGGCGACGGTTACGCCCTGATCTTCGACGACTTCTCTTTCCGCCTCGCGCACGCCCAGAACGCCTTCGTAGAACCCGAGCGAGTTCTCGATCGATTTGACGGCTATTCCAATGTGATCAATCTTCATAGTCCCAGCCTCGATATCACCTCATCCACGACTGAATACGGATCTTTCGTTTTATCGGAGACCATTCGAGCCGCGCCATCCAGGTACTCATCGGTTACCCCTTTCGCTCGGGCCGCCAGCAGGAGCTTATCGCGCAGCAGCTCTATTATTCGCGCGCGCGCCACACTCGAACGCCTCGCCTCGAAACGAGCGGGATTCGAAGACACGAACTCGCGGTACCGATCTATGCCGGACGCAAGTTCGTCGATGCCTTTCTCCTCCGTTGCGACTGTTCTTACTATCAAAGGAACCCAGCCATCGGAGCGTTCGGAAATCTGGAGCAGCGTCTGAAGCTCCTTCTCGGTTCTCAGCACGCCTTCCCTATCGGCCTTATTTATGGCGAACACGTCGCCTATTTCCATGATGCCTGCTTTGATGGCCTGAATGTCGTCGCCCATTCCTGGAACGAGCACGACTACTGTCACATCCGCCGTCTTCACGATGTCGACTTCGTCCTGGCCCACTCCAACAGTTTCGATGATGACGTTATTGTATCCGGCGGCATCGAGTATCGCCACGGCGTCGGCTGTCGCGCGAGCCAGCCCGCCGAGATGCCCTCTGGCGGCCATGCTCCTTATAAAAATTCCCGGATCGGTCGCCATCGCCTGCATTCGGATTCTGTCGCCGAGAATAGCCCCACCCGTGAACGGGCTCGAAGGATCGACGGCGACGATCGCCGTTCGTTCGCCTCTGGATCGATATAGGGCGGATAGCCGATCAACCAGGGTGCTTTTACCCGCGCCCGGAGCCCCGGTGATTCCAACAATAAGGGCCTTGCCGGTGTGCGGGAACAATTCTTTTAGCAGGCGAGAAGCCTCCACGTTTGAATCCTCTACGGCGGTAATCGCGCGCGCAATGGCGCGTTTATCACCTGCTAGGATTTCTGACACACTGAGCTTGTTCAAAACAGATCTTTTTCGAGGATTTTGGATATTTGCCGCTGATCAGGACTTGAGAATCTGCCGCGCAATGACTACTCGCTGTACTTCGCTCGTGCCCTCGCCGATTGTGAGGAGCTTCGAGTCTCGCCAGTACTTTTCGACGGGATAATCTTTTATAAAGCCATAGCCGCCGTGAATCTGAATTGCTTCTTCCGAAGCGCGCACCGATACCTCGCTCGCGTAGAGCTTGGCCATCGACGATTCGCGAGTCGTCAACTTACCGGCATCCTTCATTGCCGCCGCGCGGTAAGTCAGAAGCCGGGCCGCGTCAATCTGGGTGGCCATGTCGGACAATTTGAACTGGATGGCTTGAAACTCCGAAATAGGCTTGCCGAACTGGTATCGCTCCTTCGCATACCGCAGCGCGGCTTCGAACGCGCCTTGCGCCGTTCCTACGGCGAGAGCCGCGATGGAAATTCGCCCTCCGTCCAACACTCTCATGGCCTGAATGAACCCCTGCCCCGCTTCTCCTATGAGGTTTTCATTGGGAACGCGGCAGTCGTCGAAAGCGATGCTGGCGGTATCGCTCGCGCGCATTCCGAGCTTATTTTCTTTCTTCGCGATTGAGTATCCCTTTGTGTTTGCGTCGACGATGAAGGCAGAAATGCCGTGAGTGCCGGCCGCCCGGTCGCTTATGGCGAGTGCAACCGTCGTTTTGGCTAATGACGCGTTTGTTATGAAATTCTTGGAACCGTTGAGAACCCACTCGCCGTTCTTTTTGACGGCCGTAGTTCGCATCGAGCTTGCGTCCGAACCCGAGCTCGGCTCGGTCAATCCCCACGCTCCAAGGTATTCACCGCGGGCGAGCGGAGTGAGGTATTGTTTTTTCTGAGCTTCGCTGGCCCCAATGTAGATATGTCCGCCTGCAAGTGAATTGTGCGCCGCGACTGAGAGCGCGACCGAAGGATCGACGCGGGCGAGTTCCTCGATAATGGTTGCGTATTCGACGTAGCCCATTCCGGCGCCGCCATACTCTTCGGGAAAGAGCACTCCGGTTAAACCGAGCTTTGCCAGTTGCGGTAATAGCTCGATCGGAAACCGTTGGGACTCGTCCCAATCAAGCACGTGCGGCTTGATCTCGGCCTCAGCGAATTCTCTTATTGAGCGTTTGATCTGCTGCTGGTCTTCGTTAAGCTCGAAATCCACAGCCTACCCCCCTCTCCTGCCGTACCTGTAGTCGCCTCTGCTCCCGCGAGGAACCGCTTATTCTACACAGGTGAGTTGAAAAAAAGTAGTCGAATGAAGAATGGAACGGCGGCGGGTGAAATAGAGATTCGCTATGCGGCGCGAAGCCCGAATTTATGACGATTCACGATCAGAACTTTGCAGCCGCATTCGCGACAGTGCCGGGTCAAGCCGATCGGCATTTTGTCCTCTATCTGGTCCACGAATACAATCGAGCGGGTCTCGCGGTTGGAAATTGATTCCATCAATTTCCGGGTGGCGGGTTCGTGCGGGAGCAGAATGTCATCAGCGCCCACGAAGCCGTTGATTTCCACTCCCTCTTCACGGGCGTGCAATTCGATCAGATATTCCTGCTCTGCTACGCTGAGCCCTTCGTGCGGCTGGACGATTCCCACGGTTCCACTCATACTCCCCCGTCAATCGAGCCGCCAGGGAACACGGCAAGAGGTGATATTTGACCGGCCAGAGTTGAAGACGGACACAAGAGCGCAAAAGTTTCATAGAAAGCGGCGCGATGAATTGCGCGTCGGCGCCAGTATGAAAGCGAGGCGGAGCCTGTAACTCTCAACTGCTGTGAGCGGCTCCGCGTTCGCGCTTATAGGGATTCGCCAGATATTTTTCAACCGCCTTCTGCGCTCCGTCGTAATCTTTTCCGCTCTCCTGGGCTTTCTTATATTCCGCAACCGCCCTTTCGCGATTACCATTCGCGTCGTAAGCGTTCCCTCTTCGTATGTAAGACCACACTTCCAGCCAGCCCGGGTCGAGATCTCCGCTCAACGCCTGGCTGAACGATTCGACGGCTTCGGTCCAGTTGCGCTGTTCCATGTTGAGCAGGCCGATGTTGTACCACACCCAGGATGAGCGCGAGTTCAGCTTGCGAGCCGCCGTGAACTGCTCCATCGCCTCGGCGTACTCTTCTCGCTGGAAATGCTGGATGCCGCGCCGCACGATGACGGATACCCTCAGCGCATCCGAGATTCGGAGATATCTGTTATCGGGATCGACCACCACCTCAAGCGGCTTTCCGTCGGAAGAAAGCTCGAAATCCTGCGATGTGCCGCTCATATCGATTGTAGTCCGAGATGACCTTCCGCCTTCGGACTCGAGGGCTATCTCAACCGGTCCCCGGAACGAATCCATATTCTGCCTGACCGTGCCGCGAACCTTGAACTTCCCTTCCCGCGTCCTGATGATCGAATAATCGGTCTTGAATTCGGGCACTCCGGTCGAGTCGACCCACAACCCAAAAAACCCGCGCAGGTTCTTCCCGAACACCTTGTCGACTGTCGCCTCAAAGTCATCAATACCCGCGTTCTTCCCGCTGTAGGTGGAATAGTAGGTCTTGAGGATCTGGAAGAACTTCTCGTCCCCGATCGTGGCCCTGAGCATGTGATAGACGTAAGCGCCCTTGTAATAGACCACCGAGCGATAGGCCGGAGACTGATCGTTCAATTGAGAAGGCGCCTTCGTAATCGACGAATCCTGCTCGAACGCAAGGGCCAGTTCCATAATCTCGGCCAGCGTCCCGTGAAACTCCGGCGCGCTCTGTTGAGACTCGCGGTACAAGACGGACGAGTATTCCGAAAGGCCCTGTGAAAGCCACGCGTCGTCGAACCGCTTCAAGCCTACCGACAGTCCCCACCACTGATACGCGACCTCTCTCGTAATATCTTCGACTCTGATAGGCTTTTCGGAAACGAGCATTCTGTGGGCCAGGAAGGCGATGCCCGGGCCTGAAATCGCTTCGACCGAATCATCATCGATCTCGGCCACGACAAAACGGGGACCATAAGCATACGAGCCAAATTTCGCTGAGTAGAATTGAAGCGCTTGAGCGATCTCCTGCCCGAATTCTTCAACGCGGCCTTCGCTGCCCGGCAACACGCTTACATCGATCTGAAGGCCGCCTGACTTGATTGTCCTTGTTATGAATTGTCCCGCGGCAAACGATCCGGGAAGGACCGGCTTTGATTCTACGAAGTTGAATACGCGCCTTCCATCCTTCGCGACTGTCGGAGTGATCGGGTTGTCACTGTGGCCCGCTACGGTCCAGGTCGCCGGCGCCGTGAAGCTGATGTCGGACGTAGCACGATCAGCGGCGTATCCGTGAAATGGAAACCAGCGCGAGGAATAGAAAAGATACGATCCTTCGGGCCCCACATATGCCAGTTTCTTGTCCGGGACAGGACCGCCTTCGGGTGTAGCGAGAGGACCAGCATAGTCAAAGGTCAAAGTGATTTCGGAACCTGCCTGGTAAAGCTGCCCGAGGTTAATCTTCACGTTCAGCTCGTTCACCTTGTCCTGAATAAACTGAAGCTCGGTCTTCCCGTCAGGCGCCTTGATGCTGGTTATCGCAAGCGAGCCGTTCATCTCGAGTACGGCCGACTGCGTCTGCTTGAGCGCCTTGAATGTAACCTGAGTCTGGGCTTTCAGAGTGTGTGTTTCGGGCAATAGTTCGGCATTTATCTTGTAGCGAAGTATGTCTATTGCTGAACCTTCTTCCGCCTGGGCGTAGACGACCGGCGCGGAAGTCAGCGCCAGAAAACAGACCAGACCCAGGAAAAGCGCCATTAGGCCGGTAGCGGCAATTCGATTTATCATCCAGTATTTCCTTATTTCTTGGTGCGTTCTTGCGATGCGAAATTATAGCATCGCGTTCACCGGCAATACTAGTTTCGTGGATTCGCGAGATTCGCGAGTTACCAAAGTTGAATTCCGGCTCACCGATCCGCTATAGTGCACGGTCTTTGTCTATGAGCAAAAAGGTTCTGTTCATTGGGCTCGATGGAGCGACATTCGATCTGCTTGACCCGTTGATGGACGCGGGTATCATGCCTCGCCTCCAGCAATTCATTCAACAAGGCGTCCGGGGACTCTTAGAAACAACCATACCGCCGATTACTCCCACGGCCTGGGTTTCGTGGATGACCGGAAAGAATCCGGGCAAACACGGCGTATTCGAGTTCCTGCTCAGGCGTAAGGGATCAGGCGCGATGCCAGATCAACCCGTCAGCGCGCATTCACGCGACGGGCTCGCATTCTGGGACATCCTTGGGAGGATGGGGAAAAAGGCGATCGTAACCAATGTGCCGTGCACCTATCCTCCAATTCCTCTCAACGGGCTGATGATCTCGGACTTTTTGACGCCGCGCGGACGGCGCGATTTTTCCTTTCCCATTGATCTGGTCGAGGAGATCGAATCGAAGTTCGGGCCGTATCAACTCTACATCACGGAAGTTTATTCCAAGGGCAAGGTCAATGCGATTTTGAACCAGCTATTCGATGAGCTCGAATACAAGACCAAGGTCAATCGCTATCTGATGAGCGAATACGGCTGGGACGTATTCGCGACGCATTATTGGGGCACCGATCGATTCCAGCACGAACTCTGGCACCTGCTCGACGAATCTCATCCCTTCTTTGACAAAAAAGAACACGATGCGAACATCGGCCGGATCAACGAGTACTGGAATACAGTCGATTCCACGATGGGCAAGCTCTTCGATGATGTCGGCGAGAGCGCGACCGTTTATCTGGGCTCTGATCATGGCTTCGGACCCATAAAGAAGTTTCTCTGCTTTAACGTCTGGTTGATCGAAGAGGGGCTTCTCGTGTTGAAGCGAGACGCAATGACCCGATTCAAACGGGCGTTGTTCCGAATAGGATTGACGCCCGATCTGGCGTATCGCTCAGCGATGAGGCTCGGGCTGGCGCATTTGCGGTTATCGGTGGGCGTGACAAACAGATCGACGCTGATGAAGCTCGGGAACCTGTTGATGCTTTCGCTTGGAGACGTCGACTGGTCGCGCACCGTCGCATACTCAAAGGGAAACTACGGACAGGTGTTCATCAATCTCCGCGGCCGTGAAGCCAACGGAATCGTCGATCCGGGACCTGAGTGCGAAAAGACGATCGGGCGAATCGTCGAAAAGCTGAAGACGTTGAAAGACCCCGAAACCGGAGAGCGGCTGATAGGACCAATCTGGAGACGGGAAGACCTATATTCAGGCCCGCACAGCGAAGAGTCTCCGGACATTCAATTCCTGCCGAGCGATATGACCCACAAGCCGCTCGGCACGCTCGATCTCACCTCGAACAAATTCATCACTCCGGTCTACGGGAACTCCGGAGATCATCGAATGCACGGGATCATGCTTGGCCGAGGCCCGGAGCTCAAACAGGGAGCGGACATCCACGGAGCTCGAATAATCGATTACGCTCCGACCATACTTCACACCTTTGGCGTCGAGGTTCCGTCGGACATGGACGGCCGCGTTCTCGAGGAAATCTTCACCGAAGATTATATGAGCAGGAATCCGGTTCGATTGTCAGATGAGTTTTCGGGCGAAGAATCGGAGAAGGTCGGCGCGATGACCGACGAGGAGAGCGAGGAGATACGCGAGAGGCTTCGAGGGTGGGGATATCTTGGCTGAGCATTGGTTGAATCCTGTCAGGCGCTTTTTGGTATTTCACTCATCATCGACTGAGATCACTCATTGAATCGAATATGTTCGACTCCATCTCGGCGGTGATGCCGGCCTACAACGAAGAGGAGAATATCGAAACGGCCGCCGGTAGGATGGTGGAGGTTCTCGCATCGCTTCCGCTTCGCGAGTGGGAAGTTATAGTCGTCAACGACGGCTCGCGAGACCGGACGGGAGAAATCATGGATCGGCTCGCCGCCGCCGATCCATCCCACATAAAGGTGTTTCATCACAACCCTAATCGCGGATACGCGGAAGCATTGAAGACCGGCTTTGGAAACGCTCGTTATCAACTGATCTTCTACACCGACTCGGACAATCAGTTCGACGTTCGAGAAATGACCAAGCTCCTGCCCCTGATCGAGGACGCGGATATCGTCTGCGGGTTTCGCATCTATCGGTTCGATCCATTAACGCGCTTGATTGCTTCCTGGGTGTTCAATCTTCTTGTTCGAGTGACGTTCCGAATCAATGTCAGGGACATCGATTGCGCTTTCAAGCTGTTCCGCCGCGAAGTGTTCGATAGGGTCACAATTGAATCGAAGAAGTTTTTCGTCGATGCCGAGATACTGGCCAAGGCGCGCTACTACGGACTTCGGCTGGTTGAAATTGGAGTCAGGCATTATCCTCGTCCAGCGGGCGTCTCGACTATTCGGCCGAGTCATGTTCCCTCCACTCTGGCGGAGCTCGCGCGAATCTGGGTGAGCATTCACTCGAAGCCTCGAAACAAATAACCTTTTGGAAAGAATGGAAACCCAACCGGCAGTCAGCGAGGAGAAGCGCAGATCGGGCGTGGCGAAGCTCGGCCTGAAATTGCGCGGAAGCGGAATCATCCAGGTGCTGATCGGCGGCGGCGCTCTGGTCTTTATTATCGCCAATTCGGACGCGAGTCGGCTTATCGATGCGATCAAATCGACTCGGATGGCTTATCTACCGCTGACGATCGTCGCCACGATTATGGTCTACTGGTTCATGGCGTTTCGATGGAGCGTTGTTCTAGAGGTCGGAGGCTATTCGATTCCTACCGCGAGACTGTTCCGATACAACTTGATAGGGTGCTTCTTCGGAAACTTTGTGCCGGGCGGCGCTGCCATCGGAGATGTCTCCCGGTTGATTTATCTAGACCGCGATATTTCGAGCAAGTCGTTCGCGCTGTCCACAATCGCTTTTGAAAAGCTGATCGGCCTCTTCACGGTTCTCTTCATCGGGTTTGGATCGACGCTCGCCAGCAATGCTCTCCTCCCGGAAAGCCGCTTGATTTACTTGGGCGAAGCAGTTTTGGCGCTCGGCTTCCTTGCCTCCGCGGCCTTGCTGAGCAACTCGCTATCGTCGCTGGCTGCCCGTCTGATTCGCGCGGTTGGAGTCCGTCTCTCGATCAAGCGAATCGGAGACGCCGCCGCGCGAACCCTAGAGGCGATGTCGGAGCTTCGCAAACATCGCACGATGATCTTGAAGACCTTCGCGCTTTCAGTACTCGTTCGAGTGATCTGGAGCCTCAGCTTCTATATTGTTTCGCTGGCAATGGGATTGGGGATCGGCCTGTGGCAGATTTTCGCGGTCACATCCATCGTCGATTTGATAAGAATGCTGCCTGTTACGATTAACGGCATCGGCCTCCGAGAATGGGCGCTTATAGGACTGTTTGCAAATATCGGGGTCGCCCGTGAAAAAGCGCTGATGTTCTCATTCCTCGCATTCGCTCCGCTAATTATCGTCGCGCTCGCGGGTGGAGTCGTCTACCTGACGCGAGTAAAGCGCGCGAAGCCATTGTAAAGAGGCTGGAGGTAAAGTGCGTGCGGGCGGCGTAGAAGTTCTGGGCGCCTTAGGTGGATCGTACTTGCAGTACAAATCGACTCAAGACAAATCAGCTAGCCAAACGAGCGCGGCCAATGTGTCCACCGGCAAGTCAAGAGTCTTGGATTTGAATAAACAGGTATCTCGCCAATCAAGCCGTGATATCAGCAATCGGCTTCGAATTGGCTGGCACGGGATTCCTTCGGATTTTTGGACCGCGATCCGAGAGCCTCGCTTATCAGCGCCATAATCGTGCGGCGATTCTGAGCAATCACTTTGAGCCACGCCCATTTACCCATCTGCGGGAAATAAATTCCGCGAAAACAGAGACGCGCGATGAGTATGTTCAGTTTGTGTCCGAGCGGTTTGTCTCGTATCGAATTCACGGCGAGCGCTATGGCTTCGGGGCTATATGACGTTGCCCACGCGCGATCTACTTCCGAATGGGTCTGCTCGATACTCATCTTTAACGGGGTGTGGGCCATTCGGTAAGGTTGGAAGTCCAGCCAGTGCTCCGGCCGAGTGAGCCGCCCTGCAAGCTCCAGCCGTTTGTATAACGGCGTCGAAGGGAAAGGTATGAGGATGCCGAATACAGGCAAGCCCGGAGGCCAGGTGCGAATTTGCTCGAGCGTACGATCCGCCGCGCCAGGGGTGTCGTTGTCCAGGCCAAAGATGAATGAGGTGATCGCGTGGACGTCGCGCTGGGCGAGTCTCTCGAGCACCGCCTTGTACTCATCCGGCTTATTGAATCCCTTGTTAGCAATCGCGAGGTTGGTGGTGTCAATGGACTCCATGCCGATGAATATCCACTTGCCTCCCGAGGCGGCTATGAGGTCGACGAGCTCTTCGTCGCGCAAAAGGTTGGCGCTGATCTGTGCAACCCAATTCATCTGCGCGCCCGCCGCTATGATATCGCGCAGCAACGACTTGGTGCGCTTGACGTTGATGGCGAAATTGTCGTCGATGAAGAACACCGCTATTTGACCGCTTTCTCGCCTGGCCCTGGCTTTAAGCCGAAGCAATTCACTCACTACGCTCTCGTTGGTGCGAAACCTTATCGAGTCCCCGAAGAAGCCGGTTACGGTACAGAACTCGCAGCCGTATGGGCATCCCCGCCCCGATTCAACCGGTATCAGCCGAAAAGTTCCCCATCCGCCCGGGAGGTGTTTCAGCATCCGGGTAAGGAACTTTGGGACAAGATTGAACTGTGTCAGATCCATCGATTCCCATGGAATGATCGGATATTGATCCAGACTGGGCTTCCGTTCCTTACCGGTCTCGTCGACTGGTGTATAGATTTCCTTGAGTTCGCCGCGCGCGGCATCTTCAACGATGCGCGGCCAGGTCTCGTCGGCTTCTCCAAGAGCGACCGCATCCGCGTGGCGTGGCCCGCCGGTTCTCCCGAGCGCTTCATCCGGCGCCTCGGTGACGTGTGGTCCGCCCATCACAACGGGCACACCGGTGGCGCGAATCGCATCAGCCAGTTTATAAGCCTTCTGAATCATCCTCGTCATCGCGCCGATTCCCACGAGACCGATTTGTTGCTCGCGCACAAACTGCGCAATACCTTCTTCATCAATCCGCTGAGCATTGCCATCGATCAATAGAACTTCGTGTTCGGGAGGAGTAAGCGACTGGAGCAGGAACATCCAGAGATGTGGCATGAAATTGCGGGTAATCCCGTTGTCGGGATTGAAGAGTAAGATTTTCATGGCACCCCTTATCTGCGGAAGAATCTCCACGGAGCGAAGAGTCTACTACTTTATTGGCATTATCAGAAGGCATCCTGGGCGGGCGGGGCGGGCGTGGTGGGCGAGCGAAGCAGGGGGTGAAAATACCCTGGCAGCGCGCTCTCACTCTAACGCCGAACCAGGCCGCCTTCCTCGCGACTAAGTCGCGTGCGAATCGGCCTGGCGCGTTTTTCCTCAATTGAGGGTTCTTGTCTTTGGAGTTCCGTGTGTGAAAAGCTCGGTCCTTTGGCTCAGTGGTCTATTGGCTCAGTGGTCTAAAAGATAGAATCGCGAGATTATCAATGCGCGATTGATATGTTTTGGATTTGTGAGAAATGCAGCTCTAGAAATAATGTCGGGGCGGCATCGTCCCTGCCTGCCCTGTTGCGCGGAGAGGTCTCGCAACAAGCCGGCCTGAGAGCCCTGCGACAAGAGCCTCAATCTTCTGCTCTCCCATCCTTCCTTCATCGAGCTTATCTCTACGTGAAGGGCGCAGCGGCGTTCACGCTGATGGCTCCCGGCTGTTGGGGCGATAGTCGGAATATACCGCCGTTAACGTCCCCCCTGAGCGCGATTGACTTCAACAACCCGATTTTCAAGCTCGACCCGGACACGCTACGCATAGAAGGCGACCCCTCACGTGCCGTCTATCCCGCGTTGATAGGAGCCGATCATGCTAGCTCGACGCCCGCCGGCAACGAGAGATTGATCTGGCCGAAGCCAGCCGGTCCGCCGGAACCGAGAAGCTTATCGGCGATAAAACAATCGCGGCCTCGGGTGCGGTTGCTGACGGCATTCGAGGCGCGACCAAAGACAGAGGCCCAGGGCCTGCGACACTGGGCAAGGTAGTTGGCGCCGGAGTCGAAGTTGCAGGAGCCGCGGGCGGAGCTTACATTCAGTACAAATCCATTCAAGACAAGGCGGCAGGCCAGACGAGTGCGGCAAACGTCTCGGCCGGCAAGATGATCAACAACCAAGAACGTGCCTCAGCCGGTATGACCGCAAACCAAGATACCTACGTCAACCAGATGACTGAGATTCATCAGAGATACGCCCAGGATCAGATCTCAGCGGTGAAGGCGGGCTCAGAGCAAGCAGCGGGCGGCGCCACACGCGGCACATCTATAACAACTGGGGGCATCAATCGTGGGGCGTCGCTTGAAATGCGAGCGAACCAAGCCGTGCTTGAAGGCTCGATCACCGCCGCGGGACAGATGCGAGACGCATCGCTGCATGCGGCGAAGCTGCATATGGCTTCAACTATTGTTCATCAGATAAGCCGCGACGCGGCGCGGAGAATTGAGCAGGGCCTGACTCTTCGGTATTGAGTGCGTCCGAGGTTGCGGACTCATGAAATGGCAGCGATATTCGAGGTATGACGGCCACACGAAATTTGCCTCGGAAGCTTTCCAGATTGACCGGATCGACAAGGATGGCGTTGTTCTTTGCCGCGGTCACCATCTATCTGTTACCGGTGCCGATTGACCATAATCTATTGGTCGGTACCACGGTTATCATGAAGGCGGTGCCTGTATCGGATCGCGATGCTGGTTGGACTGTACGAGTGCCTCTTTAAGGCGGTGTACGCGGTAACGTCTAGCCAAACCTTCTTGGGACCATGTTTCAAGTCTCTAACCGCACAGTGTCCGAAACCTCAGCAAGACAGTACTTTCCAATACAACTTCAGTAGCACCCTAACATCAAGCGATTAGATTGGTTTGACTTGTAGAGGTAGCAAAAGGGACCTGTGGCGCAACGTACGCGTGCCGACAGCGCGTACAGTGCCGAGCCGCAAAAGTCGATTGCACCACATCGGTTTGGTGATATAATGCAGGGCTGCGACGTTTACGCGCATACGATCTGTAGCGTCTCTTCGAGGTCGGATAAGGTTAGCTGGCGAATCACGGCCGGGACCTCCATCGTTTATAGAGTTTTAGTTTTCGTGTTCAGCGGGTGGCAAAGCGTATGGAGTCACACTAAGGTTATGATAATTGAATGCACGAACCAATCGTCGTGACAAATAGGCTGAGCAAGGTCTATGCTCCGTCCACTCTAGCGGTCGATGAAGTGAGCTTGCGGATCGAGCGTGCCGAGTTCTTTTCCATTCTCGGGCCAAGTGGTTGTGGCAAGACCACACTGCTTCACTTGATTGGAGGGTTCTTAGATCCAACTTCCGGTGAGATTCTGATCGACGGCGTTAAGATGAATGCTGTTGCTCCTGAGCATCGACCCGTGAACACAGTGTTTCAGAACCTCGCGTTATTTCCGCACTTGAATGTTTATCAGAATATTGCGTTTGGATTGAAGGTGAAAGCGATGGTGGCGAGTAGAATCGAAGCCATGGTTGGCGAAATCATTCATACTCTAAAGTTGGATGGCTTGGAGCGAAGAAAGCCGGCGGCCCTGAGTGGCGGCCAGCAACAGAGAGTGGCTCTGGCTCGTGCATTGGTGAATAGTCCCAAAGTGCTTCTCTTGGATGAGCCCTTGCGGTCCATCGACGCCGTTCTCAGACGGCGGTTACTCAGAGAATTCGCCGCCTTACAGGATCAACTCGGGATGACCTTCGTATTTGTTACACACGATCAAGCTGACGCCCTTGAAGTCTCAAAGAGAATCGCGGTCATGAATGCCGGCAGAATCGAACAAGTTGGTTCGCCCGAAGCCCTTTACCAACGGCCGATAACGCCGTTTGTAGCTCGCTTCTTTGGCGAAACGAATGACTTGAGTGGCCTATGTGTAGAGCGACGGGGCGACTTGGCTAAAATCCAAACCGGTCCAACGACTACGTTCTGGGGAACGTCTGCGGACGATACAACCCCAGGCAAGGCGGTCGCATGCTTTGTTAGACCGCAAGAGATCTCGATGAGCGGAGTTGATCAGTCCATTGATACGAAAGTGTTTGAGGGTAGAGTCATTCGGAGAAGATTCTTCGGCGATCGAATTAGATATCTCATTAGGGTCGAAGAACACCTGGATATCGAGTCTCATGTAGTCCTAAATAATGCGGCGAACCAATTTGACATCGGACAGAGAGTAGCCGTCGGATGGGCTCCAAGCTCGTGTCTTTGCTTTGTAGATGAAGATCGAGAAAAAAGAAAATCGAATATTCTCCTTTGAGAGTTGGATCAGCGCTGCGCCGCTAACTCTCTTTCTTGTCTGTTTCTTCTATGTTCCGGCGGGCTTGTTGCTCGTTGCGAGCTTTCTTAAGAAGGGCGAGGGAGATAGCATCCTCCTAGTCTTTACGGTGGAGCACTACGTGCGGTTGGTATCGGATGCATTCTATGTTTCCGCTATTGTTAAGAGCCTGGTCGTCTCAGCGGTAGTAGCGTTACTCTGCGGTGGTCTGGCTTTCCCTCTCTGCTATATGTTGGCTTTTCGGTGGTCTCGGTCAGCCAGCAGACAAGTATTGATCTTGCTGATGGTTCCGTTTTGGACAAGCTATCTGGTGCGGACGTTCGCCTGGATGTCGATTCTTGGCGATAAGGGGCTGTTAAACGAACTCCTCATTTGGTTGGGAGTCATCAAGAACCCTCTACCTTTGCTCTACAGTTGGTTGTCGGTCATACTGTCAATGGTCGGATTCTATCTTCCTTTCATGATTGTCGCAATCTACGCCAGTCTGTTGCGGATCGATAGGACATTGTTGATGGCTGCGCGCGACCTGGGTGCCACAAGTTGGGGTGTTATTCGTAAGGTCCTGCTACCCCTCGCGGCGCCAGGATTCTTCGCAGGGTTCGTATTCGTTTTTGTTCCGTCACTCGATGAGTTCGTGTCTCCTCAAGTCTTGGGAGGGTCGAATAACTTCTTAATCGCAAACTTCATTTCTACGTTCTTCAAGAATTCCTTTGAATATTCGTTTGGGTCAGCGCTAGCGTTCGCCTCGCTTACCTTCGGACTCTGCGTTCTTCTGGTGGTTAGAAGAGTAGCGGGAGTGAGCAAACACCATGATTAACAGAGTGGCGAACAGACTGTTGAGTGTTGGGGGTTGGGGCGCTACCTTGCTGTGTCTCACGATTCTATTCTTGCCATTGTTTGTGCTGGTTGTTTTTTCCTTCAATCGCTTTCCGTACGGGGTGTTCCCGCTGAAAGGATTCACTTGGCAGTGGTATCAAAAGTTGCTGCGCAATGACAACATCGTACGGGCGATCCTGAACAGTATATACATCTCGAGCTTTGCAACCATCGCAGCACTCATTTTGGGATCTCTTGCGGCATATGCATCTGACAGGGCTATTAAGATGAAGGTAAGGTTTGAAGCATTCTTGTACGTGCCGATGATAGCACCGGGCATCATTCTCGGCATTTCGTTGGCGTTCTTGTTTCACTTGCTCAACCTGCGTCTCGGCCTTTGGTCCGTCGTGTTCGGACACGTAACCTTTCTAGCGCCCTTCGTTTTTGTGCTCGTATCAGCGAGCTTGAAACGATTTGACAGACGACTTGAGCTGGCGGGTCGCGACTTGGGGGCGACGGGGCGTCAAGTCTTTTGGCTGATAACACTCTCCGTACTGAAGCCCACCTTCCTGGCCGCAGCACTCTTCTGTTGGACGCTCTCTTTCGAGGAATTCATAGTCACGTTCTTTACTATTGGCAGCGACTCAAATCTCTCGATGGAGGTGTTTTCGAAATTGCGGGTCGGGGTGACGCCAGAACTGAACGCGCTGGGCACCCTGCAAATCCTCGTTGCCGTGATTGTTGGTATATGGGTTTCATCGAAGCTGGAGGGAGTACTCGATTGAAACCCTGGAAAGGGGTGAGAAATGAGAATCAATGATCTCGAGGAAGATTCTTCGGCCGTGCCTGAGCGAGAGGGCCGTATTGTGCGAAGGAAGTTTATACGACAGATGGCGAAAGCGGCTTTGAGTTCGGGTGTAGGGCTCACCCTGCTGGGGTGTCCAAGAAAGAACTCTACGATAGATTCAATCAAAGACTTCAAGATAACAAAGCAGCCACCAAAGGAACTAACCGACTTGAGCATGCTATGTTGGACCGACAATGCTCTGGACGAGTTTGTCGGACCCTTCGAGAGTCAATACGGCGTCAGAATTAAGCGAACCTATTTTGAGGGTAATGCCAACGCCTTTGAAAAAATGAAGCTGGGCGGCACTCAGGTATACGACATCGTCCAGTGTGATGCACTATGGCCACAAAAATATGCAGAAGCCGGGTTGGTGGATCCAATCGACTTCAGAGACTATCCTGATTCATATCCAACTCTCTGGGACTGTTTTAAACAACCTGCGTATCAGATGTACAAAGGAGAATGGTATGCATTTCCAAACTGCTGGGATGCCGTCGGTGTTGGATACAATACCGAAAAGGTTAGGCCTGCGCCCACAGGCTTCGACGCCCTGTGGGATAAGAAGTACAAAGGTCAGGTTGCTTTCCCGATTGTCGAAGATAACACCGTACAAGTGGCCGCATTACATCTTGGCTACGACGATATTTACTGTTTGACGCAGGAACAGTTAAGCGCCTGTTACGCGGATCTGGTGCTCCTGCGGAGTAATGCGAGGAAGCTATACACCGATCTAAACGAGATTGAGCAGTTATTTGGAAGGGACGAAGCAGCTCTGGGCCTTGTTGTAATCAGTTGGGTCATACTGAAGCTCAAGAAGCAGGGTTTGCCGTTCGAACTCTTCACGCCCCGTGTCACTCAGGGTTGGGTCGACACATACATGATCTCGTCCGGCTCAACGCACAAAGAAATGGCCAAGTTCTTTATTAATTGGTACACGAGCCCTGTGTCGCAAATGAACTTTCTCAAAGTTGAATCTAAGCGAACTTGTCAGGCAGGAGTTAGACGCTTCCTGACTCAGGCAGAGATCGATTTCTATGGAATGAATAATCCTGCTGATGTCCTAGCAGGCCTATTGCTGTATAAGCCAACCTGCAGAGCCGAGAAGTACGCCGAAATCCTCGCAAGGCTAAAGGTTTAGTGGACCGGGAACCAGATGATAAACATTTTAGCCGAGCGCTTAGGCACACCCATATCCTTCGCTGGAGACGCAGAACGTGGTAGAGGTCTGCAACGGGTATCCGGCATGGATCGCTTATTGGTCGAGTTTCTTCTCGATCCAAGGGCCCGCGACATTTATGGAGATTCCTTAAACGACGCTACGCAACTAAAGGATGTAATGACTTGGTATGTTGATATGTATAGCGGTAGGCAGTATGACCGCGTTCAGCTTAATGCACTTAACATCATAAAACACTTATGGTATGGGAAGAGGCATGCGGGAATCTATCCGTTCTTGCACGAGTTCTACGATAAGCAGTTTCAAGCCAGTCCAGCCACCTTCTATAAGGGCTATCGTGACCACTTCGTTCACCAACTAAGGGTCTTCAATCTGGGCCTATATCTCTATCTGGGATGCCCGGTTCTAAAGAGCGCTGTTAGTACGTGGATAGAATCCGTAATCCCAGGCATTGACGACGCCACGAGCCTGTCCATGTTCGTAATGACCTGGAAAGTGGCTTCGCTCTTTCATGACGTAGGTTATCTGTTCGAGGTCAGCAAGGAGAATGTTGAGACCCACGAGACGCGATTTGTGAAGATACTCAATGAATATACAAGAACCCCGCTGTTGTCGTTCCGCGATGATAGTAGAGGAGTTCGACCTTCTTCGCATTCATTGCGCTGGGGTTCTCAGTTGGAAAGCCGATTGCGGACAAGGGCCAATTTCGTTCCGCCGGAAGAAATCGAGACGATTGATAATCTCGCGAAATATGAATTCGCCAATGGCCCTATCCATAGCAAGATGAATGAAAGGGCAAAGCATACAAAATTATTTGGAGAAGAGACTGAAGGCCTTCTGCTCTATTTCGACTTCTTTCGAAAACACTACGCGAATACGAGGGACAGCTTCGTCGATCACGGGATTGTGGGTGCCCTTGCGCTGAAGTTCTTATACACGCATTTTAAGAACTATGCAGACCATTTACTAAAGCAATCAGCCTCCTTAGAAGCGGATGCTCAGTTTCGGGACGCGTTCAGCTATCTTAAAGAGATAGCCAACGACCTAATCCCAGAAACCCTCCTTGATGAGGCAACCTCAGCCATCGCACTGCATAACGTAAACAAATCCCTTCTGGATCGTGATTCCAACTTAGGTAGGAAAGCGATTGCCGAGGGCATCTACTACGATAGCTTCTCGATTCGCCTCGATACAAACCCTATCTCCTTCCTCCTTTGCCTCGCTGATTACTTACAGGACTGGGGAAGGCCGCGAAACTGTGCGGTAACCGACCGCAAGAGTCTATCTCTAGATGAGAATGACATAATAATTGGTTTCTATGGCGGTAAGATACTTCCCATCATCGAGACGCAGCCTCAGGCAGCACTTGAGCGAGTTGAGAATGATTTGAAGGTACATTTGAATCCCGAGGATGTAGATCGCGTTTTCTGCGGAGCGGACCTCCTAGATGTCGTCTTAGAGTGCACCCGGGCGATACGAGAGAATGCGCCATCGGAATACGAAAGCGGTGCAGAGGAGCAACTAAAGCGCCTGGCTGCGGTCATCGGACAGTTCACGAAGGAAATGAAAGAGGTTGGGCTGCTCGAACAAGGTCTACAACATTCTGAGAGACTGCGCCGGTTGGCCGCTGCTACGGCTGCAGTCGACATTCTGACCGATCCAAACAGCGATGACTCCTTGCGAGCTCAGATTATGTCTCAGTTCGGCGCCTTGGTCGACTCGACTCTAAGAGCGGTCGCTCAGGAGGGCGGTCCTTTTGAGTCGCTATCGTACGACGGGTTAGATAGGTACTTAAAGTGGGTGGACCGCACACGTCACCGGTACATAGGTGATACGGTGTACCTAAAGATCACAGGCGAAAACCTAAGACCATTCCAGTTGATGGTTAGAAGTATTTACGAGAATGATCCTCGGCTTCCAGCGTTGCCGCTGGGACCCCGTGAGCGCGTCTTAGCACAGGCATTTCAACTTAGCAAGGACAGGCTGTTTTCCAATTTGAGGATTAATCTAGATGATGATCCAGATCAACACGAGTCGATCGTCGCCAAGACCCTGCACGCTCTAAGAACTGGAAGCGACGAGTACGATCTTGTGACATTGCCGCACAGGTTGATTGGCGAACTCGTTGAATCCGATCTCATCGAACCACTCGATCAATTTGCCGGAGGAGCGAACTTAAAGAAGGAAGACTATTTCTTTTTTGACGTAACGTGCTCGTACCAAGCTTCCTGTGATGAGAAAAGCAGAATCTATGGTGTACCGTTTTCGACTCTCACGATGATCCTGTGTGTCAGGAAGAATTGGAAAGACCTCTGCCGGATTCCGGACATAGAGACTTGGAGTGACTTCTTCCATGTTGTTGAGAACTTTGGTTCCCTGACGAAGCAGAAGCTTCGAACTGCTGTCAAACCGATTTGCGTGCGACCGAAGGGTCACATTTCTCTTTGGTATGAATGGCTAAATCTAGTGTATGGTTCGGTGACTTCCAGTTCAGAGCCTCTAAACTTGGAAGAGTCGTTAGAATTCCTGAACGAGCCCGAGGTCGCGACCGCGACGCAGAAGTTTTTTGGCCTAAAGGAATTTTCGCCCGAGGATGTACTTTCTTCTCGCTATTGGGATGAAGAAATCCTGCTTTTCAAAGAAAACAAGCTCTACATGTGCTTTGCATGGACTGACAGCGCGTATGATATCGACAAACACTTCGCCGGTGATAGCCACGGTGACATTGAGTTTGTACCCATCCCTCGCAGCGATTCGACTGATCGGCGCCATTTCCAAGTCGAGGGCTGGTCATTCTTCATCCCGAAGAATTCAAAAAACAAGCAGTTGGCATTCAAGTTTGCACAGACGTGGGCTACAGACTACGAACTCCAGAAGAACTGGACTCTGCTTGGCGGGTGTTCACCATTGAAGTCGGTCTATGAGTTGGAGGCACTGCAACAAGTACCGTATATTCACGCGTTCAAGGAAACAATCTCAGGCATCCCGTTCTTCAAGGAAAGGCATCGTCAAGCCAATGAAGTCGCATCGATACTATATGAGGAGATGGCGCGGTCGTTGAGGAATACAGGTTCGTTCAAGGAAAAGAGTTTGAGGAAGCGAGCGGGTGTTGTAATCAAAGGCGTTAGAGAGAGGCTGCTTGGACAAGGGTCGATGAACCAGTCCGGAGGAATCTAAAATGATTAGCGCACAGTTTGACCGAAATTGTTGCAAGATTGACCGGAGTCTCCGGTACGGAGAGTACTTCATGGAGCGGGCCTTCGGAGAGTGGGTGTGGTTCAAAGGACACCCACAACCCTTTCTTGACTTGGTTATGTCGCATGGTGCTGTCCCGTTTGGTCATTGCCATCCCCGACTCGTGGAAGCCTTGAAACGCGAAGCAGAACTCGTGGATAACAACTACCCTTTTCCCAACAAGAATCAAGTTGAGTTGGCGGAGCGCCTTCTTAGCGTTGCCCCACTTGAGCAGGATGAATACGAAGTGCTAATTAACATCAGCGGTAGCTTTGTTGTGGACAAGGCTATCGAGCTGTCGCGCATCGTTACTGGTAAAGCAGCCATTGCCAGCTTCGATAAGGCATTTCATGGATCAACATTGAGCCTTCTACCCGCCACAGACGCTTGTTTCGTAGATCATTCTGAGCTCATGACTGAGGCCTCGATCAAGATTCCATTTTGCGAAGAGAGCCGCTGTCCCCAAGGTAGCCCGAGCAGTCGAACCTGTGGCTGTCTTGAGACATCTGAACGCATCATCAAAGCGAACCAATCCTCACTCGCGGCGTTGTTGGTCGAGCCCATTCAGGGATCGGCAGGAAACATCTTACCGGCGTCGGGCTATCTAAGAGCGATTCAGGAGATTTGCGAGCGCCATAACGTGCTGTTCGTCGTCGATGATCTGCAAGTAGGCTTAGGAAGGACCGGCAGGGTCTTCTCTATAGAGAACTTTGGAGTTGAGAACCCAGACATTATTGTCACTCACAAGGGACTCGGTGGGGGCTTTTACCCCCTCGTTGCATTGATCGCCCGGAAGAGCATTTTTTCGGCGGTGAGTCGCAATCCGCTCAACGCTACAGTTTTCGGTGGAGCATTTCTGAATAATGCATTCGGATGTGGCATTGCTCTGGAGGTCTTAGACATACTGCTGGCCGATGGCGTTCTTGAACGCGTGAAGGAGAACGGCGATTACTTCCTACTGGGTCTGCAAAACCTCTTTTCGAATCACCCACTCATCAGCAGGGCTTACGGACTCGGATACGTAATAGGCATGGAGCTAACGTCGCCCGATGAAGAGTGCCTTTCAAGGGCCGACATCGCCCGGGAAATCATAGCCGAAGGAATGCGTCAGCACGTTATTCTCTATTCGCGAGGTGGTGACGGTGAACGCATAAAGCTCTCCCCTTCGCTAACTATGGACCGGGCTGTTATTGATATAGCTCTCGAGAAGATACGGGGTGTTGTGGCTACTGCATCTGAGTCGCTCTTGTTGCAATCCGTGAGCCGCCCCATTGGGGGACGAAACAGAGACGGCACACGTGGTCTAGCGTTCGCAGGAAGCAGTTAACCGGACGTAAGGTGGGTAGAGATCAAGAGATGACGAGCGACCTTGCTCAGCTTTTCACTTGAGGAACCAGCCTCACTGCCTGCCAACAATGAGGTGCGATTGAGCAACTTGGCTAGTGGGTCATTACCGCCTCAGGCAAAGACTCGACGGCGGCTTCGGTTGAAGTGTTTACTTAGTACGGTTGGTTCACCGATGACCTTTCGTTGTGTTCACCTCCCGCGTGGCGACGGGTCGCGATCGGTCCGATCATCGCTCCTGGTCGGCTGGGAACGGGTATCCTCTCCAGGCCGATTTGAGCGGTCGTAGGT
Organism: Blastocatellia bacterium AA13; assembly: GCA_003222245.1. Taxonomy (GTDB): domain Bacteria; phylum Acidobacteriota; class Blastocatellia; order UBA7656; family UBA7656; genus QHVH01. The sequence goes on along the minus strand of QHVH01000056.1, from coordinate 1,107 downwards.
AGGCGTCCGTTTCCTGCTCTTGGGTTGCCGCTCGTTGTTCATACCAACGTTCAGCAAGGCTCGCCGCATCCGTGAATTCCTTGCTGATCGTGCTGGAGTACGGCATCTTCTCGGCGAAGTCTCGCATCTCCGCGATCTGTTGCTTGGTCAGCATCGGAACTACCCTGTCGACCGACATCCCCTGCCGCTCGGCAGTGATCCTCGAGTATCCGTTCCATCACCAGCGAGAAATCCGCCGCCCCGGGTCGCCTGGTTCTCTGCTCGGCTTTGTTGCAGCCTCGCCGCATCCAGCAATTGTCTCTGCTCCTGCTTCTGTTCCCGGCTGTCGGTGAAATATCGGATAATCGTCTCCAACGCATTCTTGGGAGAGACTTCGTTGAGACTCTTTGTATGAGCAAACCGTGATTCCAAAGTACCGGCCTTGTACACCGTGGACAGCCGTCGCTAGTCCAACCGAACTCCATTCACCTCAAAGTGGCGGTTCCTGGGTAAGCCGTAGGTCCGCCCGGCGGTCTCATCGGCTGCGGGAAGGGCTGTCCCGATCCGACCGATCAGTACGTGATTCCGTTTGAGATGGCGATTGCTCCTTCGAGCGGTTGCGGGATCAAAAGCGTGAGCTTGCTGAGACACTCTGGCGGCGTCGACTGCTTCCCGTTCTCGAAGCCCTCGTTCAGCCTGACTCGCCGCGTCGTTGAATTCGATTCTGTCTTTATTCAGAGCCGGCAGCTTCTCCGCAAACTCTCTCACCTCGGCGATCTGCTGGGAGGTTAGCCAGGGAGCCACTTGGCGCGGCGATACTCCTGCCGCGCGGGAATAATCGCTCATTATCCTGTCCACCGCGCCGCGGAAGTCTCGGGCTTTGTCGGCACGCTCTTCGGCACGATCCAGTTGTTTTCTCAACGCGTCCGCAAGTTCCCTCTGTTCTTTCTTCTGCTCGGCGCTGTCGGTGAAGTGCCTTATGATGGTCTCCAATGCGCTTCGCGGAGAAACTTCCCGGATGCTCTTTGTGTAGTCCAGTCCGCGAGAATCCTTGAGTGGAAGCTGCCTGAACTCGCCAAACCGCCGCGCGTTGTCGAGCCGTTCTCTCTCCTTGACCATCTCAAGCTT
>QHVH01000093.1 GCA_003222245.1 Blastocatellia bacterium AA13 | reverse complement strand
CCGGGCTGGTGTCCCCCGGAAGGGGGATTGTATCTAATCCAGTCCCGCAAACTGCCGAATATGCCAGCACGGAGTCGATGTTGTAAGTCGACTCGGCCCACCGTTGCGATAAAACTTTGTCTTCCAGCACAGGGACCATGAGACCGGAGTAGCCGACCTGTTTTTGCGGCACGGCTTTCACCGCAGTTGTGATGATGTGCGCTGCAGTAAGGGTTCCACTGGAGCCAAACTTCGCGCCCGTAAAAGCCTCGATTGCGGCGCCTATTGACACGTCTCCCAGAGGTGCGGGTGTCGGATCGACCCCGAGATACACCCAGCCGGTTTCCGCAGCCACTTTTTTGCCCACCTCATCCGCGACCGATGCGTGCTTGGTCAGTGCAGCGGTCAAATCGGCGGTAGCGGCTGCGGCGTTCCCCTTGTCCTTGAGGAAGACCTCGCGAACCACATTGGCGCCTTCAAAGCCGATGGCGAATTGGCTACCAGCACCGGTGTGATAGGAACCGGGAAAGAAGGGCCCGAAGGGCTTCAGCATGGCGGTGGCTGTGAAGTTGAAGGTCCCCTGACCACGTGGACTATGCTCGCCGACATACTTCACCAGTTCGGCAGTGCGCCGAATAGTGTTCCAGTGGATACCCGCTTCGTCAGCAATGATGGCGCTGCCCTCGATGTTAGGCAGGGTTGACAGCGCGCGTTCCAGAAGATGCATGGTGGCGGGGTCGTCGGTGTCGTGCAGCATCCCCGGTCCAACATTCGGCAGGAACTTCTCTTTCACGGACAGATCGTCAAGCTGCTTAAGAAATGCAAATGCCTGATCTTCCGCCATCCCGGCCACGAGTTCCGCGAGGGGCTGAGTCGTGATACGAACGGTTTCGACTTCATAACCCGAGGATTCGAATTCAGCTTTTGCTTTTCGCAAAACAACGAGAGCGTCGCCAATTTGCTTTTGGTAGTTTGCGCGGTCGAGCCTTACAAATCCGGTGATTGCTCTTACTTTCGGGTTGGAGGAAGAGGAACTGGTCTGGGCTACTGCTTGCAGGGAAATAGCAAGGATTACCGCAAGAACAGTTCGATACACGGTGCCCTCCCAACGCAAATTGGACGCAGTATAGCAGCACGCCTTCGGCAACTTTCCTGAATCAGGCACGGCTACGGATGGCCTAGTGCAGGAACACAAGCATGTTTTGCCGTATGATGCCGGGCTATGAAGAGATCTTCTGTTTTCCTGTCGATGGGGTTCTTGCTGTGCACTGTGTTCCAGTCATCGGCTCAGGTTTCAGAGAAATCACTCCGGCAAGCTCTCATTGGCACATGGAAGCTGGTGTCTACGGAAGAGAAGTTACGCGACGGCCGAGCGGCCGTATCCTGACCTGGGCGCTGATGCGAGCGGCTATCTTGTATACGCTCAGGACGGGTACATGTGCGTCGCACTGATGAAGCCAAGTCGTCCCAACTGGCACAGCAATGAGGAAAGCGCTACCGGTAGCGAGAAGATCAGTGCGGCTTCAGGGTTCAGCAGCTACTGCGGCAGATACGAAATTGACGAAAAGAATCAGGTGATTGTGCATTATCCGGAAGTCTCGTTCAATCCCAACTTCATCGGCACAGTGCAGAAGCGCCCGTATCGGCTGGAAGACAATCGCATGACTTTTTCCGATGTGGAGCAGTCCGGCGAGGTAGAGCGCTGGACCATCGTGTGGGAGAAGGTTAAGCCTATATAACCCGGCCCAGGATGACTTTCACAATGACAACGATCGAGATCATTCCCGAGTGCAGAGTCGCTCAGGATGACAAGGCCGCCCAACACCATTACGGTCCCCTCATTTGTCGTAGTGGAGCAGCGAAAAGACGTCGCAGCCTTTCAGCTTGTCGCGGCCGTTGAGAAAATCGAGTTCCACGACGAAGCCGACTCCGCACACATCGGCGCCCAGTGATTTGGCGAGCTGCACGGTTGCGGCAGCGGTTCCTCCGGTGGCGAGCAGGTCGTCGACGATAATCACGCGCTGCCCGCTCTGAATGGCGTCTCTGTGGATTTCCAGTGTGTTGCTGCCGTACTCGAGATCGTAGCTCAGGCTGGCGGTGGCTGCGGGCAGTTTGCCGGGTTTGCGCACCGGGACAAAGCCAGCGTTGAGCCGGTAGGCGAGCGCTGGGCCGAAGATGAAGCCCCGTGCTTCCATTCCGAGGACCAGGTCTATGTCCTTGTTGAGGTAGTGCTCGGCAAGTGCGTCAATGAGGGTAGCAAATCCGAGCTTGTCCTTGAGCAAGGTGGTGATGTCGTAAAACAGGATTCCCTTCTTTGGAAAGTCAGGCACTTCCCGGATCAGCTGCTTGAGCGGCTCGCAATTGACGGCGACTTTGCTTCCCATCTACCACGCTCCTTCGATACGAAAACTGGTTAGCCCAGCGATTGGCTTAGCTTCTGATTCCTCGACATCATCGACGCGCGCGGCGCGAGGACCTTGTCGCAGGCGGGAGCGAAGACCGAGCAGCTGATCTCGATTGCCAATTGCCAAAACCTCAACGCTGCCGTCGGCCTTGTTGCGGACCCACCCGGCGATGCCCAGCATGTGCGCTTCGCGTTCGACGAACCAGCGGAAACCCACGCCCTGAACACGCCCGCGGACCAGGAAACGCCGAGCTTCGGTGGTTTTTTCTGACATACAGGAATCAGCAAAGACCTCAGAGGCTGAAGCGCCTCTCCATAGCCCCTATGCGACATGGCTCAGAGCCGTGCTCTCCCACATCTCTGCCCAGGCAATATGGCACCGTTTCAAACAGGCTAACCTCAAGCACGCGATAGATAAGCGCCCTCGGAAGTATCTACGCGAATCTTTTCTCCTTCATTGATGAAAGGAGGCACCTGGACGACGAGGCCCGTCTCGGTCTTGGCAGGTTTCGTGACACTGGATGCTGTCGCACTCTTCAGTCCGGGCTCGGTTTCGATGACCGTCATCTCAACCGTTTGCGGGAGCTCGATGCCCACTGCTTTGCCATCGAAGAATTCAACTTTGATCTGAAGATTAGAAATGAGGTAATCCACGGAGTCCCCGAGGGTATCGCGCGTCAGATGGGTCTGCTCATAGTTCTCGGTATTCATGAAGTAGTAATCGTCGCCATCGTTATAGAGATACTCCATCTGAACTTCGTCCACAGTGATTTTGTCGATCGCGTCGGCGGAGCGGAAGCGGTGCTCAAACATGGCTCCGGTCCGCAGGTTGCGCAACTTGGCCTGGATAAACGCGCGCAAGTTCCCGGGGGTACGGTGTTCCACGCTGAACACCGAGTGCAGGTCGTTATTGTGCTTGATCACCATGCCGGGGCGAAGTTGGGTCGCAGGAATAGC
>QHVH01000013.1 GCA_003222245.1 Blastocatellia bacterium AA13 | reverse complement strand
TCTGATGAAATTCTTGGCTACTTAGCGGATCGAAATCTCAATCCGATTCGCTACACCTGGAATGCAAAAGGCGAAAACATACTGCGCAAAATCCAGCGCGCTAAGCAGGCATTACCTGTATAGCTATTTGTGAAACAGTACACTAGTGCGGTCAATGGCTAAGGGGTTCAGTTCAGGGTTGCAGTGGTTCGGGAACCAACACGGTTGGGGCGGCGATGCCCTCGGAATCCGATACGCGAGTTTTCAAACTTCCGCCGAAAGGCTGATGACACGATGACCGCTGAGCTTTAGCCCCTTCTCTTTTAGCACATTGTTCCAACCATTGCGCGTGCCAATCGAGCGAGTCTCTTCGTAGAGGCAGTATCCCTCCTCTTGCTTCGTAAGCCGGGCAAACTTCGCCCGCAGAGGGTGATCCGACGCAACGAACTCCTCCTTGCGGTGCAGAATCGGCGGGTTGTCCGAATCAGAATATTCTCGGTAGCTCAGCCGTAGCGTCTGAAGATCAACCAGAAGAGAAGCGCTCAGTGGCGGATGCGGATCCTTCTCGAAGTCAGGATAAGATAGATACGAAACCTGTGGACGATCGCGATGTACCTTGATGATGTTCGCTCCTTCCACGGCGCCAATAAGGGCACGCGCACAGCCCTCATACACTCGCAACAACGGAGAGATCCGCGAAAGTGCGCTGGCGTGGAGATACAAGGAACTCTGTGTCAGCTTACCTACTTGCGACGACTTAGCGGCCTGCTCGACACTCTCGCGATCTCCCGCAGAGAAGAGTAGCTTGTCGGCGAGTTCGCACGCGCGGTTATAAGTTGAAAAGAACGCTCTCACATCAAGCTGGAGGTCTGCCGGAAGCTGTGAAAATCGAGGCCGCCCACCAAATCTAGCGAGCGCCAAGTAGACGAGCAGGTCCTGGGATCGCTCCTCGCGAATCTGCTCCAATCGCTCGCGGCCTGTGACCCGCCGAATCAGCGCAAGTGCTCGGCCCAGTCCTCCAAGTTCACTGCGAACGGCTGAAGCGATCTGTAGCTCCGATTCATCAGGAAGGCGACCGCGCGCGGTGATGAACTCAATCAGAGGCTCGAGTAGCGCTTTGTGTCGTTCGAAAGCAACTTCGGATCGCCGAAGCCGTGGTGCCCGAATAGGGCCTCTAAACCGAGCGGCGACGAAAGACTGTCGAGCTTCGTCGTTGCGAAACACGTAGAATATGCCGGGTGCCGCTGCGACGCACGAGACGCGGAGAGCTTGGTTGATCCAGTCTCTTAGCTCGCTTTGCTCGTAGTACTTCTGGAAAGTCTGACGCCGCGTTAGGCACCCGTCTTCGAAAGTAGCTTGCTGTTCCCCTCTGGATTCGTGGCTCAGCCGCGCTGAGACGATTAGGACTTTTTCTACGAGCGACCATGCCTCGCGGAGCGCTACTACCCTCTCGTCTGGGCTCTCGATCACGTTGATGACATACCCGAGATTAACGACATCGGCGCGTACACGTTCAGTCAGTGGGCGATAGACCGGGTCCCATCCAAGGCAATCTATCCCTAGCGCCGAAAGCCGGCGCATGTCGTCTCCGTGCCCGCACCCGTAGTCGAATACCGAAACAGTGGGACCGATCAATCCGTCATCGCGAGCAATTCGAATCGGGCGAGACAGGTCGTTTCGTCTAATCGCGGTCCGGTGCCTGGCAACTTCAAGCGAGTTCACGCTTGCAAGAATACCGGAGCGTTCTTGAGTCAGCCACCCGCGTGAGGTCACAGCCTGAGTACTTCGGATATCTGATGTTTCGATGGTTCTCTTCCGTGATCACGGGTCCCGCTCCATTCGGTGGGAACCGATGCAATTGATCAAAGAATCCCTTTACAGTTTCCACACGCACTCTTTTCATACGTCTACATCGGTCATCAACGTCGCCGCTGTCAGTCAAGAATCGTCACAAACGCACACAAACAAAATTTCCTCATTGCTTGCTCCCCGAATCAGACCTTCCAGCGGCACCCCGTTAGTCAACTCGCGCGAACTACGACGCGAGTCCTCCACTTCGTTCCGGCCCTGCGGGTGACACACGGGGACCCCGCCGCCAGGTCTTCTGCTTCTAAGGGGAGCAAGCAGTTTTCAGAGCTTTCTTAAACGGACTACTCCGCCGATTCAACGGAGACCCGTTCCATTTGAACTTGGAAGGAGACCTGCATGTCAGCCAGTCAATCGCACGTATCTTTTAGTAAGCCGAATGTCGAACAACCACTATTCCCGCTCGGAAGGTTAGTCGCCACGCCGGGCGCTTTGGCGCTTCTGATGCGTTCAGAGCAAACTCCGCTTGAGTTCGTGTCTCGCCACGCGAGTGGAGACTGGTCAGAGTGCGACGACCACGACGCGAGCGAGAATGACCTGTCAGTAAAAGCCAGGTTCCGAATCTTCAGCGTCTATCGCACCCGCACCGGCGAGCCGCTTTGGATCATCACCGAAGCCGACCGCGGTGCCACCACTCTTTTGTTGCCTAGCGAATACTGAAATTCGAACGGGCTAGAAGCGCCCCAACGCCTCTAGCCCGAAAGCACCAACTTCACCTGCCTACGGAGAGAATCGATGCTCAGAGAAAACTGTATCACCGCCGTTTCGCTCGCACCAACCGCACCGGTAAGGCCCAACTCCGATTTGTTATTGGGAACCGAGCGCTTGATTGAAGAGATTCACGGGCGTTTGCTCGCCGGCGAGTCTATCAACAACCGGGCGCTTACTGAGATGGCCGACCGAGCCTATGGCGGAAGCCGTGCGCGAGGCACTTACACCGCTCGCGACGCCTACGACGCGATGGAAACGGCGGTCAACAAACTGCTCGAAACCCAGGCACGCGAACTCATGTCAATGAGCGTAGCCGATGCTCTCAGCCGGACCTTGCGGCCTCTAACCCAACGCTTGCCCAGGCAGTCAGACCGGACGCTTGAGCAATCTCGGCTTCAGCAATTCTCAACACCGCCAGCACTCGCCTATATAGCCGACCGACTGTTGAACCCTTCACCGAATGACCTCGTGCTTGAGCCGTCAGCGGGAACCGGGAGCCTTGCCGTCTGGCCGCGCGCTATCGGCGCTCACGTGGTGTGCAACGAGATAAGCCCGCGCCGCCGCATGCTCCTCGACCGGGTTCTTGGATTCGAAACCAACAGCGTAGACGCGGAGTTCATTCACGATCTGCTCGACACAGAGATAAGGCCAACCGCCGTTTTGATGAACCCGCCTTTCAGCGCGACAGGCGGACGGGTTGTCGCTAACCGAATGATCTACGGCGCTCGACACGTGGAAGGCGCGCTCAGGCGAATGCAGCAAGGCGGAAGGTTGGTCGCGATTGTGAGCGAAGCGATGAGCTTCACTCGCCCCGGTTTTAGCGATTGGTGGAAGGTTCTGACCACAACGTACAACGTACGCGCCAACTTTCATTTCGGCGGCAACGAATATGGCAAGTACGGCACAAGCTACGGTCTGCAAATCCTGATTATTGACAAGACCGGCCCGACACCCGGCAAGAATTGGGAAGCGCGACTTAACAACATCAATTGGGGAGAAGCAGACAATCTCGAAAGCCTGTGGGAGTCGCTTAAGGAACTCGCAGTCCACGGGACGAGCAAGGACACGGAGCCAGAGAGAGCAGAGAGCAAGGCTGGCGAAAGCAAGACGACCGAGGGCACGAACAGCGAGAGCGAAACCGCAGAGCCAGAGTGTAAGACCCTCTTTGTTCCCTACAGTCCCGCAAGATTGAAGGGCGGGACGCCTCACCCTGCGCCCATTGTCGAGTCAGCTTCAATGGCTGCCGTGCTGCCGCCGGAGATAACCTACCGTCCGCACCTGTCGCGCGAGATCATAACCGAAGGCCGATTATCCGACATTCAACTTGAACGAGTGATTTACGCGGGACAACGCCACGAGCAGCGGTTACCAGATGGCTCGCGAGCGGCTTACTATGTCGGCGACGGTACCGGAGTCGGGAAAGGCCGCATTATCGCCGGTATAGTGGTTGACAACTGGAATCAACAAAGACGGCGCGCCCTGTGGCTATCGGTCAACAATGACTTGCTGGAATCGGCAAGGCGAGACCTCAATGACCTTGGCGTAAAGATACCACTTGCGCGAATAAATGATTATCCCGCAACGGATGACATTACCTTGCCCGAGGGAGTTATCTTTAGCTCTTACTCTTCGCTGATAGCCGCAGCCAAGAACGGCGCGCGCCGATTCGATCAGATACAGCGGTGGTTAGGCGCCGATGCGGTGGTCATCTTTGACGAAGCGCACAAGGCAAAGAACGCGCTAGCCAGTGGTCGCGGTGAACCCACGCAGACCGGGCAAGCCGTGATTGACTTGCAAGACGGCGTTGCGAATCCTGACTACAGAATCGTCTATTCGAGTGCAACCGGAGCAACCGACGTTCGCAACATGGCCTATATGACCAGATTGGGATTATGGGGCGATTATGTGGTTGACCACATAATCTCCCTTATGTGGTGCACGTGGTTATGTGGCGCAGGGTTGCTAACTGCTTTGGTCGGTGGCGTGAGTTGAATTTAACGCCACATAACTTTCTCCGATATATAGTCGAGTGTTTTCTTGAAAATCCATCGGGAGGCTCGACTATGTTCCATCAACTGTACAATAGAGAGAGTACGGCAGAGCATCATTTTGCTAGCCCACTTGTAGACGAACGATTGCGGTATCTCCGGCATTGTGCTGAGCAAGGGTGTACTCGTGGTACCCTGCGGGGAACTGCCTCAATGCTGCTTACACTCATTAAGAAGTTGGGTTTAAGAAACAAACGAGAGATTAGCATTGAGGAAATTAGGACAGCGGGAAAGAGATGGGCATCTCGCAAGCCACGTCACTCTAGCATCAAACATGGCCTGAGATCAGAAAGGCAGTTTACTTCGGTAGCCGTAAACTGGCTGCGTTTCATTGGAAGGTTGCGAGAACCTGTACCTCCGGCGAACCCTAATGCTGGTTTGGTTGCTGATTTCGCGGACTATTTGTCACGAGAAAAGGGACTGGCGGCGGAAACAGTGAAGCTTCAGTGCTGGTATGTGACGGATTTTCTAAACCGCCTGCACAGTTCTAATCGCAGGCTTAAAGATCTGTCGATTAGTGATATCAACGAGGCAGTTGCTCTTAAGGGTAACCAGGATGGCTATACTCGGAGATCGCTCCGATGCGTAGCTGAGGTGTTGCGATCTTTCTTTCGTTATGCCGAGGCGCAAGACTTGTGCTCTCGTGGATTGTCCCTCTCGATCAAAGCACCTCGCATATATCAGAATGAAGGCATTCCGACAGTACTGACCTGGTATGATGTGCAACGATTGCTGGCGCTCACTGACAGTGACCACCCGACCGATATCCGAGACCGTGCAATTCTCCTGCTTTTCATGTCCTACGGCTTGCGTTCGGCTGAGCTTCGCCGCCTGCGACTGGAAGACATAGATTGGGAACGGGAAACGATTCTAGTTCGTCACTCCAAGCAGCAGCAACGGCAGCAGGTTTATCCTCTCTCAACCCAAGTCGGTGAGGCGCTGCTGCGATACCTGAGAGAAGTGCGGCTACGATCTTCTTACCGCGAACTATTCCTGACAATGATCTCCCCAATTCAGCCGATCAGCGGGACTTGTCTTTGGAATATAGTCGGTTGGCGTCTGCGTAAACTGGGCATCTCTCTAAAACATATTGGGCCGCATGTCCTACGACATGCTTGCGCCACTCATTTACTTGCTGAAGGGTTGTCGATGAAAGCTATCGCCGATCACCTCGGACACCTCAGCCCTAAAGCAACGTCCATTTACGCCAAGGTTGACTTAAATGGACTGCGCCAGGTGGCAGAATTTGATTTAGGAGGTTTGTCGAAGAAAGCTATCGCTGATTACCTCGGAGACCTCAGCCCTAAAGCAACATCCATTCATGCGAAGGCTGATCTAAACCGACTGCGCCAGGTTGCGGAATTTGATTTAGGAGGTCTGTCATGAAAATACGGCTATTAGCTGATCAGTACATCGCTTACGGAAAATCGTTAGGGGCAAAGTTCAAGTCAGCGGCATACACATTACGAGCTTTCTGCCGTTTTGTAGGTGACGAGGCCGATATTAAGAGAGTTCGGGAAGACCAAGTTAATGCCTTCCTTGCCGGGGGAGAAGGTCAAAGCATAGCTCGCTGGCAACAGAAGTACGGCACACTGCGAGTGTTCTATGACTACGCCATCAGTAGCGGTTGCGTTGCAACAGCGCCATTACCGGCAAAAAGACCAAAGTGCACTAAATCCTTTGAGGCGTATATCTATTCGGTTGAGGAACTGAAAAAGATTCTCAGAGAGAACGGCTCGCACGGTCGAAAGTTCAAGCTGGAACCTCTGACAATCCATTCACTCTTGCTCTTACTCTACGGCACCGGCCTGCGGATCGGTGAAGCCCTCGCTCTGACCTATGGAGACGTGGACATTTCAACAAAACTAATCACTGTCAGCGACACGAAATTCTTCAAAACGCGCTTGGTGCCCGTCGGACAGCAGCTTCATGGTGCACTTGAGCGGTATGTCGAGAGTCGACGACAAGCTGGCCATTCACAGAATGTTGACTCACCGTTCTTCGTTACGCGTAGTGGGGCTTCTCCAACATTAGCTTTGGTAGAAAGGGCATTCCGCCGCTTGTGCATCCGTGCTGGTGTTACCCGGTCTGACGGAAGCAGGCTTCAACCGAGGCTCCACGACTTACGACATACGTTCGCGGTTCACCGTCTGATCGCATGGTATCGGGAAGGAGCTAATAATGTGCAAAACCTGGTGCCACATCTGGCTACTTACTTGGGCCACGTGCATCTCTCATCAACCCAGGTTTATCTCAAGATGACGCCAGAGCTACTTCAGCAGGCATCCTTACGTTTTGAACAGTATGCGATAGCGATGAAGGAGGACTTCCATGAATAATGCAAACCTGTTAGGGCCTTGGATCAGACGCTTTCTTCTGGAACACGTCCAAGAGCGGAATCTCGCTCGGAATACCCAACAGAGCTATCGCGATACTCTCGTTCAATTAGTGCCATTCGTTGTACAGAAAATTAGACGACCAGTAGAGCGGCTAGAAGTGACAGACGTGACTCCAGAGATCGTACGACTTTTTCTGGTGGATATTGAAACGACTCGTGGGTGTGTACCGGCAACACGAAATCAGCGGCTTGCGACAATACACGCTCTTGCCAGGCATATTGGATTAAACAGTCCTGAGCACATCGAGTGGTGTGGGCAAATCCGTTCTATCCCGTTCAAGAGAGTTGCCAGGCCCTTGGTGAGTTATTTAGAGAAACCTGAAATGGAGGGGCTACTCAAGGCACCAGATCGACGGACTAAACAAGGTCAGCGAGACTATGCTTTACTTCTCTTCCTCTATAACACCGGAGCGAGAGCTGACGAAGCCGCCCACGTCAGAGTCGCGGATGTTAACTTGGGCCGGGTCCCAGAGAGGGACTTCTCGTCTGTTCTGATTCGTGGGAAAGGTAATAAAAAGCGTCTGTGTCCGCTATGGTCGCATACAGCTCTAACGTTGGTGTCGCTAATCAATGATCGCGCTCAATCTGAGCATGTCTTTCTGAACCGCCGTGGTCGACCCATCACTAGGTTTGGAATTCATGAAATGATCGAGCGATATGTTAAGTCTCTGCGTGAGAACATGCCCTCCCTAACGACTAAACGAGTTAGCCCTCACACCATTCGCCACACTTCCGCCACTCACTTGCTACGTGCCGGTGTTGATATCAATACGATTCGCGGGTGGCTTGGGCATGTCTCACTGGCCACTACTAACATCTATGCCGAGATTGATCTAGAAATGAAAGCAGAAGCATTACGTCACTGCGAAGTGAAAGACCCCAAGCCTAGAAAGCCTCCAAAGCACTGGAAAGAGGACGCCGAGATAATGGCATTCTTGCGTAGGCTCTAGATCAATCTTTTATGTGGCGTTCGTTCTTTCTGGTTCTTTTGGCAGCAATAACATGCGGAATGAACGCCACATAACCACGTGCACCACATAAGGGCGACTCGACAAGCTTCCCAGGCGGCTTCAGTCAATTCTTGGCGGAGATCGACGCCGGCGGAGTCGGAGCCATGGAGATGATTAGCCGCGATCTCAAGAGCCTTGGAATCCTCGCGTCCGCATCCATCAGCTTTGGTACTTGCCCGCGATCAGGAAAGGCCGTCGAGTATCGGGAGACGATTCATAAGCTCACGCCGCAGCAACGCGAGATGTACAACTGTGCCGCTGATGCTTGGCAGGTTGTCATGCAGAACATCAGCGAGGCGCTCGGAATCACCAACGGCGGAAGGCGAGCTCGCGCTGTTGCCCTCAACAAGTTTTGGGGAGACCATCAAAGGTTTTTCAGGCAGATCATTTCATCATACAAAGTCCCGACCGTGATTGAAGAAACCGAGAAAGCGCTTGCGGAAGGCAAGTCGGTTGTCATCTCGCTTGTCGGAACGGGAGAGGCGAGAACGCGCGAGCAGGTTGCAAGAGCCAAGGCTGAGAATGGTCAGCTTGAGGATTTGGATTTCTCGCCACGTGAAGTCATAGCCAACATGGTAGACCGAGGCTTCCCCACTACTCTTTATCGCGATGTGACCGACCCAGCGACAGGCAAAACGTTGCAAGAACCAGTTAGAGACGCCGATGGCAACATAGTACAGAGTCGTGAGGCTTTGGAGATGAAGCAGCGGCTCATCGACGGACTATCGGCGCTCGCACTGCCCGAGAACCCCCTTGACCAGCTTGTGAATCACTTTGGAGAGAGCAACGTGGCCGAACTGACGGGGCGAACCCGCCGCTTAATTCGCGATCCGCGCAACGGGCGCGTTGAATATCGAAAGCGGAATCCGGAAGGAATCGCCCTTCAGAACATAAACGTGTACGAAATGCAGCAATTCCAACAAGGCAAGAAGCGAATCGCGATAATCTCGGATGCTGCATCCACTGGAATTTCTCTGCACGCTTCCAATCGCGAAGCCAATCAACAACGCCGAGTGCACATAACGCTTGAACTGGGATGGAGTGCCGACAAGCAAATGCAGACGTTTGGACGAACGCACCGGTCGGACCAAGCCGTGCCACCCGAGTATGTGTTGCTGTCGACTGAACTGGGCGGAGAGAAGCGCTTTAGCTCGACTATCGCCAGACGGCTCGGGAGTCTTGGAGCTTTGACCAAAGGTGACCGCGGAGCAGCCGACAACGGCGACCTCGCCAAGTACAACTTCGAGACCGAGGAAGGCAGAGCCGCACTCAGTCTCTTATTCCGCTCTATCATGTCTGGCAAGCCTGTACCCGGAATCGACAACCCACGTCAGACTCTCAGAGACATGGGGTTGCTTGTCGAGCAAGAAGGAGTTGAGACGGTTCGAAAAGAAGATGAATACAACGTTCCACGCTTCTTGAATCGAGTGCTGGCCCTCGATGTTGACCGGCAGAACAGCCTGTTCAATCATTACGCGAAGCTGTTTGATGAGATAGTAAGCTTCGCGAAGGCTCGCGGTACCTTCGATGAGGGCGTAACCGACATCAAGGCTTTGTCGGTTCGTTTGTCGAATGCCAATGTAGTACACCGCGACCAATCAACCGGAGCCGAGACCACACACTACACCGTTGAGATAGACCAGCCGACCAAGAAAGTAAGTTTTGCGGAAGCGGACGAGGCTCGCAAAGGCAAAGGCGGAGCATTCTTTGAGCATCTCCACAAACGCTCGTTCATGTTTGCGTTGGAATCCCGCAGGCACACGGACCCTGCGACCGGGAACACCTTTCTTAACTTTGGCGTGTGGCGACCGGAGGGCGCACACTTGAGCTATATTCAAGAGAACGCCTTGACGGAGAAATATCGCCCAGTCACCCCGGAAACCGCGCGTCATTGGTGGGAGACGAAATACGCGGCGATTCCCGACGTTCAGACCTCGAAACTACACATTATTGGGGGAGCCATCACACCCCTCTGGCAAAGTCTGAAGACAACGGGCGTCACGCACTTGCGCGTTGTTCGAGTGACAGCCGACGACGGCCAGCGCATTGTGGGCGTTCAAGTGTCGAGTGACCGCGTAGGCGAAGTACTGCGAGCGCTTGGAGTCGCCCGAACCACGCGCGAGTCGAGCGATATTTTCGACAGTGTATTTAATGACGGAGAAGAAATCGCGCTAACCGCTGGGCTCAAGATAAAGCGGGGCAGGATTCACAGAGACGCCGTAATCGAGCTATGCGGCGCCCACCCGACTATGTTCTCAACGTTGAGAGGGCTCGGCCTTTGCAACGAAACTATATCGTGGAAGCAAAGATTCTTCGTACCAGTCGAGGAAGAGCGCGGTAAGGCGATCATAGCGGCTTTGGTCGAACAATTCCCGGTAACCCCCGACGAAGACGACATTGAAGACGCCGAGCTTCCATCCAACGCGAACGCTGCGAGTAAGCCTATCCAATTGATTGACCTTGAGAATTGGGTCATCGAGCCGCCCGAAGTCTTGTGCAGCCGTGAAGAGGCGGAACCTGAAGCGATCCGCGATGCCGAAAAAGAGTCACCAACGAATGGCGGGACAGACGTGGCGACTTGCGTGGAATCAGCCGACCCTTGGTCCCGGTCGATTTCCGCAGGAGAGGTTTCGCCGGCAATGTTCTTTGCACCGCAGCCATACTTTGGCGGGCCAGCCATTCAGCTTGGTTTCAACTTCGCCGAAAGCGAGTCCTGATGGGACTCGCTTTCGGTTGATCGAACACTGAGAGGAGGGCGAGGGCGAAAAGCTGCCTCTCGCTTCCCACCCATCCCACCCTTTGATGAGCAACCAGGAGAAGGTGAAAATACCCGTTTTGTTTGAACGGCCCTCCTTCGAGCCTAGACTGCGATTATCGTGCACGTGATCTTTTGAAAAGAGTTATACGATTTACACTAAATCTAACTCCTTTCGTGTTGTTTCTCGCCTACTGAACGATTCTTTCAGATTCTTCTAATTTATTTCATTCTCAGGTGGCAAACTGCACGAATGTCACCGTCTCTATATACTGAGGGGACCTCACCGCCCGGCAGGTTGTGAATAGGTTATTGATGGCGATTTGGTAGTCTGCGTCTGGTAATACTTCTTAACTCGACGCGTCCGCCGATCGCGGTCTTTCATCTCATGTCCCAGCCATTAGCGTCGCCGCTTATGGTTCTTACTGAGGTGCATGGCGTCCGAGACCTTATTAAATGATGTAGTCTTGCTGCCATTCTTGATGGCTCACGACTTCGCCGACACCCAGCATCAGCTCGCATTGCTGTTCTCGGAATACGTTGAGCCGCGGATACGAGCCGTAATCTCGGTTCGTCTCTCCTCAAGCACCATGAGCCACACCCTCGCAGATGTGGAGGATCTTTGCAGCGAGGTAAGAGTCCGGTTAACTGCGTATCTTCGTGAGTTGAAAGTCAACCTGATGGCAGCCCCTTGCAGGGACTTTCGATGCTACATCGCGACCGCCGCACATAACGCGTGTCACGATCACTTCCGACAGTTGTACCCCGAGCGAACTCGGATCAATAAGAACGTTCGCTATCTGCTCAGGACCAACTCCGACTTTGCTCTCTGGAGAATCGCGGACAATGGCAAGGGAGAGTGGATATGTGGATTTGATGTTTGGCGTGGGAAAGAGCCATCCGCGGATTTCAGCAGACTCGTCCATCGCTTCTATGATGACCGCCAAGGCTTGGCAGAGGTATTTCCGCCCTATGACAGCACCCAGCACGTTGAGATGAGCCAGACGATCTCGTCAGTGTTTCGGAAGACTGGGGAACCGATCCGCGTATCAGACCTGGTCAACATCATCGCAGAAATCACCGGCATCAAGGAGGGGCCGCTTCCATCCCTCGATGGCTTGGGTGTGGACTGGCCGATTGCTGATCCAAAGCTCCGCATCGACCTGCTGCTCGAGCTGCGCGAGCCGCTCGCTCGAGTGTGGCGCGCGCTTCGACAGCTTCCCAGAGACGAGTTCAAGGCATATCTGTTCTATGCACGCGACAGCTACGGCGACGATCTCATTAACCTGTTCCTCGACGCTGATATTGCGACTTCTGACGAAATTGCGGCTCTCCTGCAGATGACTCCCCGCGAGTTTGTCGAGCTTAGGGCAAACCGGCTGCCGCTCGACAATGAAGCGATCAGCAGGGAACTCGGTGTTTCGGTCGACCGGGTCTATAAGCTCCGGCATTGGGCAGGCCGACGCCTGAAGGCGCTGCTCGCTGAAGCATCTTCGGAAAAAAGATCGAGAAGGCGGAAGAAATCACCAAAGCGACCGTCTCATGACAGTGTAGGGTAGATCGTCGGTTAAGCACATCTGTAACTTCTTATTATGGACATGCACTCATCAATAGAAGAGATAAGGAACTACTTGGCCCGGAGGCTTCCGGTCGATGACTTTGGCCGGGTAAGCGATCACGTGCATAGCTGTGACGTTTGCTATATGGACCTCATGGTCGAGTTGGAAAAGCGACTTCCTATCGTGATTGACTTCGATGAGCTTGCAGGGATGCAAGACTGGCATCTCGAAGGCGAAGAGTTAGCGGCGTACCTTGCCGGCACGATGGATCAGCTTGATTTTGAATGCGCCGAGTTTCACCTGGAAGAATGCGCGTCTTGTAGGGAGAAGGTATCTGCGGCCCAGGGTCACCGAGTTTTCGGATCCTTTGTTGGAGCCATGCGAGCGCTGCCCTGGAGAATGCCTCGGGTGGGCGTACCCTTTGTTCTTTCAAATCGGCGGCGGCTCGCCGCCGCAACGGTCTTACTTGCGGCGTTGGCGGTTTTTATTGTCTGGGCGCTCTTGAAACCTCGATCTGAGAAGCGGCAATACGCGGGAGGCTCGCCCTCACAGATTGCTGCGCCTCAACCTGCCGACCCTGATAAAAATGCTCCCGGCCCTCGCGAAGACAAGAGGCCTGAAAGCAATAGGGATCAGGTCTCTACCCCGCCCGCACGCAACACCGGCACGATCGCACGTTCGGGAACGAACCCGGTTGCGCCGAAGGACCGCGACATCGAGCAGGCTTTAATCGCCAGGGACCTCGCAATGCCTTCCGCCATCGAGATGCTCGACAGGGGAACAACAGTCGTTGTCCGTGGTGAAAGCATCCCAGTTGAGTCTTTCACCGTCGTTCGACCTTTTGCCACTATCATACCGGATGACCGCCCGACATTCTCCTGGATAGCTTTAGATGGAGCATCCACGTACTCGGTCTCGGTTTACGACGACGCGCTACATCTCGTGAAAACGAGCGAGCCATTAACGACGACTCGCTGGTCAATCCCCGAGAGCCTCCGTGCTGGAATCGTCTACACCTGGATCGTGACCACAACGAAGAACGGCCAGGAGATTGTGGCCCCCGCCTCCCCAGCCCGAGCCGAGTTCAAGATAATAGAGCGGTCCGAGTTGACCCAACTAAATCGAAAGCTCGCCCTAACTCATTCGCATGCTGTACGGGGCGTGCTGTACGCCGAGGCGGGATTGCTAGATGACGCCGAGAGAGAATTTCAGGCTCATCTATCTCTGAAGCCAGGAGACGAGCGGGTGAAGAAACTGCTTAACCGAGTGAGATCGTGGCGAAAATCAGACTCCTAATTAATTGCCGCCGTCTCCAAGTACCACGAAGCCGGCCCAGTAGTACGGCTTCATCCTATACCGGGGATCGTTGATCATCTCCATAGCGGCTTTCCGAAGAGCCTCAGCCTTTGATGAGTCTGATTCACAACGCACGAGGTTCTTGTGAAAACTGGTCATGAGCATTGTGGTGCTCTGCGATGGAACCCGCCATTGGCTCGCTACCGTTGTTGGCACCCCTGCTACGAAAAGCGCCCAGGTCATTCCGATCATTCCTTCACCATAGCCCACTCGGCCTCTTGCCGTGTCGCACGCGGAGAGAACCGCGAGATCCGCTTTGAGATCCATCTCCATAAGTTCCCACGCCTCCAAGAAACCATCCTCTTTGCCGTCTGCGCTCGGCGCGAGGGCAATATAGGAATACAACGGGCTCCGGTTGTCGAATACGCCGTGAGTTGCGAAGTGAAGAACGCGGTAGTTCGAACTCTCGGCCTTAACCAAATCCTCACGCGCCGCCACTCCAAGGCGAACAAGACTTGCCGAAGGTCCATAGACTTCGGCAGCGAGCGATTGTACCTCAGTCTCCGTCTCCGGAAGCGCGGCGAATGAGTTGTTGCGGACATTTGGCGTTTCGGCTTGAGCTACTTCACGCAGCTTCGGGTTGCCGAGGGCATACAGGTCTTGAGTCGGCGCGCCGGGCGTGCCCGTGCCGGCGTCTGCTCGCTTGCCGAAAGGCAGCGCGTGCAAGCTGTCGGACTTCTTCCTCATCTCGCGAAGCACCTGGATGGAAGGCGCGTAATACAAAGCGTACAGCTCGAGCAAGAACTTGTCTTCGCCTGTCTGTAATGCTTGAAAAGGCAGGTTCCAAAGCGGCCCATCTGGAACGACGCAGATCGTCTTCTTCCCGCCCAGATGTGCTTCCGCCGGTTTCACAAGCAGGTCATAGAGCCGGCGACCCGTGTCGTAGAAGCCGGGATGATTCGCCGAGAGAAACCCGCGATACCTCTCGACCATAGCTGCCAGTTCGCTCTTGCTGATCCTTATCGAATAGACCTTGAGCGCTACTCCGGCATGGCTCGCACCCTTCGACAACACAAACAGGAAGGTCTCGCCTTCTGTCACAACATACTCCAGAATCGCAGTGCGCGAATCGGCGACTATTCCCCTTGCGTCATCTAAAGAGAACGCCGGCAACTGACCCCGTTTGACCGCAAGATTCGGATGGGCCGCATAAAGCTTTGTTTGAAACACCTCGTATGAGCTTCTCGCAGTGGCCAGACTCGCTTCGATTTGGGCGATCCGGGTACTGTCAGGTTTGGGCCTCATCTTCTCTCCACGAAGCTGCGTGTTCAGTGAAACCATTTCACCATAGAGCCTGCGCTCATCGGCCTGCTCGCTTTGACTCATCGACTTGTTGACCGTGATCCGCCCATTGCGAAGCACATTCAACAGGACACGACCTTTTGCGCGCTCGGCGAACCTTAGAGCCGCTTCAGGATTCTCCAATGCCATGAGTGATACCAGTTCGTGATATGGCGACAGTTTATCTTCAAAGAAGAGCTGCTGTTCCTTCTCGCCCCCGGCAACCTCATCGCCCATCTGTTCAATGGCTTCAATAGCGCGAGCGAAAGGTCTAGCCGCCGCGCCATGCTCCCCTTGTGCGCGAAGGACACGCCCTTGTGTCGTGAGCGACAAATAAGCGAGCAAGGGTGATCTCATCCTCTCGGCTAGGTCGGCAGCAGCGGATGCCGCAGTACGGGCGCTTGAATAGGCTTTCTGAAACAGAAATACTTCAGCACGGCGCCACTGAATCTCCGTCATTCGAATCTGATCGCCAATCTTCTCGGCAACCGACCAGGCTTTATCAAACCATTCGAGCGCGGTCCGATAATCACCCTCCGCTTCATACACTGATCCCAGCCCTTCCTGGGCGGCGATGATTATTTCCGCTGCATCGATAGCTTCCGCCCTGCTCAGACTATCGCCGAACTCCTTCAGAGCAGTTTTGTAGTCACGTTCCCTGAAATCAGCCACGCCGAGATTCAGTAGATTCCTGGCACACTCGCGCTTGTTGTTTATTTGACCGAAGATGGTCAGGCTGTTGTTCAAGAACTCTCTAGCTTTTCGATAGTCTCCCTGTTCGATGTACATGACTCCTATGTCATTCAGCACGGCGGCCATTCTTCTCTTGTCCAATAGAGACTTCGCGATCACCATCCCTTGCGACAAGTAGCTGATTGCTTGCTGGTGGTTACCGATTGCCTGGTATACGTGGCTGATCTCGATTAACGCGTCGGCGATGTTGCCGTCAGAAAAGAAACCGGTCTGGCCGAGCTTTCGCCACAACACACGAGATTGGTTAAACTGGAGCATCGCGCTTTCGTAATCACCTCTCCATTTCGCAACTAGACCAAGAGTCATCCGTGCGATGGCCGGCCCATATTCGTCCGGCATCGCACCGACAGCTCCCTTGCTGCGCCCTGACGATTCGGCCAGCTTGAGACTTTCTACGGAATATTGGTTTGCCTTGTCATAGTCGGCGACGAATATGCTTGCTGCACCAAGCTCGCTTAAGACATAGACCAAATCGGCGGACGAGCCGGTCTCTTCGAATATTGTCTTGCTCAGCAGATAGTCTTCGATTGCCGGTCTTGCATCCCCTCGTTCGAACCTGACCCGACCGGTCTTATATTGGGCGAAAGCGAGAAGCCTCTTATCAGCAAGCTGCCGAGCGATGGTCTTTCCGAGTTCGCAGAAGAACAGCGCGCGCTCGGACTTGCCAATCCCAGATGAAAGTGTGGCCGCTTGCAGGAGCGTATTGCACACCGCGGGTGTCACAAGAGACTTGTGATCTCCTAATAGCGCAAGCGCCGCCGCTTCATCACCGACCGGGAGCTTCAGAAGAGCCGTACCTAAGTCGCTTTCGCTGGTGATCGTGGCGGTCGATTGCGGAAACGAAGGAACAGGCGCAGACAATAAGAGGAGGACGCCAATAAACCTTGAGAACATGTTGGGCCAATAGCCGTCGATAGAGGTTGCTAGGGGAGAGTACAACCTCTCCCCTGCTTACACTGGAGATCTGACGAGGACGCGAGACGCCTTTACTGCTACCAGCCTAACGCCCGGATCACAATTCTGATTATTAGGTCAGTTGAAGATTGGCCGCCGCCCGATTGTGAGCTGGATGTGTTTTGCGGCCCTTCCGAATCCGCGCGGACTTGAGGCGGGTCGAACACAACTCCAAACGACGAGATAACCATCAAGCTAAGCAATGCTGATTTGAGCTTCTTCATATTCCTAGGGTCTCCTTATGTACTTACTCTTCGGGCACTCTGGACAAGTCACCCCCCACGCACGGATGGAATGATGACTCAACGTTACGAACGCACGGATCTGCCGGAACAGTATCTTGTGACGCTTTGGTTCGGCTCCCTATCACTTCTGCTTATACCGCTCTCAATATCTGCCGTATTCGCTGCCGTTCAGGTTCACTGACGGCCAAGCTCAATTCCCGATCATCACTTGGAAGACCTTAACAGATACTCTTCCACGAATAGCGCCATTGCACACAGCCGGAACTCCTGGTTTGCTCTCTTCTTCCAATCGTGGCCCTCGTTCTTCGCCAACAGGTACCATGCCGAAGTCTTGTTCGTCTTGATAGCCGTCAGCATCTGCTGGGCTTCCCCAGCGGGCACGCGCGGATCGTTTTGTCCTTGAATGATCAAGAGCGGCTTCTTGATCTTGCCAGCGCTATTAACCGGAGCTGTTCGCTCCATGAATTCCCTTATCTTCGGATCGCGCTCATCCCCGTACTCGTGCCGTTGTATGTCCCTGCGCCAGCCCGCTGTATTTTCTATAAAGCTTATGAGGCTCGACGGACCCGAATCTGATATGGCAGCGCGAATGCGATCGCCGTAGCTGACGGCCGCTGATAGAGACAGGTATCCGCCGTAGCTTGCGCCGCGGATAATAACTCGATCTGCGTCGAGGTCCGGTTGGGTCTTCACCCAATCCAAAAGCGCTCCTATGTCCTTACAAGCGTCGGCCCGGAGCATTCGGTCGTCCAGCCGATGGAAGCTCTTGCCATATCCGGTCGAGCCGCGCACGTTTGGGAAGATCTCCGCTATCCCAAGCTCATTCAGAAAGTAGTTGTGATAGTAACCGAACTCTGGCCGGTATTGCTCTTCAGGACCTCCGTGAATATCGATGAGTACCGGACGCTTGCCGCTGAAGCTCGCCGGAGGACGATGCAGAAAACCCGTGATGATTCTGCCGTCGAAGCTCTTCCAGGTGACCGACTGCGGCTCAGGCAGTTTTCCGAGATCAACGCTTCCTGTGAAACCGTGATATCTCTGCTCAAGCTTGCTGGACTCAATGTTGAGTGAGTAAACATCGTTCGGCGTTAGCGCAGACCGGAAGTTGAAAGCGAGGTCAACCGAGTTTCCGCTCCACTCAAAGTTAGAGACGATGCCCTTCGGCGGTTGTGGCGCCGGCCGCTCTTTGCCCGTCTTCGCGTCTAGCAACCGAAGGCGCGAAATGCCGTTCTCGTTTGTGGCGAAGGCGATAGTCTTGCCATCAGGAGAGAGACTGTAGTCCTCTACATCTCCGTCGATGTGGCTCGAAAGAAAAGTAATCCGCTTGCTCGCGAGGCTGATGTAGGCCACGCGCCTGAACTCCGACTCTCGGTCGGTGATGACATAGATACCAGCTCCGTCTTTGCTGAATTGGGGACTCTCGTAGTAGTCGCTTGAGTCTCCTTTCACGCTCAAGAGAGTTCTTTCCGCGGCGCCAACATCTATAACCCACAAGCTGCTCGTGGTGTTTGATGTGAATTCGCAGAACACCGCTTTTCGGTCGTCGGGCGACCAATCGTAGGCTTTCAGGTAATTACCGTTGCCAGTCGCAAGCACGCGCGCGGTCTTCGGATCGAAGGGGTTGATCAGCGACAGGTCTACGCCATTCCCGTTTGGCGGCGATGAACTGAAAATGATTCTCTCACCGGCGTGCGACCACACAGGCTCGGTGTTCCTCGATTTGCCGTCCGTCAAGATCGTGCTCTTACGCGTCGCAAGATCGAATAGATACAACTGGAACGCATCGTTGCCGTCAACGTCCCTGTCGTAGACGAAATACTTCTGTTGCGGTTGATAGTAAAGGTCATATACGCCAGTCGGAATCAGAAGAGAGAGCTTAGGGGAGCCTCCAGCCTTTCCCGCGTGAAGAATCCAGGTCTCGCTTCCAGCAAGATTCTTGAGCAAAATCTCGCCCGACGCAGCATCCCACCCCGCGAGCCGAAAGCCGAAGGCGCCGGTGTAGCGGCTAATCGTCTTCAAGAGCGAAGCCGGTATCTTTGGGATGCCATCGACTACCAGATTGTCACTTGGCACGATTACGCCCGAATCGGCATCCTGCCCTCGAACGACCGATTCGAAGACCAACAGAGCCGCTAGAATGCAAACGACCTTCTTCATCGGATGAATATACTCCAGCAACTTTCTCAGCAAAATTCCCCTACACGTATTGGAGACGGCCAAAGTTCTCATTTCTTCCGCTCATCTTCAAAAATATTTCTTCCGCCGTTTTGGATGAACAGCAGCCAAGGCGGAGTGACGTGCGCCAACTCAAGATGATTCGAGACTTAGACAGTCTTTCCACCGAGAATCGAGCCGTCTCAGGGGAATGCGCCTGATGCCGCTACCCCCTGTGCATTCTTTAAGCGTCCGATAGAGCGACCGTCGCCATTCAAAAAGCCCTGAAAAAACTACTCCCGAACAGGAAGAACTCGCGAAAACCGCCGTCTTCATAAGGTATGCAGGAGCATGCAGCAGGCAGGGAAAATCGCGAGCGTCACGGCGAGATCATACCTGGGAAGGTTGATACGGGCACCGCTGCTTACGCGATTGCGGCGAGCATGGAATGAACATGACGCTTCTCAATTCTGAGATCCTGGCGACAACAACGAGTAATGGCAGTACCACGAGGAACAGCAATGACAAAGAACACTGAGCCTGACCGCAACGACTCGAACCCCATAACGGCGAACCCCACGACATTGCCTTATAAGGTTGATCTGAGCAGGTACGATTCGCTTCCTCTCTCCTTCACCGATCGGGACGGGAAGGTGCTTATCAAGTTCGAATCTCGTCGTCAGAGCGAGGACTCCGTGGAAGTAGTCGTCAGTGCCACCGGTCCAACGGGCGATGTCGTTGCCGCATTCACGCTTTTCGATCTTAAGGTGTGATGTGATGGAACAGTACCTCCGCCACTTGGCGGCTAAACATCGATTCGCCGCGTTATTCGGCATCCCACTCTTGACTAGACGAGCTTACAGTCGCACACACGCTCCCTATTGACTCATTCTTGCGATTGTGTGCAGAATCTCTGTGCTGCGGAACAAGGATTACGAACGCCGAGGGCCGGGAAGCGAGCTATGGATACCGCATTGTTAAAGACGGTGGGCCAAATTGCCGGCATAGGGGGACTTGCAATTGGCACGTTCCTCATATTATTCCGCGACGTTCTCCGCAAGACGGTTTTCTCCAGTCTTTCCGCGAACCACTCATTTCGCCTGTTGCGCCTGATCGTCATCTTAGTGTGGAGTGTCGCCATCGTGGGCATCATGGCATGGTGTTTCGCTACCCGCCTGAGCACCACTTATCTTACTCAGGTAGTGCGCGAGGACAGGGGCGAGAAACCAAATCCTCCTCAGGAACTCCAAATTGTCGGTCGAGTTCTGGAGCAAGGCTCCGGCATCTCAGGCGCAAACATAATCGATGCCAACAGTGGTGAGGAGACCAAATCTGACGCGAGCGGAAGATTCGCACTAAGGGTCAGAGAAACCCAAGTTGGCTGGGCAAGGATTCAGGTTTTCAAAGAAGGCTATGAGAAACGGGACGAATACGTGGAAACTACGCGTAGCGTGATGATTTGCCCTAGACAGGAAACGATAGATGAGAAAATCAATTCTTCCTATCTTGTTGCTTCTCATTCGACTTCCTGTGCTCTCTGCGCAAGCGCAAATAGTGCTCTTCGGCCATGTGGTATACGACAAAGGACCGATTGAGGATGTCGAGGTCAGTGTCGCAGGGGTAGGGAGTGATCATACAACCAGTTCAGGAGAGTTTCGGATAAAGATCCCGTACTCGCTAATCGGGCAGACAATAGTCCTCACGGTGATGAAGAACGGCTGGGCAGTAGCGAATCCTGATGCACTCAGAGTAACGATTCCCGTGGCTGGTGCCCAACTCCCGCTAACCATCAGAATGAAAAGCAGCCCTTCGCCTAGCGTCAGGCCATTGGTGCGCCGAAGCAAGAAGTCGCGAGCTGCTGTCAATGATTACAGTGATAACAGTAAGAATGGATTTTTTAGGACCAGGATACTGGTCGCGAACTTCTACAGTGTGGAAGGGACACCCAGAACATCCCTCGCCGAAACGATAATCACAAAACTTCAGGCTGCCACAACGAAGTATAGAGACGACATCGAAATACAAGGCTTAGATACGATTATCACTGAACAGCAAGGCAGTAGGATGGCCCAGGAGATCGGCAGAAAGCACGGGGCCAACATAGTTATTTGGGGCTGGTTCAGTTTACCTAAGATACCGGACGCAAATGTAAACCCACGGAACATCAACCTCCAAGTAGATGCCCACTTTGAGGTCTTGATGAAACCCAACGGCTTGATTTTCAGGCAGGAGAATGAGCAATACCTTGCGCAAATTGCCGACCTTACCAATCACAGCATACATATCCAACTTTCCAAGGATATGTCGTATCTGACTCTGTTCACGATGGGCTTGGCAAGATTACAAAACGAAGACTATGAGGGAGCAATTGATCGGCTGACCGAGGCGCTGAAGATCGGCGTCGCTCCTGATCAAATGATCGATCCTTCAGATCTCTACCTGATTCGCGGTCGAGCCTATCTGGATCAAGCCACTTACTCGTTATGGCGACAGAGAGCTCTGGACGAGGCGATAGCAGATCTCAATCAAGTACTTACGCGTCGGACTGACGATCCTCAAGCTTTCAACTTGCGCGGCCGAGCACTCTTTGAGAAGGGGGAAATCGACGAGGCTCTTAGGGATTGGTACCACGTCGTGGAGATGGACCCATTTTCGCGACAGCCTGGGGCAATGTTGATCTTCGAAAAAGTAACCGCTCATATCGCCATCGTGGATTATCTCTACAACATCGGGGATATCGCGGGTGCCGAGAAATACCTCGGAAGGGCCTTTCAGCTTTCCGCTGCCTGCCGGGATGATACAGTCTCCGCGACCTCGCTCGCCCGGCTCATTGCGATTGCTCTTAACCATAGCGCGCCGTTATTTCGGGAATACATTGACCAAGCGATTGCTGCGATCAACAAGCTATTAAACACGTTTAAGATTCCTGATAGACGCACGATATTAGCCAATAGCCTCACAACCGCCGGTCTGTTGTTATTACGTGCAGTATTGTCCTATGCGAGAGTTGGCATCGAAACGACCACCGAATTGGACAAAGGCTTGATCAGTGAATTCTTGGCAGACATCGATCGGGTAATCAAGTTGTGGCCAGTCGGTCCGATCGCCTTTCTTGCTCATTGCTTTGCCGCAAGAATTTATCAGGAGAAGGGGCAATACCCTCGAGCACTCAGCCACCTTGCGCGAGCGGTGCGGGCAAAGTCGTTGTATCCCTCGAGGCAGTATGGATCGCTTCAGCCGGTCGCAATCTCCTATCGAGAGATGGGATCACTTCGTGATGCCTTGGCTAGTCTGGATGAAGCTGAAAAGTGGGCACCTAATGATGATGAGATATTATGGGTTCGAGGCGAGATCCATCGCCAGATGGGTGATTTCGCAAAGGCAATTGCTGATCTTAGCCAGGCAATAAGGCTCAGGCCCGGATATTCTAATTGGCACGTGGATCGTGCTCGAATATATGGGGATATGGGAGACTTGCCGCACGCTATTCAAGACCTATCTCAAGCCAGTCTACTTAGGCCAGAATGGTACCTTCCCTATTTGGATCGAGCCTCAATGTATGAAGGCAGAGGCGAACTGCAAAACGCAATAAAGGATCTGACAAAAGTAATAGCGCTACAACCAAAGGATGCCAAAACTCTTATACATCGAAGCCGTGTCTATGAAGGGATGGGAGAGTTTGATAACGCTATCGATGACCTGACTCGATCGATTGAACTCTTCCAGAGTGTGGAGGGGTATCAGAACCTAATTCGAATTTACAAAGGAAGAGGTGAATTAGACAAGGTTAGCGAACTTACCCAACACTTGCGGCAAAGGGATATTTCTCCAGAACATGAAAGATTCTCGGAGGTACTTTCTGCTATATCTGCTGACAGCACAGGCAAGAAGGCTGATCAGATTACGAAGCCGGATTCACCCACTGCGACAATTGAGAGTCTTACCGACGAGATAAGATTACGACCTGATGTTCCGGCGACCTACATAAAGCGCGCCGTAGGATATGAAAAAGAAGGCCAACTAGACAAGGCAATTGACGATCTAACAAAATCCATAGCTCTAAACGCCAGCAACAGTTCTTCCGCTGCGAGTTCAAAAGAAAAAGGTCTAGCGTACACGATCAGGGCCGACATCTATAGGGGGCGGGGCTTGCTGAATAATGCGATCGATGATCTGACAAGCGCCATTCACTTGAGTAACGGGACGCGTCAATGGTCGGCCTATTCAAAGCGAGCCGATATTTACCAAGGAAGGGGTGACCTTGCTAATGCAATCGCCGATTTATCGCATTGTGTCGAGCTCGGTTCGGGAGGGTACATAAGACTGAGCCGAATATATGAAGGCCTAGGTGCTTGTGACAAGGCAATTGAAGTATGGAATCAATACATTCGACTGACTCTCACGCTGGATCGGCTCAATCCTGACATCGATGTTGAGCAAAATAAAGGCTTGGCCCAAGTCTTTTTCAGAACTGATGGTCGCTCAGAAAAGGCCAGACTACACGAGAAGGTGGGCCGACTCGACGAAGCTATCAAGGATCGTACGGAGCAGATCGAAATGGATCCGACCCGGACGGGGCTCTACTTAGACCGCAGGGAACTCTATGAGGCTTTGGGCCAGATAGACAACGCCATTGACGATCTCACAAAGTATATAAGGGCCGTGCCAGACCGAGGTGACTCTTACCTTTATCGAGGACTCGACTACCTCAAGAAAAACAACCGACTCTTGGCAGCATTGGACTTCAAAGAAGCTATCAGGCGCAGTGATGAAGATGAGGAAACAAAGAGGCAGGCTGAGTATAAGCTGAGGCGGCTTGGTTCCAACTAAATCTTTAAGAATATCTAATAATGAACCCCAAAGCTGTTGAATTATGAATGCCGCTCTTTTTCGACCGGCATTCACCAGAACCAGTTGAGCACAATTTCGAAGTCTCTTGCTTGCTTGATTGTTGTCGCGTTCAGCAATTTCCACGAGTGGACGTAGCACGAAGGACTGTCCGTTGCGTTGGTTGTGTCCCTGCTTATCTACGGTGCATCCATACAATGATACGCGCTTTGCGTGTTTCCATTGTGTTTCCATACTCCGGTGTAGACGGACTGATAATATATTATTTAACAGTAGTGTCCCAACGTTACTCCCATCGATTCAGTTGGTTGCAGGAGTCGGGTGTTTGGTCTTTGGATTCTACATAGGAAAGAGCCTGTAAAAGGGGTGTTTTCTTGAAAACGTTGACGCCGCCAATGTGTAGAGTTCTGTAGAATCTGCCTCGCTGTCGCACGTGTTTTTCTCGATCGCAACCAGGACGGAGGACGTTTTGATTGATTTTGCGAGTGTGATCGCGCGGCGAAATCGCATATCCTTTCATTTCGCCTGAAAGCAAATTGAAATCGATTACGGCTGTCAGTGGCTTTAACATCATGGCTTTCAACATCTTACCAATATGTGGCGCGCCAACGTTGGGACACTACTGATTATTTAACGCGGCGCAGAATTGCATCGATGAAAGCGATCACCTCGAAGAATGGCACCAACGCGGTGGCATAGAAACACGTTCTCGGCAAAACGCCTCAGCAGTGTCCCTCGCATAGTAAAGGAAATGAGCTTATCGAAAAAGGCTCGAAAGGCTTATTATCGTATCAGAGACGCTCTAATGGTAGAGCCTGACAAGAATGGGCGATACTCCAAAAAGCAGAGAGAAGATATGTGGACGCCAAAGAATAATCTTCGATCTTGCCTTCGTGAAGACGTATCCTTACTGTTTGGGGAAGAAGAATTTGAAGAGTAAATGCCTGAACCTAGCAATCGGTTCCAGCGACGGCCGCGAAGTGAATTTCACATGGCTTCTTTGAGTGCCGCCAAGAGGCTATGGATAAGGACGGGTGCCATGAGGGCTCTTCGGTACGTTCACAAACTGCATGAGACGCTCAGGGAAGTTGATGAGTGCGGCGGCAATGGTACCTTGTTCGTCATACTTGATTACGAACTCGTTGGACGACTGCGAGAGTACGCGTTCACCTATCTGAAATACAACACCGTTGATGCCGGCCGCGGGAGCGTCGAGGTGTTCCTCAGCGACCTAGTGAGCAGGGACATCTTCAACTCGCGGGTGCGCTACTGCGTGGCAAAACTCCAGGAATTCTCCATACCGCGCTCCAAACACTTCGAACTAATAACGCGAGCGATTGCCTTGCATCTCAACGGCAGCAACGGTTGGGGCCACGAGTACAAGGACGCGTCAAGCGTCTCCTGGGCGTTTGTATCCGAAATGGCAAAGTGTTTCGAGCCGTGGTATCGACCCGACGACGTCTTTCTTCTCGATTTTGCTACAGAGCACTGTCTCTGCTTCCCGATGTCCGCCGAGCGGCGCTGGTCCATCACTGCACTCGGTCGTTATGTTCTGGGACTTCAGCCGCTGGAGTCGATAATTGTTCTGCTCGCTACAGAAGTTGCCCTGTCGCAGCGCCTGCAGAGCAGGTTTGTAAGCGATCAATTGGTACGAGACTTGAGATCTCGCGACAACACTCCACTCCACGGGTTACCCTATTCACTTCGCATGTTTGACGTCGTGAAGGAAGATCCGAGAGACATCGCTGACAGTACTTACGCGCTGGGCAAAGCGACCGCCACGTTGACACCGCTGGGAGAGAGGGTCATTGACACCCTATTCGTGTCCGGTAACCGGCTGCGAGAGCTCGTTCTTGTCATGTTGGAGTCAGAGACGGAAGGGATTCGCGCGTTTCCCCAATCTGACAAATACGAAATCACCGCTTCGTTTGAGGCCAGCGTCCTGTTGACCCGAGACGACAGGGCGTCAATTGAGCGATCGACAGACCTCGCTCGACACGGTGCCTACGTCGACGCCCTTCGCGTGTTGCTGCCCTTGATCGAAAGAGTCGTGAACGCGATTATTCAGCGGGCGGGCCTTCAAGACCCTGGAGTTGGGATGGCCAAGAAAATGTGCCTACTCGAAGCGAACAGCCTTCTGTCACACGAGATGGCCAGTTTTGCAGAAATAGTGGTGACCCGTAACAAGGTCGCGCACGGCAACATCGGGCGGAACGACAACTTGCTCCTGAAACCGTTGTTTGAGTTTGCGCTTGGCTATTTCTCGAGACTAATTCAAGAAGCTGATAGCCGTCTGTCACAGAGTGCGAAGTAGACAACACAATGAAGGCCACTCATCCAGACCGGCACCAAACTAACGACCGCGCGCTGCACTTTGCTCAACAATACATTCCAGATGGCCGCGTGCAGCGCAGTTCTCACACGTTCTTTGATGGCTCGTTCACGCCCTGGTTTGACGTGAGCGTTGCTGGCTCTCGCATCCGTGCGGACAAGGAGGAATGTGCTTGAAGGCTACCCGTCAAAACCTACTGGCGATGATAGCTCAGGGTGAGTCCGATCGAGTCGAGTTCAAACAGTCTCTTCCACCCGATTCGGTGATCGCTCGCGCTCTGGCCGGGTTTGCCAATTCCGCAGGGGGCGTACTATTCCTAGGCGTCGATGACGATGGAAAGGTCTTGGGTCTATCACCGGCTGAGGTCGAAATCGCCATCCAGCGTCTTACCAAACTTGGCAATTCATTACTTCCGCAACCCGTTGAGACAGGTTCGCTTCAGGCCGACAACAAGACCTTGGTCTACGCCGTAGTTGATCAGGTCCCGAGCCACTTTTCCCCGGTGATCACGTCAGAAGGCCAAGTGTTTAAGCGCGAATATCAAGATATTATCGCCGTTGATTTCGGAACCAGCAGTACAGCGGTCGCCCTTCGTGGTCGGGAGATGACAGTATTCGTTGCCATGTCGTTTCATGAGGAAGAAGAACCAGCTATCGTGGATTACTACCGAGGTATGGAGCGAGCAGTCGAGTTCACCAAGCTGCCATTACTACTGCGCCGCATTGACCTGCTCGAAGGAGACTACGAAATATCGCAGCAGATAATGGCCGAGATTGAGCGAGCCGACATCGTCATAGCAGACCTTACGCTCAATCCAAGAAACGTTTACTTCGAGCTTGGGTATGCACGTGGCAAGGGGAAGCGTGTTATTCAAACTGCCCGGAAGGGTACCTTGCTGGAGTTTGATATCCGGAACTGGCGTACACTCTTTTACCGCAATGCCACGGAGCTCGAGGAGAAGCTAATTGAGGAGATTAGAGAAGCCTATGTCTCGGTTGCCGCCCTCTATCCTTCCGGGATTGAGGGCCACGATTTGAGAACCCCTTGATAGCATTTTCTATTCCCCGCAATCAAACGAGTCCGCTCACGCTGGTGTAATTCCTGTGTAATTATGCCAAGAAAACCGCAGAGTTTTGGAGAATTAGCGAGTGGATGGGCCAGCAGCGCGTGAGCCCTAAGTATCAGCACTCAGAACAATTGAGACTCTACGCGACGAATTTAGAAATCCCAAATCTAATACTTAAAATCCTCTGGCCCAAAAGGTCGTGCGGGTTCGAGTCCCGCCCTCGGCACTTTTTGAATCGATATTTGCAGGTCCTGGCCACAGTGGTGCAGCTTTCGCGCTCATTTGAGCTTCTGTGTAATTCCTGTGTAATTGTGTCAGTGAAACTGATGTGTTTTTCGCCCTTAGATCTTTCGGGTCGCCCTCTCTGCAACAACGGTATCTTCTGGCTCGACGCCGCGGGCATCGGTCCCCTTACGTCTTCTCGCTGGATGCTGATGGGCCAACGATTGCCGAGTTGGCTGGCGACGCAAGTCGTGCGGAGCAACCGTAAGAATAAGTCTTCTCCCAGCGAACTCCGGCAGAGCTTATTAGCTTAGAATTAGGTAGATTTGCCAGCGCGTTTCTTCACCGCGTTTTCGATCTGGCCTACTACCCAGTCTAGGTCCTCTCGCTTGCTGCATGGGACAACAATCATTTCAGAGCAGCTTCTTGAAAGCATAAGATTGACGGCAGCATTGGGGTCGTCGCCAGCTCTGCGAATGTCGGTTCTCAACCCGATCACGGGTATATTTGCACTATACGCGTAGCCCTGCTCCCAGCAAGTCCCCGAGTCGGGATCAGCTTGGTCAAGAATAGCGAGTACGACATTAGATGACTTCAAATCATTAACATTGGACCTAAATAACTCTTGAGGATCAAAAGATGTCTCGCCGGATAGCATCGGTCGCGCTGTGTCCTGAGGAAGCACGACAACAAACCCGCGCGCCTCAAGTAGCTGCGCCAACTTCTTGTTCCACTGCCACTCCGCCTGTGTAAAGAGTGGAGCGGCAAAATAGATCTTAGTACTGTGGGATGCCTCGCGCGCCATCGCGGCATCGCTAGCGAGCCAGTCGGGCAACGGCGGCTGCCAGAATTCTGGCGGTTTTGAGCAGGGTTTGTACTCAATCTCAAGTCCTATACTTTCGGCAAGACTTCTGATTTCTAGCATTCCGTCCGACATCGAACTCCTGTCGGGAAGACCTTCTGGTACGTAGAAGAATACCGCATCGCAGCCTTAACGAGGTGTAGAGCTTGTTCAAACCATTGCTCCCACTCAGCGTTCTTTTCGAAATTGGTATCAAGTATATTCCAGAAGTACGGGTAGAATGCCTGCGGCGCAAATGGAGCGAGCTTCTTCTTTTCGCATTCAGGTGCGGCACCGACCAGCTGCGCGCAATACCAAAGTGAAGATCTGATGTTATCACACGGACGGGACCGCTTTTTATCTATTGATAACGAATCGAACTCAAGTCCTCGAAGATATGAGCAGACGTAAACTCGTTTTCGGATTAGAGCATAATCGAAGCCCGGATAATTAGCGACGGATGCCGGAAAACCAGTAGGCCACAAGTCTGAGTGGCCAGGAATTTCCCGGAATTCCATGTGCTTACGATAGCGAATGTCTAACCCGAGTTTCTTGGCTTCTTCAACCAGCTCTGGCATTCCTTTTGAGTATTTCTTCAAATTATCAATATCAGGGACGCCCTTCGTGCGGCGGGAAAAGAGCCTCTTCTTCTCGGTGTCAAACGGTAGATATAGATACATTGCGTCGCAGGCGTTGATGTATGCGGCTGCGCATTCGTAGCCCACTGTCTTACCGGCGCTCGTGGTGTAATCTATGAAGTAAGTTGCAAAGGCATTATATGCAAGTGGGACACGTCGTGACTCTATCATCATCCTCTTGCAGTACTCCTGGGTTCTGCGTGTATTTGCCGACAGGTTCTTTACAGTGTCCTCACTATCGTCGCATCCTCCCATCAACACTGGGCTAGCGATGAAAATGAGCTGATAGTCTCTCTTATCGTGACTCCCGCCGAAGTAGAATCTGCGATTCCAGCTGTAGTCAAGGACGGAAGCGATGATCAAAACAGATCCAAGTGCGAGGCTCGTCCAATTACCATCAAAACACAGAAAGCTGGCGCATATCGCGATGAGAACGAGATCGCTCCAGATCCATTGAAGTGCCGCTCGGCTTGGAAAACCTGGAATGGTGTTATGGCTACGACCAATCAAACGCCAAGGCCTTCGAATAACTCCCGATGCGCAGATATATGCTAGGTCGGTAAGGAACATCAGAACCGCGAGGCCGCTGAATGTGCGCCTGTGGGAAGCAAGATTGTGCGCCATCAGAAAGAAGAGCATCCCAAGACTTATCAGGAAGAGCGAGAAAAGGAGGACTCGTCTAGGTGATGGAAGAGTCGACTGTTCGACACGCTCTTTCTCGTAGCCGTACAACATGGCGATTCCATGACTGAACCGCAGCGCCGTCAAGACAAAACCGAGTCCAAGGATTATCTGAGTCCAGTACTTTGTCGCTTCATAATTCTCAATCTCTGTTACGGGTGAAAGAAGAGGTAATGATTCCCGAATTGCGAGTGCCACAATGATGAAATATATCGCTTTCGCAGCGTCGAGCGTTGACAGTTTTGATAATGTCTTTGTGCGAGTACTCATCTTGAGGTGAGAGAATAAAAACTCTAGCTGGTTCAACGACGCGTAATCTTCCGTTCGACAGGCTATCGTTTTTGCGTTTCAGGAGCAAGGTCCGGCCGTCAGACAGGTCCGGCCGTCAGACACGTCCGGCCGTCAAGAATTTTATCTATCCTCCAGTAGAATTCGCTGAGGTTTAACATTGTTTAGGTCGCTTCATTGCAATCCTCAATACCTATCTGCCTCGACTGAACGTTCTGAATAAGGTGATTAGGACCATGAGCCTCGATCAACATCTGGCGCTGCGAGGGAAATGAGTAAAGAAGGCGAAGAACATTGCGAGCTCATTAGATGTCAGGAATGGATCTCTGAACAGAGCTGACGTAGCTCCTTCGCTGTCCTACGCATCTCTACAATTAAAGAGGGGGCTACGCGCTGCTTCTATACCCCTTGCTGAGCTTGTCCATTGCCGTCTGAATATGAGGACCGTTCTGGTGTGCATAGCGTTCGACCATCATCAGCGTCTTATGGCCGGATATTCTCTTAACGGTAGGCAGGTCGACTCCGGCTTGTACCAAGTGAGTGATTGCTGTGTGCCTGAGAGTATGCCGAACAACCTCAGATGAATTGAGGCCCGCGTTTTTCACGACGCGCCGGAAGGGCTTTGCAATATCCACGGTATGGCCGCTCCGAGAGCCTTCCGATGGAAGAGCCACTCCGTTCCTCGCGGCAATGTTTTCATGTACTCTTCGAGGAACTCGGCAGGCTCGCCGGTCATCGGCTGCTCGCGCGCGCCGGCCTTCGCATGCGGTATGTAGATAGTCCTCCTCTCAACATCAACGTGCTCGCGCCTCGTGCTCAGAACTTCCATGGTTATCATGGCCGTCGCCAAATGCGATCCTGATGAGAGAGTAAACGTGCGGATTTTGATCCTGTTTAGCAGCTTCAAGCTCGCGGTCTATTTGTGGCACTGTGAGGTAGATGATTCTACCGTTTCCTTCTCCCACCCCCCCCCGGCTCATCTGTCTAACGTCTCGCGCTGAGCCGCGGCCCTCATAGATCAACAGCGCCGACGGCTCCAGCGCGTGGTTGGGCGGCGGCCATTCATGGAATCTAACTAACCCTTGATCATATTCCGGAGCACGAATCCGATGTTTGCCGGGCGTTCGGCGAGCCGCCTCATAAAGTACGGATACCAGAATCGTCCGTATGGAACGTAAACTCGTACTCGGTAGCCTTCCTTGATCAGTTTCTCCTGAAGGTCTCTGCGAATGCCGAACAACATCTGGAATTCGAATCGATCCGTGGAAATTCCGCGCTTGCCGGCATAGCTCTTAGTCGCGGCGATCATCGCTTCATCGTGAGTGGCTATACCATGATAAATTTCCGAGTCGAGAAGCGTCTGCATCAATTCCACATAATTGGCATCTACATCGGCCTTGCGGGGATACGCTACGGTCGCGGGCTCGCTATATGCGCCTTTACACAAGCGAATCCGGGCCCCCATCTCGAGCAGGCGCTCGACATCCTTCGCGCTGCGGTAGAGATATGACTGAATGACTATACCGACATTGTCCATCTCTCTTCGAAGCCGTTCGAAAACATGTATCGTGGCTTCGGTTTTGGTCGAGTCTTCCATGTCGATACGCACGAAGTTATTACTGATCGCAGCCCGCTCGACTATCTTCCTTGCGTTCTCGATGCAGAGATCGGGATCTATATCGAGGCCGAGCTGGGTTAGCTTTACGGAGACGTTGGAGTCAAGCCCGTGTTTGTCTATGGCTTCAAGCACGCGAAGATACTCGTTTACTTCATCGCGTGTCTCCGCCTCCGATTTAATCGACTCGCCGAGATGGTCGAACGACGCCGTGATTCCTTTGCCGTTCAACTGACGTATCGCTTCGGCGGCATCGGAGATCTGCTCTCCCGCGACAAATCTCTTTGTCACATTGTTGAACGCTTTGAATCGCGTGAGGAAGGATTTGAATCGCCGGCTCTCGGATAAATAAAGGAGAAGATTTCTGGTGAGCATTTGTAGTAGTCAGATGAAGCAGCGGGTCAAAAACCAGAATCGCTCTAACACATAACCGTGCTCGCGACGTAGCAGAATAGACGAATAGTTTTGAGCGAAGCAACCTCTATAACGCGCGAAGATTTGCGATCGCGTCAGATTGTCACGCTTGCCATTCGAGAAACATGGGTCCTATAGTCCTGTTAAGCAGCAAACCGGTCTGAGCGGTACGCAGACGGATATACTCAATGCCGAAAAAGCGAGAAGAAACCGAGGTTTTTCACGAGCACCTCAAGCGGACCCGCCTGAAGCGCACCGCTCAGCGGGACGCAATTCTGGATGTTTTTCTCGATACCGAAGGTCATGTCTCGAGCGAAGAGCTCTACGCTCTCGTGAGAGCAAAAGACCCCGCAGTCGGATTCACGACGGTGTACCGCACGCTGAAACTCCTGAAAGAATGCGGTCTGGCCAGAGAGCTTGAGTCCTACGATGGCCGGACATTGTACGAGCATCACTATAAGCACA
The DNA here is from genome assembly GCA_003222245.1 of Blastocatellia bacterium AA13. Classification (GTDB taxonomy): domain Bacteria; phylum Acidobacteriota; class Blastocatellia; order UBA7656; family UBA7656; genus QHVH01. Next base: position 208,737 of record QHVH01000013.1, on the reverse strand, counting down.
GCCATCACGATCACCTGATCTGCACTCAATGCGGCGCCTTGATCGAGTTCTATAGCGAAGAGATCGAGAGAATGCAGGAGGAGATCGCCCGTCAATACCGGTTCAAGCCTTTTCACCACAGCCATCGCATATTCGGCGCTTGCGCAAAGTGTCAGAAAGAGGAGAAGGCCAGGGCTTCGGCCCAATAGACCTGCCGCTGCCTCCATAACCGGGGCCTTTCGGAGCTTCGCACCGGTATAGATTCACTTAAGCACGCCTTTTGCTCACACATGGCATGGAGGTAACTGTGATGGCTTCTGACCAGCCGGCCGAACGAGAAAGCGCTCCTGATCCGCACGCTCTTGAATTCGAACACGTATCGATGTTTTTCGACGATTCGCCCGCGCTTCAGGACATAACATTCAAGCTGCAACGAGGCCAGATGGTATTCATTACGGGCGCCGCCGGTTCTGGAAAATCGGTGTTATTGCACCTGGCCATCGGGCTGATGCATCCATCAAGGGGCCGAATTCTCGTTAACGGACGCGATATCAGCGGTCTTGATGAAACCGAGCTCCTTGCCATCAGGAGCAGGGACATGGGTCTCGTCTTTCAGGAGGACGCTTTGTTTACGGGGATGTCGACATACGACAATGCCGCATACCGCCTCGTGGAGCACGAATTGCCCGAAGCCGAAGTCGATCGGGCTGTGCGAGAGATCCTCACGTTTGTGGGCCTCGAGAACGATCTGGAGAAGCTGCCGGAGGAGTTGTCAATAGGAATGCGGAGGCGACTGGAGCTGGCAAGGGCCCTGGCGGGCTGTCCTTCAATAATGTTGTTCGATGAACCGACTTCCGGACTCGACCCGATTAACTCGAGACAGGTGCTTGATCTGATAATCCGGGCTCGTGACATCAATGGAGGCTCCTCGTTGTTTGTAACCAAGGAGCTACACCAGATTCCATATGCGGCCTATCGTCGAGCCGAGAGAAAAGGATCGGGCGAGGTTACGATATCGAAGGTCGAAGGGAAGGATCGACCCAACACCGGAGTTATTGTACTTCATGAGGGCAGAATCGCGTTCACAGGTTCAGTGGAAGATTTCGAGTCGAGTCAGAAGCCGGAAGTCGCCGAATTGACGCATCCAAAAAGCACGGTCCGCGAAGAGGACATCGAGATTCGCGATCCGTGGAGCAAGGAGAGACACTGGAAGCTCTGAGCACCAACGTCGAACTAAGCGGTTCTTACAACCTCGACCGAGCAATGAGCACGCGCCGCAACCGCGGACGATACGCTGCCCAACAAGAATCTTTCAATTCGGCTCAGCCCGCGAGCGCCGACGAAGATCGAGTCCGCTTTCCACTCTTCAGCTTCTTTCAAGATGATCCATCTGGGATCGCCTGCTCTTGTCACTCCGTGAACGATAAGGCCGGCGGATTGAAGCCGAGCGATGGCGGGTGCGATCGTTTGTTCCGCCTCAGCTTTTTGCTCGTCATTAAAGTCCGCCGTCCATTGAGTAACCGGAGGAAGCAACGAGCCGACCGCGGTAGGCGTGATGGGATCGCGGACGATTAGCACCTTCGCTTCGGTCTTCTCCGGCCATTGCCGGTTTGCCGCCGACGCTGCCGCCGCATACGAACCCGGCGATCCATCAATACAAACAAGGATTCTCGGCGGTCCGCCTTCAGGTTCCGATTTGTCTCGGCCCACTCGAACCGAACATCGGGCTTCGGTAAGAACGCGGGTCGACACGCTGCCCAGGATGAGCCTTCCTATTAGCGACCGTCCGTGGGAGCCAACTACAATTAAGTCGGCCTCTCCCGCTTCGGCCTTCGAAATCAGTTCCGTGGAAGGGGATCCGAAACATCCGTGGGCGTTCACCTGCCAGTTAGGAAAGACAGTTTTGACGCGTTCAGCGGCTCCCTCAGCCATTATCCGCGCAGCCTGTGCAGCTTCGATCTGCCATCGACGCGCTTTTTCAAGCGACGCAGGCCGCGCCGTTGCATCAGGTAGCGCAGTGGCATCGGATCCCACGATGTCGTAGCTGGACACTGGCGGCGGCAGCCAGGATTCCGCTACCGACACTATAGCGGCGTCGGCGTTGTCGGGAAGCCCTGCTCTGGCAAGCCCCTCGATCGCCGAATCCGCGCATTGCGAGCCGTCATATCCGATCAATACTCTCATCACGCCTCTCCCTTGGCTCCTATTTTAGCGCATCCCGGCTCGCAGTGAGTTCATTCGCACCGGATTAGAAAAATGGGCCGCGATAACCGCGGCCCGATGGAGAACTACCAGCACAAGGCAGACAGTCTACTACTTGACATTCACCTCGATGGCTTTCGGTTTTGCTTCTTCCCGCTTGGGAAGTTTCACGCTGAGTACGCCATCTTTGAACTCCGCATTCACGTTTTTGAGATCGACGCTGGTCGGTAGAGTGAAGCTGCGCGAGAACTCACCATAGCTCTGTTCGACGCGGTAATAGTTCTCTTTCTTGGTCTCCGCTTCGAACTTTCTTTCGCCCCGAAGGGTTAAAACGTTGTTCTCGATGGTCAGTTTGACGTCCTCTTTCTTGATCCCGGGAAGCTCGGCCTTCACTACTATGTCATCCGCCGTCTCGAAAATGTCGCAGGCCGGTGACCATGCCGCGAAGGAGAGATTCTCGCCCGCGGGAAACGCGAGCGGTCCTTCCCCGAACATTCGATTGAATCTCTGCTGCAGAGCACGAAAAGGATCATTGGTTACGAACTCGCGAAACGTCTTAATTGGAGCAAGTCCAGTACCGGTTTCCATGCTACTACCTCCCTTATGAACGTTGAAAAGAACGATGACTTCTGGTTCGTTACAACGGGCCCTTTTTTTTCAAAAGAGGAGGCGACGACGTTGAGGCGCTCGAATCGTAGTTGTTGTCGCCCCCTCTTCTCGCTGCGAATTCCTTTCGCTTCGGAATCGCACCCGCAAAGGGGAACGCAAGCAATGTACCCGCTGTATTCGCCTCTCTCCGACAATAGATAGCTTTTTTCTTCCAGCGCGGGGGCAACACACGGAATCGAGAGCGGTTTGGTTTTACCTTGCGACTGATGCGGGAGAATTGACCATCGTTGTGAATACTCATCGGCTGGCGTCCCTGCGTTCTTTTCCGCAATGCGTGCGGAAGTTTTCGCCAATCAGTCATAGCTTGTGCGGACGTCATCCGACGAAATCAACTCAAAGATAACTCATTTCGCAAAACTCGAGAACGGGCATAGCCTTTGCTGAAGATGGAATTGACTATTGATGAAATAGAAGAAGAGATCTAGAGAGGTCATTTAGATGATTAAATCACAAACAGCTCTTGAGTTAAGAGAGTACGTGATCGAAGAGCTCCGATGGGATTCGCGCGTTAATGAAGCTGAGATTGGCGTGACGGTCAGTGATGGTCTTGTCATGCTGACGGGTACAGTCAGCGGCTATGCACAAAAGCTTGCCGCGCAGGAAGCGGCCCATCGAGTCACCGGAGTCCTCGACGTCGTAAATGACATTAAAGTCAAAGTGCCGGGCAGTCTTGCCCGGAGCGATGGCGATATAGCTCACGCGGTTCGCTTGGCCCTGGAATGGGACGTAATGGCGCCCGATCAGAAGATTCGATCGACGGTTTCAGAGGGATGGGTGACCCTCGAAGGCATAGTGAATTATCTCACGGAGGTCGAAGATGCTGAGCGCGCGATAAGGCAATTGTCCGGCGTTCGCGGCGTCTACAACAAGATCACCGTGAGCATGCCTGGAGCCGGATCTGACCGAATCGCTGAGGTCATACAGGAAGCGCTGGAGCGGCGAGCCGAACGCGAAGCGGAGCGAATCAGAGTGGGCGTCGACGACGGAGCCGTCACGCTATCGGGACGCGTTCATTCGTGGGAGGAGAAACGAGCGGTTTTGGGGGCCGTCAGCCATGCGCGCGGTGTTCACAGTGTGCATGATCGCCTCGTCATCGATCCCTACTTCTGAACGTTAAACGCGGGCGGCACGGATGCGGCGGCTCCAACCGAATTGCTCTAATACTGGTTCAGGTGCGGAAAATACCTGCATTCGGACGAGTCCGCCGCATCCGCGCCGCCCGCGTTTGAAGAATCAACGAAGCGCAATTTTTTGGGTAGTGGTTTACAGTTTGAACTGAACCACTACCCAAATTCGATTTGAGGCGCTTTCAGAGCTGGGCGGACTGCGCTGGGTTCTAGCAGCGGGCTAAAATTATTTTCGACGTCTTTCGGCAGCAGGCCAGTGTTGGAAACAATGGGCTTATCGAACTGCGCATTGACAATTAGCAAGAGCCTTTGACAGCCCATCGCGCGAATTGGTGCTTGCCTTAACTCACGCTACCTGGATTGAACGCATTTGCGGTGCGACCCCATCAGCGCCGCGACGTCGTTCGATATGGCCGACCTACACGCTACCCTGGACTCAACGCATTTGCGGTGCGACGGTAGATTACGCCGGCACAGTCCGAAGATTGACCTAATTAAATGGCTACGATTTACAAGGACCGAGGGCCAGAGCTCAATAAAAGAGCTTCATTGACAAAGTCAACTTGGGTACGTCAAAGTAATCGCACATTAGTCGAAGCTGGGTGGCGAGCATAGCTCAGTTGGTTAGAGCGCCTGACTGTGGATCAGGAGGTCACGGGTTCAAGCCCCGTTGCTCGCCCCAATTAAATCAAGGTTTTTCTTCAATCCCCACCTGCCCTTCACCTTTGTATTCAAGCCTAAACTGGCGAAGTCGCTTAATCTGCCACCGCGATCGGTGATTCGCGCCATCGAAAAACTCGAGCGCTTCGGTCTGGTCAGGCGGGAAGGAGCGAATTTTGGGAGGAGCCGAAAGGCAATAGATATAGAGTGATGCTCCCACAGACCATTGCCACGGAGACAAGGGGTGACTTGCTGGCAACGGTTGCAAACGCGGCATAGGTTGTCCCAGAGACAACCAATAAATCTGTGTTTTTAAAAGAAACACTCACAAAAGAGCAAAAAGACGAGTGTGGGGGTGTGAGATCTAAGTATGACCTCGAACAGTGCCGCCGATACGCGGATCACCTGCGACAGACAGATCAGGGGATCACCAATCCAGGTGGTGTCGCAATGACGGTTTATCGTACCGGCGAAGCGGACAGACTCATTGAAGATTTCCTCGAATCTGAGATAGCGCAGGTGGAAAGGCAGCGATGTCCCGATTGTGAGGGCCGAAGCTTCAAGGAAGTCAAGGGTGTGAGATGGCCGCGAGGGCGTCGTGAAATGTAAGCATGACCGCCTACGATCTCCGCGCGAAGAGGATTGAAGTGGCACAGTCCGCGAAGGCTCGACGATGTGATCCCTATGACGAATCGATTTTAGGTATTTGTGGAGTACTAGCGCGAGAGCAAGCTAATCACCGATGGCAAATCGAGGAATACCGAGCCGGTGTGGTCGAACGCCGGCGACAAGATCGTCTATTGCTCTTCGCCGCAGAATGGTAACGGTGTCGATCTTTCAATAATGAGCCCTTTCGATCCTCAGACAAGTCGGCGAATCGCCGAAGGTCGTGGCCATTATTTGAAGGCGTACGATTGGTCGGCAACCGACAATAAGATCGCCTTCTGCGACCATGCCTCAAACACAGTAAGCACGCTTTAGACGATCGACGTAGCGAGCGGCGAGAAGACGCTTATAAGGTCTGGCGGGCCTGACGCAAGGGACTACTATGACTCACCGCAGTTTAGTAAAGACGGCCGCGCATTGTTTGTGATCACGAATCGTGATTCCGAGTTCAGACGCCTTGCTGTCGTCGATAACCTCGAACACAACATAAATGCGCGACCTCGTGAAAAAGGGTCTTATGGGGAAGGCGGCGAGCGGCGAAACAGCGATCTTGTTGCCGCGTGAAAACCCCTGTGTGTTGCCGTTTGTGTGAGTGAAAGGAATCTCTTCGATGCCGAGTGACTTGAGGGCTCGCTCTTTATCCCATTCGGGCATTTCTGGCACGGGCGCCGGCTCGCCATCAGTCTGCGACAACACAAACCAGCGCGGCTTCCAGACAAAGGCGCTTATGTAGAGGTCTTCTTCTCCGGTTTCATCGTTAGTTGTCTTGCGGGTGAGCGGCATGCAATTGCTTTTTCGGCCTTCCGAACCTGACGGCCTTTGTCGAGCCATCCTTTATATGTATCAATCGAGCCTGGCTCGATGCCTCTTAGCCTGCACTGCAAAAGGGCTGCCATTTGATTTCCGAGTGAGTACCCATGAAAGGCTGAGTAAGCTTTAAGGACCAAGCCGGGTTGAGTAACTGCTTGTGCTAACAGGTCGCTCCATTTCTGTTGATTGTCGCAGTCAAATGTTGATGCGGTCATCTTTGAATCCTCCAATGGTTTTCAGCATTAAAAACTTGAGCGTTAACCCGATGGAGGACAGGTTCAGCGGAGCCACAATTCAGGTCACAGGGGTCGGCCTGCCGTTAGGCTGCGGCTGTATACATGAATAGATGATGGCGAAGGCGTCCTTGAGCGCAGCCGTTATGCCGACTCGTCTCGCCCCTTGATCTTAATTTGGCGGAGCGAAAATAGTCTGACGGGTTAATGCGGATTCAGAAGATTTCTAACAAGCGGCGGACGGCTCAAGCGAATTTCATCTCCACATACCGAAGAAGGAATATCGAGTCGGTTATCGACGAGCCAGTTCCACCGTTTCCTGCTTTATGTACGATGTCAGCCCGATCACGAATTCACGAAGCCCTGAAGCTCGAAACCCTCTCCAAGAGTCGATAAGGGATCACCGCCACCCGGTTAATTCCGAACTCCTCCAGTACCGATTTAATTCCAATCAGATGATCCTCTGATGATCCTCAGTAAGGGCTTGCTTTTGCATTTTGCGAACAGGCTGCTTTTGCGTTTGCATTTCGCCTAAAAGAACTATCCACAATGATCTTCTCCTCGGCGGCTCATTCTTAAAAGCCTCCTTGTTTGCATTTCACAAAAGCCAATTAGCGTTCCTCAACATTTAAGCGGAATACCCGCGTGGCAATGGCTTTGCAATTGAAAATCATCGGAGGAAGAAAACATGAGCTTTCTACAAGAACTGCGTAATGGAGTGAAGGAAGTCGGTTCGGCGCTTCGCGAGCCCGAAGAGGTGGCGCTCAGATGGTATGAACAGGGCCGAGAAGGGGTTGAACCGCTTTCGCCGATGGTTTTTCTGCTGCTGACATTAACCGCCATTCTCTGCACGGCAACGTATGGAGTAACGATGGGGATGGGTCAATCAGGAGCCGCGATGCTCCAGAAGGGGTTCAATGCGCCGATCGCGGCCGGACTTTCCTGGCTGATAACGCTGCCCACGCTGTACATCCTTAATAGTCTCTTAGGATCAAAACTGGATCTGCCCACCACGACACTGGCCGCGCTCATCACTGTCAGCTTTGGCGCGCTGGCGATGCTTGCATCGGTTCCCATTAACTGGTTTTTTACGGTGGCGATCGGCAACAGAAGCTTCACTCTATTCATTAATCTTATCGTTTTCAGCGGCGTTGGAATGTCGATGTCCAACGTTTTCATTCGAGTGATGAAGGCCCTTGAGCCCCAGCGGACCTTTCCGACGTTGTGGCTGGGTCTAGTGACCGCCATTGGCAGCGAGTTGTTCTACCTTCTGGGCCTATTCGAATTTTAGCGATCAGCAGCCCGCGATAGGTGATCAGCAGCCATCCATCAATGGTCAGTGTCAGAAATCAGCTACTGCGTGCGGGACTCAGCAAAAGCGGCGTACTCATGAATCGTGTCTACACGGATAGCTCGGAAGACCGCGGACAATTTCATATCAAATGGAAAGGAAGAATCATGGAAAATCACACAACAAACGATAAGGCATCGGATTGGAACAACAGTCAAAAGCCAATCACCTTGATGCGATATTTCGAACTCCTCTTAAAGAATCGCTCCGAGCTGAGCGAGCTGTTGCGCGACAATGCCCGCCAGCCGGAGGCATTGCAAAAGCTGCTTGCCATCTCTCTGATTGGGTTCGCCGTCTACGCCACGATAACTGGAGCAGTCCTCCACTTAGGCGATACGAATCTGACGCGGTTTGGTTGGACTTCGCTCCTGGTTAGTTACACCGTCGGTCCGATTGCCACGCTTGGCGTCTGCTTGCCTTCATTTTACTTCTACGCCCTGCTTGCGGGAGTGCAGACATCCGCATTGCAGATTGCGGTTCAGGCCGTACGTGCGATTGCGGTGACCTCGGTACTCCTGCTCGGGATTATGCCGGTTTATCTGTTCGTTGTTGTCGGCTTATACATTATCAAGGGACCTGCCGATGACATGTTCGTTCTTTCGCTGACCAGCGGGTTTATTCTGCCGGTCTTCGCGGGGTGCTACGGAGTAGTGACGTTTTACCGGGGTTTCGTGGATTTGGCCAGCACGCTACCGTCCCAGCGCCGTCGTACTCGAGCACGGTTCCTTAGTGGAATGGCTATCGCGCAGAGCGGCCTCTATGCGTTTGTTATGCCGGTAATGATCTACACCCTGCTCGACTCACTCAGCAGGCTCACCCACTGACGGCGTAAGAAGGAGAGATTATGGGACTGAGTGAAACTGTGATCATCTATCTGATTATCGGAGGAGGCGTAGCGATGGCTCTTGTCATCCGCGCTAACACAAGCGGATTCCATCTGGTCTATCTGTCGGCTGTGGGACTCATCTTCTGGCCGATCATGGTGCCTACGTTATTCGAAAGATCCGGATCGTCCGGCTCGACTACAACCGCGCCGGTCATCAGCCCAATTGCTCGAAGAATATCCGAGCTTGAAGCCGAGTTGAAGATGGTGATGGCGAAGACCGATGGCTGGGCGGAACGAGTGCTCGCGACGGAGACCGAGAAGATCACTTCGCTTGTAGCGGCAATGCGCGGCCAGGCGGCGCGCGTCGAAGAGATGGAGCGGCTGTTGCGTGCTATTGAGCGAGAACCTTCGAAGAATTCGCACGGTTCAGCCCCTGTGGTCAGCCTGGATGGCGAACGCAGTAGAAGAAAGAACGTTGAACTGCTGAGGCGACTCCGCGACAAATCCGAGAGCGGCCTTTGGACGTCAATTACAAAGATTGAAGACCTGATCTCGATGATTTATGTTGCGCGATTCGCGGGCGCGTCGCGATCCGAAGTGGATCGAATGCTTGCTGAAATATCAGCTACGGTAGAGAGCATATCCGCCGTCGCTATAGAACTGAATCAACTCGGAGAATAGGGGCAATCATGCGAATAGCAATCACGGGAGGCACCGGATTCGTCGGGCATCATCTTGCACGCGCGCTGCTCGGCAAAGGTCACACCATTGTTATAATCGCAAGAGGCAGGGATCGCCACGATCCGAATGTAGGGCGTTTATCCGGCGTCTGTTTCGTCGAGATCGGTATTGGCGATCAGAACGCCCTGGCTGACGCGTTTTCAGGCTGCGACGCTGTCGTTCACTGCGCCGGGATCAATCGAGAGACGCGCCGCGCTACTTTTCAATCAGTACACATTGAAGGCACGCGAAACGTAGTCCGTGCCTCCGAGCAAGCCGGCGTCAGGAAGATAACTCTGGTGAGCTTCCTTCGAGCCAGACCGCATTGTGGTTCGGCTTATCACGAATCCAAATGGGAAGCTGAGGAGATCGTCCGCCAGTCGAATCTAAACTATACGATTCTGAAATCAGGGATGATCTACGGCAAAGGTGATCACATGCTCGATCACCTAAGCCGCTCGCTCCACACTCTGCCCTTTTTTGCAACACCCGGCTTTTCGGTTAAGCGTATTCGTCCCGTGGCAGTCGAGGATGTGATTCGCATCATCGAAGCGTCTCTTTGCGAAGGCAGCCTGACAAATGCGACGGTCGGCATTGTTGGCCCTGATGAAATAACATTGGACGAAGCTGTCAGGCGAGTAGCGCGAGTCACAGGCAGACGCGTGATGATATTTCCGTTGCCTGTATTCTTTCATTATGCGCTCGCGCGATGTCTCGAACCCATGATGAAGATTCCTCTGATTTCTCGCGCGCAGGTTCGGATCCTCGAAGAAGAAGTAATTGAGGCTTTTCCACCCTGCGACCAGGTGACGGACAAATTGCGTCCCACGATTCAATTTTCCGACGAACAGATCAGGCTTGGTCTTCCTGAACCGCGCGGTTTTGGGATCGATGACTGTCCTTGCCTCTAAAATGGTGGCACGGCGAGGCTATAGGAGGACTCTATGAGCTTTAAGACCTCTGAGTACGCGCAATGGGATGCGGAGCATTAATAGGATTCTTCGACAGCCTAATCATGCTGCCACTAATCGTGTGTCTCTCTTTATCTCCTGTAGACTCTTACTCGGACTCCAATTCGGGTTTCTTTCCGGCGCTGCTTTATACATCAATTTTGTACTTAGTATTGGCGCACCGAGGTGTTGTATTTAGCGCACTGCGAGGGAGGTTTGTCGACTGGCTGATACAAACAGATACATTGGAAAGACGGGCCTTGGTGATGATCGCTGGCGGCGGACTCGGCTCATTCTTTGCGGCTCTCAACGGGAGCGGTGGCGCGTTCATTATTGGATATCAGGTTTCAGACTTCGCGTTCTACACAATCCTTGGGCGCGATAATCGTCACGTTGGCGGAATTGCGATCGCAGTCAAGGTCTGGCGGCTTCATAACTGGACCGTAACAGAGGTACAGGAAACTAAGGCCGTCGTCTGCCGATCCATCATTCCGCCGCAAAGTTGTTGATTTCGACCCGTCGCTGCTGCGTTATAATCTAGCGAGATGTTGCTGGCCTTGCTCATGATCTCATTCTTTATAACGGTGGCAGTAGGCTTTTACGTCTTTATCTCAGCCCCACATCAACCTGTGAATCGTTTGTTCGCGCTTTTCATCGGAACCATGCTGCTGTGGATCGTGAAAGACATCGCATTCTGGGTCTTTCACGAATCCGATCAAGCCGGTGACTGGTGGGCGATGGCAAGCTTCGGCGTCGCCGGCGCGCTCCACATACCGCTTATTTACTTCGCATGGTCATTTCCGGAAAATGCCCGGATCGGATTGAAGCGAGGGCTCGCGGCGGCCTTTCCTGTTATTGCATCCTTGCCGGTAATTGCGCTGGGGCTGCCGTGGCGACATATCGGCTTTAGAGAAAATGTGTTCTACCTCGAGATCACGCCGGCTGCTTACGGCCTCACCGCCTTAGCATATGCGTATAACACTCTTGCGGTTTGGATTCTAGCGAGAAAGTTAAAGAAGTATAAAGGGCGGCTGCTCGGTAAGCATATCGCTTATGTGATCGCCGCGATTATTACCACGGCTACATTGAGCTCAATCTCCACTTCCATATTCCCGCTCTTCAGGCGCTATGAGCTTTTGCCGTATGCTTCAGTTTGGATTGTCTGCGGAATCCTGGTCTATGCGTATGCGATCAGCAACTTTCGTCTCTTTTCGGTTCAGAGCGCGCTCGACCACCTAAGGCTGTTCTCGCTTACCTACAAGGTGGCCATCACCGTAGCGGGAGTCGGGCTGGTTGCATTCCTCCTGCTGCAAATCCCCGTCGTTCGATGGAGCACGACTGCCGATGGCGGATTCCTGTGGAAACGATATCTCGTATTCAGCGTGATCTCTGGAACCGTGCCGGCCCTTGCATTGATATTTCTTATCGTGCGGACTCTTTCCAGGCCTCTGCGAACAATAACCGAAGCCGCGGTTGAGGTATCGCAAGGAAACTATGGCGCGACCGTCGAGCTCGAGTCGAACGATGAAATCGGTGTGCTGGCGGGTGCATTCAACGCAATGAGCCGCAAGCTGGAATCGGACATCGTTCATATAAGACGCATGAACGAGGGGCTGATTCGAGCTGAGAAGTTTGCTACGGCCGGCGTGCTTGCGGCCGGAGTCGCGCACGAAGTCAACAATCCGCTGGCAGCGATTTCTTCGCTCGTGCAGACGCTCCTGAAGGGCGAGATCGATCAGCGGCGGCGGGAAGTACTCTCTACAATACTGGCGCAGATAAATCGAATCTCTCAAATATTGCGCGATCTGATGGAGTTCGCCCGTCCCAAGGAGCCGTGCCGCAGCCCTGTTAGTCTCAACCATATCATCGACTACAGCCTGCGGCTGCTGATGGTAGACAAACAGTTCAAGCGCCTCAATCTCGAGAAGCACCTCGACGAGCATCTGCCGATCCTTGATCTTGATCGAGACCAGATGCAGCAAGTCTTTCTGAATCTTTTCCTCAACGCCCGCGATGCAATGCCGGAAGGTGGTACCCTGAGCATAGCAAGCCGGTTCGAATCCGAATCCAACAGAGTAGTCGTGGAAGTAGCCGACACAGGCAGCGGTATAGCTCCCGATCATCTCGATCGAATATTCGATCCGTTCTTTACAACCAAACCAGCGGGGAAAGGCACCGGCCTTGGTCTCTCGGTGTGTTATGGGATAATCAACGCACACGGCGGTGAATTGAAAGCGGTCGCCGACGGCAATACCCGGTTCATCATCTCGCTGGATCTCGACGGCGGAGGCCGCACATGACTTATCACACAATCCTTGTAGCCGAAGACGAGGATCTGCTGCGCGGCATTCTCTCGGGTCTGCTGCGGGATGAAGGTTATCGCGTACTCGAAGCCGCTGACGGCACAAACGCGCTCGATATGGTTTCCCGCGAAGACGTCACTCTTGTGATCAGCGATATCAACATGCCTGGTGTCGATGGCCTGGAGCTTCTCAATCATATTAAGAATCTCAATTCGAATGCGCTGGTCATCATGATTACAGCGTATTCGTCAGTCGATTCGGCGGTGGCCGCGCTTAGAAAAGGCGCTTATGACTATCTGACCAAACCTTTTGTGAACGAAGACCTGCTTCAAACAGTCAAAAACGCGATCGCTCATCTGAAAGCGGAACAGGCAAGGAGCTTATCGCGCAAGCCATTCATTACAACTCAGAGCGCGGCGAAGGGCCGTTCGTCGCAATTAACTGCGGCGCCTTGCCGGATCATCTCCTCGAATCCGAGCTGTTCGGGTACGTAAAAGGCGCGTTCACGGGCGCGGTCGCCAATAAGCGCGGCCTGCTGCAAACGGCGAACGGCGGCACTCTGCTTCTGGATGAGATAGGGGAGATGCCGATGAGCTTGCAGGTCAAGCTGCTGCGCGCCCTCCAAGACCGTAGCGTTACGCCGCTTGGATCAACTCAATCAATCGGCTTTGACGCCCGAATACTCGCGGCCACCAACCGCGATCTGGAAGCCGATGTAAAAGCGGGCAGATTTCGTGAGGACCTTTTCTACAGGCTGAATGTAATAAACATCAATATGCCGCCTCTTCGCTCGCGACGCGAAGACATTCCGCTGATGGCTCGCCACTTTGTGCGAAGATTGGCGGCTGCCAGGAGTCTTGCAGAGCCGGCCATAAGCTCAGATGCAATGACACAAATGGTCAACTACGACTGGCCCGGCAACGTTCGCGAGCTAGAGAACTGCATCGAGCGCGCATTGGCTCTTTGCGATAAGGAGATCGGATCAGCCGAACTGCCTCCAAACGTACAGCAGGCGGGAAGTGCGTACAAAACCGAACCAGCAGTTCCTGTGTCTCTTTTGACGCTTGATGCTATGGAGCGACAGTACATTCTCGACACTTTGGAGCGCGAGCACGGCGATAAGGCGCGAGCCGCGAAGGTTCTCGGCATCGATCTTTCGACGCTCTATAGAAAATTGAATCGATATAATATCCGACGAAACGAAGCTTGAGATGACAATGACGACCAGGGTTAGGTTTATAAGGATATTGCAGTCGCCATACTCAGGCGACCGCGGCTGCCTACGCCTATCGAGCCATTGAAATCCCTGGATTCCGGCGTTGAGCGAGAACGGATTTCCCGACGTTAGGCGGCATTCAATCAGCACTCGTTTAAAGTAACGATCAAGCTTTGGTAATCGGCGTCGCCTTCTTCCGACCGCTTTTTGTTTTCTTCGGTCTGCCACCTTAAACCGGGCAATATTCTTGGCTTAACGGCCGTTGGCCGGTCGCCTTGACCGACTGGAGCGGCCGATGATAGGTTCCGCGAACTGCGGTACAACGCGTCCATCACGCGTGTCGTCTAGAGAAACCCGGACTCCAGATGAAACCATCGATAAGAACTGGAGGGACCAATGAATCAAATGCGTATGAGGTTGAGAGAAGCGCTATGGCTCGCGCTGGTAGTTTGCGTGTTCCAGCCTGCGACTACGTCAGCTCAGCGGCGTGCCGACGGAACGCTTGATCGCGCCGGAGCCCCTGAAGCGATAGTCGTCATCACTGGGAAAGACGCGTCCGGTAAAGCAATAACTCCAGGACTGGGGTTTTTCATAAGAGGCAATCTCCTGTTAACGGACTATCAAGTTGTGAAAGACGGCATCACGTTCAGGACCGAGTCGGCCACGCAACGTAGCGATGCTGAGCTTGTGGCGGTCGACAAGGCTCGCCTTGCAGCGCTCCTTCTTGTGAAAGACACGAGCAAGGCCCCGCTGCGAATCGGGTGTCCGGTGCGATTCAAAACGGGCGACAGGGCGTATGCGTTCCAGGGTACGTCGGCTGATTCGCTGAAGGAACTCTTGATTGGCGAAGAAAAACTTGTCAATGGCAACCGATTATTCCGAGCGGAGGCTGCCGCCGGGAACGAGGGCGGGCCCATTCTCAACGAAGAGGGCGACGTGATCGGCCTTGTCGTGCGAACGCGTGATGAGAAGGCGTCAGCGAGGCTGGCGGCGCCCCTATCGTACTTCGACGCGATCGTCTCGTCTTCACGAGAATGCGAGCCATCAACAGTGGAAGCCAACCGTCCAACGACTTCGATTACGGGAGGTGTCGTGATGGGCGGCGTTACTCCGGCCGGATCAAATAGCCCGTCTTCACCTAACGTGATCCGCAAAACAGGTGGTATGGTCGCGGGGGAGTCCATTCGGAGAGCGCAGCCGATGTATCCGCCTCTAGCGAAAGCCGCAAGAGTCAGCGGCCCCGTTATCGTCGAACTGGTTATAGACGCTGAAGGCGACGTGGAAATAGCGAGGGCAACCTCCGGAAACCCGATGTTGAAGCTCGCTGCTGAGAACGCTGCTCGAGCCTGGAAGTTCAAACCGACCCTGCTCGATGGTACGGCTGTTGCCGTGCTAGGCAGTATCACGTTCAACTTCGATCTCGGCGTCGGTCCGCCGCCGCTTAGATCTGAAAAGTCCCTGGTGAAGCCAGGCGCACCTTCCGGGTCCGAATCAGAGGTGATGGTCTACAATAGAGGTTCCGTCGTGGACACGAAGCCAGCGCCTCTGAATCGCCCGCGGCCGAACTATACCCCTCTTGCCGATCAGAACAGAATTGAAGGCATCGTTGTTCTTCGGATACTAGTCGACAAGACTGGTAAGACTGTCAAAGTCAATGTAGTGAGAGGGCTTCCGGACGGTCTCGACGATGAGGCAGTTCGCGCCGCATTCCAGTTGAGGTTCAAACCTGCGATGAAGGACGGAGCACCGGTAGCCTACCAATTGAATATCGAGATCGAGTTCAAATTGAAGTAACTATAATCGCAGGAGCTTGAATGAACCGCAAAACAACCCTTACCCTTCTCTTCCGGAGTATATAGATGGAGGGTGCTAAGGGTCGTGAATCTTCAGCCGGCCCGCGGTCCGTTCTTCTTCTATATCGTCGCAGATTTGAAGGTGCGGGCGCAGACGGACCCATTCCGCCGTCGCGGCTACCGGAAGCTTCCCGAGATTTCGCATCACTTCGGTAAGCGCGTAAGGACTACTCATCAGGCTCCACGCGGCTCCGGCAGCCAAGTGAAAGATCGCCCGCGATGATCCCTTGGCCGAGCCACAAACCGCCAAAAGCACACTGGTGTCGAGAAAGAGCTTCACTGTTGGGCAAGGGCCAGCCGCTATTATGTTTCATTGATACCACTGTCTGGTTGTACGCATTCATTCCCACCCAAGACCAGAACAAATCGGAAAGAGCAGTAATTCAGCAAAATGAGTTGATTATCAGCTCCCAAGTTAACCAAGCCCGACGGGCTAATGGCTACGCAAGAAGGGTTGTAATATAATCGTGGCCTTCGAATAGGAAAGACGAACCCATACGCATACGAGGATAGATAAGCTATGAAAGATCTTAGCCCGCAAGAAGCCTGCGATCGAATGCAGTCAGACGCCGAGTGCATATACCTGGATGTGAGATCAGTACCCGAGTTCGAGGCCGGCCATCCGAAGGGCGCAATTAACATCCCTCTTCTACACTTCGATCCGAATCGCGGAATGTCGCCGAATCCGGATTTCAGCTCGGTGCTGGAGGCTGTTATTTCGAAGGACGCCAAGATCCTTGTCGGCTGCAAGAGCGGCGGCCGCTCCGCAAACGCGTGCCAGCTCATGACTCAGATGGGCTACGCGGATGTCACCAACGTTCGAGGCGGTTTCGGAGGCCAGACGGATAACTTTGGTCGAGTGGTCGAGGCCGGATGGAGCATGTTGAATTTGCCGGTCTCTACCGAGGACGACGAAACGTCTCGGTACGAGACGTTGCTGGCAAAAGCAAAGAAGTAAACAGGAAGGGATATAGCCGGCTGCTTAAGGCTTCTTGGAAGCCTGCCACACAAGCGCGGCGAGCTTGGAGAGTTGATCGCGATTTTCGGCGCCTTCGATGGCAACAACGTCCTGGCCGCGAAGCTCGATGAGCACGGCGCCTTCTTCAGTGTCTATCGTGATCTTGTGACCGGATTCAGCCGAAGGCGCCGCGACGTGATATCTCTTAGCGGTTCGTTCTTTATACGCTTCGAAAAATTCCTCGGCATCCTTTACCGTATCCCAGCTAGTGAACTGCGTTAGGAGCAAGCGGCCCGCTTGCGCATCCTCGTAAAGCGCGTATCGATCACCGCCCCATCCAGCGGCCGCGCGTTTTGCTCGCTGCTTTTCTACAAACTGGCCAAGTAAGACCGTGTATCCAAATTCGCCATTGACATCGTAGTCGGCCCGTTTCCAGCGACTTCCGAGCGCCGGGCCGAGATCAGGTATTTCGATTTTGATCGGCTTGTCCCGCGCCAAATAGCGATCCGGGTGGATGATCTGCTCGGTCGACTGCGGCAAGTCCTCATAGCAAGAGTCCAGCGATTTCCAGGACTTCTCTTTGATTACCCCTTGTACAAATCCGACGCCGTAGACATACGGAAATTGAAGGTTCTCGCGAAGAACGGCCGGCGCTCCAGCCATTACTGGAAACCGCGTCGCATCTCCGGCATCGGACTGGCTCAACAACAGGTCGGTCAGTGAGCCGATCCTGGACAGATCGATGGGCTTCCCGCCTCCGACCGTGTATTCGAACATCAGAACCGTGGCTTCGCCTTCGATCAACGCATGCACGGCGAGCTCGGCGTCGGAATCGCCCTTGGGCCATTTCTCGAATCGCCTGAGATCGAAATGCTGATCTTGAAGCGCGTGGGTCAGCTCGTGAGCTATTACGGGCTCTTGCTCCGCGAATGGAATCCAGGATGCCAGATAAAATGTCTGCGTCTTCGTGTCGTAGAAACCGGCCACTTGCTCACGCAGAAGCTTGATCACGTACTCGCGCAGCGCAAAACCTTTATCAATCAGGCCGAGTTTAGTAAGAGTCTTAGCGGTTGCGGCAAACTCCGCGGGAGTAGTGTTCTCGTTCAGATCGGCAATCACCGACTGCTCGATCTCATCGTGAGACTTGGAGCCGCTCTTGACCGCACGCTTCACGTCGAGCCCTCTTAGCCGGCTGACGACGTGAAGTATCTCGTCGGCGTTCTTCGCTTTTAAGACCGAAACCTGCCGCGCCGAGCCGACGGCCGCCGCCATCAGCAAGAGAGCGAGGCTGCCTGCGAGCGCCGCCTTTGCCAGGCGGCGAATCCTGGAGGTTGTTGCGTAGTCCAATCTCATCCTTGTGCGGCGTTGCTCCGTGCTTCAGCAAGTACTGAGCGGCTTCGAATAATGTGAGCGCCTCCCGATCTCATCTCTTCCAGAGCCCGTCTTCCGTCGCCCGCCGCGACTTCAACAGCTCGCATCGCGTCCTCGACTACATAAACTGCGTAACCCCGGTTCAAAGCATCGAGGACCGTGGCTCTAACACAATAATCCGTCGCCAAACCGACAACATAGAGCGTTGCGATGCCGCGCTTCTTCAGCAGATCGTCAAGCTTCTCACCGCTCGCGGTGGTCCCGTCAAATTCCGAATACTGATCATGGTCTGAAAGAGATCCCTTGTACACGCGAAAGGCGATGCTGCTGTTGTCGAGCAACGGATGGAGTTCGGCTCCCCGCCTGTGCTGGACGCAGTGCGGAGGCCACGGACCGCCCTCTTGCTTGAATGATGCGTGATTGGGCGGGTGCCAATCGTGGCCGGCGACAACAATCTGAAATCTTGGAATGAGCCGGTTGACGACAGGAATGATCTGATCGGCGTCCGCCACTGCCAGCGAACCACGCAAACAAAAATCATTTTGAATGTCCACGAGCAGCAGCGCCGTATTCTCTGGAAACGTCTCCATCGGGTTCTCAATAACCTCGCCAAGAATGCTACAACAGGCCTCGTCATTATGAAACGAAAACGTAACATGGGAGGATCAACGGTCAGCAATCCGACGAACGCTGGAACTTCTACATCCTGTTTGCAATGAGCTTCTCGGACAACTCGCCGCGCTTCTTTTCCAATAGCGAACTAATCATCACTGGATAGCCGTGCTTGCAATCGAGCTCCAGGAGCGGTTTTGGCAATCGTGCAAGTTCTCCCTTCGCGCGTTCGCGCGCCGCAATCAATGGGTTTGCCGAATCCGAGCCCTGAATGCGGCCGTCTTTCATCACCGGTTCCAGCAACGGCCTCGGTCTGAGGCCGCCCACATCAGGCTCGCTCTCCGAGGTGAGGGCTATTATGTCGCGTTCGTACTCTTCGTGTTGATTGGTGAGACGCCAGACCTGCTTTGCGCCCGGATAGGTCGTCTTTCCTCCGCTGAGCTTCATTCGCGGAACCGCAAGGCCATTCACCTCCGTCGCCGCGAGCTTATAGACTCCGCCTAAAGCAGGCGAATCGTAAGAGGTGACCAGTTCCGTTCCGACTCCAAAGGCATCGATCGCGGCTCCCCGAGCCAGAAGATCGGCGATCTTTTCCTCATTCAAATCGCCGCTGGCGAATATTGTGGTGCTCGTCATTCCAGCCGCATCCAGCAGGGCTCGAGTGCGCTTGCTGAGATCGACCAGATCTCCGCTATCGAGACGCACGGCGGCAATATTGCTCTCGGGTCCTCCGAATTTCTCGCAGATCATTTCGACGGCGTTGATCGTGTCGTAAGTGTCCACGAGCAAGGTTGCCGAGTGCGGGAAGGATGCGAGAAATGCTCGAAACGCTTCTTCCTCAGCCTCGAATGACATTATGAATGAATGGGCGAGCGTCCCGAATGTTGGGATGTTGAATAGGAGACCCGCCTCGACGTTCGAAGTCCCAAGACAGCCGCCGATGTAAGAAGCGCGCGCGGCGAGCAATCCCGCCTCCGGGCCGTGAGCGCGTCGGGTTCCGAAATCGACGATATCCTTTCCTCCGGCCGCTATATTTATCCGCGCCGCCTTCGTAGCTATGAGAGTTTGAAACGTTATTGTCGATAGCAGGTAGGTCTCGACTACTTGCGCTTCGATGAGAGGAGCCTCGACTCTGAGGATCGGCTCCATTCCGAATGCCGCGGTTCCTTCCGCCATTGCCCAGACGTCGCCCGTGAAGCGAAACTCCCTGAGATATTCGAAAAATTCTCCGCTGATATTCTCGAAGGCAGGATGTGACTTCAGATATCCGATCTCGTCCGCAGTGAAACGCAGTGACTCCAGGTATTCTAAAGCCTGGTCCAATCCCGCCGTGATCAGAAAAGATCTGTTCTGGGGAAGGCTCCTGATAAACAACTCGAAGACGGCTCGTTGCGTCATTCCCTGCTCAAAGTAGGCCGCCGCCATCGTCAGCTCGTAAAGATCAGTAGCAACGCCGATCGACCGTCGCATCATGAATCTAATATCCACACAAAAGCTTAATCGTGGCAATGCCAAATGCGCCTCGCACTAATTGGGATTGACCTTCTAGCGATTCCCGGATTGTCGCGTTAGAATCGGCCCCGACCATGACTATGAAAAACCTGATTCTCGACGATCGCCTTAACAGCATCGAGCCGTATCTTATCTCGAACGCTTCTGAGATCCTTACTCCGGCTCTGGCAATTTATCCCGAAATGGTCGAGGAGAACATCAGCACGACTATCCGCCTGCTCAACAGAGATCCGAACCGATGGCGGCCTCACGTCAAGACTTCCAAGCTGGCGTTCGTAATGAAGATGCTGGTCAATCGAGGCGCCCTGAATTTCAAAGTGTCCACCACACTCGAGTTGCTTACCGCATGCCAGGCAGGAGCCTCGGATGTTCTGGTCGCTTATCCCCTCGTCGGAGCGGCCGCGCGCCGCGTACGCGAGATCGCATCCGCATACGATCATGTTCAAATCTCGACGCTGGTGGAAAATGGTTCGCAGGTGGAGGAGTGGTCGGGAAGCCGCATCGGTATCTTTGTCGACGTCAACCCCGGCATGGATCGCACTGGTATCGAGCAGGATAACGTAGGCGAGATTATAGACATCGCCGGCGCCATCAAGGCTGGCGGCATCCGCTTTCGAGGAGTTCACTACTACGACGGGCAGCTTTCAAAGTATGAGGCGCCCGAGCGCGAGGTTATAGCGCATCGCGGCTACCGGCAGCTCTTGAAGATCATAGCAGCCTTGAACGCAGTCGGCTTCAATGTGGAAGAGGTCATCACCGCGGGCACTCCGGCTTTTCCGTGTACGATCTCGTACCCGGGATTCGCGGATCCCGCTTTCATTCATCGAGCATCGCCCGGAACAGTAATCTACGGAGACTGCTCGAGCCTCAGCCAGTTACCACTGGAGTTTGGATATCGCATCGCCGCGGTCGTGCTGACGACCGTAGTCAGTCATCCGTGCACTGGCAAGATAACCTGCGACGCCGGTCACAAGACGGTTTCCGCGGATGCCGGGACTCCGACGTGTGCGGTGTTGGGGCGGCCCGATCTGATCCCACAGAAACCAAGCGAAGAGCACCTGCCAATCGAGGTATCGACTGCTCTGCCGCGGCCGGAAATTGGAAGTCTCCTATATCTGATTCCTAGACACGTCTGTCCGACGGTTAACAATTTCGACAACGCGCTCATTATTAAATCGGCGGAGATAACCTCAATTGAACCGGTGACCGCACGAGGCCGCGAATCTCCTCTGGTTCTCACGCAAGCGTAGCGGTGACTATTTGAGACGCGCGCCGTTTGGCACATCTTCGGCAAAGGTCGCGATAACCGGACGGCCGCTCTCTCCCACGGAAGCAGCTAACAACATACCGTTTGATTCAAGACCTCGCATTTTTCGCGGGGCAAGGTTGGCTACTACGACTATCTTTCGACCAACTAGATCTTCAGGTTTGTAATACTCCGCGATGCCCGCCAGAATCTGCCGCGATTGCGGCTCGCCTACGTCTACGATAATCCGAAGGAGCTTGTCTGATTTTGGCACCCGCTCGGCCTCCAGCACCGTGGCTACGCGCAGATCTATCTTAACGAAATCGTCGATCGCAATCTTCTCCGAGTCCGCCTTCGCCGGCTCAATCTTGGAGGTTGGCGCTGTTTGCGGCTGAGGCGGTTGCGCCTCGGGCGCCGTGGTTGATTCGCTATCTATCTCTGCCATTATTTTTTCCTTGTTTAGTTTTGGAAACGCGGGACTGATCGCATAGATTTTGGATATATCGAGGCCTTCGCCCCACGTCGTCGTATTCGGATTGATGTGTAGAGGTTCGCCCCCAAGCCCCATCTGTCGCCAAATCTGACGCGTCGCGTCTGGGAGGGCGGGCACCGTCAGTAAGACGAGATGCCTCAAACCCTCGTAAGCCGTCGCAATGACCGCGCGCAGCTCATCTGAGTTGGAATCCTGTTTAGCCAGCTTCCAGGGATGATGGTCGGTGATGTATTTGTCTACTCGAGCTATCCCCCTCCAGGCGGCTTCGAGCGCCCGCGAAAAATTCAGCGAACCGAACTCGCCGTCGAATGCGGCCTTTGCGCTTTCGAGAATGCTTCGAACATCCTCGTCGAATTCGGTCCCGGCTGCTTGCGGTCGAGGTGGAACCCCGTCGAAGTAGTTCTTGATCATAGTCAAGGTTCGGCTCGCGAGATTGCCCAGACCATCCGCGAGATCGGAGTTCACGCGATCGATTAAGGCCTCATACGTGACCTCGCCATCCTGACCGAACGCGACTTCTCGCAGCAGGAAGTAGCGAATCATGTCGTTCGTGAAGTGCCCGTGAAGCACGTTCAACTGAATCGCGTTCCCGAGTGTCTTGCCCATTTTCTGGCCGCCCCGAAGAAGCATGCCATGGACGAAAACGGTGCGAGGCAATTCGATTCCGGCTGCAATCAAAAACGCCGGCCAGTATACGGCGTGAAATCTTAGAATGTCCTTGCCGACCAGGTGCAACGCCGGCCAATAGCGATCGAATCCCTGGTAGTGGTCGTTGCCCCATCCCAACGCCGTAATATAGTTCGCCAGCGCGTCGAACCAGACATAGATCGTATGTGCGGGGTCGTCCGGAACCGGGATCCCCCATTTCACCGACACCCGGCTAAGCGAGAGATCCTTCAGGCCGCCTTGCACAAATGAGATCACCTCATTGCGCCGAACTTCGGGCTGAACGAATTCGGGATGATCGCGGTAGAGATCAAGCAGCCGCTGCTGCATCGCGGAAAACTTAAAGAAATAGCTCTCTTCGGCAATTCGATCCAGCGGCTTTTCGTGAATGGCGCAGACCGGTTGATCGGTCTTTTCGTCGACGTCTTTGAATTCGTTGCAGCTTCCGCAGAACCAGCCCTCGTAGTGGCCTTTGTATATGTAGCCGCGCTCCTTGAGTATCCCCCACAACTTCTGCACCGAAGCTTCGTGGTAAGGGTCCGTAGTTCGTATCCAGAGATCGTAGTCGACACCGAGTCTGGCAAACGCAGCCTTGAATTCTTCGACTATGGAGTCGACATGTTGCTTTACTGGAACGCCTCGCGCTTCGGCCGCCCGCTCGATGTTGATGCCGTGTTCGTCGGTCCCGGTGAGCATGAAGGAATCGATTCCTCGCTGCCGCTTGAAGCGGGTCAAGGAATCCGCGACGAGTGTAGTGTATGCGTGCCCGATGTGAGGCTTTGCATTCACGTAATAGATCGGAGTCGTTACGTAGAAGGTCTCAGACATATCTAGTCAGCTCAATCTCCAGTCCGGAAGAGCGGCGCCGTCAGCAAGAATGCGGCACATTTCGGAGCGCATGCTGCTACGAGAAGGGCTGCTCTCTTTGGCCTGTCAGTTATTTCTCAAGAGGGACATCGCCTCGGCGCGAGTGCGCGGATCCTTCAGGAATCCTCCTCGCAATGCGCTCGTAATCGTCTTCGAGCCGGGCTTCTTGATGCCTCGCATTTCCATGCAGAGATGCGATGCCTCGATCACAACCATAACACCGGTCGCGTGCAGTTCCTCGAACAAGAGATCCGCGATGTCCGTAGTCAACCGCTCTTGAATCTGCGGGCGTTTCGCCATCAGATCGGCGATTCGCGCTATTTTCGATAGGCCGACAATTCCTCCGCGCTTGGGTATGTAAGCAATGTGCGCGGCGCCGATGAACGGAAGTAGATGATGTTCGCACAACGAATAAATAGGGATATCTTTGACGATCACCATCTCATCGTGAGTCTCGCCGGGTATCAGTTGGATGACTTTTCGCGGATCTGAATGTAGTCCCGCGCAAATCTCTTCGTACATCAAGGCTACGCGGCGCGGTGTGTTCTGAAGACCGGGGCGATCCGGGTCCTCCCCTATGCCCTCGAGTATCAGCCGCACTCCTGCTTCGATCTTGGCCAGGTCCGCCGCCCTTGCCGGCGCCTCGTCACTCGTGTGATTCTTCGTCGAATTCGGCATCTGTATCGTTGTGTTGAGTCTGTCTCTGGCCATACGCAAAGGCAGCCAGGCGCTGCACTTCGATGATTGGAATCCCCTGTTCCCGCGCTATTCGCGCACAATCCTCATATTCAGGTTGAGAGTGTATCTCGCGTCCGCCTTGAAGCGCTACCTTCACCCTCACGCTGCCGTAGCTCGTGTCAATCAGTTCGATGCGGCGTGCGAGCACCTTTCGCGCTGCGGTGTAATACCGAACTCCCAGCGTAGTCGTTTCGCGGAGCAGCAGATCAGTCATCGTATCCATCTTCGCCGGATCGCATAGTATCGTCAGCAGGATCCCGGGCCGGTTCTTCTTCATGAGTATCGGCGACGTAAATACATCCAGCGCTCCAAGCGCAAAGGCTCGCTCAGCTACGAACCCGCAGACCTGGGGATTCATATCGTCGATATTGGTTTCAATTACGGCGACCTGATCACAGTCTTTGCCCCCCGCTGTCTCGCTTTCGCCGATAGCAATCCGAAGAGTATTGCTAAAGCCGGCTGGATCGCGCGATCCTGCTCCATAGCCAATTCTCCCGACCTTCATACTCGGAAGGGCTCCGAAGGAGTCGCAGAGAGTAGCCACGATCGCGGCGCCGGTCGGCGTGACGAATTCGCCTTCAATGTCTCCTCCGTAGATCGGCTTGCCCTTGAGTAGCTCGGCGGTGGCGGGAGCCGGTACGGGCAAGACTCCGTGCTCCGTGTTCACCGATCCGAATCCCACCCGCAGCGGAGAGCAACAGAATCGTTCGACTCCAAGCATCTCGAAACCGATCATTGCAGCAGCTATATCGATGATGGAATCTATCGCTCCGACTTCGTGGAAATGGACTTCATTTATGGTCGAACCGTGGACGCGTGCTTCGGCCTTAGCCAGAGATTCGAACACTCGAAGAGAATTTCTCTTGGCCCAGGGAGACAGCTCTGATCGATTGATGATCGATTGTATGTTCTCGAGATGGCGATGAGGTTGTTCCGAGCGCTCCAAAACAACTTTGAATCTGGCCGCCTTGAGGCCGCCTCGCTGAACGGTCTCGAAAGACAACTCATAGCCCGTAAGCCCGAGCGTTCCAAGCTGCTCCTCGATCGCCGCGAAATCGAGACCCAAATCCAGGAGCGCGCCGGTAATCATGTCGCCGCTGATACCGGCATAGCAATCAAAGTATAGCGTTCGCATGAAGTGATCATTATGAACTGAGCCGGCGGCGATCTCCAAGATGATCCAATCATATAATTCAAACACGCTCACTTTCGTTACGCACACCTGTCTGAGTTCTGCCTCTGGACGGAAAGCAGGTGCGACACCATAATAATCGTTCTTTTG
The DNA here is from genome assembly GCA_003222245.1 of Blastocatellia bacterium AA13. Taxonomy (GTDB): domain Bacteria; phylum Acidobacteriota; class Blastocatellia; order UBA7656; family UBA7656; genus QHVH01. The sequence continues at coordinate 183,427 of QHVH01000013.1, read as the reverse complement.
GTATAAAGCTCAGGTCGGGAGAGTCCTCGGTCGCTCAAGCGCAATATGGATTGATAGCGGACTCGAATTCAAGGCGCACGCAATGAGCTAAATAAAGTTTTGCGGGCGAGTACCAAGCGCACTATTCGGATTTGTTTATTAAATTATTAAGCGTGCGGTTCGAATCATGAAAATACCGATATTCGTTTCCTCACCAACTTCTTTGAGCGACGCCCAGGAAGCATCGCGCAAGTTGATCATACGAGAGCTTGATCGATTAGATTTAGAGCCGAGGGCGCTGGGCAGATCGGATTATCCCACAGAGCTCCCGCTTAGGGAGGTTCAAGTAATCGCGAAACGATGTTCTGGAGGCGTGATCCTCGGGTTTGAACAGTTCCAAGCTACTGCTGGAATTGTAAAACGTAATGCCGAAGGGGAACGGATAATCGACAAGCCAGTCTCCTTTCCATCAGCCTGGAACCATTTGGAGGCCGGAATCCTTTATTCATTAGGGCTACCTATCCTTGTTTTCAAGGAGGATGGAATTACAGGAGGTGTCTTCGATGACGGGGCTACGGATGTTTTCGTTCACAAGATGCCGAGTACTTCGCTGTCTTTGCCCGAGAAGAAGGCTCTGTCTAGCGTCTTTCTGAAATGGCAGAGTCTGGTTAGGGCCAGCTATTATAAGTGAGGTTGGCTCTGTTCTAGGGCTAGCTTTCAGCCCGGCTGTTGAAAATTGCTGATTAAGAGACGGGCTCGTGAGGACTGTTCCGATACCATTGGTATTTCTACCTGGTACTTTCTCTGTCTGGGATTGGTTAGAGATGGTTGATAGCATACAGATTCTACCTGAAGAAGATCTGCCGGCCCTTCATAACGCCGCGAATGCCGCGTCCTTGCGTGCCGGAAAGAGCTACTTGTTTCTGTTTGGCTCAGTGCTGATTCTCACGATGATCGGGGCGTTCCTATCGGCGGTTTCCGTGACTACGTCCGAAAATAAATCGCTTAAAGCGCTCTTAACCGGCATCGCATTTTTTGTCGGCTTCATACTAACTTCAACTTTAAGGGCAAAGAAACACGAGAGGGAGTGGTATGGCGGTAGGGCCATAGCTGAATCCGTAAAAACGCTGACATGGCGCTTCATGTGCCGCGCCGAACCGTACTCAGGCGAATTGGCCCCAAAAGCAGTTGATGAAGCCTTCCTGTCCAGCTTGAATGACATCTTGTCGCAACGAAAATCTTTGTTCGCGGCTTTGAATGGAGAGCTAGGTAATGGGCCTCAAATCACTAATCGAATGCGAGAAGTGAGATCCTGGGATACGGAACATCGGAGAGAGTTTTATGTTAATGCGAGAATTGAAAACCAGAGAGGATGGTATAGCGATAAGGCTAAAGCCAACCGACGCAAGGAGGATATTTGGTTCGCCGTCATTATGATCGCTCAAGTTGGAGCTGCAGTTTCAGCTCTACTCCTGGTTTATTCACCGGACTCTCGCCTTAACCTTACAGGGTCCTTCTCGATGATCGCGACCGCGGCTTTAGCGTGGCTGCAGGTCAAGCGGCACCAGGAACTCGCCCAATCATATAATGTCACAGCGCAGGAGCTTGGATTGATTGCCGCCAAGGCGGGCCACATCGCTAAGGATGATCAACTCTCGGCGTTTGTGGCGGATGCCGAAAATGCAATCTCACGGGAGCATACTCTGTGGATAGCGCGCAGAGACAATCCATGAGACATATAATCTTGCGCTGTCCCGACAATTTGAGACTCTTCGGGCGGGTTCTTCAGACCTGACAGCGGAGCTCATTCACTACCGGAATTACCAAGTCGCCGGGCCGGCACGGGTCGTGCGCTAAACAAAGCCGGAAACTCTACCAAGGAGGAAAACTATGGCCACCTTTGAAGAATTTCAAAAGATCGAATTGCGAGTGGGAGTCATCACGGAAGTAGAAGATTTTCCTCGAGCGAAGAAGCCCGCTTATCGAATAACCGTGAACTTTGGCGATGAAATCGGTTTGAAGAAGTCGAGCGTGCAGGCGACAAACTATTCAAAAGATGAGTTGATAGGAATGCAGGTGATCGGCGTGGTCAATTTTCCGCCGCGAAACATTGCAGGCTTTATGTCGGAAGTTCTCGTTCTCGGAGTACCCGGAACCGATGGACAGTTGTCTCTTCTAACTCCAAGTCGCCCTGCCGTTGTCGGAGGCGCCGTCTATTAGGCCCGATATCAAAACCGCCGTCTTAAAAGAAAACCGGTCAGACCGGCAACTATCAATATGCTTTGGCGAAAAGAACCCTTCTGCCGGACGGCTTTCCGCAATAAACGCATTCGCCGGTTTCCGGCTCGGAGTCAAACGGTATCGTGCGTATGGTTGCTTCGGTTTCTGATTTGATGTCGTTCTCGCACGAGTTTGAGCCGCACCAGTGAGCCCTCAGGAAACCTTTCTTCTCCTCCAAAACTTCGCGAAACTCCTTGAAGCTGTTTACGACGTAGGTATGCTCATCTCGAAATTGCAGCGCTCGTTCGAACATTCTGCGCTGCATTTCTTCAAATATTCCCGGGATTAATTCAGAAAGCTCCGCTTGCCGAACGGTCATTTTCTTGCCGGTATCGCGCTGAACGAGAGTAGCTTCTTCAGCCGTAACTTCTTTCAAACCGATCTCGATCCGCAAAGGCACGCCGCGAAGCTCCCAGTCATAAAATTTATGGACCGGTTTTATGTCTCGATAATCGGCCTTAACGGTATAGCCTTGTTCCCGAAGCGTATTCTCCAATTTACCGGCCGCGTCGAACACGCGTTTTCTATTTTCCGAGTCAGAAATGGGCACAATCACGATCTGCGTCCGCGCGATCCGAGGCGGCAACACGAGGCCGCGATCGTCGGCGTGGACCATAACCAATGTTCCGATTAGTCGAGTGCTGGAGCCCCAACTGGTCGTATATACATGCTGTCTTTCGTCCTGCTCATTAAGGAATGTGACCCCAAAGGCCTTAGAAAAGCGCTGCCCAAAGTTGTGCGAAGTAGCGGCCTGCACCGCCTTGAAATCCTGCACCATTACTTCGAGGGAATAGCTGTTTTCAGCTCCAGCGAACTTTTCCTGGCTCGACTTTACGCCCTGATAACATGGAATCGCCATGTACTCTTCCAGGACTTTCCGATAGACACCGAGCATCATGAGCGCTCGCTCTTCGGCTTCCGCGGGGGTGGCGTGCGCCGTATGTCCCTCTTGCCAGAGAAACTCGGTGGTGCGGAGAAAAAGCCTGGTGCGCATCTCCCAGCGCATCACATTACACCACTGATTAATCAACAGCGGGAGCTGACGATATGATTGCAGGCGATCCGCGTAATATTGCCAAATAATTGTTTCGGAAGTAGGTCTAATGACCAGAGGCTCGGCGAGTTCTTTTCCGCCTCCGTGAGTGACAACCGCAAGTTGCGGGCTGAACCCTTCGACGTGTTCCGCCTCCTTTTGCAAAAGGGAGAGAGGAATAAGGGCAGGAAAATATACATTCTCGACTTGAGTTTTCTTGAATTCCTGATCCATCAACCTTTGCACGTTCTCCCACAGCGCGTAGCCAAGCGGGAGAATAATCATGCAGCCTCGGACCGGCGAATAATCCGCGAGCTCGCTCTTCAGAATAAGTTCGTTGTACCACTTCGCGAAGTCGTCGCTGCGCTTCGTAAGCTTCTGATTGATGGCCAATCCTTGCTCTCCTTAATGCTTCACCGCGGTCGCAACATACATTTCTCCATGCCTGGCCGGAAAAGTCGCGCGCACGGCAAGATCGATGTCCAGCGCCATTCGGAGACCTCCAAGATCCAGCTTATGAAGACCGAGATCGTAGACCACGCCTTGCGGCAGCATGCAAAAGTGAACCACCGAGATCTCTTTCATGCCGCTCTCCTCTAATAGCGCCTGAATTTCATCACAGCGCGGTGAGCTCTGCCTGATCATTTCTTTTTGTGCTTCATCATACATGGACAAGAATGCCAGATGCTCGCATTCAACATCCCATGTCGAAATGATGATCCTACCGGACGGGCGCAGAACTCTCAACATTTCCTTCACTGCCGCACTTTGCTGCGATCGGCCAATATGCGCAAAGGTGCCCATCATACATGTAACAAGATCGAATGAACCGCCGGCGGCCGGCAAAGCGACGGCGTCACCCACAAAGAACTGGGGCCAGTCGTGATAACGCGACGCCGATAACTTCCTGCTGTGCGCGAATGACATTGCCCTGTATTCTCGATCTACGCCGAACGTCTTGATTCCTCTTCGAGCGAGAAGTGAGGGATAGCGGCCGGTTGCCGCGCCGATATCAAGGGAGGCGGCAACGGCTCCGTCTTCGATGACGGAAATGGAGTTGACCGTCTCCAGAAATTTCTTCAATTCGTCTTCCGGAAGCAGGTACTCGTACTTCATGTACATTTCGGTCGTATAGTCGAGGTCGGCCTTGGTTATACCTCGAATGAACTCCTCATCCGCCGCAAGCGCGGATACCACCTGCTCCAATCTGGCACGCAAGCCCGGCGGTTCAATCACCTCGGAGTTACGGGCGGCGATTACGGGTAATAAGAGGTCGTCGACTTCTTGTTGGCGGGGAGTATCGGGTCCCAGCAGGCTCACCGCGCCGCCCGCGTATTCGGTCCGAACAGGTCTTACATCCGTAGAACGATGATGAGAAATGAGGTTTTGCATGCGTGACCAGGCATTTCGATAACGCGCGTCCCACGACACAAGTAATTGATAGTGCCTGATCGCCTCTTCCCATTCCCCCTGGCCCTCATATGAGTGCGCCAGATTGAACAGTACACGCTTAGCGTCCGCGTCCAGATGCTGCTCGCGTGCGCGGCGAAAACAGGAAAAACTTGCGGCCTTGAGTTTTAGCTTTTCAAAGCTCTCCCCGGCCTGGTTCAGAGCTCGTGATCTATATTTGGGCTCGCTTGCGGCGACTTGATAGTGATAAGCCGCGGCTTGATGATCGTTCTCGCTTGAAAGAACATCGCCAAGTTGAAGATGGCTGAAATAATGTGTTGGGTTGGACTCGATGTCTTGACGTAATAACTTTTTGACCGTCGCGCGAATTAACGATCTCGAGACGTGCTCACGGAACTCCATTAAACGACTCACGCCGTATTCGACAATTCCGTAGCGTAAATACATCGCAACGAGCGTATCCGCTAGGGTGTTTGCCCAGGTTTCATTGTTGTCGTGAACGCATTCCAGGCTGTCCTCTACCGCGCGAACCTCATCAAGCGCGCTCGCGGTGCATCGATTGAAGAATAGGCGAACCGATTGGTCTCCAGAGCCAATACAAATCAATCGCCCGTCTCCGGACATCGCAACCGACCAGACCTCGCCATCGGTCTCGTAGCGCCACAGACATCTGCCGGCCCCGTCGGTGATATACAATCGGCCATCGAAGCTGCCGAGACCCAGCAGCTTTCCGTCGTCTGATATATCCACACCGCAAATCGCGATTGAACTGATTTTGGGAAGCTTGCGAACGCTCTGTGAATCGTTGTCTGTTTTTGCAATGAGGAGCGCTGAAAAGTCTCTCATTGCGGCGATGATAGTACCGGTGTTCCGCGCAACGGACACATTGTAGAAACCGTCTCTCAAATTGATAGCTTTGTGAACCGCTCCGTGCTCGCTTAGAATGAACACCCCGGTATCGTAGCTCGACACCACAAGCTCACGGCCGTCTTCGGCCAATTTAATTCCATAGAGCCCCGAGCCGCCAGGCAGCTCTACGTCGAAAATCAGATCGTAACTCTCACGAGACCTCTTATATTTATAGACGTGATTATTCCAACTTGAGACCGCGAGATAACTGCCGTCCGCTGAGAGGCTCACGCTCCAAACCGGGGCGCCGATCGCTTCAGACCAGATTTGCGTTCTGTTTCTATCGAAAACATATACGGTTCCATCGGCGGGTTTCTTACTCGCCGTACCGACCGCAATGAACCTTCCGTCGGCCGAAACCGAGGTCGCCCAACCCTCATTGTCGAGCTTCGCCGGTCGATCCCAGACCTCGCTGCCATTTTCATTCAGCAGGTGTAGATCGCAATTTACTGAGGCGGCTGAAATCAAGGAACAATTCGGCGTTGCGGAAACGGATATGACTGGGCCCGCGCATTGGTGGGACCAAAGCTCTTCAAAGGGGCCGGTCGGCACTTTCATCATAGCTCCTCGTTCTTTTGTGATTCCTGTATGTAATTCCTGCTGTGAGATATCAACACCCATCCAAACCGATGGATGGATCGGGCGAGCCAAAAACTCGAAAAGGAACGTCGAGGATTCCGGCGAGGTCGCGCTCTTCAATTTGTGCGTTTGAAAAAGATCATTCCACGTCAAACCTATTATTAAACGCGGAACTCTACTGGACAAGTGACGGTCAGGTAACAAGCAAAACCCTTATCTTATTTACAAGAGCATTTGAGCCATTTTTATTTCAAAAGAGACCCTGGCAGAAACAGGGAAACCATCTAAGTTGTAACGAAAGAAGCGCATTTGCCGCCCGCCTCGCCTCCTTGTTGAAGATCGAGGCGGGCGGCAATTTTTAAGAATCAGCTAGAACTGAATTCTCGCGCCAATCTGAATGGCTCGCGGGCGATAGAAGGTCTGCGCCAGCGGGAACCCATTTGGATTGGGAGTGAGTTGCGTTGTGATCTGCCCGAAGTTCGTTGGGTCTTCGAGATTCGGAGCAGGATCAAGGAAGTTCGGGTGATTGAAGATGTTGAAGAGGTCGAACGAAAGAGCAAAGCTCATCCGCTCGCCTATCTTGGTCTGTTTGCCGAGCGACAGGTCGAGTTGCCAGTGAGACAAGCCGCGAAGCACGCCTCGACCCGAGCGCGAGTCCTGGCTGAGCAACACGGGTCTGAAGCTGTTTAGCGCCTGTTTCACATCGGAGAACAGATTCAGTCCGGTCCCGGTGCTGTTGTGATTCAAGCCCGTGCTCACATGTCCGGTTGGAATCGCTCCGGTGCCGTAGCCGAATACGAAGCTGCCTCCGTAAGTCTGACCGGAGAAGTTCTGGGTTACCTGCAGCGGCTGTCCGCTTTCGGCGTGTAATATGCCCGAGGTATACCAGCCGCCGACCAGCGAGTTCAGCCATCCTTTCTTCAGGTCGAACATGCGCCCCTTGCCGAACGGCAGATCATATACGCCGTTCGCGTTGAAGATGTGCCGCCGGTCAAAGAACGACGGACCATACTCGAGATTTGGGAAGAAGCTGCTGGCTAGCTCGCCCGCGGAATTCTGCACGGCTCCCACCTGATCGAGTGACTTGGACAGCGTGTAGTTGAGATCGAACGTAAGCCCGTTCGAATTTCGCTTATGGAGACTCACGATCATCGCGTGGTAGTTCGACCTTCCGCCGTTCGCCCGGTAGAAGAAGTCGGCTGCCTGCTGGTTGTTGTACGGCGTCGGCGTAAAGAAGTCGATGCCGAAGTTCCAGATGTTGTTTAAATTGCCGGCTATGAAATCACCGGTGAATGCATCGGCAAGAGCCCCGGTTGAGCCCGCCCCAAGTTGATTCTCGAACCACGGCTGCGCCGCGATCCTGCCCGAGCCGCCAGGCCTCAACGCTGTTGCGACCGCGTCAAATGCCTGCGCGAACGTCTGGCCCGATTTCTTGTCTTTGAAGAAGAAGGGGTTCGAGTTGAGATTGTAGCTCTGATAGAGCTCGCGGCCGAGCCGAGCGACGTATCCGACCTCGATCAGCATCTTCCACGGCAACTCGCGCTGAATCGTAAAGTCGATTCCGTGATTGCGCGGATCGAGCAGCTTCGGATTGTCGAGGAACGACAGCAGCTCGCCGAATGGCTTATCAGGAACAATCGGCGACTTGACGGCCGAGTTGACCGGCACCGGAATGTCGCCGTCGATTCCCGCGCGGAAGGGCTGACCCGCCTTATTCGTTGGGCCCAGAATCGACAGCGTCTGAGCGAACCCGACGCCGAGCATCGGCACGATTACGGTTGCAACCGTGTTGGCGCGGTCGTAGGTCAGCGCGTAGCCGCCTCGAACGACGGTCTTGCGATCGCCGAACGCCTTGCCAAACCATCCTTCCTTGAATGAAGGCTGCCAGGCGATCGAGATTCGCGGAGAGAAGTCCTTGCGATTGATTTCAAAGACTCCGTCGCGCCCCGAATCCTTGATGGGAAGATAAGCAAGGTCGGGGTTGAAAATGTCGCCCTGCTCGGCGGCTGCTTTCTTCTGGCGAAGATAATCATTCACCTCGACGATCTTGCCTGTGTCCTTATAAATGGCTACGGATTGCCTGCCCTGCTTGTCGGTGGGCGGGGTGTGCCATTGATACAACAGACCGTACGAAAGAGTGAGCGAGGGCTTCACCTTCCATGAGTCCGTATAATAGAACTCCCAGTGGTGCAGCAGGGTATCGTTGATGAGTCCGGTTCCGATCGGCGTCGGTTGAAGACTGGCGTCCCGAATCGCCAGATAGGAGACTCGATCTACGATTCCCAACAATCCCGCGTACAATTGGTTGTAGCGAGCGACGTCGTTGGGTTGAAGGCAGCCCGACTGACCCGGCGAGCCGCAAAGCGTCGGACGCTGAGATGCCGTAATGGAAACGTGTCCATCGGCTCCGATTTCGGCCACCGGAGTGCTCACTGATCCGACCACCTTGTCATCCCGGAAATGGAATGTGCTGATGCGCCGGAAGTCGGCTCCGAACTGCATCGTGTGGTTGCCCTTCGTCCACGTAGCGTTGTCGACGAACTGGTTGGTTCCGCTGAATGAAGACTGCCGCCGCGCCCGCTGCGTATCCACGTCGATCGGTTGGTCGAGCAGCGGCGTAGAAGTGTTTGCTCCAGCGATATCGACCGCGACGTTGAAGCCTGCAATCGTGGTCGGCGAGATTGCGTTGAACACCTGGCTGTCCCAGATGTATCCATAACGGAACTCGTTCACCAGGTTTGTACGCAGATTGCCAGTCGCGGCGAACGTCAGGTTGCGAGGCCGTTCCGGGAAGCTGTTGCCGCCCTTGAGGTCGATAAGATTGGTTTGGTTGGCGGCGTCTTGCACCAGGCGCTGAGCCGCGCCTTTTGCCGCGATCGACCACTTTTCATTCAACTGATAGTCGATTCGCATCACGCCGAAATCCGACTTGAGGTTGGCGGGAAAATTGAACGTGAAGCCGCTCGTGTTCAACCCGTCTCCAACCGAGTTATCGTTAGCCGTCGGCATGAGCGCCAACGCTCTCAGAATCCCAGGGTTTGCGCCGATGCCGCGCGGGTCCAGCGATTTCGGATTAACCGTGACTACGCCGCCGGCGGCATCTCTGAATTTGAGAATGCCGGCTTTGAATGAGTCGGTAGGAACAACTCGCGTCGCCTTCTGAGTGCCCGGCAGTTGCCTTCCTTCATAGTTAAAGAAGAAGAAAAGCTTGTCCTTAACGATTGGTCCCCCGATCGAACCGCCGTACCGGTTGTCCACCAGCGGAGGCCTGGCGAATCCCAGCCGATTGTTGTCCCAGGTATTGGCGTTCAGCGCCGCATCCTGATGGTATTCGTAAAGCGAACCGTGAAACGCATCGGTCCCGCGCTTAGTCACGAACGTGGCCTGAGCTCCCGCCGCGCGCCCGAACGTTGCATTTGGATTGGCAACGGTGACGCGCAGCTCATCGAGCGATTCCGCGGTCACGGGAATCGTCGTTCTAAAGGGCAGGCCGATAACGTTGTCGGATACGTCGATGCCGTCGAGGATGAATGCGTTCTGGTCGGCGCGCGCGCCTGTCACTTCGCCGCCGGTCGTTATACCGGGCTGCAAGGTCAACAGACTCGTGGCCTGACGGTCGGCATTAGGCAGCCGGGCGATTCGATCGCGGTCGATGACCATACCGACTGATGAATCGTCCTTCTGCAACTGTGCTTCGGTGCCGGCGCTGACGGTTACTTGCTCCTGGGAGCCGCCGGCTTCGAGAACAACGTCGACGTTAATCGACTTGGAGATCTGGGCGGCGATACTGGAGACGCCCTGTTTTCGGAAGCCTGCCACCGAGACGCTCAGGTCGTAGTCACCCGGATCAAGGCTCGGAAAAGCGTATCGGCCGGCTTCATTTGTGGTTGCGGATTTTTCAGCGCCCGTGGCTTTGGCGGTCAGTTTTACGGTCGCGCCCGGAACGGCTGAGCCCTGCGAGTCCGTCACTGTGCCGGTGATCCTCGCAGTCGTCGCTGTCTGCGATAGTGCGTTGGCCGGCAGAGACGATAGTAAAAGCGTAACTGCCAGCAGAAAGCGAGCGGTCTTCATCGTGTCCTCCTGTAAGGTCTTGCCGGGATCGCGTGCTCACTAATCCGAGCGAGCAGCCCAATGTTTCGGCCGGACTTAAGGTCTATGACTGGGCCGCTCGTTTTATCGGCAGACTATATTGTTTGTCCTTCCCCACTACTTAGAACTACTGCTAAAAAGCCAGAACGCTTATAAAGTCACGGTATTATGATCGCGAAGTATACTCGCCGGTCGGTTTTAGCGAAACTAAAAAGGGAAGGCACAATTGTGCGCGATTTCGGCGGCCGCCCTCCACTTACCGTACTCCTTGCTCGTGCATCTCCCCGCGGAGAGCGGCCCCCGAAAACGCGCATTCGAAACTCGGTCAATCTCAGCCCTCGAATACAAACTCCACTGGTCACTGCTTTGGCTCGAGCCTGAAAGTAATGCCCTGGCCTTGTTCTATGATCATCGCCTTTACACTCTTGCCGTCTAATTCGAAGTTCGCGAAGAAGCCCGCCGGTGCGCCCTCGATTCGAAAACGCGTGCGGCTTAAAGGCGTCAATGTATAGACGGGCTGTCCGGGAACGATCGCTTTCAATTGTCCGCCCATCATCTCGATGCTTATTTCGATGGGAGCGCCCTTCGCTTCGTATTTGCCCGCGTAGATTCTCAGCTCGGGCTCGCTCAGCTTGATGCCCGCCGCCGTATCCGCCGAGTCGGGTCCTCGTTTGAAGTCGGCCAGATTCTGCACTTTCATTCCCTCGATCTTGCCTTCGGCGTTCAACGTGAAGGTCACCAGGCCTTTCCCAAGCGAGCGGTCGCGCCAGGTCGCGCGAAACGTGTCGTAGTGCCAGTGCTCGAGGTCACCGATAAACGCCGCGCCGAAATGAAGTACAAGTTTTCCATTTTCCGATGCGATCCGCGCCTCTCCATACATCTCGTCTTTGTAGCTTCCCGAGTATTTATCGAGTGATAACGACGGATGTGTTCCCTTGATCCTCGCCTGCTCGATCTTCTTCTCCGCGGCCTCTCCTTGCGCCTCCAGAGCACGGATCGATTTGAGCATTTCGGCGCTCCAGTCTTTCTCCGGTGCATGCATATACAAATCAATAATCTTGTTCATCAAGGCGGTCGGCAGCGAAGTGCCGTTCATATTGGTGAGAATCACGACGCCGAGCTTTTCTTCGGGAGCCATTCCCACCAGCGCGCTCATTCCGTCTATGTTCCCGCCGTGCTGGACGATTTTGCGGCCGCGATAGTCCGTCAGAAACCAACCCATTCCGTAGGTGAGAAAATGGCTTTCCGGAAAGAGCTTCTCCCATATTCCTTCGGCGCGGATGATCGTCTGCGGCGTATGCATCTCCTTCACCGAGCCGGAACTGATCAACCTGTCGTCTTTATATTTGCCTTCTCCAAGTTGGAGCCGAACCCACTGAGCCATATCGACCGCGTTTGAATTTATGGCTCCAGCCGGAGCGATGTTGTCGATGTTGCGCCACGGAATGATCTCGACCTTCTCGTCGATCTTTGCGTGCGGCGTCGCTACATTATCCAGACCTGCCAGATCCTTGATGCTCGTGTTGGTTGAAGTCATTCCGAGCGGCTTGAAGATGCGCGCCTTTACGAAGGTGTCCCAATCTTTGCCGCTCACCGACGGAAGAATCTGTCCGGCGGCGAGAAACATGATGTTCTGATAGCCGAACAGGCTTCGGAATGACCACGACGGCTTGAGGTATCTCACTCGACGAAGTATCTCGTCTCTGTTCAGAGCCGATCCGTACCAGAGCAGATCGCCGCGTTCGAGGCCGCTGCGATGGCACAGCAAATCGCGCACGGTCAGCTCGCGAGTGGCGTAGGGATCATACAGCTCGAAACCGGAAAGATACTTGGCGGCAGGATCGTCCCATTTCAGCTTGCCTTCGTCCACAAGCATCGCAATGGATGCCGCGGTGAATGCTTTTGAAGCCGAACCGATGGCGAACAGCGTCTTCTCGTTAACCGGAGCGGTATCGCCTAGCTTCCTGACGCCGTATCCCTTCGCGAAGACCACCGCGTCATTTTTGACGACTGCGATAGCAACCCCTGGGACTTGCCAGTCTTTTAGCGCCTTTGCAACATATTCATCGAAGTCTTTCGACAGCGGCTCCTGTGCGTTCGCTATCCGAGCGCCGAAGATAACCAAAGCAATAAACAAAAGCGCTCTAACCGACGGCTTAAAAATCATGATCACATTGCTCCTGAAGCGAGAGTGGCGATTCAGTCCTGGTTCTATTCCCGACGATTTTTACGGACGGCTTCGATGTTGATCGAACCAATTGATTATGTAAGACACCTTGGCGGCGTGATGGCTCGGCTTGCGTGAGATTCCGTGCGGCTCGCCGGGCACTCGCACCAGAACCGATTCAACCTTCAGCAGCTTCAGAGCCGTGTAGTACTGCTCCGATTCCGAGATAGGGGTTCGATAGTCTTCTTCACCTACCAACACCATCGTAGGCGTCTTTACGTTTTTCACTACCGACAACAGGCTGCGCTTTTCGTAGTGTTCGACGTTGTCCCACGGAAAACCGGGGAACCAGTACTTCGTGGTGAAAGCCGCGATGTCCGAAGTCAGGTTGAAGCTGTACCAGTTGATTACCGGATAGACGGTGACCGCGGCTCGAAAGCGCGTTGTATGGCCGATCACCCAACACGTAAGAACGCCGCCTCCGCTTCCGCCCGTGACGAAGAGATTGTCGGTATCGATGTAGCCTTTCGCTATGACGGCATCAACACCGGAATTGAGATCGTAGAAGTCGTCGCCCGGATACTTGTGATGAATCAGGTTGCCGAACTCGGCCCCGTAGCTCGTGCTGCCTCTCGGATTCGTGTAGAGCACTACGTAACCGCGGGCGGCCATAAGTTGTTTTTCGATGTCGAACCTGTCGCCGTAGTCCGCAAACGGACCGCCGTGAATCTCGAGTATCAGAGGATATTTCTTGGAAGGATCAAACGCCGGCGGCTTAATGATCCAGCCCTGGATCTTTCTGTGGTCGATCGACGACTGGTACCAGATCTCCTCGACTTCCCCGAGTTGCTTACCCGCGAAGAGATCCTGATTGACAGCGGTAAGCACTTTGACCTGTCCGCCCGGTGCAATCGACGCGATGTCGCCCGGTATATTCGGCTTTGAATACGTCACCGCAATCGCGCCGTTCTTCGCGACCGAAAAAGCTCCGCCTCCGTAAGCGGATGTCGCCGCGCCGATGTTGCCGCTGATCTGCTTGACCGATCCGTCGAGCGAAATAAAGGCGAGCTTCGTATTTCCCTGATCGTCATAAAGGAAGTACAGCCCGCTTCCGTCGGCCGCCCATTGCGGGGACGCGATATCGCGATCGAGGCTGGATGAGACTGCCTTTGAACCGCTTCCATCGCGGTTCATCACATAAAGATGCGTCACCTGATAGCCCTGATATGCATCGTCGAAACCCAGATAAGCGATATACCTTCCGTCGGGCGAGGCGACCGGCGAGCCGTCCGGTCCTTTGCGATGCGTCAAAGCCCGAACGGAACCATTCTCGACGGAAAACTCGTACACTTCGCTCTCGAGCGGCTCGTACTCATAATCAGGGTTTCGATTCGTTGAACAGAGCAAAAACCGGCCGTCGGGCGTCCAACTGACATCGCTCGCGCGAATGCCTGCGCCGCCGTGCTGAAAGTTCCCGGTTGATATTTGACGCGGTGTACCGCCTTCGGAAGGAATCGTGAAGATGTGGTAGTAACCGGGCTTCAAATAACCCGCGCCGTTGAATCGATAAACAAGCTTGTCAGTCACCGTAGCCGGCTCTGACCACTTCGCTCCGGGCGGCGCCGCCGGAATTTGCCCGATCTGAGGGGCTGAACCAGGAACAAGCCCTGTAAACGCGATGCTCTTGCCGTCCGGCGACCAGGCTATCCCGGAAGGCGGAGTCTGAAGGTTGGTGAGCTTCGCGACTTGATCGCTGTCCATCCATCTACAGTAGATCTGAGGTGCGCCGTCGCGATCGCTTACATACGCGATTCTCGTCCCGTCGGGAGACCAGCGCGGCGATCCATCGGAGAAATTACCGATTGTCAGCGGTCTGTTATCGCTTCCATCGAAATTGACGATCCAGAGGTTCGAGCACCTCCGGTCGGTCATAACATCGCTGAACGCGCGCGCGTAAACGATTTTCTTTCCGTCGGGCGAGATCTGAGGATCGCCTGCAACCTCGAGGTTGAAGATATCCATCGCCGACAGCTTGCCGGCTTTCTCTTCGGCTGAAGCAGAAGTCAAGGACAATCCAAGAACTAGCAGCAGGGCAGCGGCCGCCGTCAGGTGAATTTTCTTCATAAGAGTCTCCGTAACAAACTATCGAATACCGCAAAACTGAGCGGAAATAATTAAACAAGGTCTTCAATTCTTTGCGCCGTCAGCACGTAATAACCCAGTTCTATTCCATTGCGAGTGCATCGATGGAATTCGGTTACAAGGTATCCTTGTGAAAGCGCTTTCAAAAAAGCCGAACGCGTTGCCTCACGCCATCGAATCGATAGATCGAGATCCCGGCGTGCAATATCGGATATGTTTCCGGGGATCTCTATCGCGAGCGGCGGCCGCTCCGTCGTAGGAACCTGGTCGTTCATCACCGGCGCATCGCCTTCGCTGACCGAAACTAAAGTCAGGTCGGGAACGACGCCTTCAGGCTCGACACCGTTGACTATCGAATTCACACGGGCGCTTGAGAGAAGCCAGGTAAGCCAAAGGCGGTCTGTTCCATTCTGATGAAGGAAGCTCGAGCTCTGCTCGCCGTAAAAGTTGATCTTGTATTCATCCGAAACAACCCCGAGTTTCGCGAAGTTGAGGTGCGCGTTGATGCACTGCAAGGGATCGAACGTCCAGGTCATCACGTTGAACCCGGCTCGCAAGGCGCGCTCGCGTTGCGCGAGTTTCAACTTGCGGCCGAGATCGAGGTTTCTATATTCGCGCTTAACCGCGAGCATGTGTGAATGCATCACCGGTTGAATGCGTGGTTGTCCCGGCAGGTTGAAAGCCGCGGCGGCTGAGCCGGCCGATTCATCGAGATGAATCGCGGAGAGACGGTTCTCGTATCCTATAAACGCAAACGCGAATCCGACCATCGTGTCGCCGTCGAAGGCCCCTACCAGGATTCCTCCGACTTCTCGCATTGCGACGAGAATGGTGAGTGGTACGACATCAAGATCTCCGCCTCCCCAGACTTCAGCCTGGAGCGCCTCGATGGCGTGAATCTCATCAATCGACTCGACGTCTCTTATTACTATCGCCGATTCCGCCGAGCTTGCGTCAGTCATTCAACCACTCCACCGGATTCTTCCCGTCAGCTCAATTCAACGGAGTCAGATGGTCTATAGGCTGGGGGCCGTTACGGATCTGAATGCACTTATTAATCTAGCGGCTTTGATACACCAGCCATTTTTTGATGTCAAGGAATTGATCACGTATCGCCCGTTTCGAATTGCCGATCTGCTGCAACAACTGATGCCGCATCTTACAGTATGGCCTTATCCGCTGCAATGACTGTTGCAGGCTTGAAGCACATGACGGCTTGTGTTAGGTTGTGGCGGCCATGAGCGGAAACGGTAATTGCGAGACGATTCGCCGCCCTATCACCGTTGAGCCGGTTCGCATCGAGCGAATCGAGATTCGGCTTTTGCGAATGCCGCTGGTCGAGCCCTTTGAGACGAGCTTTGGTAAGACCGACACGCGGATCGTATTCCTGGTAGCGCTCGACGCGGGAGGCTTGCGAGGCTGGGGCGAGGTAGCCGCCTCGCGCAGGCCGCTGTACAGCTATGAAACCGTCGGTACCGCCAGGCACATCATCTCCAGCTTTCTCGCGCCGCTTGTGTTATCGTCGCCTCTGACCGGACTCGACGATCTTGCATCGAGGCTTTCCACATTCAAAGGGCACAATATGGCCAAAGCGGGCATAGAACTCGCTTTCATGCACCTCGTGTCGTTGATCAAAGGTTCTTCGATCTCCGCCCTCATCGGCGGAACGCGATCGCGAATCGCCGTCGGAGTCAGTCTCGGCATTCAGCACGAGATTGACGCTCTGCTCGAGCGCGTTCGGCGACATCTCGATTTGGGATATCAGAGAATAAAGCTGAAGATTAAACCGGGGCGGGACATTGACGTCGTCGAGGAAGTTAGACGGCGGCATCCCGATATCCTGCTGTCGGTGGATGCCAACAGCGCTTACCGCCTCAGCGATCTCGATCACCTGAAGAAGCTGGATGAATTTGGGCTCTTGATGATCGAACAGCCTCTTGATCACGACGATCTGGTCGATCACGCGGAGCTTCAATCGAAATTCGAAACTTCAATATGCCTCGACGAGAGCATAACCGGGCCAAAGCGGGCGAGGGATGCGCTGCATTTGGGTAGTTGCCGCATCATCAATATAAAAGTAGGAAGAGTGGGGGGCTATTCCTCGGCTCTCCAGATTCACGATCTGTGCCTATCGCGACAGACGCCCGTTTGGTGCGGAGGCATGCTCGAAAGCGGGATCGGCCGCGCCCACAACATCGCGCTTGCAAGCCTGCCTGGATTCGTCCTTCCGGGAGACACATCCGCGAGCTCACGGTATTTCGCGCCGGACATTATTAAACCCGGAGTTATGGTAGCGTCCGACGGCACTATAAACGTACCGGACAAACCGGGTCTCGGTTTCGAGGTTGATCTTGATTATATCGACGCCTGCACGGAAGAAATCGAGCATCTGACCGCACCGTGAGAAATCAACGTTACATTCGGCTTGCGTGCGGGAAGTAGCCCTGCTAAAAGACTTTCTCCCCGAAAAACCCTGTCCAAGTTGATTTTGGACTATGCCGAGGACTCGTGGCCCAAAGAAAGAAAGGGACCGCTTCCGACGATGGATTTCCAGGGGCATCCGCCACCCCGATTGAGGTGCGCTTCGCTCAGGCTCAACTCAATCCGCGCCGCAGGGAATTAGTTCGCGCCATCCTCGACAATCCCGGTGAGAACTTTTTTCTATCGTCGCGCGAGCTGGCCCGCCGATTTGAAGTCGACGCCGCTACGATAGTCCGGACGATTCAAGCGCTCGGGTACGATCGCTTCGCCGACTTCGCCGCGGATTTGCGCCGTCATTTCGTCACTCGAATTACGCCTTATACCGTGATGAAAGCCGCGGCGCGCGAGCATCGTTCTCTCGCGGATCAGATACGTCACAGCGTCGAACGGGACTCCGAAAACTTGAGCGTGCTGAAGTCCAGCCTCGACATTGAAGGGATAATCGAGCTCGCGAAGTTGATCCATCGCTCGCGCCACATCATAGTCGTCGGAGTAGATCTCGCCGCGTCTTTGGCATGGTTTCTGGCCTATTGTCTCACCCCGCTGGGTCTTGCCGGCGAGGCCCCTATCGGAAGCTCGGGGAACCTGCGTCATCGCATCGATATGCTCAACGAAAAGGACCTGCTGATCGCCATCAGCTTTGGACGTTGTCTGCGCGAGACAGTAGAAGCGGTTCAGCGGGCAAATCGTCGAGGCGCTACGACCTTCGGCATTACCGACAGCGATACGACTCCCATTGCGCGATATTCCGACAAGCATCTGGTCGCAACCGTCGCGAGTCCATCGATGACGGGCTCTTATGCGGCCCCATTGTCTTTGTTGAACGCCATCCTGATCACCTGCGCCCACTACAAGGAGAGGCGGTCACTGGCGCTGATGCGACAATGGGAAAAAGAGTACACCTCGGGATCGAGATGGTTTCAGGAACCGGCCCGGCGCGGAAAGCAAGAAGCCGCGGCGCGTCCAAAGAAACCTGTAAAGCAGAAAGCCAAATCGAGCCGAACGTGAGATCCTCGCTTTCGCTTCGCGGTTTCGGATGAGCTGGAGACGAATCACGAGGCGGATCTCCGCCTCCCGCCGCTTCGCGAGAAAAGGTCAGCGAGATGAAGGACTATGAAGTGACGGCACAAGCCCATCAGCCGGTGAGGCTCACCCGCACCCTCAATCTTCGCGATCTCATATTCCTGATCGTCGGAACGGTAATCGGCGCGGGAATATTCCTTGTTCCCGGCAGCGTCTTGAGTCAGGTAGGCAATAGCGTTCCGATTTCGCTTGCGGTGTGGATAGGCGGCGGCGTTCTCACGCTGTTGGGAGCTCTTACCTACGGCGAGCTCAGCACGATTAAGCCGGAGGCCGGCGGCATCTATATCTATCTGAGGGATTGTTTTGGACGATTTCCGGCCTTCCTTTATGGGTGGGCCTTCTTCTTTGTGATCAGCAGTGGTTCGGCGGCGACGCTGGCGGTCGCTTTTAGTCGAAACCTCGGGGAGGTCATTCCTCTCAGCCCTATAGAGAATAAGATCAGCGCGATTGCGATGATCGCGGTCGTAGCTGCCGTGAACGTCCGCGGTACGAGGCAGAGCGCTAATCTTCAGAACGTAACTACCGCCATCAAAGTCAGCGCGCTGATATTGATGAGCGTCGTTTTGCTCTGGTTTGGCGCCAGATCAGGTGTCGATCATCAGCCGACTGTCGCGCCGGGAGCTTCGACCGGGCTCTCTCTGTTTTCAGGAATAGGGCTGGCGATGATCGGCGTTCTGTGGGCCTATGAAGGCTGGCAGTATGCGACTTTTAGCGCGGGCGAAACACTCGATTCGCGCCGAAATTTTCCACGAGCTTTTCTCGTCGGGACCCTGGCCCTGATTGGAATCTACCTGCTGGCAAATCTGGCCTATATCGCCGCGCTCGGACCTTCCGAGGTTGCTATATCAAAAAGCGTCGCTGCTGATTCGGTAGCAGCATTGATTCACCCGAGGCTCAGGAGTGTGGTTGCGCTCTTAATAGCGACCTCGGTGTTCACGGCTGCAAACGGGCTCACATTGACCTCACCGCGAGTCTACTATGCGATGGCAAACGATGGACTCTTCTTTCGCAAACTCGCTGAAGTTCACCCGAAGTTCGGTACGCCCGCGTTCGCGGTCATAGCGGGAGCGCTATGGGCATCGCTGTTGGCGGCTTATGGCTCGTTCGAACAGCTATTCAATGCAGTCGTGTTTACGGGATGGATTTTCTACGGGCTGGCCGCTGCTTGTTTGTTTGTCTACAGACGCAAAGCGATTGGCAGCCAGGATGCATATAAGACACCCGGTTATCCCATTACTCCGATTGTCTTCATTCTCGCGGCCGCCGCTCTGGTGATTAATTCGATCATCAGTCAACCGGTTCTCTCCGGTCTGGGAATCGGAATTGTATTGCTGGGCGCGCCTGCATTCCTGATCTGGCGCTCGCGAAGCAACGCTCCGAATTGACGTGAGTCATTGTCAATTACATCGAGCGATATCGCCGTTTTTCATTGATGCGCAGAATAGGACTCTATCTCGCGAGGCTGCCGGGTTTCGATAAGAAAGGCCTGGACCGCGGAGAGATCGTCGACTGTGTTAGAGCAGCCGATGCGTGCGGCTACGAATCATTCTGGGCGCCTGAAGCGTGGGAGCGGGACGCGTTCTCGACACTCACGGAGCTCGCGCTTAGGACAAAGCGGATTGGGCTCGGAACCGGCATCGTGAATGTCTTCAGCCGAAGCCCGGCTCTTCTCGCGATGTCGGCCGCGACCCTGGATGAGATTTCCGAAGGCAGATTCAGGTTGGGATTGGGTACGAGCGGCGCCCGTGTAATAAGCGATTTTCACGGCGGCCAATTTGATCGGCCGCTTGTCAGATTGAAGGAGACCGTTGACATAGTAAGGCTGCTCCTCACAGGGAAGCGCGCGGATTATGACGGCGATTGCTTCAAGCTGGCTCGATTCAAACTCGGGTTCAAACCGATCCGACCGAACATACCCATCTTTGTCGCTGCGCTCACCCCAGCAGGAATTCGACAGGCAGGAGAGATTGCGGATGGCTGGCTCCCTACGCATCTGCCATTGGACAGGCTTTCGGAGTGCGCGAGCATTGTCGTTAATAGCGCAAAGACTGCGGGCCGCGATCCGTCCGCTATCGAGATCGCGCCGATGATAAACCTGTCTGTCTCGAACGACACTGCTCAAGCGAGGGATGCCGCGCGGCTTCCGCTGGCTTATTACATCGGGGGAATGGGCGACTATTACTATCGGATCGTGAGCCGAATGGGATTCGCGGCCGAGGCCGAAGTTATCCGTTCACTCTGGCAATCGGGGAAGCGGAAAAGCGCCATCGCGGCGACGCCGGACTCGCTTGTCGACCAAATCGCGATATGCGGCCCTTTGGACTATTGCCGCTCAAGGCTGGATGAAATCCGAGCGCGCGGCGCAACCCTGCCTCTGCTGTCGCTGCCGTCCACTGGGACGAAAGCCGAGAAGATAAGGCTTATCGAATCCCTCATTGAAAGTTAATACCAACCGCATTATTCTTCTTCGCGCTATGCCGGATCGAGAAGCAGCCTGGGATTTGTTATGCGAATACACGAAGGGTGATTCCCTTCGAAAGCACGCCCTTGCGGTGGAAGCTGTTATGAAAGCCTATGCCCGCCGGCTCGGGGAAGACGAAGAGAAATGGGGAATCACCGGGATGCTGCACGATTTCGATTACGAAATGTATCCCAATCCCCCGGATCATCCTTTGAAAGGCTCCGAAGTGCTCGGCGAGCGCGGCTACAGCGATGAGATCCGCCGCGCGATCCTTGGGCATGCGAACTACACCGGGGTGACCAGAGAGACTCCGCTGGCCAGAGGACTATATGCTTGCGACGAGCTGACCGGTTTCGTGGTGGCATGCGCGCTCGTCCGGCCCAACGGCATCTGGGATCTTGAATCGAAATCGGTTAAGAAGAAGCTGAAGGATAAAGCATTCGCGCGGACGGTGAATCGCGATGAAGTCTATGAGGGCGCCGCCGAGTTTCAGGTAGATCTGGGAGAACACATCGACTTCATTGTAGCCGCCTTGCGCGGAGCGGCCGATCAGGTTGGGCTCGGCGAAACCAAGCAGCGCCTGGAATAGTGAATGCATCAGAGCACCGCGGACGCCTGGAAGTGACTGGACTTCCTACATCGAAAGGCAACGCGGAGCGGAACCGCTCAATATCTTGACAAAGGTATACCTGCGTGCGAGTATCTCGCTGCAATTCCACTGTTCAGTGGACTGCAACTCCGGAGAGAAGCGTCCGGAGTTGTTCTGTTTCTGCAAGCCAGACAACGAAGAACGTTCGCGATAAGAGCTCGGGTATCTCGAGCATGCAGTAGGCAACCTCAGGAGGAGTATCACCACATGAAGAGATATATCACGACGACTATGCTGCTCGGGCTCTTGACGGCCGTTACACCGCCGGCCTTTGGAGCGCTGAATACGCAGCGTGGATACGAAGGAAACAGCATATATTCGGCTCGCGGTACTTACGGCCTCGGACTTCTCGCCTATCAGGATCAAAAGAAAGAAGAGGCGGATGCCTACAAGGCTTGGTATGACGCGAACGCGGCAAAGGATTATCCAAAAGCCATCGAGCTGGCAAAACAGTACATCGATAAATTTCCGCAGGGCTCCTACGTCGACTATTTGAAGAACAAGTGGATACCCAGCATGCGCGGCTACCAGTTCAACCAGGCCATGCAGGCCAAGAACACCGCCGAGATGATCAAGATCGGCAAGGAAGCGCTGGCGCAGGATGCCGACAACGTCGACTATCTCTATCTCCTCGCGCTCAACATTCGCCAGAATGAGCTGTTCGCCACGCCGCCTAATTTCTCCCACTCCGCCGAAGCGATGGATTTCAGTCAACGCACTATCAAGCTTATCGAAGCGGGAAAGGTGCCCGCCGTGGTTGATAAGGCCAAGTGGAATCAAAACCTGACGCTCTCGTGGCTCTATCAGATTGAGGCGATGATCGAGAATAAGAACGGCGCCGCCGACAAGGCCCTTGATGATTATCTGAAATCAGCGTCGCTCGATGCGGCCAATCCGCTGAACTATTTGATGTGCGGTTCGTTGCGCCAGAACAAGTATCAAGCGGCTGCGCAGAAGTTCTCCGCTTTCCCGGAAGCCGACCGCCAGGATCCAGCCGCCAAACCGGAAGTCAAATCCGCGCTTGATGAAGTGAACAAGCAGGCCGATGGAGTCATCGATTGCTGGGCTCACTTTCTGGCATTGACCGAGCCGTCGAACAACCCTTACGGCGCTACTCGCGATCAGGTTAAGGGCGCTCTCGAAGCTCTCTACAAATTCCGTCATCCGGATTCGCCCGATGGTCTTCAAAAGTTGATCGACCAATACAAAGGCGGAGCCTCCGCCAACAGCAAACCGGCAGCGTCGACCACCGGTAATTAGGGCGGCGGCGGCGAAATCAAAATCAAGGGCCAGTCCAGTCTATGGGCTGGCTCTTTGGTTTGAAGTTGGATAATCCTTCCTGGTGACGGCGGTCTCGTGTACTATAGTTGCCGTGGAGCAATGCTATTGGTTGCTCCCAAGTCTCTTTATGATATCGCTCGAACGAGAGAAGCTGCTGTCGGAGTTGGAACAGCGAATCGGCTATTCCTTTCGGTCTCGCGCTCTGCTTGATCGCGCACTAACCCACCGCTCGTTCGCCAACGAGCATGCCGCGACCGGGTGTCTCCATAATGAATCGCTCGAGTTTCTTGGCGATGCCGTCCTGGGCTTCGTGGTGAGTGCGTGGCTTCTCGAACTCTTTCCAAATCAAGCTGAAGGCAAGCTTTCGAAGATGAAGGGTTATCTCGTCAGCGAGCCGACCCTGGCCGAACTGGCCGACCGGCTCGATATCGGGAAATTCATCCTTATAAACCGAGGCGAAGAAAAGACGGGGGGCCGCCGAAAGCGCGCGCTTCTCGCCGATGCATACGAAGCGCTGATCGGCGTGCTTTATATCGACAGCGGAATCGACGTAGCGGGTTCGTTCGTGCGCCGCGAAATGGCCGACAAGGTTGTCTCGATAGACCCGCAGGCGATGATCGGCGACGATTACAAATCCGCGCTTCAGGAGCGGCTGCAAGCCACCGCGTCCCAAATACCCGAGTACGTAGTCGTCGAAGTTCAGGGCCCTGATCACCGCCGTACTTTTCGCGTCGAGTTGAGAGTCGCGGGGCATCCGATCTCGATCGGCGAGGGCAGTACAATAAAGCTGGCTCAGCAAGAGGCGGCGAGAACCGCCCTCGCGTCTCCGGATATGCTCGATAGTATCTGCGCGAGTATTGGAGAGCGCGGCCTCTCCCAAACATCATTTAACAGGCAGACCGGCTTCCATGAGAGCGCGGCCGGCGAGCCTACTCTGATCGAACCAGCGCTCGCCGAAGAGCCTGCTTCCTCAGTCTAAGACAGGAGCCGTCGAGACAACCGAGATGCAATCATCTGAATTAGTGAGCGAGCCGCCGGTGCAGAGTCCCGCCAATCAATCCACCGAAGCCGAACCGGAACAAAAGAAGCCAGAGTATAAGAAGAGCGTTCCACGCGAGTACTTC
Source organism: Blastocatellia bacterium AA13 (assembly GCA_003222245.1). Lineage (GTDB taxonomy): Bacteria > Acidobacteriota > Blastocatellia > UBA7656 > UBA7656 > QHVH01. The sequence goes on along the minus strand of QHVH01000013.1, from coordinate 159,760 downwards.
GAGTCGCTCGTGGTCACATTGATAATGGCGCTCTTCGGCATGACCTTTATCGTTCAAGCGGTGAAGGTGCCCACCGGCTCCATGAAGAACACGATTTATATCGGCGATCAGTTGCTCGTCAACAAGTTCATCTTCGGGCCGAACTCGATATTCAAGCTGCCGTTTCTGCCGCATCGGAATATTCACCGGGGCGACGTCGTGGTTTTCAAATATCCTCGCGATCCCAAGATCAACTATGTAAAGCGGGTGATCGGACTGCCGGGCGAAACCGTTGAATTCAATCCGCAGACGAACCGGGTATATATAAACGGCAAGGAATTGCCCGAAAAACGTCTTGTCGTTCGCGAGCAGTCGCCGAACGATCCGGGCGCCCTCGACATAATTTCTTCCGAAGAAAGTCCCGCCGGCTCCGACTGGACGGTCTTTTATTATGAACGCGACGAAGACGGCGGCTATGATTTCGGGGATCAAATGGCTTACGGGGTTCGCCAGCCATTCAGGGTTCCGGTGAAGGGCGATCCCATACCCGACGACATAAAGTCGAACCCCGAGCGGCGCGGCGTCTACGATGCGGACGGCGACGGACTGTATGACTGCGACCAGTACTTCTGCATGGGCGACAACCGCAATAACAGCCAGGATAGCCGATTCTGGGGCACCGCGCCTCGCAATAGCATTGTTGGACGCGCGATGTTTGTTTACTGGTCTCTGGCGCAAAGCGAATCCGATACCGGCGGCGGGGGTAACTTCGTTTCGCGAACCCGCTGGTCACGAATCGGCAAGTTCATTAAATGAACGGCGAAGACTCGCAGCCGATTACCGTAGAAACTCGAAGATCAGTATTGAAATCTCAGATCCGGGATCTGGCCGCTCAGGTCGACTCTTACAAGGCTCGCACGGCCGCAGCTCTTGGCGCTTCCGTATTCATACTTCTCATCGGAGCGGGCGCTGTTTATGACATTCTTTCGGGGAAGTCATCGCTGTGGAGCGCCGTCGGGTTATCGAGACAGGGACTGAGCTTGCTCGCGGGTTTTTGCGCGATAGCAGGCGCCTCGCTTCTGATGATCGGCATCCTGAGAGTCCGGCGACGCGACCGGCTGAAAGAGGCGCATCTGGCGGCGCTCGAAGAAGAATTGGCCGATCTTGGCGGTGAATAAATTTAATTTCAATCTAGAGACACAGGAGACGAATTGCCCATGGCCCGTGTGATAAGCGGAAACGGGAATTCAAAGAGCAGGGCTCTGCGAGTCCTGTATAACTGCGCAAAGTGCCCCGCCTACTGCTGCACATATGACCGGGTTGATGTTACTCGAAGAGATGTCGCGCGTCTCGCGAAGCATTTTGGAGTGACATACGAGCAGGCGGAAAAACGGTATACCAAAATCTCTTCCGGTGACCGCGTTCTGAAACAGCATCAAGATCATATTTTTAAGAAGGCATGTATGTTCCTGGATCAAGAGAAGCGGCAGTGTACGATTTATGATGCTCGGCCGGCCGTTTGCCGCGTGTATCCCGACAGCCTGCGATGCGGTTATTACGACTTTCTCGCTTCTGAACGCCGTCGCCAGTGCGATGATGAATTCATCCCTGACGCATAATTCCTTCCGGATTGCCGGTTTTTAGTATCAAGGCCAGGCTACGCCCCGAAGCGATCTGTCCGCTCTAAGCCCGCGCGCCTATCATCACGAACCAGTGATTGATATAAGGCTTTCCGTCGACATCGGTGAGCCTAAACGCATCGCGTTGAGCGGGCGTCAATCGGTCGAGCGTCGCGTAAATCAGATCGAGATCCTTGCCCGTTACCCCCGCTGTGAGTGAGGTGAGCGGGCGGTGCTTTTCGTAGGGCTCCACCGCGTCAACCTTAAAACCGGCTGCTTCAAGCATTCTCTTCCATCCCGCCGGCCTGTACTCGCGAATATGTGAATTGTCGTGATAACGGTCGAGCGTATTCATGCATTCGTCAATGAATGTGTCCTCCGGGACGCTTCGATCGTCTATTACAAGCCGGCCTCCGGGCTTCAAGAGCCTTCTCATCTCATGAAGCGCGGCTTCGATACGCGAAAAGTGGTGCGCCGCCCTGCGGCAGGTCAGGAGATCGAACGAGCAGTCTTGAAACGGAAGATGATGAGCGTCAGCCACGCAAAACTCTACGTTCTCAATGCCCTGCGACTGGCGCAGTCTTGTCGCTTCGTCAATCATCTCACGCGTCAAATCAGTACCAATCACAAGGCCGGCGCCGCGAGAAACGGCAAATGCCGTGTGGCCGGAACCGGTTGCGATATCGAGTGCTTTCCAGTCCGGCTTCGGATCGGCGAGGGCAACCACGCGGCCCAGGACCGCGGCGTCTGTATGCGTGTCGCTGGTCGTGTACATTGCGGCTCGCTCACCGAATATTTTCTTTGCTCGTTCTTCCGGAGAATCCATAAATTTCTGAAGCGGCGTGACTACGAGTGTGCCGGCATGGCTATTAGCAGGGGACCTTAATCAAAGCGGGCCTTGTTGGCCGTATATCATACCGATCAACTGCTTGCCCGTCGCCGGCGATGTCATACGGTTAGTCGATTAACAGAGACGCGATTCGCTCCCGATGAAATGCGGCGTCGCCGAACATCAATTCGGCCGCCTTAGCTCGCTTGTAGTAAAAATGAACGTTCTCGTCCCAAGTGAAGCCAAGTCCTCCATGGACTTGAATGCCGCGGTTTCCGACATCACGAAACGAATCGCTCGCATATGCCTTGGCGATTGAAACTGCAAGCGGCGCCTGCCCCGGTTCGGATTCCATGACCCAGGCCGCATAGTAAACCGCCGAGCGGGTGCTCTCGGTTTGCAGCAGCATGTCGGCACAGTGATGCTGGACGGCCTGGAACTGTCCAATCGGTTTTCCAAACTGCTTCCTTGTCTTTGCGTATTCGACGGAGGCGTCCATTATCCACTGCATCCCGCCGACCATTTCAGCGCATAGCGCGAGAGTCCCAACATCCAGAGCGTGTTCTAACGCCTGCCTGGCTTCGCGGCCGCGGGCGAGAATATTGCCGGCAGGCACGACCGTGTCTTCAAACGTCACTTCGAAGAGACCTCTCGTGCCGTCGAGCGACGGCATCGGTCTTATGTTCAACCCGGGCGCATTGCGTTCAACAACCGCGATGATCGGGCCATTTCCAGTAATGGCCGAAACGATAATGAAATCGGCGATTCCGGCGTCATTGACGAACAGCTTCCTGCCTTGAAGCTTCAACCCCTCCCCCGACTCGGCGGCGCTGAGCGAGATTGAGTCAGGACTCCAGTCGCCGCTCTCTTCGAGGACTGCTACGGCTGCTTTGGCCCGGCCTTCGATGATCGCATGAAGATACTTCTTGCGCTGATCCGCGTTACCAGTCCTGGCGATAAGCGATCCTGCAACGGTCACCGTCCACAAGAAGGCGCCAGGCACGAGCGAGTAGCCCATTTCCTCGAATGCAACCGCCATCTCGACCATTCCAAGGCCCTGTCCGCCGTCTTCCTCCGAGAAGATCAAACCGGTCCAACCTTGCTCAGCCAGCTTATTCCATAGCTTCTCCGAATACGGTTGGCCGCCTTCTATCATTTCGCGCACAAGGTTCGGAGGGCATTCCTGCGAAAAGAGCTCACGCGCCGATCTCTTGAAGAGTTGTTGCGTTTCCGATAGATCGAATTCCATTCTTTTATTCCTCTGTTTTCTTTGAGCCTAATAGCTCTTTGGAAGGCCGAGCACGAAATGCCCAATTATGTTGCGCTGAATCTCGGAGGTTCCGGCTTCGATCGTGTTTCCGCGCGATCGAAGATAACCGTGCGCCCATTGGCCGTGATCCACCGAGTATTCGCACTCGCGAGTCAATTGACCGTACGGGCCGAGCAACTCCATCGCAATCTGCTGCATTCGCTGATTCATCTCGCTCCAGAATATCTTTTGAATTGAGCCCTCGGCTCCCGGCACGCCGGTTTTGGCCATTCTTGTTACCGTGCGCATCTGGTTCAGGCGAAAAATCTCAATCTCTGCATACATCTGGGCGAGCTTCTGGCGAATGATCGGATCATCGCTTGCGAGCTTTCCATTCCGCTTCGTTGTTTTTGATATCTCGATCAAGCGTTCTATTTGGCGGCGAAAGGCGATCTGCAGGCTTGCGCCGAGCGTACCTCTCTCGAACATGAGGGTGGCGATGGCCATTTGCCAGCCGCCGTTCACTTTTCCCACGACGTGCTCAACCGGCACGTTGACGTTCTGAAAAAAGACTTCGTTGAACTCCGAGTCGCCGGTCATCTGTTTGAGCGGACGAACGCTGACACCCGGACTGCGCATATCGATCAGCATATAGGTCAGACCCTTATGCTTGGCGGCATCGGGGTCGGTTCGGACCACGCCGAAGCACCAGTCCGCGTGATGCCCATAGCTCGTCCAGGTCTTCTGCCCGTTTACGACAAAGTGATCGCCGTCCAGCACCGCTTCGGTGCGCAGGGAGGCGAGATCGGAACCCGCGTTTGGCTCTGAATATCCCTGGCACCATATCTCATCCGCGCTCAATATTTTCTGTAGGAACCTTTTCTTCTGGAATTCCGTGCCGAACTCAATAAGCGTCGGCCCGAGCAGCGACAGGCCGAGCACGTTGAGAAGCTGAGGCGCTCGAGCGCGCGCCATCTCCTCGATGAAGATGGTTTGCTCAAAAAGCGTCGCGCCCCTTCCTCCATATTCCTTCGGCCAATGGATGCCCACCCATCCGGCCTCGTACATTTTCTTTTGCCAGGCACGAAGGAACTCGAAGCGCTCCTGCGACGACTCAAACCCGTCGGCCTCCGCGCCGCGCCATTCGTCGGGTATGTTTGCTTGCATCCATTCGCGCAGTTCTTCGCGAAACCGCTTTTCTGATGGAGTTGGATTGAGATCCATGTGATCCTTTCATAAGACTGCCGGGACAACGGATCGCAATTTGGGAAAGCCCGGCGCTTGATGGACTGACCAGTAATCGGATCAGGCTTTCAACGGGCGTTGACCTTCTGACCGAATCGTTTACTGGTTGATGGGCCGCGTGAGCGGGGTTGAATACGCGGCTTGTCTCTAAATCTGTCGGCGACTTCGATCGACTAGACCGTCATTATCTCTTTCTCTTTATGCTCGGCGACTTCGTTTATTTTTGCTATGTGCTGATCCGTAAGTTTTTGAATCTGGTCAAGGCCGTCTTTCTCGGCATCCTCTGAAACCTTCTTTTCCTTAAGCAGCTTCTTTATGTGATCGTTCGAATCCCGCCTGACATTGCGCACAGCCGTCCTATGCTCTTCGGCTATGTCGTGCACGATCTTCGCCATCTGTTTTCTGCGCTCTTCAGTAAGGGGAGGAACCGGCACCCGGATGAGCTTGCCGTCGTTGGACGGGTTCAAGCCAAGATCGGAAGCTCTTATGGCCTTTTCTATTCCTGCCAGCGCCGTAGGATCAAATGGCTGGACCGTCAGCATCGTCGGCTCGGGAGCGTGTATAGTCGCGACTTGATTCAGCGGCATCTCCGAGCCGTAGTAGTCAACGGTTACCGCATCAAGAATGCTGACGGAGGCGCGGCCGGTTCGAACGGTCGCCAGCTTTTTGCGAGCGTCGTCAACCGCGCTGTCCATTCGTCGGCGCGCATCGTCGATGACCTCTTTTATCTCCATCGTGAAGACCTCCAACGCTGTGGTTTGCGGCGTGGATTATATTGAACATTTCCCGTTGATTCAACATCTTCGCCGCCGCATCTTCGCGCTACGATATAAGGTGAAGAATCGGGATCAGGCTATGCTCTTCTTAGTCTCGGCAGCCGTGGTATGCTCCTGGGCGCTCACAATGGTTCCGATTTTTTCGCCCGTAACTACACGCACGATATTTCCCGGAGTGTTGAGACTGAATACATGAATCGGGACGCCGCGCTCTCGACACAGGCTGATCGCCGAGGTATCCATAACCTGCAGGTCGCGTTGAATCACGTCAAGATAGGTGATGTGCGAGAACATAGTCGCCGTGGGGTCTTTGGCCGGGTCCGCCGTGTATACACCGTCTACTTTCGTGGCCTTCAGGATCGCATCCGCCCTGATCTCGAGGGCTCTCAGGGCGGCGGCCGAGTCCGTCGTGAAGTATGGGTTGCCGGTTCCGGCCGCAAAAATCACCACGCGTCCCTTTTCTAGATGCCTGACGGCCCTGCGCCTTATGAAGGGCTCGGCTACCTCGCGCATATCGATGGCGGACATCACTCTTGTAAAGACGTTCTGTTTTTCCAGCCCGTCCTGAAGCGCGACCGCGTTCATGACGGTGGCGAGCATACCCATATAGTCGGCCGACGCGCGATCCATACCCTCGGCCGAGAGCGCGACGCCGCGAAATATATTGCCGCCGCCGACGACAATCGCCAGCTCGACTCCAAGCGAGCGGACTTCCTTGGCTTCAATCGCGATTCTCGTGATCGTATCGGGATCCACGCCGTAGCCCTTCTCTCCCATGAGGGCTTCACCGGACAGCTTGAGCAGGACGCGTTTGTAGATTGCCTTTTGAGTTGCTGACATTGGTTGCTCCGCGGGTAAGCTTAACGAGATTTTAATTCAGGCGGCAACAAAAAAGCCTCTCGCGATGAGAGGCTTTTTTTGCTGCTCGGCTTATGAGTCGCCGAGAAGGTCTCTTACGTCGGCGCCTATGTCGGAAGACCTCTTTTCGAGGCCTTCGCCCATTTTATATCTGGTGAAACGGCGAATTCTGATGTTTTCGCCGGTCTTTTGAATCATCTGGCTGATCAGCGCCGCTATCGTTATGTTCTGATCTTTCACGAACGGCTGCTCGAGCAGGCAGGCTTCCTGATAGAACTTCGAAAGCCGCCCTTCGATGATCTTTTCGAGAACCGACTCAGGCTTGCCCTGGTTCTTCGGATCTGATCGCGCTTGTTCAAGCGCTATCTCTCGCTCCTTATCGATCACTGCTTTTGGCACGTCTTCTTTATCGATAAAGCGGGGTTCGGCCGCCGTGACGTGCATGGCAAGATCGTGGACAAAGCTCCGGAAATCGGCGCCTCGCGCGACGAAATCGGTCTCGCAGTTGACCTCGATCAGCACTCCGATCTTTCCGCCTGCGTGAATGTATGCGTCTACAATTCCCTCTGCCGCAACCCTGCCCGCTTTCTTCGTAGCGGCGGCCAATCCTCGCTTGCGCAGCAGCTCTATTGCTTTCTCTTCGTCGCCGCCCGCTTCGATGAGCGCGTTCTTGCAGTCGACCATGCCCACGCCGGTCTTTTCTCTGAGAGATTTGATTGCCTGTGGTGTTACCTTGTCAGCCATTTTACGAAACGCTGCCCCCTAATATTGAAATCATTACGCCCGCATATGAAGAAGCGCGGCTTCGCAATGTGCCGCGCTTCAGTAGTGACGGCGCTCACCGAGCGCGAGTGCTTGTGATGTTACTGCACGCCGTCCGTAGTTTCGATCCTCTCGCCGCTCTCCGCGCCCGAACCGGAATCGATATTCGGAATTTCGGCCGCGCCCGCCTTGGCTCCCGCGGCCGCCGCTTCGCTTTGTCCGGCTTCGCCGGGCTTCGGCGATTCCGCGCCGACGACTACTTCCGGCATCGGAGGCGCGCCGGGCGGGACATACGTGGTTCGCCGAGGTCTGTTGCCGCGCTGGCGGGCGTTGCGGCCGGCGCCTTGAGGTCGACGGTCGCGGGATTCATCGCTGCCTGCGCTTGCGGCAGCCGCTTCCGCGCCATCGGAAGCCTCGGTCATTTCGTCGCTGCCCTCCTTGAGGACCTGATTGCCCTCGATTATGGCGTCAGCCATCTTCTGAGCAAACAACCGAACGGCGCGAAGCGCGTCGTCATTCCCCGGAACTATGAAATCGATCCCTTCCGGGTTGCAGTTCGTATCGACGATCGCCACTACCGGGATACCAAGCTTATTGGCTTCGTGAACCGCTATTTCCTCTTTGTTCGAGTCGATGACGAAAATTACGTCCGGAAGCCGGGTCATATCGCGAATCCCGGCAAGGTTCTTTTCCAGCGAGTCATGTTCTCGCTCGAGTTTTAATCTTTCTTTCTTGGTCAACTGTTCGAACCGGCCGTCGTTGCGCATTGCTTCAATATCTTTCATGCGCTGAATCGACTTCTGGACAGTATGAAAATTAGTGAGCAGGCCGCCGAGCCACCGATTGTTGACATAGTATTGAGCGCATCGCTTCGCCTCTTCTTCGACCGCGTCCTGCGCTTGCCGTTTCGTTCCTACAAACAGGAAATTGCGCCCGTCCATCGCCTGCTGTTGAACGAATTTTACCGCTTCTTTGAAGAGACGCTGCGTCTTTTGAAGGTCAATGATGTAGATGCCGTTTCGCTCGCCGAAAATGTACTCCTTCATTTTCGGATTCCACCGCCTGACCTGGTGTCCAAAGTGGACGCCTGCTTCAAGCAGCTCCTTCATCGTTACTGTAACCAATCGATCCTCCTTAACGAATGCACTGGTTTATGTACTCACCGGTCCTTGTTCCAGGGTTCCAGGAGAAGACTCATGCGAGCCTCTCCAGCAAGATTGCCCAACGGGAACAACCAATTGCGAGGACCGGCAATGGATTAGAACCGATTTTGGATTTGTTCGATCTCGGATTAGGAGAAAAGCCTGAATCTGAAACCTGATATCCGCACCCAAAACCGTACTACCGCTTCGAGAATTGGAATCGTTTACGCGCACCCTTCTGGCCGTATTTCTTTCTCTCTTTAGCTCTCGGATCACGCGTCACGAAACCCGCTTTTTTCAATCTTGGCCGGTAATCACCGTTGACGTCGATTAGCGCCTTTGTGATTCCGTGCCTGACGGCGCCTGCCTGACCGGCAATGCCGCCGCCGTCTACGTTAATCGTGATATCGTATTTGCCTACCGAATCGGTGAGCTGAAGAGGCTGGCGAATGACCATCCGATGCGTTTCATTCGGGAAATAATCTTCAAACTTCCGTTTGTTCACTACGATCTCGCCGGTGCCCGGCCTGATAAAGACGCGCGCGGTCGCGCTCTTGCGGCGACCCGTCCCATAGTTGCTCGTGGTCTCTGGCACGATTCCTCTCCTTGCTATAAATCGCTACGATCAGCTTTGTTGCTGTTCAGCACTTCGAATTTCACGCGATCTCTCAAAAAGAAAGCGGCTCCGGTTGCTGCGCTTTGTGCGGATGATCGGAGCCGCTGTACACCTTAAGTTTTTTTGCCATCGCCCGGCCCATTTTCGTTTTCGGCAGCATGCCTCGAATCGCCGATTCGAGTATGCGTTCCGGATGTTGTTGGAGCTGCTTCTGCGCGCTCACTTCTTTGAGCCCGCCGGGATATCCAGTGTGATGGCGATAGATTTTGTCCTGCCACTTGGCTCCGGTCAGAACCACCTTCTCGGCATTTACGACAACTACGTGGTCGCCAACGTCAATGTAGGGCGTGTAGCTGGGTTTAGCTTTGCCCATCAGGATTGTCGCAACGCGCGACGCCAGTCTTCCAACTGTCTTTCCTTCGGCATCCACCAGATGCCATTTACGGCTGGCTTCAAGGTTCTTACCGCTCGGTACGAATGTTCGCATGCTATGAATCTCCAAATCCCTGTGTAAAGAGACGAACCGAAAGAATACGAAAGGGTCTAATCATTGTCAAGCCAGCGGAGTTATCGACATGCGCGTTGCTATAAGCATCAAGCCGCTGTTTGATTCTTCTATATTTATTCGTCCCCGAGTAGAGATTTTCCAATACAACTTGCTTAATAGGGCGGATCGAGCTTGTTATCTGTTAGCTCAAGTACGCGCGAGCCAGGCTCGTTTTCAATTCCGGAAGGTGTAATGCAATAATCTGTCCGTTTGCCACAAAAATCTGACAAAGAGATCGTTTCAACGAAGCAGTCCGCGACGGACGAGAAGAAGGGCTCGCCGCGAGATCTGCTTCGATTGCTCTCCTACACGAAGCCGTATCGATTGAGGCTCGGCATCGCCCTGATAAGCATGGTGATTGCCAGCGCGTTCGGCCTTCTTGCGCCTCAAGTCGTTCGCCAAATTACCGACGCGGCTTTTAATCGCCGCAACTCGGAGGAGCTGAACCGCCTCGCGTTGATCATGCTGGGTGTGTTCGCCGTACAAGCGGCGTTCAGTTTTTTGCGATCCTACCTGTTGTCCTACACGGGCGAGCGAATTGTGGCCGATGTTCGAACCGAGTTGTATACCCATCTGACAAATTTGCCTGTGGCCTTCTATGAGAACCGGCGCGTAGGTGAATTGACGTCACGGTTGGCCTCCGACGTGAGCGTTATACAGACCGTCACAACCGGGAGCGTTACGGAACTCTTGAGGATCGCGCTGCTGCTGGCCGGAGGCATCGGCATCATAGCGTGGACCAACCCACGCCTGACCGCGATCATGCTGGCCGTTGTGCCGGTCATAATAGTCGGGGCGATCTTCTATGGCCGTTATGTGCGGCGACTCAGCACGAGGGTCCAAGATCAGCTCGCGGAGGCAAGCACAATACTCCAGGAGACACTCTCAGCCATCCGCATCGTGCAGTCGTTTGTTCGCGAAGACTACGAAAGAGGCCGCTACGGTGAGCGAATCAGAGAAGCGCTCAAACTTGCGGTGCGGAGCTCGGTCGCAAATGGAAGCTTTGTCGCATTTATTATCCTGGTGGTGTATGGGGGCATCGCGTTCGTGTTGTGGGTGGGCAGCCGCATGGTGCTTTCAGGAGAGATGACCGCTGGCGGCTTGATCGCGTTCATCCTTTATACGTTTGTAATCGGCGGCTCTATCGGAGGCATGGCGGAGATCTACGGACAGTTTCAGCGTGCAATTGGCGCTTCGCGAAGAGTGTTTGAGCTCCTGGATATGAAGCCGTCCATCGTCGATGCGCCGGGCGCGCGATCCCTCGATCGAGTGAAGGGGCGCGTCGAACTGGACGCGGTTGGATTCAGCTACGCACAGGAGCGCAGTGCTCCGGTATTGAAAAACGTCGATGTTGAAGCTCGCCCCGGCGAGGTTGTAGCGCTGGTCGGCCCGAGCGGCGCGGGCAAATCCACCCTTGTGTCGCTCATACCCAGGTTCTACGACGTCGATTCGGGAGCGGTGCGGGTCGACGATATAGACATCAAGAACATCAAGCTTAGCGATCTGAGGCGAGCAATCGGCATTGTTCCTCAGGAAACGGTGCTGTTTGGCGGCACGATTCGTGAAAACATCGCTTATGGAAAACTCGACGCGGCCGATCACGAAATTGAAGCGGCCGCGCGCGCCGCGCATGCCCACGAATTCGTGAGTGCTTTTCCGGAGGGCTACGCCACCGTGGTGGGTGAGCGAGGAGTCAAGCTATCCGGAGGCGAGCGCCAGCGGATCGCGATCGCGCGAGCCCTTCTGAAGAACCCGGCGATTCTTATTCTCGATGAAGCCACCAGCTCACTCGATTCAGAATCTGAAAAGCTGGTTCAGGATGCGTTGGATACGCTGATGCAGGGGCGAACCACCTTCGTCATAGCCCACCGGCTTTCCACCGTGCGCAGAGCGGATCGAATAGTAGTTCTTGAATCGGGCCGGGTCATTGAAGAGGGCACGCACGAAGAACTGCTCGCGAGGGGCGGCCTCTACAAACGGCTCTACGAAATTCAGTTTAGAGACCGGCCTTCGTTCACCGCCGGATCTGTGCCTTCGGAAGAACTGCTGAGACCGGGCTCGAGCGTTTAGGAAGCGTTAAGAAATAAGATCCCGGTTTTGTATTCTGGCCGCGGAGCCGCCCTCTGGAATGCCTTCCTATATGCCGCCTTAGCGGGTCAGGAGTGCTCGGTCTCAATAAGTCGCCTTCATCTCGATCGCCTTTTTGTTTTTAACAAACGAGATCAGAGAACAGTTCCAGACGGCGGTGCGCTCCTGCACAATCATGTCCGCGTTAGAATCCGTAATCGGCGCCGGAGCATGAAGAACGAAGCGGAATCTAATCAGACCAAGCGCGAGCGATTTCATCTGATCTTCGAAGCCGTCGAGGTTAATCTCCAGCTTCGGCTCGCCGTTCTTTTTTTCGTCCGGCTTTTTCTCTTCGACTTTTTTACTGTCGTCCAGGTTGAGAAGGAACCTGCCCGTGAAGGCGTTCTTGTTTGCGGCTTTTCGCTCAAGCTCGACGGTCCATTGGGAATTGCCCTTTATCTCGCCTTCTTTGAGGCTTCCCTTCCCCAGATTGGCCAGGGTCGCCTGAACATCTTTAATGTCCTTGAATTGAAATACGGCGTAGATTCCCTGAACCCCGTTCGCTTTGATCTGCCTGATCTCTTTTATCTTGAGCGAAGGAGAAGCACTCGCCGTCATCTCTTTCTTGAACTGCTCGATCTCCAGCGTTGGGTCTTTCTTCTGGCCCGGCGCCGCTTGAGACTTCATATCTTCGGGAAAGTCCGGGAGAGAAATGTAGAGCGTCAACTCACCGCTTCCGTCCGCGTTGAGGAAGATCTCTTGTTCAAAAGTGAAACACGCGGAACTGAAAACGCATAAGAATAGAATTAAGATGAAACCGCCAATGCGCGCGACTGGTGACATACGGCCTCCGATCGAACAAAGTCTCTCTGTGATGAATAAGCCAGGGGCAAGTCGGCCAGGATTGTATCAGACTGGCGGCGCGGATTACTTGAGCAGCCACGCATCGCCCGCCATGGTCACAAAGAGGATCACGCTTACAAATGCGTTTGTCGTAAAGAAAGCGGCGTTCAGCCTGGACAAATCGTTCGGTTTGACCAATCGATGTTGATATACCAGCAGCGCTCCGGTCAGAAGTACTCCCGTAAGACCGAGCCACCCCAGACGCGCCGTCATAAAGAAAGCAATCAACGCAGCGAACATCAATCCGTGAATGACGCGGGCCGCAATCAGCGCCCTCGCCAATCCTAAACGCTCCGGTGTCGATCGAAGTCCAGCGGACTTGTCGAACTCACGATCCTGACATGCATAGAGAATATCGAAACCGGCCGTCCAGAACATCACCGAAACGGAGAGCAATACAGGAACAATCGTGAGCCTGCCTTGAATCGCTATCCACGCGCCCGCGGGCGCGATGCCTAAACACCAGCCGAGGACCAAATGCGACGCAGCGGTGAGCCGCTTTGTGTATGAGTAAAGCAGAACCGACGAAAGCGCGATCGGCGATAACATCAATGTAAGCCTGTTGAGCATCGCCGCCGCGATAAGAAAAATCAGCGCCGACGAAATCGTGAACTCCCACGCGAATCCGACATCAAGTCGGCCTGCCGGCAGCGCCCTGCTCGAGGTTCGAGGATTCGCCTTGTCGAATTCACGATCGACGATCCGGTTGAAAGCCATCGCGGCTGATCGCGCGCCCACCATCGCCGCGGTAATCCAGCCGAACTTCACAAGCCAGAATCGAAGAGGCTGAGGCCCAATATCCCGCGCGGCGAGCGCGGCTCCGAGAAACGCAAACGGCAGCGCGAACAACGTGTGCTCGATCTTTATCATTTCGAGAGTTATTCGTAGTCTGCCGCCGATGCTCATACTCGATCTCAGTTGCCCTTGCCCGCTTCTCCGCGCCAGACCGTCTCCTGTGAGTGCGCAAGACCAAGATGATCCATCACGCGATAGATGAAATGGTCGACGAGCGCGACGATGTGGGCAGGTTTGTGATAGAAGGCCGGCATCGCGGGCACGATCAGTGCTCCAGCGTGTTTCAGCTTAAGCATGTTCTCAAGATGAATAGTTGATAGGGGAGTCTCGCGAGGCACGAGCACGAGGCGCCTGTTCTCTTTCAGGCAGACATCGGCCGCGCGATGAAGCAGGTTTCTGCATGCGCCCGACGCCAGCGTTCCAAGCGTCGAAGCCGAACACGGGATGATCACCATTGCATCCACTGGAGCGGAGCCGGATGCTATCGAGGCGCCAATATCGCCGGGATGAAACACGACGGTCTTTAGTGACGGCCTGCCGACCAGATCGGCTACGAGATGTTCGCTATCCGAAGAGGTGCTTATCTCGAGCTCGTCGGCGATGACGCGACGGCCCGGACCGCTTATGACGAGGTTGATCTGAGAAACTTCGGCGCTCTCGTCCAGATGCATCAGAAGCCGCTGGGCATATAACGCGCCGCTCGCGCCGCTGATCCCAACCGTTATCGTCTTCACGGTGCGAATTGTATCACGTGAAAGCGGCGCGGCAAGACGGCCGACAATTGCGCGTTGCCGGGCAGTGGGATCCTGGTGTGTTGCTGGGATTCAACGAATAGAATTAGACTGGTTTACGAACACATGATGGATACAAGTTAAAGAGGATGAGCAGTGACCAAACAACGAACCAGATTAGCCGAGAATGTTCCTGGCGAGTTTTACGTAGACTCGTCGTGCATCGATTGTGATGCTTGCAGGCAGATTGCGGGCGCGGTGTTTCGCGACCATGGCGATCAGTCGAGCGTCTACCATCAACCGGCTACAGAAGACGAATATCGCAGTGCACTGATGGCGCTCGTCGCATGTCCGACCGCATCGATCAGGACTGAATCCAGGCAAAACGCACATGTAGGGATCGATGCTTTCCCGACGAGGGTCGCGGAGAATGTTTACTTCTGCGGATTCACATCCGAGTCGAGCTTCGGGGCCTGGAGTTATTTGATCGTCCGTCCTGATGAATTGGGAGGCAATATTCTGGTCGATTCACCTCGCTTCACGAGACCCCTCATCAAGCGTATCGAAGAGATGGGCGGAATTCGTACCATGCTCCTGACCCATCGAGACGATGTAGCCGACCACGACAAATTCGCGAAGAGGTTTGGCTGCGAGCGGGTCATGCACGGAGCCGACGGCGCATCTCGGCTCGGCATAGAACGAATCGTAGAAGGTGAGAGAGATGTCGCTTTGGGCGATGATCTGCTGATCATTCCCACTCCCGGACACACTCGAGGCCATATGGTCTTTCTTTACCAAAAGAAGTTTCTCTTCAGCGGAGATCATTTGTGGTGGTCGCCGGAAAGACGGACGCTGAGCGCGTCGAGCTCGGTGGCATGGTTCTCGTGGAGCGATCAGATCAGATCGCTGGAGAAGCTGCTCGCGTATGAGTTCGAATGGGTGCTGCCGGGCCACGGGCGAATCCATCATGATGGCGCGGAGCTTATGCGCGAACACCTGCGGCGACTCGTAAGCCGCGCACAAGCCGCCTAGCTGATTGGAGAGAGGTCGCTCACGCCCAACAACTCTCCAACGGCCGCCGCGCATTCTGCTCCTCGATTCCGGGTCAGGAGAGCGATTCGAGTCCGGCGATTCAGAAAATCTTCCACTCTTACCGCCATCTCACGCCGGGCTGCATATACCGCTTCGGCTTCAATATGTGAAAGCGAGCTCGACAGCGGCCTCTTGAGCGTACCCGTGGCAGCGATTCGCAGCACCTCTCGATACCGCCCTCCATACGTGTTCATGAGATGAGCTACGGTCTCTTCCGCCACCCCGAAGCTCTTCGCATCATCAGTCAAATCCGCCAATCGCGGCGCCTCCCCGGTCAGTGAGATTTGCTCAGTTCTGCTCGAACGCGCCGCCGGAACAACGCCGAAGTTACGGGCTAGGTTCTTCGCTGCCAGATTCACGACCTGCTCGGCCATATGGCGATATGTCGTGAGCTTTCCGCCGATCAACGAAATGAGCCCGGAACGACTCTCTATGATCGCGGATTCGCGCGATAAGTCAGAAGTCTGAGACGCATCCGAACCTATCAACGGTCTGAGGCCGGCGAAAGCACTGATAACGTCGTGCGTAGACAGCCGTGCTTCGGGAAACATTACAGCGGCCGATTCCAGCACTCGCGCGATTTCATTTGCTTCCGCGCGCGGATTGTCGATCTCGCCCGTGTAAGCGGTATCGGTCGTGCCCACGATTGTGCGGCCGTGCCATGGAATCACGAATAGGAATCGCTGTTCGCCGCGCGACGGAATCAAAACCGCGCGCTCGCAACGGAATTTGTCCGCGGGCAGTACGAGGTGGATACCCTTTGACGGCTGTAGTCGCTTCACGTCATGGCCTTCGGCAAGCGAGCTCACCTGGTCTGACCAGACTCCTGACGCGTTGATGATTAGTCGCGCGCGAAGAGTAAAAGTATTTCCCGTAAGCCGGTCCTTCACATTGAGGCCGGTCAAACGCCGGCCGCTCTTCTCAAAAGACTCGACGGCGGCATAGTTAGCGACTATTGCGCCATATGCCGCGGCCGTCTTTATCACCTCGATCACGAGGCGAGCGTCGTCGGTCAAACAATCGTAGTAAAGGAATGCTCCGCGAAGGTGATCCTGATCGAGCAAAGGGGCCGCTTTACCGACCTGCTCGGCATCGAGCCAGCTATGTCTCTTGATGTTCGATCCACGGGCCAAGAGATCATATAGCGAAAGGCCGAGGCCGAGCTTAAGGCGATTCGAGCCGAGCGGCGAGGGTCTGTCTTTTTCATAGAGCGGAACAATAAAACCGAGCGGCCTCGCCAGATGAGGCGCCAGTTTCATCAACGACGCTCGCTCGCGTAGGGCTTCACGTACAAGCGAGAACCGGCGCTGTTCAAGATACCGAAGACCGCCGTGGATGAGCTTCGATGAGCGCGAGCTTGTTCCGCTCGCGAAATCGTTCTTCTCGACCAGCGCCGCCGACAACCCGCGCGAGGCCGCATCCAGCGCTATACCGGCGCCGGTAATCCCTCCGCCGATCACGGCGATGTCGAACGTGCGCAAGCGCATTCGTTCCAGATTCGCCTCTCTCGTTCGCGCGGAAAGCTCGGGCTCGCTCGGTAGGAGTGCGTCGATTGCGTCTGAAGTCGATTTCATGTATTCGCTCAAAAGAGCTATCCGAGCAGCATTATTACAACACAATCTATGACACTACCATCAGTTGAACAACGCTACGACTAAAGGGTAGGATGCCCAGCATTCCACGAATCGGGAGAACTAATGCCTGGACCGCTTCAAGGTATCAGAGTCATTGACTTCGGAAGATTCATAGCAGGGCCCTACTGCGCGATGCTTCTAGCGGACATGGGCGCCGATGTGATTCGAGTCGAGCGCCGCGAAGGGAGCGAAGACCGGTGCGTGGGTCCAATCGCGAATAGCGGTGAAGGCGGGCTCTTTCTAACGATGAATCGCAACAAGCGCGGCATCACTCTAGACCCGGCCAACGACGCCAGCGCGGAAATAATACGGCGACTGGTTAAGAGCGCCGATGTCGTCGTCGTAAATCTCCCGATCGATGTAATGAAGAAGCTGCGACTCGACTACGATTCGCTTCGAGCAATAAAGCCCGACATCATAATGGCGATGGCGTCCGCGTTCGGGCCGGACGGCCCATATGCCAATCGAGTAGGCTTCGACACCGTAGGCCAGGCGATGAGCGGAGCAATGAGCCTCACCGGCGTTCCTGGCGTCCCAATAAGGTCTATTGTCGCCTACGTCGATTATGGGACTGCGCTCCATGCGGCATACGGCGTCATGGTCGCGCTCTACGAGAAGCAGAAGAGCGGGCGAGGCCAGTTGATCGATGTGTCGCTTCTCACTACAAGCATCGCATTCATGACGCCCCTGCTGGCCGAACGAGCCGTCACCGAAATCATTCGCGAGCAGGCGGGAAACACGGCTTATTACACGTCTCCAAGCGATAGCTACAGGACTCTGGATGGCTGGATTATGGTCCCGACGATTGGAGACGGCATGTTCCGGAGGTGGGCAAAGCTTGTCGGAAGGGAGGACCTCATCGACGATCCCCGCTGCAAGGACGACATAACCCGGGCAAACAACAGCGCGCTCATAAACGAAATAATGTCGAAGTGGTGCTCAACGCGGACCAGAAATGAAGCTCTATCCGAGCTCGAGCGTGCTCGGGTTCCGTGCGCACCGGTTTATTCACTGGATGAAGTATTGGAAGATCCTCATGTCAAAAGTCGCGAGCTTATAAAAGAGGTGGAGGACCCCGGAGGATCGGGTACGGTGCCGATTGCCAACACGCCGATTCGATTGAGCGCGACGCCCGGAGGCGTTGAATGCCGCGCTCCCCGGCTCGGCGAACACACGCACGAGGTGCTTGAGGAACTCGGGTTCACCTCCGAAGAGATCAGCGCGTTTCGCGAGCGCGGAGCAATCTAATAGAAGCTTCAGGAGAATCGAGATGCCGCAACGAGTGATTGAAGGTATCGCCGGACTCAGGCCGCTGGTTGGTCAGGAATTAAGCGTCAGCGATTGGGTGGAAGTCTCTCAATCTCGCATCGACACCTTTGCCTCGGCTACCGAAGACCATCAATGGATACACGTGGACGTAGAACGCGCAGGCACGGAATCGCCGTTCGGCGCCACGATCGCGCATGGATTTCTTTCGCTGTCGCTCATCAGTCATCTTGCCGCGCTGGCCGTGAAGATCGAAGGGAAATTCAAGATGGGGATCAACTACGGACTGAACAAGGTCCGCTTCACTTCGCCGGTGAAATCCGGGTCGAGAATTCGCGGCCGGTTCACGCTTCAATCCGTCGAAGACATAAAAGACGGGGCGCAGATCGTCTACTCAGTTTTAGTTGAGATCGAAGGCGGAGCAAAGCCCGCGCTCGTTGCCGAATGGCTGGTGAGGTACTACGAGTAGAACGCTCTTGTAGTACGCGAGACGAGATCATCTGGAAGATAGATCGAAAGTGATCCTGATGAGCACGACCGAGCCTACAACCTTGCCTGAATATCGAGTGCGCGCCTGCAATACGGCGTCCGAATCCGAGAATAAGATTCACGACGACACAGTCGCCGCGGAGTACGGATTTCGAGGAGGGCTCGTGCCAGGCGTGATCGTCTACGGCTATATGACCGCGCCTCTCGTCATACAGTACTCGCTCGACTTCCTGGAGCGAGGCTCTATGCAGGTGAAATTCCATCAGCCCCTCTATGAGGGCGACGAAGCGGTTATCCGCTGCGATGTGGACGCGGAGTCCAGCCCAACCAAGATCGCTGTAACAGCCTCGAATTCACTCGAGAATGTTTGCGCAACCGCGCTTGCAACAATCGACGATCCTTCATCCTGGCTTGGAGAGCCGGACGCGAGCCGGAACACAGAAGATCCAGATCCGCCCTCGTCCGATGGCAGACCTGTTCCATCGCTGGAGTTATTCAAAGCGGGGACGCCAGTGCCCTCCATCAAAGAGGTGTTCGATGCCGACCTCTGCGAATCCGAGCTATTGGACAGAATCGATGATCCGCTGGAAATCTACAGGGGAGGCAATGGAATCGCCCACCCGGCATACCTGCTTGGACTTTGTAATCAGATGCTGGTTCGAAATTATAAGCTTGGACCGTGGATTCATACCGCGAGCGAGATCAAAAACTGGGGAACCGCCCGAAATGGAGACGACGTAGTCGTGAGCGGAAGCATTCGAGAAAGCTTTGAACGAGGAGGTCACGAGTTCGTAGTGCTCGATCTGCGCATCGACGCGAACGCGAAACTCATTCAACAGGTGCGGCACACGGCGATCTTTCGGCCGCGTCGCGGCTGAATTCGCGCAATCACTGCTATGGAACAACGAGTCGCGTTGATCACCGGAGGCGCGCGCGGAATCGGCCGCGAGATCGCCCTGACCCTTGCCGAGAAAGGTTGGGCGATAGCGACCTGTTATCGCTCCAGCGAGGCTGATGCAAACTCGCTTCTGACACTGTTGAAGGAACGAGGAACCACGGCGATGACCGTCCAAGCCGATGTATCCGATCCCGCGGCCGCGAGCAGTCTGGTTGACAAGGTTCAGTCCGAGATGGGACGCATCGACGCGTTGATCAATTCGGCCGGTCCGTATCACCGCGTGCCTTTGATGGAAGAGACGGTCGATGGATGGCTTTCGATGTTCGACAACAATCTCCATCCGGTCTTCTATCTCAGCAAGGCGGTCGCGCCCGGTATGACCGAGCGAAAATGGGGAAGAATCGTAAACTTCAGCATGGCAAACGCCGATCAACAGATAGGACAGCCCGCGATAACGGCGCACTACATAGCCAAGGCGGGCGTGCTGATTTTAACCCGCTCGCTCGCCAAGATTCTCGCTCCTCATAACGTCACCGTGAACGCGATTTCTCCGGGGTTTATCGATTCCGGCAGCGCGCCGTTGGAGGAGATGTCTCGGATGATCAAGAACATTCCGGCCGGATACGTAGGCAGCACAAGCGACGCGGCATCCGTCGCGTGTTTCCTTTTGTCGGATGAAGCTCGCTACGTCAACGGCACAAATATTCATCTCAGCGGGGCCTGGGGCGTGTGAGCCCGCGCTCATCAATCGCATCAGCGGAGATAATCAATGTCGGGTATCACATCGTTCGGCGCATACATTCCGTACTACCGTCTAACTCATAAAGAAATTGCGCGAGCCTGGGGCGGCCGGGCCGGCGACGGCGAGCGCGCGGTTGCCAACGTTGATGAAGATTCAATAACGATGGCGGTAGAAGCCGTGCGGGATTTATTGCGCGGCCGCGACAGCCACGATGTCGACGGTGTGGTTTTCGCTTCTACTACGTCGCCGTACAGCGAGAAGTCGGCTTCGGCGTTGATAGCGACCGCGGCCGATCTGCGCCACGACGTCAGAACCGCGGATTACACGAATTCTCTTAGAGCATCCACATCCGCGATTCTTTCGTCGATTGATTCAATCAAGGCAGGCTCCGCATCAAGAGTAATTGTGACGGCGGCGGACACCAGGCTTGCGGCGCCCAAATCAACGGCCGAGCGGTTATACGGAGACGCGGCCGCGGCAATTGAAGTAGGGAGCGACGGCGTTATAGCGAAACTCATCGCCAGCCATTCCACGGTCGATGAGATAACCGATATGTGGCGGCGGCCGGGAGACAGATTCGTTTCCGGCTGGGAAGAGCGTTTTGCCGTGACCGAAGGCTATCAACGGATCCTGCGCGAAGGGGTCGGCGAGCTATTCGAGCGCTCCGGTATAGGACCTGCCGAAATCGCAAAGGCAATATTCTATGCCCCTGATCCAGGTTCGCTTGGTGCGCTTGCCAGGAGCATCGGACTTAAACAGGATCAACTCCCCGATCATCTATTCGGATCCGTGGGGTGCCCGGGAACAGCGATGCCTCTTCTCGTTCTCGCGTCTGTGCTGGAAGCGGCGCGGCCGGGTGAAAAGCTGCTGGTAGCCGGTTATGGCAGCGGCTGCGACGCGTTGTTGTTCGAAGTAACGGACGAGATCGAAAAGCATCGAAGCTCTTCGCGCCGGGCGGTATCCGGCCACCTCGCGGCAAAGTCTACTCTGGAGAGTTACGAACGATATTCGAAGTTTCGGGATCTGATCGAAACGGAAGCTGCTCGAAGGCAGGCGCCCACCGCGTCGGCGTCGCAGACATGGCGCGAACGCGACGACGTGTACAGGTTTTACGGCTATCGTTGCCTCGAATGTGAAAAGGTTCAATATCCGCGTCAGCGGATCTGCATCAAGTGCCGGGCCCGCGATAACTTTGAGTCCGTCAAACTGGCCGATAAACAAGCCGGCCTCTTCACGTTTACTCTTGATTATCTTAACTCCGACGCCGATCCTCCGAGCGTTATGTGTGTTGTCGATTTCGATGGAGGAGGCCGTGCATTTCTGATGATGACTGATCGAAACCCTTCCGACGTGAAGATCGATCAGCAGGTCGAGATGACTTTTCGACGGCTCTACGATGCGGAGGGCTTCACGAATTACTATTGGAAGTGCAGACCTGTTCGCTGAAGAGGCCCTTGACGATGAAAAAGTCTATTTTGATGAAGAGGCACATTTATTTCGCGTAGTAACCTCGCCTGGTGATTACATCGACACCGCCCTCTCGCTTCTCGATTTCGTCTTTCACCTTGAGCCTGATTCGCCTGAGTTTTCGATCGTGCTTCTGATTGGTGGAGACGTAACCGAAGCTATAACGGGTTCGCAGGCGATCTATCAAATCTTTGAGCCGGTCACCCGCATCCTCTCTTTTGGTTTTCAACAAGAGCCCGCCGGTCTCGCTTGCAAAAAAACCAAGAGGGTCGTCGATCTTTATGCCCCGCTGTTTGTATACGCTCGCTCTCAAATCAAAATCGCCGACGACAAGTCCGCACACTGTCGCGCCCGATTCGAATATCCGCTCCAGCGCTTCGGTTCGGGTATGGCCCGCCGCATTGGGGCTCTGAATGTTATCGGTGACGGTGATAACGACACGGCTCGAGCCTGCGCGGGCCGATTTCAATAGGTGCGACGCCGATTCGTAAAGAGCCTCGTCGATAAAGGTCGCCGATTTCATGTCGGCCGCGGCTTTGGCGATCTCTCCGATTTTTCCTTCTATGAGTTTTCTATCGCCCGTGAATTCCTGCACGAGCTCGACCCACCTGCCGAAAGCCACTATCGCCACTTCGTCTTCCGGCTTCAGTCGTTGCAACGCCTCGAGCCCTCTGTCGCGAATCTGATCGATGATCGGCTGAACGCTGCCGCTGACGTCGAGGAGCAGAATGATCGAAAGCGGCGTCGTGTCGAAGCTGAAGTTTGTTATCTGTTGCCGGACGCCGTCTTCGGTAAGAATGAAGTCTTCTCTGCTGAGACCAGTTACGGGAGAACCCGTCTTTCTCGTGAGCGCCTGTGCATCAAGCACGATCAGTTCCGTGCCGAGCTTGAGCGTTTGGTCTGCTCCTTTGTCCTGCGGCCGCGCCTGATGTTTGTAAGGCGCGAAGAGCATCAATAGGAGCAGTATTAACTTGCGCTTCGCTGCTTTCATCGCTCAGGGAGGCTACCGCTCATCGCTTATTGGCGAGGCTGTCGAGAAACTCACGAACCACCGCCTTAACCTCGCGATGTTCGCCGTCTACGGCATTGTTGAGGCGCCGCATGTCTGAATCAGTGAGCTTACCGCCGATCTCCGCTATCGCGTCGGCGATTTGCGGGTAGAGTTCAAGCGCGGCTTTACGAAACACCGGCGCGGCTTCGTAAGGTGGAAAGTATCGTCGATCGTCCTCGAGTTGAAAGAGTCCGAGCTTGTCGATCAAGCCATCGGTTGAATTACCGGCGATTAGATCTACCTGACCCGCCGCCAGAGCGCGATATGTCAACGCCAGATCCATCTCGCGCGGAGGTTCTTTGAATTGCAGTCCATAAGCTTTGGCAAGACCTGGATACCCATCCTGCCTGGACATGAAGTCCTGTCCGAACCCCGGTCTCCAGCCCGGCGTGTATCTAGCGGCGTCCGAGATAGACTTGAGATTCAATCTACGCGCGTCATCGCTTCGGATCAGTATTGCAAACGTGTTGTTGAACCCGAGCGGATCGAGCCACTCGAGCTTGAATCTTGTCTCGTATTGTTCTTTGACGCGGCGATAGACTTCGCGCGGGTCCGTGATCGTCTCTTGTTTGAGAATCGACGTGAACGCGGTTCCGGTGTACTCCACGTAACCATCGATCGTGCCTTCGAGCATCGCGCGATGACACAAATCGCCGCCGAGCTCGAACTTTCTGGACACTTGAAGTCCTGCCTTGGACTCGAGTGTCTGAGCAAGAAGTTCTCCGAGGATTACCTGTTCGGTGAAATCTTTCGACCCAATTACAACCTGGTTTGCAGCGGTCCGTCGCGCGGCGCCTCGCACCGCCCACACACCGGCAATCAGCACGATCGCCGCGACGGTAATCCACCCAATCGTTCTGGCTCTTTGTTTGTTCGCGCCGGGCGTGAAGCTCCGTTCAACGAACCCGAACAACCAGTCTGCCATCAATGCCAACAGCGCCGCCGGCACGGCTCCCGCGAGGATCAACGTGTTATCGCTCTGTCGAAGGCCGCGGAAGATGTAAGTTCCCAAACCGCCTGCACCGACCGCGGCGGCAATCGTGGCGGTTCCGACCGCTATCACGGTAGCAACGCGGAGTCCCGCGATAATCACGTTGAGCGCAAGAGGCAGCTCGACCTGAAATAGCATCTGGCTGCCGGTCATTCCCATGCCTCGCGCGGCTTCTCTCACGTTCGGGTCGACTCCGTTGATGCCCGTGAAGGTGTTTCGAATTATGGGAAGCAGCGAGTATAGGAAGAGCGCGATGATCGCGGGCGTCTGGCCGATTCCATATTGGCCGAGGAGCGGTATCAAAAAGCCAAACAGCGCGAGACTCGGTATCGTCTGAAGCACGTTGGCGGCGGCCAATACTGTCTTTGAGAGCGACGGCCGCCGCGTAAGCATGATGCCGATCGGAATGCCGGCTATAGCGGCGGCTCCGGCTGCGACCCCGACTAGAAAGAGGTGTTCGAGCGTAAAGCCGAGAACCTCTCCGCGGTTGCTGATGATGAAATCAAGCAGCTTCATTTGATAAGAAGTTCGGTTACCCGCGGGATTGTACTTGAATAAAAGTTTTGCGCCCAGGCAGTGCTCCAGCTTAAGGGGATGTTGAACTAAGGAGATTCGCTTATGTAAGACACTGAAATGCGGCCTTAGAGTCTCCAAACCGGAGACCGTTTAAAGCACGGCGCCGGAATTACTCGGCCCTAAAATGACGGCGAGCAGTTGTGAATTCCTCCACGGCTTATTTATATTCAGGCTTGGGATGAAAACATCGCCGTCAGCGAGAGACATCGAAGCCGCTCAACGGGTGAGTCTATGGCTTGATGGGCACGATGCAATTACGACCGCGGCCGAAGCCAAGAAATTCTTGAAGTCGGTTTCAATCGCATTGCGCTATGGCGCTACTGAGGGCCTGCCTTTGGCCAGTATCTACGCGGCTGTCCATGTGCCGCGCGAATCCGCCGCAAAAAACAGGGAAACGCAGAAAGAGAGAGAACAGGATCGCGAACTCCTGAGACGAGCGATCGAGCTGACTAATGGATTGATGGCTTATCGCGAAGGGATCGAGATCAACGTTATAGCGGACAGGCTTGTGCTCGCGCACAGGGATCTGCTTCCGGCCATTTATTTTCTCAGGAGGCGGGGCCGGAGGCTCGACGACACGGCTAATCTATCGGCGGAGGCAAAGCGCGCGCTGGCGCTTCTCAAACAGAAGCTCATCGCGACAGCCGGCGAGGTGAGATCTCACCTGCGGCTGGAACGCGGGGAGCGCCACGATCCGGTGGTGGAGGCCCTGTCGGAGCTTCAACGCGAGATGCTGCTGGATCGCGGCCCGTCCGACGTTCCAAAGACCGGCATCCCTTATCTCAGCAGAGACGGCTATCCTTATCGCATTTTCCACGAGGTTCATCGCGATCTTGTTGCCAAAGCAGGCAAGCTCACCGTGAAGGCGGCCGCGGACCTTGTGATTGGACGGTATCTGAAGGGCGCGGTTTACGCTTCTCCGAGAAAGCTCGCGTCGATGTTCAAGTTGTTTCTGAGCGCGGAAGAAATCGATGAATCCGTCGAGCGGCTTTCCGCGAAGAAGGCCGTTAAGCTCGACCGCGTAGGCCGCACCGAGGTCGTAGTTAGCCGCTAATTACCGACTGAACCCAGCAGCTTCTTCCAGATGGCGGGATCGTCCCGCTGCCAAACAGGCTTCAACTGCTCGCGCCAAATGTCGAGCATAGTCTCATCAAGATTGATCACTCCTTCGCGAGTCACTCCAGCCGGAGGCGCTATCAGCAAGACCATTCGATCGTAAACCCGTTCACGCTGCGGCCTGGTCAGCCTCGGCAATAGATGCCACAGCGTAAGCGTGTCCAATGGCCTGGACTGAGCGAGAACAATTGACAGCGCCTCTTCGGCCCCCGCTTCGAAGTCGAGTTTCGCAAGAGCTTTCTTTAGCGCTTCGGAGGCGTCGTCAAAATACGGTGTGCCTGGCCCGATTTCCGGCCGCGTATCGCAGCGGCCGCCCGTCGGCACCATAGATTCGCGGCCGCCCAGAACGAGCGCCACCCATCCCATAGTCACGTGAAGCATCGTGGCTCCGGCGTCATCTACATCAAGCGTATAGGCGCAGCCGTGATCCACCGCAACGGCCGAGGGCGTGTTTACGAAGAACAGCTTTGGAGGCGCCCAGATTCTCGCTTGCATGGACCCGCGCGCGAGTTCGACTCGATGTTCGTTGATCTGAGTCTTGACCAGCCGAAGCCTGCTATTAGGCTCCACCTCGACTTCGCCGATATTGGCGACCTTAACCTGGGCCCTCGAACTCGCGTCCGTATTCAACCATTCGCCCACTCCGAGGCTTCCTTCATCCCCAATGCGGTCGCTGTTGATGGTTGGGTTCCCCGCTAGACGCACAACCTCCCAGGGCGCATCCTGCGAATGAATCGCGTACCAGGAAACAACTACGATAACCGTTACAATCACGGCTGCGGCGGCCAATCCCGCGTTGCGCCAGCTCACCCAGGAACGTCGCCGCGAAAGGCGCCGCTGTGGAATCGATTGTTGATCGAGCAGCGATTCGATTTCACGCCACAGTGAAGCGGGAGCCGGCGCGTGAGTTATTCGTTCCGCGAATTGTATTCCGAGCTTTATCTCTTCGAGATCTTTCCGACAACGGCGACAGCCAAGAATATGCTCAGCCACTCGCCGCGAGTCATCGCTTCCAAGCTCGCCCTGGCAATATGCCGACAACTCTTTCGATACATGCTTCGTGAACATCAAAAGCCTCCTGAACCCAGCTCGTCTCGAAGGTGAGCGAGTTTGCGCGCCAGCGCCTTGTGGCCCCTGTTGAGCCTGGACGCGACCGTTCCCATCGAGACGCCAAGCGATTCGGCGATCTCCTCGTATGAAAGGCCTTCGATATATTTGAGCAAAACCGGAAGTCGGAGCTTCGGCGAAAGATCGGCGATCGCCGCGCGAACCGAGTCCGCCAACTGGCGCCGCATTAAATTGTCCTCCTGCGAGCCCTTTGAGCTCATCCCTGGAGCTTCTCCCTCCCTGTCCAACGGAACAAATCTCCTGCTTCTTCTTCGCTCGTCCATACACGCATTGGCCACTATGCGGTAAAGCCATGTTGTTATCTGCGAGTCCTGGCGGAAGCTCTTGATTGCAGTGAATAGTTTGAGAAACACCTGCTGGCTAACGTCGAGCGCGGCAGACTCGTCGCACGTAAAGTGAAGTGCTATGGAGTAGACCCTGTCTTTGTAAGCTTCGAAAAAGAGTTGAAACGCCGCTCTATCGCCCTGCCGGCACGCCTCGATGACGTGCCAGTCGATCTCACTTTTTCTCATCGCCGCGACTTGCTCCATAGATTTGGGAGTTAGACGCGGAAGAGGCGTATCGTCTTCCATAGTATCGAAAGCGGTCAGGCGGCAGTGGTTAGTCTAGATTAGCCTCTTGAAGGATGGTAGGTGTGCGCACAGCCGGGCGGCAGTCAGTTCTTATGTGAGTTGATGAGATTGACGGCATCACATCATATTGATTCTCTTCGCGGATCAAACGCATGCGGCCGCCAAAGTTGTGGACCGGCGATCAGGTGTCGGTGCGCGACACTCGAAGATTTAAGTCCGTGCTTCTAAATGCCCAAACTCCAGATCGTACCCCCGGTGCGGAGATACAGTCGAAGTTCTATCTTCAATTAGGTCGTCGATTGAATCACGAATTTTGTGTCGTGGTTGTTGCGCTTCAACAGCGTCTCGAAGCCGGGCTTATCTACTGCTTTCGAATAAGCCTCGTCGGCCGTCACGAGCTTCTTGTTCACCGGCTCAATCAGCGCTTCGTTGAGCGTGAGATTGCCAATCGCCTTTTGAGTCTGCATCACCGACGGAATCTGAAACGTTTTGGCCTCGCGGATCAGGTTGCTGACCGCCGGGTTAACGATCAGAGTCTCGAGCGCGGCTAGTCGGCCGCCCCCGATTTTTCGCAGCAGGGTCTGCGAAATTACTCCCCGGAGCGACTCGGAAAGCATAATTCTGATTTGCATCTGACGGTCCGGCGGGAATTGATCTATGACTCGATCGACGGTGGACGCCGCGGTCGTCGTATGAAGTGTTCCGAAAACAAGGTGCCCGGTCTCCGCGGTTTCGATCGCGATAGCGACGGTTTCCAGATCGCGCATTTCTCCGACCAGAACTATGTCCGGGTCCTCGCGCAGCGCCGCGCGCAGCGCATCTCTGAACGAATCCGTATGATTGTGAACTTCGCGCTGATTGATGAGACATTTCTTGTTCTCGTGAACGAACTCTATAGGATCCTCGATGGTAATGATGTGATCGGTTCGGTTCCGGTTTATGTAGTCGATAAGCGCGCACAGAGTAGTCGATTTACCTGAACCCGTAGGACCGGTGACAAGAACGAGTCCCTTGTTGAGATGACACAGCCTTAGCACGTGCTGTGAAATCTTCAGGTCTTCAGCGGTCATTATTTTATTCGGGATGACTCGAAACACACCGCCCATCCCTTTTCTATCCGCGAACACGTTGGCTCGAAAGCGGGCCAGCCCCTGAATTTCATATGCGAAGTCGGTGTCGCGCCTTCGTTCAAATTCTTCAAGATTCTTTGGAGGCATTATCGAAGTGAGAAGACGCTTCGTGTCCTCGTCGGTCAGAACCGCATGCGATGAATGCAGCGGTTTCATTTCGCCATCCTTACGCACCATCGGCGGCATGCTCACACTCAGGTGAAGGTCTGAAGCGCCGATGTCAAACATCGCCCTGAACAGATTGTCCATAGCCGCCGAGCTTGAGCTTGCTCGCGAAGCCGACTGGACGACCGGAGGAGGCGTCGCCGGAGTAGCGGCCGGCTGCCGGGCTGGAGGTTGAACCTCGGCTGGGCGTTGCGGAGCCGGCGCAGCGGCGACGGCCTGGCCCGACTGCGCCGGCTTGAACACAAATGACATAGTGCCGTTCGCCCGCATCACCGTTACCTTGAAAGGACCCACTCCGTGACAGTTGTAGTCAAAGTCCACGCCCGGATTCTGGGTTAGCGCCTGCTTAGCGCTGTCGGGCATTATCGGCCCCATCCAGTTCCGAATATCCGCTGGAGTAAGCGGAGTCTGCGAAAGGTCGAAGGCGCCGGTGTCGGTCACAAGCCGGGCCCGCTGGCCGACTTCGAAACGCAGCTCCCTGCCTTTTTGCGCATGTAGGATTCCCAAGAGATTATCAACACTCTCGACCATTAGACTTGCTCCTATTGGTTTTGGAAACGGGGACGGGGTTTATGAAGGCCAGACGATTATAAGCAGGCGCATATTTAAATACCAGAGTTTTTCCTGGAGATCGGAGATCGCGGGCGGTTAAACGGCGACTTGATGATTAACACCGAGTCCACGCGGGATGTCGCTGATTTCGGCAATTCAGTAACGCTAAACCATACCGTATGCGGGTATCATCCATCCAAATCCGTTGCGTGAAGCCGCCGAATAATCTGGAGCGCGAACCACATAATCAGTATATTGACGGAGCATTACGGAAAGGAGCGCGGTGACAGGCGAAACCGTAATCGAACTGCGGAATATTTGTAAGGACTATGCGACGACACGCGCATTGACCGGCATCTCGCTTTCCGTTAACAGCGGTGAAGTATTCGGCTACATCGGAGGGAACGGCGCGGGCAAGACCACGACGATCAAGATACTCACCGGGCTCATAAAGCCGACTTCGGGAGAAGCGCTCATTTGCGGCCAGAACATTCTTACGAATCCTCTCGAAGTCAAAGCGGCGATCGGCTACGTTCCGGAATCCGGAGCGCTCTTCGACAAACTCTCACCGCGCGAATATCTGACCAATATCGGACGTCTCTACAGGCTGTCGGACGGCGCGATTAAAAGCGGCCTCGACGAATGGCTCGATTACTTCGGGCTCTCCGAACGGATAGACCAGCGCATGGAGGTTTTCTCAAAGGGGACGAAACAAAAGGTCGTCTGGATTGCCGCGCTGCTTCACAATCCACGGGTGATGATTTTCGATGAGCCGCTGAGCGGTCTCGACGTCGAAGCGATTACGCGGGCGAAAGACCTGATGAAGAAGTTCGCCTCGGAAGGTAAGACTATTTTTTATTCTTCACACCTGATCGATATCGTCGAAAAGGTGTGCACCCGCATCGCCGTTCTTCATAAAGGAAAGATCGTGGGCGTGGGGACCATCGATGAATTGCGAGGAGGCAGCGGCTCCGCGTCGCTCGAAGAGACACTCGTAAGACTCTGGAAAGATAATGAGTGAGCGCAAGCAAGACTTGAACACTCGAGATTCCGCCGGAGCTTCACAGGCTCGGCGGCCCGGAGCGATTGACTGGCGGCAGGTTCGCGCGCTTGTCGATCTGCACCTCAAGCAGAACCTTCGGCCCGGACGCCATTCGACTACGGGGGCCAAGATTCATCCCATTCGCCAACTCATAGTCTCGATGGGGATGCTCGGTCTTTTCTTTATCGGGAACGTAAGATCGTGCGCGGATCTATCGAGCTTTTTGATTCTTCTGTTTTCGGTGATGTTCGCGATGGCGATCTTTAGCGCGATGCCCGAGGCGCTGGACGCCAGACGCTGATAGCCGGATCTTATTTAATGATCGCGATCGGATGTTTCAGCGTCGTAATGTTGTCGCTGACGGCAATCATTTATTCGGCTCGTTGGTTCAACATCGATAAGATCCGGGGATTCGCACAGATAATATTTCTTTTTGTCAGCCTTGGAATGATGGGGATTTCAGTTGTATCCGCCGGAGGCATTACGGCCCGGGCGGCCGCGGGCTCGATATCGCTGGCATCATCGGGAGTGGTGCGGTTTTTACCCTCGGCGTGGTTCGCGACTTTTTTCTCCGGGAAAACGGATCTGGCGACCAATCTGGAACGGGCCGCGGCGGGCTTCCTGACCATGCTGGCCGTTGCCATTGCGCTGCGATTGGATATTGGCAGGCGCTACCCGGATCTTATAGAACGGCTGCTTTCTCCAGACGAACGCCCTGCCAAGGCTCCCCAAACACTCCGGCTGATGGAACTGATTCGCGGCATTCCCTTACTGGGCAAAATAGCCGTGCCGGAGCAGACAAGGGCGGTGGGAGCGATGGTTATAACTTTGACTGGGCGAGAAGTCGTGTCGAGATTGTCGTCGCTTGCGCCGATGGTGCTGTTGATTGCGTTCTTTGCGATCGGAATTTTCTCCGGCGATCAGACCGTCTCGCCGGTATTGATCGGGTTCTACGGCTATATGAATCTGATAATGGGCTGTGATCTTGTGAAGCAGAATCCGCAGTCCGAGGCGAGCTGGGTCTTTTACTGCGCGCCGATCGAGGGGAACAATCTGATCAAAGGCATGCGCCTCGTTGTCGGCTTGAGGTACTTTTTGCTTCCGGCGCTGCTTGTCACGATCACCATGTTCGTAAAGCATGAGCCTTTGCTTGCCGGATTGCTATCGCTCGGATATCTGGTGATGGCTCATGGCATCGTGGCTTTGTCTTTGATCCTGAAACCCGCGATGCCGCTTTCGCTGGAACAGCAGCCGTCACAAACGATGCTCGGATTCGCGCTGACCCTGGGTATCAGCCTTGTGAGCGCATTCGGTTATGCTTTGATTGTGATTGCGGCGGACAAGCTGGGTGTATACGGAATCATGTTGGGCGCGGCCGGCATCGGCTGCCTGTTCTTGATCGGATATGGCCTCGTGCGCGTCGCCGCCGGGCGCATCGCGAAGCTGGAATTCACGCGCTGACCTTAGCGCAATACGCTTCTGACATCGCGATTAATTGTGACGTCGAGGAGAGTCGGACCGCCTTCCGCGAGTGCCCAATCGAGGGCCGGCCGAAGCTCCGATGCATGTGAGACGCTGCGCGCCGAGACGCCCAGCGATTCGGCCAATCGAACGAAATCGATTGCGGGCTCCGTCAAATCCATTCCGGTAAAGACGCCCTTTTTCGCGGAAGAACCCTTCATCGCGAGCAGGCCGCCTTTCAAGATCATGTAACTTGTGTTGTTGAAGACGACGAAAACTACTGCGAGCTTGTAGTGAGCCGCAGTCCAGAGCGCTTGTATCGAATACAACGCGGAGCCATCGCCGACGGCGCAGAGTACCTGGCGTTCGGGCATTGCAAGCTTCACGCCTACTGCTTCGGGCAGCCCGAGCCCAAGCGAACCGCCTTTCGCATAGAAGTAGGAATTGGGTTGTTCGAGATCAAAGATCGTGCGGACAAAAGCTGTTGATGTAACGGACTCGTCCACCAGGACCGCGTCTTTAGCAGCGGCTGCCCTCATCTCCCGCGCTACAAAGGCGGGGGTCATCGTTCCGTCACCGGACGCGGATGTCGCGGCCGCGGAGAACTTGCCTCGCGCGTCGGCAACCTCGGAAAGAACGACATGGCGTCTGCGAATCACTTCCAGCGAATAAGAACCGGTCAACATCGGAGTAATAGTCTCGATCAATTCTTCAACCGCAAAAAGAGGATCGGCCATTATTGCCGCTTCAGCGGGATAGTTTTTTCCAAGCTCGCGCGGATCGGCGTCGATCTGAATGATCTTCGCGCGGGCCGGCAGCATCTTCTCGCCGGTATTCACGAGCGGCGTCAGAATGTTCACGCCGATGAGTAAGATCAAGTCGGCGCTTCTTAACTGTTCTTGAACCTGCTTTGCGTTTGCGAAGAGAGGGCCGCAATAGAGCGGATGGTTTGTTGGAAAATCGAGAAGCGAATTAAGAGGCTCGGAATAAACTCGCGCTCCAACCGCTTCTGCAAGTTTGACAACCGCGGCGACCGCCCCCGCGCGCGCGACGCCGTCTCCCGAAATTATCGCAGGGGATGAAGCTTTAGTAAGAATGCGCGCCGCCGCTTCTATAGAACCCGGCTCCGGCCGGGTTCGCGCGGCCACGGCGGTATGAGGCGGTAAATCAATCATCGCGCTCCGTTCCATTACGTCGACAGGGAGCGAGAGGAATACCGGCCCCGTCGGCGGCGTCCTTGCTATTCGAAAAGCGCGCGACATCGCGGCGGCGACTTCTGAGGCCTGACGGACCTCCCATGCCCACTTAGTATACTGGCGGACCTGGTCGACCATGTCTCCGTACAGCAGCGGCTCTTCGATCATCACGCGGGTGTCCTGCTGTCCCGCGGTGACTACGAGAGGAGTGCCCGCGCGTTTCGCGTTGTAAAGGTTGCCCAGACCGTGGGCAAGACCCGGCGCCGTATGAAGGTTGACTACGGCTGGCCTGCCGGTAGCCTCCGCGTAGCCGACAGCCATTCCCAGAGCGGAGTCTTCGTGGAGTGAAAGAATGTATGTAAGGTCGCCGCGCTCGGCGAATAAATCCATCAGCGGAAGCTCGGTCGTGCCGGGGTTGCCGAACACGTAGCGCACACCTTCGCGCACCATCATTTCGAACATCGCCTGTGCGCCGGTCATCTCAGGCATAGTAGACTTCTCCCTTCACTCACCCGTCAGGGCCGCGAAATTATAGCGAACAAGTTGAGGGGTAACAAATAAGGGCAAACTTTAAACCGATTCCTTTTTGGTTAACGGAATATTCTTGAATGAGTCAGCGCGCGCCCACAAAGCACGAGCTATCATTGAAACAATCGGTTCCTCAATATCCTTGTCTCAAGAAGTTGCAAGGATCGTGATGATTCGACGTCGTCGCCGACTCGATCCGCGGTTTACCCGGCGAATATTATGGCGATTGATCCAAGACCCATCACGCCGACAGTAACCCATCCCAGCCACTTGAGAATCGGCGGGCTGACCCGATCACCCATCACCGACCGATCACTCGACAGCATCGTGACTATCGCTACGAGCGGCGGCGCCAAAACTCCGTTCACAACGGCGGCCAGAAACAACATCCGAACCGCATTGACGCGAAAGAACTCCAGTGATAGGCCTAGAAGGACCGCGGCCGCGAGCACCCCGTAGAACTTGCGGGCGAGTCTGGGCCGGTCGTCGAGCGAGCCTCGCCAGTGTAGAGCTTCAGCCACCGCATAGGCCGCGGATCCCGCAAGCACGGGAACTCCGAGCATACCCGTCCCCACGATTCCGATGGTGAATAAAAGATAGGCAGCCGAGCCCGCCAGCGGTCTTAATGCTTCCGCCGCCTGCCGCGCGGTTTCGATATTGCGCTCGCCGCTGATGTACAGCGTAGCGCCGGTGGTCAGGATGATGAAATACATCACGATTCCAGCGAACGCCATTCCAGTCAGAACATCCGCGTGGCAATGACGGATCTCATTGTCTGTAGCGCCTTTTCTAGATTTTATAGTGCGCCTGCCTTTGGCTCGTTCTTCCTCGACCTCCTGCGCGGCCTGCCAGAAAAATAAATATGGAGAGATCGTAGTTCCCAGGATGGCAACGAATGTCGCCAGATATTGTCTTGTAAAATCGATCTGCGGAATGAGCGTAGAGAATAGAACGTCTCCCCAGTGAGGGTGAGCAAGGAATGCGGAGATTACATATGCGAACAACACGAGAGTCAGCCATTTAAAGACGCGAGCTATGTACCGGTAGCGCGACCAGATCATCAGCACGACTATTAGACCGGCGAAGAGAGGATTCCATATAAACGAGGGAACGCCCGTCATCATCTCCATCGCCGCCGCCATCCCGCCCAGATCGGCGCCGATGTTGACAGTGTTGGCTACCGCCAACAGCGCGCAGGACGATAGCAGAACCCATTTGGGATAGCGCTTGCGGATCACGCCGGCCAGCCCCATCCCCGACACCATTCCCACTCTTGCGGACATCAATTGAACCGCCGCCATCATTGGAAAAGAAAATATGACCGTCCACAGTTGATGGTAGCCGAATGCCGCGCCAGTGACCGAGTAAGTCGAGATGCCGGACGGATCGTCATCAGCGGCGCCTGTGATCAATCCCGGCCCGAGTCCCGCGAAAAACCGCCGCACCCTCCGCGGGTGTCCTATTAAAGTGTCTTTGACTCGATTGATAGCAGACATTTCGCGATCATAACAAAACGGCGCTCTTAATCACGACCGGCAACAGAAAAACTGTCAAAGGTCTTGGCAAACTGGCGACGTTGGCGGAATCGAAAATCGCGTGATAGTATCCGAATCTCCTCGCTGGGACGCGTTTCGGAGGCTCCCTTTTTCAATGATTCACAGGTCCAGCACGCGGGTCTTACTCCTACTAATACTGATTGCGTCTACGATGGAATCGGCTTTCGCGGCCGCTTTCGGGCAATACACCGGGCTTCTTCAACAGATAAAAAAGAATCAGAGCGATGCGAAGAAGCAGCGCGATGAGACGATTACTCCCACCGGAATAGTTATTCCGGCCGACGCCGCGGATACACAGGAATCCAATAAGGCCGAGCGGAAGAAAGAGCGTCGCGCGGAACAGGCCGAGCTTGCAAGCAACGGCAAGAAGACCGGAGCCGATTCGCAGAAAAGCAGCGCTCCGGCTATCGAAACTGTGGTCGAGATCGTATCCGGAAAGCAGTCGAAGGACGGCGACATCGTTACCGCCGAAGAATACGTAGACGTAACGATGGGAGACATCCGGCTGCAGGCGGATCACATTGTCTACAATTCGGTGACAACGGATATGGTTGCCGATGGCAACGTCGTCTTCGATCAGGGGCCCGATCAGCGCGTAACCGCGCACCGCGCCGAAATCAACTGGTCGTCTCGAAAAGGCACGTTTTGGGAGACGACGGGATTCACAAACAGGACGGAGACCGGCGAGTACGTTTACTTCACGGCTGAACGCGTAGAAAAAACCGGCTTTGGAACTTATCTGCTCTATGATGCGACCGTCACCGCATGTGAGGACGTGGAGCCGAAGTGGGTGTTTCGGTCGAAGCGCGCGGAGCTGAAGGTCGACGACCGATTGAAACTGTACAAGTCGGTCTTCAAAGTGAAGACGATTCCGATCCTGTACTTTCCTTTTACCTGGATTCCGATAACAAAGAAGGAACGTAAGTCGGGCATCCTGCTACCGAGCACCGGAACGTCGAATCAGAAGGGACGGACGCTCAAGCTCGCGTACTACCAGACTCTGGGGGATTCCGCCGACATAACTTTTCGAGGCGATGTCTACACTCAGCGAGGCATTGGAATGGGCGCGGAGTTCCGGGCGCAAACCGACGAAGAGTCATACATGAGGCTCGGCGTTTTTTCAGTGAAGGATCGGCTCTTTGGACTTCCGGGTGAGAATCAAGGTGGTACTGCGTTTGTCGGAGACGGCGTTCAACATCTTCCGCACGGATGGCTGGCCGTGGGCAACGTATCGCTCGTCAGCAGCCTGGCGTTCAGACAGGTTTTTTCGGATGACATAAGCCAGGTCATAGACCCGAGGCGAGAATCGACGTTCTACGCCAGCAACAATCCCGGCCCGGTCAGCCTGAGTTTTCTCGCGAGCAATGAGACTACTACGCTCTTCGTGCCGGGGCCCGGACCCGCGGACGGAACCAACATCGATGTAAAGATCCGGCAAGCTCCTGAGATGAACCTGACGGGCTATCCCAGGAGCCTCTTCGGCCGGCCCATTTATTTGTCGTTCGATTCGTCGGCCGGAGCGCTGAAGCGTGAAGAGTCGATCGGCGGCACTTCAACGCTCGTTACTCCTTCCGGCGTTCAGCGATTTGATTTTCAACCCAAGCTCACCGTGCCGCTGGCGACTGTCGCGGGGTTCGCGATAACCCCCAGTCTGGCTATGAGGGAGACGTTTTACACCAGCAAGATCAACCCCAACATTCCGGTCTTCGACGCGTCTCGATTCACGCTTGACCCGCGGGACGCGCGGCTGGATCCGGCGAACGCGCAATACAACCCGGCTTTCAAATTCTTCGACCGGACGGTGCTGGATTCGATCATCCCGGGAGACGTCTCGAGGTTTTATACCGAGCTCGCGGTGGATGTGAGGCCTCCCTCGATTGAAAAGGATTTTCTCAACGAGGATGGAACGAGAAAGTTCAGGCATCTGATCGAGCCTTATTTCACCTACAGACTCATTCGCGGCATCGGGCCCGAGTTCAATGAGATCATAAAATTCGACGAGCGGGATGCGGTCGCCAATACGAACGAGTTCGAGTATGCGGTAGTGAACCGCTTCTTCATTTCGAAATCCGCATCTGAGATCGGCCGCAAGCGTAGACGGCGCGGCTTGCGACAGTCCACCGGAATGGAGCCCGAGCAGCCCGATAAACGACCCCGAGAAAAAAGGAAGGGCCCGAAACCGCCTAAAGAGACTCCCCCTGATCAGCGGGTTTCGGCCGAGCCTGTCACTCAGGAAAAGGCGCCGGAGAATCAGGAGGAAAAATCTCGTGAGAAACCGGCGACCAAACAGAAGCTCGAGACCGGACAGCCGGCCGACTTGACGAATCAGGATAAGTCCAAGCCGGTTCAACGCGATGAGGCGCAATACGACAAGAACGGCCGCCCAAACCTCGATCGAAAGACGGAGCTCAAGGCGGGAGAGCAACCGCCCGACAATGCGATTGCGCAGGCAGGCGACGAAGAAACGGTGATGCAGGCCTACGAGTTTCTCACGGTCAAGGTCGCGCAAAAATATTTCTTCGACCGTGACTTTGGCGGCGCGCTGGCTGAAGGAAGGCGCAATCAGTTCGATCCGATCGATACGCTCTCCGGCTTCAGCTACGGCGGGCACATCAGAAGCTTCTCGCCCGTGAACGTAGCGGTTCGCTATCGGCCGCTCTCGACTATATTCGCGGATTTAAGAATGGACATCGGGGACCAGGGGCCGATTCGAAACGTGGTGGTTTCAGGAGGCATGCGAAACGAGAAAGTGACTGTTTCAGCTAGCTGGTATCTGTCGAAGCGGATCGAGCTGGAGCCGAATCGATTCGAGGCGGGAACATTCGCGGGTGATCAGGTGTTCGCGAATCTGCGGGTGGGCAACGAGTTTCGAGGAATGTACGGCGGCGCGCGTCTTGGATACGATTTTACGGATCGCTTCACAACTCCCACTGAGATTTCGAAGGGGCGGCCGACCAATACGCGGAGCTACCTCGGCTATGCATGGGACTGCTGCGGCTTGCAATTCAACTACAATACCTTTAAAGCGGGCCTGCGAAGCGAAAGCCACTTCTCGTTTACGTTCACGCTTGCCGGACTTGGCAGCTACGGGACCGATCAGTTCTCTCAGTTGAGCGGCGGCGCGGGCGGCCGTAAGAAAGGCAAGAGGCTCAACCAGGACGAAGACTTTTGAGGATGCAACGTACGCGAGAAGATAAAAATTTCCCTCTGCTATCTATCCGCCCGGTTGATCGCAAGTTTTCGATCCTTCAGAATGTTGCGCGATGAAAAACCCTGCGCCTCGAAACCGAACCATCAGGCTTTCTCAAGAAGAAGAGAATCGATACAAGGCAAAGTTAGTCAGACTGTCCGGGCGCACAACGCGCTCAGAGATCGAGAACAAGACTATCAATCAGGATTTCTTCGACGCCGCTGAATGGCTGCCGTCCTCGTTCGTCGATCTCCTGTTTGTGGACCCGCCTTACAATTTGTCGAAGAAGTTTGGCTCGGTGACCTTTGCTCGCCGTTCGTTCGATGATTACCTCAAATGGATCGAATCGTGGTTCTCGCGATTGACTCGCCTGCTGAAGCCGACAGCCTCGGTGTATGTTTGCAGCGACTGGCGATCGTCGTCGGCGGTTCAGGCAGTTCTCGAAAAGCACTTGATCGTCCGCAATCGAATTACGTGGGAACGCGAGAAAGGGCGTGGCTCGCGAGCCAACTGGAAGAACTGTTCCGAAGATATCTGGTTTTGTACCGTGTCGAATAATTATCTGTTCAACGTCGAAGCCGTAAAATTGAAGCGAAAGGTCATTGCCCCATACACCTCCGATGGAAAGCCCAGGGACTGGGAGAACGAAAAAGGCGGAGGCTTTCGGCTGACTCATCCGTCTAATCTATGGACTGATCTGTCCGTGCCGTTCTGGTCGATGCCCGAGAACACTGATCATCCTACCCAGAAGCCCGAGAAACTCCTTGCGAAAATAATTCTCGCCAGCAGCGCCGCGGGCGACTGGATACTGGATCCATTTCTCGGATCAGGAACTACTTCGGCAGCGGCAAAAAAACTGGGTCGGCGCTTCACCGGAATTGAAATAGATCCGCTCTATTGCTGCACCGCGGAGAAGAGATTGGAACTGGCTGAAGAGGATGCGGCCATCCAGGGATTTGCGGAAGGCGTCTTCTGGGAACGGAACACGCACCCTCGAAAAAATGAATCCGGCGATAACAAGAGGAGACAAGCGAGCGCATGACAACCTACAGCGAGGCAAAACCGCTCCGCGAGATGATCAGGCCGACTACTATTATCGAAGCGCCGCGCTTGAGCGCACGGCTTGGCGCTCAAGTCACCCTGGCGACCGAGACATTCCAGCATACGGGCAGCTTCAAATTTCGCGCGGCCTACAATCTGGCTTATCAGGTCCCGCAGAAGAAGATCATAGCCGCTTCGTCCGGGAATTTCGGACAGGCGATGGCGTATGCCTGCAAGCTGCTGGGAAAATGGTGCACTATCGTGATGCCTCACAACTCGGCGGAGGTGAAGATTGCCGCGGTTCGCGAATACGGCGGCAACGCCGATCTGGTCAACACGCGAATCAAGAGCCGCGCGGCGAGAGTCGACGAGCTTGCGAGTGAGCATCCGGATGCGTACGTCGCAAGCGCTTACGACGATCCGCTGGTAATCAACGGCAACGCCAGTCTCGGCGAAGAGCTATGCCGGCTAAGCCGCTCGTTCGATTGCATCGTTGCGCCTATTGGAGGCGGCGGTTTGACTTCAGGCATCGTGACCGGAGTTCGACAGTCGGGCAAGAGTATCGAAGTCATCGCCTCGGAGCCGCTTTTGGCAAACGATGCCGCGAGATCGCTTCGCGAGGGACATATCGTAAGCAACGAAGCAGAGCCTCAGACGATAGCCGACGGCGCTCGAACCGTCAGCATAGGAAAACATAATTGGGAGATACTGAAGCAGGGTTTATCCTCGATCGTCGAGACGCCGGAGGAGAACATAAAAGAAGGCGTGAGGCTGCTATTTTCGCTGGCGAACTTGAAGTGTGAACCAACAGGCGCATTGAGTATCGGCGCGCTTCTGACTCGGCCCGAGTTGTTTCAAGGCCGGTCTGTGTGCTGCGTCATAAGCGGCGGAAATGTCGACAGCCGCGTCTATCTTGATTTGATTGCGTAGCTCGACTCTCACCGAATGTCCCGGTCCGGCCCCGCTAACTAACCACGCGACTTATAGCCGGCTTTTTCAGGCTTCACCTGAGCCGAATTACATCCGTCGATCAATGAAGATCAAAGCGATTGTGTTTCCCACCTGGAGCCGTCGTTGTATTTGATATAAACGATAACGGCTTCTTCGGACAATATTGGATTCGGGTCCGCCGCGGATACGGTTCTTGAGGGCGGCTGGCTGGTATATCGACTGAGCGTTCTCTCTTTTCCCGGCTTCAATCTCAATTTGTCGACGAACCGATGATGGGTTGATTCTTTGCCTCCGGCGTTCGTGAAAACGTAATCCCACCCTATCTCCACTATTGTCTTGCTGCCGCCGTTCTTCACTTTGAGTTCGTAGGTATATCTATCGCTTGGCTTGCCGCGCGGTCTTGTCCGCGCCGGCGGTATTTCCGGCGGGGCGCTCGGAGCGTTTGGATCAATTGAGCCGCCTCGGCCGAACCCGGCATTCTGAGTGAGATCAGCAGAAGCATTGATATAAGGATCTATGCGCGTTCTTTTCCAGGATTTCTTTATGATTATCAGATCCGAAGCGCCTTGGGGCGCCGGCGTACATGGCTCCGCGGCTATCGATAACGAAACCAAAATCAATACTAGCGGTAAAGTCATTTCGACTCCGGTTATCCAGACGCCAAGGATCCGAACAATATTCGCGACAACAATAGTCGCGACCCCTGAGCTTCATCCGCGAATGTGTTATCGTATCGAAGCTAAATGGCAAGCCGCAACCGGCAGGAATAATCGCGCGGTCACTGTAAACAGTATTGGGCTTCCGCTTCGAGTATTTCGCGGATCTCGGATTGTATGGAGGAAGAATGAAGGTAAGAACATCTATTCGGATGGCGTCGGCTTTGATGCTGCTGTTGAGTATCGGTCTCGTTTCAAACGCGCAGAGGCGCAGAGAAGGCCGATGGGAATTTCTCGGCGAAGCGCACGCCGATGGCCGAGTTGATCACGATACGATTCATGTAGGCAAAGGCGGAGCATTCAGGACTATTCAGTTTGAGATCAAGGGCGGCGCGATTGAATTTCGAAGAGTGGTCGTACATTTCGAAGATGGGCCGAACCACGACATTCAGGTTCGAGACCGAGTAGTCGCCGGAGGCCGCAGCCGGTCAATAGATATTCCGGGCCGCCGAAAAATTCGCAGCATTGAGTTCTGGTACGGCAGCGCCGGATGGGGCTCGCGTCGACCCACGCTGTACCTCTGGGGAACGCGATGAGCAACAGCAAAGCGAGCAATGGTCAAGCCGCCGCTCTCTTGATCGTTGCTCGCTTTTCTCTGACGCTGCGCCGTTGATTGCCGGCGCTTGCTGATCTCTGACTGCTGATTGCCGAATGCCGACTGCTGATCGCTCGATGCTCGCTTATGTCCTCATTCAATGCGCTGCGCCACCGCGATTTTAGACTCTTGTGGATTGGCCAGCTTATATCCATCACGGGCTCTCAGATGCAGCTCGTAGCGATCAACTGGCACGTTTACCTTCTGACAGAATCACCCCTTGCACTGGGCGGCCTCGGACTTGTCAGGGTTGTTCCGATCGTCCTGTGTTCGCTGGCCGGTGGAGTTGTGGCCGATGCAATGGATCGCAAGCGCCTGATGCTGATCTCGCAGTCGGTGATGCTGGTTTGCGCCGGTATTCTGTCTACGATGACTGCGCTCGGTCACGAAAGCCTCTGGTCGATTTATCTGCTCACCGCAATTTCATCCGCCGCGGTAGCGTTCG
The DNA here is from genome assembly GCA_003222245.1 of Blastocatellia bacterium AA13. Lineage (GTDB taxonomy): Bacteria > Acidobacteriota > Blastocatellia > UBA7656 > UBA7656 > QHVH01. Next base: position 118,052 of record QHVH01000013.1, on the reverse strand, counting down.
ACAGCCCGGCCCGGCAAGCAATGCTGCCATCGCTTGTCCCTATCGAAGACTTTCCCGGAGCGGTAAGCCTTGGTCTCATCGTGTTCAACTCGGCGATGATAGTCGGCCCTTCGATCTCCGGTTTGCTGCTCCGCAATTACGGACCCGAGCTAATCTACGGCATCAACGCGGTCTCCTTTATAGCAGTGATGATCGCGCTTCTGTTGATGAGCGCGACCGCAAGCCGTCAGGTCGAAGCGGAAAAACCGGTCATCAGTCTCGCCGCGTTGAAAGAGGGACTGCGATTTGTCTGGCGCACCCCTATTATCGTCCAGACGATGACGCTTGATTTCATCGCGACCTTCTTCGCGTCCGCCACGGCGCTGCTTCCGATCTTTGCCGACAAGATACTTTCGGTGGGCGCCGGTGGTCTGGGGCTGCTAACGGCGGCGCCCGGAGTTGGATCGGTTGTGACCAGCTTGATCATGGCGAGGCTCGGCGTACCTCGAAAACAGGGGAAACTCGTACTCGCGTCGGTGGCCGTTTACGGAGCCGCAACAATCGCGTTTGGTTTATCGCGCTGGTTTTGGCTTTCGTTGATGATGCTCGCGATTGTGGGCGCGTCCGATACGGTCAGTACCGTATTGCGTCAGATGATAAGGCAGTTGGTCACGCCGAATCACCTCCGAGGGAGGATGACTTCAGTAAATATGGTCTTCTTCATGGGAGGGCCTCAGTTGGGAGAGCTCGAGGCCGGGTCGATTGCCAATTTGATTGGCGCGAGGCTCTCGGTCATCACCGGCGGCGTGGGATGTTTGATAGCCGTCGTCATAGCTGCTTTTTCGGCCAGGAGCCTCATTCGCTACGAGGGAGAGGTTGCGGAGGCGAATACAGTTCCGCGCGGCTCGGATCAGCTTCGGCGCTCCGCCGAATTTCTCCCCGAACTCAATGCTGAGACAACGGTCGATTCAAGAGAATCGTCGCTCTCCGATCTCTAGCTTTTACTGAACATTGATGTACGGACGCGTTAAAAATTAATGTAGGGGCGGGCGTCCGTTATGTTGTGATGCTATCGAACTGATCCGCACCACCCTTCTTCTCAGTCTCCAGTCAACGACAACTCGACCGCGCTTTACTTGATGCCGAGTTGCGGCAGGTTTGCCTGCCTCAAACGCTCGTTCAACGGCTTCACTTCATTCTCTAACAATGCTCTCCAGCGCGAGAGGATCTCGACAACGGATTTGTGCAACTCGGCGGCAGCGGCAACGGCCTGAGTCGTAGGCGCGGCGTCAGCGCCTTCAAACACGTCCATCAGCGTAAGAGACTGTGCGTTCAGCGCCGCAAGAGTAGGTTGACTGCCTCCGGCTCCCCTGCGACCGCCGGCCGCGAACCGGCCCGCGGCCGCTCCCTCCATTGCGCCAACTTTTTGAGTCACGGATGAAATCGCTTCCGCGACCACGCCTCTACCCGCGCGATCTATTGCGACCCGCGCATCGGCACTGAGACGACGCGCCTGTTCCAATGCCTCACGCGTCTGGCGCAAGTCCTCGTAGCATTGAGTCGAGAGCGCGAACATCTGAGCCAGATCTTTGGACGATGTCTTCACGCGGGGATCCATCTTGACGATCAATGTCTGCGTGTAAGCTTTTCCGCCTGCTGTGAGCTTCAATCGGTATTCTCCGGGAAATACCCAGGGCCCAATCGGATGGCGAGGTGTGTCGCGATAGATCGCGGAAATAGGATAGTCGTAGCGGTCGACTACGGGCGGCGGATAATGGAGATCCCACACGAATCGCTGCATTCCCGCTTGCGCCGACAGAATCTGCTGAGGCCGGAGCCAGAATGTAGGCACGTTCAACTGCTTCTCATCCACCGGGTCCGGCGTGTCGGCGCTGGAAAAACGCCGAACTAACTTGTTCGCGCTATCGAAGATCTCGAGAGTTACCGGAGCGGAAGAATTCGATTTGAGAAAGTAGTCGATGATCGCGCCGTCAGGCGGATTCTTTCCGGCGGGCTCCTCGGGCGGCAGCGGCGTATCGGTGTTCAGGTTCCAACGCACGCGATAAGCGGTCTCGGGTTTAAAGAGGTGTCCATCGGATGCCGCTGTCTGAGCGGTTATCTGCCGAAGCGGTGTGATGTCGTCAAGAATCCAGAATGATCGGCCATGCGTGCCGACTACCAGGTCATCCTCGTGAATGACGAGATCGCGAATCGAGCTCGCCGGCATATTCAGACGAAGAGCCTGCCAGTTGTCTCCATCGTCGAAGGAAACATATACGGCGCGCTCGCTTCCGCAGAAGAGCAGGCCCCGCCGCACCGGGTCTTCGCGGACGGTATTGATGGGAGCGTTATCCGGCAGCCCATTCACGATCTCCTTCCATGTTGCGCCGCCGTCATGAGTTCGGTAGATGTGCGGATGTTGATCGTTCAGGCGAATGCGATTGATCGCCGTATAGGCGGTCTCCGTATCGAAGCGGCCTGCGTCGATAAGCGAAACCTTGCTCCATGAGGTCAGCCCCGATGGTGTTACATTCTTCCAGTTCTTGCCGCCATCGCGAGTGATATGAATCAACCCGTCGTCGGTTCCGGCCCAGATCAACTCGGCATTCTTGTAAGATGGGGCTACGGTATATATCACGCCTCGCCTCGGCATCCTCACCAAATCCGCCGTCCTGTAGACGCCGATGCTCTCGGGAACATCGGGTGTCTCGCGCGAGAGGTCAGGGCTTATGACCTGCCAGGAATTCCCGCCGTTCGTTGTCTTAAAGAGCGCGTTTCCGGCGAAGTACAGTGCGTGAGGGTCGACCGGCGAGAAGATCACCGGAGCAGTTCGCAGGAATCGATACTTGCCGCTCCTGCCGGCTTCGGGTGAAATGTTTTGCACTTGCCCTGTAAGTTTGTCGTAGCGAGTGATTTTTCCGCCATAGATCAGGTTAGGGTTTAAGGGATCGGGGGCGACATATCCGTATTCCTCAACCGCCACCGGATGCCAGTCGCGAAAAGTGATTTGCCCATCGCTCCCGCGGCTGGCCACACCCGCCGAGCCGCTCTCTTGCTGGCCTCCATAGACCCAATAAGGAAACTGATTGTCGGTGATTACGTGATAGAACTGCGCGGTCGGCTGGTTATACCAGGAGCTATATGTCCTTCCTCCATTGACCGTGATGATGGCGCCCTGATCGCTCGCGAGAAGAATAATGTCCGGGTTGTCCGGGTTGATCCATATCGTGTGATAGTCGTCGCCGCCCGGTGCGCCTCTCACCGCGGTAAAGCTGTTACCCGCATCGGTGGATCTATAAGTCGACGTGTTGCACGAATACACGATATCCCGATTCTTCGGATGGGTCTTCACTTCGGCAAAGTCGCTTCCACGACCCCAGACCCGGACTTCTGAATTAACGCGCTGCCAGTTTTCGCCGGCGTCGTCGGAGCGATAGATGCCGCCGAGATCGGGCGCATCGACGTTTGCATACAGCCTCTTGGGATCGCTTGGCGCTACGGTTATTCCGATTCGTCCGAGGCCCTGCGCGTATGTGGGGAGGCCCTTTGTGAGCTGCCTCCATGAATCTCCGCTGTCGGTCGATTTAAAGAGGCCGCTGCCGGGGCCCTGCCACGCACCGTTTTCCCACGGCCCCTGCCGTGAGGCCCAGAGCACTCCATAGACAGTGCGAGAGTTCGAAGGATCGAATGCGAGAGCGACGCCGCCCGTGTTTTCGTCTTTGTAAAGCACCTTCTGATAAGTCTCGCCTCCATCGGTCGAGCGAAAGATTCCGCGCTCAACATTGGGACCATAGGGATGTCCGAGCACCGCTACGAAAAGACGATTCGGATCACGCGGATCGACGACGATCGAGCTGATCTGCTCGCCGTCGCGAAGCGCCTGATGCCGCCAGGTCTTTCCCGCGTCGGTCGATTTATACATTCCGTCTCCGGTAGCAAGATCGGGCCGCTGCAATCCTTCGCCCGTGCCGACATAAACAATGTTCGGGTCTGACGGTGCAACCGCCAGAGCGCCAATCGATCCCGTCGGTTGCTCGTCGAAGATGGGCGTCCACGTGCGGCCGTAGTCATCCGTCTTCCACACGCCGCCGTTGTTGAGGCCGATATAAAAGACGTTCGGTTGGCCGGGAACGCCCGTCGCGCCTACGGTTCGTCCGCCGCGATGAGGGCCGATACATCGCCAGCGCATGCCTTGATAGAGATTGGGATTGAATTGTTGTGCCGCGACCCCTCCATAGATCAGTAAGAGCCCCAATGCCACACGCGCAAAAAGCCAACCGCCGCTCATCATTTTGACCTCCGATTTTTTACAGGATCGCATAGTTATAACGTCATCCAGACACTTTTCCAAACAGTCAGAGCGGACCGACGCTTCCAGCGCCGCGCCGTAGGCGGTATGATTTTTTAACGGGATGAGATTCAACTGTGAAAGGGGATTCAATGAAGGGAGTAAACAGACGTGAGGCGATCAAGAGCATTGTAGCCGGCAGCACGATTCTAGGAGCAGGCGCTTTGTTGGGCACAGCGGGCGCCGGCGCCAATGAGGCGCCGCGAGAGCAAGAGGGCGCCGGAGCGGGACGGGCATATCTCGGGCAGCACCAGCCGCGGCCCCTTCCGTTTGATCCGGCAAAACTGAAAGGGCTGTCGGAGAAACTGATCAAGTCGCACTGGGAAAATAACTACGGCGGAGCAGTTAAGGCCTTGAACGCGGTAGAGCAGAGGCTGGCCGCGGCTATGAAGGACAAGGACCTGCCTGCATACCTCTACGGTGATATGAAGCGCGAAGAGCTGGTGCGCACGGGTTCGGTCGTGCTTCATGAGCTTTACTTTTCGAATCTGGGGGGCGATGGAAAAGCGAGCGGCAAGGTTCTGGACCTTATCAAGCAGTGGTTCGGAACATACGAGCAATGGGAAGCGGAATTCAAGAGAACCGCCAATGCTCTTTCAGGAGGCTCCGGATGGGCGATCCTTGCGTACAACGCGCACACCGGCGAAATGCACAACTACTGGGCATGGGATCATATGCACAATGCCCCTCTGAGCCATCCGTTGCTTGTGCTCGATATGTATGAGCATGCCTATCACATGGACTATGGAGCGGCGGCCGCGAAGTATGTAGACGCGTTCGCGCAAAACGTCAACTGGGATGAGATCAATAGGCGGGTGGAGGCCCTTCCCAAAAAGTAACACGAGGGGGGAAACAAAAAGGGCGTGAGTCTTTGGGACATACTCACGCCCGAGTAGCAAGGAGTATTCTCACGGCCCTGGCAACCAAGGATAGGATTATGATGCCGTCACTCCTCGATCTCTTAAGCTGATTAAATAGCCTGACCGCCTTTCAGCGAACTACACCGATGCGGACGCCGCATCGCAAACCAATTCGCTTTGCGTCGGGATCGAAATTCCGGTCAGCGCTTCAGACAATTCCTGATTGCTTTGGCGCAGGCAAAACTCTTGAAATGTTTCAGTCGCTCTCCGCTCTTCCTTATATTTTGAAAAGAGACGGGCCAGGGACTCTCCAAGATTCTCTGACGGTATTCTGAGCCCGATTCGGCGGCCAAAGGTCTCGTGAACGCCAACCCCGCCTCCGAGGAATACTTGAAATGTTTCGCGCTTCGCTCCATCGATTGTTGTTGTGGAGCCTTCGAGCCCGACATCGCAGATATGGTGCTGGCCGCATGAATTCGGGCAGCCGGTTACGCTGATTCTGACGGCGTCGGGCATGCCGCCTGACTGTTCGAGAATCGAGTTCAATTCGGCCGCTCGGTTCTTGGTCTCGGCAAGCGCGAGTTTGCAGAACTGGATTCCGGAACAGGCGATAATCGCCTTCTTCGACCATCCGGGTCTGTAATCAAAACCGGTTCGGTCCAACTCGCGCTCGAGATGAGTCAGATTCGCATCCGGCACGTCCAACAAGATGATGTTCTGAGTATTGGTCGTGCGAATCCGGCCGCTTCCGTACTCGGTCGCCAGATCGGCCAGTTGCCTCAGCGCCGTGCCTGACGTGCGTCCTCCAAGCACGGACAGTCCGACATAGCTAAGCCCCGGCACTGCCTGACGGTTCACCCCTAAATGAGCGCGGTCGCGTTCGACAACGGGCGCGGCATCCGGGTCGGGGGCGCGCTTTAGCTTGCGACCGAGCCGTGACTCGATTTCATCACGGAAGCGAGGTATTTCCCATTGTTCAACAAGAAATTTGAGCCGCGCCTTCTTGCGGTTCTCCCGGTTGCCTTCATCGCGAAAGACGGCTGCTATGGTCGCGCAGAGCTCCACTACATCGGAGGGCTCAATCAGAACTCCAAGGTCTTTCGAGAAGCGCGGAGTCGTGGATAGCCCACCGCCGATTCGGGCCCTGAACGCTGCCTGTCCGTTTTCCGTCCTGACAGCAAAAATCCCGATGTCGTTTATCTCCGGGTAGACGCAGTGGACGGGGCAGCCGGTAATAGCGATCTTGAATTTTCGCGGCAGGTTAGAAAACTCCCGATTTCCTTCAAAGAGATCGTTCACTTCTCGTATGAGAGCGGTCGTATCGTAAAGCTCGTCGGCATCGACCCCCGAAACCGGGCAGTTCAGAATGTTGCGAACGCAGTCTCCGCAGGCTTCGGTGGTCGAGAGTCCGACCTCGCGCAGGCGATCCAAAATATCCGCAAGACTATCGACGCGAACCCAGTGAAGCTGAAAATTCTGTCGAACGGTGATGTCCACCAGATCGCGGCCATGCTCCGTAGCCAGATCGGCCACGACTCTCACCTGCTTCGGCGAGAGGTCGCCGCCCGGAACCCTGATACGAACCATGAACATTCCGTCTTCCGCCGGACGTTGAGTGTAGATTCCGTACCATCGGAATAGAGCTTCATCCTCCGGAGCAATCTGAAGATTCCCGGACGCCGAATAACGATAGATGTCCCCCAGTATGTCTAATCCGTCTTTGTTCTTCTTGATCTGCTCAATATTCACGGCGTCCTCGCTCAATATCCATTAGCATCCGCGTAAGATTACTCAACATCGGTTCGACCAGGGGCTGTCTGCAATGTCATCGTCGGCGGCTGCCGGCTAGAGCGAAATGGCCGAGGCGAGCACAACCACACCATACCGCGCCCGCAGCCGCACGACGAAAGTTGAATCGATCAACTCAAACTCTATCCTCCGATCCGCTCGCACCGGCTCGCGGGACGGAAATCACCGGCGCGGGCGCGCTGCCATGCAGCCCGCACTCGGTCTTCTTATGGCCTCGCCAACGGCCGGCGCGCTCGTGCTCCGGTCCTGAAACAGAGGATGTGCAGTGAGTGCACCCGATGCTGGGGTAGCCTCTATCGTGAAGCGGGTTATACGGCAGCTCGCGGGCCCTGATGTAACTCCACACCTCGTCTCTCGACCAGCGCACCAGGGGATTGATCTTGGTTAGCTGCCATTTCGAATCCCATTCGACGGATTGAGCCGCGGCCCTCGCATCGCTCTGATCGCGCCGAATTGCGGTCACCCATGCGTCAAGACCGTTCAATTCCGCCTTCATCGGCTCGAGTTTTCTTAGCCTGCAGCATAGATCCGGATCCGACTCCCAAAGACGATCGCCGAATTGCCTGGCCTGGGCTTCCGCGGAGTACTCTCCGGTTACCGCACGAATCCGAATGGAGTAGCGTTGTTCGAGCCTGTCTCGAAGCTCATAGGTCTCAGGGAATAGAAACTCGGTGTCCAGGAAAAAGATGTCCGGATTGGCATTGATCTTCACCGCCATGTCGATCAGCGCGATGCCTTCGGCTCCGAAACCAGTTGCTATAGAAATACGGTCGCCGAATTCATCGAATGCCCATTCCAGGATTTCCTCGGGTTCGGCAAATTGAAGGCGGGCCGAAGCAGCCGCAATGCTCTCGACACGGTGGTCGGCAATATCGGGCGCAGTCTCAGGAAAGAATGTCGGTTGTGTCATCGCTAACCTCAGGCGCTCATAAGCGACAGCGCCGGATCTACCAATGAAGCGAGAGAACGCTCCTCTGATGATGAGCCGAACCATTTAAGCTTCGACCTTAGTGAGACTACATCTCCAATAATGGCTATAGCAGGCGGTTGTATCCGGGCTCGGATCTCGCCTTCGCTCAGCATCGCGAGATCCTCAAGCGTGCCCGAGAATATTTCCTGTTCTTGATAAGTTCCCCAACGCACGATGGCGACCGGCGTGGAGGCAGGGCGGCCTTCTTCTATAAGAGAGCCGGCTATCTTTGAAATCGTCGACGCGCACATGAAAACAACGAGGGTCCCGTCATTTCCGGCGCGCAATGAATCAAAGGCGAATTCGTTCTTGTGGCGTCCTGAAATAAACGTGACACTGGAGGAATAATCTCGATGGGTTATGGGAATTCCCGCGTATGCCGCAACCGCAAGTCCGGCGGAGATGCCTGGAACAACTTCCCACTCGAGGCCTGCTTCGACCAGCGCTTCCGCTTCTTCGCCGCCGCGTCCGAACAGGAATGGATCGCCGCCTTTGAGCCGCGCGACTGTCGCGCCGGCCCGAGCACGGGCTACGAGCAATTCGTTTATTTCTGATTGAGTGATCCCTGCTTGGTCGCCGCGCTTGCCGACGTCTATCAATTCAGCGCCTCGCTTCGCGTGGACGAGGACTTCGGGATTTACAAGATAGTCGTAGAGGATTACATCGCTTGCGCCGAGTGCTTCAACGGCTCTCAGAGTGAGCAGCTTGGGATCGCCGGGGCCCGCGCCGATCAAGTAGACCTTTCCAGCTTTTGGAGAATTGCCGCTCATCCCTGCCGCCTTTCGAAAATCCCACCTCTGATATGAGGCTTAAAATCAAAAAACCCACCGCCGGGCTTAGCCGATAGTGGGTTTGGTTCGATCCTGAGATTTGACTCAGGTATTAGACCTGTTGACGTTTTCCACTAAGGGCCGATCCGCGCGCTTCAAGCGCGCTACAACAGATGCAATAACTGAGCTTTCTATTCTTGGTCATGGCCCTTGTTAGTGTCTTATTAGTCTTACTGTCAACGGACGCGACTATAGCTCGATTCCAAAAATGAGTCAAGAATTTTCTTAATTCTAAGTGATGCACTTGTATTTAAGTCGCCTTGAGTTGCGGTCGCCATCGTCGAGTCATAACCTCAGCCTTCTATGGGTGTTACGCTTTTGGAGTGCTGAAACCCGCGCCCGAATCAGAATGCTCTCGCGGATTCCTCGGCCGATAGATCCTTAAATCTCAATTCGCGCGCTATGGTATCAATCGTTTTCCCGTCGGCTTCGACAAGCGGATAGATGAAGTAGTTCAGCGGACCCGAGTGCTGGCGCGGACGGAGTATGATGTCGCGCCCCCACGAGAATTGAACCCTGTTCTCGTCATGCGCTCCAAAGAAGTAGTCTTTCTTTTCAGGATGTTTCGACGCCTCGCTTGCATCTACCGGCACCCATCCATAGCCTCTGAGATAAAACTCGGCCCAGCAGTGGTAGCCTGCGATCTCGCCTTCGCCGCGCTTGTCCGGCAGCGGAAAGCCAATTGCAAAACGGGCAGGGATACCGACAGCCCGGCAGAAGCCGATGAACACCGCGTGAAAATCGGTGCAGTTTCCCCGCTTGGCATCGCAAGCGTAGTAGATGTCTCCACGCCCCCACCCTTGGCCGGTCTTATCGTACTTCATTGTGGAAACCGTGTAGTCGTAGATCGCGCGCGCCTTCTCCAAATCGGTCCGTTTGCCTTTTGTGACTTCCCGCGCCCACTCCGTTACCTTTCCATCGATCGGCACAAGCTTGTCTGGCTTTAAGAACTGTTCGACCGCGGGATCAAGCGGCCCCGAACCGGCCTTCAAGTTCGAAAAATCTTTCTTGATGTATTCGGTGCGGCGCACCTTGAACCGCAGTTCGACATTGATCGGAGGTTGTGGATTATCGATCGAAAGATAGAGCGCGTCGTCGCCATACCTGGGCTCGCTATACACCATAGCAGCCGTCGGACTGACGACCCTTATGTCGATAATTTCCTGATTCGCGTCGCTGACCGGATAGGGGAGCCAGAACTCCAGGTGCTTTGTCGCCGCGGGCACGGACGTAATGGCGGTCCTGTATGAAAACTCGAAGCTGCGGGCTGCGTGCTCGGCAGCGGAGGGCGTTAGGCCTCCGGACGCGGTCGCCGCTGATGAGCCGATCCCAATGATGATAGTGAGGATAGACCCGAGTCCAACCGCCTTGTTTCTGCTCTTCATAATCTCATCTCCTTCGCTGCAATTCACCGCGTCCTACTCGTTTGGAGAAGGGCACTCGCAGACACATATCTCTCTCTTTTTTATGTGTTTCTAAGTTCTTCGGAATCGATTAGACCTGATTGGAAATTCTAATTGCTGCAATACCCGCGATTCCAATAACTAATTCCTATGAAATCTCGGGCTCTGCATAGCAATAAGTTAACGCGAGGGAAGGGGGTCAGACGGCGATACCGGCATCATCGCCGGATTTTCTAGGAAAGGTGAAGTCGATAAACGCCTCCAGGATCGGTGAAGCCGCAAGCTTTCTATTCAAGACTGCAAAAAATTGGCGGTGAATTGGACCGATGTCGCTAATCTCCAAGATCTTAAGGCGTCCCGACTCGACTTCCTGCCGAACAGCCAGTATAGACAACACTGACACTCCAAGGCCGGCGAGCAGCGCCTCTTTTACGCCGTTGGTCGAACCAAAGGAGCCTACGATATTGAATGCGTCCATCGAACGCCCGACTTTTTTTTCGAGGGCGATCCTGGTTCCGGATCCCGGCTCGCGCGCTACGAACGGGGTTTCGATCAAAGCTTCGAGGGGTATGGAGCTGACTTCTCGCCAACGATCATCATTGCGGACGACCAGCGCGAGCTCATCGGAGGCAAACGGATGCAGCTCGAGTCCTATTGCATCGGGCCGCACACCCGCAAAGCCGATTTCGGCGGCCCCCTCTGATACCTCTTCACAAACACGGGCCGAATCCGAAATTCGGACCTCGACCCTGACCAATGGATAGGCGTTGTGGAACGACGCGATAGCCGACGGCAGCAGATACTCGCCCGGAATCGTGCTCGCTGCGATTGTGAGGTCGCCTTCGACCCTGTCGAGCAGTCTGCTCAGATCCCGGCCCGCGGCCTCCTTCTCGTCAAGAATTATGCGGCCATGTTTATAGAGCAGTTCCCCGGCTCGCGTTGGAGTGATCAGTCGAGGCTGCCTGTCCAGCAGCTTTGTTCCGACGTGACTCTCGAGATTCTTAATATGGCCGCTTATGGTCGGCTGAGAAACTCTCAATCGCGCCGCCGCTTTTGAGAAGCTGCGTTCTTCATAAACGCAGCAAAATACCTCGATCAAATTCAGTTCGAGCCGCATAGCTTGAGTAAATCAGAGTGTGATTACAACGAGGAACATATCACTAAAATTAGTATTGAAAAAGGGCATTAGCCATCTTACACTCTGCGCGGATTATTCCTCAGGCCCTGTGAAATTAATTCTTATATAACAGGCCCGGAGGCTCCTGCCCCTCTCATTCTCTCGCTAATTTCTCGGAGGACTCCCTCAAAATGCGTTGCCTCAAACTTGTTATGGCGCCGCTTGTGTGTCTGAGCTTACTTACATGCGCCGTCGTTACTGCTCAACAACCTCAGCGGCTTGCCGCGTCGTCCGACGACCATACTGCAAACGACAACGATACAAAGAATACCGCGGCCGTCCCGCAATCTTCGGCAGGGAACGCGGCGGAGACGGCTACGAAGCTGAGGCAGGCTCTTCCGGTGCTTCCCTCACTTGTACGCGGCGATGGCTTGTTCAATCTCTTCGGCCAACGTGCTCTGCAGACGGCGTTCGTGAGCGGGAGCAATGCGAAGGATCCCGTTACGGATACGTTCGTGTTTCCCGGAGTGCTTCCTGTTGAAGGCGCCGAGCCGGTGCATATTCCGACGGACCAATTCACTCCAACGCTGAACAAATTTTACGTATCGCTTCCGGATTCGGATCGAATAAGCCCGGCGGGATGGCACTTCTCCGCGGGCGCGCCGCAAATCGGAGCGAGGCGAGTTGACCAAACCTTCGGCGGGATGAGGTCGGCCTCTCCTTCATTCGACTTTTCAGGTCCGCTGGCAGGTGGAAAAGCAGTCCTGTTTCAGTCTTTCTCGTTCAGATTCGCTCGATCCACGGCGGAGAACATAGACGGAGGCTCGAACGATACCATCTACCATGGCTATGACTGGAATACTCACTTCGATATCAGGGCGATAAAACATCACACAATAACCGCGAGGCTCGCGCTCTTCTCGCAGGGCATGGATTTCGCGAACATGACAGGCCTTGTCTTCCCCGAAGCGGCGCCGGATTTTCTCATGCAAGGAGGCCAGGTATCGGTTGCCGATTCATTCGCCGGGGCACATGGCGAGATTTTAGATTCGTCGTTCTCATATAAGAAACTCCATCTCAGGATTCTGCCGCACGGCGACGGCCCGATGTTCTTCATCGAACAGGGAGAACTTGAGGGAAATTACTTCGACACGGTTCATCGCGCCAGTACGCGTTTCGAATGGAAGGAAGCGGCAAGCCTTCGCGAGCGCCATGCCGCGGGAAGGCATCAAATCAGCTTCGGCGGCGGGTATTCACGATCCGCATTCGATTCATCCCACTACGGTGGTCAGATCATTCTGCGAGGAAAAGATTCGGACGAGTTGACATCAATAACGTCGTTTCGCGGCACTCCCTTCGAAGCCATAGATGTGAACGAAGCAGGCGCATGGGTGGAAGATAAGTGGTCGCCGTCGAGACAACTCTCGCTCACGCTCGGACTCAAGTACGACTGGACTACGCTCTCACGCGAGAACGAATGGGCGCCTCGCGCAGGTTTCGCCTTGCTTCCATGGAAGAACGGACGCACGGTGATCAGGGGCGGCATCGGGATCTTCTATGACATTCAGCCGATGAACGCCGGCACATTTATCGAGAGCAGACAGCGCGTAATTCAGTTCTTCAATGAGTCGATTCCGCTCGCCGAAAAGGTGCTCGATAACCTAGCGACCAAGCCGCATTTAAATACAAGCCACGTTTTCGGATGGAACCTGGAAGTAGATCAGCGGGTAGGCAAAATGTTGATCCTGCGATTCAAGGGCGAAGAGCGCAACGGCCGTAACCTGATGTTGATCAAGCCGGATCAGCCTTCAACTCACGTAACCGCGCTTGTACTGTCCGACACGGGGATGTCGCGTTCACGCGAGTTCGAAGCGACCGCGGTTTTCAGGCCGGCGAGCCGCGCTACCGCGAACTTCTCCTATATTCGAAGCTCCTCGGTAACAGACGTCAATATATTCGCGTCGAACGTAGGGACGTTCGAGAAGCTGTTTTTCTCTTCAAATCGATTTGCCCGATCTCGCACGGAAGCTCCAGACCGCTTTCTTGCCTGGGGAGAATTGCGTGCGCCAGGTGAGATCGTTTTCACACCCGCGCTCGACGTGCACACAGGGTTTCCGTTTGCCTTTGTGGATGCGGACAACAAGGTTCCGAACGAGATCGACTTTGGTCGATTGCCGCGAACTGTTTCATTGGATATGGGAGTACATCGTGAGTTTGCGGTCAGCGCCTTCGATCATCCTGCCAGATTCAAAGTGGGGCTTCGGGTTTACAATCTGACGGGGCGCTTCAACCCGAGGGATGCGCAGCTTGATGAGGACCCGCTGCAAAACAAACCGATTCTCAAGCGATTCTTCAACAGCGTCGGCCGGAGCTACCGCGCGAGTGTGATGTTCGAATTTTAGGCGAAGGCTTTCAACGCGTGACTCCAGGCTACTGCGTACACCGAGCAGCCCAATCTTGCATCCATGTATAAGAAGACGCTGACGCCTTCACACAGCGCCTGCGGACTGTTCCGTAACTTTATCCGTCCTTTTAGCCGATTGCCAATGCGCGTTTCATGAGCGATATTGTTTGTTTTCTGAAAGAGAGGTTTGTATAGCGGAAAGCCTCTCTAGCAACGTCGAAGGAGCTGGCATTGGCGAATATCAACTTTCCTGAATTAGAACGTAACATCCTGGCCTTCTGGGAGCGGGAGCGGTGCTTCGAGAAGCTGGTAGAACTGAACCGCGGCAAGCCCAAGTGGTCCTTTCTCGACGGGCCTATTACGGCCAATAACCCAATGGGCGTTCATCATGCCTGGGGACGCACTTATAAAGATCTGTTTCAACGTTATCAGGCGATGTGCGGGCACGAGCTCCGTTATCAAAACGGGTTCGACTGTCAGGGGCTCTGGGTCGAGGTCGAAGTAGAGAAAGAACTCGGGTTCAAGTCGAAGCGAGATATCGAAGCCTACGGAATCGGGTCGTTCGTGGAGAAGTGCAAGGAACGTGTTCTCAAGTTCGCCGGAATTCAGTCGAATCAGTCAATTCGACTCGGATATTGGATGGATTGGGACAACTCCTATTTCACGATGTCCGAGGAGAACAACTACACGATCTGGCAGTTCTTGAAGCGCTGTCACGAACGCGGCTATCTCTATCACGGCTGGGACTCGATGCCATGGTGCCCTCGCTGCGGAACCGGCATCTCTCAACACGAAATCTCGAACGAGGAGCGGCCAGAGGTCACACATACTTCGCCGACGGTCCGTTTTCCGCTCAGAGGTCGTGAGAACGAATACCTGCTCGCCTGGACGACCACACCCTGGACGCTCACATCCAACGTCGCCGCCGCGGTTCATCCGGATCTGACTTATGTGAAGGTGAGGCAGGGCTCGGACATCTACTATCTAATTAAAGAGCGAATGGAGACGGTGATGAGCGCTCAAGGACCGTTCGAGGTTCTCGGCGAGCTTCCCGGTTCGGAGATGGTCGGCTGGACGTACGACGGTCCGTTCGACGAACTGCCTGTTCAAAACGGGGTCGAGCATCGGGTTATTCCGTGGAAAGAGGTCAGCACATCGGAAGGCACAGGAATCGTGCACATCGCTCCAGGGTGCGGCAAGGAGGACTTTGAACTTGGCAAGGAGTTCAAGCTTGCTACGATCGCTCCCATCGACGAAAGCGGAGTCTTTGTTGAAGGCTTCGGTCAATTCACGGGTGAAGAAGCCTCGGCCGTTCCAAAGAAAATCATTCGCGCGGTGAAAGAAAAGGGGCTGCTTTATCGCACGGAAGAATACAAGCACGCGTATCCGATCTGCTGGCGGTGCAAAACCCAGTTGCTGTTTCGACTGGTCGACGAGTGGTACATCAGCATGGATACGCTGCGGTACGACATCATCGACGTGACAAAGCAGACGGGCTGGATTCCCGAGGTCGGCCAACAGCTCGAGATTGAATGGCTGACCAATATGCGCGATTGGATGATCTCTAAAAAACGCTATTGGGGATTGGCGCTGCCGATCTATCACTGTCATCAGTGCAACTCGGTAGAAGTAATGGGCAGCCGCGAAGAGTTGAAGCAGCGGGCCGTCAAAGGCTGGGAGGAATTCGAGGGACATACTCCGCATCGCCCGTGGGTGGACGCGGTCAAGATCGAATGTGCGAAGTGCGGCTCGAAGGTCAGTCGAATCCTGGATGTCGGCAATCCATGGCTCGATGCGGGGATAGTTCCGTACTCAACGATGAAGTACAACACGGATCGCGCATATTGGGAGAAGTGGTTTCCGGCGGATTGGATTTCGGAAAGCTTCCCCGGCCAGTTTCGAAACTGGTTTTACTCGATCCTTGCTATGAGCGCCGTGATGGAAAAACGCCCGCCGTTCAAGGTTATGTTCGGCTATCGCCTGATGAAGGACGAGAAGGGCGAGGAGATGCATAAGAGCAAGGGCAACGCAATCGAGTTCAACGAGGCTGCCGAAAGAGAAGGCGCGGATGCCATGCGCTGGCTCTATGCCTCTCACAATCCCGAATACGATCTGCGCTTCGGATGGCACAAGATCCACGACGCCCGCCGCGAATTTCTGGTGTTGTGGAACGTGTACGAGTTCTTTCTCACTTATGCTCGAATCGATAAGTTCGATCCATTGACGCAGCTTGCGCCATACGACTCGCGGAGCGAACTGGATCGCTGGATTTTGAGCCGTCTTCAAAAGCTCATCGAAAGCGCGCATCTGAACTACTCGCGGTACAGCATTCATCTGTTCATGCGTGACGTATCAAAATTTATTGATGCATTATCGCGGTGGTATCTGCGCCGCAGCCGCCGCCGATTTTGGAAGAGCGAAGACGACTCTGATAAGCTCGCCGCGTATCAGACGCTCTGGGAGTGTCTTGTAACCGCGATCAAGCTGCTTACGCCCGTTGTTCCGTTCGCGACGGAAGCGATGTATCAAGAGTTGGTGAGAGCCTACGATTCGAGCGCTCCGGTTAGCGTTCATCATTGCGAGTTTCCCAAGGCCGGCGCGCTTGCGGTCGATGAAAAATTATTGCGCGGCATGGACGCCATTTTAGATCTGGTTGAACAGGGCCACTCGGCTCGCAACAAGGCGGGGATGAAGGTGCGGCAGCCGCTTCGCGAAATACGGGTTGTCGCCGCCGACAAAAATTTGCCCGGCGAGGTGCAGCCGTTCCTTTCGCTGATAACGGACGAGCTCAATATCAAAGAGGCCGGATTCGTCGACTCGGCTGCCAATCTCTATAGCTTGACCTCAAGGCTCGAGGCAAAGACCGGAAAGCCAAAATTCGGAAGACTATTCGCGTCACTGCAAGAAGGGTTGTCGAAGAAGGCTCCGGCGGAGATAGAAGCAGTGTTGAAACGGGGAGAGCCGATCGTGCTGGAGGCTGGAGGCGAGCCGATCAATCTCACGGCTGAAGACATTGTCATCGAAAAGACCCCCGAGCCCGGATGGCAAATTTCAGAAGGCGGCGGCTTTCTGGTAGCGCTTTCAACGCAACTGGATACTGAGTTGATTCGAGAGGGTCTCGTCCGCGATCTGGTTCGCCAGATTCAGAATCTTCGCAAGGAAGTCGGCCTCGATGTATCGGATCGCATTCGAATCGCCTATGCCGCAAGCGACGAAATGGCGGCGGCGGTTTCCGCGCACGCACCTTATCTCGGCGAAGAGACACTTGCCCTCGAGATTACGCGGAGGGAGTCGGTTGAAAACGGCAAGAAGATCAAACTCGGCGACGAGTCCATCGTGCTTTCCCTGAGCAAGGCGTAGCACGCCGATTATAGGTGGGTGCTCCGTTAATAATAGGTGGGTGCTTTGTTTAATCCCGTTGAGCGGATCTTATGGGCGGCCCGCTGCTCTACTTTGGCTTGAGCGCGTCTTTGACCCCGTCCAGAGCGGTTTCCGCGGCGGAGATGGCGCGCGACAGCGCGCCCTTTTCGGCTTCTGTATCGACTTGAAGCGACTTCAGCGTTTGCAGTTGGCGTTCAGTTGACTCCTTTAGATGTTGGAGCGCGCGAGGGATTGTCGATGCCTTTGGGTTTCGCTCGTACGCATCTTCGAGCTTGGCCATCCCTTCTTCAATAGCTCGTCTGTAGTGTGTCAGCAATTCCAAACGGCTAAGGGTTGGAAGCGCGCCCCACTCTCGCGTTTCCTCTTCACGTCGCTTGATCTCTTTCTTGTCGGTTGTCTCTGGGAGCTTTCCCGAAAGTGCGCTCAACCGCCGGTCGGCAATCTTCACGAATACTCGAACTCGCGCGTCGATCTGCTGCGCCTCTCGAACATGGTTGTCCTCTCCTTCGGTGAGATAGTCGCCGGAAAGCAATTGCGTTCGAGAAAGCGACCGCGCAGGCTGGATGAAATAGAATCCGGAGCCCTTCTTCTTGACCGAAGGCTGATCGCCTTCAGGTGAATCCTTCAACACATCCGACGCGAACGCCTCGTTCAGCATTTTGATTCTGAGATGCTTTGCCTGATCGAGCGCCGCCGCCGCGAAGGCCTCGCGTTCGAGAGGAAATCGCAAGTCGATCTGCTCTAGTACTCTTATGTGATCGTGCAGCTTCATCTCGACTTTTTTCGCGAGCTTTCGCTTGCCTTCCTCGCTGGAAAAAGCGGTCGAGGCCGCTTCTCCAATGGCTTTTCGATAGATATCCAGCTCGCGTTCAGACTTTTTGTAATCATCGGCCTGGATCGCGGGGAGGGCGAGCGCGAGATGTGCATCCGCGATCGCGAGCAACGCTTCCACCGCCTTTTTGGGCTCGTGAGCCTTTGCAAGCGATGCGCGCTCGGCTTCCGTAACGAGCTCAATGAGCGGAGTAGGGTCTTCGGGCAGCGGCGGAGCAGGCACTTGCTCCTGTTTGGATTGAGAAGCCAGCGCGATCGCGCAGCAACTCAGCAACAGCGAAATCAGTAAGAGGATAATCGACGAGGTCTGTCTTTGCCGCAAAGTGGTCATTTCGCTTTGCCCTTTGGCAATGGCTTGCAGCGGCCTTCTTTGGCGAGCTTTTCCAGCAAGCTCACTCGAATCCTTGCGTCGTCCATCTCTCTTGCCGATTGCGTGCCGGCCTTTTTCGTGAACTCTCGATAACACCGAAGAGCCTGGTCGCAGTCGCCGATGCGGTCAAGGGAGATAGCAAGAAAGTAGTAGCCGGTCGCAAGCTCGGGCTTTGCGCGCACGATCCATATGAACTCGGCGGCGGCCTCGGGATAGCGCTTCAACTCGAACAGAGCCGTACCGAGACTCGCGTGCGCCTGATAGTTTCCTGAGTCTCGCGATATCGCTTCGCTCAAAACCGGCAGCGCGGCGTCAAACTGCCGAGAGCGCACCAGCGACGCTCCGTACTTGGCTCGCGCCTCGTTATTCTTTGGCTCCAGTTCCACGGCGCGGCGGTAATAACCGGAGGCCGCCTCCGGATTCTCGTTAGCGTAAAAGTCGCCCGCGAAACAGACCACCTTCGCGTTGGCGGGCTGTGCATTGATAAGAGCGGCGAGATCGCGGGCCGCCTGATCCTTTTGGCCGTTTTCGGACATCAGCGTCATCATCTCGGCCCTGATTGTGAAGTCTTCCGGATGGAGCCGTAGATGCTCGCGATAGATGTTTATCGACGCCTGCGGTTGACCGGCTTTCGCGTGGACAGCGGCCAGTTTCAGGGCGAGTTCCGGAGAAGGCTGAACTCGATAGAGGATCGTGTAATCCTCAATGGCTTTGGCCAACTCACCTTTTGCTTCCATAAGGCGAGCGCGGCCTTCTCGCGCTATGGGCTCCTCCGGATTTAATTTGATGGAGCGAGAATAATCCTCGAAGGCTTCGGGGCTTTTGCCCGTCCTTTCTTCGCCGAGTCCCAGCAATGCATAGGTCAGCGCCTTGACTTCACCTTGCTGAATCGCGGTTCTCAGTTGCTCGATGGCGGCAGCGGGCTCGTTTGTTTTAAGCAGCGCGCTCGCGAAATACATCCTCACGCCGGCAAGCTTCGGATCGATCTCGAGCGCGCGTGCGAATTCACGCTTCGCGTCTTCGGTCTTCCCCTGGTCGAGCATTAACTGGCCGAGGGCTTTGTGGGCTTTCGCGAAGTTTGGATTGAGCTCGAGTACCTTTTTCAAATCGGCTTCGGCCTGCGAAGCGCGATCCAGCGCCATCAACGCGATCGCTCGCTGGTAGTACGGCTGGAAGAGGGTCTGATCGGCTTCGATGGCTTTCGAATAAAGAAGGATTGCTGATTGATTGTCTCCCCGCTGCTGAGCCGCTTGTCCTTGTTCGTAGAATGCGGCAGCTTTGTCGCTCTGATTATGGAATCCTGCAAGGGGTTGAGCTGACGCCGACATTGCGATCAACAATGTTGATAGTATTAATGACCTGAGACTTGAGATCGCGGTAACGCATTGCATGATTGCGAAAAATGATAGCACCGGCATGACGGAGCTTCAACAAAGGGCCTTTCAGGTGACGATCAAGGGCAGGAGTTTGCCTGGCGATATCATATTCCCAGGGTTGTCATTTCTGAATACCGCCAGAATCATACATCTAGAATCAAGGCAACACCGAGACCGTTGGCGATGTTGATAAAGCTGCTACTATAGGGCATGCCGACTTCCCCCTCCACCTTTGGAGAACAATGAAAGTACCTGTCATCGAAGGAATAATCCGCCGCCGCATCCTGGTGAATTTCAGAGTTGAGCCATCGGCGATAGAAGATATTCTTCCAACTCGGTTTCGGCCGAAGCTTCACGACGGAAAGGCCATCGCCGGCATTTGTCTCATTCGTCTCGAGCGATACGAATCGCCTCGATGGAATGCGGCTTCAAACCGCTGAATGGCGGGTTGAGCCATTGGATGTCGAGCGCGTTCATTCGAGCTACTTTGCCGACGAAGCGAATTTCCCGAATGGAAGCGCGGAATTTGATCATGCCCTGATCATGAGAAACATCGCTCACGAGTGGCATGCCGCTTCGGATTTGTACATCTGAGGCGCCGAGATTAACAATTGAAAAATCGTATGAGCAGAAGAGCGCTTCTCTGGCTGATTCCAGTGGTCGTCGCTATTCATAATCTGGAAGAAGCGCTGTTTATGCCGAGGTTCTTGCAGGCAAGAAACGGGTCGATACCGGGCCCGCTTCAGACACTGCTCCCGGCGATCAGCTATAAGCAGTTTCTTACATCGCTGATTATTGTTACGGCGATTCCTTATATGATTGCCTCGTTCGGCCGACTGAAGCGTCGAGATGGTCGAGGCGTTCCTCTCTTGTTAGGTGTTCAGGTTGTAATGCTGATCAACGTATTCGCTCACATAACGATGGCGATTCTAATGAATGGGTATGCGCCGGGCCTGGCCACAGCCCTGCTTCTGAATCTACCGTTCTCGATTTACCTATTGCGCCGGGCTTATAAAGAAGAGTGGATGGAAGGTCGAGCGATGGTAATGCTGTTTCCGATCGGGCTGTTGATTCACGCCGTCGGGTTGCCGGCGCTGATAGTACTTTCCGGGAGCTTCTAAGAAGCGGATGAACACGGAGTATCGATTCGGCTCCGTGTTCATCCGTCCCAGCTTCAGCTTACAACTACTCTTTCTTCGCCTGCTGACTCTTTGGACCGATCTCCTTGATCAGCTCTTGAACCGCGGTCTCCAACTGACGATCGCGGCCGGCCAGGTTGTCTTCGGGCGTGTTTTCGATCAGGATGTCGGGACGCACGCCGTAGTTCTCCATGTTTGTGTGCTTCTGATCGGCCAGGAACACACCCACTCCCGGAGTGCGGACCGTAGATCCGTCTATCAGAGAGTAGCTCCCGGTTCCGATCACAGCTCCCATCGTCGGGGTTCCAATCGTCTTGCCGAGCCCCAACGCTTTGAAGCCCGCCGGAAACATCTCTGCGTTCGATGCAGAGCGCCAGTTTTGCAGGACGACTTTGGGACCGAAGTAGCCGGCGAAGGGCCGGCCGGTCGGTTCGGTTCCTCGCGGCGCCCAGATTTGATACTCGCGCTGGACGAGGATTGCCAGCAGCTCTTGTTCGATGTTGCCGCCGCCGTTCCAGCGCTGATCGATGATCATCGCTTCTTTGTTTCGGAATTCGCGCAGTTCTTTTTCGAACTTACGCAGGGAAGGCGGATTCATCGCCTGGATGTGCAGATATCCAACGCGGCCGTTTGACGCTTTGTCCACCAACTCGCGCCGTTGGGCGACCCAGCGTTCATACCGGAGCTGACCGTAGGCCTGAGCCGAGATCGGCTCAAGGCGCGACTTCACGGCTCCT
This sequence comes from Blastocatellia bacterium AA13, assembly GCA_003222245.1. Lineage (GTDB taxonomy): Bacteria > Acidobacteriota > Blastocatellia > UBA7656 > UBA7656 > QHVH01. The sequence continues at coordinate 96,498 of QHVH01000013.1, read as the reverse complement.
TCTTCGGTAGGCTTGCCGTTGAAAGCGACTTCGATCTTGCGATTCAGCCTGTGATTCAGGAGCTCCCAGTAGTTGTCGCCTGCCTTGACCGACCTACCGCCTATGGAGATCAGATAATCGCCGGTATGGACTTTGACCCAGTCTTTATCCGCCGGGCCTCCCTCGTAGACGTGAGTGACCTTGTATCGGCCGGCCTGATTATCAGCTTCGAGCTCGACTCCCAGATGCATTGTGACGGCTCGGCTTTCGTCGCCGCGTTGGCCGCGCCCGCCGCCGACTGCCGCGCCGGTGTGCGAAGCGTTCAATTCGCCGATCATTTCATTGATTATATTGATCAGCTCGTGACGCTCGCCGACGTGTTGTACCAGCGGCTGATATTTTTCTCGGGCCGCATCCCAGTTCTTGCCGTGCATTTGCGGATCGTAGAATCGGTATTTCATCGTCCGCCATGCATCATCGAACATCTCGGCCCATTCAGCGGGAAGATCGATTTTGACCTTCGCAACGAAGTTGACTCGTCGCCGTCCGCCTTCACCGCCGCCCGTTGCGGCTGCTGCCGCGCCGGCTCCGCGGCCGCCGCCGGCGAAAGCAGGCGCGCCGGCCGCCGCCGCTCCGCCGCCTCCCGGCATCGTGACCGAGTAAATGCCCGTACCCTCTTTGAAGAAAACGGTACGACCGTCACGAGAGAACTCAAACCGTGAGATCGCTCCGCCAAAACCTCCGCCTCCGCCCGGAGGTCCTCCTTCACCATCAGCCTCGGGCGCCGAACCTGACGCGAGACGAGTTAAACGGCGTCCGTCTTCCTGTATCGAGTAGATGACTGGAACGTTGCGCAGTCCGGCCGGTTCAGTAGTGGCAAAAACTATGGTCCGGCTGTCCGGCGCGATCGCATAGTTGAACACCGCGAACGGCATTCGAGTAACCTGACGAGTCCGGCGCTTCAATCCCGCCCAATCAACCTTGACCTCTCGAGGCGGCTGATTGCGCTGTTGTTGCGCACGCCCGGCCGCGCCTCCAGCGTCCGCGGCATCGACCTGGGGTCGATCTTCGGGATCGGCCGGGTCGTGCTCTTCGCGATCGAGAGTGACGGAATAGAGTTGAGTCGTGAGCTGGTCGCCGCCTGCTCCGCCTCCGCCTCTGCCGCCGCCGCTTTCATTGCGGACAAAGTAGATCTTCCGGCCGTCTGGGGTGAATCTCGGATTGTTGTCCGAGGATGAATCAAATGTGATTTTTCGCTCTTCACCGCCCGCGGCTGGAATCAGGTAAACGTCATTGGTGCGAGAGCTGTCGGCCTTGGAGTAGGCAATCCATTTGCTGTCAGGCGACCATACCGGCGTGCTGATGTTGCCGTAGTTCGATGACGTGATCTCAATGGTCTGCTTGCTGTCTACGGTGTATTTGCGAAGCTTGTTATCGGACGAATTGAACGCGATCTCTTTCGAGTCGGGCGACCAGGAGAATCCGAATTTCAGCGTATCGAAGTTGGTAATTTTCTGCGGCTCTCCAATGCCGTCCGACGAGACGATATAAAGTTCCTCGCGGCCGCTGCGGTCGCTTATGAACACAATCCATTTCCCGTCCGGCGAATACTCCGGATCTTTGTCGCGGGCCGGGTTGTCGGTGATTTGGTGCAGATCGCCTTCTTCCGTAGGAGCCGTGAAGATTTCTCCGTGGATCGAAAAAACAACGCGGCGTCCGGAGGGCGCAAGATCATAGTCATCCGCTTGAGAAGTAAAGTCGCGATACTCGGCCAGGTTCTCCTGAACATCGGCGGCGATGTCGAGCTTGATTTCCGACACTTTGTGGCTTGATACATCCATCTTCCACAAGCCGAAGTCATGCTCGAAAACGATGGTCTTGCCGTCCGAGCTCATTGCCGGCCATCGCACGTCGCCGGATTTGAACGAGCTTATCTTCTCGGCCTTGCCGCCCGCTTCCGGGACGCGCCAGAGGTTGGTGAGCCCGTTGCCGTCTCGATCGCTGACAAAATAAATGTGGCCGTCCGTGCTCCACATCGGCCACGAATCTTCTCCGTCAAAGTCGGTAACGTCGGTGAATTTCTTGGCGGCTATGTCCATCACGGTTACATCGGTTTGATAAGCGCCGCGATAGTACTTCCGCCAATAAACCTGGCCTTTTCTATTGATCGCGAGTTTCTTGCCGTCAGGAGAGTAACAGCCCCACACGCCCATGTCGGAGCCGGCGCTTCGCTCCATGCCGCCGTCTATGCCGATCGTGTAGAGCTTGCCCATGAAGTCTTCGCCGCGATTGCTTGCGAAAAGAACGGACTTGGAATCGGGATTCCATCCGAGCACCGTATCGTCGGCCGAGTGAAAGGTCAGCTGTTTTGTGGCGCCGCCTTCGGCCGGAATGATGAACACATCAAGGTTGCCGTTGCGGTCGCTCGAGAAGGCGATCCACTTGCCGTCTGGCGAAAATCGGGGATAAATATCCCGAGCCTTGTGGACGGTCAGCCGGCGAACGTTTTGGCCGTTTTCGTCAGCGGTCCAGATATCGCCGAGATATGTAAAGGCGACTCGGCCGTTGTGATAATGGGGATATCGCACCAGTTTCGCCTCGCGCCCAAGCGCGGCCGCTGGTATGCATGCGAGAAAAGCAAAAACGAGGGTGACAAGCCTTTTCATATCGTCTCCTCCCAATGTATGGCGCGAACCGGGTCCGCGTCTTCGTGTCCTTTAACAGCACAATCGCTGCTCGATCTCTCTGGATTCAGGCTGGATTTGATGGATGACTGACGAAGACGCTCGCGGAGTGGATCGGGTTACATTGAACGAGCCGCCGCGAACGTCATGGAAGCGAAAATATAGATCAGACCGGGTTAAAAGTGAAACCGGCAACACTCGGGCCGTTATTCATCCGGGAGCGGCCTCAGCCGGTTTCTTCAATGCGGCTCGCCGCTCACGGCGCGAACACGGTAATCCGCCGCCGCTGTCCGTATCTGATATTTCAGAATTGACAAGACAAAACCGGAATTATATAATCCGCGCGATTTGGAGCAGGCATTGTAGAGGCAGCTTCGCGGGGATTCAACAACGCAAATTTGAGGAGTAAGGAAATCCCGTCGACGGCAGTCGGTGGATTTTAGAAGCTCTGCCGGAGCTCCGGTTCTTTGGTCTCCGGGCCTCTTTCTCCTTAGTGCGGGGAGGAATGCCTGGAGGCGCGGGGCTGGTCGTTCCGGCATGCGTTCTGAAATTTCCACTGACTGCCGTTGGCGGGATTCGCTCTTTCGGATTACACCTCAGGCGCCCGCTTGATGCCAACGGATCATCGACGACACCTTTCAACCCCTTTCAACCTCTTTGGGATATCCGACGCCAATCTGATATGTTAGATCGACTAGATAGAAAAGTATGCGCCGCAAGATTGTGGGCTCGTATTTGAGTGTCGCGGGCCTTCTTCTCGGATCTCTTTAAAGATTTCAGGAACTCTTGAGATAACTCCGAGTCTCTTCGAACGAATCTGGATGGCAAGCGAGCACCGGACCTTTAGGCTTTCTGACCGCGATAATCTCCTCCGGCAGCACGGGCTCACCGGATAGGTAGTAGAGTGCGCCGCCGGCGGACCATAAAACGATGGCCGCCGCCGCTATGTCGTAAAAGCTGAAGCGGGTCAACAGCGCCGCTTGCAGTACATTCGCCGCGACCAGTGCGACATGGGTACCGGACGCTCCAAAAGCCCTGATCTTTCCGGGATACGCCGCAATATTCCAGTGATGGGCATCCGACGATACGCCGAGATAGGACGTAGGCGGGATGGGACCGGTTTCCGCCTGCATCGTGAGCGGTTCCCCGTCAAGATTCGCTCCGAGACCAAACTCGCCGACAAAAAAATGATTGGCGGCAGGCATACTGAAGAGGCCGAGACGCGGTTTGCCTTCGCTGAAGATCGCGACTGAAACCCCCCACACAGGAATCTTTTCCCGATATGGAGCAGTTCCTTCTATCGGATCAATGATGACTACGTGCCGCGCCGATTCAGCCCCGCTCCAGCCTCCCTCTTCGCCAAAGATTCCGGCGTCATTGCCCAGCAGCTCAGAGCATCTGTCGCGTATGAAGTTTTCGACAAGTCGATCCGTTTCGGTTACCCATGTTCCATCAGCCTTCAACTCTCCTCGCTCCTGCCCGTAGCGGCTCAGGGCAATTTGGGCGGCGCTGTTTACTATTTGAATTGCCTGATCAACCGTCATTTGCTCCACCTCGATCCAGGCCGATACTCTTCCATTATCGTGTCCTTTTTGGGCTCGCAATCGGTGTAATACGCGATATATGCCTGAAGATTTTTGGCCCTGAAGCGAATCGGCCAGTCGAAGGGATGAGAAGGCACCGTCTGCCACAGCGACGGTTTCCAACCGCCGTATGAGAGAACTATCGCATACCTGATATCGAGGTCAGGGCCATATTCATTCAACAATACCTGTTTTATTCCAACAGCGGATTCGGCCGTCTTGAGTTTGGTATCCACGACAAGAATGTTGCTCGGCGTTATTTTGTTCTTTCCGCCGTTTTCATTCGCTCCGCCGATTTCATAGGGAAGACTTATGTGCTTGACGACACGTTTGTGGCCGCTCACCGCCGAGTGAACGATTCCAACAGGCTTGCCCAACTCCTTGTTCATAATGGCGGCGGTAATCATACCGCCTTGATTCGAAGCAATAAGCAAATCGGGATTGAAATTGTCTCTTCTCTTCACCATATCGTAGAGCGTCCTCGCGCCGTCGCGAAGATCTTCCATCAGCAGAGAGTCCTTATCAAATTTCTTCGGTCTTATATCAGCCAGCGCCTTTCTGTCGCGCTGCCGTTCTTCTATTAGATCTCCTATTACGTCGCTGATCTCGTCCGCAATCTCGAGCCAGGCCTCGTGTTTCTCGTGATTTTTCCACTCGTTGATCGGCGGCCTGTTCCGCGGCAACACCTGAAGTCCCGCGCCGGGGTTGTCGAAGCCGTATGCGCTCCAATCAACCGCGCCGACGATTATGGGGACGACCCGTGCATCGCCGCTTCGCTGCCGCTCGAGTGCATATTGCATTTCGTTTATGCACCATTCGGATTCAACAAAGTTCTTGCTGATCATAAGAACGATAAGATCAGAGGCCTCGAGGTTTTCGCGTATGGCGCCGCTCCACTTCGAGCCCGCGGTGATATGCCGGTCTATCCAGGATCGAATTAATCCCTGCTCCTCAAACACTCTCAGCGAGCGGTCCAGAGTATCTCTGGCGCCTTTGTCTTTATGTGAGTAGCTATAGAACAGTCGAATCGGCTCCGTCTGGCGTCGTGAGCTTTTGGAGCTGAGGTTCCTCATGACCCGTCTCGGTCCTCCGTCTGACTCTGAATAACACCGGCCGCGGTTGAGACGCGACATCCGCGTTGGACAGACGCAAAGAGTCCGCTCCGGCGCGGTGATCGTTTATATCTGAGTGTCGTTCGGCGGGCGCTGAACAACCGCCCGCTCGATTACTCGGGTGAGCCTATGCCTGCTTAGCCCACTCCGTCAATTCCCGCAAGAGCGGTTTTGATGATAACGATTCAGCCCAAATTTTGCAGAGATAGGATAAGGGAGCCTTTAAGGCAGGCAGCGGATTCGCGCCGGGAGTCATCGCGGCGGTCTGGTCCCGCAACCACGCAAGCAATTGGTCAAGATTTGAGAAGGCGTTTTGTTCGAGCGATTCTCTCAGGCGAGGCGCCGTGTTTCGCTCAAAACTCAGCTTTCGATCCATATCTACGATGTCGGGAAGCATCAATGCTGCTTCATCCAGGGAAACATCAATTCGGGCGAGCAGCTCGTTGTAAACGGCGCGGGCCACATCTTCGGCTCTTTCGCGCACGCGCCGCAGTAGAGCGAGTCCTTTTTCGGAGGTCTGTTCAGAAGAACTCCCAGAGCCCGGCAGAAGCTGGCAATAGAATTTCAACTTCGGCTCGGTTCCAGAGGGACGGATCGTAACGGCGAAGCCCTCCGTCACGACCTGGATTGTATTCCTCGGCAGTTTGTCGGTTTCGCTCACGAAAGCGCCGAAGGTCTCCTGATCCCAGTAATCCACGATCTTCACCACGCGGCGTCCGGCCATCGCTGTCGGAGGTGATTCCCGGAGCGATGTCATCATTCGATCTCGCGCTTCCACGCCTTCCGCTCCATTCATCATTATCGAGCGGTTCACGTCATAGAAACCGCCCATCTCCTCGAGAATCCTAATGTAATAATCCAGGAGGCTCTGGCGCCGGCCGCGCAGTCGCTGGTGGAGCGCCGCAAGATACATACATGCCGGCGCCGCGTCCTTGTCGCGTATGCTGGGCGCCATCATTGCTCCGTGGCTTTCTTCGACTGCAATAACCAATTGTTCAGGGCCGCAGGGTATATCAGCGTATCGCGGGTTTCGTCGTGACGGAGGCATACCCAGTTCTTTGAGAACGTCTGCAATGTACTTGAAACCGACCAGAAGATCGTCCACCAGCCTGGACTCGCCGGCTTTCCGAACGATGGCTCCGACCAGCCGAGTAGTTACGAGGGTTTCGATCACGAGCCCTTTTCGCCTCGGCCCCTCGGGATCGAGCATCAGGTAATAGCAAAGAACCGCGGCGATCTGGTTGCCGTCGAAATGGAACCAGCTTCCGTCGGGCCGTCTTACCTCGAGACCCACTCTGTCGGCATCGGGATCGCTCGATAGGACGACATCCGCTCCGCGAGTTTCCGCGAAGGCTTTTGAAGGTTCGGTGGCTTGAGGAACCTCCGGATTCGGTGCTTTGAATGGAATAGTAGAGAATGAACCGTCGGGCTCTTGACCTTCGGGCACAACCGTAGGAAATCCAAGCCTTGAAAGCAAGTCGCCTACCGTTCGACGAGGTCGGCCATGATCTGGTCTTCGGGAGGGACCGGCTGGCCGCCACGCTCGTCGTAGAACTTGCCGCCGTTATCGTCGGGCGGGTTGTGCGAGGCTGAGAGATTGATGCCGCCAATTGCTCCGAGCCTTCCGATTAAGAACGAGAGCTCGGGCGTGGTTAGTACGGCGTGTTCTTGTTTAGGCTGTGCGAAGTAGGCTGTTATGCCGTGGCCCGCATAAATCTCGCAAGCGAGCTTTGCAAGTGACCGTGACGACACTCCGAGGAGCGGATGCTGATCGCCAAGAAATCCGTAAACGCCCGCGATGTCCCTGAATACCCGTACATCGTTGGCTACTACAACGCTAAGATTCTTTCTGTCAGCAAAAGCCGTACGAAGATACTGGCAGTGACCTTGAACCGTCATCGCGACGGTGGTCGGATTGAGCCGGTTTGATCCGTAGCCGACCCGTCCGCGCCGGCCGCCGGTTCCGAACGGAAGCACCTGCCAAAACGCATCGAAAAGCAATTCGACGTGCTGTTCTTCCAGGTGCTTTTCCAATATCTCAGGATAGGCATAAGGAACATCACCCGCGATCCACTTAGCTAATTCTTCGGCGGCTGTTCTTCCGGCTTCTCCGTACCTCTGCGAAAGGAGGTCACTTATCTTCGCATAGCTCATCTTGCATTGTCCTTCCCGCCTCGTCTCCTAAAGCTTAACTGGTTGCGAATGGTTCAGTCGAGAGAATACAACCAGAGAATACAACGTAGAGAAGACACCGGTGAAAGCCGATGCAGGCGTGGCTGACGGGGTCGGTTGGAATAAGGGCGATGAGTGATGACGGCGCCGCATGTGAGGTGTCAGTGTAGATAGCCGCCGCCGTCGCAGAGGATGAACTGACCGGTTATCATCTCGGCGTCATCGCTCGCGATAAAAGCGATCAGACCGGCGAGGTGTTCAGGTGTGACCCGCTTCTTGATTGCCTGGTTCATCATGACTCGATTGAAGGCTTCCTCATTCGAATGGGCCTCCGTGCCCGGAGTAGCTACCATTCCGGGTGCAACGGCGTTTACGGTGATGCCCTCCTCGCCGAGTTCCTTCGCCATCACGCGAGTCATCCCCATAACGGCGCCCTTGGAAGCTACGTAAGCCATCTGACCTGGATTGGCGAGAAAGTAGGTGCGCGAGGCTACGTTGATGATTCTGCCATGACCGCTCTTTTTGAGCAGCGGATAAAGCGCCTTCGAGACGTTGAAGTATCCGAGGTAGTTGACCTGCACGAATCGGTTCATCTCCTCGTATGAAAGCTGATGCCAGGGCGTGCGGCCGGAGAGTATGCCCGCATTATTGACCAGGATATCGATCTTTTGATGGCGCGTTTCGATTGCCGAGACCGCGGCGGCGATTTGACCTTGATTCGTCACGTCGCAGATTTGGGCAGCGGCTTGTCCTCCTGAGTCGACGATTGCTTGAACGGTTTCTACCGCATCTTTGATGTCGAGGATCTCAATTATGGCGCCTTCGGCGGCTAGCCGTTCAGCAGCCGCGCTGCCGATGCCGGTTGCCGCGCCTGTGATGACGGCGACTCTATTCTCGAAACGCTTCATGCAATATCTATGTTGATTCCGTTGCGCTTGTCGGCCGTTCAAGCTCTTCCCTCAGCCTCTTGAATTCGCCATGGACGGCATGCAGCGACATCAGCGCCTGCAAGGGATGCGCGCCCGCTTTAACAAGGGCGGCCGCATTGTCGCTAATTCTTTCCGTGCTTCCCACGTTGGCGATAGCTCGAGCGCCTTCTGCTTCTTCTGCGTTTAGCCCCCATTCCGCTGCTACTCTATCGAAGTCCGTCAACAGCCGTCGCCGAAGATCCGCGGCATGGCGTACTTCGAACAGGAGTTTGTTCAGTTTATAGGCGCTCGCCGGCGAATGCCTGTAGAATCCGTGCGTTTCGTTTTTGAATACATATGGCTTGCGCTTCACGGAATCGGCCGTCGCTGCCGAGGATGCCGCGGCCCGCGCCGGTAAAAACCGCATGACTGCATGGCCGTGATGCCAAGTGGGCGTGTACTGAAGAAGCTCGCCTGGTCGATCTCCAATGGCCCCCAAAAGCGTCGCCCAATTCAGCAACTCCGTGTTGCCGACTTCGTCCAACTGTTCAACGGTCAACGCCAGCAGAGCATCGTGGTTGCTTGCCTCGAGCTCCGCAATGAGCCAGCGATCGAATTCGAAATCCGGATGAGGATATTTCCAGGTTCCGGGATAGTGCGACATTCCTCCGCTTGCCAGTATGGCGACGCGTTCCGGCCGGGACTCGATCGCTCGTCTGATTTCCGCGCCTAACGCGGCACACCGGGCCGGGCCGGGCAACGGAGGCATATATACGTTTGTGTGAAATGGCACTACGGGTATATCGCGTCCCGCCAACACGTACTCGAACGGAACGGCGAAAGTGTGCCCGAGCACGGCGTCTTCGGAATAGGCCATATCGAATCCGACGGCCACGAGCCGATTGAGAAGATCCTCGGCCATATCCCTGTGAATTGGCAGATCGTATTTTCGTCCGGCGAACTCGGCTATGGCGCGGCTTCCGGCAATGATGGCAAAGGTAGGAACGCAGCCTATCGAGAAGGTCTCAAGATGATCGCTTCCAAGGAAAATCAATACATCCGGACGGGTTTCATCGAGTAGATTGCCCAGCGCGCGCATAGACGAAATCGTCGCGTCCAACTGAGCCGGATCTTCGTCGGGAGGATATGTAAACAACTGGGGCGCGTGACAGGTCGCCATCGCCGCTACTATCTCACCCATCGTGATCTTCCTCGTCTACATATCTCACGCCTAGTTCTTCGAGCTTTCTTCTCAGACCGTAAAAATCGAGGCCGAGCTCGCCCGCGAGTAACCGATCCCTGGTTCTTGCTTCTTTAGATATGCGCTCAGCGCCGAGCCTGGCCGTTTCTTCGGCTTCAGTCCTGCGGACGACGACTACGCCGTCCTGATCTCCGATTATCACATCCCCGGCATGAATAATCGCGCCGGCGCATACAATATCGATATTGACGGAACCCGCGCTCGCCTTCACCGTCCCCTGAGCGGAGATAGCTTTGGCCCAGATTGGAAAGGCCATCGCGGTCAAATCCGCTACGTCGCGGACTCCCGCATCTATTACGAGGCCGGTTATTCCGTGCGCACGACACGAAGCGGCCAGCAATTCCCCGAACATTCCGTCGTTGGAATCCGAGGTGGTCACGACTACCAGAACATCACCCGGCTCGCATACTTCAACGGCTGCATGAATCATCAGATTGTCGCCGGGCCGGCACGATATCGTAATTGCTGAACCGGCTACGCGCGCGTCGGCGTAGATGGGCCTAAGGTAGGGCTTCATAAGACCGCGCCTGCCCTGAGCTTCGTGAACAGTAGCTACGCCCTGGCTTCCCAACTCGCTGATAATTGCGGCATCAGCGCGGGAGATTCTTTGTACAATCTTGTGATTCATGCCGTGAGTTCAGGAAAGCTGATCCGTCACCTGCGGATAAACTCGCTGATAGGCTTCGGCGTACTTGATCTCGCGCCTTCCGGAGTTGCGGACGGCCTGAGTGCCCCGGCGGCTCGCGACATCGGTGTAGTAGCGCCACAGATGCTCCTGAGCTTGCATGCACTCCATCGCGCGCCGTTTAAGCTCAAAGACCGAAGTGATGTCCAGCAATACTTGCGGTTTAAAATCGCACATCTCGGTCTGATGAGGCTCAAAAAGGAATACAGGAGGTGCGTCGAGCTTCCGCGACTGACTAGGGTATCCTGCTGCCTGAGCGTACACGCGCGCGTCCAAAGCCAACCGGTTCGTTTCGGTATGATCGCCGTTGTATGGATCGGAAAAAGAATGGGTCAGGATTACAGTGGGTTGAATCTGCCGGAACTCGTCCACGAGTTGGTCGAGGAGTTCACTTGTTCGTATAAGAGGATAGTCTCCGGCATCGAAGAAGCGTATCTCGGCGCCAAGCGCTTCGGCCGCGCTCTCGGCTTCTTTTTGTCGGGTTGCTTTTACTTCTTCCAGCGTGATGCCTGGATTCTTCCACAGTCTTTCCGATTCGCCGCGCTCACCATATGACAAACAAAGCACGCGAACGCGCGCGCCTCGCGTACTGTAGAGAGCGATCGCTCCGCCTGCGCGCCAGACAAAGTCCGCCGCGTGGGAGCTAATGACGAGTATTGTATCCCCGGCTCTTTCCACAATTTTCGCTTGTGTCATTCCAACAAGCTGGCTGGAATCGAAGCGGCCATTCGGTTGATCTCAGTACGAGAAAAACCGGCGTCGAGCAACTTCTGCGCGAACATTGCCAGGCCTTCGGCCACGGGAGGGTTCGTCGACTGGCCGAGGTCGCTCGAGATCATTGAATGCTCGATTCCAGTCGTTCTGATGTTTGCGAATACCGCTTCCCACGGCGCCTTGTTCGTATAATAGGTCGTGAAACAATGCTCGATAACCGCTCCCATCTCCGCCAACTGGAGCTGCTCCTCACCTGTGAGGTTCTGCGAAGGGAATTCGGCGTGAGTGACGACGATTTTCTTCACTCCAAGCTCGAGGCTCTCGCGTATCAGAGGAAAGATCTCGTGCCGGCCAAGGTGTCCGGTCGCAAGTATCATGTCATGTTTGGCGATCAGTTCTAGACATTGCCGGGCCTCTTCCGACACGCGGCCGTTCTGATCAAGCACGGTTATTGGCGGCCGCGTGATGCCGGCGGCGGCGATTTCTCGTTGAATTTTTGCCCAAAATGGAAGCTTGTAGTCTCCCCCGTCGAGGCGGCCGGCAGTCTCATTAGCCGCGTCGACGGTTGGAAACCAGACGATTTTGTTGCCTGAGCGCCCGGCGATTTCCACGGCTACAGGGTTGAGCCCGCCGATGCTGTGATTCAAGGCTATGGCGCCGCGAGCGTCAATTCCCGGCGCCGCGCGAGCCACGACTTTTGCCCTTTCCGCGGTGGGAACATAGTGTGACTTGAGAACAAAACCTTTCAACCCACGAGCGAGAAAGTCCTTCGCAAGATCGATATCATCCGTTCGACGCGCTATGACATCGGGCGCGACGTGAACCTGTAAATCGTAGGCGCCCTGAATCGCCTGCCAGGCAACGTCCTTAATAGAGAGGGCCGCGGAATTCTCCATCTCTGTAATCGCGCCTCGCCTCCGGAAAATCGACGGCTCGTCCTCGCGCTTGATTGTAGAATTGTAAGGCGAAGGCCGAGAACCTGAAGCAGACTATGAAATTGCCCGCTCAGTGTCAAGAATTGCGCCCCAATTCTGCAATATCAGATTAGAATACAGATTGGATTGGAGCGATTTCTTGACTCAACAAAGAGCGGCCGAGCATACTGAGTTGCCGTTGCCGGATCGGCAGCATAAATAACGGAGCTGAAGACATAATCATGAATGAATCTCAGGACGGCATAAGCCTGGCGGGCGAAGCATATGTGAGGTTGCGCGACCGCATTCTGAGAGGCGAGCTCCCGATTGGGAAAGTGATATCCCGGCGTAGACTGGCGAGCGAACTCGGGATGAGCTTGCTGCCAGTTTCCGAAGCGTTTATTCGGCTCGAGTTTGAAGGCTTGCTGGAGAGTCGTCCTCGCGCCGGCACCAGGGTCAAGATTCCCACTGAAGATGAGGTGAGGGGTCACTACGTCGTTCGTCAGGCGCTTGAAGCGGAAGCGGCCTGGCTTTTTGCCGGGGCTGCGACTGTGCGCCAACGAGCCGAGTTGAAGAGGCTGTCCGCTCGCGTTGACGCACTATCGACTCAGACAGACGGAGACCGATTTGTATACTTGAGCCTTCATGAAAAGTTGCATCGCCGCATTGCTGAATGCGCAGGCTGTCAAACTCTGTGTGAAGCCATCGAGAAAAATCATGTCCTGGCGTCGACCTGGCTCTGCGTTGCGCGGCATTCCTCTCCCGGTCAATCAAGCCGTCGACATCAGGATCTAATAGATATAGTGATCTCAGGTGATCCCGCCGCGGCGTCCGAAGCCATGCGAGCGCACATTAATGCGGCGTTGCGGAATACGCTGGATAGGCTCGAGCCTTATTTCAGGCTTCGCGAGGCAAATGGAAAGACTTACGTAAGAAGCGTCGATGCCCGGAAGCCCGCCAAAGAGAGAAAGCTCCACCGGGCGTCTTAATCAATGGAGCGTGTGACCTGGCGCCGGTCCTGACCGTTATCATCGAAATCTTCTATGACAAGTCACTGTCCAATATGTGCGATCAAGTTAGGCTGATCGGTAGAGTGCTGATCGGTAGAGTAAGGATTCCATATGCACAGACAATTTGCTTTGTCCGAACACAGGACATCTACCGGCCCCTGTTCATCGATGAATGGGAACCCGAGAGTACCCCCTGGCGGTGCACTGGATTTTACTAGCGTCCCTTAGAGTACCGAGGGATAGAGTTCCAAGGCGCGTTTTGCGAACTACAGCAGTCCAAGATTCGACAGCGCGATTTCTACGATCTCCAACCAGGTGAGCGACCGGCCCTTTGAAGTCGAATTCGAGTGGCCACCGTGTTTAGCAGGGTTCGAGATTGTACTGTGAGGTTGCGGTACGGCAGGCGTCGGTACGACTTCACCGCCCAGGACTCCGCCAGCCAAAATTATTAGTAGAACCAAAGAACACAACGAGCTTGATAGCTTATTCATTGTTTTTCTCCTCGGAAGGCTTCATTACCATTTGACTAAACCCACTTTTGTAGTATCCTATGTTACACAGAATGCCCAAAGATTTCACAAAAAATTTCTGGCGGAACTATAATGCCGCCATCAAATCCGGCGACCTTGGCATTGCACGATCAGTAGCCTACCGAGCTATCAACTTCTATCTCGACGAGAACGACAACAAGCACGCCGGCATCTGGCAGAGAGTACTAGCGAACGTCTTCTATCTTCAAGGCAATTACGACCAAGCAGTCATAGAAGGCAAGCTTGCAATGGAAGCGTTCGAATCCAATCCATATGAGACGGCGCTCACGTGTGTGGCTCTCGCTGGATTTCATGCGACCAACAACGAGTTCGATAGAGCGTTCGAGCTTTTCGACAAGGCCGCGGAAATCGGCCGCGACTTTCACTCGGATGGTTATCTTTGGACGCATCTGTTTGGTTCGCGCGCATTGGCGCACCGTCGAACGGGAAATTGCGATAAAGCAATCATAGACATGGAAGGCGCCGCTGATCTGTTGCAGCAGGAAGGTCAGTTTTGGCGCGCCGCGCTCTACATCAACAATATAGGCTACCTTCTTACAATACGGGGAGAGACAGATCAGGCCGAAGATAGGTTTCTTCGCGCCCTCGAACTGGTAGAGCAAGATCCGCATCCTCACACCCGCGCGGCCATCCTCGATTCGCTCGGCTATCTCTGTACGCTGACCAATCGCTTTCAAGAAGCCGAAACGCACCTCGAACGGTCCATCAAGATATTCGAAAATCTCGACGACCGCAGTCAGTTGCTCGGATCGCTTCTTCACCTGAGCCAGCTCAGACGACGCCAACTCTTTTATGAGGAGGCGAGTGATCTCGCGCTTCGGTCGCTTGATCTTGCTCGAGAGGTCAAATCTGAATCGCTCATCGCCGAAGCGCGAGAGGCGATGAAGGCAATTGCGCTGGATCAGGCGTTTCAACCGCGAGAGGATCTCGAACCAGTATACGTTGCTCGCCGGAATCCCCTCCGCGTAGTTACTCCTTTGAGGAGACGGCAGTTCAATACCGATTCGGAGTAATCCGCCGCCTTTTTATTCGCGATTCGTCGAACACTCACCGAAATTGTCCAGAAACCAGATCTAAGCTTGAAAATGCGTGATAGCTTGAGCCTCATGTCTTCCCCATCAGGGGTCTCATCAGGGTCAAAAAGGTATTGCAAAACAGGGCTCTCTGTACTAGTATCCGCCAGTCCCCCTTTAATTACGCTTCGACTGGCGACTCTCAGGCATCGACATTTCCCTTTTGATAAGGCTCAAGATAGACGTCGAAATCGATGTCGCGGAATTACCGTCGAATTTATTCGAACGAAACCCCGATTTTGGGAGTCGCTCGCGCGCCGAATAAATCCCCCGCGGTTCCTCATCAGTAGAAGGATCGGCCAGTTCTTCTACGCATACTTGGGAAAGGTCTCCGCCGGCTGAACGCCGGGGCAGGAGAAACGGGTTAATACGCGATGGCAAATCTCATCGCTGCTCCGTTGACTTCCAGCGGGCTCCGAACCGCCAAGATACTCATCATCGACGATGAAACAAACGTGCTGTCCGTGCTCGATTCACTTTTGTCGGAACAGTACGAATGTAAGACCGCTACGAGCGCCGCCGAAGCTCTGGAATACCTGAAAGAAGAATCCTACGACCTGGTGCTCTCGGACATAATGATGCCGGGTATGAGCGGGCTGGAGTTACTGGAAGAGATCTCGCGGCAAGCCAGGGATACAGTAGTAGTTTTGATATCCGGAAACCTGAACATCCAAAGCGCTATTGAGGCCATGCGCAGGGGCGCTTTCGACTATGTCACCAAACCGTTCAATATTTCCGAAGTTGAAACCGCCGTTCAACGAGCGCTGCGCCATCGGCTCTTGATAAAAGCCAACAGACAATATGAGCAGCACCTTGAAGAACTCGTTAGCCTGCGAACCAACGAGTTGAGCATGGCGAACGTGAACCTGAACCTCACGCTCGAGCGCCTTTACATAAATTACCGGGCGACATTGCAATCACTGGCGGCCGCTTTGGAAGCACGCGACGTCGAAACTCGCGGGCATTCGGACCGCGTGGTCGCCTACTGCATGAGGATCGGCAAGTATCTCGGATTGACGGGGCGCGAGATGATCGCTCTCGAGCACGGGGCATTGCTTCACGACATCGGCAAGATAGGCGTGCCCGACGCGATACTGCTCAAACGCGGCTCGCTCACTGACGAAGAGTGGGCGCATATGCGGCGTCACGTCGAGTTCGGATCTCAGATTCTCTGTGGAATAGACTTTCTTGAAGGAGCGTCCCAGATCGTATCCCAACATCATGAGCGCTTCAACGGCGGCGGCTATCCACGCGGTCTCGGCGGAGACCAGATATGCCTGGGCGCGCGGATATTCGCGGTGGCCGATGCGGTAGATGCAATAACGTCCGACCGGCCCTATCGTAAAGCGCGGCCTTTTGAGGCAGCCGCGGAAGAATTGCTGAAATGCGCGGGCGCACACTTCGATCCGGATATCGTTGATACGTTCACACAGATTCCGATGGACTCGTGGCGGGAAATACGCCAGCTTGCAACCGAGCCCGGATTGGTCGTGCAAGAGGCGGCAACCGGCAAAGCGCTGGAGTTTTCGTTCTTGAAAGTAGACGCGGATCGCATCGCAAGAAAGTGGGCGTAGTCCGCGCCTTCGTTTTCAACCAGTCTGGCCGGTTCGGCAACGTCGCGTAGACGTTGCTTCCGCAAAGCCCTCACGCCGGAGAGTCCCATTACAGACGTAGATGAAAAGAGTGCTGAAAGGCATATTCGGCCGGACCGGAAATGTCGATCGCTGGGCTCTCGTCGATCGAGTCGGCTCGGCCATTCGTTCGTCGCTGCACGGCGATCTGGATGAAGTGCTGCGTGCGGCCGTGGAAGAGCTCGGCCGCGCCCTCGGCGCGAGCCGTTGCGCGGTTGCGCTCAACCGAGACGGCGAAATTCAATACAGGACCGACTATACCGCGCCTCGTATAAGATCGCTCGTCGGCTTGAAGTCCGGGCTTGCGCAGACCGATATTGCGCACAGGTTCTTCGGCGGCTCCGATCTCGTCGAGGTCTCCGACGTGCAGAAATCGGCTCGCGAACAGGGAGTGAGCGACCTTCTTCTCGACGACAAGGTCAAATCCGCTCTTGTAGTGCCGCTTGTAATCAATGCAAGAACCATCGGCGCGATCATAATCCACCAGTGCGACAAAAAAAGGCGCTGGTCGACAACGGACAAACAGCTAGTACAGGTAATCGCATCCAACCTCGCGCTCGCCATCTATCAATTCGAGTTGTATGAGAAGACCAGGAAGGCCGCGGAGAGAGAGGCGCTCACAAGCAGGTTGTTGGCCGCCATCAGGACCGCGCCCAATGTCTCTGAAATACTGAAAGTGGCGGTCGAGGGGATTGGAGAGGCTCTCAGTGTGAGCCGTGCGGCAATCTACTCTCATCCTCCTGCTGAAGCCAACGGCAATGCAGGATCATTTTCCTCCATCAGAGTTACCGCCCAATATCTTCCGCGCCATTCGATTCCGGGATTGTTGGGGCACCCATTTGAAATTCATGAGAGCCCCTTGCTCAGCAGGTTGCTGAGCGGCGAGATCATTAGCATCCCCGATACCGGAAACAGCGACCCGGTTGTGCGCGCCGTCGCAGTACGGCAGGGATGCCGCGCGCTGACCTACGCGCCCATTAGCTACAATGGGAGGCCGGCGGCGGTTCTGGCGCTGGAACAGTTCGAATGCTCACGAGCTTTTTCGGAGGAAGAGATCGGGCTCGTTAAGCTCGTGGCGGATCAAACCGCCGTGGCGCTTCATCGCGATCATCTCTATCGCGAAGCGGAGGCGCGAGTGCGCCGGGAAGAATTGATCGGAAGGATCGGAGCGGCGATCCATAGTTCACTTGATCAGGAAACCGTACTTCAGACGATAGTCAACGAGCTCGGGGCTGCGCTTGGGGTATGCCGGTGTAGACTCGCTTTGATGCCCTCGCCGTTGCCGGACGAATTGTCGATCACACACGAATATGTCGCCGCCTGCTGCGCGGGCCGAAACCAGGCTTCCGACACAATCCAGGTTAAGAACAATCCTCTGTTGCAGGCGGTGCTGTCTACTCCTCAAGCAGTCGCGGTAGACGACGTATTGACTGAACCGATGCTGGCGCCGCTTCGCGATACCTTCCGCTCTTCCAACATGAAATCGGTGCTTGGAACAGCCATATGGCTTGGAGGACGGCCGCTGGGAGTAATTAGCCTCAGGCACTGCGAGTCAAAACACCACTGGACTACGTGGGAGATCAAGATAGCGCAGTCCGTAGCTGAGCAAGCGGCCGTAGCGATTCGTCAGGCTGAGCTCTACCGAGAAGCGCGGGAATCGGCTACAAGAGCGACGCTGGTCAACCAGATAGTCGCGTCGATACGCCGGTCGCTCGATCTCGAAGAGACCCTTCAGGTCACCGTCGAAGAACTAGGGCACGCGTTGAAAGCGAGCCGGGTTATTTTCCGAAAACTGGTCAACGATGAAGTGTCGCTGGTGGCTGAATACTTGAGCAAGCCCGACCTGTCGCTCCAGGGAGTACCAGTCGCTGCCGGCGACTATAAAATGCAGTACATGGTGGAGACGGGCCGCACTCTCATCGTCGAGGACGTGCGTGCGTTCGTCGCCGCTCATCCGGAGCTCACCTCGAGCGTGAACGTATGGCACGTCGAGGCCGCTAGCCAGTCTGAGATCGTTTGTCCCATCTTCGTCAACGGGCGTTTCTGGGGATCACTCTCAATCAACCAGACCGACTATCCGCGCAAATGGAGTCCGAGCGAGATAACCTTCGTTGAAGCCGTAACCGGACAAGTGGAAGTCGCGGTAAGCCACAGTCATCTTTTCGCGGAAGCCAAGCACGCCGTTCGGCGCGAAGAACTCATAAGCAGCATCATTCATGGAATAAATCAGTCGAATCAGCTCGACGAGATATTTCAGATAGTAACGGCCGAGCTTGGCGACTATATGGGAGTCAACGGCCTTGTGATCGCCAGGTTCAATGAGCACACGGGCGTTTGGTCCGTTCAATGCGAATATAGAGACGGGCGCGTGTCGGGTTCTAATCTGAATTATCAAGCGGTAGACTTTGAGGGATTGATTCAACGCGTAGAGAACGGTCCATTTCTCTGCAATGACGTCTACTCCGATCCTCGCGTCGCGCAATACCTGGATTCATTTCTGGAACCTGCCGGCACTCGGTCCTTTATGGTCGTGCCGGTGTTTTACAAGGCCACGCCCCGGCTTTGCATAATCGCGATTATGCGCGACGCTCCAAGAGAGTGGTCGGACGAATCGGTTGAAATAGCGTCGGCGGTAGCGGACCAGTTGTTTACGGCGCTCGAGCGCGCGGAATTATTCGATCAGATCTCCAGGGGCAAGCATGAGTGGGAAGCGACATTCGACGCGCTCAATGACGGAATTTTCATATTCGACCGGATGGGGATTCTCAGGAGAGTAAATCAGGCTGCCGCAATTCTGGAAAAGGCCGACGTAGACGATCTAATCGGGCGGAAGTGCTGCACTCTGTTACAGGGGCTCGAAGGGAATGGATGCCACGTGATACCGGTTATGGAATCGCGCCAGCCTGTTACGTTCGAGCTTGTGCCCGAGCGGCTCTCCAGATCCATGCTCGTAACGATCAGCCCTCTCGAAAGCACGGCGGCCGATGGCCCCTTTGGAGCGGTGTGCATAGTTCGCGACTTGTCGGAGCTTCGAGCGGCGGAAGCCGCGGCCCGCGAACAGCGAAACTTTTTGATCAAGTTGATCGAGCACGCGAACGATGCCATCTTTGCCCTTTCTCCCGAAGGCCGGTTCATCTGGTTCAACGAACAGCTCGTGAAGCTGTCGGGCTATCCGCGCGAGGAATTGCTCGCGACCGACTACCGGCAATTTCTGCCGCACGAGGACAAGAAGCTCGCAGTCGAGCGATTCACCCGCGCTCTCCAGGGCGAAGCGCAGACTCTGGAAATTCGCGGACTGAAGCGAAGCGGTGAGAGCCGCCTGTTGCTGGTTACGTACACGCCGATCTATGACGAAGGGCGAGTCTCGAGCGTTCTATCAATCGCTCGGGACATTACCGAAGAGCGCATGGCTGCTGAGCGCGCCGCCCAGGCGGACAAACTCCGCGCTCTGGGGCAATTGGCATCCGGCGTAGCGCATAATTTCAACAATATCCTGGCGGCTATACTCGGCCACGCTCAGTTGATGAAGCGAGAGATCGTCGATGAGCGGGCGGCTTCACGAATAGACATCATAGAACGCGCGGCGATGGATGGGGCCCAAACCGTCAAACGAATTCAGGTGTTCGCGCTACAACAGAGCGAGACCGTCCGCGAGCAGATAGACGTTGATCAGCTTGTTCAGGATTCAACCAACTTGACGCGGGCGCGCTGGCGCGACGAAGCGCAGGCGCGCGGGCTGCATTACGAAGTCGAAACGGTCTTGCGCGGCGTTCCGCTGACTCTCGGCAACGCTTCCGAGATGCGCGAAGTATTCGTCAACATAATCTTGAACGCTCTGGACGCGATGCCCCAGGGTGGAAAGCTGATTATTTCAACGGAGAGCAGCGAAACATGGATGCTTGTATCCTTCTCCGACAATGGCATCGGAATGAGCCGCGAGATTCGCGAACGAGTATTCGAGCCGTTTTTTACAACAAAACGTACTACAGGAACGGGGCTCGGCCTTGCGGTGAGCCATAGCATCATAGAGCGGCACGGAGGGCGTATCGAGGCCAACAGCCTTCCGGGGAGGGGCTCTACCTTTGTCATCGCGCTGCCCGTACAAAAGATGGAAGGGCGCCCGGCCGGCATGGCGGCAGCCCGCCAGATCCGGTCCGCGAATATACTCGTAATAGACGACGACGAAAGAGTGCGCGAAGCGCTCGCAGGGATGCTCAATTCTACAGGTCATCGGACCGAGTTGGCCGCAAGCGGACCCGAGGGGCTGTTCAAGCTCGAAGGCGGTTGCTTTGATGTAGTATTCACCGATCTGTCGATGCCGGAGATGGACGGGTGGGTAGTGGCGCTTGAGATACGGCGTCGATGGCCGGAGGTCAAGATAGTGCTGGCGACCGGCTATGCGTTGTCCGAAGATATGCTCGACCGGCATCGCGGACTGGTGGATGCGGTGATAATCAAACCCATTCAAATCGACGAAATTTCAAACACCCTGGGTCAAATAATTTCCTGACGCCCGGACTCGAAATCCATGAAGGCCATGCGCGTGGTCCGGAAAATTCTTCGGGTGCCCGCCAATAATCGGACTCGTAATCGATTTGTTCATCGAGAAGACCAGACTAGCAGAACACATTAGCTACAGGGTGGAGAGCAGGCGGGTGCAGCCGTGGCTTTGAAGCAACCCATGGAAGGAGGATTGAAGTCCATTGGCCCATGGCTGCACCCGTCCGCTCTCGCGCCTCCGCTATCAACGCAGTACGCGAAGCAATGCAGTACGCGAAGCAATGCAGTACGCGAAGCAATGCAGTACGCGAAGCAATGCAGTACGCGAAGCAATGCAGTACGCGAAGCAATCGTTCGCCCTCGCGGCGGCGCGATGGCGCTTTATGGCGGCGGCTCTTTCAACGTTGCGCGATTCTTATGAGTTGGACGAGGGCTCCGCAAACAATTCCTCGACCGACATTCCGAGCGCACGCGCCAGTCTCTCACGTAGTTCCGGCGATCTCCTCCTTCGCGCGATACAGTAAGAGAGCTGAGAACGGCTGCAGTGAAGCTCACGTGCAGCCGCCGTGATAGAACCCCATTTTTCGTAGACCAAGAATTTGATTTCTAGAGAAGTCATGCTATTCTCGCGTGTCACAAATGAAACACTATATTCTTATTGCGAGCGCTATGGTAAAGTAGGACTCGACTCGATGTCAAGCGAGAAGTGGAGTGATGCTCGACCGAACTGGATTTTACAAAAGGGTGTGTCAGGCTCTGGGGATAGACTCGGCGCCTGAAATCGGACGTCGTCTTGGCGTGACAAAGCACGCTATCTACTTGTGGAAAAAGGGCAGCATGCCCGGATATGCCGCGTTACGAACGGTCGCGCGCGTCGCTGAGCTGGGCAATACAAGTATTCAATGGCTCCTTACCGGCGAGGGTGAAGCTCCGAAGAACACTCTAAGCTCCCAGGAGACCGGTAACGTGGTCAAATTCTTCATGAACACACATATGACGCCCGAAATTGCCGCGCAGCTAACGAAGCGCGCGGGCGATGACGGCGATGAACTGGCTCGGTTGATCTGCTCGCTTGTAGAGCAAGGACTGGATGCAGAGCGGTTTATAACCAGTCAGTCGGAAAAGGCGAGAGAATCAAGGCCGCCGGCTCGACCGGCGCGAAAGAGCAAGGAATTAACCGAGCCTGCCTCCAAGAAAAAGAGAACGAGCTAGATCGGCTTCCCAGATTTCGCGCCGGCCTTACCGTGGCATCGTGAGTTCGTGCACAGCTAGTCGTGGTCAAAGCGTGACAGCTTAAACGGACCGGAAACTTATTACCTTACAGCAAAAGTATTAGAGTCAGGTCCATTACTAATATCTGCCATTAAAGGGAATGCACGACTATAATACTCCGCTGAACTGGACAACGGCGCCGAACACGGTTGACATCTCGTGCCAGTCATATAGAATACCGTGCGCCATAGACAAACCTATACTTGGCCGTCACCGACGCAGGCGGCGGCAACAGGTTCCAAGGCAGGGTTGAGGCGCAGACCTACTGGGATTCGACTACTGCAGAATTCCCAGGTTCGAAAGCACAATTGAAAGCAGATCGAAGACGTTCAGGGGGAGCGCCTTCTTCTCTGCTTTCGGAGCATGAATCTTCTTTACCGCCGTTCCGGGGGGCGGAGGTGCTGGCATGGGCACTGTTTCACCAGCGATGACTGAACCGGAAAGCAGGCAGATAGACAAGGTGATCGCGCGTAGCTGTTTGAAATTCATTCTAGTGGTCTCCTTTAGATTGGTTGAAGTGGAAGTTCGGCGCTTGCGCCGAGTATGGCGGCGAGCGCCGCGAATCAGAGAGCCTTGTGATCGCGTTTTCAAGAAACTTATGATCACAGCGAAGAAATCGAACATCCGCATCGGGGGTGATGTTCCACTCGATCTTCTGGCGTACGCAGAATTCATCTTAGTTGATTCTCCTTTTTGGGTTGAATCGCGCCGGCTCCTGACAGGGACTGGCCAGGATTATCCTATGAATCAAGCCTCACTGGAAGAAGCCAACGGACTTTGGCGATTGTATCATCAGTTGATCAAAGAGGGTAAAGTGAATCTTGCCTTGAGGTGTGCGAGGCAAGGCGTTCACATTTGTTGTTACAAACGTGACATCAGGCAAGCAGGCATCTGGCAGCGAATGGTCGCGAACTGCCTTTACCTTCACGGTAAGTATGAACAAGCGCTAGCTGCGGCGCGCAGAGGATGTGAAAAGCAACCAGATGTTTATGAGCGGGCGCTTTCCCACATCCAGGTGGGAAGCTTGTTGGTGTTCAACAGACGATATGAAGAAGCTTTCAGATCTTTCGAGCAAGCAGCCGCGATTGCTGAACAATTTCCTAAAGATGCCTACCTGTGGATGCATTTCTATGGAAACCGGGCAATCGCCCGAAAGCGAAGCGGAGACTTCTGGTGGGCGCTAATTGATTGGGAAGGAGCCGCCGATGTGACTCTTCGCGCCGGAATGATCTGGCGAGCCGCGGGCTATACCAACAACATAGGCGTGTTGTTGGCTCAGATGGGAAAGCTGGAATCATCGGAACGACGCCTTCGGCAAGCGCTCGCGATGCTGGCCGATGATCCACATCCACACACGCATGCCTGTGTAGAAGAGTCTCTGGGTTACCTCTTCCTTCTCAAAGGCGATCATATCAACGCCTTTCGATTGCTCCGAAAAGCGGCGGATGCGTTCACCGAGTTAGGCGATAACGCTCAGCTTGCGCCCACTCTGCTTCACCTCGCCGAATTGCATGAAGAGTTGCGCGGATACTCCCGCGCTAGGGATGAGGCGACCCGAGCGCTCAAGCTCGCGCGCAAAATCAAAAATCGTGAGCTTGCCGCCACGGCGCTTGAGATTCTTGATCGCTTGCCGCGTTTTGCCGAAGAGCCGGAGTTCGTCTACCTGCTCACGGGCACTGGTGACTGAATGCCCGTCTGGTCTGATCTGAATGCCCAGATGATACTATGATACATCCTCGCATTAGGCTGAAAGTGCATGGTGTTTGAAGATCAACTCGGCGCTTTGCTACAGTCAATTGAGGATGGTGTACGACCGCACTTACGAATATCTAAACGAGCGCCTGCAGCCGCATCTGAACTCCCGCGAGATCGCGCGCGTCGACCGCGCGTATGAGTTGGCCAGCCGCGCGCATGCCGGACAGATTCGTGATGAAGGAACCTCTTACATCGTGCATCCGGTGCGCGTGGCAATCTCGCTGGTCGATGAGCTCGATATTCACTCTCCTGAATTGATTTCGTCGGCATTGCTTCACGATGTGATCGAGGATAGCGATACCACGCGGGATCAGGTCGAGACGATGTTCGGAAGCGAAGTCGCCAAAATCGTATGGCTCTTGACCAAGCTCGAGGAAGTAAGCCTTCGCGATTATCTGGCGGCGATCGAGGCCGAGCCCGCCACCGGAGCGCCGATCGTCAAGCTATGCGATCGGCTGGACAATCTCAGATTCCTCGCCCAATCGCCAAAACTCGAAAAGAAACTTCGTTACATTCGCACAACCGAACTCTTCTACCTGCCGATGGCCGAGCGAACCCATCCATATCTTCACAACCAGCTCAGCAGGGCGCTTGAATCCGTAAAATCGCACGTCGCGGAGCTTGTGTAGGAACTCCAAAAATGCTGAGAATTCGGCCATTTAAGGGTGCCTTCCGCTGGCTTCAGGGCCGGTTTATCGTCTATAATTCGACTTATCCTTAGCGAGCGCTAGAACCTTCGTGAATCATCGAACGGTCAACAAATTTCAGACGTATTTGCAGTCTTAAATTCCGCCTCGGACGAGTGTGCGGCGGATTGATGGAGAACAAGAACGCATGGCAGATGCAGCTCAGAGAATACCGGTAGACATAGAAGCGGAAATGAAGCGTAGCTATCTGGACTACGCGATGAGCGTCATAATTGGACGCGCGCTCCCGGACGCGCGCGATGGACTAAAGCCGGTACACAGGCGAATCCTGTTCGCGATGCACGAGCTTGGACTCAACCCGGGAAGGCCATTCAAAAAATCGGCTACGGTCGTCGGAGACGTGCTCGGCAAATATCATCCGCACGGTGACAGCGCCGTTTATGACGCGCTGGTGCGAATGGCGCAGAACTTTTCGATGCGCTATCCGCTGGTGGACGGCCAGGGAAACTTTGGCTCCGTAGACGGAGACGCCCCCGCGGCATACCGGTACACCGAAGCCCGCCTCACGAAGATCGCGACCGAGATGCTCGCCGACATCGATAAGGATACGGTCGACTTCACGCCCAACTACGACGAATCACGCGAAGAGCCGGTCGTACTTCCCACCAGATATCCGAATCTGCTTGTAAACGGCTCGGGTGGAATCGCCGTTGGAATGGCGACCAATATCCCGCCGCACAATCTCAACGAAGTTGTCGAAGCCACTGTGTATCTGATTCAGAACCCCAACGCACGGTTGAAGACCATCATGGGAATGATTCCCGGTCCGGACTTTCCGACCGGCGGTTTCATCTATGGTCGAGAAGGAATTCGACAGGCATATGAAACAGGCCGGGGCTCGGTTGTGATGCGGGCGCGGGTCGCGGTTGACCGCGTTGGAAAGTCCGCAGAGCGAATGGCCATCGTAGTCACCGAGATCCCATACCAGGTCAATAAAGCCAGGCTCCTCGAGCGCATCGCCGAGCTTATCAACGATAAGAAACTCGAAGGCATTTCGGACTTGCGCGATGAATCGGATCGAGAAGGCATGCGGATCGTCTTGGAACTGAAGCGCGATGCCATACCCGACATCGTGCTCAATAATCTCTACAAACTCACGCCGATGCAGCAAAGCTTCGGCGTCATCAATCTCGCGATCATAAACGGCCAGCCGCGAACGTTGAATCTTATCGACACTCTTAATATCTTCATCGAGCATCGGCGGGAGGTCGTGACCAGAAGAACGCGCTTCGAGCTCAGGAAAGCCGAAGCCCGAGCCCATATCCTCGAAGGACTAAAAAAAGCCCTCGACAATCTCGATGCGGTAATCAGTTTGATTCGCAAGTCCAGGGCCGCTCAGGAGGCGCGTGAGGGCTTGATGTCCCGGTTCGCCTTTACCGAGATTCAAGCGAAGGCAATCCTCGAAATGCAGTTGCAGAGGCTGACCGGACTCGAGCGCCAGAAGCTCGAAGACGAATACAGGGAAATCATACAGCGCATAGCCGAGCTGCAGGAAATACTCTCAAACGACTCCGTTCTTCGAAACTTGATCGTCAAGGAATTGCGCGAAGTTCAGAAGGAGTACGATGATGAACGTCGAACCGAGATCATCGAATCCGGCGCCGAGTTGTCCCTCGAAGATCTGATCGCCGATGAAGACGTAGCCATAACGATCACGCACTCCGGTTATATCAAACGGACGCCGGTGTCCGTCTATCGCGCGCAGCGGCGCGGCGGAACTGGACGCAAGGGAGCTTCGCTGAAGACCGAGGACGTAGTCGACTACATATTTGTTGCGTCTACGCACAGCTACGTCATGATCTTCACGGACAAGGGCAAAGTCTACAAATTGAAGGTGCACGAAATTCCCGATGCGCAGGCTGCGGGCCGCGGAAAAGCAATAGTGAACCTTGTCAGTATTCCGAAGGAAGAAAGTTTCGCCGGAATCGTTCCGGTTCGCGAGTTCGAAGAGGGTAAGTATGTCGTCATGGCCACGCGCGGCGGCACGATCAAGAAGACGGAGCTTTCGGAGTTCGCGAATATACGACAGAACGGCATAATGGCGATGGGAATCGACGAGGGCGACAGGCTGCTCGCGGCCGAAATCACCGACGGCAAGATGAAGATATTCCTCGCGACGCACGATGGAATGGCGATCTGCTTTGACGAGTCGGATGTGAGGCCGATGGGCCGGCCGGCGTACGGTGTTCGCGGGATCACGCTCGATGAGGGCGACTATGTCATCAGCGTCGCGGCGGTAACCGATGCCGCCGAGATGTTGTCGGTCTCGGAGCGCGGCTACGGCAAACGCACCAAACTCGAGGAGTATCGCTTCCAATCACGCGGCGGCAAGGGCGTCATCAACATGAAGACCGTCGAAAAGAATGGAAAAGTCGTCGCCGTGCTTCCAGTTGAGCGCGATCAACAGGTTCTGGTAATAACCAATCACGGCAAGCTGATTAGAGTTGAAACTTCGACGATCCGGGAATCGGGGCGGTCGACTCAGGGCGTAAAACTGATCGATACGTCGGACGGCGATCTGGTTTCGGCGGCCTCACTGATTGAGCGGCAACAGGATGCTACTGAAAAGGAATCGCAGCTCTAGGTCGATCCCATACAGATACCGAAGCGCGCGAGGCAGGCGCAAACGCAGAGTCATAGCGGCTTCGACCGGAGCCGCCGCCCTGCTCCTAATCGCACTCGCCCTGTTTTTAGTGCTGCGCTCGTCAAAGCGAGACGTCGAGGGAATCTTAAATCAGGCGCTGAGCGATTGGGACTCGGGTGATTACGAAGCCGCGGCGGACCAGTACGAAAAGCTATTGCGACAGGCCCCCGCAAGCACGGCTTCCACGGAAGCCCGCCTCCAACTCGCGAACATCTATTACCTCAAGCTTCACCGCAATGAACGCGCGGCATTACTGTATCAACAGTTCCTTGCGCAATCCCCCTCTCACCCAAATGCGGCCGTCGCGCGCGAGAGGCTGGCGGAGGTGCTTGCCGATCTCGGCCGATCTTATGAGTCGATCGCCGAATATGAAGGGCTGAGTCCGCAGGACCAGGCCGAACGAAGACGCATTCGCCTTCGAATAGCCGATCTCTACTACAATCAGAATAATCTGAGCCAGGCCTTGACCGAGTATGCCAAGGTGAGCAGCTCCGACGAATTCGATGAGTACAGCGAGCAGGCATGCACACGTGAGGCTTCGATCTATCACCTGGCGCGAGCACAGTACGCCGCGGCGGTTCCGTTCTACCAAAAACTCGCATCATCGAGCAGTGATCCGAAGGCCCGGCGCAGGGCTTTATACGGTCTCGCGGACTGCTATACGGCGCTGTACAAATTTGATGAAGCGCTGCGCGTGCTGCAGGAAATCAGAGATCCTGATCAACAGAGTTATCTGCAAAAGAAGGCGGGCGAAGTCGAACAACGGCGTCGAGAGAGCGTACACGTTCCGGCGATCCGGAAGAAGGGATAAAGACCGGCCATCACGAGATCAACTCTCACGCCTGCTGCACGTCTTAAAGAAATATCAGATCGAAATTGACCCTTTGTTGCTACCGCTCATTTACTGGCTGTCGGATCACCTTCAACCCAGATCTCGCCGTCTTCAAAGAATTCTTTTTTCCAAATAGGAACTATTTTCTTCAGGCGATTGATAGCATATTCACATGCTTCGAAAGCTATCTTACGGTGGGCCGATGTTACAACAATGACTACCGATGACTCCGTTATGTCTACGCGCCCGAGGCGGTGAATCATACCAATCCGATTAATCCGCCACTTGTCGTGAATTTCGCCGCAGATCTGCTGCATCGTCCGCAGCGCCATTTCCGTATAGCCTTCGTATTCCAGATGCAAAGTCCGCCGCCCTTTTGTGTTGTTGCGTGCTACTCCGTCGAAGATAACGACGGCGCCTGAGTCGCCTTCGAGCAAACGCCGCCGGAGACCTGATATATCGATAGGTTCTCTCGTAATCTCGAAAATGTCCCGCGATATCTCTTCGCCGCCGCTGACAGGAGGGAGGACTGCAAGGAGGTCGCCTTCATTCAGGCGCTGGTTTCTTGACGCGTATTCTTCGTTGACCGCGAAAAGAAGGCTCGGTGCGATGGCATCGAGCTTGGATTCGCGGGCAGCGACTTGCGCGAATGCCTCTGCGACGGTGGCGCCCTCGGCAAGCTCGAGATCGAGGCTTTGAGTTCCCGCGAACTCGCGGGCTTGACCGAACAACAAGACGCTGATCTTCATGATTCAACTCGCGAACTCGGCAAGTATAAACAATTCCTATTGAGCCGCATCGATCAAGTTAATTGTCACGGCCTCGATCCTGGCATCCTCTATTCGAAAAGCTCGCAGATCGGCAGCAGGCTCAAGCGAAATGATAAAGTAGTAGGCATCGGGATAGAAGGCCATCGCCACATCCTTTGACGATGGATAAGCCATGGTTTTGGGGTGCGAATGATATATTCCGATCAGCTTGTGCCCGGACTCCCGAATCCTCACCATTGCCTGGAATAGATCTTCGGGCGCTGCAAAATAACCGATTTCCGGTTGTTCGGCGAGATTGCGCAACGGATGCAAGTCCGTAATTATCCCGTTGCTTCCGCTTAGCAGTCCGCAACATTCCGAAGGACGCGCGGCCTCCGCGAACGTCTGAATTGCGTCAACCACCGCACGCGAAATGGATGCCTCATACTGATTCATTACAATGGACGGCAAGCTCACCGCTGCCGAACGGCAACATTCTAGCATATGCACAGACACGGTTCGGCGGATATCCATCATGGCTCCTGATGATCTGCGCGAAGAGTGCTTGGTAAACGACCAATGGGCTTCATCGCCGCCTGATTGCGGCTATGTTAGAGTATGGTTCGATGGCGCCCGATCAGTTAAGCGAGACGGATTCGTTCCTGAGCACGCTGGCTGACCCCGCCGCCTCGGTTCTTTTTAGGCGAAAGCTCTTCGAGCTTGGCGGTGAAACGCGCTCACGTCTAATTAGAGATCC
The DNA here is from genome assembly GCA_003222245.1 of Blastocatellia bacterium AA13. Lineage (GTDB taxonomy): Bacteria > Acidobacteriota > Blastocatellia > UBA7656 > UBA7656 > QHVH01. Next base: position 67,005 of record QHVH01000013.1, on the reverse strand, counting down.
CGTTTTACTCAGCCGGAGTCTTCTCATTCAATCCTACAGCCCTTTCCTGGGCGATGCCCTGTTGCGCAATCCCGAATGCATAGCATGGCTCGGAGAACAATCTAGCAAGCTCGATCGCTTGAAGACCTCCGAAGAGATGGCTGAAGACCTCGCGCGATTGTCTCTTCAAACCGGCGCCGCGGGCGAAGGATCGGCGGCCGCCTTCAAGATGCGTGAGATGATGAGGATATACTTGCGCGACTGCTCGGGTGTGGCGACGCTGTCGGAAATCACGGAAGAGCTTTCAAGTCTCGCGGACGTGATTCTTCAGCATCTCTTGAATCTGGCGCTCGCGGAAGAGACGAAACTGCAAGGATCGCCGTTCGCTCGGGATGAACGCGGTCGTTCGGTAAAAGCCGAGATGGCCATAGTAGCGCTGGGCAAGTTGGGGTGCCGGGAGCTCAACTACGCATCCGATATCGATTTGCTGTTTCTTTATATCGGGGATGGAGAGACCAGCGGATCGAACGACCCTATAAGGAATCATGATTTCTTCGGCAAGGTTGCTCAACGAATCGTAAGGATGGCCGGAGCCAGACACGACTGCTCCGGCGGCATGCCGATTTATCGGACTGACCTTCGGCTCAGGCCATATGGTAGGGACGGGGATCTGGTCTGGGAGGCACGGCGCGCCGCCGACTATTATCGAGATCACGCGCAGAACTGGGAACGCCAGGCGTTGATTCGAGCCCGTCTGACTGCTGGAAGCCCACAGGCCTTTGACGCATTTTGGGAGCGAGTTCACGGCGTGATCTTTCGGGACGATGTATTGCCCGGTTCTCTGGCCGAGGTGAGGCGAGCGAAGGAGAAAATAGACCGCCGCGAGTCGGGTCGGCCCGGCGGGTTTAATGTGAAGCTGGGAGTCGGAGGTATTCGCGAGATCGAATTCATTGCCCAGGCGCTTCAACTCGAATTCGGGGGCCGCGAGCCGTGGGTGCGATCCGTCCAGACCTTGATTTTGCTTGCGAGACTGGCCGAGAAGGGCTTGCTCTCTGAAACCGAGCGAACGCGGCTTTCGGCCGCATACGTTTTCCTCCGTACCGTCGAGCACCGCTTGCAGATGGAACATGGCGCTCAGACCCATTCTCTGCCAACCACACTCGATCGACTCTCTCTGCTTGCGCGGCGCTGCGACTACAAGTCAGACGATCCGGCCGCTGAACTTGAAAGCGATCTTCAGAAGCACACATCGGCGGTTCGGGCCATCTTCAACAGCGTGCTCGGAGAAGATGGCGGCCCGCGCACTCTGCGGAGCCAATCTTATTCAATGACAGAGCCCGACCGTGAACTGATGGTCAGTATCAAAAGCGCCGCGCTTTCCATCGAAAATTTTGTATCAAGTGTAAAGGATCAGCGCGCCGAGCTGCATCAAGCACCGGACTTGGATCAGATCACCGGAATTGTAACCGAAGCCGTTTATAAAGCGGTCAATCCGCTCCGGTCGGCGCGCGCGTTGGCGGCGTGGGCCGCCGCTATGGATTCGGCCGCGGATTCGCGGAGCTCCCCTGAAACAAGCGCCCTGAATCTTGGCGCTGACCTTTCCACATGTATTCGCAAGTTGGCTGCTATTCTGAGCAGTCAATATTTAACACGCATCGTGATGACGCCCGTCGCTCTGGCTGACATCGTAAGAAGGCCCGAAGCCATCATCACGAGCGACGTAGAATCGATCGCCCGCGAGCTACGCGCTTATCTTGGTCCGAAGGATGCTCCGGCCGCGAACGCCGATGCATTACGTCGAGCCCACCACCAGATGGCGGCAGCAATTGTTCTCCACGATATGCAGCAGGCCGGCCTGCCGCTTGAGAATGCATCGGCGGCGCTACGATCGAGCAATCTGGCTCAGACCGCTCAGGCCGAAGCGGTGCTCGATGTTGCTTCAACCATAGCGCTGACCGCCATTCCCGATCGCTTCAAAGATGTGGAACCTACATTCGCAATCCTGGGAATGGGCAGACTTGGGCATTCGGGAATGGATCACGGCTCGGATCTCGATCTAATAATCGTCTACGACGAAGCACAAGAGGGCAGCCGCGAGTCCGTGCTCGATGAATTCTATACAAGCTTTGCTTCGAACCTGATACGTGTTCTTTCGGCTGTAACCCGCGAGGGCTTTTTGTACAGCGTCGATATGAGGCTCAGGCCGGAGGGAAAGCACGGATCGGCCGCCCAGAGTCTGAGCGGCTTGCTTGCATACGTAAACTCCCGAGCTTCGGCATGGGAGCACTCCGCTTATTTGAAGGCTCGCGAGGTGGCGGGCGATCCGAGCTTCGGCGCACACGCCAAAACCGCCCTGGTCGAAGCCGTATTTGAAGCCGCTTCGCGGAATCCTTCGCTCAAGGAAGATCTCTATTCGATGAGGAACAGACTGGTCAGCGAAAAAGCGCGCGGCCGAAGGCAAAATATGAAGTGGGGTGCGGGCGGGATGACGGACGTTTACTTCGTTACGAGGTACTTGCAATTGAGGGATCGGATCTATCTCGCTCCGGAAATGGGAACGACACGTCTGATCGAGTATCTACGCGATTGCTGTTCCCTTACTTCGAGTCAAAGCCAAAACCTCTTCGAAGGATACCGTTTCCTCAGAATGTTCGATCATTGGACGCGACTGTTGATGGATCAGCCTCGGCCGGAGGCGCCTTCGTCTAGCACGGCCCTGTTGGACATTAGCCGCGCGATGGGAGTGGACTCGATTGATCGTCTGACCGAAGAGCTTCGAAAGCGCATGGAATTGATCGAAAATGTATTCGCTCAGATCTTCACGCAATAATCATTGCGATCCGATACCTCTTACCCAAAGTCGGCGATCAACCCGGTGCTGGCCCAGATAATTACGCTAAGAGATAATCAAGCACGCGATTAACGCACTCTTCGTATGCTGTTAGCGAAGTCATCGCGCGTCTTGACCGGATGTAAGGATTGCCAGGAAAAATAAATCGGGCCGAATATTTCGCTTCGACCCGATTTTCCTTGCTATTTAGGATATGACTATTAGAACTGGTACCGCTAACGGGACTCGAACCCGTAGTCTCCGCCTTGAGAGGGCGGCGTGTTAACCACTTACACTATAGCGGCAAGGCACCCGATAACATTTGGGGCGTTAGTATACCTCCCGCTCATCCGGATGGCAACGGGCGGGTGGGCTCGGGTGGGCGATTCAAACACGGGTGGGCGATTCAAACATGGGTGGGCGATTCAAACATGGGTGGGCGATTCAAACATGGGTGGGCGATTCGATTCGATTCCGAACTGATTCCGAATTGGTCCGTATCAGGGGATACGATGAGAATGGTCAGAGTCACGTTGTTGAGCAGTGAATCTCTCGCAGAGAAATCAGGCGGCGAGGTTAGCCCACACGGGACTGCGGGTATGGGCGAGCAAAAGAGGAGACATGCTGTGGCAAGTACACCGACATTTGGTATGCTCGATTTGCTAACGATCTGGTGATCTTTGATTGGCGTCGGAATAAGAAGTTCAAAGACCGCTATCAACTCATTGGGAGAACGCTTGGCGGGCGTGAACTCAAAATCATCTTTCAACTCAAACCCGGTAATATTGTCCGAATCATCACAGGATGGGCCTTATGAAATCAAAACCGAAGCATATCAAGAAGCAACTGTCTGAAACTGAGATTGACAATCTTGTGGAGTCGCAGGTCGATGATGATTCAGCTTGGGACAAGACAATTCGCGTTCGCCGAGCGACGCCGGCATCATTGTCAATACCAGCCGAGCTCTCTGCGCGAGCGGCGTTTTTGGCAAAGCTGCATAGAGAGAGAAATGTTGAGGATTGGATTACGAAAGTCATCAAAGAGCGAGTCGAATTAGAGGAAGTTGCATTCAGCGAGGCGAAACGAGAGATAGGGCTAAGAAACGGCATCTAACGATTAAAAATCAGGAGATCGTTATCATTAATCACCGCGGCTCCCGTGATGTGGCGTTAGTTTCCGCCGAAGAGTTGTCGGGGCTAATGGAAACCGCACCTCCTCAGTTCTCCTAAGAAATGCGGAGCGGTTATTAACTGCTCTGAAGCGAGCTAAGGCTGAAATGGTTGTTCAAGCGATTGAAGTTCTGTATCTCAATTTAGCTACTGAACTCAATCATCCAGCAGAGCTGGTCTGCACTTATAAAACGCCAAAACCAACAGCGGTGGAAGGAACACGAGTGATCCGAGCCAGAGCGGGATTCCTGGAAACTCCAGGGGCTTATACCATGTCAGGTACAGCAATACCGAGGCGCCGCTCATATAAAGCCATGCCGTTCTTGGAACGAAGCACAGCCACGGCAGGAGCCACGCATAGTACCACGGATATCGAGGCGTCACGATCAACAAGTAGAGACCTATCAATGCGGCGCAGCCTGCTGCCACATCCGCCGGCCCCCGTTTCTCCCGCATCAGCCACGTGAAAGCCAGCCACAAGAGCGCAAGCGCGGAAATCAGAAGAAACAATAATGTGGGAATTGGTACGGCGCGTCGGACCAGGTCGAGGATAAAATAACGGCTTCCGGTTCCGGTGAAGCCCTCCTCGGCAAATTCGTTGGGCAGATTTCCAAGCACTTGAGTCCCAACGCTGAGGTAAGGCAAGTAGACGAGGATGATCGTCACTATGAACGCCGCGATCAAGATCAGGTTCCGTCGGGTCATTAATGATCGGACTGCGCGAGTGACTTTATTTGCAAACCCCTGTCCCGCTTCAGCTATCGATTCTGTATCCCAAAAAAGAAACGCGGGCAGCAACAGGGCAGGATAGAATTTCACTGCGGTGGCAAGCCCGAGCATTACTCCGGTCAACACGATCTTTTTGTGGGTCCGAGCGAGAAGCGCTAGCGCCAGAAATGCGATGAAGATCGATTCGATGTGGCCGCTGTGCGCGCCTTCGAAGATAAGCAGCGGATTCCAGGCGAAGAGAATGACTCTAGCCGGGTGGAGATTCGCGCGCGCGAGTACGAAGGCGAGGCCGAGCATCGTTATGAGATCGAAGAGCGACATCGCTATCTTGAATGCCGTTACGCTCGAGGGTTTCACCAGGTAAACACCCAGGAACACCGCCTGGGCCGCCGGCGGATAAGGCGTGAGCGCATAGTCGCCTCGATTTATGTTCGGAAAGATCTGATTGTCTCGCAGCGAGGCCAACTCCTTCGCATCGGGTACGTAGCGATAAGGATTGACTCCAGCGGCTTGCACTCGGCCGTCCCAGACATAACGGTACACGTCGGTAGATAGAAAGGGCCTCCTCGCAATCAGTTCCGCGCGAAAGAACATTGCGAACAGGATTATTAAGGCGGTGGAGGTCAGCGTGAGCGCGCGTGAGCCGCGCGCCGCCATTCTCCATACTACATTGCTCGAGATAAAACAGAGCCCGAGCAGCGCCACGTACAGCCAGAGATACGCGCCTATCCACTGCGTGAACCGGTGCAGATCTCCCGCCCAATAGTAAAGCCAGCCGCTGATCAGACCCGCCGCGACAATCGCGCCGGAGGCAGCCATAGAATACAACCGCGCTTCGCCGGCGATTCGATCGGCGTCTGTTTTTGCGGCAACCGCGGCCGATCTCACAAAAGGTGGAAGCGAAGCATCTTTGGTGGGGCCGAAAGCGGATAGCATTTTTGATTAACTTGTCAGGCCCCGGATCAATGAACGTGATTGTGGGTGATCGAGTGTTCGTCGTGTGCAGCCGACGTGTTCTCGTGTGCGGACTCTTGCTGAACTTCACTCCGGCGGTGGATCTGGTAAAGCCTCCGGTTCTCTTCGGCGTCGGTCTCGACAGCTTCAAGCTGCAGGGTGACGTGCGAAATGCCGAACTTCGAGCGAAGTTGTTGCTGTAAGTTTTGCAGCATCTCCCGATGCGGTGATTCGCGGGTTATGTTAACGTGTGCCGAAAGCGCATCCATGCCCGACTTAATTGTCCAAACGTGCAGGTCATGTACGTCCTCGACGCCTTTTATTTCATGCATTGCATCGATAACCGCCCTGACATTTATGTGAGACGGCGTTCCTTCGAGCAGCACATTCACGGAATCATGGATGAGCCGCCACGAGCCGTAGACAATCAACAGAGCCATCGCGATGCTGATGATTGGATCGGCGGCCGTCCATCCCCACTTCAAAATAAAAAAGCCCGCAACTATCGCGCCTACCGAACCGAGAGCATCGCTAATCACATGAAGAAAAGCGCCGCGCATGTTCAAGTTGTCTTCAGCGGCTGAATGTAGAATCATCGCGCTGACGACATTCACAATCAGGCCGCCTATCGCGATCAACATCATCTCAAACCCTCGTACGGGCTCCGGGTGTTTAATTCGACTGATCGCTTCGTAAAAGATCGCTATAGAAATAAGAATCAGCGCCACGCCGTTGGCAAGCGCGGCGAGTATCTCCATGCGATAGTAGCCGTAGGTTTTTTCCAGCGTCACCGGCCGGGACGAGAACCATAATGCGAGGAGCGCGAGGATAAGCGCGGCAACGTCCGTGAGCATGTGGCCGGCGTCGGAGAGCAGGGCGAGGGAGTTTGTCAGGAACCCGCCGACTGCCTCCGCGAGCATATACACGGCGGTGAGGACCAGGACAAATCGGAGACGGCTCCGGTTGCTGACAGTTCCGTGATGATGACGATGTTCGTGTCCGTCGTCCATGCGTGCTTCACCGGCTTGTTACTTGATGCCGAGTAACTCCACTTCGAATACCAAGGTTGCGTTCGGGGGGATAACGCCGCCCGCGCCTCTCGCTCCGTAGCCGAGATCCGGCGGAATTATGAGTTTTCGCTTGCCGCCGATCTTCATCGTCATAACACCCTGGTCCCAGCCCTTGATCACCTGGCCGACGCCGATCTTGAAGGTGAAGGGCTGGCGTCGATCGATCGAGCTGTCGAATTTCGTTCCATCTATCAGCGTGCCGGTGTAGTGCACCATAACGGACTCACCCGGCTTTGGACTCTCGCCCGTTCCGATTTCGCGATCCACGTACTTCAATCCGGAAGGCGTTGTGACTTCGTTTTCCATTGATTGCTTGCTCCTTCTATCGGTGATCGGCGTTAACTGAGATGCGGCCACTTGCCAACGGCCGTTGCGTCTCAGGTAGACGTCGGTGTAGCGATACTGCTCGACGGACTCCCGGCCTTTCATTGGGCCGCTTTCGTATTTGCCCTTTGAGATAAACAGGCCAGTCAGCACGGCTGCGGCGCCGTAGACGCGAACCTTTACATCTTCGGTTGAGAACGATTGTGAAGCGCCGCCCGCGGGAGAGTTCTTCATTAAGGCTATCTCCTGCGCCTTTGTCACCATATTGCCATCCCCGTATGTAATCGAGAAGTCGTCGGCTTCGATTCGGTTGATTGCTGCTGCATCGCGGTTCGTATAAGCGTCCAGCCATTCGCGCTCGAGTTTCTTGAGGGTCTCTTCGACCCGTGGGCGCTGTTTACCGCGCTTGCTTCGTCGCGACTGTGCATAAGAAATGTCGGCAATAGTGAAGATCAATGCCAAGCCTAGTATGGGCCACAGCACGGGCCACAGCACGAATGTTTTCTTCAGGATCGAAGTCTTGTCGGCATTCAGCAAAGAACGATTTAGTAGCGAGGGTCCGATCATTCGCACAGTGTATATGTGCGTCAGAGCCCCGGCAAGCACACGGGTGCTTAACTGAATTTGGGACAGATTATTGCCGGCGCAGTTTGAATATGAGTGAGGTGCTTAGAGATCTGGATGTAAAACAATCCATTGTTAGGTCAATAAAGTTGCGGTTCAATCCGGCCATTCGCAGTCCAGGAAGCGCAGACACAATCGCTCGACGCTGTCAGTTCCTATGTATCTGTTTCTGATGACGGCGAGGCTCTCGAATTTGTATTCGCCGCTGGTAACCCTGACTCGCTCGATCTCCTGAGGCGCTGATTTCACGAGTATCCTCGCGCCTCGACTGCTCAAGTTTTCGGTTCGCGCAGTTTCCTTTCTGATGACCTCCTGTGAATTGTCGAGATAATGGAGCACAACGGTTTCGGTGCGCGGCTCTCGTTCGCCCCGGCGTCTTTCGCTGCCCGTCCATTGTCGCGTTCGGAATACGGCCCAGGGCTTTTCGAGATACCCCGCGGGCGGATGCTCGCCCAGGAACTCCAGCCCCACTATTCTGGTGCCATCATCCTGAGGCTCAACGCGCCGCACAAGCGCAAAGACGCTGTAACCCGGATCCGAGTAGCCGTGTGTCCGCAGCTTGAGCGGCATAGGAACCATCAGATGGACGATGGTGCCGAATCGAATGTTTCTACGGATTCGCACTCCAAGACCCAATCTGGCTACGTCGACTGTTTCGGCGACCTCCGTCCATTTCGCTCCTCCAGGATCATACGAAGTGATCCGAGCGGGAATCCTCAGCCTGAATCGCTCGCATCTGCGGCGTTCGTCCTTACCCATTTCTGAGATGCCGTAGGCCCGCATGACCTCTTCGCGTTCGAGAACGGTCTTGCCTCCGGGCCGGTCATTCGCGGCCGGCTCTACTACGCTGCTCTTCGCGGCGTTATTCGCGCGGCTCTTTGGAAATTCGGGTATTTGAATTGGAAGAGGCAGCGGCTTGTTAATCTTTCGACTCAGCGAGTTGTCATAGTCGACTCTCTTGCCGAAATTCGAAAGGACCGTAAGCGCCTGCGTGATTCGATCCAGCGCCTTTGTTATTCGCTGTTGAGTGGGCCCGGGAATCCCCGTCGAAACCCAACTTGCCGGGGGAGTCAGCTCCCCGACAACAGCCCTGTATGCGCTCTTAATCTCGTCTCCCGCGGCGGTGCGCGAAAGTCCCAGCACTTCATAGTGAGTGTTGGACCGTTCGATTCGGGCCAGAAGCGTTTCAAGGCCTAAATAGTATGCGCTTAGCTCCTGCGATGAGGAGCGGCCGTGTTCCAGGGAACCCGATGTTCTTGGCGTGTCACCCACACGACTACCTCCGGTTGCAAAGTCATTTGGGGCCTGAACAAAGGGTACCGTTAAAAAGTAGCCCCATTATCTTCGTCTTTTGTCGTTTGTCAACAGTGTTTATCTTTCGGCCGGCAGGACGCGAGGCGGGCCTTATGGTAGACTCACCGCTGCGTCTGAGCCCGATCCCAGAATCGAGATGAACTCCGATAAGAGAATAACTGAGTCGGTCTACAAGCTCCGGCCCTGGCTGAAGCATTACGACTTCTGGGCGCCTGCTACCGCTACTTATCCAAGACAACCGGTTTATCGCGCGCTTGAAATAGGCGCGAGTAATCACCCTGATCGCGCCGCTACTATCTTTTTTGGTGAAGAGGTTAGCTTCCGGCAGCTCAAGGATCGTGCATGGCGGCTCGCGACGGCGCTTGCGGATTTCGGCGTGGACAAGGGCGACCGCGTCGGAATCATGCTGCCGAACTGTCCACAGTTTCCCATATCCTTCTTTGGTATAGTCAGAACCGGCGCTACGGCGGTCTGCATCAATCCGTCCTACACAGCGCGCGAGTTCCTCCGTCTCGCGGCGGACTCAGGCATTCGCGCTCTCATCGTGCTGGATCAGTGCGCGCCTGCCGTGATGAGCGTCATACAAGAAACGTCAATTCAACATATAATAGTGACCGGCGTTCAGGACTACATGCCTGCTCCGCTGGCTCGTCGCTACATCGATGAACGAGGGTCGGCGATACCGGAAATAGCTCAGATAGCATCCTCCGCACCCGGCGTCACGGTTCGTAAGCTTTCCGAAATAATCGATGAGACGGAGCCGCGCTACATCAGAGTCAGCATCGATGCGGAAAGAGATATAGCAGCGCTCCAGTATACCGGTGGAACCACCGGCGCTCCGAAGGGCGCCATGCTGACTCACTTCAACCTGTTCGCGAATACGATTCAAAGCACGCTCTGGAGAAGTCATTTCAGCCCGCCTGAAGGCGAGCGGCTTTTGCTCGTCATTCCAATGTTTCACGTGTATGGCCTATCGGTCGGTATGCTGGTCAGCGCGTTGCAGGGCGGCACGTTGATCTTGATTCCAAGATTCGACGTAGAGCTGATGATAGAAGCCATCGAGCGCTACCGTCCGACATTTTTTCCCGCCGTTCCGACGCTATACGTGAGCTTGCTGAATCATCCGCGCGCAAAGGAAATAGATTTCTCTTCGATTAAATACTTCAACAGTGGATCAGCCCCGCTGCCGCTGGATGTGACGGAACGATTTGAGGCATTGACCGGCGGCATGCTTCGCCAGGGCTACGGATTGAGCGAGACTTCGCCGACCACGCACTCTTCGACCCAACTCGGGTTGCGAAAACCAGAAAGCTGCGGAATTCCATTCCCCGACACCGAGTGCAAGATTGTTGATATTGAAACCGGCGAAACCGAAATTCCGGTAGGCGAAGCAGGTGAGTTGTGCATTCGCGGACCTCAGGTGATGAAAGGATATTGGAACCAGCCTGAAGAAACCGCGCTGGCTCTCCGAGAAGATCGCGACGGCGGCAGCCCCTGGTTTTATACCGGCGACATAGCCCGAATGGATGAGGACGGCTTCTTCTACATTGTGCAGCGCAAGAAAGATATGGTCATCGTAAAGGGCTTCAACGTGTATCCGAGCGAGGTCGAAGAGGTCCTCTACTCGCACCCGGCCGTTATGGAGGCCGGCGTTATCGGAGTCAGCGACGACTATAAAGGCGAGCGAGTCAAAGCATTCGTTTCACTAAAGCCCGGTCTCCACGCCACGGAAGAAGAGCTGCTCGAGCATTGTCGTGCGGGGCTCGCAAGATACAAAGTTCCAAGCGAAATCCAGTTCCTGTCGTCTCTGCCGAAGACGGCCGTCGGTAAAATTCTACATCGATCGCTTCGTGAGATCGTCGAGGCAAGCAACGACCATTGAATAAGCGGCAAGCCGGCCGCACAGACCTAACGCTGAGTCGCCGGAAATCAACAGCGCAGGCAGTGAAGGAGAGAACCCAAATGAAGAGGAGTCTTTTCAGCATAGCGATACTCTTATCTTGTTGCGCCGCAATAAGCGCGCAGCAAAGCGGACCAATAATTCTTAAAGCAACGCCCAAGACCGTGGCCTGGGGCTACTACGACGCCAGCACGCCGCCCGTACTTCGGATCAAATCCGGAGACACTGTGGAAGTACAAACGCTGATCACATCGAGCCCATCGCGGCTCGAAGGAGCGGGACTCCCGGCCGATCAGGTGGAGCAGTCTCTGCGCGACATAACCAGAGAGGTCACCAACAAGGGCCCGGGCGGTCACATCCTGACCGGACCTATCTTCGTCGAAACCGCGGAGCCGGGCGACGTGCTCGAGATCAGAATAAAGGCGATCAAACTTGCAGTACCCTACGCCTACAATGCGTTCGGGCCGGGCCGCGGGTTCCTGCCTGAAGACTTCCCTTATGCACGGATGAAGATAATCCCGCTCGACGAAAAGAAGATGGTTGCGCGCTTCGCCGAAGGCATCGAGATTCCTCTGCATCCGTTTTTCGGAAGCATGGGCGTGGCCCCGCCCGAGGTCTCGGGCCGCATAAACAGCGGTCCCCCCTGGATGCATGCAGGCAACCTCGATAATAAAGAGCTGGTTGCCGGGACGACTCTTTACATCCCGGTTCATGCCAGAGGCGCCCTCTTTGAAGTAGGCGACGGCCACGCCGGACAGGGCAACGGCGAAGTCGATATAACCGCGCTGGAAACTTCGCTCGTCGGCACGTTTCAGCTCGTGGTGCGCAAGGACATGCATCTCAAATGGCCTCGTGCTGAAACACCCACGCACTTCATCACGATGGGATTATCGGAAGATCTGAACGAAGCAACAAAGATGGCCGTCCGCGAGATGATCGATTATCTGGTGAACGAGAGAAAGATGACTAAGGACAACGCCTACATGCTGACCAGCGTGGCTGCCGACGTAAACATAACCCAGCTTGTAGACGGCACTAAGGGGGTACACGCGATGATTCCAAAGTCGATCTTTACGAATGCAAAAAAATGATCTTCCCGCGCAACGGATGGTTTATGAGCGGCGCAGCAGGCTGTTCCGGAGAGTGTCAGACTGATGGCTTCGCTCAATTAGTCTCGGTGAGCAGCAGGTTGAGAAGAAGCTTTTGCTTCTGGCTATTCAGGAGGGCTATTAGGAATGATGAGCCGATTGCTCGAAGGAAAAGTCGCGATAATCACAGGCTCCGGCCGCGGGATAGGTCGCGCCGCGGCCGAGTTGTTCGCCAGGCATGGAGCACGCGTGGTGGTGAGCGATATCGATCCATCTCCAGCCGAAGAGACGGTTGCTTCGATCCTTGGCGGCGACGGTGAAGCCATCAGTGTTCCGGGAGACGTGACGGATGCCGCGTTTCCGGATACGCTGGTTAATGCAGCGATTCAGCAGTTTGGAGGCCTGGACATCATCGTCAATAACGCGGGTTATACCTGGGACGCCGTTATTCACAAGATGACCGACCAGCAGTGGGAGGCCATACTCGCGGTGCATCTTACCGCCCCGTTTCGGATCATTCGCGCTGCTTCCACCTATCTGCGCAGCACCGCCAAAATAGAGAAAGAAACCATTGGCCGGGCGCGAGCTCGCAAGATCGTAAACGTCAGCTCGACCTCCGGCACGCGGGGCAATGCAGGCCAGGCGAATTACGCCTCGGCAAAGGCGGGCGTCGTAGGAATGGCGAAAACGCTTGCGAAAGAGTGGGGGCAGTTCAACATTCAAGTCAACGCGGTTGCTTTCGGCCGGATCGACACCCGTCTCACACAGGCAAAAGAAAAGGGTGAGACGATCAATCGAGAAGACGCGGAGATTGCGATCGGAATCCCAGAGGAGCGGCTTCAGCGCACGACCCCCATGATCCCGATGGGACGGCCTGGAACTCCTGAAGAAGCCGCGGGCGCGATTTTTTTCTTTGCCTCGCCGTTTTCGGATTATGTCTCCGGACAGGTCATTGAGGTCGCGGGTGGATTGTGACGCGGATCGCAAGAAGAAGCGCGGGGCATTGGAATCAGGAGAGCAGGGAAGCAGCGAGTAGTATCAAGCAATGAGTCTGGAAGCATATTTCAGGATAGCTTCGTACGGATTAGCGGCGACGGCATTTGCATCTCTGGCGATGACCGGCGAGGTCGATCCGCTGTCAATCGTCCTGTATGCGCTTGCGTTGATCATTTGCTTCACGGCGGATGCCCGCGGAGTAAAAAGGCTTCGCTTGCGGGAGTGGATGTGGCGGGTGCTGGCCATCGCGTATATCCCATTCGTGTTTATCGATGGGGCGATGATCAGCTCTCGGGTAATGGCACTCGTGCATATGACGATGTTCGCCTCCGCGGCGAAATTGTTTCAAGACAAGCGCGACCGCGACTGGGTGTTCCTTTATCTAATAGCTCTTTTCCAGATGCTCCTTTCGGCGGGGCTTACATTCAATGCTACGTTTGTGGGAGCGCTGACCTTATTTGTGTTCTTCCTGATCTCTACGCTGGCGGCATTCGAGATCAGGAGAACCGGCCGCGAGATACCATCTTCCGAAGACGAGATAGTTCTTCCATTGAAAAAGCCGCTGCGCTTCAAGGACGCAGGCAGTGAAAATAGCGCCGCGCGACGCCTGGGTCTCAAGCGCATAGGCCATCTCGTCAGCGCTTCGCTGCTCCATTTGGCGGCCGTTGCGGTGCTGACGCTTCCATTCTTCTTTTTGATCCCGAGGGTCGGCGCGCGGTCGATTGGAGGCTCGCTCGGCGAGATGACCTCTATTACCGGTTTCTCCGACCGGGTCGAGCTTGGGCAGGTCGCTTCGATAAAGGAAAGCTCCAAGATCGTGATGAGAATCAAGCTGGATCGACCGGCGCCGCGATGGCTCAGGTGGCGCGGCGTGGCCCTTGATTCCTATGGTCGGGGAATCTGGCGATGCACGGTGACTCCGCTCTCGCAGGATAACGTTGTAAGAGTGGCAGGGGATGCCTGGAAACAGGAAAACATCGCTTCGTTTTTCGATCTCAGACAGAAGATATTTCCGATCGAGCACCCGTTGGTTGGACCTCGAATCGACGAGTACGCCTCGTTGCAAGCGGCCGGCGCCCCGGCGCGAGTGCATCTAAGGCAGAACGTGGTTTTGGAGCCGTTGAATGTCGGCGCTCTATTTGGCGCGGGCAAGCTGATGCAGCTCTGGGCGCCTATTACGAAGCTGCAGGTTTTCCGTGAAGCAGGAACCATTCAGTCTACCGGATTGAGCGGCAGGACTCAGTATGCGGTGGTTTCGGATGTTCACGTGCCGTCGGAGGAACAACTCCGTGAAGACACCTCACAGATCTACCCGCCCGAAGTTGTACCGCGATATCTGCAACTCCCAGGCGAACAGACTGAAGGAGGGCGGCTCGATGGTCGAATCGCCTCACTTGCGCACGAAATCGCTCGCGGCCAGCCCACCGTCTACGACAAAGTACGCGCAATCGAAACCTACTTGAAGACCAACTATGGTTACACGCTTGATTTGAAACCCGCGCGCGGCGAGCCGCTGTCCGAGTTTCTCTTCAAATCGCGAGAAGGCCACTGCGAGTACTTCGCCACGGCGATGGCAATAATGGTCCGAATGCTTGGAGTCCCATCGCGAATCGTGAACGGATTTCAGATGGGTGAGTACAACGAAGTGAGCGGGCTTTATACCGTGCGAGAGCGCGACGCTCACTCCTGGGTGGAGGTTTATTTCCCTGGGAACGCGGCGTGGGTTGAATTCGACCCGACCCCTTCGGCCGGAATCAACGACTACTCGCGAGGAGGGTTGTTTGCGAGCCTGAGAAAATACGCCGAAGCCGCCGAGGTCTTCTGGATGGACTACATCGTTACGATGGATCGCGATCAACAGGCCTCACTTATGTCGCGGCTGCAAAACAGGCTGCTCGATTTCAAGGATTCGTTCGTGCAGGGCTATCTCGCATTCAAATTAAAAATGGTTCGCACGATCAATGGATTCCTCGTCGAGCGGCGCTGGTCGGTCAGCGAAGTGCTGCGGCTGACCGGCATGGTCGCGGTGCTAATGGCGATCATACTGGCGATGTATGTAATGACGGCTTATTTCAAGCGCCGCCACCTCGCGCCGACCGGGTATGGTCCCTGGTGGCAGCGCGTTTTCATCCTGCCTGCATGGAGAGCCGGATTCCTGAGGCGACGTGACAGCCGGAGATCGGCGGTGCTTTTCTACGAACAGATGCTGGCCATCGCCGCACGTGGTCGGATGATCAAGCGCGCCGACCAGACGCCTTTAGAGTTCGCGGAAGTCACCGGCATTGAAGCCATACGACGCATCACTCAGGTATACAACAAAGTACGTTTCGGCGGCGTCCGGCTGGATGAGAAGGAAACCGACGATGTCTCAAGGTCGCTCGCGGAATTACGTCTCGCGGTTCGCAGGTACTCTGTGTAACCGGCCGGTTCCTATGGAAAATCGCATGAGTAATGCCCGAGACATCGCGATCAACGAATCTTTGATCTGAATCACTCTCGTCACAATCTTTCTCGCTTTACTATCGCTGGTCCCTCTGCCAGCTCTGCTTCGATCTGCCGCGAAATATCCGTCGAGTGACGAGGTTGGTACTTAGCGTGCTTGTCCATTTCGGGCTCGACATGCGCTGCGGCTCGCCCTGGATTCAAGTCAATAGAGAGAGGTTGAAGTGCGTACCGAAGAGACCCTGCCGTCCGAACTTGATAAAGCTAGAGCTGAGTGCGAGCGCCTCCGAAAAGAAAACGCCGAATTGCGACGGCAGCTCAACGATTCGACGAAAGCTGGCCCCGCAATCACCAGTGAATCCATACCAAGTCAGACAAGTGCGTCTTCGACTGCTCTGGTAACGGCGAGTTCTCGGCCGGAAGTCAAAGTATCGCTTTTCAGAGCCCTGTTCCGTGGACGAGACGATCTGTATGCGGTCAGGTGGGAAGGAAAAAACGGTCGAAGTGGATACTCGCCTGCGGGCGTTCGCGAGTGGAATGACGTGAATCCAGGTGCATTGACGGGGAGGAGGATAGTCAAATACAACAGGCTATTCGCTCTCACGGAAGCGGTAGTCAAGGACCATCTTCTCGGAAAACTGACTGTAGGCGTCTATCCCCTACTGCAGGATGATACCTGCTGGTTTGTAGCCGTGGATTTTGACAAGAAGAGTTGGGAAGCCGATGCCTGCGCATATATGGAGACCTGCCGTGAGCTGTCAGTGCCCGCTTCGCTGGAACGATCACGGTCGGGTCACGGAGCACATGTCTGGATCTTCTTTGCAGATCCAATACCGGCGGCCCTGGCCCGACGTCTCGCAAGCGCGTTGTTGACTCGAACAATGGAGCGCCGATACAGCATCGGCCTGAGTTCCTATGATCGGCTGTTTCCGAGTCAAGACACGCTGCCCAAAGGTGGTTTCGGAAATCTGATAGCGCTGCCCCTGCAGCGGAGCCCTCGAGAGAAGGGCAACAGCGCCTTCATCGACGATGAGCTTAAACCTTACGCCGATCAATGGGCGTTCCTCTCTTCGATTCGAAGACTTACAGGAGACGATGTACAAGCACTCGTACGGCTTGCGGTTCCAACAGGCGACATAATTGGTGTAAGGCGAAGCATAGTTGAAGGTGATGATGCGACTGATGCCCGAGGCTTACAGGCCTCTTATACGTCAGCGGAGAAACCGATACACATTCTGCCGAATCGAGTGTCAGTTCAACTCGGGAACATGGCCTATGTAGAAAAAGGAGGATTGCCGGCTACGTTTATTGACCGCTTGATTCGCTTGGCCGCGTTTCAGAATCCCGATTTCTATAGCGCTCAAGCAATGCGGCTTTCGACCTTCGGCAAACCTCGAATCATCTCTTGCTCCGAAGAATTCACTGATCACATAGCTTTTCCACGCGGCTTATTGAATGAATTGATCGAAATATTCGAAGCGCATAATGTTGCGGTAGAGGTATCGGATCACCGCTTTTCTGGTGTTCCGATCGATATCCGCTTTTACGGTGACCTTCAACCGAGTCAGAAGAAGGCTGCGAGTGCCATTAGCGCTTTCGATAACGGAGTTCTCTGCGCGCCCACCGCCTTTGGTAAGACAGTGGCGGCGGCAGCGCTCATCGCAAAGCGAAAGGTGAATACTCTAGTTCTGGTGCATCGGCGTCATCTGGTCGACCAATGGCGAGAGCGGCTTGCTCAATTTCTTGGCATCGGCGCGAAAGATATCGGACAGATCGGCGGCGGCAAGGCCTCGCGAACTGGGCACATAGACGTGGCCGTTATTCAGAGCCTTATAAAAAAAGGCGAGGTGAAAGATCTCGTGACTGAATACGGTCAGGTCATTGTGGATGAGTGCCATCATGTCTCAGCGTTCACGTTCGAGCAGGTACTGAAAAAGGTAAAAGCAAAATACGTCCTGGGTTTGACGGCTACTCCTGTAAGAAAGGACGGCCGACATCCAATCATATTTATGCAATGCGGTCCCGTTCGCTTTAACGCGAATGGAAAAAGGGATGGGGCGCTTCACATCGTTCCACGTGAGGTTGTCCCCAGGTTCACGGAATTCTGCGCGCCTCCTGAGTGGAGTGATATCGGCATACAGGATATCTACACTGCTCTAATCAACGATAGTCAGCGAACTGAGTTGATCGTGAGCGACGTCATGCGCGCCCTCAAAGACGCGCGAGTTCCCCTTGTCTTAACTGAACGTACGAATCATTTACAAACGTTGGTAGAGAGGCTTTCGCCCCGCATTCCCCACCTATTTGTTATGCGCGGCGGAATGAGCAAAAAACAACGCGATGCGCTTGCTTCGCAAATGAGGGCGCTGCCCGACGATCAACCTCGCGTGATTCTCGCAACGGGGCGCTATATAGGGGAAGGCTTCGATGATGCCCGGCTTGATACGCTATTCCTCGCAATGCCCATTTCGTGGCGAGGAACCCTTCAACAGTACGTAGGAAGATTGCATCGTTCACATGAAAACAAGCGCCTTATCCAAGTCTATGACTATATTGATGCACGTGTGCCGGTCTTGAAGCGGATGTATGAAAAGCGCTTGAGGGCTTACCAGGCGGCTGGCTATGCAGCAGTTCGGCCGTATGGAGAGTCCGACGCCCAGGGTGATTTCCGATTCGCGGAGATCGAGCATATCGCGGTTCGGACAGCCATTGCTTTTGAAGAGGCGCGAGGCTGCAAAGTGGAAAGCGTTGAAAACAGCGCTCGCGGGTTCGATCTGATTTCGCGCAAATTTGCTCTCGGCGCTTCACGCGAGCAGATCGAGGCAAGGTTTATTGAAGTCAAAGGTCGCGCTGGAATCGGCGAAATCGCTCTGACCGCAAATGAGTACAAGGCGGCTCAGAGCCTGGGCGATGAGTATTGGCTATACGTCGCGTTCAACTGCGCGTCCGAACCGCGGATGCTGGCGATTCAAAACCCGGCAAGATTAGAGTGGGAAGCGCTATCAAAGATCGACTGTTATCGGATCGGGGCCGACGGGCTCATGCAGCGCGAGGGATCTTCAGGAATATAACTATGAAATCGGGAACGTCTTTACACCAAAAGAGAATGCTGCAAGGCCTGCTGTTCGGCTGCTTGCTCATTCAATAGCCTTATTGTAGATTACCCAACCACAGTGGAGTCGTTTCGTCACGCAGGACTTCGTATGCGATTTCTCCTGACGAATTCATTCCGAATCTGATCAACTCCGTTACTTTCAGGAGCAAAAAATGTCGAAGCTTAAACCCTCTCGCAGGGGTCGCACACACGCGAAAGTTGAGGGCTGGAGCGTGCTTTGTCGAGCTCTGGCGTTGATCATACTCGCGGCGTCCGCACTATGTTTCCAAACTCGCACCGCGAGGCTGGATGCGCCTGAAGTATACGCCATAAGCAATGCTCAAATAGTAGCCAGCGCGGGCCGCTCGATAGCGCGAGGTAATGTCGTTATTCGGAATGGCCTCATCACCGAGGTGGGCGAAGGCGCGAAGATCCCTGCCGATGCGAAGGTCATCGACGGATCCGGATTGACCGTGTACCCGGGCATCATAGACGCATACACCCATTTAGGGCTGCCCGCCCCGCCCCAGCCGGCCGGGCCTCAGGGAGCAGGCAGGCAGGCGGCCGCCGCAGCCGCCGCGGCAAATCCTCAACTGGCCGAGCAACGTCTTGGAGATCCTTCGACTTCGGCAGCGGATCAGGTAAAACCGGGTGGCGCCGATGACGCTCGCGCCGCTGGAATAACGGCTGCGCTCACCAGTCCGAGACAGGGAATACTGGCGGGCCAGAGCGCTCTTATAAACCTCGCGGGCACGGATTCCGCGAAGCTCGTCGTCAGATCGCCGGTAGCCCTCACCGTGCAATTCTCGACCGGCGGCGCATTCGGCGGAACATATCCCGCGTCGTTGATGGGCACAGTCGCATATATCCGGCAGTCTTTCTATGACGCGATTCACTATCGCGACGAACACAATCGCTACGAACGCACAAAACGCGGCATCACGCGGCCGGAGTACGACAAACGTCTGGCTGCTCTACAGCCGGTGCTTCGAGGTGATCTGCCCGTGCTCTTTGTAGCCAATAGCGATCTCGATATTCGCAGGGCATTGATGATTGCGGATGAGTTCAAGCTAAAACTGATCATAGAAGGCGCTATGGACGGCTACCGGGTGGCCGAGTTGTTGAAGAGCAAGAACGTACCGGTAATCCTCTCGTTAGACTTCCCACGGCGGCCCGCCGACCAATCCGACGATCAGGATGAATCGCTCCGGAGTCTGCGCGAGCGGGCCGAGGCCCCGAGAGGGGCCGCGAGACTTGCCAAGGCCGGGGTCAAGTTCGCTTTCACTTCCGGTACTCTCAGGCCGCAAGACTTCATGGCTAACGTACAAAAGGCCATTGAGAACGGTCTCTCAAAAGAGGATGCGCTTCGTGCATTGACGCAAAACGCGGCGGAGATACTGGGCGTCGGCGAGCAGTTGGGAACAATCGAAGTCGGAAAGATCGCAAATCTGGTCGTCACAAGCGGCGATCTTACCGCAAAGGACACGAAGATCCGTTACGTATTCATCGACGGAAATGAAATTGAATTGAAGAAGCCCGAGCCGCCTCCGGCGCGGCCCGGAGGTCGAGTCGGTACGCCTCCCGTGAGCGTTGCAGGCGACTGGGAGCTTGATATAACGACGCCCGAGGGTCAACAAGTCAAAGTTCACATGACGCTGAAACTCGAAGAAGACATGATTACTGGTTCGATGGGTACTCCGATGGGAACATTTCCGATCAAATCGGGAACTGTGACCGGTAATCAGCTCAGGCTTACAACGACCTTAGAAATGGGCAGTGATCATATAGATGCCGTCATAGTCGGTACTATCGAGGGCAATTCGATGCGAGGCACGATTACAGCGGGGTCCCTGGGAACGTCCGAGTTCACGGGCTCAAGACCTAGATGACTGATTTGGAAGGGAGGCTCCAATGAAGATGAAGATCATCACGGCACAAATAAAACGGATTGGAAGCGTCTTGCTGCCCGGCTTGCTGATAGCTGCAATGGCCGGATCCTCTTTCGGACAGGTGATTGCAAGTGCTGCCGCGGGCAGCGCTGCCTCCGATGAATCGACTCCCTCGGCGGCGCAATCTCGCGAGACGCTGATCCGGAATGCCACGATTCTTACCGCTTCGCACGGAACTATAAAGAACGGATCCATCTTGATTCGAGGCGGCAAAATCGTAGAGGTAGGTCCGAACGTCAAGAGCTCGGACGCAAACGCCCGAGTCATTGATGCCAGCGGCAAGTACGTGACACCCGGAATCATCGATTGCCATTCTCATACCGGCGTCGAAGGCAACGTGAATGAAGGAACACTCTCGGTTACGGCGATGGTGCGCATTCAAGATGTCATTGACCCTTACAACGTCGATATATACCGGCAACTCGCCGGTGGTCTAACAACGGTCAATATTCTGCACGGCTCGGCGAATGCAATTGGAGGCCAGAACGCGGTAGTGAAACTGAAGAAAGGACGGCCGGTGGACGAGTGGTTCGTTGCCAATGCGCCGCCCGGAATCAAGTTCGCTCTCGGCGAGAATCCCAAGCAGTCCAATTTTCAAGTCCAGGGCGGTCAACGGCGATATCCGGCCACGCGAATGGGTGTTGAAGAGACGATACGGACGGCCTTTGTTCGCGCGAAGGACTATATGCGCGAATGGCAGGAGTACGGGGCAAAGAAGGGCTCAGACCCCACGGCAATTGCGCCGCGCCGGGATCTAATGCTGGACGCGCTCGTCGAAATACTTCAGGGTAAGCGCTTCATTCACTCTCATTGCTACCGAGCCGATGAGATTCTCATGCTGTTGAATCTCGGCGACGAGCTCGGATTTCATGTGCAGACGCTCCAGCACGTTCTTGAAGGCTACAAGGTTGCGAAGGAGATCGCCGCTCATAACACGGGCGGCTCTACTTTCGCGGACTTCTGGAGCTACAAAATGGAGGCGTTCGACGCCATAGCCTATAACGCCGCCTTGATGGCGCAGAAGGGCGTCAATGTATCGCTCAACTCTGACTCTGACGAACGCGCACGGCGCCTCTATCTGGAAGCCGCGAAAGCGATCAAGTACGGCGGCGTAACTGAAGAGCAGGCGCTTCGGATGATAACTCTAAATCCGGCCATGCAACTCGGCATCGACAAACGCACCGGATCGATCGACGTCGGTAAAGACGCCGATCTCGTGATATTCAACGCGCATCCGTTTTCGGTCTACACGATGCCTGAACTGACAATGATTGAGGGCGATATTTACTTCGACCGAAAAATTGATGTAGAACAGCGAGAAGCCCTGAAAAAGGAAAAGGAAGAGCTGATCAAACACGAGCGCGAGGCCCAACGCGGCGGCGCGTCTAACGCTCCGCGACGCAATGAGCGCGTGCCGCCGCCGAAGGATGATGAACAGAACAATCAGGATCAGTCCGATCCGCGCTGAGCAATATCGTTGAGGTGAAGATAATGAAGATTAGAGCAATGATTACGCTGCTCGCTGCGAGTGCTATTTTTGCCTGCGCGACTGGCACGATTTTCAATGCGTCGGCGCAGGGTGAGACCTACGCGATTCGAAATGCGCGAGTAGTCCCGGTGACCGGGCCGCCGATCGAGCGGGGAACGGTCGTGATTTCCGGCGGAAAGATTGCCGCGGTCGGCGCATCGGTTGCGATTCCATCGGGAGCTAAGATCATAGACGCGTCCGGCCTTTCAATTTATCCGGGAATGATCGATGCGGGAACCACGCTCGGCTTAAGCGAAATCGGATCGGTTGCGGGTTCGGTGGACACTACCGAGATCGGCGATAACAACGCCGATATTCATGTCGATATTGCGCTGTTGCCCGACTCGACACACATACCGGTTGCCAGAGTCAACGGCATTACGACCGTCCTTACCGAGCCTCGCGGCGGAACGATCGCGGGAAGGAGCTCGCTCGTCGATTTGGATGGCTGGGTGCCTCGAGAAATGGTGCTCAAGGCCGATGTCGCCATGCACGTAAACTGGCCGGGCTCGGCCCAAGGGGGCGGGGGAGAGTTCGGAGGCCGACAACGCAGGGTCGGTCCGGAAGCTCGGCGCGAGCAGGAGCGCCAGGTCGATAACCTCAAGCGGATAATCCGAGACGCCAGGGCTTATGCGGATGCGAAAGACGCTCGCGCAAAGGATCCTTCGCTTCCGAAGCAGGATGTCGATCTTAAATTCGAAGCGCTCATTCCTGTTGTCCGAGGCCGAATGCCTATGATTATTTCCGCCGCCGACGATCAGGACATCAAAAGCGCCATCGCCTTTGCGGACGAGATGAAAATCAAGATGATTTTGTCGGGCGGGATTCAGGCCTATAAGGTTGCGGATCAGCTTAAGGCCAGGAACATTCCCGTTATTGTCGGCCCCGTCCTGCGAATGCCCGTGAATGAGGATGATCCTTATGATATGGCATTCGCCAATGCCGCGATACTTGCAAAGGCAGGCGTGAAGATCGCATTTCAGACGCTTGATTCAGCCCACGTTCGCGACTTGCCTTATCACGCCGGAATGGCCGCGGCATTTGGACTGCCGCGGGAAGAAGCGTTGAAGGCTGTTACGATAAATTCGGCGGAAATTCTTGGAGTATCCGATCTTGTCGGTTCGATCGAAAAAGGAAAAGTGGCGAATCTTATTGTGACCGATGGCGATCCTTTAGAGGTGCTTACGCACGTGAAGTACCTATTCATCAACGGCCATCAGCTCCCTCTTACGAGCAAGCACACCGAGCTGTATGAGAAGTACAAGGCTCGGCCTTAGGCGAGGCCTGAAAAAGTTTACAGTGCAGAGCCCGACATAAATCGAAAAAAAAAGAAGGGGCGGCCACCCACAGCCGCCCCTTCATTAATTTTCGGCTCCGATTAGGCGAGTCACTTCTTGTGAAGAATGATCCGGCCGTCGTAAGCGGTGAGATTCATTCGAGGTCCGCCTTTCGAATGCCAGCCGGTAATAGCTTTGGACTGCTGGCTGCTGAAATTGAAGGCGAACCCTCCGAGATTTATATGTTCCTTCAGAGCACGCGCGCTTAAACTGAAGGCCGTACTAGCCGGCAAAGTGACATCGATATCGCCTCTGACCGATTGAAGGCAGAATGGTCCCTCGCCGCTCAACTCGCCGTCAAAAAATACGTCGCCGCTTATGACTCTAACGTCTACCGACGGACTTCTCAGGTCGATAAGCCTGACATCGCCGTTGAGGGCGTCGACGTTCAAATCAGCGGCAAGCCCGCGGACGCTTATTTTACCCATTATGTTTTTCAGATGAAGCGCGGTATCCGCAGGCAGGCTCACCTCGAAGTTTACCCGGCCCACTCTCAGCCCATGTCTGACCCAGATCTCTACTGAATTTCCAGCGACGCGGTCCTGGACGGAAATTGAAGGTCCGTCGATTGCGGAAACTACTATTTCTCTCTTGTTTGAAGTGGTGACCGTTACGTCGCCGTTGACATTCGCTAATGAAAGATGAGTGGGAGCCGCGGCCGGATATGTCCTGTTGAAGCGCGGCAAAGCTTCCGCGCAACTCGCTCCGCTGAAGGCCACGGCGGCGATCATAGGTGTGAGCGAGAGGGCAAGCCTCGCCATTCGTCTGGCTATTACTTCCATATCGCGCGCCTTTTCAATAATCCGCAAATCCTTCCAGGAGGCGCATCTTTTCGCGGCAGGCATTCAACATCATTTCCCGGCAAATATCGTCTTTTGGATTATCCTGAATAGCATGGTTGCATTCGACGAGCGTCTGATCAATATAGAGTATGTCTCGATCAAAGATGTCTCTCACTTCGGGGTTCCAACCTGCCTTGCGAAGCTCGACGTTCGACTTGAGCTCCCCCAATTTTTGAAGAATGTCCTGCATATTAGCCGGTTCGACTACGGCCGATTGAACGGATTGTTCCGATTGAGAGTCGGGCTGTAAGCTTTGCACTGTTTCCGCGTTACCCGCTCCCCATCGTAAAACGCTGAGAGAAACCATTACGAGAATGAGCGCCGAAGCCGCGACCGCGAGTTGTGGAAATGAGAAGGTGAAGCTGCCCGTTCGCAGATTGTTCCACAGAACTCCTGTCTTGAACGAGATGGTTCCGGTCCTTCGCTCCGCTTGAATCTCTGCTTGAATGCGCGACCAGAGACCGACTCCAGGCGCGTGATCCGGAAGGTTTCTGCTGAAGTGTACGATTTGGACAAGATCGTCTCGAACAGCCTGACACGTTTCACAACGGGAAAGATGTTTCTCGACCTGGGCCTCCTCTCCGCGTTCGAGATCGCCGTCTATGTATTCGGACATTACTTCCTGACATTGATCGCAGCTCATCGCGTCAGTTTACTCCTTATCCCGCATTGGTGGAAATCTCGCCTGGTGAAGCGCCGGCCGCGGGCGCCGTCTTCGAAAGTAACTTCCTGAGCTTCATTCGAGCTTTGTGCAATTGAGACTTTGATGTGCCGACGTTGACTCCCAACATACGCCCTATCTCCTCATGCTCATATCCCTCAACGTCGTGCAAGACAAATACGGTGCGGTATCCGGGCGGCAGCTCTGAAATCGCGTTCTCGAGCGAAATGCGATCGACGAGTGAAACGCGCCTTGTGCTCTGTAACGGCGTTTCCTCGACTGAAGAGAAAGCATCCTCATCGCCAGTCTTTTCCAGTTTGACGCCGCGTTTGCGGAAGTGCATGAGCACCTGGTTCACCGTCAACCGATGAAGCCACGTCGTGAAAGCGGAATCACCTCTAAAACTGCCTAGCTTGCGGAAGACCTGTAGAAAAACCTCCTGGGTCATGTCCTCCGCTTGAGCCCCGTCTTCCAGCATCCTGAGGCAGAGCGAATAGACTCGCCTGTAGTGCTGCTTGTAAAGCTTTTCGAACGCCTCCGCATTACCGGCTGCCGCAGCTCGAACAAGCTGTAAATCGGAAGCGGTTTGGGAGTGTTCGATTGCCATGGTCACCGTAGCCCGGAAGGTCGGCGCCATGAAACAATGCCTGTGATGCTATGGCACTAACCTCGGTTGCCTCAACATTATAGCATCCGTATCGGATGCTCTGAACCGCAAATCAAATGGGCTCAAGCAGAACCGCTAGTCGACGTGAGGCATGCATCGATTCCACTCGCGTCTAAAACGTGAAGGTCACAAAAATGCATCAGCCCTTGTGTCGCGCTCCAATCAACGCTCCCGCCCATCTACCCTCGGTTCGTTGCAATTCCGACACCGTCATGGGTGCCGTTCCAAAAGGACGCTTAGTTGGCGATTCTTGAGGGAAATTTGACCCGCTGCGGAATGCCCCGCTCTATTATCGGACATATGTGAACGCGCTTACCGGCGTTGACGATATTTGAGACCGGTTCGCTCGCAGCATGAAATATAAGGCTGCTTTGAAACTGCGGTGAAACTATCAACATCCGCAATGAGTCCTCAAGAGCTCTTCCGTGGAGCCACTGCCTTCCATAGAGCCATTGCACGATAGCTGACCGTCCGACTATATCGGTAGCATAAGTAGCAATGGTGCGAAAAGAATTGACAGCGCAATAGCTCCGCTAGAGAATAGTGCCGTTGCCCCACTGAAAACGCCGGTTTTGCCGAGTCTGTCTTTGAATAATCTAATGCGTTCTCTCTTCAACGTTGTTAATAGCCAGCATCGCGATGAGTTCGCGCCCATCAGGGGCAACAGGCAAACCATGCGATGGCTGGTGCGATCATTCGAAGATCTCGTCATCGACAACAAACTATCAGCGCTGGTTGTCCAGGGAAGATGTCGGGACGGCGATGCGGCTCGGGAAGCTGAACGAGTTTCAAGACTCGCGGCGACCGCGCGGCAGCTTTACCTATTTTCCTGTGAAGATACATGCCCGACTCATACATGGCTGCCGCAAGCTTCGCCAAGAATCACGTTGTTGGAGGATGGAGCCTTTCATTCGGTGGATACCGCGCCTTTCGTGGTCGTAATGGATCAGAGGTTCTGTGGACTGCTCGCATCAAATGCGGTCGGCTACGAAGATTCCACGCATTCTCAAACGTTCGATATTCTCTGGACCTTTGATCCTAACGTAGTATTCACAGCTACCGAATATCTGTTGGAGCGTATCGCTCCCAACGGACAAGAGGAGCGTGCGAAGTTCGAAGAGATCATTAAGGAATGTACTCCGCGAAGCTATTCGCTGAAGCTCGCTCTTTCGTTCACGACGAAGCTCACGATCTCGATGCAGCGGCAAAACGAGCTCGAGACGGCCATCAACTCCATTAGCTCCGCAATCTCAAGCACGCTGGAACAGGATCGGATTCTACAATCGGCCGTGGAGGAAGTGGGCCGCGCCCTCAAAGCAAGGCGAGCCGCGCTGATTCTTTGGGAAGAGGGCACGCAAATGCCCGAGAGTATGACCGTCTACGAACGCGACGGCGATGTCGGAGTGTCAGCGCGCCGGAGCGGCGATGATGATGAGCGGAGCTCGGCTACTCCCGGTTATCTCGAAACCCTGATCATCTATCGCGACAATTCAATAGGAATTTTGGCCGTTGAGGATGAGACAGTCGGACGAGTGTGGGAGGACGAGGAGCTGCTCATGGTCAGGACGGCGTCGGACCAATTGGCGGTGGCCATAAGCAACGCGCGTCTTTTTCATCAGGTCCAAACCCAGGCGATGACCGATGCGCTGACGGGTCTTTATAATCGCGGATATTTTCAGAACCGACTAGAGAGAGAGTTGAAGCTTGCCGACAGGAATAGCGACAAGGTCTCCTTGATACTGCTCGATCTCGATCACCTCAAACGCATCAATGATTCCTTCGGACACCGGGCAGGCGACGCGTGTTTATGCCACGTTGCAAACATAATGCGAGCGTCCGTTCGAGAAGTCGATATCTGCGCGCGTTACGGCGGGGAGGAATTTGTGGTCATCCTGCCGCAATGCAACCGTGAGGATGTCAGAAAGGTCGCGGAGCGGCTGCGCGAAGCAATAGCCAACTCCCCGGTACAAAAAGTGGGACAGATAACCGCCAGCATCGGAGTCGCTACATATCCAGGGGGCGCCGGAAGTCAGGAAGAACTGATTGAGACGGCCGACCGCGCAATGTATATGGCGAAGGCCGCCGGCCGCAACCGCGTTAGAGCTACCGTTCAACGTTCGGGCTCTACCGTTTCGAATGTCGACTGTTCATAATCGGTCCCTCAAGTATCCAGCATTCGAGCCATATCCCTTTTATCGCCCGGTCTGAGAATCCTTAGAGGTTTGCTCGAGCACAACCAGGTTTCCAACTGAGAAGGCGGTCCTGAAACGGCGTGATATATCCCCGAAGAGACTCGGGTTGCTGTTGATTCGGTTATCCAGCGGGTCGCCTGTCTCTAGGACAATGGTCGACACGTCGTTCGGCGCCGTCGCGTCAATTTGGTACCAGCGTTCGGCGCCCTCGTGAATGATCTTCGAAAATACCAATCCGCCGCCCGATACCACCGGCCCGAGTGATCCGGAGTAAAGCAACACATGCGCGGCTGGCGGGTGAGATCGTAGATACTCTGCCGCCGCTCGATGTTCTCGGGCAGGTCTCGAATTGACGCCGTTTCTATAACCCTCTTGGCAGACAGCGATTTGAAGCGGTCCGTCCGACCATATTAACGAGTATTGCAATACGATCAGGGCGGCGCAGAGCGCAATCCCCGCCGCTCTGCCGAAGGTTTTCATCAATGGAATTGTTGCGGGCGCGAATACCGCCGCCGCAAGAAGGTGGGGTAGGCCATACCTGACGTTTAGAAGGCCGAATGCGCTGATCGGAAACACCTGGATTTCGCCGCGATAGATACTGAATACATGAAAGAGAAAAGGAATGATTAACAAAAACAAGAATGCGAACTCGCGAATGCGGCGCCGTTTGACTGCGACTGTCCGAATTGCTCCTACCAGAGCGAGCAGCAGGATTAGCAGGCCCACGCACGTGGCCGCGGTCAGGAGCATCAGAGCGAGCGATGGAAGCCAATGACCTACGAAAACCCTGGACCATCCCAGGTTCGCCGCGTTCTCGAGGTATATGCCGCGCGCGGAATGAGGCCCTCTGATGAACGCGAGAGCATCGTCATAGATTGCCCAGTTATGCCATAACCAATAACAAGGCCCGATAGCTGCAACCGAGAGAAACACTCCTGTATTCCTTAGCCGATTCCACGCCGATCCCGCGCTAACGAACGCTACAATTGCGGCCGCGGCGAGAGCGACCGGCCACGCTTCATAGCGAGACAGAGTCGCCGCCCCCGCCGCGGCGCCAGCCATCATGAGCTTTACTATGCTCGGCTTATCGCTCCACTGGTGGAGAAATAATACCGTGATCGCAAGCGATGCCATGAACAGGCTCTCGGTCATTGGGGTTGACTGCATGTAGAGGGCCGCGGGATTCAATGCGAAAACCGACGCGGAAATGAGTGCCATGGCGCGGCCGCTTACTCCCGCTTCCTCTCTATACAGCCGCGTCGCGATTTTGAAAACGGCGAGGGTCGCTACGATAAACGAAAGCATCGATATGACACTTCCGGCGATTCCAGTTCTCCACAGATGCTCGTTGCGCACCAGCGGAACAGTAAGCAGGGTCTGGAGCGGAAGCCAGGGCGTGCCGATTTGAATGTATCTCCGCCACAACGAAGAATCAGGGCTGTCGATGACCTTTCGCGCAATATTCAAATGCGCGACGCCATCGCCGTAGACGTTAGTGACGCCGTGTCTATAGAAGAATATGAAAGCGGCTACGGAGAGGACTACAGAGATTGAGACGACGAACAGTGCATCGAAGCGCCTGCTGATTCGATCCTTCTGAATTCCGGGCGTGCCGCGCTTTTCGGACTCAAGCCCGGCGGGCTGTGCGTGCGCGGTAGCCATCGCTGCACAATGAACCCGACTGCGCATCAATTCAACTTGTTGGCCTCGACCTGTTCGATGACCTGATGTATTGAGCGTACTTCTTCTACGAGCTTCGTGAACATATCCGGCAACAACGCTTGAGGTCCATCCGAGAGGGCTCGTTCGGGATGGCAGTGCACTTCAACCATGATTCCATCCGCTCCGACGGCGATAGCGGCCCGCGCCAGCGGCGTAACCTTGTCGCGCCGGCCGGTGCCATGCGAGGGATCAACGATGATTGGAAGGTGCGACAACCCCTGGACGGCCGGGACGATCGAGAGATCGAGAGTGTTGCGAGTGTGGTCCGCGAACGTACGCACCCCGCGCTCGCACAGGATTACTTCATAGTTTCCTTCGGACATTATGTACTCGGCTGCCAGGAGCAACTCGTCGAGCGTGGCTGACATCCCGCGCTTCAGCATTACCGGTTTCCTGGTCTGGCCTATGCGGCGCAACAGGGAAAAATTCTGCATATTTCGCGCGCCGATTTGAAGCACGTCCGCATATTGTTCAACCAGATCGACGTTCTCGGGATCAACAACTTCGGTGACTATTCGCATTCCAAACCTGTTCCGAACTTCCGCGAGTATTTTCAGGCCTTCCTCGCCGAGACCTTGAAATGAATAAGGAGATGTTCTCGGCTTAAACGCGCCGCCGCGAAAGAAATTGACGCCGTTCGCGGCAACGACCTCGGCGATTTCCATAGTTTGCTCGAAAGACTCGACGGCGCAGGGACCTGCGATT
The DNA here is from genome assembly GCA_003222245.1 of Blastocatellia bacterium AA13. Lineage (GTDB taxonomy): Bacteria > Acidobacteriota > Blastocatellia > UBA7656 > UBA7656 > QHVH01. The sequence goes on along the minus strand of QHVH01000013.1, from coordinate 36,889 downwards.
ATGGCAGGTTGACTTCCTCCGATATTAAATTCGCCGACCTTTATAACCGAATCTTCGTGCTTGAGATCGCGGCTGACCAGCTTGTACGGCTTGGATACGCGTATAGCTTCGGCGACTCCCGGCATGAACTCGAAGTTGCCTGGATCGATCGGGCCGGGGTTTCCGGTAACGCCGATGGCTGTCCGAGTCGCCCCAGGCATTGCGTGCGGTTTGAAACCAAGATCGCGAATGAGCTTCAGGACATCTTCGACTTGCTCGGTTGTGGCGTCGGAATGCATGACTATTAGCATTTCTCTTCTCCTTTATACTCGGCGGACAGCGGCAACCTGCGAGCGGGTAGTACAAGGCTCGAACTATCGTTCACATTCTTTCAGGCACTTCAATTCCGATAATATCAAGGGCGGCAACGAGCTTTCTTTGCACCAACATGGTGATAGCAATCAACAAAGCCCTTCGCACGGGGTCCGCCTCGGTGAGAACGTGGTGCTTCTCATAGAACAGACTGTAGTTCTTTGCAAGCTGGAAAGCCCACTTTGCAATGTGAGCCGGTTCGAGCGAAGAGACTGCGCTCCTGACGACCTCTGGAAAACGGGAAGCGAAGTAAGCAAGCGACCAAAGCTCGTCGCCGTCGCCTGAGAGCAACTCGTTAATAGCGCTCATCGACGCCGTCGTCAACTCGCCGGTATCTATGTCTATGCCCGAGTCCTTCAGCTTACGAAGGAGCGAGTTGATTCGAACGGGCGAGTATTGCACATAGGGTCCGGTTTCACCCTCGAAGCTCAGCGCCTCTTTGAAATCAAACGAAATCACGGATGTTCTCGTGTATTTCAAAAGAAAATATCGCAGCGCCCCGGCTGCAATCTTGTGAGCGGCTTCCGCATTCTCGCCTTCGGTCAAGTCGGGATGTCGCTTTGATACTTCGACTCGGGCATTCGATTCAAGCTGATCGATCAAGTCGTCGACTTTTACGCCGAGGCCCTTTCGCCCTGACATACTGACGGCGCCGCGCTTCTTGTCTTCATCCGACAGGGACCGCCCTAGTTGTTCCGCCGCCGCCGGAGACAGGGCTACTTTTTCATAAGCCAGATGAGCGCTCCGCTCTACTCGCTTGTCGGATGAAGCCGCCATAACTCCGAGCTTAACGTACTGCTGCGGGTAAGATTGTCCTATATCGATTACGTTGAAATAGGCCGCGCCATTTCCGAATCGGGGATGCGACGGATCGTTCTCCAGTGGGTTCGACGTTGTAATCCACGCAAGCGATCCGTCGGCGTAGACGCGAAACGGCTTGTAGTAAAAATCAATATCAAGCTTGCCGAGCTTCCATAAGTGAAATGCAATATCTTTTCCCGTGTATGTGACCGTTCCATTTGACCGGACTATGACTTTATCGGCCTCGTGCTCGCCTTCGGCGTCTTCGGCGTCCTGATCACCGGATCTCATAACCCAGCACCCGGCAAGCCGGCCATCCGTTTCGAACTCGATCACACGTTGCTCCTTCAACAGATCAAAGGCTCTTTGCCAGATGTGAAGATGCAACACATCGGACTCTCGCGGCAGCAGGTCGTATTTCACATCGAACCGCAAAAGCGTATCCAGATGGCAGTTCAGAACTCGTGTTGAAATGTAATCGGCTAATTCGTAGGTTTCGCCTGAACCCGATTCAAGTTCGTGCAGCGTGGTCGCGCGAAGCTCGAGCCTCGATTTATCTTCTTCGTAGAAGGCCCCGACGCTCGAATACAGATCCCAGCAATAATAATCGAACTTGCCTTCAATGGCTTTGACCTGTTCGACGGTCTTTCCTTCAAGATACTTGAACCCAACCACGACGTCGGCGACCTGAACGCCCGTATTGTCGATGTAGTTCTGTACTTCGACTTCTTCGCCGGCTGCCCGCAACAATCGCGCTGTTGTATCTCCGAGCACCGCATTTCGCAGGTGACCGATATGCGCCGCCTTATTAGGGTTCACGGCCGTATGTTCGACGATAATTTTGCCGCCAAGCATCGGCTCTATCTTTTCGTCGCCGGCCAAAGCGGCTCTCAGATATGCAGCGCGGTCGAAGAATACATTTAGATAGCCCGCGCCCGCAGTCTGAACTTTCGACACACCGGCGACACCTTGAATCTCGGCCGCGAGCTTTGCGGCTATATCGCGAGGGTTCTGTTTTTGTCCCGTTTCCGCTTTGAGTTTCTTTGCCAATTCAAAGGGGAGCGGAAAGGCCAGATCACCGAGATCGGCTCGGGGCGGTACCTCTACCGTGAATTCCACGATGGTAATATCGAACAGTTTAGCAACAGCGTCGCGAAGCTTCTGCTTTAGTGTTTCCTGAATCGACATCGTTCTCTTTTTACTGAATGTGCGGGCCCGCGGGATTTGAATTCGGAATATTAGCAGCCGGCCTCCCGCTTTCAAAACACCCGAGACAAGATCGCTCGGGGCGGGGCGTTTTTTAATGCCTGTCAATGCGTTTAAATCTATGCTCTTGGTAGCAAGACCTCTCGCTTGACACCCCATGGGCGCTTTGTTAGATTCGGCCTCTAAGCGGACTCACCGTGGGGCGGGGATTAACCTCAATTCTCATATGAATAGAAAAGATGTGATCTTTGCAGCCATTGCGTTAGCTGTCCTCGGCATATTCATTTTCTTGACGGCAATCGGGCGAAAGCCGGCTCCAATGTCCCCCAGAGGCGAGCACACCGGCCTGACCGCGGAAACACCCCGCGAAACTTGTCTCTCGTGTCACGCTCCCGATTCGTCGGTCGCGCCGATGGGAATACGGCATCCAAAAAAGGGTCGTCCGCCCGATCAAATGAGCTGCTTTAAATGCCATAAGCCGCCGGCCGCGACAATCGCGTTCGCCATAAAGAATCAGAGGGGGTCCTTTTAAATGGCTAAGCCCGCATCAAGAGTCAAGAGCGCGGAATATCGCAACTACATCAACGGCAAATGGACCTCGCCCGAGTCCAATAAATATATAGAAAATCGAAATCCAGCCGATACTCGCGAGATAATCGGCAGGTTCCCCGCGTCTTCTCCACAGGATGTCGACGCCGCCGTGAATGCGGCATCAGAAGCCTTTTCCAAGTGGCGCCGTGTTCCAGCGCCGCGGCGCGCGGAGATATTGTTTCGAGCCGGAGAAATACTCATAAAACGCAAGAGCGAGTTCGCCCGCGATATGACGCGGGAGATGGGTAAGGTATTCAAGGAAGCAAGCGGCGACGTGCAGGAAGCTATCGATATGACGTTCTTCGTCGCGGGTGAAGGACGGCGTCTTCACGGCTTTACCACAAAGGCCGAGCTCCCAAATAAGTTCGCGATGTGTACGCGCGAGCCTATCGGAGTCTGCGCTTTGATCACACCGTGGAACTTCCCGATGGCCATACCGTCTTGGAAAATCATGCCCGCCCTTGTCTGCGGCAATACGGTGGTCATCAAGCCCGCCGAAGATACGCCCTTGTCGACGTACAATCTGGCGGCGGCTTGCGAAGAAGCCGGAGTTCCCGCTGGAGTCATCAACATTGTTTCCGGTCATGGTGAAGAGGCAGGGGCGGCTCTGGCTACCCATCCCGGAGTTCGGCTCGTCTCGTTCACCGGATCTACCGACGTCGGCCGAACGGTCAGCCAGTCCGCCGCTCGCAGCGGAAAAATCTGCTCGCTCGAAATGGGCGGCAAAAATGTCGTAATGATTATGGAAGACGCCGATCTGGAACTCGCGCTTGAAGGCGTTCTATGGGGCGCGTTCGGGACTTCCGGCCAGCGGTGTACGGCGGCTTCGCGTGTTGTAGTGCATAAGAAAATTGCCAAGAAGTTCACCGCTATGCTCGCGGAGCGCGCGGGCAAGCTGAGGCTCGGCAACGGCCTGAGCGATAAAAGCGATGTTGGCCCCGTAATCAATCAAGATGCGGTGGACAAGATTCTCGGATACATCCAGATCGGCCAAAACGAAGACGGAGCGAAAATACTGTGCGGAGGGCATCGGGCCGAAAAGGGCGACCTAAAGTGGGGCTATTATATCGAGCCGACGGTATTCGCCGATGTTAAGCCGCGGATGCGCATTGCACAGGAAGAGATATTCGGGCCTGTCGTATCGCTGATCGAATGCCGGGACCTGGATCATGCCATTGAGATAGCCAACGGTGTTAAATACGGTTTGTCGGCATCTCTTTACACTCGGGACGTGAACCGGGCGTTTCAGGCGATGGACAATATGTTCACGGGCATTTTCTATGTGAATGCCTCGACTATAGGCGCCGAGGTTCACCTGCCGTTTGGCGGAACGAAAGCGACCGGCAACGGACATCGCGAAGGCGGAACGCAGGTGCTGGACATCTTCTCGGAATGGAAAGCCATATATGTTGACTACTCGGGCAAGCTTCAGCGCGCCCAGATCGATTGAGCAGAGATAGATAAGCAAGTGATTGTAGGCTTACCGAGAGAAGTTAAAGACCACGAATACAGGGTCGGTCTCGTTCCTGCCGGCGTCAAACTATTGACCAGTTCAGGTCATACCGTTCTTGTGGAACACGCGGCCGGAGAAGAGTCCGGTGTTACGGATAGAGAATACATCGGAGCGGGCGCCGACATCATATCGACCGCCGACGAGGTCTGGTCGCGGGCCGATATGATCGTGAAGGTCAAAGAACCCATTGCATCGGAATATGGGAGGCTCCGCGACGGATTGATCCTCCTCACTTATCTGCACCTCGCGCCGGCGCGCGAGCTGACGCAAGCGCTGCTGACAAGCGGCGTAACCGGCGTGGCATACGAAACTATAACGAATCAACTCGGCCATCTTCCCTTGCTCACTCCGATGAGCGAAGTCGCGGGCCGAATGTCGATTCAAGTTGGAGCAACCTACCTCGAAAAGATTAACGGAGGCCGAGGGATCCTTCTCGGCGGCGTTCCCGGCGTTGTTCCCGGCCGCGTGACTATTATCGGGGGAGGAGTAGTCGGAACAAACGCGGCCAAGATGGCCGTTGGACTTGGAGCGACGGTGGTTATCGTGGATCGAGACCTTGAAAGGCTTCGCTCACTCGACGACATCTTTGGGAGCCGAATACGGACGCTCTCGTCAAATCCTTACAATATCGCCGAGTCGGTGGCCGACTCCGATCTCGTAGTTGGAGCCGTGCTGGTTCCAGGCGCCGCCGCGCCAAAGCTCGTAACAAGAGAAATGCTTCGCGCCATGCCTCGCGGTTCTGTCATCGTCGACGTGGCGGTCGATCAAGGCGGTTGCATCGAGACAACGCACCCCACGACTCACAGCGAACCTACCTTCTATGTTGAAAACGTCCTGCATTATGGAGTTACCAACATGCCGGGCGCGGTTCCGCGTACTTCTACTTTCGCTCTCACCAACGCCACGCTGCCCTTTGTTTTGAAGCTGGCGAATAAGGGGTTCGCGGAGGCGGTAAAGAGCGACGCGCATTTAAAGAACGGCGTCAATACATACAAAGGCCGCGTTGTTTACGAGGCGGTTGCAAAAGACCAGGATCTTCCTTACAGCCCCATAGACAGGTTGATGTAGTTTATAGGACATACCGCAAAGTCCCGAGATCGATCTGCTATACTCGATCGGTTATGTACACCGAACTTTTTGAGACCCTTTATCCCATCAACATATCATCCAAAGGCAAGGGCGCCGTGGTTACAGCGGTCGACCCGCTCGGGCTCGGAGATCGATACGGCATCGAACCGGGCGATCGAATAGTTACGGTCAACGGCAGCGGCGTGCGTGACTTCCTGGATTTCCAGTTTTATGCCGGGTCCGAAGATTACGTTATCCTTCAAGTAATCAAGCAGTCAGGCAAGACTAGTCGGCTCAACGTCGAGGTTCCGGAGGGCGGCATATGGGGCCTAGATTTCGAGTATTTCTCGCCCCGCCAATGCGCCAACGATTGCATTTTCTGTTTCTGCAACCAGAATCCAAAAGGCGCACGCGAATCACTGTTCTTCAAGGACGAGGACGTCAGGCTCTCGTTTCTTCACGGCAACTACACGACGATGTCATCGATCTCCAAGATGGAGTTGGATCGCATTGTGGAGCAAAGGCTCTCGCCCCAATACATCTCGGTTCACGCCGCCGATCCACAGGTAAGGATGTATCTGCTTGGACGAAAACGGCCCGACGACGTGCTCGCGAAGATGCGATATTTAGTCGAGCACGGAATAGAGCTTCACGCTCAGATAGTGCTCTGCCCGACTATTAACGACGGCGACGTGTTGAAGCGAACACTTTCTGATCTTTCCAATTTACATCCCGGATTGAGCTCGGTCGCAATCGTACCTGTGGTATTCACGAAGCTGCACAATTACCACGACCTCCTTACGCCGGTGACGGATGAATACGCGGCGGATCTCATTAGGGAGCTCAAAGGTCTACAGCAGGAGTTTCGGGATACATTAGGTTCGACTTTTGCATTTCTGGCTGACGAGTTTTATCTGAGAGCGAAGAAGCCTCTGCCCGGAGCCCGCCATTACGGTGACTACCCGCAGATCGAAGATGGCGTAGGGATGGTAAGGCGATTTGTGGCTTCGGCGAAAAGAATTTTGCGGAGGCCGTCTGGGATCGTCACGCTCAGTCAAACGCGGCCTAAAAAAAGAGCGGCGGGAACGGTGGTGACTGGAGCGCTTTTTCATCCGGTGCTGAGCGGCTTGATAGAGCAGCTCAACGAGCGATGCGGAATGGAGCTGAGCACAGTAGCGTTAGAAAACCACTTCTTCGGTCCTGAAGTCACTGTTGGAGGCCTGCTCGCGGGGAGCGATGTGCTTAGAGCCCGTGACCTGCTGCGCGGGGACTTTGTCGTAGTACCCGAACAGGCTTGCTTGAAATCCGGCCGCATTTTTCTGGACGACTTATGTTTGGATGACCTCTCGCGGGAATTAGACAAGCCGGTTATTCACGGTGGACCAAATCTCTTGAGCCTCGTCGAAAAGGTCCATGTGCTTGGCGGCGGCTAGCAACGGCGTTGCTGTCGCGAACTCTTGACCGGAACCCTCCGTTGCGGCTCCTTTCAGCATAAATTCGCCGCGTTCGCCCGTCAAAAAAGTTTTTTCAAAATAAGTCATTGGCGGCTTGGTCTAAAGCACAAGCTAGCTTACAATGTGCCCATCTTCGGAAGTGCAGGCTTTCATGCTTTTTATTCCGTGCCCACAGAGTAATGACGTTGAATCGAGAATAGCGCTGATTTATAGCTATTTGATACCTGGCCATTCGCGCTACTGAATGGCCAGCAGTTCGACCGAGCAGTAAGCCCGAGTCTCGCCCATCGAGAGTCGGGATTGGCCCTGACAAGAACGCGGCCTAGTACTGTTGAGGTAACTAGCCAGCCGGCGAGTCCGTGGATTCGATTCGTCGGAGACAGTTCTGATGCTCGCGCGAATATGGCCGCCGGACCGCGCCCTTTCATGGAGAGGCGAAGCCGCGCGGCTGGCCGCCTTCTAGGTACCCTGCTGAAACTAGCGTCACAGCAGGCTAAAACGCAATTTTGTTCAAACAGTTCCGGTTTATCGCCGGGGTCGGTTGTTCATTCGTCTGTCATAGGTCTCCGGCCGGCTTTTTTGACGAATGGTATCTTTCCGTCTCAGCCGCTGCTTTTAGTTGGGCTGGTTGGCGAGATATCACGGGGTTTCGAAGAACGCGAGGAGGACATCAAAATGAAGAAAGCAGCATCAGTGTTTCTCACCCTTCTACTGGGATTGAGTTTGTACATCCCGGCGTGGGGCCAGGCTACACGAGGGAGCCTGAGCGGTTCGGTCACGGACGGCGCAGGCGCCGCGATCGGCGCCGCTACGGTCGTTGTCAAGAACATAGCCACCGGCGAGGAATTCAAATCCACGAGCGGTGAGCAGGGAGGCTTCGTTTTTCCGTCGTTGAATCCAGGCACCTATAAACTCATGGTGGAGGCGGCGGGCTTTAAGAGGTCGGAGATCAGCGAGGTAATAATCGACGTCTCCACGCCTTCAAAAGTTCACGTGACTCTCGAGGTGGGCGCGGTGAGCGAATCGGTCACGGTTACGGCGGGTTCGCAAGAGGTGGTTAACACCACCAGCCCCGTTCTCTCGAACACGATCAATCCAAAGCAGGTTCAGGACCTGCCGCTTCCGGGCCGGAATCCTGTTGATCTCGCCAGACTGCAGGCTGGAATAGCCGTTAACGGATCCAATACAAGAACGGCTACAGTCGGCGGCCTTCGAGGCAGCGCGACGAACATAACTCAAGACGGCATCAACGCGATGGACAATTTCGTCAAGACTGATTCGTTCTTCGCGCTCACTTCGCCGTCGATCAACTCTACAAGCGAGTTCAGCGTCACCGTCGGTACCGTCGGCTCAGATGCGGGCCGTGGTGTCGCGCAAGTGCGGCTTGTGACTCCATCGGGAACCAATTCGCTGCACGGCAGTTCGTTCTGGTCGTTTCGAAACGACGCTCTGAACGCAACGCCGTTCTTCAACAACGCGACCGGCGTTCAGAAGCCGATAGAGCGCCAGAACTTCTTCGGCTTCACACTCAGTGGGCCGGTTGTTATTCCAAAGGTATACGACGGACGAAACCGCAGCTTCTGGTTCTTCTCCTATGAAGGTTTCCGCGAGCCCTTTTCGGTGACCAGGAATCGCACGGTGCTGACGGACCAGGCAAGGCAAGGCATTTTCCGCTATGTCGGCGCCAACGGACAATTGCAAACGGTTAACCTGCTTTCACTCGGAAACTTTCACGCTCTGAATCCGCTCACCACGTCGGAAATCAACGCGATGCCTTTGCCAAATAACTCGCTGCTCGGCGACGGCTTCAATACGGCGGGATCGAGCTTCAACGTATCCGGCAGCGACCCGAACGACAAGATCGACGTCCGTGTTGATCAAAAGTTGTTCGACAGCTCGCGTCTCGGTTCGCACAAGCTTGAATTTGTGCTTCATCGGGCTCACTTCCTCACCACGCCGGACACGTTCAACGGACTTGAATCTCCATTTCCAGGGGGCGTAAATGGCACGCAGGAATCCACCCGCTGGCTTACGGCGCTGGCGATCAACTCGACTTTCGGCGGCAGGGCCACAAATGAAGTTCGTTTCGGGCATCAACGCGCGCCAGTAGGTTTTCTCCGCGAATCTCCTCCGAGCAGCCCATTTTTTATTGGGCTTTCCTCGGTCAGCAACTTCGAGAACACTTTCCTGTCGCAGGGACGCAACACAACGGTATACCAGTTCATCGACAACTTTTCTCTGATAAAGGGAACTCACACGATGAGAATGGGAATCGACACGCAGTCGATTACTTACCTGAACTTCAACGATGCCGGCACCCAGGAGACGATTGCAATCGGAACGAATACATTGAATGCCAACGGCATTCTGAATACGCAGTTCCCGCAATTGCCGGCGGGCGCAACGGGCACGGCGATCGCAAATCGCGCTCGCGCGATTTACAACGATCTTGTTGGACTGCTCGGAACCGCCTCGCAGACATTCAATGTGACGAGCCCGACTTCCGGCTTCGTACCGGGAGCCACTCGGGACAGACCGATTCGACAGCGTGACTTCAGCGGTTACTGGCAGGATTCGTGGCGCATGAAGCGGAACCTCACGCTCAGTTTCGGGGTCCGCTGGGAGTTCGAAGGAGTTCCTGTCGTGCTGAACGGTCTTGCGATCCAGCCGACCAACGGCATAGAGGGGCTGCTTGGCCCATCGGGAATCCAGGGGCTGTTCAATCCAGGCGTGCTCAAAGGAACCGGGCCGACCTCGCTCGATTTCGTTAGCGGCAATACGGACAAGAAGCTGTACGGAAACGACTGGAACAATTTCGCGCCGTTCATCGGATTTGCATATTCACCGAACTTCGAGCACGGGCCGATTCGCTGGCTCTTTGGGCCCGAAGGGAAGAGCTCTATCCGCGGCGGCTTCTCGATTAGCTATCTGCACGACGGCGGCACTATCGTCACTAACGCTTTGGGTACGGGAACAACGAATCCGGGGCTGATTCAAGTTGCGGCGAATAATACGCCGACCGGCGTGCTGAGCTCGGCTGGAGTCCCAATCGCAGTTCCGACGTTCAAGATACCGATCACGGACGCCGAGAACTTCCAGAAGAACTTCAACAACGGGCTCTGGACGTTCGATCCGCATCTACGGACGCCTTACGTTCAACAGTGGTCGTTTGGTATCGAGCGCGAGATCGCAAGCAACACCGCGATCGAGCTTCGATATGTCGGAAACCATGCGATCAAGCAGTATCGTGCGTTCAACCTGAACGAAGTCAATATCTTCGAGAACGGTTTCCTAAACGAGTTCATGGCTGCCCAGAAGAACCTGGCGGCAAGCGGAGGAAGCAGCTTCTCGCCGGTCGGAGCGGGTAGGGCGCCGCTGCCGATCTTCAGCACTCTCTTCTCGGGATTGTCGGCGGCCACGGGCTTCGCCAATTCGACGTTCATCAATAACCTCCTGCAGAACAACGTCGGCGCAATGGCGTCGTCGCTCGCGTTCAGCTCAACGTTCGCTGGAAACCGAACGAAGCTTCCGGCGAATTTCTTCGTCGCCAATCCGAATGCGGCGTTCGCGAATCTACTAGCCAATTCCTCGTTCTCGAACTACAACTCGTTCCAGGTCGAGATAAGGAGAAGATTCTCGCGAGGTCTTTATTTCCAGTCGAACTACACGTTCAGCAAAGCGCTGACCGACAGCGAAGGCGGACAGAGCACGCTCGAGTCGTTCAGAACTCTGCGCGCGCTGGGAATAGACAAGCACCGCGCCAACTTCGACCAGACGCACCGGTTTGTCTCTAACTTCATCTACGAGCTTCCATTCGGCAAAGGCAAAACCTTCCTGAGCAATGCATACGCACCGCTTAGAAAGGTGATAGAGGGATGGCAGGTCGGCAGCATCATCACCTGGCAGAGCGGGTCTCCGCTGACGATCTACTCGAACCGCTCCACGTTCAACAGCGCCAACGCAGGCCTGAATCCCGCGGAGCTTGTGGGCATCAGCTTCGAGGAGTTCAAGAAGAACATAGGCATCTTCAAGACCGGCGATGGCGTGTTCTTCATCAACCCGGCGCTGTTGAATATTCAGCGTGATCTCAATACCGGGAAAGCCACGACGATAACCCTCAAGGAAGGCCTTCTTGGTTCACCGGCCCCTGGAACGTTCGGTAACTTCCCGCGCAATGCTCTTACGGGACCGAATTACTTCCAGACCGATATCAGCATTCTGAAGCGCACGAATATCGGAGAGCGAACCAAGGTCGAGCTCAAAGTGAACTTCTTGAATGCCTTCAACAACGTCAATTTCGCGGTCGGAAGCTTCAACTTCGATCAAGCCAATTTCGGCGTGATCCGTTCAACATTCGACGCGAGAAACATGGTGATTCAGCTCGGTATTAACTTCTAATCGAGTTGCATCACGTTCTACGGGGGCAGTCCTGAGCGGCTGCTCCCGTAACTATTTAGATGATCCGAACAAGGCTTAAGCAAGCATCGGAGAGAGGTGAGTGATATATGAAAATAAGCATCACCCTGGTTGCTTTATTCATTCTATCCACGGTTTCGGCAGCGGCTCAGGAATCGATGGGCGGAGGAGGATCGACCCGGCGCAACACGGGTCCCACAAATGTTCCTTCTCTCGGCGTGATAGTGATAACGGTTTCCGGCAGCGTGTTAAAAGTCGACGCGGAGCGAAAGGCAATACAAGTTCGCGATAAGCGCAACGACAAGGAAGTCGGCGTACTGTTGGACGCCAAATGCAAGATAAAGTGCGACGAAAAGCAGTTCGGTAAGAAAGAACTTAAACTCGAGGAGATCGAGAAAGGGTTCCTCGTAGAGATGCTCGTTCGTCGAGACGATATGCACGTAACTGAAATGAAGGTCAAAAAGCCCAAGGAATCGGGCGTTGAAAAATAGATGGGATCGACCATCAACGCGGGCCGGGCTCGAATCAACCGGAGCGGGAACTCCAGACTCTAGTCAACGATCACTCGGTGAATGATAAAAGCGAGGCTGTGAAATCACAGACTGCTCGAAATCAGAAAAGGGCTCCCGCTCCCACCGGCCGCTTGATTGCCCCACGCCAATCACACCAGGCTGACCCTAAGCCGCGCTAGATTGTATTCTTCACCTATCAAGCACTTGAGACTCGCGTATTTTGCCGAAAGCTTGTTGGGGCTTTGCTTTTGGGCCTCGAGACCCTGCTCTGCTCGAAAGCTTGCCGGTAACGTTGCACGTATGCGCAGAGCAAATGATATGATTCGCGAGCCGAACGTTACAAAGAGCGCAGCGCACACAGTTAGAACAGGTGGAGCAATCCGATAGAGAAAAGCTATGGCATCGCGTTCAGATAAACGCGACCCGAATGTTCCAGCGGGTCCGCTTACCTGCTAATCAGAAATACCTCCTCCTTACCGTGACCATCGCCGTTGCCTGCGGCTTGATGGCGGTCAGTTATCATAAGCTAATAAAAATCTCCTCCGCGAACCTGATTGAGCGTGCTTTCCAATTGGAGGGAACCTCACGGGTAGTCTGGATAATGTTGATTCCGATCCTTGGCGGACTTGCCGCGGGTCTCTTGATTCACTTCTATGCTCCCGAAGCCAAGGGAAGCGGCATCCCTCAGGTCAAGATCGCGTTTTCGATGAACTACGGAAAGATCCCTTTGAAGTCCGCCGTGGGCAAGGCCGTGATATCCGCGCTCAGCGTAGGATCGGGAGCGAGCCTGGGCCGCGAAGGCCCCACCGTACAAATATGCGCGGCAATTTCACACGCGATCTCGCGGCTTTTTTCGATTCCGCGGCGGAATCAGATGAATCAGATTCCGGTCGGAACCGCTGCTGCGATTGCAGCCGCCTTCAATACTCCGATAGCTGCCGTCACGTTCGCTCTTGAAGAGGTCGTCGGCGATTTAAACCAGAAGCTTGCCGCGTCGATCGTAATCGCGGCCGTCATTTCATCTACTATAGAGCGCTGGCTTCTCGGCAAGAACCCGCTCTTTCAAGGAGCGAATGTTTACGCACTTAATCGCCCGAGCGAGCTCCTGGCATATGCAGTCCTCGGGATCGCCGCGGGATTGGTCGGAGTGCTCTTCTCGAAGATGATTCTGTGGCTCAGGATGGCATTTCGCGATCGGCTGAATATTCCGGGTTGGGCCAAGCCGGCTATTGGAGGCGCGGTCGTCGGGGTCATAGGACTATGGCAGCCGCACGCTCTCGGAATCGGATATGACTATCTTGGGACGGTGCTTCAGCAGAATGATCAACTCGTACTCAAGTCCGTGCTCGCTTTGATGGCCGCGAAGATGCTCGCGTCGGCTTTCAGCTACGGCTCGGGGATGTCCGGGGGCGTGCTCGGCCCTTCGATGTTCGTCGGTGCAATGCTGGGTTCGGCGATCTGGCACCTGCTCGTACTTGTTCAACCGGGTTCCACCATAGCTCGGGGCGCGTTCGCGCTTGTCGGGATGGGCGCATTGTTTGTCGCTACGATTCGAGTGCCGATCACTTCCATACTTCTCATATTCGAGATGACTTACAACTATGAGATCATCCTGCCGCTGATGATTGCCAACGCTATTTCTTACGCGGTTGCCTCGCGAATAAGCCCGCTGTCGATCTATGAGGGGTTCATGTTTCAGGACGGCATTACGCTGCCCCACGCGCCGGCTGAGGACACGATGGCTCGCATAACGGCGGCTTCGGTGATGACCCGGGACGTCGTTACGCTCCCGGACGATATTACCGTAAGAGAAGCTCTGAATATTGTCGGTGGGCTCGATTTCCACGGATATCCAGTGTTGCGTGATAGCCAGATGGTCGGGTTGATAACGACCGGCGACCTAAGGCGTCTTGAAGCAGCCGGAAAAGAGAACGATCTTCTCGAGTCGGTGATGATCAGCAAGGTCGTGCACTCTCATCCAGAACAGACGCTGGATAAGGTGATATTGAAGATGGCGCAGCGCGAGATCTCTCAACTTCCCGTAGTGTCCCGATCGGACGACTCAGAGCTGCTGGGAATCATCACGCTTCGAGACATCGCCCGCGCTCAGGCGAAGCTGGCCGCGCTTCAGTACAACCTCGGGCCGGACGACACGATTCGTCCCGCGGGCCTTCCGTAATAATTCGGCGTCTTATTTCTTGAAGAGATCGTTGAAGGATTTTTTTATCTCGCCGCTGTCCTTCCGGGCGCTTCCTGCTCCGGCGGCGAGCTTGTTGGGGATAAAAAGGTCGCAGAAGTTGGCTTTCTCTCGATCCGATACCCACTCCGCCAGCGGCTCACGGCATTTATTATGGGCCGACGGATCATAGTTTCCGCAGTTCATACAGCAGTGGAGATCCGCGCGGCACGAAGGACAATCGTCCGCGCGTGAAACAAAGCCTTCGACCTTTATTTCAGAACCGCAGGAATGACAAAGCATCTTTCAGCAACGGCCCGCCCTTAGGCGGATACAACACGAGTCTTGAATATCTTGTCGTGCCATGTCTGGCGTTGTTGATCGAAGAGCGCCCAGATAAAGCCGAGATGGCAAACAAGACTGGAGATCCAATATCCGACCAGATTTCTCAGGAAGGCGTCGCCATATCCGATCGGCGAGCCGTCGTCTTTGGCGATTCGGACCTTCATAAGCTTCTTTCCGATGGTCTGTCCGTTGTTCTTCACCACTAGATAGATCTGATTATAGAACCATACGATTAAGGCAGCGGGCACGATGATGAGAAATACTCCGGCCGCGGCCAAACCTCCAATATCGCTCCCTTCGCGGGTGTTGGTAGCGGCGCCGCCGATGGCAAGTATGATGGCGATAAAGTAGCCGATGCCCAGAATTATGCTCAGAAGAAGTGCGTCAATCAGGTAAGCGACAATGCGCGGTCCGATCCCCGCAAGTTGAGGCGGCACGCTTCCCGGAGGCGTTCCGTACGACTGATACCCGGATGGGCCTGAACCATAGCTGCCGGGCTGATACGATGACACATGGACCGGAATAGAGGAGTATTCAGACATTAATTCACCTCGAAGAGATTTGATAGAACCCTTAAAATCGCGCCTACTCTAGCACAGCTCCCAACATCTTCATAGAATTATTTCAAGAAATACTAGAGATAACGAGTCTTAAGTCACTTGGTCGCGATTGCCTCAAAAATATCACCGATCTCGAATCGGTTTGTTGGTGAAATTCGTCTCAATGAGTGAGGAGAAAGGAGACAATCCGAATGACTGTTGCATACATCTGGGTCAGACAAGCGGGTCGAGGGCGGCTGGTCCCGCGTGCGCCCCGGCTGCTAATGATCGCCGCTGCATTGGTTTTGCTGCCGCTATTGCAGGCCCGCGCTTCGGAACCGGGCTCGGGCCGAACAATCACGCGACATGAGGCGCCGCCGACCTCGCCTTCCCCAACAACTCCATCCCGCCCGAAACTGATCAGAGCTTTTGTGGTCGACGACAAACTTTCCGCCTTGAGGCGCGATCCGGAAGAGGGCGCGCCGGTCCTTCACAGGTTACGTCTTGCCCATCAAGTTTTTCTCATCGAGTCCAGGAATCACTCGCAGTCGACCTACAGCAGAGTGGCGGTGTCGACTCGGACGCGAGGATGGCTGCACAGGGCTGCGGTCGTTGTACCAGGGCGCTCGGGCGATGACGAGGCTCTTTTGAAGCTCATCAGATCTACGACCGACTCCGCGGATCGGATGGTCTTGTGCCGGATTATGGACGATCACTTCAAAACCTCGCCTCTCGACAAACAAGCGCTCCTGATCCTCGGCGAGGAGGCCGATCGGGTTGCGAGGAGCCTTGGGAAGAAGGCCAATAAGCGCCTGACCGGCCTAAAGTCGGACGCGCTTCGAGCGCAGATTCATGATTACTATGTGAATGATCCCGCGCTTGATAAGTACAGCCGGCTCTCCGTGAGATTCAAATACAATCAGGCGACATCGGAATATATCTATGACGGCGCGGCATATTCGGCGATCATCAAGAAATTTCCAGCAAGCGAAGAAGCGGCGATTGCGAGGCAACGACTCGAAAAAGATGCCGAGAAGTTGGCCGTGAGAGCCGATTGGCTGCAATACGAGCAGCTCTGAAAATAATGACTACTCGCGGCAATACTTCGGCGATAGTTCTTGCAATAGCCGCTCGTCTCAGATTAGATTTTTAGCAGCCCTGTATAGCGCCTGCACGAAGCTCGGGTGCTATCGGCGCGGTTTAGAGTTGGAGCTACCGAAGGACACTGGGCCCGCGCTATTGGTTTAATGACCGATCAAGATGCGGAGGATAAAGAGATGCCAAGAGGAACCTGTCCTGAGTGCGAGGCGGATGTTCAAGTAGATGAGGATCTCGATAAGGGCGACATCGTGGACTGTAGTGACTGTGGAGCGTCCCTGGAAGTTGTGGGCCTTGATCCGATCGAATTAGACGTTGCGGTAGCGGAAGAAGAAGAGGACTGGAGTGAATAATTCCAGACTATACTCAGGTTTGAAATCGCCGTTTTTGTAATCAGACGAGCCTGTCGCTCAAGGTCGGCGCGACTTGCTCTATCCCGGGATTCATTAGCCGCTTCACTTCCGCAAGCAGCTCGTCCCGACTGAAATTCCCCTTTTGTATGAAGCGCACCGTGCCGGAATCGAGGGCCTCCCGCTCATCGCGGGACAAATCGCGCGCCGTCATCATAATCACCGGTATCGACGCAAGATTAGGATTGAGGCTCAGTCGATGCACGACTTCGAAGCCGTCCATCTCCGGCAGCATAATGTCCAGAATCATCGCATCCGGTTTTGATCGATTCACTTCTTCAATTGCATCCGGTCCGGTCTTCGCGGTTTCAATGTCGTAGCCGTTGCCATCCAGCATCGCCACTACCAGATCGAGCGCATCAGGGTCGTCGTCGACTACAAGGACGCGCTTTGATTCGGGCGCGGAAACACGGGCAATCGCTCGATTCAGATCGGCCCGCTCAACCGGTTTCTTGAGAAACAACGCAACCCCGACATCGATCGCGCGTTTTTCGATCGTGGGATCCGACGAGATCGCTATGACCGTGCTCTTCTGATGAAGATCGCCGGGGCGGCGGCGAGTTTCGACTATCAGGTCTTCGATCAGACGGAGGGCGCGGTCGGAAATATCCGCATCGACCGTGATCAGAGCCGGGCGAGCGAGCCTCGCGATCTCGAGCGCTCGCAGCGGGTCGTCCGTAGCGGCGACCGAATATCCGGCTTCATTCAGATACTTTTTCATCAAATAAAGAGACGCGGGATTGCCGTCGACCACCAGGGCAGTGCGTTTGGGATCGCTGAGCAAGACCTCGTCTTCCGGAGCCGAAGCCGCACGGCCTTCGATAAACACGGGGAGCGTCACGTTGAAAACGGCGCCAACTCCGACGCTGCTCGACACGGTTATCTCACCGCCCAGCAGTTGAACCAGCCGCCGCGTGATTGCGAGACCAAGTCCCGAACCCGCGGACGGCGTACGGACGGAGCCGGACTGATAGAACTCTTCGAAGATTCGAGGGATGTCGGATTCGGGAATCCCGGCGCCGGAATCAATCACCGACAGGCGAACAAAGTTAGCGCCGGCGGGTTCGGCGGTTACCTTGATCTCGCCCTCGCTTGTGAACTTGAGCGCGTTTGAGAGCAAGTTCATCAGAATCTGCTGCAGCTTCGTCCGATCGGTATGAATGGCCGGGACACCTTCCTGAATTTCGACCTTGAGCTCGATCGATCGCCCGGCCTTCATTGGCTCGACAACGCTGACGGCTCTTTCAATCAAGTCGCGAACGTCGGCCACTTCCGAGTAAACATCCATACGGCCGGCTTCTATTCTCGACAGATCGAGAACGTTGTTGATCAACTGCAATAGATCCCTGGCGTTTCTGGAGACCCTTTCCAGGTTGGCGCGATGGCGGTCAGCCATCTGAAGCGCGCTGTCTTCAAGCAGAAGAGATGTAAAACCGATGATGGCGTTCATCGGCGTGCGGAGCTCGTGAGACATATTGGCAAGGAATCTCGCCTGTGTGTGGCTTTCGAGCCGCAGTCTCCGGTTCTGCTCCGCGAGCACTCGATTGCGCTGCTCGAGCTCGGAGCGCGCTCGATCGCTTGCTTCCGCGCGGTCTCGGAGCTTGACGGCGGCTTCTTCGAGCCGGCTCGAAAGCGATTCATATTTGGAGACCGCTTCAGATAGTTGTTCGTTGGCATCGAGCAGGGATCGCTTTTCGCGCTCCAGCTCTCCGATCCGGGCCCCGGCGCTGTCGTTTGCCTGAGTGAGCTCGTCATTCAGCCGCGAGAGGCGGGCCAACTCTTCAATATCTACTATGCTCGTGGTCGCTGTTGTGGTTTCCGATTGCAGCCGCTCGACCTGTGCGACCAGTTGTTCGTTTTCATCGGCGATTCTGCTGTTGGCGAGGCGCAGCCGACTGGTCTCATCGCTCAGGGTCGCGACTCTTTCTTCCAGACCGACCCGGATTTGTTCCAGCCGCGCGCGTGCGTCTTCCGCGATTCGAAGCGACTTTTCCAGATCGTCCATGCTTTCGGAAAGCGCGCCCGCCTGATCGCGCAGCGCGCTGTTCGCTTCCTCGAGAAAAGCGACCCGTTTTTCCAGAGCCGGAACGGCTTCTGTAGCCGATGACAGCTCGCTCTTTCTCGCCGCGATCTCGGACTTGAGATTCTCGAGAGATTGATCGCGCTGCGACAATTCTTCGAGCATCTCATTCCGCACGGTGTTTGCTTCTTTGTAAAGGCGCTCGATCGATGCAAGCCTTCCTTTGAGGCTGGAGTTTTCCTCTTCAGCTTGTCTGCGCTCGGATTCGAGTTGCGCCACCATCTCGGAATACCTGCGGCCGCTCTGTTGTTGAAGCGCCATCAATGCTTCGACTCGGCCTCGGAGCTCGACGTAATCGCTTTCGAGTCGGTCGGCGCGCCGTCCCATCTCTCCGCTTTCGTGTTTGTAGAAGTCGCGCTCGGCTTCGGTCTCCGCCACCTGAAGCTGGAGTTGCGAGATCTTCTCGTTGAGCGCGCCGGCTACGCTCTGAACTTCTTTATCGCGTTCCGAAATTTGATTCTTGAAATTCACGGCGGCGGTATTTTGCTTTTCCAGCCGTGCACCGAGCGCGTCGCATCGAGATCGAAGCTCAGCAACCCTGATTACCGCAACCGCTGCCGGAGAGAACTGCGATAGCGCCTGCAACTCGGGAAGACCGATAGGCCGGTGATTGAAGATTCCAATAAGACCGAGAATGCCGCTGGTTCCCCGGAGCGGATAAAGAGCGTACCAGTCATTCCCTTCATTCAGCGCGCGGTGCTGCAATCCGAAGAGTTTATCGCCCGCGGAATTGGGCTCGCTGAAATCCGAGGTTCCCCCGCGCGCGATAATGGCCGCGTTAAATACCGAAAGCGGTATTCGCGGGTATTCTTTGTCGATGGATGCCCCGCTGGCCGCGGCAAGGTGCATACACATTTGACGGTTGGAGCAGATTCCCGCAAGAGGACACCGTTCGCAGATGTCTCCCCTCTTTACGACCCATATCTTGCAGGCTGGCGCCCCCAGATCGGCCGCGACCTGATCCGCTATTAAGGAGAGCGAGCGGTTCAAATCGGTGCCGCGAGCAACTTCATCAAAGATGATACGGATTCTATCGGCTCTGCCTGGTTGCATAATGCACATGCGAACGGGGGGCAATGGAAGCGCCGCTATCGGCTCCGGGCGTAGCCCGTGAGCTAAAATGGCGCTCCGATGATTGCTGACGGGAGGAGCCTTGCAAGACTGCCGGGATGATTCTAATCATTCAGCCAATGAGCGTCAATAATTTAACTCTCAAACTCAATCCGATATTTTACGCTCGGTTCCGGCCCTGCCCGCACAAAGCGGACGTATAAAGCTTGTTTCTTCGCGTGGTAAGATATTAAACTTTTCGACGCGACTTGTGATGTCCGGCTGCCGCCAGTACCAACCTATCCGGCTACCGGACCGCAAACGGATCACCAAACTGAATGTGACGATTTTGGATTTTGTTCCAGATGAGAATTTGTAGCTCAAAAGGCCCAATATGCCCGAGGCGATAAAGCAAAAACTTGAAGCCGAGTTGCGTCAATTGGAAGCGGAGTTAAGAACGGAAATCCCCCGCGAGTTGAAGAAAGCGGTGGCGATGGGCGATCTGTCGGAGAATGCCGAGTACGAATCGGCGCGCAATCGACAAGACTACGTGCGTGCGCGAATAGCTTCCCTGCGCAAGAGGCTTGCCGATCTTTCCATGATCGACGTTACCAGGCTTCCAAGAGACAGGGCCGCGTATGGCTCGACGGTCGTGCTCTACGACTGTGACAGCGGGGAAGAGGTTACCTACAAGCTGGTGATGGCCGAGGATGCCGACGTGGCAAAGGGCAGAATTTCGACTGTATCGCCCATCGGTAAGGGCCTGATGGGTAAAGTCGCAGGCGAAGAAATAGAGATAAACACACCGGCCGGCACACGCCGCTTCGAAGTCGTCAAGCTGATGACGATTCACGATTCCAACGAGTGAAATTGCCGCTTTCGTTCTTACCAAATTTGATGCGGATTCGTCCGCGAATTGGGAGCAATTCGTGGGAGGCGCTTAGCTTGACAGGGTTTAGAAGCGTTTGCGATATTAGCGCCTCGGCCGGCAATCGGAGGCCGAGATGATAAGCGAGGCGATTGCGATAGCGTGCCGGCGCGTGATGAACGCGGTGGTGCGCGCACTGGCCCGGAGCCGCATAAATCCTAATGCGCTCACGTTCATTGGGCTGGTGATGAACATCGGCTGTGCTTTTCTCTACGGCTACGGACGGTTCTTCCTGGCGGGGCTTCTGATGATCCTCGCCAACCTCTTTGACATGCTGGACGGTCGCGTTGCGCGTCTAAGAGGCCGGGTAACACAATTCGGGGCTTTTTTTGATTCGGTTATTGACCGGTACTCAGACATAGTCGTATTCGTGGGCATTATGGTATTTTACGCAAGCCCAGGAGCCGACCATTCGCCGCTTCGCGTTGCGTTAACCGGAATCGCTCTTGTTGGTTCGGTGATGATCAGTTATTCTCGGGCGCGCGCGGAATCTCTGGACATTGCCTGCAAGGTTGGATTTCTGGAGCGGCCGGAGCGTGTAGTTCTTTTGATAATAGGTTCCCTGACGGAAATAGGGCCGCAGTCAAACCCTTTCCTACATAAAATGCCGCAGGTGCTTTGGGCTTTAGCGGTATTGTCCCACTGGACGGTAGTTCACAGGATTTATCACACGTGGGGCGAGATGAGAGAGCCCGATAAGGCAGCAGTCAAGGCTCAAGCATCACGGGCCAACAGCCAATCCGGCGAGACATTGGTTAGAGCAGATTACTCAGTGCAAAATCAGTAGCGGATAGCAGGAGCGATTTAATGCTTTGCCCATGCTGTGGTTCTAAAATGGCAGTAACCGCGAGCGAGTGTGACTGCGGCGCGCGGATGGTCGGGGCTCCCCTGGATGATACTCCCATAAGAGTGCGTCGGTTTGGTCCCACAATGGCTTCAGTAGCGATTCTCCTCGGAGTAGCGGCCTCTTCGTTGATATTCACATATTGGCTTGCTATCGGGGGTGCGCTTGCTTTGATACAGTCGTGGCGGGCGACGAAGCTCGCTCATCGCCAGCGGGATCTTTATGGCGGTTATAGAACTGCCATTTCAGTTTTTGTGATTACCGCGGCAACGCTGCT
The DNA here is from genome assembly GCA_003222245.1 of Blastocatellia bacterium AA13. Classification (GTDB taxonomy): domain Bacteria; phylum Acidobacteriota; class Blastocatellia; order UBA7656; family UBA7656; genus QHVH01. The sequence goes on along the minus strand of QHVH01000013.1, from coordinate 15,230 downwards.
CGGTCTGGCTGCCTACGGAATCACCCGCATTCCTCGGGTATTCGAGAAGCAGCAGATGAGGCTGGATGCAGCCACTCAAAACGCTTTTTTCCATTGGGCGAACCTACTCCAAGACTACAAAGCCAGGAACGGATCGTTCCCGGACAACATCCAGGCGTTCAAGAAAGAGCTCGGTGAAGCGCTTCCGACCGATTACTGGGGGAAGCCGATCCGCTATCAAAGTCTCAGCGGAGCCATCGCCGCGGCTAATGTAAATGCCTTGAGCGGCCGGAGAGGCGCTATATTAAATTTCGATAATTTTGAGATTCGCTCCGCGGGGCCGGACGGAAAGATGGGGACCGCGGACGACATTGTTATGCGCGATGGAGTGATTATAACGAGTCCCGATGTGGTCAAGCAGCCCATCCTGCCGGACCAATTTGACCGCTGAAGAAAGAATCAACAGGGCAAAAGGCTAGAAGCACGAACGCGAGACTTTCAGCGCACGTGCTTCTTGGTCTTTGCCCTTTTTACCATGTTCAGGAAGGTCCTAATTGCCAATCGCGGTGAGATTGCCGTGCGCATTGCTCGCGCCTGCCGCGAAATGGGACTTACGCCTGTTGCTGTCTACTCGGATGTAGACAGGACCTCGCTCCATGTTCGAATGTGTGACGAAGCGATCCACATTGGTCCTGCGCTATCTTCTTCCAGCTATCTCTCAATCGACAAAATAATCGATGCGGCGAGGCGGTCAGGGGCCGAAGCCATACATCCGGGCTACGGTTTTCTTTCTGAGAATCCCGGTCTGGCTGAAGCAGTGGAGCGCGCGGGATTGATCTTTATTGGCCCCTCGGCGGCGGCAATGCGATTGATGGGATCGAAGACGAGCGCTCGCCAGATAGCTCAGGCCGCGGGCGCTGCCGTAGTGCCGGGGACCGTATCAGCGATTTCGAATGTCGAAGAAGCGCTTCGCCTCGCAGACGAGATCGGCTACCCCGTAATGCTGAAGGCTTCCGCCGGCGGAGGCGGAAAGGGGATGCGAATCGCTTCATCAGCCGAAGAAGTCCGGAGCGGATACGTGATGGCCGGATCAGAGGCCGAAGCCGCCTTCAAGGACAGCTCGGTCTATATTGAGAGATGCATAGATCGTCCTCGGCACATCGAGATTCAGTTGATGGGAGACCGTCACGGTAACATCGTCTATCTTGGAGAGCGCGAGTGTTCGCTTCAGCGTCGTCATCAAAAAGTCGTTGAAGAGTGTCCCTCTCCTGTCATCGACGCCGAACTGCGCCGCCGGATGGGCGAAACCGCGGTTGCTGTCGCCGCCGCCGCCGGCTACTGGAATGCGGGCACCATCGAATTCCTTCTGGACAGCGCCGGCGCCTATTACTTCCTGGAGATGAATACGCGGCTGCAGGTTGAGCATCCGGTAACGGAGATGGTGACGGGCCGCGACCTCGTCCACGAACAGATCAGGATAGCGGCGGGCGAGCCGCTTTCTTTCTCGCAGTCAGATATCGTCATTCGCGGCGCAGCCATAGAATGCCGCATCTATGCTGAAGATCCGGAAAGAAATTTCATGCCGTCTCCAGGCACGATCACGAAGTTCGATGTACCCGGCGGGCCGGGCGTAAGGCTCGACTCCGGAGTCTATGCGGGTTGGAATGTGCCAATGGATTACGATCCGTTGCTCGCCAAGCTCTGTGTTTGGGCTGAAACGCGTCCGGCCGCGGTTGCCCGTCTCGCCAGAGTTCTTGATGAATGCGCGATAGAAGGGATCCAGACGACATTGCCCTTTTTTCGTTCGCTGGCAAGATCCGAGCAGTTTATCGATGCGGACTATGACACTGGTTTCATAAGCAGGTTTCTGACGGATGATGGTCATAAACAAGATGACGACGACGTATCGCGCGACCTTGCCGCGATTGCGGCGGTGTTGCATGCCATCGATCATCCTTCGCGCTCATCTTCAAAGGCGGCCTCCACCGGCAGCAGGTGGAGATCGCGCGGACGTCTCGGAAACAATCTATAGGTCCTTGGTAAAGAAATAAGATTGTCGGCATGATCAGATACGACACGCAGATCGACGGCCGGAGCTCGGTAGTGGAATACGAAGATCGCAATGGCAAATGCGCAGCGGTCGTTGATGGCCGGCGTTATGAATTCGAGGTCGCGAAACCCGAGCCGGGCGCCTACCAAATCTTCACCGGTAACTCGGTTCATTCAGCGAATGTCTCGGGTCGCTCTTCGGACAAACTCGTGGTCCGAATACGCGGCAGAGAATACTCCGTCAGTCTAATAGACAGAAAGCACCGTCGCGCCGGAATGGATAGTCACGGCGAAGGACTGCAGTCGGTCGTATCACCCATGCCCGGCAAAGTAGTAAAGCTGCTTTGCGCTGTCGGAGACGAGATATCGGCCGGTCAGGGAGTGATCGTCGTCGAAGCAATGAAGATGCAAAATGAAATAAAATCATCCGGCGCGGGCTCTGTCATAGAAATTCGAGTCGCCGAAGGCTATACAGTCGAAGCCGGAGAAGTGCTCTTAGTAATTGAATGAACCGCTTCCGCCGACCGGCAGGCTGTCTCTACGCTGATTCTATTGAGACAATCCTCTATAGAGAATCAGTTCGGATGATCGGCTTGAATAGCGAATCTCAGCGTGCTATTACCTTTGTGTGGCCGATTCATCCAACCTTGCAAATCTCAAACTGCACTATACGATTTTGTGCGAAGACGTTCGCCTCGAGATCAATCATAAGCTGAGCTTGATGGGTTTGTTCTATGCTATTCAGGTTCCCCAGCTTCCTGTAACGCTGTTAAAGCTCGTCGTTTTGAATCACTGGTCCGGAACTGGCCAGTATCTCTCTGAAGTCCGCATACTAACGCCGAATGGGGCGCAGCCGGTCGCGGTATCGCCGCCCTCCGCGTTTCAGGTGCCGGCGGACGGTTACGCCGATAATGTGACCATATTTGCCAATATTTCATTTCCCGAACAAGGGAACTACCTATTACAGACCCTCATCAATTCAAACGTATACAGCGAGCAAACGCTGACGGTGGCCTGCGTCAGCCAGGATCAATCGGTAGTCGTGTCCGAGACGGTTCAGTAGCGCGCCGCTTCCTCCCGCTTCCTCAGGTTGACCTGATCAAACCTCCAATATAGGCTCTTCCGATGAAGGTCGGCTATTGCTGATCGAGTCGACGATCCGTTGATGAAAGAAGAGCTGCTTAATCTATTGGGCTCCGATGCGCTCGATGTGTTCAACGCGGCCAGGCGTCTTGCATATATGAGAGGCGGGGTTGTTTCTCCGCTTCACCTTGTGAATGCCGGCCTTGAATTTCTGCTGACTCTCTCTTCAAAAAGACCGCAAGAATTACAAACGGAAGCTTTCCGGCGCCTCTTCACTACGATAAATTCGAAGCTTGCGCAAATCTATCCATCTTCACCCGAGGCGATCCTGGTGCCAAGGGAGACTCAGGATCTGATCGCGGACGCAAGTCGCCTTGCGCGATCGAGTGGACAGCGCCTTGCTTCAGCCGCGCACTTATTTTCCGCGGCCTTCGATGCCGTCGAGCGGTCTCTGCCGCAGGCGGATTTGCCTCTCGCGGAGCTTAATGATATTGCGATGCAGTGGATCAATGCGTCCGGTGATCGCGCAGATACGGGAAGCATCACTTCTGTATCGGGGCCGTTGCGCTCGGCAGCGATCGAAGCATTTTGCAAGGAAGTAGTACCCGCCCGTCGCGAGACGTACTCGCATCAAATAGTCGGCCGCGAGCGCGAGATAACCGCACTCGTGGAGATCCTGTGCAGAAAGCTGAAGAGTAATCCGTTGTTGATCGGCCGGCCGGGAGTGGGCAAGACGGTCCTCGTAACGGCGCTCGCGGATACCATTTCCAAAGGGCTTGTGCCTGAGCGGCTGAAAGATAAGCGAATCGTGGAGGTCTCACGAATCAATCTTCTCGCTGAAGCCAAGTATTCTGGAGAGGTTGAGGATCGATTGAAGAGATTGTTCGACGATGTCTCGCGCGCGGGAAACATCATCCTTTTCTTTGACGAGCTCCATACTCTTTTCGGAGCCGGAGGCCCGGCGGGAACGGGCGACGTCGCAAACCTGATCAAATCAGCGCTTTCATCAGGCGAAATAACTTGCATAGGAGCGACGACGCTCGCCGAGTATTTCAAGTACGTCGCTCGTGACGAAGCGCTGGCGAGAAGGTTCACAACTATTAGCGTCCAGGAGCCTTCGGCAAAGGAAACGGCTCGAATTCTGATTGAGACTCGAGACTCTTTCGAATCATTCCATCGGGTCACGATAAGCGACGACGTGGTTTTACAGGTAGTCGAGACCGCGGGACGCTATTTGCACTCACGCGCCTTTCCCGACAAAGCGTTCGATCTACTGGATAGAGTGCTGGTCAAGAGCGCTCTATCCGGACTACGAAGTGTCAATCGTGAAGTGATCGATAGAACCGTATCGGAAATGACCGGTCTTCCGCTGGAAATCCTGGACTCGAATCCTGCTGAGAGGCTGGATGGACTGGAGGCATTTCTTGAGGCGGCCGTGCCGGGCCAGAACCAGGCCGCGCGTGAGATAACCAGAGTCATACGAATCGCGAAACTGGGGCTGGATGTTCATCCGGAACGGCCCGACGGAGTGTTCCTGTTTATTGGTCCGGAAGGCGTGGGCAAAGTCGAGATGGCCGCGGCGCTGGCAAGTTACTTGTTCGGTTCGTCTGAAAAGATGATTGAATTTGATATGAGCCAGTTTTCCGAGAGCTCCTCGCTCTCGCGGCTGATCGGCGCCGAACCCGGCTACGTCGGATATGGAGATCGAAGCGGGTTGCTTTCCCGTGCTCTTCAAGATCATCCCCATTCGCTTCTCCTTCTTAAGAATATTGATCTCGCGAACGTGACGGTTCAGCAGTTCCTTGCGGATGCGTTTGAACGGGGTAGTTTTACTGATGCCTGCGGGTCGGATCTCTCACTGTCGAATGCGACCGTGATCATGACGATCTCATCGGTGGGCGGCAATCACCCGCAAATTGGTTTTCTTGCGAGTTCGAACAATCACGCAGCCTTGTCGGGCCGGATTATCGAGCCGCTCAGCGCCCGCGTTGATGAAGCCATCGAGTTTTGTCCCCTGGATCAAGACGCCATATACAGGACGATCAGCCTGAGGCTTGAGAGGCTTCGGGTGCGTCTCGAGGCGGCGCAATGTGTGACTGTATCTATGCACGCTGATTTGATCCCAGCGCTGGCCGAGCGATTGAAGCGCGAGACGAATTGCCTGGCCGGTCTCGATCGCTTGCTTCAAGATCTGATCATTCTTCCATTCTCCAGACTCCCTAGACAGCAGATCACTGGATCAAAATCCCATATTGTCATCAAGCCTGACCTATCGGGAGTGAGGATTGAAATCGCCGGCGGCTGTGAGGTCAATGATGGCGTTCAACGATGAGCGGCAAAGGCTTGCGTATGAACGGGTCCGCGACTTTGCGTATTCGCTGTTCGGCGAAACGAATGTCCAGACGGTGGAAGATCTTCTCGCACTTCAGGAAGGCTCTACGGTGGTTTATCTTCGAGTATTCCCTATCACCTCCGAGAAGCCCGGTGTCGAAGTGTTTTCATATATTGTTACCGATGTTCCCGCAAGCGAAGAGCTGATGCGTTTTCTGCTGACTTATAATCTCAAGCTGACGATGGGCGCATTCGGATTAATGATTGAAGAGAGCAATCGCGCGACAGTTCTCCTTACACACACCATTCCGGCGGAAGCCCTGAGCAAAGAAGGCCTGTACCTCAGTGTATCGGCGGTGGCCAGGGTTGCCGATAATGTCGACGATCTTCTTGTCGAGAAATTTGGAGGTAGAACCGCAATCGGAATGCACGGACGCAATGATCCACATGAGCGATGGGAATGAATCGATCAGTGAAACTCGCCGACGGGAGCGCAAACGGGGCCGATAAAGAGATGATTGAAGTTCGACGACAAGATCCGAATAGGGCCACAAGATGAAAGCCGCGGCCGCCAAAACGAAAGCCGCTCGCAAGAGCGGCAGCCGCTTGCGGGAACAAGCCTCTCTGCCAAAAAGGGAAAGCGCTCCACGTGACCAGCTGCTCTACCTTATCGCCGCGGGGTTAGCAATCGCTACGATTCTCATCTATGTGAACAGCCTGGCCAATGGCTTTGTTTTCGACGATCACGAATTAGTGGGGCGGCCGGCGCTCAAGCGCCTTGCGGAAATCCCGAGTCTGCTCACGGGGTCATATCGTCCATTGCGAGATGTGTCCTATGCGATCGATTTTGCCGTGTGGGGCAGCAAAGCGATGGGTTTTCACGCTACGAACATTTTGATTCACGTAGCAAACACGTTGATGGTCTTTGCTTTGGCCCGCACGGTTACGCGGGAGTACATTTACGCCGCCCTGGGAACGCTGTTTTTTGCCGTGCACCCTATGCAGCCTGATGCGGTCACGTATGTTGCAGGCAGGCGAGATCTGCTCTTCACATTATTTTATCTGTCGGCCTTCCATTTCTATCTGGCTTATCGCCGATATACGCAAAGCCCTGAACGTCCGAACTACAACAAAGGACGCGCGGTATTGCTTTACGCCGGATTTGGTGTGCTCTGGGTGCTCTCCCTGATGTCAAAGGAGATGGCGGTATCATTGCCTCTCTTTCTTTTCGCGTGGAACTTTTGCGAAGCGTGGGAGATTTCGGACCTCTCCTGGCCGCGCCGATTTGTTCGAACCCTGCGCGCGTCTTTCGCTAGAGACAAGTGGCTTTATATAGCGTTGGTTTGCGCCGGCGCGGCATTCGGCCTGTACACGCTCTTTATTGCTAATGCTTCAGTTCGTGTTCGCGGTCTTGAGTTTAATTATTGGGGCGGGAGTTTCTACACGAATGTGTTGACCGCTCTTCGAGTCCACGCGTGGTATTTGAAGCAGCTCGTGGTTCCTACGCCAATCGTGCAGTATTTCGGCGCGTTCGATGTCTCGAGTTCGTTTGACTGGCGCGCGGGACTTGCCTTGTTGTTGGTCGGCGGATTGATAACATTGGGTTTTGTTTTGCTCGACCGAGATCGGCGGCTTTCGTTCGCGATTTTTTCTTATTTCATATTGCTCCTGCCGGTAAGTCAGATCATTCCCCACCACGAGCTTTTGGCGGATCACTATCTGTACTTGCCGCTCGCCAGCTTCGGGCTTTTTGTAGCGGTGCTGGTACAGGGTCTTTCATCGCGAAGGCGCGGCGTTCGTTGGATAGCGATTGGGACTGCCGCGGCTGCGATAACAGTGCTGGGCGCGATAACCGTAGTCCGAAACAGAGTCTATAGGGACGACTTGAGCCTATGGACGGCAAATTACGCCGAGGCTCCCAATTCGACGCGAGCGGTCTTCAACCTGGCCGGACAGTATGCCCAACGGTTTCCGGCGAGGGCCGCCGAGCTCTACGAGCGATGCATCGCGCTCGATCCTTCTTATACGGCCGCATATATAAATCTGGCGGCACTCTATCAGACGAGAGACAAGGCTCGTCGCATGGAAGAACTTGTTAACTCCGGCTTCGCGCTGCCTGACTCGGCTACAATCGGCGACGAGCAAAAAGATCCCTCCAGGTTTAGAGCGGGTTTATTGACTGCGCTTGCCTTATCAAAGGGCGCGCAGGGAGATCAGAAAGCGGCTGAGGACTTGCTGCTGAAGGCTATTGACACGTGCCCTTTCTTGACCGAGCCGTACGATTTGCTGGCGCTTCGTTATACGAAGACCGATCGTGGAAAAGAGATCGCTATTTTGAGACGAGAGGTCGAGGCGAATCCCGCCGCGCTGCAAGCCGCGCAGTATCTGGCCCAGGCTCTCCTCGACGAAAAGAGGAGCGACGAGGCCGAAGCGTATTTGAAAGATATCGTGAACAAGTGGCCCGATGACTTCTTTGCGAACTTTCAACTCGGCAAGATTTTCCAGAGCAGGAACGATTGCGCTCAGGCCGAAAGATGTTTCATTCGCGCGCAAGCTGCTGCTCAAGCCCCTGATGACGCGAAGACCGTTGAGCTCACATTGAAAGGGCTCGCAATCCAGTGCAAGTAACCGAAATTGACACCCGCTTCAAGTCTCCGATATTGTCAGCTCCTGGATGGATAAACGACTCTTCTAATTGTGTGGAAGTAGAAGTCGGACAGGCATAGACCGACTGTCTTATGCGAACCTTTGTTATCAGGAGACTCCTTGCACTGATCCCTCTTCTCCTGGTCGTTACTTTTCTGACTCAGGCGCTGCTTGTCGCCAGTCCCGGCAATTATGTTGATCGAATGAGGGAGGGGCGGCAGTTCTCCGAAGAATTCATTCAACAACTCACTCGGCAGTATCACCTCGAAACGGAGAATGTCTTCGTCAGATACTGGTATTGGCTCGGTCAAACTCTTCAAGGAAACTTCGGCTACTCATTCGCCTACAAGATCAGTGTTTGGTCTCTTCTGTGGCAACGCACGCTCAATACACTGCTGTTGGCGATCGCCTCGCTGTTGATCTCGTGGGGCCTTGCGATTCCGCTCGGCATGTTGGCGGCGGTTAAGCGAGATACGTGGGTAGATAAGCTCGCCGGAATCTTTTCGTTTGCCGGCCTCTCTATTCCATCAGTCTTTTTTTCACTGCTCATGCTCTTGTTCGCAAGCAAGACGGGATTGTTTCCTATTGGCGATATACATGACCAGGTATATTGGGGCAACTTCTCGCCTCTCCAGAAACTAGGCGATGTACTGTGGCATCTAGTGCTCCCTTCAATGGTGCTTGGCCTGATTGGAACCGCCCAGTTCATGCGGCAAATGCGCAGTCAGACCATCGAGGTGCTTTCGCAGGATTATATCCGCACGGCAAAGGCAAAGGGTCTGAGTCCAAGCCGAATTTTGTTTCGTCATGCTTTCAGCAACGCCGTGAATCCCATTGTCACGCTGTTCGGCTTTTCTCTTGCGTTCTTACTCGCCGGGGCCGTATTGACCGAAACTGTATTCAGTTGGCCGGGCATGGGGCGGCTGACGGTGGATGCTCTAATTAATAAGGACGAGCCGTTGATAATGGCCTCCGTAGTGTTGTTAACGGTCATGCTCGCTTTCGGTTCTCTGGCATCGGATATCCTGTTGGCGGTGATCGATCCTCGAATAAGACTAGATGGAAACTGAGCCCGGCTCCGATAGGCCGGGCGAGGTTAGGAAGGTTATGAGCGCCAGACAGTCTGAAGTGGAGACGACTTCGCGAAAGCTCTCGACGCGCGGAATCGCGTGGACGAAGCTCCGGCGCAAGAAAACGGCCATGCTCAGCCTGTATGTGCTGGTTGTGCTCTATGCGGGCGCGCTATTTGCCGGATTTGTTTCTCCGTATAGCTACGCTCATCGCAACGATGCGGCTCAGTTCCATCCACCGATGTTAACGAGCGTGCATATTTTTAATAGCGACGGAGGATTGACGAGACCATTTGTTTATGGCGGAAGCACAAGCGGCTCAGGTTATTCAGATGACAAGTCTCGCGTCTTCCCCATCAGGTTCTTCGTCCGTGGAGACCCTTATGCGATTCTCTGGGTCATCCGTTCTGATATTCATCTCTTCGGGGTCGATGAACCCGGAGCTATCTATCTGTTCGGTTCCGATCTTTTCGGACGCGACATTTTTTCGAGGATAATGTTCGGTTCGCAGATATCACTTTCCGTTGGGATCGTCGGAATCATTATCTCTACGACTATTGGGGTGCTCGTCGGCGGGCTTGCCGGGTATCTGGGAGGAGCGTTCGACTTTGTTTCGATGAGACTCGTTGAAGTTCTCCTTGCCATTCCCGGTCTATATTTCATCTTGATTCTTCGGCAAACCTTCGGCAACGACCTGGATTCATCACAAGTATATTTTCTGATAGTCATAATCCTCTCATTCATCGGCTGGGCTTCAGAAGCTCGCGTAGTCCGAGGCATGGTGCTGGCGTTGAAGGAGAGGGAGTTTGTACTGGCGGCGCAGGCACTAGGACTTGGCAAATTTCGTATTCTGATCCGGCATATTCTTCCCAACACGATGTCGTTCGTGATTGTGACTGCCACTCTGACGGTACCCTTTTATATACTCAGCGAGGTCGCGCTTTCGTTTCTCGGCGTGGGGATTCACGAGCCGGAGGCGAGTTGGGGGAACATGTTGAGCGCCGCTCAGAACGTCCGATTTCTGACGGATTTCACGTGGATACTTACGCCGGGAGTATTCATACTGATAGCGGTCATGGCATGGAACATCCTGGGAGATGGTCTTAGAGATGCGGCGGACCCCCGAACTTTGGGATAAGGATCCCACCGGATGCCGGCCGTCGCCGCCGAAACGCTCGTATGCAAGAACGGAAAGTAACAATAACTAATCGCCTTGGCCTGCATGCCCGCGCCGCGGCAAAACTCGTGCGGCAGGCCGGTCAGTTCAAGAGCACCGTTGAGTTGAAGCGCGAGGACACCGGTCAGACCGCGGATGGAAAATCGATTCTCGGCGTGCTGTTGCTTGCCGCCGCGCAGGGAACAAGGATTACGATAATGACCGAAGGACAGGACGAAGAGCGAGCCGCGGCGGTCTTATTGGAGATGGTCGAGCAGAAGTTTGGAGAGGAGGCGCCTGATGGAGTCTTCTAACAACTCGCGTGACGTAAGGATCAAAGGTCTGGCGGCATCGCCGGGGATTGCCGTCGGACGCGTGCTCAGGCTCGATGAAAGAGGACGGCACCAGTTCTATTACATGGAGGTGTCGGCACAACAAGCCCGCGCCGAAGTCAAACGCCTTCGCGAAGCATTCGCCGAAGCTCGCGCGCAGGTGAAGGAAATCAGGTCGAAGCTGAAGGGAGAACTCGGCGGCCAGCATGAATATATCCTCGACGCGCACCTTCTGATGCTCGAAGACAAACATCTGATTGGCGAAGCGGAACGCGAAATCAGGACACTGCGAATCAACGCGGAGTGGGCAGTCCGCAACGTCGCCGATAGAGTGGCCGGAGCCTATCGCCACATCCGCGATCCCTATCTTCGAGAACGCGCTTCTGATATTGAGGACATCGCGACTCGGCTGCTGACGACTCTTTCGGGACACGCCCGGTTGAATATGTCGACTCTCGACCGAGATGTTGTGATCGTAGCGGAAACATTGTGGCCTTCAACGATCGGCGAGCTGGATTTAAACCATGTTCTGGGTTTCGCTACGGATACGGGCGGATTGACCTCTCATTCCGCGATCATTGCCCGAGCGGTCGGGCTGCCAGCGGTCGTCGGGCTTCGAGAAGTGACGCGAAACGCTCAAACAGGCGACGCGATAATTGTCGATGGAACCGCGGGAGAGGTTTTGCTGCGACCGGCCAAGCAAGGCATCCGCTCATACATTGAGAAGCGTGAGCGTGATCGCGCGCGCAGGCTCGAGACATCGGACGGTTCGACGGAGCCCGCCGTCACGATAGACGACGTAAGAATCAAGCTTCGAGCGAATGTGGAGCTTCCGACCGAAGTGGAATCATTGTCTTTATTCGGGGCGGAGGGAATCGGACTCTACCGCTCGGAATTCTTGTTCTTGAATCGGCTTCCAGAACTGCCGGCCGAGGAAGAGCAATACGATGTTTATCGCAGGTTGGCCGAAGCCACCGGTGATGACGGCGCCAGCATACGCGTATTTGATTTGGGCGGAGACAAGCTGACCCTGGAAGGGTTCGAAGATGAGGTGAATCCAGCACTCGGTTTGCGCGCGATACGCCTATCTCTCAAAGCGCGCGAGATTTTCCAAACTCAGGTGCGGGCGATCCTCCGGGCGAATTCCACCGGACATCTTCGCATTGTGCTGCCGCTGATCAGTACGTTGGGCGAGGTGCGCGAGGCGAAGCAGATAATCGACGAAGTTAAGGAAGAATTGGCGTCATCGGGTGTGACCTACAACCCGAATTTACCGGTCGGGGTGATGATCGAGGTGCCCGCGGCCGCTCTCATGGCCGACAAATTTGCGCGAGAGGCCGATTTCCTTAGCGTTGGAACAAACGACTTGATTCAGTATCTGCTTGCCGTAGACCGAGCAAACGAGAACGTCGCATACCTATATCAACCGCTCCATCCGGCGGTGCTTCGAACTATCGCGCATTTGGTTCGCGTCGCCCAGAAGGCGCAGGCGCCGCTCGAGCTTTGCGGCGAGATGGCTGCCTCGCCGATTCAAGCGGTTGCGCTTGTTGGACTGGGAATCAGGACCTTGAGTCTCGCGCCGACTTCGATTCCTCTGGTAAGAAACGCGATCAGGTCCATCGACTTGAGCCGACTGCGGCCATTGCTGTCCGAAGCCGTCAAACTGGCTACCACAGCCGAGGTTGAGGCATTGCTCGGAAAGCACCTGCCTCGCCAGGCGCCGCAATTCTTCGCGGCGTTATCGTCGCTCGGATAGCGCTTGAATATAATTCCGGCGGTTCGCATTTGGAGGTCAGCCGTTGAAAGTTGGTTCAAAAGGCGACTACGGACTACGAGCGTTAATAGACCTGGCGGAGCGATATGAGTCGGGGGAGGTCGTCCAGACCAGGGATATCGCGGAGCGGAAGTCAATTCCTAAGGACTATCTGGCTCTTATCATGGCCGATCTGAGAAAAGGCGGTCTGGTAACCAGCGTGAGGGGCGCGACTGGAGGCTATCGTCTTGCGCGTGAGCCGCAAGCCATAACAATGGGAGAGGCGCTGATCAGGCTGGAGGGGCCGTTTACGCTTTTGGACTGCGCCACGGAGCTTGGTTTCGACCAGTGCAGTCTGTCGTTGCGGTGCCGAATGCGAAATGTATGGATCGAAGCGAATCGCGCCGTAATGGATATCCTGAACTCGACCACTATAGCCGACTTGATTGTGGGCGAATGCGCTAAACCCGAAGATTCCATTTCCAGTGATGAAGTCATGCCCGACGGCCTGACATTTCAGATCTGATCACCCTTGCCAAGGACCGCGATGCGGGCAGTCATCCAAAGAGTAAGCGAAGCAAGCGTAGTCGTTTCCAATGATATCGTGGGCGCGATCGCAGAAGGGCTGCTTGTTCTCATCGGTATTGCAGGTTCGGATGCTGAAAAGGACGCGGATTATTTGGCGGAAAAAATAGTTCACCTGAGAATCTTTGAAGATGAGATTGGGAAGATGAATCTGTCGCTGCTCGATAAGTGCGGCGCGATGCTGGTGGTTTCTCAATTCACCTTATATGGAGACGCGACCAGAGGACGGCGGCCTTCTTTTACCGCGGCTGCGCGGCCCGAGCTTGCGAACGTACTCTACGAGTACTTTGTTAATCGAGTGCGGAGTTATGGCGTTCAAGTCGAGACCGGAATCTTTCAGGCAATGATGAAGGTGAGATTGGTTAACGAAGGTCCAGTAACAATCTTGCTGGAGAGCCCGAATGTGTCGTAGAAAGCTCGAGGAGATTGCCAGCCGCTGTACGCACCCTTGCATGTATCTTTAAAGCGTGAAGGGGCCGGTTCATTGAACCCGCCCCTTCACGGCTCTCTGTAAATAACCGCGCGGCCTGTCAGGCCGTAGCGTCGGTTGGAACCGGTGGGATTATCGGTTTCAAGACGGATGGTTTCGGCTCGGCTTTGGGTTTGTCTTCTCGTGCCGCCGGCGCTGGTCCGTCATCATCGTCGAGAGGGAGACCCGCTACAAGCCTTCTAATCTGCAACGAGTCCAGCGACTCGCGCTCCAACAGAGCTTCCGCAAGCCGAATGACCGCTTCCTTGTTCTCGACAATAATCTGCCGTGCGCGGCCGTACTGATCGGTGACAATCCGCTTCACTTCCTGATCGATCTTTATGGCGGTGTCTTCGCTGTAGTCTTGATGCTGAGCTATCTCCCGTCCGAGAAATATCTGTTCTTCCTTCTTGCCGAACGTTATGGGCCCAAGCGAAGACATTCCGAACTCGCAGACCATTCTTCGCGCAAGCTCCGTAGCCTTCTCTATGTCGTTCGAGGCTCCGGTTGTCATGTGATTAAGAAAGATTTCTTCCGCGATTCGCCCGCCCATCATAATCGCGACCTGGCCTTCAAGGTAGTCGCGAGTATGCGAGTAGCGGTCGCCCTCCGGAAGCTGCATCGTGACGCCAAGCGCCATTCCACGCGGAATGATTGAGACCTTGTGAACCGGATCGGCGTTCGGAACCTTGATGCCTACCATGGTATGGCCCGCTTCGTGATAGGCGGTGTTCCGCTTTTCTTCGTTCGACATTACTATCGAACGCCGCTCCGAACCCATTAGTACCTTGTCCTTTGCCCACTCGAAATCGAGCATCGTTACAACCTTGCGGTTGTAGCGGGCTGCGTTCAACGCGGCTTCGTTCACGAGGTTGGCGAGATCGGCGCCGGTGAATCCGGGCGTTCCGCGTGCGATAACGTTTACATCGACATCATCGCCGAGCGGAATCTTGCGAGTGTGTACAGCCAGTATGCCTTCACGTCCTCTTACGTCCGGACGTTGAACGACCACTCTGCGATCGAACCTGCCCGGCCTCAGCAACGCCGGATCAAGCACATCGGGGCGGTTGGTGGATGCGATAAGAATCACGCCGTCATTGGATTCAAAGCCATCCATCTCAACCAGGAGTTGATTAAGCGTCTGTTCGCGCTCGTCGTGTCCTCCGCCGAGCCCGGCTCCGCGATGCCTTCCGACTGCATCGATTTCATCTATGAAAATGATGCATGGAGCGTTCTTTTTACCCTGTTCGAACAGGTCTCTAACACGGCTGGCGCCGACGCCGACAAACATTTCGACGAAGTCTGATCCTGAGATTGAGAAGAAAGGAACATTGGCTTCCCCGGCAATTGCTCGCGCCAAGAGGGTCTTACCCGTGCCGGGCGGGCCCATCATCAGGACGCCCTTGGGAATGCGACCGCCGAGCTTCTGAAACTTTTGAGGATCCTTAAGGAATTCGATAATTTCTTGCAGCTCTTCTTTAGCTTCCTCTACACCAGCGACGTCTTTGAAGGTCACTCTCTTCTGCTGATTACTCAGGAGCTTTGCGCGCGATTTGCCAAAGGACAGCGCCTTGTTTCCTCCCGACTGCATTTGCCGCATCATGAAAATCCAGAGCCCGATAAAGACAAGCAGCGGCGCATAGCTCAGGAGATTGATGAGCCATACGCTTGACGAGGCGCTCTTGAAGGAAAAGGAAGCGCCGTTCTGTCTGAGCGTTTCGGCTACATCACGCTGAACGAACTGGTTCGCCAGTTCGGTTTTGAATTTGATGTCGTT
>QHVH01000096.1 GCA_003222245.1 Blastocatellia bacterium AA13 | reverse complement strand
AATTTTGCATGTCTGGATTAGAGAGGACGTTGCCCACGACCAACATCGTGTGCGGCGGGAATGCCGTCACGTGCTGGATCTGAACGTCTTGCAGTTTCGGGACTCGAGGTCCTGTCCCAAGCTGCGCCAATAAGCCCCCTCCCTTGTACTTAGTTCCATCGATGTCATCCACTACAAGATCATGGATGCTGTACCGTTGGCCCGCCAAGGGAATTCCGCCCCCGTCAGAAAGTGCGTTTGCGATCTGAAAACCTCCAGCCACGTGACTGATCCGGGAGTACCGAATGGTCACATCTGTCACTTGGCACGATGGGCACACATTTACGCCATTCAGGGTTTGGTTCTTAGGAGTGAGCAGGACGGAAAAGCCACCTTGGGAAAATCCTCCCCAGGTATTCTCCAGGATGTTGCTATCCAGCAACACGCGCTGCGCATTTTTTAGTTCCAAATGATTTTTCACGACAAAGGGATTTCCGTTGGTTCCGCCTACGAAACCAGGAGACCCCTTCATCCACGTGAGCGGCTTAAAGAAATGGTTTTTTCGAATCTCGATATCCACAGGTGAACTGGATGCCGAACCACCCCCGAACAAAATGTTCTCACCTGCAGACTCGAGGAAATTATTGACGATCTGATAGGGTCCCTTTGGAAGGTTCCCCACCCCGCCTCCGACGGCTTGCGAGTCTGTGCAGGCGCCGCTGATGGCAACACAATGTAAGTCATTGATGTAGGAGTTCAGCACGGCGACAAATTGACTACCCCCGAGTGAAACGCCGTGTGCCGTGTCAGAGTTTGGCGTCCCGTGAATCCACAACCGGTCGAAGACGAGATGATCCGCCCGGAACGTGTTGCGAATGAAAATCAAACCGTAGACCACGTTGGGACCAGGCGTGCGAGTGATCTCCAGCCCGATAAGGCGATAGTGGTTCGCGCCGTCGCTCACATAGACGGGATACCAGTTATTTCCGTTGTAAACGATTTTAGCGAGAACATTCTTCGGTGCGCTGCAATTGAATGAAGGCCGTCCGGGCAAAGAAGACACTCCTGCATAGCAAGGCGTCATTCGTGCCGCCGGACCTGGCAATGCAGTGTCTGGCGCATTGGTTCGAATAGTAATCCAGTGCTGGCTATCACACGCCTTGGCGGGAAGAGTGAGCGTTCCGGTATACGTCGCGCCTGCCTGCAGGTAAATCGTGTCACCGCACTTGGCATTATTCACCGCCGTTTGCACATTGCCGCCCGCAGGAACTGTCCAGCTTTTTCCTGGAGAAGGAGTGCTCACAAGAGCGCTCTGCACAAGAACTCGAGGTAATTCCGCAGGGCCATCAAAGGTTCCCGCGTACGCCGCAATCGAGACAAGCGTGAATGCAAATACCATGCTTACGATGAGAAAGAGAGAACGGCCTTTTTTTGTTACCACAGTGCTGCAGGGGAGAATGAAGAAGCGCACCAGTAACTCCTTGTGTTGGTGATTCGGACTAAGTTGATGGTTTGAATGCAGGAAGCCTCTGCATCCGCATGTTATTTAAGGTGAACCACTTAGAGCGACGCGTCCCGCGGGGCGTTCGGGAAGGCATCGTGGGGCAAGCCGTTTGCCATTTTTTAAGCGTCCTCAACTAACACACAGCAAACACCTCCGCGGCGGCTGTGGAGAACAGCCGTGCCTTGGGTGCGGAAGGCGTGAAATTTTTCCCTTCAACAAAGGTGTTTCTTACCTGGTTTGCTGCTCGATGCCGAGTAAACCGATAACGTGCCGAGGGGCTACTCGCTGTGGTGCATTCGGAGCGAATTGAAAAACCTATTTTCCCCGGTAGCTAAAATTAAGGAAGAGAGGGGCCGAGATGAGGCATCGCTACCAACGTCGCCGCACGCTCGCTTTGAATGGTATTGCTGCAGCGTGCAAGCGAAAAAATACGCCACGTGCTTTGTGGAACGCGTGGCGTACGAATCAACGAAATTCGTTCGGAAAATTGTAGTCTGAAATCAGTAAGGCTCGTCCGTTTTCCATCGGGCTGAACGCGGAGTTCGCGGCCCCAGATCTAAGATCGATGCATCCCAAACGGCACCCGGTTCAGGCGCTTGCGCCTTGTTCGTGCCGTCGCGCCTCATACCATAAGGCAAGTTCGACTCGGTTCCAGAGCCCAAGCTTGTCATAGATGACCCGAAGATAGTTCTTGACGACGTGTTCGGTGGTGCCGATGGCATCTGCGACTTCGCGATTCTTAAGTCCCTCGGCGACGAGTTCGATGATGCGGTGTTCGCGTTCACTGGGAATTCGTGTCCCATAGCGCTCGGTTTCGAACATAGCTGCCTCCGGTACAACATGGTTGCGAGTTTGACTCGCTTAATACCTTGTGTAATGCCGAATTTCAGGAACAGCCGATTAAAACGGGCTTTCACAGTTCGTGGCGCCATTTTGAGCTGCTTGGCGATTTCACTATTGTCACAGCCTTGCAACAGCAGATTGACAATCTGCTCATCGCGCGGCCCAATTCGAACAGTCAATTCCTTCATAGGACAACCTTCTTGCAAGTTTTCTGGTCTGTGCGCCACCAACTGCAGGGCTCGGTCCAGAAGGTCTGATCCGGCAAGCGGACTTCAACCTAGCCGACGCGCCCCCACGCAACCGGCGGAATAAGATTTTTTGGAATCTGATATCTGGAAAGCACTCTAAGTGCCAACCCGGACACTGATCAGGTGATTTTCCAAGGATTTGCGGTCGTTAAATACGATGCGAAATGCAACATCGGAACCACTAGATAACTTCAGAGTATAGGACCGCGCCGCGGAATTGGCGCTCTACGAAAATGTACAAACCATGCGGTGTGCAAGGTATCCGCAATCACGCGGTGCCGAGGGCGCTGCTTCCGCGGACCAGGCTAGGCGTCGCGGACTCCAAAGCACGGGTGAAGTTTTACTGATCGGCACGCCGGCAATCGGAGCACTTCACGTTCCTCACAGTCTATTAAGGCAAATACCTTAGGACAAAATTGCCCTTTCTATTTGCCGAATATGAATTTCTTACACTCGGTACGCTTATCGAGATTTCCAAAAGCCCGGGATATGATTGGGGTGGGCGAGCAATGCACGGCCGAGGATGTCGTCAGAACCGGAAACTGATTGCTGCAGAAGTGTTGCAGCCTCATTCCGCGGAAGGGCGCTGCTCTTTGCGTCTCGATTCCGGAAAAGGGCATAGCCTTCGGCCGTGAAGCAAACAACCTCAGGCGGACCTCCGACGTGATCGGTGATCTGCTCCGGCGAGAACTGATCATCATCAGGCATCGCGGGCACAAACTCACCATCAGTGCGGATGATGTAGCTGAGGTTGTTCTGCAAATCGAGTTGCACGGCGATAACACTCACTCCGAGAAAGCACCGGGATTGAATACGGCGTGACTATAGCCACGTAGCACGGGAGAGTGGAGTAGCGACAACTCACCGTCAATGCACCCCCTTCACGTGCACGGAGCGGCCACCCGAACGGCCACGCGAACTGTTCGAAGAAGACCCACCGTTCTTCGGTGTTTTGTTCTGGAAGTTGATGGCCGGACTCTTCTGAGACCCACGATCCAGGTTAGAGGCCCTGAGCGGAAGAGGCTTCACCTTCTGAGACGCCTGCCTTGATGTCTGGAGGTGATCCGACTGACTCTCCAGTTTCTTCAATTCGCTATCCATCTTTTTCTGATGCGTAGTGGCCGCCGTCAAAGCGGAAGAGTCAGCCGTGCTCGCGTGATGGGACTCGATTCCTTTGTGCGACGTGTACTTGCCATACGTGGTTTTGTTTGTCTTAT
>QHVH01000055.1 GCA_003222245.1 Blastocatellia bacterium AA13 | reverse complement strand
CCGCGCGTTGTCGAGCCGTTCTCTCTCCTTGACCATCTCAAGCTTCGCCATGACCGAGCAGCCTTTGACCCGGCACAGCGCCTCCGGGCTTGGGTTGGCGAGCAGCTTGTCCTTGACCTGTTCGAACACATAACGCAAAAGCGGACCGTCCAAATTGCGGTTGGCGATCTCATCCATTCTTGCGAGTTCGTCCTTTTGATAAACCGGCGCGGGCACAACCTTCCCTTCGGCAGTTCGGGTCCCTTGCATTTGGGTGACCTGTGTTCCGGCTATCTCATATCTGAGTTCTGCCGCGCCAAGACCCTTGTTGATGCTACGCTCCTTGGACGTCAGATCAGATGCTTCTGCATCTCGCCTTTCACATCCTGCCATCCTGCCTATAGTCGATCTGCCCCTGGATGGTTGAGGGTGTGACCGCTAAGGTATTGTTCCAGCGTCGCGGCGACACTGCTTTGACCCTCGTGCAATTCCGTCTGGCCTTCGGCAGATCGTTCTTTTCCGGGCCCTGAGTCGACGCGGGCCTTATTAATATGCGCTCGGGCATTAATGCGCCCGGCGCCTTTGAAGCGCTAGCGGGGGCGTGATATATTCCGCCCGCTTCGCGAGCCGCACTCGGAGCGGGTTAGAGCCGAAGCGTTGGCAGGTGAGAGTCGCGATCTCGATAAGACTTCATCACTCGAGCACACAGTACAAAACTGGAGAAAGCGGCCTTTTGCTGAGGGCTCGCAGCGTTCCGCTCAGTAGCCGTTTCGCTCAGTAGCCGGTCCGCTTAGTAGCCGTTCCGTTTTCAATGAAAAGGCTAACACTATCGATCCTGCTCTCCGTCGTTACGGCGGCCGCCATCATGTGCGTGCTGACTCCGGTAGCCAGAGCTGAAAACGTCGTCCTGGCAGCATCTTTGCTGCCGTCGAGAGAGATTCCACCGATCATAAACGCGGATCAGTTCGCCAGCGGATCCGTTACCATCACACTCGATCTGACCCGCGATTCGGCTAACAATATCACCGCCGCCAGGGCTCGGTTTGACGCTCTTCTCTCCAACTTTCCTCAAGGCGAGGTCGTAATCCTGGCGCATATTCACGAAGGCGGGGCTACGGTAAATGGACCCATCAGGGTCGACACCGGTATAAACGCCGATGTACCGGTTTTGCTTCCCAACGGCGTCGGAGCGTTCACTCGCGGAGACATAATCGTGCCGCCGGCTCTGGCGGCTCAGATCGTGAACAATCCCGCGGCTTTTTATTTCAACGTTCATACAGTTATCAACCCGGGCGGAGCGATGCGAGGTCAGCTAATTCGACAAACCGCCGGCGCGACAATGTTGGTCCCGACGCTTTCTCAGTGGGGCGGGCTGTTGATGTTTTTGCTGTTGCTCGCGGCCGCCGCTACATTTTTATCGGGCCGGCTGAGAGCCCCCTACGCGCCACTTGAAAGCAGCACACCCGTGGCCGGGGCTTCATTGCTTAACGCGCGCTTTGACGCGCGACTTTTCGTGAAGGTGTTGATTAGTTCGGAAGCAGTGGTGACGTTTCTCCTGATCGCTATGCGGTACAACGTAGCTGCCTCCGATGTTGCGGGTTCGCTTGCTTGCGGAGTCGTAGCGGCTTTCATCATTCACTTGCTTATGCTGAATGCAATGCGGCACTAATATAGATCGTTCAACGGAGCCCAATGTCCAACCCTTCGCCGACAACAGCCGCAGCGTCCGAACCGGCGGAAGTTCTGCCCGCGGCGTTTGTCCAATTCGACTGGCTGCGCTTTATCGGCTTAGCCATTTTGTTCTACCTGGTATTTCTGGTCGTATGGTGGTATACGCTGGACGCTCTCACCTTCGCAGCAGGCAATATCGCGGGCTGGCTTTATGGCTTGTTTGATCCCGGCACCTCGATTTCGACTCACGAGAAACTTGTCGTATTCAGTGTGCAAGCGGGAAAGAATACCGACTTTGCGGGGCAGGCAAGAACAACAGCGCTGAACATGGGAAAGATAACGTACGGCTTGCCGATGTTCGCCGCAATGGCATCCGCCACTCGGTCACGCTCGTGGGTAGGTAAACTAAAAGCGGTCGCCCTAGGAGTCGTGGTATTTGTGTTGTTGAGCATACCGGCGGTGATGGTCTGGGCGAAGATGCTGGGGCTTCAACTGGAGGATCAAATCGCGGCGGTCTCTCAGGGTTCGAGCGAAACGCGCGCGAGTTTTTTCTACTACGCATTTCATGGCTATGCCTTTTCGCAGCCAGTCGTAGCGGTGGCTCTGTGGCTTGCGATTATCTTGCTGGGCCTCTTCAAAGCGAGGCCTTTGCCAGTGAAGCCGCCCGATCCGCCGCCCGCGAAGAAGCGCCGCAAATAGTCCTACAATTGGCCCTCGCGGATGGTAACGTTGAGGCCCTTTTAGAGGCCCTCTTAGACTCCTGTTGAGACTCATGTTGTAACAACCATTTTCCTTGACTTGCATGACCCCTTCGAGTAGCCTGTCACCTATTCAGGACGGGCCTTGAAGCAAAAGCCACGGGCCTTCCTGCACCGTATCCGCAAAGCACAAGTTTTTTTTAGGTTTTGACCACGTTTCGCACGATGTTTGCACGGCGTTCCGCACGATGACGTTTGCGCGATCAACGGTCGACCTGCGGCTCGGTTGAGAAAAGGATTGTTTTAACGCTCACGCCCGCACGGGGTTCTTTTCAAGGGGTCGGGGTATGCAAGGCAGTCAATCGCACCACACTTCATACCTCTTGTGTGTGATCTCACGACTCCACTCACGGTCACATACGCGCACCAACGGCCTTCGGTGATTGACGACGCGTGTTGTGGCAAGTTTTTAGCGCATAATGATAATTCAAGGAGACTAGTATGTTGCTTTCAAAAAAAAGAATCTGGACCATTTTGTTGAGTGCTTCACTGATCGTCCAGAGCATTGCGGCCGCGGCGTTCGGGCAAGCGTCTTCGACCGCCGGGGCCATCGGGGGCGCCATCACCGACCAGGCGGGAGCCCTGGTCTCGGGCGCAACCGTCAAGGTACGCAACCTGGATACTGGACTGGAGCGCACGATTAAAACCGAGGACGCCGGCACTTTCCGGTTCCCTACCCTCCCGGTTGGAAATTATGAAATCACGGTCGACGCGCAGGGATTCAGCCAACTGAAGCGCTCGGGCTTCGTCGTCCGAGTAGGCGACAACCTCGACCTGAAGCTTCAACTTGCCGCCTCGGGAACAACGGAAGTTGTAAACGTCACCGCTGAAGCTCCAGTAGCCGATCCGAGTAAGACCGAAGTGGCCACAACCATCGATGAGAAATCTATTCACGAGCTGCCCGTCAATGGCCGCCGATGGTCGCAATTTGTAACCTTGACTCCGGGCGTTACGATGGACGGTTCATTCGGACTGATAAGCTTCCGAGGCATATCGGGCCTTCTGAATAACAACACGGTAGACGGCGGAGACAACAATCAAGCGTTCTTCTCGGAAGAGCGCGGACGCACGCGTCTCAATTATGTGATCGGCCAGGAATCGATCAAGGAGTTCCAGGTCAACACGCAGAACTACTCCGCTGAATTCGGGCGCTCCGCGGGCGGAGTGACAAACGCCGTTACCAAATCCGGAACCAACGAGGTTCATGGATCAGGGTTCTATTACATTCGCGATACGGCTTTGAACGCCCGAAACCCGTTGAATTTCATCACCGTCGGTTTGACCGCGAGCGGCGCACCGATACTACAGGACATCAATCCTCCCGACCGGCGGCAACAATTCGGCGGTACGCTTGGAGGTCCCTTAATCAAAGACAAGGCGTTCTGGTTTTTTAGCTACGATCAGCAGAAGAGAGATTTTCCTGTCAACGGGCAGCCAAGCAGTCCCCTATTCTTCTCCGACTGCGTTGCTCCGACTGCAAGCAGCGGGCTCAAGGTAGGTCCGTTGAGCGCCTGCGGGGCGGCTCTCGGATTTCTCGTGCCTCAAACGGGCATCGCTCCGAGAAGAGGCGATCAGTTGATCTTCTTCCCGAAGTTCGACTGGCAGATTAATCAAAAGCACCAATTCACAGCTTCCTATAATTACCTGAACTGGGATTCGCCCAATGGAATTCAAACGCAGCCGGTCGTGGCGTTCGCCGAATCAGGCAACGGCGGCGACAATGTTCGAGTTGATTCGATAACGCTTAGACTCGTCAGCACGGTCAGCCCGACAAAGCTGAATGAAGCCCGCTTCCAGTACGCGCGCGACCTCGAGTTCGAACCCGCAAACGCGCCTTCGCAGGTCGGCTTGCTGGTTGAAGGTTTTCAGGTCGGCCCGCCTTCATTCCTGCCAAGAGCAAAATTCCCGAATGAAAAGAAGTATCAGTTCGTGGATAACTTCTCCATCATTCACGGCTCGCACACGTTCAAATTCGGCGCCGATCTTATTCGAACGATCGACGACACCGACAGTCTCCGTTTCGGATTCGGTCTCTACACCTACAACACGCGAAATAGTTTTTCCGGCGTGACGAACTTCGGCCTCGATCTTGCGACGCCGGGCCAGAAAAACTACATCAACTATCAGCAGGCGTTCGGTCCTTCCACGCTCCTGTTCCACACGTGGGACGTAAGCACGTTCGCGCAGGACACCTGGAAAGTAACCAGAAACATAACGCTGAATTACGGGCTCAGGTACGAGTACATAAAGATGCCCGAGGCGCAGTTCCCGAATCCTCAGTTTCCGCAGACTCTTGAATTACCCGCGGATACAACCGACTTTGGACCTCGCGTAGGAATTGCCTGGGATCTGGGCGGAAGCGGCAAGAACGTGATCCGCGCCGGATATGGAATCTACTACGGCAGGATACCGAACAGCTCGATCAACAATGCATTGATTAACACGGCCGGGCCGGGATCAGTGCTGAACTTCACGATCACGCCGACTCAAGCCGGAGCTCCGGTGTATCCAACTCGGCTCTCGGCGCCTCCTACCGGGGCCGCCGCCGCCAAACCATCGGTGTTTTTCTTCTCGCCGGATCTTGCGACGCCGATGATCCATCAGATGGATCTCGTGTTCGAGCGCCAGATCACGCCGAATATGTCGGTTTCCGTGTCTTACCTCGGAAGCCGCGGAAGAAGGCTCGCGAACTTCTTCGATCAGAATCTCACGAGCCCGAATCGGCTGCAGCAGTTCCTGGTTCTCGATTCGGCCGGACACGTCGCTCAGACAGTGACATTGCCCATTTTCACGAACGCGCGGCCGAATCCTAATTTCGGCGCGATCATCGAAGAGCGCGGCAACGTTACTTCAAATTATGACGCAGTGGTATTCCAGGTGAATAAGAGGTTCTCACGCGGAATTCAGTTCCTGGCGCACTTCACGTATTCAAGGGCCGAGGATCTGAATCAAACGTCGACCACGTTTTCGTCAAGCTTCCCGACCTCTCTTAATCAATTCGATCTCGAAGGCGAGAGGGGAAGGTCAAACTTCGATGTTCCACGTCGGTTTGTCGCAAGCGCAGTATGGGATATACCGTTCGGACAGAATAGCTCCAACGCCTTCGTGAAGAATGTTCTCGGCGGCTGGAAGCTCGCTCCGATCGTCACGCTTCAAGACGGTTTCAGATTGAGTGGGAACATAAGCGGAAGCTTCCCGACCAACTTCACAACGCCGGACGGATTCGTGGTACCGGCCACGCTTCCGAGCAACGGGCCGAACGGAAGCGGCGGCTCCTTCAGGGCAGGGTTCTTGCCGAGAAACGATTTCCAGATGCCTGCGCTGGAGAACATCGACCTCAGACTCGCAAAGAGCTTCCGTTTCAAGGAACGCTTCAGGGTGGACTTCATAGCTGAAGCTTTCAACCTGTTCAATCACACTCTCGTGTTTGGAACGACCACTAATCTTTACAACCTTGGGAAGGTCAACGCCGTCACGCTTGCGCCCTGTCCGTCCACCGGTAGTTGCGGCCCGGCGCTCCCGGCCTTTACTCCGAGAACAGACTTCAAGACGCCGACCGCGGATCAGTCGACGCTCTACCGTGAACGTCAGATGCAGCTCGCAATCAGGTTCCAGTTCTAACGCGCTTGAGATCTGATTGCGTGTAAGCGTCAACGCAAAAGAAGCGGCCATCGAAACCAGTTTCGATGGCCGCTTCTATTTTATGGCGACCATTCCGTAATTCAGATTCTCGATCGCTTGTGCTCAACCGTTAGGGCTTATTTTCAACCACCTGTTCGAGCCCGCTCTTTTATTGCCTGAAGGTGCGCCGCGGCTTCGTCTTTAGCAACCGCATCTGCGGCTTCGCGGAATAGCCGCTCCCACTCGATTGTCGCATCCGCCCATCTGGCCCGCCGTTCCCAAAACAGCGCGAGCGCCCGATGGCATGATAGACAAGAGTCGTAGTCTCGTACGGCGCGCCTGAGCTGCGCTTCCGCTCGATCGAGCTTGCCCTTTCGTTCGGCCTTCTTTGCCCGCTTAAGCAGATCCTCAAACTCGCCGCGCGCCCGCTTCAATACCGAATGTGCTTCGGCGGACGAAGGGGCAAGCGCAAGCGCGGCCCTTGCTTCACGAATGGCGCCCTCGCGATCATCGGAGCTCAGCAGAGCTTCAGCCATAAGCCAGCGGGCGCTGAATAATCGCGAATCCAATTTCACCGCCCGCTCCGCGCACGCTCGCAGCTTTTCCGCGTCGCCGGATTTGAATGCGAGATAGGCGAGAAGCACCGCGCTTGCTTCCGGCGTAAGAGAACGCGGCAGCGATAATTCAGAATGCGCCATCGCTGTTTCGATCGCTTTCATTCGTCGCGCTCGAAGCGCGTTGCGCTCGGTCGCGGTTCCGGCGGTATCCAGCGGCGCGTCTTCGGAAATATCGATTGACTGCGTGATCGCCCGAGCAACTTGATAGTCGTAGGCATGAATGGGATCGGGTCCCGCGGCGGCAATATCTCCGTTGCTTATAACCTGTTCGATCGATCCGGCCCGAGCATAGTCAAACGCTCGCTCGAGAGCGGCGTCGGATCGCGCGATTCCCGACGCGTAATACACGGCAAGGAACACGACCGCGGTTCCCGCTATAACGGACAGGATCAAAGCGGCTTTTCGACTCGCGGTAGGTTTCGCTTCTGCCCTCACGCCGCCGGAAGCGTGCGCCGCGACAATATTCGACGCAGCGACAGTCAGCGCCAGAAAGGAGAAAAAGTACAGACCGGTCGGAATTTGATTGTAGATGAAGAAGTTGTGAATACAGATTCCAACAAGAGAGGCCGCGAGCCCGCTCAATGTTAGTCTCATGCTTTTGCTCGCGGCGGCGCGGCGAGACATGAAGAGCAGGAGAAACGCATACGCAATCACGGCTGCGTAGAAGACCGCTCCGAGCAGTCCATAACTAATCGCCGAATCAAGATAAGAGTTGTGCGAGCTCTCGTTGTTTATTTGCGGCGCATTCTTCGCGAGATCGTCGGATTTATAGGGCAGAAATGCTTTGCTGAAGCCTTCAGGACCGCAGCCGATCAGCGCGTATGAAGGAACCATTCTAGCTGCATCGCGCCACAGTATGGTTCTGCCGGAGCCCGTGAGGCCGTCGGTAACAAACGCTCGGCCGCGCAACAAGATGCTCCGAGAGCGCGGGATGGCGGCAATTATCAAAACCGACACCAGGATAAAAGCCGAGGTTCCAATGATGGCGACGCGGCGACCCTTCCGATTGGCGGTCCGAACAACACCTGTCTTGCGCCGCTCGAGGATGGCAAATACGATTCCGCTGCCTAGCAGACCAAGCCATGCGCCTCGCG
Source organism: Blastocatellia bacterium AA13 (assembly GCA_003222245.1). Lineage (GTDB taxonomy): Bacteria > Acidobacteriota > Blastocatellia > UBA7656 > UBA7656 > QHVH01. The sequence goes on along the minus strand of QHVH01000055.1, from coordinate 42,325 downwards.
TCCCGCTGAAGGCAATAGCCGCGATCGACAGAGCGACGCCAGAGATCGCGATTCGGCGCGCGCTGCCCGTCGATGCAAAAGCCATGGCCGCGCTGATCGGAGTCGTATAGAGCAGAAAGTTTCCGAGATAATTTGAATGCCCAAGAGTGCTTGGGACTCGCGTGATCGGCCCGTCTGGCGAGGGGTATGTGTAAAGAGCAGGCGAAAGAAACGGATCGCGGCCGACAAACTGCGCGACTGCGTACGCGGCGACGACGAGACCCGTAAACAATATCGACCATAGCATCAGAACAAACCAGCGCTCATTGGCTCCGATCGCGATGATTAAACCGGCGTAGCAGACAAAGAAACAGAGATATGAAAGCAGCCCCATTTGATTGTCATAGCTGCCGAAGAGCGAGCCCAGCGGAGCCGCTCCGAACGCGGTGGAAACGACGACGGTAATCAAAAACAGAACCAGCAGCAATGTCAGTCGCGACCTGGCTGCCGTGATTTCGGCGCCGCCGCGTTCGCCCGAGAGCGGCATCATCAGGAGCAGCATTAATATGAGCGATGCGCCGACGACTAGAAGGACGTACTTGGGCAGGACCGTTGTGCGATAGAAAAAGCTGCTTATAGCCGTCGGTATCGAAACGAGCATCACTGCGACGACACAGAATAAGATGAGCCGTAATCGGGAGCCGTTTTGCGAAATAGAGATAGGCTCTCTGTTCTGCCGCATCCGCGCATTATATTCGAGAATAGGCGAGGCGTCCTTAATCTCAGGACGAAGCAGGCGCTCAACGGAATCGAGAGAGAGTTATGATCTGGGCCGTTGTGAGTTATTGGTGGTGGACCAAACGCGAAACTACCAGGATGCTGAATCGAGGATTATGCGAAGCTCCGAAGCATCGCCTCCAGGTCTATGAGCGAAGCGGGCTTGGTCAGAAATGCGGACGCGCCTCGCCGCCGCGCTTCGCCTTCCAGGTCGTTCGAAACGTGAGCGGTGAGGACTATAACGGGCGTCAATGAGCAGTGGTTACAGACATGATCGATCAGATCAAGACCCTCGCGGCCTTCAAGACCGCTGAAGCTGATATCTGAAACAACGGCAAGATAGGAATGATCCGAAAGGAGTGATTTCGCGAGATCGGTCGTCAGAGCGCAGTCGACTTCATACCCGCAATCGATGAAGAATTCGCTCAACGCATCCAGTATTCGCGCCTCGTCGTCAACGAAGAGGATTCTCTCGGCCATACGGCATCGTTTTCCCTTGTACGAACTTTGTAAGGCATAAACCGCGCGAGCTGGAGAAATGCTACGGTGCTTTCAGAGCCTGGAGTACTTCACAAAAGTTACTTCACAGAAGATATTTGCCCGCTCCAAAAGAGTACCTTTGAATCCGAACCAAGAACTTTTAACAAATATGATAACGGCGAGGGCGGATGTCCCCCCAGTATTCGTATCCCCTTGGATTCCCTAACCCAACGTGATCGTTATCGGCATCCGCCCTCCACTCGGTTTCTCTTTCTGCAAGACAGGCGCCATGCAGGCGCGATTTGCGAGACCTCGCTCAACCCACCATTCCATACAACTTAATGCTTAGAGGTTGGAAGCACGCGCGTCTATTCGTCTGAGATTCAAAAACGGATTCTGGTTTCTGGAAGAATTCAGTGGCGCGAAACGACGATGCCGTATTTTTTGATCTTTTGATAGAGGCTGCTCTTTGGAATCGCGAGGCGGCGCGCCGCCTGTTCGACGCGGCCGTGCTCTTCGTTGATCACTCTTTCGATGAGCCGCTGCTCGAATTCCAAAAGCGTCATATCAGAGCTCTCGGTCCAAATATCCGAAGCCCCGTTTGATTCGAAGCGCAAATCCGCGGCTCGCAGAACGCTCTGGTCGCTTAGAAGAAGAGCGCGTTCCAACACGTTTCGCAGCTCGCGAATATTGCCGGGCCAGCCGTAGGACTGAAGAGCTTTGACGGCGTCGAGAGTCAATTCGATCTGACCACGGCCTAAATCGGGGCCGAGCGATCGAAGCAGATGTTCGGCCAGGATCGGAATGTCCTCCGGGCGTTGCGCTAGCGAAGGCACCATCAATGGAATCGTGCTGATCCTGAAGTAAAGGTCGCTCCTGAATTTTTTTTCTCGCACGAGCGTCGCAAGATCCTGATGCGTGGCCGCTATGAGCCGAATATCCACCGCAAGATCGCGAACCGCGCCAAGCCTGCGAAATCGTTTTTCTTCGAGCACCTTTAATAGCTTTGGCTGAACGTGAAGATCGACGTCGCCTATTTCATCCAGGAACACCGTCCCCCGGTGCGCGACTTCAAGCAGGCCCTGCTTGCTCGAAACGGCGCTGGTGAAGGCGCCCTTTTCGTGTCCGAACAATTCGGTTTCCAGGAACTCCGGCGCGAGGCCGGCGCAGTTCAAGTCGACGAAAGCTTCATCGGCTCGAGGGCCGTTGTTGTGGAGCCAGTGAGCCAGCACGCCTTTTCCGGTTCCGGTCTCTCCCTGTATAAGCACGGCGCTGTCGGAAGCCATCACACGGGAGGCCTGCTCCGCCAGGTCGCGAATCGCGGCGCTTGTACCTCGAAACGGATCGACGGCCTCGCGAGCCTGCACGCTGGCTCTGGCCATCTGCTTATGTCTGTTGCGAGTATTCTCTATCAGTCGCTGCATCATTATCAGCAGCGCCGGAAGCTCCACCGGCTTCGTCAAAAACTGTTCGGCTCCTTCTTTAATCGCGCGAACGGCAAGGTCGATAGAGCCGTGACCCGTCAGAATGATCACGGGAATTTCAGGCGCGGCAGCTCTCAACTTCGCCAGCAGATCGAGCGCGTTTCCATCTTCGAGGAGATAATCCGCGATAACGACATCCGGACGAAAAGACTGAAACTTGTCGAGCGCTTCGCGAGCGCTGCTCGACTCCTCTACACCGAACCCGTTGATTTCGAGATAATCCCGCAGCCCAAATCGGATTCCCGGCTCGTCATCCACGATCAGGACTTTGTTTTTGGCCATCGCGTTTTAACCTTTCAAAGGCGATTCGCGGAACCGCGGAAGCATGAAGCTCAATGTCGGCGGGCCCCGTCGCCGCCGCTCTTATGAACCGAGCCCCTCGAGAAATAGGGCGTAGCTGGGAAAGGAGGCGGCACGGAGGCCCCCTTTACATTCGTTCTTATCGCGGATGATTAAATCATAAGCAACCTCTATCGCATCCATGCCGCGCGTCACTTTAACTGGGCATTAATTTCGCGAGAAGCGCAGGCTCACCTTGACGACGGCGCCGCCCTCCGGCCGGTTGCCCGCGACTATGGATCCGCCGTGTTCGTTTATTATTCGCTGGACTATTGAAAGCCCGAGGCCCGTTCCTCCTCTTCGGCGAGAGAAGAACGGTTCGAAGATTCTCGGCAGATCCTCGCTGTTGAACCCCGGTCCTGAATCGCTGACACAGCAATCCACCCAACCCGAGCCGTTGTCTCCGCCGGCTTTTGCTTCCGCCACAACCACGCCGCCGGGCGGCGAATGCTGGATAGCGTTCTCCAGTAGATTCTGAAATACCTGCGCCATCTTGCGCCGATCCGCCAGGAGATCGGGAATCGGGCCATTCACCTTGTGAAGTACATTCACGCTGAGTCGCCCCGCCAGCGATTCACATGCCCCGACGGCCTCATCCAATATCTCTCCCAGAGACGCACTGGCGAGCTCGAGCGTCTTTGGCCTGCCGTACTCCAGCAGCTCGCGCATAAGCTCGTTCAGCCTGTCTATCTCGGCCTTCAGAACATCCGTGTACCTCTGATAATCACGATTACCGCCGAAGCGCGCCTCGAATGCCTGAAGGGTCGCCGAGATGCTGAACAAGGGGTTCCTCACCTCGTGAGCTACGCCGGCAACCAGATTTCCCATCGCGAAAAGCGTGTCGTTTTTTCGAATCGACTGCTGAAGTCTTACAAGCTCGGTGATGTCGCGAATAGTGATTATTATTCGCGCCTCGGAATCGGGAAGCAGATACCTATCGGCGGTGATGTCCCAGCATTTGCCTGTCGATTCGAGAATCTGAGTCGTCATAGAACTGCCGCTTTCAAGCGCCTGGACGGCAAGCTGCCGGGCCGCATTCCACGGTTCTCCTTCGCCAAGCGAAACGAATCGACGGCTCTGCGCTTCTCGCAAGCTCAGCCCCGAAAGCCGGCGCGCCGATCTGTTCAGCCTCACCACCCGCTCGGCGGCGTCAAGAATGATGAGCGGAGATTCAACCGAATCGAACGTCTCCACCCACTCGATAGCGGACCTCTGAATGTCGGCTTGCAGCGCCGCGTGCTCTTCCTGGCTGCGCTTTCGCTCGGTAACATCCAGAGCGATGCCGATCGTTCCAAGAGGCTTGCCGTCGATATCGACGAACGGCTCGACGTGCGAATGAAACGCGCGGCCGCTCCAGTCGATGTCATAGTCCACCCGCTCGCCTTTTAACGCTTTCTCGTGCGCGGCCAACGCCCCTTCGTCACCGCCGAAATACTCCTGCAGACCGATGCCGTTGAACGCGTTGGGCCGCATACCGAGCGCTTTTAGTCCTCGGCCTATGGCGGATGTAAGGCGCAGGGAGTCGTCCGTCGTCCAGAGAATCGCCGGCGCCTGCTCGATCATCAGGCGAAGCCGGGCTTCGCTGGCGCGCAGAGCTCGTTCGGCGTTCTTTCGCTCGGTTACGTCGATGATCGTACCCTCGATCACGGGAGGCATCCCGTCGCCCGTTGCTACAAGATTTACATTCTCCAGAATCCAGATCAGCTCGCCGCCCTTTCGCCGGAGCTGATGCTCAAAGCTGGTTAACGCTCCTCGCTCGCGCAGGCGGGCGAGAAACTCCTGACGGCTTGACTCGCTCTCATAGAACTCGTTGATGCTCAGGCAGGCTGCTTCAGATTTCGAACGACATCCGAGGATTTTCGCAAAGGCATCGTTGCAATCGAGAATCTGGCCGTACAAGCTCATTCGATAGACACCCGCGAGGTTTCGCTCAAAGAGCAGTTGATAAAACCGCTCAGATTCGTCGAGCCGGTTTTCAATCTGCTTTCGCTCGGTCAAATCGACGACGAAAGCCACGGTCTTCGCGCTTTCACCCTTTAGAACCGCGCTGCCGATCAGCACCGGCACCCGCGCTCCGTTCTTCCTTATGAATTCTTTTTCAAACGGCGTGCATGCACCCAAGGATTTCAATTCAGCAGCGGCGTCTTCGTCGCGCTCCGCGAACTCGTGCGGAGTAATCGCATTCCATCGAATCCTCCCCCCCGCCAGATCCTCGCGCGTATATCCGAGCATTCTCAAAAACGCGTTGTTCGCCTCCGAAACGTTTCCGTCGAAATCCGAAACCATCATTCCGATGATGTTGGATTCGACCAACTGTCTGAATCGCTCTTCGCTGTCGCTCAATGCGGCGCTCGCGCGAATATAGCGGCTTCTTTCACGTTGAAAGAGGGTCAGCAAAAGAACCGTCGCTCCCAACAAGACAAACGGAATAAGAAGCAGCAGCTTGAAATCGCGCCAGCCCGAGGCCAATAGGGCTGATCTCGACTCGGTTCTGCCCTGGAGCGAGGCCAGCGCGGCCCTGAGACCGGCAATCGTATTCTTGATCTCGACGCGGAACTCCTTCTCGAGGTTCCTGCCGTCAGCGGAGCCTGATCCCGCGAGCGGAGTGCTCGCGTACTGTTTCTCCATGTGCGCGAACAGAAAATCCAGGCGCTTCAAAGAAGGCTCGATCTCCTGCACCGTCGGCTCGCTCTGATCGAGCGCACGCGTGATCGAGGTAAGATTTGCATAAGGAGCGCGCCAGGAATCGGCGCCGCCTCGGTCCTGTTCACTACTTTGCGCCCATTCCTGGAGCGCGACGAGAGGCTCTTCGAGCTTGCGAAGATCGGTGATCGAACTGGTGCTCCTGAGTAGCTCTTTGTACTGTCTGTTGATCGACGCTATCAAAGCGCCCGTGAGCACCAGGAGAATTGCCCCTGACGCGGCCGCGGCCCAGGCGAGCTTTTTATGCCAGATTCCGGTGTTCATAAAATACGGCAGCGTTCATTCAAGCCGCCGGAGCGGCCTTCTCGAGAAGGGCTGCTCATACTCGGCGGTCTCTGCTTAAGGCCTCCGGAGCCCGCTGGACGCGCGGGCGTGGGAGCCTGGTCAATTACGGATGCGCTCGTGATTACGAGTAATAGAACGGTAGCATGCGTTTAATGCCTGGGCCGATTGGTATGAAATCTCACCGGCGAACAAAAGCGCTCGACAGCCTGCTTCACCTAACAATCGCGCCTTTTGCTCATACAACCCGATAACAGCTTCTGACACAACGCGCCTCCACAGAGAATAAGCGAATCACGAGTATTTTCAAGTCATAATAAGTTGCGAGGGCTGTGGCCCTCATCGGGTCTCCTCAGTTCCCGTCGGGGCGAAACTGGCCAGAGAGCGGCGAATACCGTCGCTGGAAACCACAATCTCACAGTCTCCCGCTCGCTCTTCGAATCGATGAATTCAGTCATTATCGATTTCTTTGACGAGTAAACTCGCCTCTACGAGGAGTTTTCCCACGTTCTTCGGTATGGGGACCCCGAGAACACTTCATCCAGCACTCGATGGCTCAATCAACAAAACAATCCGCGCTACGGCTCATTGCGAATATGGGACCAGATATCGCCTTTCGACAATCATCTTTCCCCTGCTTTCCGCTGGCCCGGCCTCGTGCTTTTATGGAGAATCATCTTGTGAGCGAGCCTAATGTAGACAGAGCCGAGATCATCGGAATGACTTCCACCCAACTCAAGGATTGGATGGCGGCGCTCGGCGAGGCGCCCTACCGCGCGCGCCAGCTACATCAATGGCTCTTTAAGCATCGGGCGCCGTCATTCGACGCAATGACCGAATTGCCCAGGACTCTAAAGAAAATTCTGGAAGAACGCGCATCGATAGTCAGCGCTCGAATCGAAAATATATTCATTTCATCCGACGGCACGCGCCGATATTTACTTGGCCTGGCGGACGGCTGCGAGATAGAAGCCGTGTTTATGCCTGAAGAGACTCGCGACACGATTTGCATCTCGAGTCAGGTAGGATGTCCGCTCGCCTGCGACTTCTGCATGACGGGCGTTGTTGGACTGAAGCGCAACATGACCGCCGCGGAGATTATCTCGCAGGTGATCATCGTCTTGAACGATGTTTACGGCGCCGGCAATCCCACGCCTCATCGGACGAACATAGTGATGATGGGAATGGGAGAGCCGCTTCTCAACTATGACAACGTGATGCAAGCGATTCAGATTCTCGCCGATGAGGACGGCTTCGCGATTGCGCTGCGCTACATAACACTCTCGACCGCCGGAATCGTTCCGGGTATTGACGCGCTCGCCATGGAACCCAGGCGGCCGCGCCTTGCCATCTCGCTGACGGCGGCAACCGACGAGGTGAGGGACAGGCTCTTCCCGATCAATCGAAAGTACAACCTCGACTCTTTGATCGCCGCGTGCCGGAGATTCCCGCTCGGTCCCCGCGAACGGCTCACGTTCGAATACGTTATGCTGGACGGCGTCAATGACAGCGACCGAGACGCGAAGCTTCTCGTTCGGCTTCTTTCCAACGTCAAAGCAAAAGTAAATCTCATACCGCACAATGCCGCGCCCGAGTTGCCGTATCGATCATCGCCGATGCAAAGAATAATGGAATTTCAAAAAGTGCTGACGGATGCAAAGCTGCCGTCGTTTATACGCCGTCCGCGCGGATTGGATATTTCAGCGGCCTGCGGCCAATTGGCAGCCCGGCACAGCGCGACTGAATAACATAAATCGCGTCTTTTCACTCCACAAGAGGAATGACCTCCAGCTCAAAACCCGCCGAGATTTCGTCCGTGAAATATGAATTGGAAGTATTTCTTTTGGGAGATGAGTTCGATCTGTACGAAGATCAACGGCTCATCGCGTCCGTAGCTCCGTCCCATAGCGCGGCGGAAGTCTCGTACGGCAAGCTGATTTTCTCGTGCTGGGGAGAAGATTGGTCGAAATCGTGGCGCGTTCTCGACGCGGCCGCCTCCGGCGCCTCTCTACGCCTCGACTGCACGAAACAACTGGGAACCAAACGATGCATCGTGGAATTAAAGCGGGATGGCTTCATTCAGCTTTCCCAGTCCCGCACCGAATTCGCTTCCAAACTCGGCCGGCTCATCGAATCCTCTCTCGGCTTTGCGGTGGAACAGAATGTTACGTCGCAAGACAGCCTGCATAATCTCTCCGGTGTGCACACGAGACTGCTGCTGCGCGATCGCTTAAACAACAGGCTGAGCGCGGGAATCGCTGTATGTTCGGCGGAAAGTCAGGCTCATGTGGATGCGGTGCTGGGCTCCGCCATACGCTGGGCGAAAGCGCTTCAAGCCAGGGGCACGCGAATAGATCGACTTTTCGTGTTTATTCCGATAGGGCGTGGAACGACTATCGCGAATCGATTGACGGCAGTCGCGATCAAGGACGCGTCCATCACCTGCTTCGAGATAGACGAAGAGACGGAGGAGCTCCGATCCGTCGCTCCATACGATCAGGGAGATCTTGCCGACAACTTCAAGGCGGCTTCCTCCCGTGCGATTTGGCCGGGCGAGAAGCGAGTGTCGCCGGAGATAGCTTCGTGGGCTGAGTCTATTCGGTCGATCGCACCCGAGCACATTTCCGCGCGAAGCCGCGGCGGCGAAATCAGCTTCGCGATTCGAGGACTCGAATTCGCGTGCATCAATATCCGATCACGCAGGGTCGAGCTTGGAGTGGGTGATGAAAAGTCTCAGTCCGCGGAGCTCGATCATCTCGCGATCGGAGATCTGGTGCAGACCATCATCAAGCATCGGATATCGGATCCGGTAGACCGCGGCTCTCTGTATTACCGGCTGCAGCCGGAGCGGTGGTTGGAGTCGATACTGCGCGACGACATAAGCGCGCTCGATCCGTCTCTCGATAGCCGGTTCGTGTATTCCCAGGTTCCGACCTACCGAGGAGAACAACGAACCTACATCGATCTGCTTGCCGTCACTCGAAGCGGCAGACTGGTCGTAATTGAATTGAAGGTCGCGGAGGATCCGGAGTTTCCGTTTCAAGGATTGGACTACTGGCAGCGCGTGGAGTGGCATCGGCAGCGAGGCGACTTCGAGCGTAGAGGCTATTTCCCGGGTCTGAAATTATCGAACGAGCCTCCGCTCCTTTATCTGGTCGCGCCTTTATTTCGGTTTCACCAATCGATAAAGCTAATCGCCGAATCGATTCGATCCGCCGTTCCCGTCTACAAAATTGGAATAAATGAACGATGGCGCGGCGGAGTTAGAGTGCTTCTCGTGGAAAAACTGAATTGAATGCCGATTGATCTGCCTCTTTGCGCGCGTAGAGCCGCTAGACGCGACGAGCCGCTCAAGCTTCAAATCAATCACATCGGGCAATCACATCGGGCAATCACAGGGGGTCGACGATCTCGACCTGTTCGATGCGATCGCCTCGAGCAATTCTGTTGACGATCTCCATTCCGTTTATGACCTGTCCAAAAACTGTATAGCCGCCGTCCAGATGTGGTTGAGGCGAGTGAGTGATAAAGAACTGGCTTCCGCCTGTATCTTTCCCCGAAAGAGCCATCCCTACCGCGCCGGTTCCGTATTGATGAAGGTTGATTTCGCACCTGATCTGATAACCGGGGCCGCCGTTGCCGTCATTGCGCGGGTCACCGCCTTGAATTACAAAGTTGGGCACGACGCGCATAAATGAGAGCCCGTTGTAAAAGCCCTTTCGCGATAACTGAATGAAGTTATCAACCGTCATAGGCGCATCCTCCGCGAACAACTCGATTCTGATGTCGCCCTTCTTGGTGTGAATTATGGCAATCGGGTTTTTCTGCGCGACCATAAGTCCGGCCATTCGCTTCCAGTAGTTCCGATCGTGTCCCGTATCGACTTTTCCGACCGGAACGGCCGCAAGGCTCGAGTCGCCCGCATTCTTCTTCAACAGCTCGAATGCGCGTTGTCGAACTACATAGTCGTTATCGCGTGTCGTGCCCGAAAGAACCTGCATACTCAGCGGGTGCTTTAGCTTGTCGGCCGCATCGAGAATGGCTATGCGAGCATCGTTCTCCTTATCCGAACGGGCTGCTTTATAAGCCTCTTCCAGGGCCTTCGTGACTATCTCTCTTGCGTCTCCAAGACCGCCAAGTACCATTGCGGCCGCGGCTCGAATGGAAACATCTTCCGATTTCAATTGTTCTATGGCTATTTCGCGCAGGCCGGCGACTCCGCAGTCGGCCATCGCCTGCAGAATATCCGATACGGCTCGATGTTCGGGTTTGCCGTATGTGTTTCCTTCGAAAAGATCTTTCACGACGGCCTTCGCTCGCTCCGTCTTCAATTGCCCCAAGCCTCGCGCAAACGCGCTCATCGCGCGCCAGTCGCCGCCTTTTGAGAAAAGCGGCCCGCTGGACAAATCAAAGAACGCAGCATCCCCGAATCTGGCAATGGCGATTTCGACCTCAGCGTTCAAGCTGGTCTTCCCGTCAACCGATCGCAACGATTTCAAGAAAGAGAGAGCAACCGGATTTTTTATGCCGCCGAGCGCTGTTGCAATCAGCAGGAGCAGGTTCTGTTGAGGCGGAACCCCTTCTCTGCCCCGATCGAACGATTTGTACTGATCCAGCAGTCTGCCGCCCAGGAGCGTAAGCGCTTCAGCGCTCCGATCATCTCCGATCGCGCCGAGCGCCGCGATTGCGTTTGCGGACACTCGCTCATCTGAATCGGCGAGCGCTGTCTTCAGGCGATCGACGGCATTCTTGTCTTTGATCACACCTAGCGCCCGGGCTGCTGTCGCTCGGACCAGCGAGTCTTTATCCGATAGAAGGCTTATCAATCGCGGGCTCGCCGAAGAAATTCCGTCGCGTATTCGAGCAAGCGCATTAGCCGCCTGCCAGCGTATGTCCGGGTCAGGCGAGTCGAGTTGTTTGATTACCGCGGGAATGGAAGATTGCTGCTTGAGCCGCAGCAGCGCGGTCAGAGTGAGCCCGGCGACGAGCCTCGCATCCTGCGATGGAGTCGATGATATCTCCGGCAGCAGCTTTGTCAGCGATTGAGCAATCACGTCGAGCCCGTACTTGCCGAGCGTCTCCATCGACTGCTTGTTCGAGCCGATCTTTCCGAGCGCTTCGGCCGCGCGAGCCTTTATCTCGGTCTGCTCGTTGGGATCTTCGATGCGGCTGAGCAAGGGCGCGACCGCGCCGTCGCTTTCGATCTCGCCCAGCGAGAATGCGGCAAGCGATCTGATCTCGGCGACGCGGCTCGTTTTAAGCAGCTCGACGAGAGGGCTGACGGCGATCGGGCTTCCTATGCGGCCGAGCGCGATGATCGCGTGTTTGACAACGCCTCCGTGAGGAAGCGCAAGCATGCCGGTGAGCTCGGTCGTAACTATGCGTTCGTCCTCGAACTGGACAAGCTTAGGGTATAGAACTCTCTGGGTGTGATCCCGTTTAAGGTGGGGCTTGGGTCTCGACGACGTGACGGGTTTCGACTGCCCAAAGCCCGCTGAAGGCAATAGCAGCACCGCAGCGATGAGGAATAACGCAATGATCGATCCGGCGGGGCGTGAGGCGGGGGTGCTTGTGCGCATGAATACTGATTCCCGAGGAGTATTTCAGTTCTCGCCGGTGTGCCTTTCGACCTGAACCAGGTTGTCGTAGAACGTCGCGCCCCCTCCGATATCGGTGAGTTCCTGCGAAGACGTTGCGTTGACGTTCGATCCACCGGGACTGAGTTTGTTCCACCACGTCGAAGGAGCGAACGCCACTCCCGGCCGCACTCGATCCGAAATTCGCGCGACCAGCCTACAATCGCCTCGCTTGTTCCACACCTTGACGCTATCGCCTTCCGAAATACCTCTTGCGTCGGCATCCGAGCGATTCAGCTCGATCGTAGGATGCCTTTCGGATCTCAAGAAGGACGGCAGGTGTGAAAACGACGAGTTCAGGAAAGTCCCTATCTTCGCGCTTATGAGCTGAATTGGAAATCGAGCCGCCAACTCCGGCGCGCTTTCAGGTGATTCGCGAGGAGGCACATAGTCCGGCAGCGGGTCGAGACCAACGCGCGTCATCTTTTCTGAGTAGAACTCACATTTTCCTGAGGGCGTCCTGAACCCGCCTTCCGCAAAGGGCGCGTACTGATCGGCGACGTTGATTCGGGCCCAGCCGTCTTTTTTCAAGCGCTCGATCGTGATGTTTCGGAGCACCGGGCTGTTCGACGAAATGGCCTGGCGTATAAGATCCTCATCCGTATCGTCGAAGCAAGCTTCTTCGAACCCCATTTTCTTGGCGAGCAGTTGAAAGACCTCCCAGTTCGGTTTCGCTTCGCCAAGCGGCGCGATGGCCGGCTCGTTGTAAACAAGATAGTAATGGCCATAAGGCTTAACCAAATCGCGATGTTCCAACTGAGTAGTGGCCGGCAGCAAAATGTCCGCGTAGTCAGCCGTGTCCGTCTGGAACTGCTCGTGCACCACGGTGAACAGATCTTCGCGCCTGAGACCTTCGAGCACCTTGGATTGATCGGGAGCGACCGCGGCGGGATTGGAGTTGTAGACGTAGAGAGCACGAACCGGGGGCTCCGCTTCGAGGAGCGCCTCTCCGAGCCTGCTCATGTTTATCGTTCGGGGCGTTCCGCTCATCAGGTCCGTGCGCTCCAGAGCGGCATCATTCAACCCGAACATTCCGCTGCTCGATAACAGCAGTCCGCCCGCGGCGTCTCGCCACGAACCCGTAAGCGCCGGGAGACAACTAATGGCCCTGACTGCCATCCCTCCGCCCGCGTGGCGCTGCAATCCATAATTAATTCGTATGACCGCCGGCCGAGTCGTCGCATACTCTCGCGCGAATCCTATGATCTCGCTCTCATCCAGGCCGCAGATGGCGGCGGCTCGCGACGGCGGATACTCGGCCGCCCGATCACTCAAACGCTCGAAGCCCAAAGTGTACTTCTCAATATAGTCCTTATCGCAGAGTCCTTCGCCGACGATCACGTTGATAACCGCGAGCGCGAAAGCAGCGTCCGTGCCTGGTTTCAATTGAATAAACTGATGGCAGTGATCGAGCGTGCGATTGCGATAAGGATCGATTCCGATCAACCGCGCGCCCTTGCTCAACGCGGATTTTATTTCAGGCCAGAGATGGATATTGCAGGCAAGAGTGTTCGTGCCCCACAGGACAATCAATCGAGCATCGTGAAAATTCTCGGCGTCCGTGCCGATCTTACCGCCCAACGTGTAGCTCAACGCTTCGGCTCCCGCGGTGGCGCAGATGGTTCGCGCCAGAAGGCTTGCGCCGAGACGGTGAAAGAATCGCCGGTCCATGCTCGATCCATTCACGACGCCCATCGTTCCGCCGTAACTGTAAGGCAAGATGCTCTGGGGACCTTCCGGGGAATCCGCGATATCGCGGAATTTTGTGGTTACTTCGTCGAGCGCCTCGTCCCATGTAATTCGCTCGAATCGGCCTTCGCCTTTTTTGCCGACTCGGCGCATGGGATACAAAAGCCTGTCCGGGCTGTAAACACGTTCGAGATAGCGACTCACTTTTGTACAGAGGAAACCGCCTGTAGGAGGATGATCAGGATCGCCGGCGACTTTGACGGCGCGGCCGTCTTCAACCTCAATCAACATTGCACAGGTGTCCGGGCAATCGTGAGGACAGGCGGCATGAACAACGCTTCTCGTCAATGTAATTCCTCTCGATGATTATTACGTTTTCTGAGCATACAGATGGAATAACAGGATGATCAAGCCTTCAACCGTCAGCCTGTTAAACGGTCAGACTCCCGCCATCAACGTCGAGCAAAGGGTGCGGCCGGGATCAGTCCGAGAGAAGGTCTACATGGTGTGCGCAGAGTTAAGCCGGCGATCCGCGTTCACGGCCGGCTTCTTATCCGAATCATTCCGGGCGAAAGCACGCTGAACGCATCGCGCAATTCATCAGAGTGATCGCGCACGGCAGCGGCAATCAGGTCAGTAGGTTCATGCAACTTTTTGCGGCAATGGATAGATGACGTCCGAGCGCAATGCCCTGGCGGCAAAATCCAAAGCAGCTAGAACACCATCCCTCGTGAGCCTGGGATGAGCATCAAGTATCTCGTCAATTGTCTCCCCGGCAGCTAACTTTTCCAGAATGAGTCCACTGTGATTCGTGTGCCGACTACAACGGGTTTGCCCATCATGACCGCCGGATTGGATTGAATCAGGCTCTCGCTCATGTCATCACCTCGCTCGCATTATATAAGCGACTGCCTCAGCGAGCCTAACCGCCATGATTAGGTGCAGCCCTGAGGGTGGTAGTAGTGTTCGCGTTGAACAGATAAATAATCACGACGAGCTTCGTCGATCAAATGACCATACCGCCATACCGTAAGACAAACGCCCGGCTGAACCATAAGGCTGCTATCGAAATACGAATTTTACGACAGTGGTGAATGAGGCTGGATGGCCGTCCACCAGGTACGGAGCGAACTGCCATGCGCGAAACGCATGCTCAGCTTCAGGAGTTAGATCCGTTACCGGGAGCACGTCAACGACATGTCCTGTCTCGTCTACTTGCAGGGCCGCCATTATGGTCTGGCCGGGCAGCCCACGAGGAGATTTCTTCTTCAACAATTGCAACTCGGAAAAGGAGACTCCTCGAAAGTCGCCGTCTCTAATATGGCGTAGGCTCTTACCATGTCCAGCCAGCGCAATTCCCGCTCGGGAGATTGTCCCTGAAAGCGTGGCCGAACCTTCGAACCATTCAGAGTTGTAATACGCTACAGGACTGCGCAGAGCAGCTCTCAAGATTGTCTTCCCGTCGGCAATAATGCGAATTCTCGAACCTGAAGGCGCCTCGATATCGACAAAGACGTTTTCGTTATCCGCTACGGTTCGCCGAAAGCTGAGACCGGCGGAATTTACCTTCAGTGCGGAGTCGTCTATGGCTTTCCCAGGACCTATCCACTCGGAGCCGGTGTTCCCGTATAGTCGCACCTCTTTGCTGAGAGCGCCGGCGGAAGCCATCAATCTTTTTCCGCCTGGCCTTACATTCACGAAATCCCCGGCAGTCAACCCATCCAGTCGGATCAAGATGCTTTCGTTTGATTGCTTACTCGATGCAGTAATCGCCGTGGAATCCGCGCTCTTCTGAAGCAGGCGTCCGGCGCCTTGCTGCGCTGCTGAAAAAGGCGTTATGGATAACGCCGCTACGAGCGCCATGCTTCCTCTAAAAAAAGTTTGGGAAAGCAGTCTGATGGATCTTCGGTTCTTCATCGTTTATTCCCTCCGCTTCGTGAGCAGCCCTAAGTCAAAATTGGACTGACGAAAACACCCGGGTCAATCACGTGACAGATGACGGAGATTGAGAACCCGCCTCCGGGTAACTCACAGCCCGTCGATGAGCACGCATATAACTGACCGCCGAGCGGCCCGCCCGCAGGTCCATCACACGTCAGCATGTAGCTTGTGATCGTACAGTTGCCGCTGGTCGTACTATTACCGCCAATCGACTGACACGGAGGGGAGTCCTCATCAGACATCGTCGATGCGGCAGTGGCCTGCCACTCAGGAGTCCGGTTGTTACAGAGTATCAATAAACACATCACACCCAAGGCTACAAAAAGTACCTTCAGTCGTCGCATCACTCTCTCCTTGGAAAAATCGTTTTGTCCGGGTTGCAGGGGCCGGATTATATGTAATGGCGCCTACCGAGTCAACTAAAGAATCGGCTTTTTGTGGGAAATTCGCATTCTGGGTGCGCTGGCTCAGAGGACAATCGCGCTCAATTGTGAAGATCCGAAGGCGAGGATCGTAAATGTAGTAGTCGACACGGTTGTGCAATATGAACATTGGTTAAGATTTCCGGGAAAGGGTACAGGTGCGCTGAGGTTTCGAAGATCAAGGAGCGCAACGAGCAAAAGCAATCATGCCGAATCCATTGTGTCGTCAGTAGCTGCATAGTATTCTTGAGCCGTTTTCTAGCAGGCTTACTTTTAGTGAGAGAGACAAGGAATGAAACTGTGGGGCGGTAGATTCTCGGGCGAGCCGGATCAAGAGTTCGCGCGCTTTAATGCTTCGTTTGCCTTTGATCAAAGGCTGATCGAAGCCGATATTCAGGGAAGCCGAGCTCACGCGCAAGCCCTTGCGGCCGCCGGCGTTCTGACTTCGTTCGAACTCGAGCGCCTGGACGAAGCGCTTCTCTCAATTCTGAAGCGGGTTGCCGAAGAGCCCGACTACTTGAAGAATCGGGACGCCGAAGACGTCCACAGCTTTGTCGAGGCTGAGCTCGCAACATTCATCGGAGATCTCGCATATAAGCTTCATTCGGGCCGCAGCCGCAACGATCAGGTCGCGACCGACCTCCGCCTGTTTTTACGCAATGAGATTGACGACTCGCTGACATTAATAAAGCAGGTTCAATGCGCGCTGGTGTCGCTCGCGGAGAACAACAGGCATTGCATCATTCCCGGTTATACTCATCTGCAGCGTGCGCAGCCGGTTCTCTTCGCTCACTACCTGCTTGCTTATTATGAAATGCTGAAGCGAGATTGCGGCCGATTGATCGATGCGCGCCGCAGAACGAATCGGCTCCCTCTTGGCGCCGGCGCTCTGGCCGGAACCGGATTTCCAATCGACCGCTCGATCGCAGCCGAACGGCTGGGATTCGACGGGAGCTGCGAAAATAGCCTGGACGCGGTCAGCGATCGCGACTTCGTGGTTGAATTCATTGGGGCCGCATCCCTGATAATGATCCACCTCAGCAGATTGGCCGAGGACTTCATCATATATTCAACCGCCGAGTTCGGCTTTCTTGAGCTGTCGGACGCCGTCTCGACCGGGTCTTCGCTGATGCCTCAGAAAAAAAACCCCGATTCTCTCGAGTTGATTCGCGGCAAAGCCGGACGGGTTCTCGGTCACAACGCCGCGATGCTCGCTCTGTTGAAGGGCCTGCCGCTCGCTTACAATAAGGATATGCAGGAGGACAAAGAAGCCCTTTTCGATACGGTCGATACGCTCAAGGGATCGCTCGGCGTCGTAAACACGGTGCTGGCTAATGTCAAAGTCAACTCCGGCCGCGCGCGGGAAGCCGCTTCTGTTGGATACCTGAACGCAACCGATCTTGCGGATTATCTAGTTCGACGCGGCCTCGAATTTCGCAAGTCGCACGAGCTTGTCGGGCGACTCGTCTCGTATGCGATCCAGCAGGACAAGAAGCTGGAGGATCTCTCGCTTGATCAGTATTCCTCGTTCACGCCGCTGATCTCCGGAGACGTATACGATTCATTGACGCTGGAGGCTTCGCTCGCAAGCAAGGCCGCGGAGGGAGGCACTTCACCCGAGCGAGTGAACGAAGCTCTCGCCAAAGCGAAGCGCGATCTGGGCTATCGCCCCACGGAATAAATCGCATCCATAGGAGGGGATGATGGAACATACCTTTGAAAACATTCTTGTGCAGTCCGATGCGCCGATAGCGATTGTGACGCTGAACCGGCCGGAACGACGGAATGCGCTTTCGACGGAGATGATGCGCGATCTGATCCGCTGCCTCGGCTCTATCGGCGAATCGAAAGAAATCAAAGCCGTGATCATTAATGGAGCCGGAAGCGCGTTCTCGGCGGGTCACGATCTGAGCGAGATGCGGGGCCGCGATGTATCGGAATACCGGCGCATCTTCGATCTGTGCACGCGGATGATGACCCTCATACAGGAGATCTCTCAGCCCGTAATCGCGGAAGTGGCAGGCATGGCTACGGCCGCGGGTTGTCAGCTCGTAGCGAGCTGCGATCTGGCGATCGCATCCGAGGAGGCTCGCTTTGCTACACCCGGCGTCAGGATCGGCCTCTTTTGCAGCACTCCAATGGTGGCCTTGAGCAGGGCAATAGGCCGCAAGCGCGCATTAGAAATGTTAGTCACCGGAACTCCGATTGATTCGGCCGTCGCGGCGGATTGGGGTCTCGTGAATCGCGTCGTACCGGCGGCTCGCTTGAGAGAGGAAACAATGAGTCTGGCTCGCAAAATCGCCGAAGCGAGCACGCTTACGATGTCGGTCGGCAAGCAGGCCTTTTATGCGCAGATCGATATGGATCAGCCAAAGGCGTATGCATACGCAAAAGAGGTTATGAGCCTCAACGCGATGGCGGCCGACGCTCAGGAAGGGATGTGTGCGTTTTTAGAAAAGCGCTCTCCCAACTGGAAAGGACGATAGGATCATCGTTCAGGAGCCGATTTATCGAGGCTTCGGATATAAGGCCGTTTCCAGCTCCCGCTCTGAGGCTACGGAGAGCCCCAGATCTCGAAGGAGACCGTCGTCGAGATTATAAATCCAGCCATGCACGGCCAGGGCATGGCCCTTCAGCCAGGCTTCTCGGACAATGGTTGTCTGGCTCACGTTCAAGACCTGTTCGAGTACGTTGAGCTCACAAAGCCGATCGTGTCTTCGGGGCTGTGTTTCCAGTTGGTCGAGTTCAGCCCTGTTCTTTCGACCAACATCCTGAACGTGTCGAAGCCAGTTATCTATCAATCCCGACCTTTCGTTTCTTAGCGCCGCAAGCACGCCGCCGCAACCATAGTGTCCGCACACTACAATGTGACCTACTCGAAGGACTTCAATCGCATATTGGATTGTGGATAAACAATTCAGATCCGAATGAACGACTACATTAGCCACGTTGCGATGAACGAACATCTCGCCCGGCGGCAGCCCGACGATCTGGTTGGCGGGCACTCGGCTATCGGAGCAGCCGATCCATAGATATTGAGGCGACTGTTGACGGGCCAGGCGTCGAAAGAAGTCCGGGTCCTGCCGCGTCATCTCTTCCGCCCAGGCTCGATTATTCGCGAAGAGCCGGCTGATATTTTTCATAATCGTTTCTTATATCATATGCCCACGGTGAAAAGAGCCGCGCCTGAACGGTGTGATGTGAAGCTCCGGTAGTCCCGCAATTCTGGTCGGATGCGACCGGAGCCGGAATATTCACTTTTTCCCGGCTTTCCTGATATGTTGCAAGCCGTCGTCGATGCCTGCAGCCTTCGAACGGCGAATTCAGATGATTGCATCAATCGAAACTACGCTTGATTGCCTCTATGGAAATGCGCCTGTATCCGAATCCGGCGCTATGACGTTTCTCGAAAACGGCGTGCTTGCGCTGCTGGCCGACCGAAATTGGCCCCCACTCCGAGATCTGCTTCTACGTCAGATCGCTTCAATCGAGCGAATTAAACGGGACTTTCTTGAAAGCACCGATCTGTTAAGAGAGCGGCGCATTCCGTTCCTTGCGTTGAAGGGTATTCTGCTCGGACGGCTTCTCTACGGCGATTATGCGATGAGAGGTTTCGAAGATATAGACCTTGCGATTGAAGGCGCGAAATACGACGACGCCGTAGCGCTTTTCCTATCGCACGGCTACGTTCATCGCACCGGGGATTATCGAGACAAATCAGTTGAGGTTTTTACATGCGTGCGGCATCGAACGACGCTCGAAGCTCATTTCAGCATAGCTACGGCCGATCGCTTTGGAGGCTTCTATCTTGATCTATGGGACAAACCACAGGAGATCGAGTTTGAAGGCAGGTTGTTCCTGATCCCGCGGCTGGAACCTTATTTGATATTTCTGCTGATCCACCTCGCGAGGCATCTCGATTCGCCTCGGGCCATCTGGATCGAAGACGTCAGACGCATGCTCGAGAATTTCGGCGCGGATCTCGATTGGAGCCTTATCGAAGATGCGGCGCGAAAGCATCGCCTGGCAAATTCATTGTCAATCGCGATGAGGCTCTGCAACGGCGTGTTCGAGAAATATCAAACCGGCATCGGCTTTCCTCGCGACACGCTCGGGAGAATTGAAGGCATGCGCTCGAAACATGGAAGGCTTCTCTATAGCTATCTGCTCGAGCGGATTGAGTCGGGAGAAATGACGCCGTTTCAGAGGCGGCTTCATTCATTTGGGATGTCTGAAAATCTGGGCGACCGGCTCCGAATGGCTCGTGATTTCCTGAGGATAAAATTCCCCTGAGGGGCTCTGCAAGCCGAATACGGCGGTAAAGTGAAATGTACTGCCGCTGCCAAGCTCGCTTTCGACCCAAATCCTTCCATTCATCATTTCCACGAGCTGGGCGGAGATGGCGAGCCCCAATCCGCTTCCGCCGTACTTGCGAGAATCCGAGCCGTCCGCCTGAGTGAACGCTTCGAATATGAGGTTGAGCTTCTCGGACGATATACCGACACCCGTATCCTGCACCGAAAAATGAAGAGCCGCCGTGGAATTGGAATCGAAGTCTCGTTCGGATTCGGTCGAAACGCGAACAGCAACCCCACCCGAATGGGTGAACTTAATAGCATTGCCCACCAGGTTGATCATTATCTGGCGAAGCCGAATCGGATCTCCTATCAAAGCGTCGGGAGCATCGTCGTCGATGACGGTGGTGAGTCTTAATCCGGCCTGCCGCGCGCGTACCTCAAACGATTTCATGGTGTCGTTGAGCATTGCGCGAAGATTCATATTGACCAGTTCCAGGTCGAGTTTTCCCGCCTCGATCTTTGAGAAGTCCAGAATATCGTTTATCAGCGACAACAGCCCGTCCGCGGAAGCTTTGACGAGCGTCAGGTACTCGATCTGCTCTTCGGTGAGATCCGTATCAAGGCTGAGATCGGTCATTCCAATGATCCCGTTCATCGGCGTGCGAATCTCGTGGCTCATTCTTGCGAGAAACTCGCTCTTCGCCCGGTTTGCGGCTTCCGCCGCCTCCTTAGCGCGGCGCAATTCTTCTTCTGCTTGCTTCCGTGCCGTTATGTCGCGGCAGTTGACGACGATTGCCCTATGATCCGGAAGCGGCCGGCTCATGGATTCCAGGATTCGCCACGAGCCGTCTTTCGCCATCGCCCGGAATTCTACGGCGTTGTTCCGATTTGGACCGTAAAAGGTGCTTTCTCGCGCCTCCAATACAATGGGAACGTCGTCCGGATGAACAAAACTCATTGCGTCTATGTTGAGCATGTCTTCGGGACTGAATCCCAGCACGCGGGTAACCGAGGAGCTAACGTAGGTCGCCTCGCCCGCTTCGTTCAGGATCAGAATAATGTCCGAGCCGTCTTCGATGAGCGACCGGAATCGCTCTTCGCTCTTGAGCAGCGCCTCTTCCGCGCGCTTGCGCTCAGTTACGTCCATTAAGAGAACGAGCCGCGCATCCCTTCCGCCAAATTCGATCCCGTGCGAAACCGTTTCCACGTCCATCGGAGATCCATCCTTTTTCAAGTGTCTCCAGACGCCTGCCCGCGTCAGCGGCGTCGAGTGGTTTGCCACGGTCTTGATGAGCCTGCTCACTTCGGGAGCAGGCCGAATGTCCTTGAGGGTCATCGACAGGAATTCCGCCGCCGAATATCCATAGTGCGAAACCGCCGCGTCGTTGACGGCAAGAAATGCCAGGGTGTCTCTGTCATAGACCCACATCGGCTGCGGATTATTTTCGAAGAGCATGCGATAGCGCTCTTCTCTGTCGCGCAGCGCTTCCTCGGCATTCTTTCGGGCCGTGATATCAATCAAGGTCCCTTCGATGACGGGCGGCAGTCCCTCTTCACCTTCCAATAAACTCACATTACCGAGAATCCAGACTAGAGATCCGTCCTTGCGCCTTCCAGCACATTCGAAGTTCGTCAGCTTGCCGGTTTGAATGAGCCCGGCGAGGGCCGATTCACGATCCTCAACGCTCTGATAAAAGTCTTCCATCCTGTGATTCAGAGCCTCGGCCGCCGAAGAGTACCCCAGGATCCTTGCCCCGGCCTCATTACATTCGAGCAACAGGCCGTCCACCGTGCTGCGGTAAACTCCGGCAAGATTGCGCTCAAACAACTGGCGGTATCTTGTCTCTGAAGCTCGCAACGCTGTTTCCGCGCGCTTTCGTTCGGCAATGTCGGTGAGAGTGATGAGCGATCCGGCGACCTGTTGTCCCTGAGGTATTTGAATAACGCGGCCCCCGTAAACAGCGTCGCCTGCCTTGAGCTCGAACTCGCGATGTGTCCCGGCAACGGCGGATTCGTTGATTTTCTCAGCAAGATCCGGCGCTTGAAGATCGAGCGGCTCACCCGGCTTCAGCGCCGGATATAGCGCAAGCGCCGCCGGATTTCCCTGCACAACCACATGCTCTTTGTCGAGAATAATCACCACGTCGGTCATCGCATCGAACAGTTCCCTGACAGCGGCGGGCACGATGCTCAACCAGCCCATTTTCAGAATCCCATAGGCAAAGATCAGGTTGGTCGTCGCGAAGAACATGACCGTGAGGTCTACGTTGAGCGGCACACCCGTGAACCGACGGGTCAGCCAAACCAAATTACCGAGAATCGGCGGCAGCGTCGCAAGCACCATCACCAGCGCCTGCTTCCTTCGAACCCTGTCTTTCTCCAGAAGAGCCGCGGTCGCGTACCACTTCAAGGGCCACGCAACCAGCCCGTATGCCATCGCGGCGTAGACCCAAAATAGCGGTCCATACGTCCAGAGATCGACATTGTATGTCGTAAAGAAGAGGCGATGAAGCGGGTTGGTCGCCATTAGGATGAGGCCGAATGCAGCCGGCACGTAGAGCGCGGCTCGCCTCCATCCGCGCATGTATTCGACCTTTCCCGCATACGCGGCCGCGAACATAACCCAGTGAGGCGGAAGCGTGACTATTCCCAGAAACATAATGCAGTGCGTGACCCAGAGAACGGCCGCATAGGCCGGATTCGATGAATCCACCCACAGTGTCATATTCATTCGCAGGAACTGTAGAGATGACCAAAGTACGGTCGAGAAGTTCAGCAGCAGAAAAGCCCTGGCGCCAAACCGGGAGCGGCTTCGCTTTATAAGTAATATGCACAGGGTCAATCCGAGAACGGCCGCGGCAAGCGGCAGCAGCGAGATCCACTTCAATGAAATGAACTCCGAGAAAATCGCGGGGGAGCCCCATTGCCGGCCGGGCGGTCGGAGCCACGGATATAAGACCAGTGCAACGTGCTCCAGGATATTCACCTCTGCGTGAGAGCGGCCGCTCGCGCGCCGGGCCTCTACTTGAGCTTCGTCAGATTTTCGAGCTCGGGTTTAACGTGCGATTCATAGCACGAGGGGCAGACGCCATGGGAGAACTGAACGGGCGCATGCCGGCTGATATAGCTATCTACTTGCTGCCAGTAGTTGCTGTCGTCCCGAATCTTCTTGCAGTAGGAACATATGGGAAGCAGCCCCTGAAGCTGGCGGACCTGAGAGAGAGCCTTCTCCAGTTGTTCCACACGCATAGCTAGGCTTTTTCGCAATTCGATGACGCGGACTCCGGCCTTGATGCGTGCGTGCAGTACCGTCGAGTTCAGGCATCATCCAATCCAGAATAGCGATGGCAATACCGTGGTCAGCCTTGAGCATGCTCCAGGCTTCTCCGCCGTTAACCGCGACGGACACCTCGTAGCCCCACTTTACCAGCGATGTGTGCAGGAATGTTCTGGATATCGGATCGTCTTCGGCCATCAATATCTTCATACCGGATCATCCTTGATTTGACGGTCGTTAAATGTCAAAGCTCTTTGCGGGTCAGGAATCGAAATGTCATCCTGCGCGAGGCATGCGTTCAACGCGCCAAAAAGAGTTTCTATTTCGGTTCGAAGCGCAGCCAGCGACTCGCCGGCTTCCGTGATCTTGTCCTCGCGTCCAAGAGCTTCCAGTTGTCTGACTATTTCCATAGCGCCGCCGGCGCCAAAGTTCGCCATCGAGCTGCTGAGCTTGCGCGCGCACCGCTCGATCGTTTTTGAGTCACCCACAATCAACGCTTCGTCCAACTGAGAAATCATCGCGGGGCCTTCCCTCTCGAAGGTCTGCACCATTGCGCGAAGCAAGTCGAGGTCGCCTCCGACTCTGGCCAGCAATTCAAGCCGGTCTACGGAGGCGGCGCCTACGGATTCTTCCTCTTCGTCTCGATCATCGCCGTTGAATGTTAGATCCTTTGATTCGGCGATGCCTTGTAGCGCCGTAAGCAGATCCGTAGCCTTTACCGGTTTCGAGATGTAGGAATCCATTCCCGCCTGAATACATTTCTCTCGATCGCCGCTTAACGCGTGCGCAGTCAGGGCGATTATCGGCACGTGCCTTCCGGTCTCGCGTTCCCTCTCTCGTATTTCCGCCGTAGCCTCGAAGCCATCCATCTCCGGCATCTGCAGATCCATAAGAACCAGATCGAATTCATGATCCGCCAGTGCTCTCAGCGCATCCTTGCCGTTCTCGGCGACGGTGACGCGGTGACCGCGCTTCTCCAGCAAACTCGTCACGAATTTCTGATTGACCGCGCTATCTTCGGCCAGCAGGACGCCCAGCCCTTTTGTCTCAGAGGTCGCGGGCAGGCTGAAGAAGGTTCCATTCGGCTTCTCCTCCATCGCCAGGCTGCCGCAGATTCGTGTGAACAACTCCGAGGGTAAAATGGGTTTTGTCAGATAGGCCGCAATGCCACACCGGCGGGACCGCTCTACATCGCCCAATGCCTGTACCGATGAGAGCATGATAAGCATTGGATGGATAGGCGCTGGAAGCTCATGGAGCTTTTGCGCAAGAGTAAATCCATCCATCTCCGGCATATTTGCATCAAGCAGTATCAGTTCAAACGGCTCCAGACGCGTGCGTTTGGATATAAGATCCAGCGCGGACTGGCCGCTTTCAGCGCTGGCGGGCTTCATACCCCAGTTCGACAGCACCTTTTCAAGAAAGAACCGGTTCGTCGCATTGTCGTCGACTATGAGCACTCGCATGCCCACGAGACTGGCGGGATCCTTCGGCTCTCGCTGCTCTTCGAGATCGTCGGCCTGGCCGAACCAGGCGGTAAAGTGAAAGGCGCTGCCCGTGCCTGGTACGCTTTCCGCCCAGAGCCGGCCTTTCATCAGCGCCACAAGCTGCTTTGAAATCGCGAGCCCGAGACCCGTGCCGCCATACTTGCGAGTGCTCGATCCATCCACCTGCACGAATGGATCGAAGATCGAGGCGAGTCGACTCTCGGGTATGCCGATGCCGGTGTCCTTGACGGTAAATTCGATAGCGACCCGCCCCTCGGCCTCCGTGTGCGTGTCCGCCTCTACTACTATCTCGCCGCTGGAGGTGAACTTTATGGCATTGCCGACAAGATTGACCAGCACCTGCCTGAGCCTGCCTGGGTCGCCGCGCAGGCGCCGCGGCTGCTCATCAGGCATGAAACTAATTAACTCCAGTCCCTTCTGGTGCGCTCGCAGCGCCAACGCCTTCATTGTTTCTCCGACCACGGCGTTCAAATCGAATTCCGCATCGTCCAGATCGAACTTGCCGGCCTCAATCTTCGAGAAGTCGAGGATGTCGTTGATGATCGACAGGAGTGAATCCGCCGAGGTGCGAACCAGGTCCAGATAGTCGCGCTGCTCGTCAGTGAGTTCGGTGTCGAGCGCAAGCTCGGTCATGCCGATAATGCCGTTCATCGGAGTGCGAATTTCATGGCTCATATTCGCCAAAAACTCGCTCTTTGCCTTGCTGCCTTCCTCTGCTTTTGACTTCGCGGTTTCAAGCTCGCTGTTCGCGGCGCGAAGCTCGGCAGTTTGCGCGATGACCTCCGACTCCAGATTCTCGCGATGCTTCCGGAGCTGTTCGTCGCGAGTTTCGATCTCGCTCAACATCTGATTGAAGCCGTCAATCAGCAGTCCGATTTCATCGTTGGCCCGCTTATTCGCCCGAAGCGAGTAGTTCTTTTTCGCCGAGACGGTTCGAGCCGTTCGCGCGAGATTGGTAATCGGCTCCGAGATAATCCGCTGAAGCCTCAGCGAAATCAGAAAGACCATGATGGAAGCGACAACGAGCACAATCGCGACGGTCCAAATCGAGCGTTTCAGATGTTGCTTGAGATCCTCCAGGTCGGATTCCAGATAGACTGTTCCCACGGTCTGTCCGTCCAGAAACACTCTTCTGAATAATATAAGCCGGTCACCGGTGAATCGGCTTCCATCCACTTCCACCGGGGGAGGCGAAAAATCGCTTTGCCGCCCGCCTCGAACGTAGGTCGCAAACGGCTGGTCCTTCGCCGAATATATGCACGCCGCCGCGATCTCACGCTTCGCGGCAAGAGCCGACAGCGTCTCCGTAGCCGCTTCCGGGTAGTCGAAAGTGAGCGTCGCGGTGCTGCTCACGCCGATCATCTCGGCCAGTGTTCGCAGCTCGAGCGCCATTGCCCTTTTCGACGTAGTCCAGTCATCGTAGATAAAAGAAGCCGAAGCCAAAACCAGCGCCAGACTGCTGATCCCCATAATGATCAGCATCAGCTTCCGGTTGATGGAAAGATCTCGAAGAACTCGCATACGTATTTTCTTATTGTCGTCAGCGCCCGGATGGTTTCGCGAGCTGCAGGAGCTTTGAGCTTATTTTCAAGCGCGCCGCCTCGGCCGCGTTCTGATTTATCTCGAATCGAACCTTGCTGCCGTCCATCACGAAGTTGATCATGCCTCCGCGTTGATTGAATCGCGGCAATTCGCCGACCACGAGAACGCTGGAGCCCCGCAGCTTGTCTAAGATTTGATTCAAGCGACTATGCTCGGTAGAGCCGACGAAGAGCATTTGACATGCACCCGGATTGTCTCCCGGCTTAAAATGCCTGACCACGATTGTCCTGCCGTTTGCTGTTTTACCATTGATCGTCTCTTCTATGGCTTTGCCAAGAGTCTCGTCGGTTATGAGGCCGATTGTCAGTTCTCTGCCGTCTGACCCGAATGCTTCCGAGGGCCACTCGACGAACTTCGCGAAGTTGTATAAGAATGCCGCCTTGACCTGATACTCATCCGCTCCCTGTCCTCCGAATGTATGGAACGAGTGCGAGCCGACGATGCAGCCAAGCGCCAGCGCCGCAATCGCTCGACGCCGGATTCGCGCGCTGGACGCCGAGAGGCGACAGATTGCGCTCCGTGTCGTAGGAACTGATTCGTTGTGATTCGGCTCCGTCATTGAATATTCAAAAATGCCAGGTAACTTTTCCGTAAGCACTCGGTTTCACTTGACTGGGAGAGATACCGCTGTCAAGCCCCCCGAATTCAGGGTGCTGGCGGCCGAGATTCTTACCGCCGGCGCTGATCTCAACGCCCTCCGTAGGCTGCCAGCCGAATCGCAGATCGGCGCGTGTGTACGCTGGAATTAACGAAAAGGAAATCTGGGATACACGGTAGAGCGCCGCGTCAAACTCACACCTGTGTCCCAGTTTGATCAACGAGTGTATCTGGAACTGATGCCGCGGACTGAGACCATCCGCCATCTCACTCGTCGTGTCCCGGCTTGCCGCATCCCGATGTAGCTGGATTCGCAGGAAGGAATAAGAGCCCGAGAGCTTCCAGGCATTCGAGACATTTACATTGACGGATGCTTCCGCTCCGTACGATTCGCCCTTCATGAGATTTGCAAAGACCAGCGGGATGACCAGATGCGGCGTCGTGATCGTTTCAACGAACGGCGCTCGGGGCTCCTGGGTCTTCAGGTTGTTATAAAAATTGTAGAACGACGCAAGGTCCACTGAAATTCTCCTGGAAACCTGCCGGCGGTAGCCAATTTCATAGGCAAGCAGATTCTCCTGTTTGAAGTCTTGACTGCCGAAGAGAGAGATCAGTAAAGGAAGCCCATTCGCCTGCGGAATGGCCGCGGCATTGACGCGAATGTTCTCATCGATCGGAGAGTTCGAGCGAACCGCTCTCGAAACCGAGGCCCATATTGTCTGGGTGCGCCCAGGCGTCCACGAGACCCGCGCGTTAGGTTGAACATCGACAGTCGAAGGATCAACGGCCAAATCCTTCGTCCGCTCGAGCTTGGCGCCCACGACAAGGCGGAGCCGGTCCTTAATCAGAGTAACCTCGTCCTGCGCAAATACGTTGAACAAATTAATCCGCTCACGGCTTGGCTCGAACTGTACAGGCCTTAGAGGCGTGCTGTCGCTGCGAAGCCAAACAAGCCTATAGCCCGCGCCCCAGACAAGATCGTTGCGCTTTCCGAGCGCCAGATGATGCTGGAAATCCAGATCAAACGTATCAACGCTTTCAGGTAGGTCAAAAGCGTCGCGATTGAATCTGTCGTAGTAGATTCTCAACGCCGTCTCAGATCTGGATGAAAAAGAATGATTCCAGTGACCTTGAACATTCCCACCGCTGTAATCACCCGGTGTGTTGCCGTGCGGCGCGAAAAGATCGGCCGGCAGAACAAGCACGAAATTGTCTCGGACTTTGCTGCCGTATATGTCGCCCTCGACGGAGAACGAATCGCGCTTGCCCCAAGTCCAATCCAATCGGCCTCCGCCGCGAATTGCCCGCTGACCGTCGTTAACATCTCGTCCCGTCGAATCGACCAGCCCGGCCCGGTGGAAATACTTCGCATATAAGCGATAGTAGGCGTTGTCGCCTATTTGACCGCCGTATCTCATTCCGCCAAAGCCTTGCTCCTGTGAACCGCCGCCGGCCACAAGCAGCCCTCCCTGTGTATCCCGCGCCCGTCTCGTAATGATATTGATGACGCCGTTCACGGCGTTGGAACCCCACAACGTACCGCCGGGACCCCTGATAACTTCGATCCTCTCGATATCCTCGAGAAGAAGATCCTGTACTTCCCAGTACACGCCGGATGTTTCCGGTGAGTAGATCGTCCGGCCGTCGATCAATACCAACAGCTTATTCGCGAAGCGCCCGTTAAATCCCCGCGCGGTCACCGCCCATTTGTTGCCGTCAATATGCGCGACCTCCAACCCCGGCGCCAGTCTCAGGATCTCAGGTAAGCTGTACGCTCCACTTCTGCGGATCTCTTCTCGCGTGATCACGTAAATCGCCGCCGCCGTTCCAAAGAGCTTCTCCTCCTTTTTCGAGACCGAAGTGACCTCCATTTTCATAAGGTCCTCGAGGCTCGCATTGGTCAGATCGGGAGCCGGCTTTTGCGCGAATGCGGTCAGGCCGGTCCCAATCAGATAGAACGCGAGAAGCGCATGGCTCCGCCTCAAGCGACGCATCCATATCCAGCGCAATATCAAGGGCAATATCCGGGGCAATATCGAGGACAATTCAATGAGAGTCAATTCGCTCGCTCGCAAGCCATCAGTGAACGCGAGCAGCAGGCGCTTCCCCTTCGACGTCAGATACTCCTCTTTTGACGTGAGGTGCTTCTCGATTGAAATCATGGTCTTCTTTTCCACTGAGAGAATATTCATCATTAATTGCCTCGTCGTGTGCCGACTCACTGATGCGTTTTGAGCCTGGCCCAACTGACCACGGACTGCTCATTGCTGACTTGCTTAGTCGCAAAAAAGTGAACGCCTCGCGCCTGCCGCCTGCCTTTCTCCTTGCCGATACCGACCCCTGGCGCGTGACACCTCCTCACCTCAAGCTCCGCTGCTTTTGGCGACGTCCCAAAGCGCCGGGAGCACTCTGTCTATTTCCGCATTCAGCGCTGCAAGCGCTTGCCGGGCGCTGGTCAAGCTCTCTTCGCGGCCCATCGTTTCAAGTTGATTGGCGATTTCAATGGCCCCGCTGGCGCCGAAGTTGGCAATCGCCCCTTTCAACCGGTGTGCACTACGCTCCAATTTCTTCGAGTCGTCGGCATTCAACGCCTGATCGATCTCGGACAGCATCGTTTTGCCTTCGGTTTCAAACATGCCTATAAGCGCCCGAAGAAGCTCCACGTCTCCGTCGACATGCTCCATTAATACTGCGGCGTCGATGGGATTCGAAGGGTTCGCAATCTTGACGGTCTCCGCCGAGCCGCCGTTGGGAGGGCCGCCGTTTTGCGGCGCCCTGTACGCTTCAAGAGCCTGCAGCAAATCGGCTGCGTGAACCGGTTTCGAGATATAGGAGTCCATACCCGCATCCAGGCAACGCTCTCGATCGCCCTTTAATGCGTAGGCCGTCAACGCGATGATCGGTATATGAGCGCCCGTCTCCCGTTCCTTCTCGCGGATCGAGGCGGTAGCCTCAAACCCGTTCATCTCGGGCATCTGCAGATCCATCAGAATAATGTCGAATTCCTGTTCGTCCAGCTTCTCGACGGCGATTCTGCCGTTCTCCGCAAGCGTCACCAGATGGCCGCGCTTTTCAAGCAGCCGCATCACGTACTTCTGATTAACCGTACTGTCCTCGGCAAGAAGAACTCGCAACTTCGAGGAATTCGACGGCTTGACGGAGGTAACGCAAGGAGCCTGGCGCGCGGTCGAGTCGAGTTCGGATGCGATCTTCATCAGCAGCTCAGACGGCTTTATCGGCTTCGCGACGTATGAATTGATCGAGCAGGCCCGACAGCGAGCGATGTCGCTCGATTCAAGCACCGACGAAATCATCATAATGATCTTCGTTTGAGGCCACGTCCGCTTCACGCGAGAGGCGACGTCAAACCCGTCGACCTCCGGCATATGCGCGTCGATCATAATCACTTCAAACGGCGGCGGCGCGTCGACTCTCTTTGTTAACTCGTCAATCGCCGCCTGTCCTCCGTCGAGAGTCGACGGGATCATTCCTTCCCGTTCGATCGCGCCCTTCAGCAGCGATCGGTTGGCGGCATTATCGTCGATAATAAGAACGCGAATACCTTTGAGGTTCATAGAATCCTTCCAATTTGTATTCTCGGAGCTCTGGGCGGAGATGCTGAACCGCGCGAGAAACCGAAAAGTAGTTCCCCTCCCCACCTCGCTCTCGGCCCACAATTTCCCGCCCATCAAGCTTGCGAGCCGATTCGAGATGGCGAGTCCCAGCCCCGTCCCTCCGTACTTGCGAGTGGTTGAGCCGTCCGCCTGGACGAAGGGCTCGAAGACCTCGTCGAGCTTCTCGGGAGCGATGCCGATTCCGGTATCGGTAACCGAGAACTCAAGCAGTATCTTCTGCCCGCTCTCGATCGCCTGCTCGACCGCGACCACGACCTCGCCGTGGTTGGTGAACTTGACTGCGTTTCCAATCAAGTTGTTCAGTACCTGGCGAAGCCGTGCCGAGTCTCCTCGCAATTTCTGAGGTATTCCCGGCGCGATGGAGCACACCATCTCCAGACCCTTCTCATGCGCGGAGACCGCAAAAGTCCTCATCGCGCACGCCAGTGTCTCCTGAAGATCGAACTCGTCGAGCTTCAGGTCGAGCTGGCCCGCTTCAATCTTAGAAAAATCGAAGATGTCGTTTATTATGGTCAGGAGTGAATCGGCGGACATTCGGACCAGGTTCATATATTCACGCTGCTCCGGCTGTAACTCCGTCTCGAGCGCGAGCTCGGTCATACCGATGATTCCGTTCATCGGCGTCCGTATTTCGTGGCTCATGTTAGCGAGGAACTCGCTCTTGGACCTGTTCGCGGCTTCAGCAGCTTCCTTAGCCCGCTCCATTTCTTCTTCGATCTTCTTGCGATCCGTGATGTCGCGAATCAAAGCGATCACTTCATCCTCGCCGCACACCGCCAGCCGCGCTTCCCTGGCTCGAATCTGATCCCCAATTGGAATACGAAACTCGAATGTTCGAATGGCGCCGGTCTCCAGCACGAGCTCGATGGCCGACCTGAGACTGGCCTCCACATCCGGCGGCAGGAACTCGCGGAGCGAAAGACCCATCATCTCTTCCGGCGGCATGAGTGAAGGGAAATCGCCAGGCATCTGAACGTCCAGAACAAAGCCGTCGCGGCTGATTCTGGTCATCGTATCGGGGATTGCATTGAGAAGCGCGCGGTTTCTTTCTTCGCTGTGCCGGAGATCGGCTTCCGCGCGGTTGCGATCGGCTATGTCATAGGCGGGAATAGTCGCCGCGGTTTCGGCAAGGTGCGTGATCGGCCTGATTATAATCTCCTGAAGCTTTGAGGAAAGCAGAAAGGCCAGCGCAAGCGACACGACCAGCGTGAGTCCGAGTAATCTATTGTCTAGATAGCCGTGGAGCGACAGAGCTATAGAGGGTGGCAGCAGCGCCGCGCCGGTCGTCAGTACTATGATCAACCTCAGCTTGCCCTTGATCGAGAGATTACGAAGAATCATCAGGTTCATGCCTTGCGCTAATTCAATCATCGGGAGCGGCGAGGGATCTCATGTGGAATCCGAATCCAAGAAGCCGTCTCAAGCTGATATCAGTTGCTCCGATTTGACAGCCTCTGCCGCTATCGCAGCCTCGTTTCTCTTGATCCGATATGCACCACGCACGCTGGAAGCGGAACCCTCGGGGCATGTCCATAGCCCTGGACATGTCCTTGAGTATCAGTGCAATGGATATGCCATCATCGTGTTGCTTTGCGTCCGCTAAAAGTCGAATTGAGAGTTGCTTATGCGAGGAGGTTACGCTCGCGGTGAGTCCGAATCAGCGGCGATTCGCCTCGTATTCCGAGTTCGCTATGGGGTATCGCGGGACAAGGAGCAGATTCCAGGTGTTGGGGGGCAGGTGTCAGGCGTCGGGTGTCAGATGTCGGGACTCAGGCCTCGGGTGAATTTCTACCGTTGTCATTGTTTCCAACTCTCGCTCTTCGGAGCAGTGTCAGATTTACTGTTATATAAGAGATGCCTATACGGCATGTGCGCCAAGTCTTAACAGGTTAAATTCACGTACCGCATATCAGAGTCGGTTTTCGTAAAGATCCGCGATTGGAAAGCAAAGGCCATATTCATCCCACACCAATTCGCCATACTCCAGCCGGTAATTCATAAATTTCTTTGGCTCCAAATACGATCGTATCAGCGGATTGCGCGTTCTTCGCAAGAACGGCTCGAAATCGACTACGCGTGCCATTCCGTCGCTAAAGTACAGCTTTAGTCGATATCCTGATAGTTGTTCTACCTGCACAATATCAACCACCGCGCCCTCGGAAAGAATCATTTGATCCTCTGTGTGATTTTCTGGGGCTCTGTCGTCTTGTGCAGTATGAAGTAATCTATCCATTTCTCTACGATCTCATCGGCGTAATGTTGGGTCAAGCTCTGAAAATTCCTCATCTCTGATTTGCTGAGAGGCTTTCTGCCCTTAACTGAGGAGTAATTGATTTCAACTACCTTGCCGTTTTCAACACTGAGTTCGGCCTTATTCTCTCTGCCCTGGCATTTGCCATGAACATGAATTGGCTCATGTTCATTCGAATAAAACAGCACAATTATTCCGAAATACTCATAGAGCTTTGGCATCTCTTTCCGTTATCGAGATTGTGATGCGACGATCGGAGTCATCTCAATCTACGGCGCGGACGGCGGCGGCACGCGCCGCTTCGTAGCCTGCTCGAAGCTATACGCCAGCTCTATCAATCGAGGCTCGCTGCAAGCCATCCCTGTAAAGCTCACTCCAAACGGTGTCGGCTTCGCCGCGAAATTCTCGGGAAACGAGGGATTAGGCGCATTGGGAATCGTACCGAACGGCACGATGACCGTCGGGTAGCCCGGTTTCGCGGCAATGGCGGCTCCGTTCGGACCCGGAAAGAGCAAAGCGTCCAACTGATATTTCTTCATCGCCGCGTCGATTCCATTCGCCGCCGAAAGGCGCAGATCCTTCTCGCGATCGGCGCGGTATCGAGCAGCATCGGTTTCAACACTCATCTCGTCTGAAATGTCCAGCAATGCCTGTCCATACTTTATGGAGCCTGCTCGTTGATGAGCGACGTTCCATTGGCGCAACTCCGTCAACGTCTTCACCGGCGCGGCCGCACCCAATGATGAAAGCCATTTATTAAAGTCGCGCTTCATTCCATACTTGAAAACGGTCGAGCACGCAGCGTCCTTGCCCTTCGCGTTATCCAGCCCCGAGCACGTCTGCCACACCAAGAAATTCTCCTGCGGATCGGTCGCGGCAACGCTCGGTATTTCCACCGGATCTACGATGACGGCTCCCTGCTGTTTGAGGATCTCGATCGCTTCCTCCATTACTTTCGCCTGAGCCGGCTCGAGCCCGCCTCGAGGCTGCTTGGAACCTGGCAATGTAATTCTGTCGTAGAAAAAAGCCCTCGGGATCCCGATGCGAGCGCCCTTGAGACCGGCCGGATTCAAGAATCTAGTATAGTCTCCGCCGGCTACGCGCGAGCAGGTCGAGGTCGCGGGATCATTTGGATCGACTGATGAGCCTTCCAGGACTCCAAGCATGATTGCGGCGTCGGCCACAGTGCGGGCCATCGGACCGGGAGTATCCTGATCGGCTGTGATCGGAATGACTCCGTATCGGCTGACCCGGCCGATGGTCGGCTTGATACCTACGAGCATGTTCTGATTTGAAGGACTGAGAATCGAGCCCGACGTTTCCGTCCCCACATTGGCCGCCCAGAAGTTCGCCGCCGTTCCCGCGCCGGAGCTCGATCCGCCTGTAAAGAGGGCCGGCCTCCCATCGAACGTGCCCTCGCGTGGGTCTCGCCGCGGATCATAAGGATTGAAGCCATGTCCAAACAGACCGTTGTAGTTGGCAGGCATGCCCGAAGCTACCCAGTTAGCCAGCTCAGTCAGGTTCGTCTTGGCGATGATGATCGCTCCCGCGTCGCGCAGATTCTTCGTAAGAGTCGCTTCATAAGGCGGGATCAATCCATCAAAGGCCAGCGCGCCTCCGGTCGTCGGCATGTCGGTGGTGTGAATGTTGTCTTTGAGAGCGACCGGGATGCCGTGGAGCGGCCCTCGAATCTTGCCCTGCGCGCGTTCGCGATCCCGCGCGTCCGCTTCCTCGAGCGCGTGAGGATTCACGGCGGCAACCGCGTTCAGCTTGTCCTCGTAAGTTGCTATGCGCGTCAGATACTGGAGGACTATTTCTCGCGAGGTTATCCGGCCGTCCGACATTGCCTGCTGCATATCGCGGATGCTGGATTCAACCACCGAGAAGGGTTGTTTGGCGGCATGCGCTGGAGGCTTGCCCTGACCAGCCAGGAGAAGGGCTGCCATCGCTAAAGCAAGAGAGTTCGTCATCGTTTAATTTTCCTTTTAATCCGCCTGAGGCGGCCATATCACGTCCGACTCGATTGAGTCAGTTCACTTGAGATTACATCGGCGCTTCGATTTGATGCTTCACGAACCCAGCGCCTCGTTTGCCAGCTCTTCAAACATCGGAATGAGATCGCCTGCGTAACTAGCGAGATACTCCCGGATGCGGCTCACATCCGCTCCGGCTTTGATGAGCTCAACCACATCCAAGAGATCGCGGCGTCGTTTTGCCAAAAGCTTCATGTAAACGAGCGCTTCAACCGGAACAATCGCGAGACCCTCGGTCACAGGCGGATGATCCAGTACCTCCTCCAGTTGCGGGCCTAACGCAATCGGCGACAGATAATCAATGCGAATGCCGCCTACTTCGATGGGAACGCCCGGCTTGAAAGCCACCAGCGAGCCTTGATGATCAAACGCCTCGTCGCCGACAAGGAAATCGACGGCCGTCGTAGCTCGCACGTATCCGTGAGCGCCTACGGCGAGACCGCCCGCAAGCGCATGCCGAATCCCGAGTTCACTCAAACGTTCGGCTGTCTTCAAAGCCGCGTCTCGTACTGAGGGCGAGACGAAGCGAAATACTTGTGCGAGATCCATATGATCAATGCGTCGACGAGGAGTCTGAGCAAACGAGAACTCCATGGCAAATACCCATGGCTATCGGAAGAGCCTCAATGCTTCATACTGCCGTTTTCAGTGCTCTTCACCACCGTGATTCTCACCTCCGATGGATACTGCTTCGAATGATGCACGACGTTATGAGCGACTACACCGGTTGATTCGTCGTAGTTCTTGCCGCCCGTGTTCAGGTTCCGGTCGAAGCGCGGGAAGTTGCTGCTCGACACTTCCAGCCGAATGCGATGACCGGCTTCAAAGAAGTTGCTCGTCGTCATCGGTTGAAGAGTAACCTTGTAGACCTTGCCCGCTTCCATCCAGGCCAGGGGCTTGTCGTATCCGTTTCTATACCGGAGCCGCTGGATAGTCTCGTCCAGGTTGTAAGCCCTGCCGTCCGGGTACACGTCGATAAGCTTGACCGTGAAATCGGTGTCCCTGGCGTCGGATGAAACATACAGAGTTACTTCGATCGGCCCGCTGACTTCCACGCCTTCCTTCAACGGCTCGGTGCTGTAAACAAGAATGTCCGGGCGCGCTTCCATCTTGCGCTGGTCATAAGCGCCGCCTTGCACCGCGTTGCCCGTGCAGCAGACATTGCCGCCATAAGAGGGAACCGGATTCATCGGATCGTAGTCGAATTTATCGGGCTGATCCGCCGCCGGCGGCGCATCGCCGAGCGCTCCGTCTCCGCTGAGCGTATTCGCCTTGCCGTTGCTCCCGAGGTAAAAAGACATCGGCTGCGCGCCAACGGGGGGCCACGTATCCGACGACTGCCACTTATTAATGCCCATCGTGTAGTAGCGAACGCGGGGCATGTTTTCCAGCGCGTGATTGTTCTCGCCCTTTAAGAAATGATCGAACCATGCCCACGTCAGCTCGTCGTAGTTCAAACGCGCATCGCCCATGCTGCGCTCGCCCACCATCGTATTCTCGGTCGCGCGCTTATACGAACAGTGAAGCGTAGGCGCGATCACCGCGTATTGCTGATTGGCGATCTCGGGCCTGGCGGTTTTTCTGACCTGATTATAGGCCGCGAGATTTGGTCCTATCGACACGTCGTACCACGACATAAACCAGAATCCCGGGATGTTGATTTTCATGTTGTCGTGCCAGAGACCGCCCTTATACCAGGCCGGGTCGTTTGGAGCCCGCTCGATCATCGCGCCTCCGGTATCGACCGGCATATGATCCGCGAAGATTCCATGCGGACCGTCGACGGCCTTCATAATCTCCTTCTCCGGAAGATGCCGCAGCGCTTTGGACCAATCGACCGGCGGCGCCTGTTGAGCTAGATCGAACGCCTTTGACGCCCTGATCAAATCCTCCTGAGAAGTGTTCGGCGGAAAGCTCGGACGAATCTGGTTCTGCTCTCCGTAGAGCCACGCGATAAAGAGCATCTCGATCGCGCCGCCTCTATACCAGTTGCCCTGTTCGTAATATGGGCCTACGCGCCCGACACCCGCTCCGAATCCCTGCGGAATCATAGTCGTATAAGCCGGATTGCCCTGCGCGGCCACCGCCAACTGCCACTCAGCGGTTGAGGAACACCCGATCGTTCCGACCTTGCCGTTTGACCAGGACTGCTTCGACATCCACGTGAATGCGTCATCGCCGTCCGTGAGCGGCGGCCCGAGTATGTCGTAATTTCCTTCGGAGAAGAAATGGCCTCTCTCATTCATCTCGACAAAAACATAGCCCCGCTTGACCGCTTCAAGCTGGTTAGACATATCGCTGGGCGCGCCGTTGCGTACGTCCCAGAAATTGAAGTTGTAAGGCGTGCGGACGAAGATCGCTGGATACTTTTTCGAGGTATCCTTCGGACGATAAACATCGGTCGCCATGCGCTTGCCGTCGCGCATCGGAACCATGAGCTTTCGCTCGACTATTGCGATCGATTGCAGTTCGTTCTCGAGGGCGTTTCGGCGGGCGATCATCTCAGGATTCGCCTGTCCGCGGCCTTGCCCGATCACGGTCCTGGTCGCGAGTGCGAAGCCCGCACACGCGAGAATCAATACGCACACAATCTTCATTCGCATTGGTATGCTCCTTAAGTTGCCGCCGGAAGGGCGTCGAATTCGCAGCGATTTGAGTGGTCTTTCTATCTCAAGCGCGGACGTCGAATCAAGTCTTGATCAGCGATTCGCCGCTGCCCGCGTTTCAGTCGAAGCAGTTTCTACAAGCTTGGACTCACGCTCAGCCTCGAGCTTGAACAGGAAGAGGGGCCACGCGAACGAAAGTCCCGCCAACAGCAGAGCGAGTATGTACACCCACTGATTTCGAATCGAATGCCGCGCGGCTTCTCGGCTCATGTAGCCGACGAATATGACACATGAGAGGAGCAGATCGACCGCAAAAAGGTGGAGATCGGCGTGCCGAAGAGCTGATGCAGAAACAGCCTTCCATCCGGTCCATTAGCCAGCAGAAAGCTGACAAAGAAATAGTACGGGATCACAAAGCCGACAATCGCGAGCATCAGATAAAATCGTTTCCTCGTCATAAGCGCGCTCTCAGGATGATGAAGTATGATCGTGAACGATCTTCCAGCCGTCCGGAAACTTCTTGAATACCAGAGTGAATAATCCTCCGACGTCGCCGCTCGTCATTTTCAAATGCCAATGCCCGCGAACAAAGCCGGCCTGCGGACCAAGGATCTCGATCTCGAGTTCCGAGAAATCGAGCTTGCCCATCTCCTTGCCTTCGCCCTGATACCGCTGGCGATATCCTTCAAGCGTGGCCTGCCACCCTCCCGCTTTCCTCACCGAGAAAAAGGAGAGTTTTTCCGAATTCCAATAGCCTTGCATGAACGATTCCAGATCCCCGCGATTCCAGGCCTCGACCTGTTGATCCAACACGGCCCGAATCTGTTGTTCCGGCGTGCGAGCCCGGGCTCGACGCTGGCCCTTTGCAAACGCGACGGCCGATCCGATAAGAACCAGCGCCGTCACGACGACGGCCGAATTCAAGACCTTCGCTCCCGTTGTCGACATTTTCTCATCTTCCTTCGTTGTGAACTGATCGAGACGGCAATTAGAATGATGCGGCCGTGAATCTAGAATGATGCGGCCGTGAATCAAGTCGATTTGACAATCTTCAATGCAGGCTGAGCAATTGCCAGACCCCGATAATATCGCCGCGCGTGGCTGCGGCTTGTGCGGCGAGATCGCCGCGCGCGAACTCTATAATGCCGCGGACCGGCTCCGCAACTCGCCTCACTTGTTCGTCATCGCGCAATGCGAAAGCTGCGGAGTGCTGCGAACCCTGCCCGAAATGAGCGATGAGCAGTTGGCCCGGTTCTACCCCAACGATTACTGGGGAGAGGAACCGACGCATCAATGGATCGTGCGATCTCAGACCGAGAAGACCTCGTTCGCTTCCAGATGCGGTCTCGCGGAAGGACGCATTCTCGACGTGGGCTGCGGCTCCGGTTTCTTCCTGCGGGCGCTCGATCCTGCAAGGTGGGAGCGATTCGGCGTCGAAACCGGAGGGCCTGCCGCGAGAGCCGCCAACAAGGCTCTCGGCGAAGGCAGTGTATTCCAGGGTGCGTTGCAGGATGGCTCGTTCGAAAACGCGACTTTCGACGTGATAACAATGTGGTCCGCTCTGGAGCATATGAATGCGCCGCGCGCTGCTTTGATCGAAGCGCGCCGGTTAATAAAACCGAAAGGCTCACTCATCATTCAACTGCCGAACGCGGACAGTTATCAGCTCAGATGGTTCAAAGGGGATTGGTTTGCTCTCGACGCGCCGCGTCACCGATATCATTTCACTCCCGAACAGTTGAATACACTATTGGCGGAAGCAGGGTTCGAGACATATAAAACCTCGTTCGCATCAAAGGCGCACAATGCACATGCATTACGGCAAAGCCTCAAGGTTCAATTGAAGCGACGAGGCTATCCCAGCTTCGCACTATTCTATGCGGCCGTGCCGTTCATAAAGCCCTTCGACTGGTTTATGTCGCGAGTCGCCGGAGGCGCTACCATCACGCTCGCCGCGCGCGCAATCTGAAGGATGCGGGCAGCGGAAGAATGAACGCGGATACGCGGGAAGATTTCTTCTCGAAGGATACGCCGGAGGCTACGCCTTGATCTCTGTACACCGGATCAAACCGCGGCGGCCCTACTACTGATTGCCTCTGCTCACGCTTCCAACTCCGTGTCTCTCCGTTCCATCCGGCAACCTGGTACTTGCCTTCAATTCTTCAAGCGGACGCCAAAAAGCGGCGCGCCGCTCAAGCGACCGCGTGGAGTCGTCTGGCGAGCGGACATCCGAATAGAAATGGTTTATTATTTTCTCGATGGATAAGGCCGCCATTTACATTGAAACCAGTGTGATCAGCTATTTAGTAGCACGCCCAACCGTGACATCATTGTGGCAGCCCACCAACAGCTAACCGTCGATTGGTGGGATAATCAACGTCATCAATATGATCTCTTTGTCTCCCAAATCGTTCTTGATGAGGCGCGGGCAGGCGACCCGCTAGTCGCGGGAAAGCGAGTGGCTGCACTTCAAAATTTGTCCTCGCTAGAAATTAACGAAGTGGTGATCCAACTGGCAGAACATCTCGTTAAATCACACGCCGTACAGATGAAAGCGGCGCAAGATGCTCTCCATATTGCTGTGGCTTGCGTCAACGGGATGGATTACCTGTTGACTTGGAACTGCAAGCATATAGCGAATGCAAAAATGAGAAGCAAGATTGATCAGGTATGCCGAGAAGCAGGATTCATACCGCCAATTATTTGTACCCCGGAAGAGTTGGAGGATTAATCATGTGGAACGATCCGATAATCGAAGAAACTCGCAAAGTCCGAGATGAACAAGCAGCTAAATTTGATTATGACGTTCAAAAGCTAGGGCAATACTATTTATCACGGCAGCAGGAAGAAGATCGAGAAATGTTCGGCGACCAGCAAAGAAAGAAAAAGAAAAGGTTGCCTGAGTGAGGAGATGGCGGTTTCCGGGACTGAGCAGGCCCTAGAATCTGACCTTCACAAAGTGCTTTGGTAAGACGTGCCGAAGAAAGCGGCGGATGAATTCTTCGGTGGAGACCCTTCGAGCGCTGAAGGCGCGACATAAGTTTGGGGTTTGGAGTTTGAACACTTGTTCCCTACCTGATAGAGACTCCATTCTTATGTAGGCCTGAAAGGCCGACTATAAAATAGCCGGGGGCAAGCGCGTAGCGCGTCGCCCCTGGTCACGGCCCCACACCCTTCTAGCGCTGAAGGCGCGACATAAGTTTGGGTTTGGACACTGTTCCCCTACCTGATCGAGACTCCATTCTTATGTAGGCCTGAAAGGCCGACTATAAAATAGCCAAGGGGCAAGCGCGTAGCGCGTCGCCCCTGGTCCCGGCCCTACACCCTTCTAGCGCTGAAGGCGCGACATTAGTTTGGGGTTTGGAGTTTGGACACTTGTTCCCTACCTGATCGAGACTCCATGCTTATGTAGGCCTGAAAGGCCGACTATAAGATAGCCAAGGGCAAGCGCGTAGCGCGTCGCCCCTGGTCACGGCCCCCACACTTCAGAAGTCTTGACCTGATCAGTAGCCTCATCCTTGTACTGGAAGGTAACCAAGCCTTCTTCAAGCTGAGGATGCGTTTGTTGCTGATGGCGACCCGGGAAATGTAAAGACCAAGATACTTGAACGCCTGTAGGCCGCTGCCGACCGGCTTGCAGTCAAATAACCCATTCTCTTTTTTAGACTGGCTTGTCGACTCGATTGAAAAGGGCTTTCCCTGGCGGGAAGCATCAGATCTGACATTCCAGCGATTGCAACTGCCAGGACCCGGCGTCAGGAGGGCGATGATTATAGAATCACAACGGCAACTGCCCGCCGCCCTTCGCCATGAGGAGGGCTATGTGGTTAGCACCTCTTCAATGCTGAGGATGGTTGGTAGTTTCTTCTCGCGGGGGGCCTGATCAGATCAAAGATCGTCCCATCGCGTGCCGAGAGTCTTTTCGAAGAAGAACTTGATTCCGCACAGGGCGATGGTAGTGGTTGGACGGGCATACTTCTTGACATTCTTAATGTAGAGGAAATACTGTCGGAGTTCTTCCTCGGTGATAAGGTCAGGCGACTTGTGATAATGCTCAGCCAGTCGACGGCCGGCTCGGACGTAGGCTTCCTGAGTACGTTCAGAGAAGCCAGCCGGTTGAAGAGACTCGATCATTCTCTTTCGCATCTCGGTCATAACTACACCTCCGTTTCGAAAGGTTTTCTTTGTCTAAAGGAAGTGTAGACAGTGAGAGTTCGATCGAGAATGATCGAGCATTTACTATTCAAATGAAGGGGTCAGATCGGTGGCGGCGCTATATACTGCGCGTAGCGCTTAGTTCAACAATCACATGCACCGGGGCGCGCGAAGCGCAGTTCATATCGTTTCCTCAATGCCGTTCGCGCGCCCGGTGATGTGGAGCGTTAGAGTGCGACACGAAGTCGCGTGAGTGGCTGTTGTGACTTTGTTCTTTGAAGTACACAACTCGATATTCTGCTATCGGTATCCTACCAAGACGTGCGTTGTTGGCAACGGCGGCGTGCGAAGCTCTTGGGACAATGTAGCCTCATCCTATAAGGATGGCAGCTTAATCGTGAGAAGCGGCTGCGACTGCTAGCATCGAGGCGGTCGGGAACTAGCAGGCTGCTGAAAAAGGCTCATTTGGTTTGGGAAATGGAGTAACCTGGTTTGAATTAGAACGTATATAGAAGGAGCAGGTGAAATCCAAAACAAAATAAACGAGGGACAATGCGAGGAGACGATTTTCAGCAAGCGGCAATGTACAGCTACCTATCGCCGGAACAGAGGGTGCCACAAGATCATCCGC
>QHVH01000054.1 GCA_003222245.1 Blastocatellia bacterium AA13 | reverse complement strand
CCTTTCTTGAATCGCAGCTTTCTTTCTTACACTTGAAACTACGTTCAGGAGCACATTTCAGCTACTCTCTTCTTGGATTTATTTTTCTATCACGCTGGTTTTAGGCCTAGTTCAGGTTATTCGAACTCAGCATCGCTGCCACGACCAGGCAGGGTAACTCTCGGGGGGTGATCATCGAAAGATTGGGGCCACCAACGTTGCCATAGTACGTCGCTGAGATTCTTTGAGCAAGTTGACTTGACAAAGAGTATCCGATTGCAGAGTAGGTTGCTACTCGCTCGGTAAGTCTCCTGAAGCAGCAGACGGGAAGAACAGTGATCGGGCGACGCGCAAGTGCTAACGTATCTCGCTTCTTTATAATTCGCCAACTATGCTACCGTTGCGCGAAAAGAGAAAGAAAACGCAACGAAGAATCCGCGAGGATTTGGTACTCAAATCACTGAAACTATCGAAGCCACAACCGCCACAGCCTTGCCAACCTGAGACGATTCAGTCCAGGGCGGTCGTGATATACACCCCACGTGACGGCCCACACGACCTAACCAGGCCCTAATCGGGTCCCCGCATCTACCTGCGTGCGCGTCAGGCGCGACTCTATTTGCGTGAAGGCTTGCGATAAGCCTCATAACATCCCATGATTCCGTTTGTGCTGAACGCCTCGCCGCGGTCGAGCGAAAAAAGATACTATGCTCGGGCCAACACGCTCGCGTTCCGCAGAAAACACTTTTGCGATTCTTTACCTAAGATCATGGCCATTTGCAAACAGTTCGGTCGGTGCGGAAAAGAGCAATGCAGGTGCAATAGCGGCCGTTTGCACGGGCCATATTACTACGAGTTCTATATCGAGGATGGCCGGCTCAGGAAGCGGTACATCCGGAAGGCAGATGGCGAACGGGCCTTTGCGATGTATTCGCTCTATCGCGAGCGACAGAAGAAGCGAGCCGCCGACCGAAGAGAATTCACCGAAATGAGCCGCGAGTTGAGGAGCATCAGCAGGATGTTTACCCAGTTGGATTCGCTGATTCCCTGATGGAGGTGGACGTGAGCAACGCACTAGCAAAGCCGAACGAGATCGAAGCGATCACCGCGTTGGCCGCAAAATCATTTGCGCGAGTGTTAAAGGTTGAACAGAGAGAAGGGCCGCGCGGTAGTCTCAGGCGTTATCGTTTTGAGTCCCTCGACCATGCGCTCAATGCCGCTCCGGAAGATTTGAGCTGGAGCATTCTCGGCGAACTCGAGGACTCCGAGCCTGGAAGCTTCGCGGCTCTTTGGGAGCAGACGAAGCAGTTTGCGCGAGACGAGCTGGAGAGCGGCCAACGTGCAACGGCCGTTGCCTGTGGGCAGGACAGCCCTCTGAACAGAGCCCGGTTCCTGGTCTTGCGCGAGAAGTACATCGACGAGTGGCAGCCGCGGAACGTGCTGGAGAGGCAGTTGATCGACGCAATCTGTCAGGCGCAGACAATCCGCGAGCACTGGATGACGCTGGCGACCGAGCGCGTCGTGACTGAATGCATGGTCGAACGCTTCACCGTCGAGCTGCATGGAAAACGTCGCGAACATATAATCGACGGCACCGAGTCGGCACGCGAGGCCCGCGAGGAGGCCGAAAGATGGGATCGGGTCTTCTTGAGGTCGATCCGCGCGTTGCGCGATCTTCGGCGGTACACCGCTGTGATCGTGAACAACCAAGGTGGACAAGTGAACGTCGCTACCCACCAAAGCCGACAAACTAACGTTGTGAAAAAGGTCAAAAAGAAAGAGGGATGAATCGGCCCCGACTGTGGGCCTGAGGGTGTGGTTCCAGTAGTTTCTACGAGAATGCTGCGGACCGACACCCCATGAAGTGGGCCTCAAACTGAGCGAGCCAAATTCCCGGCCCTAAAATGACAATTCGAGATCGGGCTGCTTGTCGGGCGAATCATATGAAGGGGTCATTCTTGCCGAGCGCCCGAGGCCGTTGATCGACTGCGACGGAAGGGGTAGATATATGGATGATAACGAAGGGTGTTACATATTCGTCCTGGTCTTGCTTGTGGTGGTCGCTATTGTCTGGTGGCTGGACTATCACCCTGGAGTCGCAATGGTTCTAAAGATCGCATTCGGCCTCGTCGTCGTGCTCGTGCTTGGCTTTCTCGGTGTCGTTGTGTGGGCGTTGATCCAGGATTCAAAGGGCCGATCGCAAACCCGCTGAACTAAGAATTGTGATTCGTTCGGCTAGTCCCGAAAAAGCCTACACGCCGTGGTGCGTCAAATCCATTAGCCATAGCTATC
Source organism: Blastocatellia bacterium AA13 (assembly GCA_003222245.1). Lineage (GTDB taxonomy): Bacteria > Acidobacteriota > Blastocatellia > UBA7656 > UBA7656 > QHVH01. The sequence continues at coordinate 28,865 of QHVH01000054.1, read as the reverse complement.
AATCTAAGTCTCGCCTTCTGGCTCAGAATCCCTGTCAGAACCTTTGGTAGACGACGAATCGCCGAACAATTCCTCGACAGTCATGCCAAGCTCGCGCGCGAGTTTTTCTCGGAGTTCTGGCGAACGTCGTTTCTTCCAGATGCAATAGGAGAGGGCAGACCGGCTGGTTTCGAGGGCCTTGGCGCCGGCCGTTATTGATCCCCATTTATCGATTACTTTGAACTTGATTTCTAGTGATCTCATTCAGCGTTCCCGTGTTCACGAATCGAGGACAGCTTCTGTCGAGCATCGTGCGGCGTACCAGTGCGCCGTTCGCAATGCGATTAATCGGTACTCCAACCAAAGGCACAAAAATGGCCGCGAGCCGGTGACGCCTTGAGCGGGCCGTCTGCGGGAGAGCTTCTAGTGGAAGGAAGCTATGACCGCAGTCACCGGCTCGCGACCAACCCCATACCTCTGCCTTGTTCGTTCCGAGCCCAACCTGTCAGCTATAGACCCGGCTCATCTCGCTTTACATCACCGGCCGCTTCAATCATCGGCTCGCCGCCGGGCACTTGATACCCATCGTATGACCCTCTCAAGTCTGAATAACCAACTGCTCAGGGGATGTAACGGCACACAGTGTAAGCGGAGGTCTACGTCACGTCTATGACAATGTGTGGTCCAAAACAATGATCGGTTGGCTGATGCTCCGATTCGTTGACTGAAACCCTGATCAGTCGGCCAGGACTCCGATCGATTGGCCAAAATCCCGCGAATCCGTGCGGAATGCCCAATGAAGGATGCCGAAATCTAGATCGCCATTGACCTATCCACGGTTCGCGTATCTGGCTCGGTAGTCACTGGGCGCTACGCCAAGCACTTGCTTAAAACTTCGCGCGAAGTGGCTCTTGTCTTTGATCCCAACTCGGGTCATCACTTCCTTGATGCTCAATGGCTCATTGCTCCGCAGAAGCTCGGCGGCCTTCTGAATGCGGCTTCGCTTCAGGTACTTCGCCGGCGACACCTTCATTTCAAGTTTGAACAAGTAAAGGAAGTGAGACTCTGAAAGATTCGCGCACTTGGTCAGGTCATGTAGCGAAATGTTCTTCGAATAGTTCGCCTCAATGAACTGAACCGTGCGTTGTATCCTGTGATCCATCGAACATACCTCGGCTTCAAATCGGTTTAGCTTTGGACTGCGACAATCCGGCACTTGGCAACGATAGTGACCGGCCAGATCAGGCGTGAATCGAGACAGACTCCGTCGGGTTTATCCCACACCTCGCCGAGACCGCCTGGGTAATCGGTCGAGGTCGCTCATCGCTCGAAGTTCGGCTGTATCGAGTATTGTGATCTTCCTGAGCCGGGTTTCGATGGCGCCGCATTTCCGCAGTTCTCTGGCTGCCGTGGCGACGATCTCGCGGTGGATGCCAAGCATCTCGCCCACTCGCTTCTGCGTGACGCCTTCGATCACACCCGTTTGGCCGGCGAGCTTAAGCAGCAACGCCGCCACGCGCGACTCATTGCTGTGACACTCGATTCGATGGAGGTCGGCTTCAAGCTCGTATAACCGTGCGCCGATGATCTTGAGCAGCCAGTGCGGATCAGGCGCGATCCACTGCCACGCCTGAACGGGATTCATTGTCGTGACGGTAACTCCAGACGAGCCCGCCACCGCTTCGGTGCCCAGCATTGTGTGGCCCATCTCCGGCATCTCTCCGAACACAGCGCCGATGGTGAGAGACTTAACCAGGTACTTATCGCGTGCGTGCCTGATCTGCACCCATCCGCGCTCGATGACGCACAAGACCCCTTCGCAGCGTATGACCTCGTTTGGTCCAAACTCTTGCTTTGGGAAGTGGTCAAATACTTGGCGGTGGGAGAATGGCTCGACTTGAATCAAGCCAACCGTCTGGGCGAGCCTTTCGGTTCGAAGCCTCTCCGGAGTCCCTGTGACAGACCGCCTTCTTTGGAGTCGAGTTGATTTGAATGTTATGGCCTGGGCCGGATCGTCGGCCGCTCCCGCAACAGCGGGACGCCGGGTCAGGGCGTCTCCAGAATCCTTGTCTGCGGCAGCGTTTTCCGGGTTGTACAGTGCATAGCCGTCTACTATCATACACACCTCTTTAGCGCCGGGCGTGTTTTGGGCCTAGAAATCCTGGCACGCCGAAGCGCTTGATTTGGTGAGAGGGTGGCCGCCACTTACGATGGCGTCCACCCGCTCATCGACTACTTGCTGACTGGATACACGCTTTCTGTCTCGGCGAGCACCCGCTCATCAAGCAGTCATTGTTCTTTGAAGAATCAGTACTGATCGAGGATTAAGCTGAGGGAGGTGGGCGAGGAGCCAGGCAGCTCTGGCTGAATTCAGAAGCGATTCGCGACGGCGGTTCAAACCGCAACCTCGTCTTCTTGAGCAAGAACGTTCGTACCGCCGCTCGCGCGAGTGCACGAGCGCTCAACACGAGCAGGAGGCTAAGGATGTTGATGCGGAGCGGTTTCCGGCGAATGAGCCTTTCGCGGAGCAGCGGAGCGCCGGCTGGAATTGAAATTGCCACGACGGATGGCGATGCTACTCGGCGCTTGGCTGCGAGTTCGGCCTGAGTCCTGTTCCAGTTCGGGTAGGCGGGTGCAAACGGCGTCGCAAGAGCGACGTTCAATGCCGCGTTCGCTTCGTCGAGCCTACCAATCTCGCCGAGTTCTACGGCGTAGCTATTCAAGTAATCGTAGAACGCTCCAGAGCAGCCTGCGACAGCTCGAACAAGTGGAAACAGGTTCTCGAGATCAGCAAGCGCGCGCTTGTGGTCGCCCTGAACGCTACGCTCGATCGCGAGGAACCAGTGCGAGTAAATACGCGTGAGCGGGTCATGCTCTCGGGCAGCCTTCAACGCTTCCACAAGCAACGGTACTGCTGCATCGATTTGACCGAGGTCATGATAAGTGAGTGCTAGAGCGTGTAGGGCTCGACCTCTGTATTCGGGCGCTACTTCTTCGACTGCTTTCCCGAAGATGCGCTGCGCGTCCTCGAAGTCACCGCTCTGGTGAGCGCATTGACCCTGGTAGTAGCGCGCAACGGCCTTCATCTGTTCGGGGATCGGCAAGCCAAGCATTACCTCGCTTATCCCGGCTACCGCGTCCATCTGTCGCGCTGCAAGCGCCCGCGAGACAACTGAGATGAGTTGATTGGCTAGTACTGTTAGACCTTCGCGCGTGTACGAGGCGCCTGCGAGCACCCGGTAGAGAATCGGTTGGAAGGCATTATTCGGAATTACACAGATTGCAGAGGCGGCAATACTGCGATCGCCGCCAAAGGAGGAACGCATGAGGAGATTGGTTGCTCTGTTTGCCTGTCTGGTCATGTTTGCGATGCCAATGATGACCCCATCAAGTCAGCGCCGCTCAGACAAGTCAGTCCCGTTCGCATCGGTGGCCTTTGCCGATCATGGCAGGCCAATGCCTTGCGTGGACTGCCCCTGTGATCCGGCCATAAATGACTGTCAGCCGACGACCGCCAAACGCGCTGGTTCCTCATCGAATCAGGCTGCTGCACCGGCCAGCGCCCAAGGCTCGTTGAGCCTGATAGCGCGCACGATGCTGTTTGTACTCGAGATGCTCGCGCGGAGCGGAGCTTAAATCTCCGCAACGAGGGTTTGAACGAATATTCTTGCTTGCGTGAGGCTTGGGGGGGAGCACCACGCCCGTTAAGTCTGCGTACGCCAAAACCCGTGCGGACTGAGTTATTGTCATTCGTGTCTGCTCAGTCCTGGGCCGATAAGCTATCACTGCGACCACGCCTGTAACAAGCGGTTTGCGCCCCATCGGTAAGAGAAATCGCTGTTACGAACGTGACCACTGGAGTGCGCTTCACGGCCGCACGATTAGTCCGTTTGCAAACGTGACAACGGATCGCGCGGCGTTCGCGCATCGCGACAACGGTGGGCACCGTTGATTTGACCTGTCGATTACCCTCTGGCCGGTTTCAAAGGGATGAGGCGGTACAAGTCAAAGTTTTCCGCGTGTGACTCGCGTGTGATGCCTTAAGGAAGCAACCGGGCCGCGATAGGGATTTGGAGCAGCACCGTCGTCGAATCGTAAACTGTAAATGTAAATCTGCATGCATCCTCTTCTGTGCTAAAGATGCGGAGAACGGGTGCTAATGTCGATAAGGATATGCTCCCTGAGCTAACCATTCGAATGCCTGTGCCTTCTCGGGAGTAACTAGATTGAGCACGTCAGAAGGATTCGTCTCATAGCGCCAATCATAGTCTCCAGGTTCACCCCCCTCACTCTCGAACTGTCTTAGGGTTGGAATGCTGCTCTGCCACAATGATACGAAGAGCAGGGACCGGCCCCCAAAACCATCCTCTAGTGCTTCGAGAACCCTCTTGCGCGATCGCTCTGCAAGCAAGCCTAACCCCTCATTCATCAATGCTGCGTCGTCCACTTCTTCGTTGAATTCGTCAACGGGTCCGACGAGGTGTCCGACTCGGAAAGCCGACGAAAGGTCGAGCGCCTCAGCCCAGTCGGAGTACTGCGATGCTACGTTTTCATCCCATGCAACGCAGCAGAAGTCGAGATAGATAATCGCATAGCACTAGGAATCTTATAGCGACTTCGTAGCGCCGGAGCTCGGTTGAGAATTGAGTCATACCCGCCTTACCGAGTAGCTCCCACGCTTCCTTAGCCCATCGTAGCTCTGGCCGGCTGGCCCAGACTTTAAAGGCGAGTTGGGCGGCCTCCTCAACGTCAGCCCAGACCAGTCTCCCGCCATCCGTTACCATGCCCTCACCAGGTTTCATAGACTTCTGATCCTGCAGCCAAACGATTGGCTGTCGTCCGGTGGCTCCATCAGGCTCTAATGGTGACGAGCAAATGCTCGCGCGCGCGGGTGGCCGCAACGTACCGTTCACACCTGTCACGAATATCAGCTTCGTCCAAGTGGTTCATCGGATCGCTCGCGTCCGCGCACGCCATCGCTACCGCACGGAACTCGAGACCCTTGATTCGTTTCATGGTTCCCAGTCGAACTCCAGCTTCATCCGAACCGGGATCCTCCTCGTGCGGCTTCAACTCAAACGTCGCGATTCCTGCCGCGGTCAAGGCGGTCCGAGTCGTCGACTTGTAGGGCGTCACGCATATCTCATGCGTTGCTAGACCGTTACTTTCCATCAGTGACTTGACCCAGGAAACAATGGCGTCCGCTTCTGCCTTACCGTCGCACTTCTCGATTATTGGCTCGGGTCCCTTAAACACCGAATGGTCTCCCACGGTAGTTATGACTCCGCCATCCAGATCGTCGATCTCAACGCCCTTGAGTATCCCTTGCGCGAACTGGCGAATCTGCTCGCTGGTTCGATAGTTGATCTTCAATCGACGCGACCGGCCACGGATATCAATACCGGCGCGGCTCATTGGTATTCTGCTCCGGTAGATCCGCTGATGGCCGTCGCCAACCAAGCACAGAGGATCTGGATGTTCTTCGCCTATCGGACTGATGGCGCGGATCAGTCGCAGTGCTTCGAGGCTGAAGTCCTGCGCTTCATCAACGAGGACGTGTGCATACCGCGCGAATCTACCCTGTTCGACTGCGAGCCGTGCTTCGTGGATTGCGCCTTCGAACGTAAGCATGTTGCGCTTCTTCAGTCCGCGCTGGAAGGCCCTGAACACAAGCCACGCCGCCCGTCGCTGTGGCCTGCTGATCCGCGGCCTGCCCGAGCGTACGGTAGACAAGTAGACTTCTTCCTCATCAATGCCGTTGGGCTCGATTACCTGGTCATATTCGCGCCGCAGCTCATCCTTTGGCATTGCTAGTTCTTCAGTGTGCCCCAGCCACACTTCTTCCCAAATATGGCCAATCTCTTCGTCTTCTGCGATTCGCCCCTTCCATCCCGCACGACTGCATATCGTTCTAGCAAGTGCGTGAAGGTTCGTCACCTCGATTCGACTCGCAACTTCGGGAGCAAGACGCTGCATTAGGTGCTTTATCGTGACAGAGAGATTCGTCGTGAACGTAGTTACCAACACGCGCTCAGCCGGATCGCTTAGGCCACGAGCTAGGTTCACGGCCCGATGCATCAAGGCCACCGTTTTACCGGTACCTGCTGCCCCAGTGACGTTCATTGGCCCCTTTGTTTTCCAGGTTACTAGCTTCCGCTGGTAGGGATGCAAAAAGATTCGCCACTCCTCTAGTGGTCCTTGAAGAATGCTCTTGAGTTCCTCCTCTCCCTCGACGAGGACCAAATCGAAGTTCGGCGACTCTTGAATCCTAGTGAAGTCCCCAGGGCTGGCTGGCGCAACCTCTTCAGGTGCCGGGGCCGCTCCTAGCATTTCGTTGAGAGCGTCATCCATCGTCATACCCGCTGCAAGTCCATACAGCACGTCTCTGCAGTCAGGCGGCAGGTAATCGCTGAGAGCATCAAGGCCGGTGTCGGAATGAATCGATCGTACCGCGGGTATAAGTGGCCTAGGCACACCGGCAGTAAATAGATCGTCGTCAGATAACCTGCTCAGCGCGTATTCCGTTGGCGCGGTCGTCGGCTGAGGCGCTGCGCTTGCTACGTTCTGAACTTCCTCAGCATCGAATACCTGAAACACGCCGGTCATCTCATGGACTTCGAAGCGTTTGTTCTTGGCCCACGCGTATGCTCGATCGTGCGCATCAATGTATACAAGCAAGTAGGTATCGCCCTTCTCCGGGGCTATCACAATCGCTCGGTATCCATCTGGCAATTTGGTCACTCCGCGAACCTTCGGGTCGAGCATAGCCTCCTTCAGAGGATGAAGACCGATCGCCTCCGAATGCGGATCGCGCTGAAACTCTTCGATCAACTCGGAGACTCTCTTCTGCACCTTGCTCGGCAACCGGTGAAAGTTCTTCAATATGTTCCGGTGCACCATTAGTCTTGCCATAATCAGACTCCTGAAAAACTGCTCGCGAGTTGGTCAACCAAGTGGCCCACACCTTTCGCCTGAAGATCATCGGGCGTGAATATCTTCCAGCCTTGCTTTTGCCACTGCGGCGCAAAGTTAGTTTGATCGCCTGCCAGAACCCCGACCGGGGGAACGCAGTTCGGCCACGCTAGTTCTGCGAAGGCATCGTCATTGATCTGTTCATTGAAGAGCTCGACTTGCGGAACCGCATCTGGTACCGGAAGCCCAGCGGCCGCCAGTTCTTGCACATAAGGTCGTAAGCTCGGTAATACGGCATCGAGAACCGCCTGCCATTCCTCCTCAAGGGTTGTTGCCGCACCTAACGGGATCTCTGGGGCTGTGCCAGAGAGGCTCTCGGAGGCGGTCCAAAAGAGAAAGTTCTCGCTAAACTGAAAGAGGTTGAGGCAGGCAAGGAAACGGCGCCATCGCTCTTCATAGTCACTACCCGTGCATTCCGCTTCCGCGTCGCCCAATCGTGCGAGCGTGATGACCTGGCTCTGCCGATTACTGAGCGCGTCAGCGACTGTGATGTAAGCTAAGAGATCCTGATTCAGGGCGGCCTTATCGTTATAGACCCATTCCGCACCCTGAGCATTCTCCAGGGTGCGCATTGTGCCGCTCACTCGCCAAGCATCGAGTGCGCTTCGTAGATCGCTCGTGTTGACTACGCGTTGGCTCGCGAGGAGCTGCAGCGGATAGTAGCCATGAAATGCGGCAAGCTGCGCCCAGCCCGCTGCGTGCGGGGTGTTGATGAAAGCCTTCAATTGTTCGAGGCCGTTTCGTATGATCTGGCGCGCGTCAGGAACCGTCTTGCCCTGTGCCCGAACTGCGTTGGCATATTGCTGAAGCATCTGCGCCACAGGTGCGAGACTAGTCATAACGTGCTCAGACTTGCCCGCGTCCAAGTCATTCCACGTGACATTCCAGACGTGGAATCTTCCACTCGCCAAAATCGCGCGCCGCTTTTGCATATCGTCGGCAAGCCGATTGGCGGGATGGCAATGGAACTGAAAACCGTCAGTGAAGATCGCCACAGGTTTGATTCGGTCATCATCGCAGCGCAGCAAGAAATCCGGCTGCGATTGCAGCGCCACGCCCTGGGCGCTTCCAAGTGAAGGCTGAAGCTCCAACTCCCACAGCCTCTCCGAACCAGGTAGCGAAAAGCGAAACCCTTGACCACCTCGAATGATTGTCTGCTCCCACGTGCCGTTCTTTTGATCGACAAAAGCGCGAATCACATCAACGAATTTCTTCTCCAGCATACTACCGAACAGTGAGTTTGGCTTGATTGCGGCTAGCTCCCGCTGTGGCATGCGCCGTTCACCAGCTTCAATCAGTTGCGTGAGCAGCGTGATTCCGCGCTCGCGACTTATTCGGTCAGCTTTGTATTGTAGATGATACGATCGTATGCAGCGATAACATCCGTCCGTGTCTTGCCGTGAAGGGTCCTGAAGCATCCGCCGGCAGACGCAGGTTTCGAGTGCGCTCTTCGCAAGCCTCAAGATTTGGATGATTCCTTCACCATCCCGAGCTTGAGCATCCTTCTCTTGATAAAGGGTCTTTAGATAGCCGGTGCCTCCCGGCACACCGTCCAGCAGCACAAGGTAGTACCGCCTCATCCCGGTGCCAGCATCAGGCATGATCTGCGGAGCTACAATCAAGTATGTTGGGTTCCCCTCAAACCTCAGTCGCAGGCCGAGAAGAATGCAAGCGGTTAGAGTGTCGATGTCGTCGTCATCCGCGATAGGCAGCAGGAGCCTTATTGCTTCGGATTTCAATTCACGATAAAGGAAGATGTGCTCCCACTGGAACGCGTCGCCCTGACGACCTTCTTGCTTGAGCTTTTCGAATCGCCGCCGACCAGTACAACTCCGGCGATGCACAACATCATCTGGCCGCGTTCCTGGTGGAATCACGATGCCGCAGCTTCGGCAGATCCTGAAGCCATCTTCAGGAACATACGTATCGGCGCCGAACGCGATGACACCTTGCTCGCCTTGATAGCCGACGTTCACCTCACGCATCACAACTGACGAGCGGTATTCGATCCCGAAAGGCAAGGCCTCGTCACCGACAGCTCCACTTGGCGCATCGCGCGTAAGATCCCAACTCAAGACCGACTGGTAATACTCTCGATTGCGTTCGTCACTGCTGTCCGCCGAAAGGCTCTCGTAGTGTTCCATATGGGAGAGCGCCTGCGAGCGGGCAAAGTGGATGAACTGGTGATGTTGCCCGAGGTCGAGCTGGCCACTCGCATCCTGATCGTGCCCGCATTGCGGACATGCAGGATTAGCATCTGGCCGACTCAGCTCGTCCACTAGACGCATATGCCCGCAAGCGCCGCAGATGGCCCATCGTTCAATTAGAGGCTGCTGCGGATTGCCGATGGCGATCTGTTGGATATCGAAACGCCGGCTATGAGTGTAGAAGTGATTCCCAGGCGCCAGTTCCTTCAACGCCGTCCCAGCCGGCCGCACGACTTCTATCGGCTTCTGCTCATCACCACGCCCTCGATACTTGTTGTAGACAGCTCCGTAGAACCGCACGCCTCGCTCTGGAAAGGCGTAGTTCGGTAAAAGTCCGTTGTCGGTCAGAATCTCAAGCGCCGTCGTCCTGCCAAAAGACGTCGCCCGCCCTTGAAGTATTTTCAACTCCTGTTCGATCTCCTGCCTCGCGTCTTGTTCTTCTTCCTCGAGCTTCCCTAACTGATCGCGCAGTCTCTTACGTGCGTTCTCGAGATCGCGCTGCATGCGCTCGAACTCGCCGACTGCTTGATGAATCCGTTGAAGCAGCAGCTCAGACGCCGTTTCGCTGATGAAGCGGTCGCGCGTGTCTGGTTGAACATTGATCTGAAAGCGCTTTAGGAAACGTGCACGTAACTCCGCTTCGTTTTGAGTGACCCACTGCATCATTCGCGGTATATGGCCGTCCGCTCGCGCCATATCCTCAACAAGTTGCTTCCCCGAACGCGGCAGATCCGTAAGCTGGCCCGTCTTGGTAGCCGAGTCAAAACAAAATGCGAGATACTGCCTGACTAAAACCGCAGAAGCGTCCAGCCAGCAACCCGGAGGGTCTACCTTACCCCGCAACATCTCGGCCGGCCTTCCGTAGAAGAACAGGTCATGCGGGCGCTGATTCACCACCGAGACGATCAGTGCAGTTCCGGTAGCTCGCCCGGCGCGCCCGATTCTTTGAAGATAACTGGCGGTGTTCGGTGGAATCGAGCACAGCATCGTGCTGGACAGGTCACCGATGTCGATGCCCATCTCCAGGGTGCTGGTACACGTCAGTACGTTGGGATCGTACGTATGCTCAGTGCTGGCAAAGCGTCGCTCAAGTTGCTCGCGTTCCTCGGTCGCAAGCAAGCCCGTGTGTTCGCGGGCGAAGACCCTACGCAGAGCACCTTTCCGATAGCGCTCCTGATAGTAGCGCTGACGAGAAGTGTATTCTTCAATTCGATATCTACCCTGATCTGCGTAGTACTCTGCGCTCGGAGCCCCATTCCACAAAACCGCTTCAGCAGGCGGACGTACCAATGAGCGCTCGCTCTGACTGCAAACCAGGTGAACCCGTTCCGCAGTGAGAACTGCCGCGTCAGCCGCAATCGCATAGAACCGCTTCGTCCCATCTTGATGAAGCTTCTTAAAGAGCCCTACCTCGGTGCCGGTCTCCAACAAAGCGTTGATCAAATCGAGTAGGCTCGTTTCGTCCGCGACCGGCTGATTGAGTGCGCGCCGCGCCCACACGACATGCCATGGCGAGCGACTGCCTTTGGTGGATGCAAGCACGTAGTCATGCCCGCGCTGAGACTGAGTAACCATCAAATGAGGTTTATAATGACCTGACGAAGGGAATGTTTCCCGTCCGGGAATCATCTTTCCGAATGGGTACTTGCCCCAAAAGCCACTCCTGGCGAAATCTCTCAGATATGGGTGATCCAAGGCGCCTCGGATACGACCGCGATAGAGGAAGCCATATATCCACAGCCTGAGAGAATCGTCCGGCAGATCCATTAGTGCTTTGTCGATTGCAGTCAGTCGCTCCCGGAGCTTCTCGATCGTCTTAACGATCCTGCTCTCGTCCCAGCCCAAACACGCACTACCAGTCGCTTCCATCGTGCGGCCGTGGGTCTCCATCAACCCGAACTCACTTGTGGCCTCCCACGAGAGCCTCTGTTCTATGTCCTTTAGAAGTCCTCTGGGCGGCTGGTTCGCGGCGCTATTATCTCGATACGCGACAAAGTCCGTGTACTCTTGAAGGTCAGGCGGCAGCAATGACGCCATGGCTTCGCGGATCTTTCCTCTCCATCCGGCTCGCTGCTCTGACCACCACTCCAACAACGCGTGCCCAGTATTCGAGAGCGACAGACCTTCGGCCCCGATGTCATCAATTGTGTGCTGAAGCGCTGTCCGGAAAGTGAAGTGATAGGTTCTAGCGGTGAAGAAGCCAGCGCGGTGTGAGGCGTCTTGCACACTGTCCGTGAACGCAAGGAGCTTCGGATCATCGTTCAGCGTCGATCCGAACAACTCGTCGATTGCCACACTCGAAAGTGTGGCGGACTGGCTTCCTATGAAGAACACCCCTTCTTTCGATCCACAATTCGGACAGCCCTGATCGCCGAAGGCTGCGCCGGTCTTCTCGTCCTTCGTTGTCTCCTGATTCACTTTGACCGCGAACCGCTTCGGATCGTTAGTCAAAGGGCACGGCCCGTCACCTAAGCGCAGAACGAGGCTCTTCGGACAGAGATAGTACCGCTGAAAGTCCAGCTCCGACTGCACTGCGGAATCTTTCGTCTCCTCGGAGCTGCTCCATGGACTGATGATGACGATGTTCGGACTCCGTTTCCCCTTGTACCCGAAATACCCGCGATAGATTCTGGTCGGGTCGGAGTCGAGTCCGATCCCCTGCACGCCACGCGCTTCAATCTTAGAATCTTCAGCGGGATTGTGCAGCGCAACCCAACCCGCTTCGCCGCACTCGCTACAATGAAACGTCGGCAGACTCGGATATTCCCGCACTGGTTCGTCGAGCCAATTGAACATCGGCTTTTCATAGACCAGCCGGCCTAGACGCCTCAGCTCGCGAATCCAAAGCTGCACTTGCGTGGGCACCAGCGGGAACGCCGTTCCGCTTCGCCGCTCTTTTGACTGAGCTACCAGTGCAAAGAAGGACGCACAAATCAGGCTGCGGTCATCGTACAGAGGATAGTCGTTGAACCCCAGCTCATTGCGCACGAGTCGTTCAACAAGGTCATTCCAGGTTAGCGGACCGTCCTTATTTATCTCCGCCTTCTCGAAGATATCAAGCAGGTACTTAAACAAGCGCCGCCGCTTCATCCATTCGCCCAGTTCGACTGCCCAAGCTTCCAAGCCCATCAGGAACTGGCTCTCGCCTGCGGTCAGTTCGTGATCGTCCTTCGCCAGAGCGCTGGTCAGAATCTCGGCTTTGTATTCGGGTGCACCCCAGAGCGCTGCTTGTCGCAAAGCGAATTGAAGCGCGTCCTCGTCGTCGAGAGGCGAGCAACCAGAAGGATTCGGCAGCGTCACTTCCTGCGGATCGGGGTGAACTATCTCCTCAACCGTCAGCCGGTCTTCGCCTATTACTGCATCGGCAGGAACATCTTCTTCAAACAGAGTGCTCGCAAATCGAGCCAACCGGTCACTGCTAGCTTCCTTAGCGTCTACCGAATCGTCGGCCTTGCCACCGGCTGTGTCTCTAAGGAGCTCGCGATCATCCAGCGTTGCGCTTGTGCCTACAACGCATAACTCGCCTTTCGGGATGTCGAGCCTCTCCTTAAGCCGTCGAATCAGACACGCAACATCGGCGCCCTGAGCGCCATCGTAGGTGTGAAGCTCGTCGAGCACCAGATAACGCAGAACACCTGGCTCGTTGAATCGCCACAGCATCTGGTCCTGAGGACGCAGTAGCAGGTAGTCGAGCATCTTGTAATTCGTCAACAAGACATCGGGAGGCTCCTGCTGCTGCACGTCGTGGTTGCTGATACCGTTATCTTCTCCCATCGCCTTCGTGCCGCTATCGGCGCTTGCGCCTGGATCGGAGGGGTCATAGCGTCCTGTGTAGTTGCCGACGCGAATACCGGCTCTCTTGAGCTCTTCTGTCTCCCATACTACTCTCGCGAAGCGTCTCTCCTGATCGGCGGCGAGCGCGTTCATCGGATAAAGGATGATCGCCTTAATGCCCTTCTGTTTTTGTCGCCTCGCCCGCAGACAGTGATCGAGGATTGGAAACAGAAAGCACTCGGTCTTGCCCGAGCCAGTTCCAGTCGTCACGATTGTCGGCTGCGGCCTTTGGTCTTTACTGGTCAAGCGGCGCCACGCGCGCGCCTGATGTTTGAAAGGATGAAAGCGGACCTCGAAGTCGAACGGTATGGTTTCATCCTCATCGGCGGGACGAAACGGCCGACGGAGCTGAACCCAGGGACCTTTGAACAAGCCGGTGTCGGAGTCGGTAAGAAACCGTTCAAACGCGCGATCAACCGCGGGGTCGCGGAAGTCGAAGGTAGACTGCAGGTAGAACAGTACCTGCTTGCGGATGTTTTCGGCTAAGTGAACCGGCAGCATCCTTGAAATGACCTCCGATGGCTCGCGTTGGTAATAGCGCGATCAATCTAGCTCTCGTCTTCCAACTCAGGATGCCGGCCAACGGCGTAGAGCACGGCGCGCGTATTGACCAACCCATCTCTGTTGAGTTGTAAGGTTTCCACCGTAGCCCTGCCGATAGGTGTTAACCCGGCTATTTCCAGGAAATCCTCGCTCCACGTAAAGTGATCGCGCCACCGCTCTTGACGCGGATTGAACAGTGGGACTGTTGAGCCGGACACCGGGTCTGTCGCCGAGGTTCGAGCCGCTTTGTGACCGTTGCACCCCTGACAGCTCAACGCAAGATTGTGTTCCAATGTGGCTCCGCCGGCGCGTCTGGGGACGATGTGATCAATCGACAAGCTCTGAGGAGAATACAGTCCAAGATACCGGCAGTACTCGCAACGGTTGCGCGCCCGCTCGACGACCAGCCGACGCAACTCTGAGGGAACCTGTGTTTCAGTCATGGTCCGGGAAGTGGATTCCAAGCCGGTTGATCACTTCGTCGAGAGTGATGCCTCTCAGTGTGGCCAATTCGGCCAGCGCGGCCAGCCGCTCCGCATGTAGGTTCTCCAACCGGTCAGTCATCCCGATCAACTCCTGCCGTTCCGCGGATGTAATCGTCTCGGCGTCGCGCCGGGTAATCAACTCTCTCAGCCTGGCCCGATCTTCTGCCGGAAGACCCTGGTTGATGCGGGCGAGCAATTCGCTCTCGTCCCCTGTCAGGTGTGGGGCGCGCCGCTCGGCTCTGATAGCGATCACCCGATCCACCAGTTGCTCGAGCTCAGGTAGGGACAACTGTTTAACCACCTGTATGAGTTCTTCCGCAGAGGCGGGATTCTGTATGTTCTGCATAATGTCTTTCCCTCTTGGGTTAAGGGCTACAAGCCGCATTATCGCACGGCGAGACGGAGGTGGCCATCTTGCTCTACCGCTCTCCATACCGCTGTTGAAAGACTTCGTAGGCCCGCGCATAGTCGGCTTCGCGGTCGACACCAGAGAAAGGAGGATAGAAAGTCTTTGTGACGCTCTTCAGCCCGTCGTCGATCTGCCACGATACCGTTAGCCCGGGCGCGGCAGGGTCGCGCGCGTCGTTGCCTGCCGCCTTCCATTCTTCGAGGGCAGCACGAACTTCTTTCCCGCCTTGATTCTTCCGAATTGTATTCGGTAGGCGCCGGCCCATAGCATCGTAGACATCGACCATTTCGTTCTGGCGCAATAAAGGGAATTGAACCCGATAGACGGTTAGCAATTCGTCAAGCGATAATCCAATGGCTTGTGCAACCAAAACATCGATCTCTATCAAAGCTAGCCGCCGGGCGAAATCACTTCGCAGCGGAGTTTTCCACTCCCACCTGTCTGGATCAAGGAGGTTCCACGGCAATTCAAATTCATGGCACAATCTGGGATCAGTGCTAGTCCACGATTCTTGGCGGATGGTTGCGTCGGCGACTCCCTTCCATAGATCGCCATAAGCGCGCGTCAAACAGTTGAGTCGAAGGCCGCGGGCGACAAGCGCAGCCTTCTCCTTTGACCTTATCAGAGGTATTTTCCCAAGTAGGTCAAAAGCGAACCACAATCGCCCACTAATCTTTATCACAAAGTCGACAACGATTGAGGCGCAGGTTGAGCCAAAACAGACCATCAGAGAAGTATCCTTGAAGGTGATGCTACTTATGGCATGTATATGACTTGCGTATAACGGTATTATTGCACCCAAGAACGACCTTTCTGAGTTAATGTTAATCATCTGACGGGATGCATAGCGGTAAAAATCCGTGACTTTCCAAGCTCCATCCGGCCATCTATTGATCTTAAGCTCCAGTGCTCCCCGATCCCCATTCGCATTGCCGGGACGATATACAGCCCGAGGTAAGTAATCTTCGCCGATTTCCATCAGGTCAATTTCATCGTAGGCATTCTTATTTGTGCAAGAGGTTCGTGCAGTGCGGCTGAATGGTGTGCTTACGAAGAGATGAGGACCAGAGAGTACTAAACCACTGGGTGTCAGTGGCTGGTATGAGGGTGAATCTTGTCGTGTTATGATACCGTCACGCTGCGCATTAGCTTCGTGAAACATCTCTGTAACAAAGTACTCTCCGTCTATATCGATCAGACACTGTGGGACCTGAATTATCTTGTCGATCACACCTAGTATCTCACGTGCATGCACCTGCGGCAGTCTGGCCTCTAGCGGCGGTGTTCGAGCTTCATCCAGGAGCTTAGAGAAGACTTGAAGTTCAGTTTCCGTCATTCTCACGACGCGATGGATGTGGGGCCGAGTATCCCAACGGCCATCATCAGTCTTAATTCCAGGTACTGGTTCGTCTGGCCTGTTGTGAGTGAGGCTGGCCGCGATCGTCTGAGGGTGAAAGAGGTTACAAATCATATGAAAATTTACGTGGGACTTGGGTTCACCGGAATAAACCGACAAACAGAAGCGAAGCCGGCCGTGATCATTTGTTCCTGAGAAGAGATTGAGTTCGTTCTCGAATTGATAGTAGGCACGCAATCGCGGGTATACTTCTGATCGTAGCTTTTGTCCGTTCGCATCATTGAAAATCCCTTCTGGATGAAGGTAGGCGACTATTCCATTCTTACTGAGGATGCTCCAAGCTCGCACAATAAAGTTCTTGTACAGATTGGTTTGAATACCTACTAACGTGTTGTACAAGCGTCGTGAGTTAAGAAAGACACCACTTCCCTCTAACTGCCGGAATTGGTCCGCATAAAAGCTACGAGACTCTGTACCCTCAATCAAGGCCACACGACCTTTGTTGAACTCAGCGCTTCGCGCCTCACGTACTCCAAGCAACGGCTCAAGCTCACAGAGAACTG
This sequence comes from Blastocatellia bacterium AA13, assembly GCA_003222245.1. GTDB lineage: Bacteria > Acidobacteriota > Blastocatellia > UBA7656 > UBA7656 > QHVH01. The sequence goes on along the minus strand of QHVH01000054.1, from coordinate 12,516 downwards.
CGGCATCAGCCCATCCCGCCTTTATCCACGGTGGATTTCCAATGATCAGATCGAAGCCATCTCCGTGAGCAAGGGGTCCCAACACTTCTGTGAAGACCAGTTCCCATTGGTGAAACATGTGTTCGTGCGCCCTATCATGCGTAACACTGAACCATGGGACGGAGTCGGCGAGCATTTTAGCGTCAGGCACACGCCCCTCGGCGGCAGCAAGCAATGCATCGATCTCGAAGCCAAGCCGCGCGCTTACGAGCGACCGCTCATTCGGACCGGGCGGTTCGTCGCCCAGCAGCAATCTGACTGATGCCAGGAAGGCTTCACGCGACGGCAAATCAGTCACCCGGTCGAGCGGCCAGAACCACAAAGCGCACCAGGTATCCATCACAAGCTTTAATCGCTGAAAGCTGCCGCTGGCGGCTTCAAGCTCCGCCCTAACCTGTTCCTGCTTTTCCAGCGACGGCCCCTTCGCAATCGCCGCAGCGCTGTTTGAAAGCGTAGGCCATACGGTCGCCGTAGAGTCGGTCTCTTTGAGTGCGCGGGCGCGTCGTTCGGAATATCGCTCCCACTGGCGGTCGATCAAATCGCAAATCGCGACCGCCTCCTTGATCTCGTGATCCGACCACTTTGGTTTGACATGCTCTTTGAGCCACTTCTTTGCCGAGCCACAACGTTCCGGCCAGAACTGACGCATCAGCTTGTCAACGTGAGTCGGAATCATTTCTTCGTCAAAGACTAGGAAGTGGTAGATCTCATTCTTGCCACGCTTCTCTCCCGGCTTGAGCAGTCGAGGGATATCCCCACCGCTTCCGATGTGCTTAGCTTGTAGAAGCTGCTTTTCGGTCCACACCGCGCGGCGCGCGCCAATCAAGCTGTTGCCGCTGCGCAATCGCAATCCAAACCAAGGCGTTGCCCCCGGTCGATATATGTCTCGTCCTCCGCGTTCATCCTTCTTTAGTAACAGCCGGTGTATGCTGCCGAGCCAAAGCGAGAGCGAACCTAGTTCGACTGCTGTCGAGTTGAGGTCCACTCCGTAAGCGTTGCGCGTCGCGATGAAATGCTTAACTCTCCGTAGCTCGTCGCCGTATTGCGCCGGCTCGATGGTTCTGTCCAGTTGCTTCTGTTTCAGCTCGAGATAGCGGTGAGCCAGTTGCTGCGTGGCCTCATTCAAGAACGCGCCGCTGCCCATCGCGGGCTCGCAGATCTTCAGGTCCAGAATTCGGTCTGCATCATCGGGGCAGTAGTCCTTGAGCAACTCGCGAAGTGCCTCTTCCACCAGACAGCGGGCGAGCACCTCGGGAGTGTAGTACGACGCGCTCTGTTCGCGATCAATGCCGTTCAGGTGGAGTATGAATGTACCCTTAGTGTAAATTCGAGCCTTGCCATCTTCGAGCCGTTGGACCTCGTCATTGTTGAATTCGCCGATTCGCTCTTTCGAAACAAACCATGTCGGCGTTTTCTTGTCTAGAAAGTCTCCGCTTGCGGCTTTGACGTGAATCAACTCACCATCGGCAAACATTCCTTTGTAGGAAAGAAGCCCTTCATAGACAGCGCCTAACTGGTTGATGCCCAACTCGGCATAGTTAACTCGGCCAATGGTTCGTGAGCGCTCGTCTTTGCTTAGCGAGAGACGTCCGATGACGCGCTGAAGACAGCGATTGGAGAGCCGCCCGCGATTGAGCAAAGGAGTGCTATCAGGCGCGAACAGTGTTGCAGTCAACGGACGTATCCAAAATGTCTTGGCCTCGGCTGACATTCCGAGGGTGAATTGCTCCGTTGCATTCGGATCGAAGTCCGGATGGAAGCCCTGATGAATCAGCCTGAACAGTTGCTTCAAATGCTCGTGAAAGTACGTGCCGCCCTCGGTCGCGGCAGTCAACGGGACCTGTTCTAAATCCCGGAGCGATTCGAGGCTATAGCCCAGCCGATAAGTGTCGTCGTCGATCGGGAGGATCTCAAGCTCGCCACCACGGGCCTCTGCATACAGACAGAACAACAGGCGGTAGACAAACACCAACGCCTCGCGCTTGAGGTACTCGGGGGTAATTTCGTAGGTGCCGTCATCGAGTTGTTCCAGATCAACCTTTATTGGATCACCATTCGAACGCAGATCATCAGGCCTCAGACGCAAGAGGTTCCGTTTCTGGCGTTCGGTTCGATCGGTGGCCCATTCGTTGACGAGGAGCTCGATCGCTTCACGTACGGCGTGCTGCAGATTCTCGGTAACTCCGTGGGCGAAGCGGTGACTCTGTTCTTCGATTCTATCAAGCAAGACCTGATCCGACTCGCCGCCCGGACAAAGTGTCTCTGCCGAGATGAACGCCGCGATGTGATTGAAAGTGTCTCTCTCCTTGCGGCCGAATGCGTCATCGAGATCGAATGAAAGATACCGGCCCTGGGCGAAGGTGTTACGGTCTAGCAAAAGCACCTGACTGCCCGCAAGAAAGAATATCCATCGAGGCCCGTCTTCTTCGGTGAACACACGTGCAATGCATCGGCTCCAGTCGCCCTCGCACAGCGAGTGCTCTGACGCATTGGCTAGTTGCGTCTTAGCCGGCGCAAAGCCGAGCGGGTCTTCGCTGGGCACCCCTTCCCTCAGGCTGCTATCAGGAAGAGCAAAATGAGTTTCGCAGATGACCAGCCATGGTCGGTTGTAGCGACTGACGCTGCCCAACGCCGGAACAAATTTCTTTTCACCCTCGACAGGAAAATCAGAGCGTTGCAGACGCTCGTAACCAAGGGCTTGCAAGAGGTGACTGTGCCAGCCAGCCACTTCGTCGCCTGCAAGGGAGCGCCGCGCTGGGCCTTCTTCGTCGAGAGCCTCGGTCTTGGCTCGGAAATAGAGTTGCGCCAGGGATTGCAGCCTGCGCGGCGACGCGTTCGACCCCTGCTCCTTCCATTCGGCGGTGAGGCCAGCGACGTCTTTGGAGAAAGTGCTGTCCAGATAGTGTGACGAGTAGTATTCGCCAACATTAATGATTGACGTATCCAGAGGCATTCAGTTCTTACCTTCGATAACCAGGAGCAACTGCGTAGACGGTTCGGCCACAGCAGTGAAATAAGTGTCGCGCCAGTTCTTCGCGCGATCAGCCAGATAAGCTTCCATGTCTTCGAGTTGTCTCTTGTATCCGCGGGCGCGCGGATGAGTCTCGCCAAGCTGGTCAATCTTCGATTCCAGCAGCTCTCGTCGTCTAGTTTGCCAATTGCGCAGTCGGCGTTCTTCAACGCGAAGGGGCTTCTTCAGTTCGTCCTCGCGCTTCTCGCGCAGCACCTTCATATGTTGCAGACTGGTTTCCACCGCAGCGGGAATCAGTATCTGTGCTGCTTCCAGATTCCCGGACTGGCCCTCGTTAATCAACCGATCAAACCCCGCCGCTTCGAGCGCTTCGCGCAACGACCGATGCTGGAATGTTCCCCCCTTGCGGAACGAGATAGCATGGGCATCGACTACGAGCGGAGCGCCGGCCCGAGAACTCACCTGGCCGATGAAGCAAAAGCAAAGCTCGCCGGGATCGAGGTTACGTGACATTATCAGAGGACACTCGCCGCGCTGCATAAGCATCAGCAATCGCTCGGTTATCCATTGGAGAATCGGGTGCTGGTCTGAGCACAGAAGTTCTTTCGACCAATAGCCTGACGTGTTACGCGCGGCCTTTATCGCCATCTCTACCTGCTCGGCATCATCGGTGAGTCGAAACTGATTATTCTCGGGCCAGGACTCACCCGGAATCGCCGTTGATCCGAAGATCACGTCGCCTCGTTCATCGGGGGCACCAAGGCGCCGCCGGAGGTCCTTTGGAGCCGTAAAAAGAATCAGCTTGCCCGCTTCGTCTACCGGCATATAGTCCTGATTGCTCTCAGCCAGGAACCGGTAGCCTTCCAGGAAAAATCGTTTGTCGCCGTAGAGTCGAAGGCGTGATGTCTCCTCGACTGCAACGTCGGCGGGTGGGGCCGTTGGTTCATCGGTCTCGCCGAGTAGGAACTTGAGGAAGTCCGCTTGATGCGCAGGGTTCGCGTTGCTTAGCATCGCTTCGAGGTCTGCGGCTTCGGCTGTAGCTGATGTGGCGGGCTTCTCAAGGACGTTTATGTTCCCCTTCAATAGACCTGCTTCAGCTATGTATCGTTCTTCGGCTTCGGGATCGTAGAGTTTCAACACTGTCTCACCCTGACGAGTTGAGCGGTTTATCTCTTCAACTTTAGTGATGAGCCTCTCGAATATTGTTTCGTCGCCCTTCAGAAGAACCTGAGTTGTCTTTACCATGAGGTAGCGGAGAACTGGCTTCTCCGTTTGGCCAAACCGGTCTATTCGGCCGTTGCGCTGGATCAGAGTGATGATCGACCAGGGCAGGTCGTAATGGATGATGTTGTGACATTCATGATGGAGATTGACGCCCTCGCTCGCAACGTCTGTCGCCAGCAGCATTCTAATCGCCGCCGATCCGGTGCCAAACGCTTCGATGGTCTTCATCAAATGTATATCGGGGCAGGAGCCATTAATGGTTGCCAGTGCTTGTTCTGGCTGATCTTCAAACTTGTCGCTGTACTTCAGCTTGAAATCAGCAGCCAACGCTGCAGCGAGCGCGTCTTGCGTTTCACGGTATTCAGTAAAGACCAGTACGCGCGGGCTTGATGCCGACCCGTCCCAGCCCAGGTCTTTAAGCTGTCGCTTGAGTAATTGGTATCGAGACGACTCGCGAAGTGCCAGTTTCAAGAGCGCGCCGTCGATGCTTTTCAAGTGCGGCAACTCAAGACTGTCGGCATCGCGAGCCTCGACATTATGCATTCGCTTCTGCAATGTGGAGCGGCAGGATTCAGGGCTCGAAAGGAACTGCTTGTAGATACCGTATTGCAACAGCGGGTCAATCTCATCGTTTGTTTTCTTACTTCCGGTACTCGCCTTCCGCAGTTGAGCCAGCACTTCGAAGACCTTTTCTTCCGCTGGCGTCGCAGCAATGGTCGTCTCTGCAATTGGAACAAGCAATCGATCCGTGAGATTTTCGCCGGCGTCTTCGCGCACATCCTCTTTGAAGCGCATCAAGAAGAAACCCTTGATGTCGGCCGCTTCGTACCCGCGGAGGTCAGGATCGGGAATCGCCGAGGGATCAAGCAGCGAAATCAAGCGTCCGAATGTTTCGCGCTTTCCGTTGTGGGGAGTCGCCGTCGTAAGCAGCATACTATCAGTGCGGCTCGAAAGAAGCCGGGCGAGCCGGTGGCTAAGATGCCGCTCCGGGACGCTCGCGCCAGCTACGTTGTGCGCTTCGTCGATCACTACACAATCCCAACGAGTGTTTTCGAGAAAGTGTCGATAGCTTCCAACATTCTTCAGCGTGTCCATGCTGATGATGATGCGGTGATAAACCTCGAACGGGTTCTTGTTTGCCGGGATTCTCAATCTCAAACGAGCTATGCCTTCGGAGTCGAGACGTACGAGAGGAATGCCAAAGCGATTCCATAGCTCCGATTGAAATTGCGTCAGCATTGATTTCTTCGCCAGCACCAGAATTCGATTTGCACGTCCTCGGCGCATCAACTCAGACAAAATCATCCCAACCTGAATAGTCTTGCCAAGCCCGACAGCATCGGCGAGCAAGAGTCGAGGCCTGAGCTGCTTCAACGCCCACTCAACTGTCTGTGTCTGAAACTTCATCGGCTGGAACGCGCCCATACCAACGAGGTCGGGAGTAATTCCCGTTGCGGGCATCTGTCGGAGTTGCGCCTCCAGGAACAGCTTCGACAGCCGGTAGCCACTGGAGGAGTCCTTAACGAGCTTTGTGTTTCGCGGGTCAACAGGTTCGATCCCGTCGAGCTGCGTCAGGAAAATTGCTTGATGCCCGCGAACTAGATCATCCGCTCCGACACAGTGTACGGCGTGATGCCGATGAGCGTGATCAGAGAATTCGACCTTAGTTATCAGCCATTCTGCATCACGACAGAGGACCCGCATGCCTGGTGGAGGGCTACGCCGTTAGACATCGTCGTAGTCCTCAGGGTTAAGGCAAAGCTCATCGAGTTGAGCAAAACGAAGACAGGAGTTCAGCACCTCCGCATCGTCCTCGAATCCAATCGGTGAGCTGAAGTCTGGTTCCTGATCGTCGGCCTGCGCGAAGTACAAGATTGCTGCGGCGAGCCAATGGCGCGCGACCATCGACAAGTTTTCCCACTCAGAAGCGGCCGCAATAATCGAGTCGCGGATTGCCGCCGCCAAGCGCACGTTGTTCAGGCGGTTTGCCTGATAGATTCTGGAGGCGCGTTCCAAATGGCCCTCGGTCAAATTGAGTAATTCATCCAATGCGAGTGAATCTGCGGCGCGCATGTATTCTTCAAGGCGAGCGAACTGTGACCGGCTTAACCCAGATGGATGCAACTCTAGCTGTTCTGTCATTCGGACTATTCTTCTCCAGTTTCCGCGAATAAATTCAACCTTCCACAACAGAACCAATTCTGGCGAAATGCAAGTCTAGCGACGCGACAGCGCCAGCACGCCTTATAACGCTTCGGACTGACTCGAAGCTTCTAGTGCTCGACACGCCCCCTCACGACAAATCGCGCACCGAGATGACATTAGGACTTCGGGCAGAGAAGTTCATGGTCAGAAGCGGTCGAAGCCTCCGGACCAAATCGCCTCCCGGTGCGTGGGAGAAAGCATCGCGGTCGCCGATGATTATCAGTTTACCTTTGGCCCTACTAATAGCCACGTTTGTAAGCCGGTCACCAGTGGCTTGGCGATACAACCTTCCAATGCTATGGTTTCGCGTCTCAACGAGATCCCAGATGATCACGTCGCTCTCGGATCCCTGGAACGCATGCACAGTACCGACGTTTATCCGCCGTGCGGCTTCCTTGGGTAGTGATTCATCCCTCAGCCTCTTAATTAGTGAAACCTGTGCGCGATACGGAGTTACGATTCCAACTGAGAGTTTTTCATCCTCCTTCACGCACGAGTAAGCAGCCTTCACGGATTCTTCCGCTGATCTCTTGTTGCACCGTGATCCAGACTCGGTTTGCTCGACGTGGCTCCCGTCTTCCTTAAGGAGCAATACGAAAACAGCCGCAGTTCCTGGGAGTGGCTTGAGTCGAGTAGCAGTAAGCGCAAGAGGCGGCACCGCTGTTCTAAGTTTACCTTGATAAAAAATATTGTTAATAAGCTGACATATACTTTCGTGCATCCGCCGTTGAGTTGTGAGCATCGTCAGAGCTGGATGCGAGAGCTTGTCCGAAATTCCTGTCAGGTCGAACCCGTTACGATGTAGCCAACGTTGCGCTAGCTCCGACTTGGACAGCGCTATAGGTCCGAGCTGTTGGAAATCTCCCGCTACCACAAATCGGTCTCTAGCAAACAATCCCATGCACATCAGGTAGGGTATTGGCATCATGCTCGCCTCATCAACAACCATGAGACCGAAAGGCGAGTCTGCAAAGGCGGGCTCAAGACAAACTTGAACTGCAGTTGTCAGAATAATCTTGGCTTCGTCAAACACCGCCCTCGTCAGTGCTCTAAGCCGCTCCTTCAAATCGTTGATTTGCTTCTGACCGAGTGCTCTGGCGTGTGCGTCAGCGCGAGGAATGTCCGCATGGCGCTTCTGAGCTTCATGGAGTTCCTTCCTGGTCTCTTGTATCTCACTACGCCTCGGAAACAGTCTGGACTCACCACTGACTGCCGGAAGCCGAGGGTGACCGAAACGAAAGACGTGACCATCATTCAGGAGCGCGCGCCCAGCAGGTCCGGCCTGTTCGAGGGCGTCCACGACGCGGAGGGCTAACTGGTCGACAGCTACGTTAGCAATTGCGGTGGCGACGACTTTTTCATTCGCAAGGGCGGCATTCGCAATGAGCCTTGCCAAAGCGTGTGTCTTACCGGTTCCTGGCGGTCCCCAAACAAAAGTAACGTCTTGACCGAGGCAGGTAGTTACTGCAAGTAGCTGTGACTCGTCGAGTCCCTCAGGTGAGACGATGCTCGGCCAGGGTCTCCCAATCGGCTCGAAGTCATTCTTCAACAGTCTCAAGGCCAAGCATTGAGCGTTTGCAGCAACAAGCGAGAGAGTTGCTTTGACTATCTTCAACAGTTCATCCACGAGCGGCTCGATGACGAAATCAGTGAACAGATGACGTTGCGATAGCGCTCGATCGGTTTCAAAAATGATCGTAGATCTAACTGCATCGTAGCTGAGAAGGGTAGCTTCGATAACGCACCGTTCCACGAAATTTGGCCAGCGGAGGCGAATTCGTACGCCCTCTGGAATCGGGAGTTCTGTGTCGCCCGGAAGCTCGACTACCGCCTCGTACAAAAAGGCTCCGTCTGATTGCTCCGCCACTAGGTAGGCACCGAGGCTCTTGATCGGACGAATTCTCATTTCTGCTTGTACGGCACGAATCTCGTCATCAAGCGCTCTACACATCTCTTCGATTGCTTCTGCGGGCTCAAGTGTTTTGGTAGATTTCGGCTTTCGATCCAGCAGATTTGGATAATCGCGCTGAACAAGACCCCAATTTACCTCCCATTTGTAACCGGTTCGCGATGGAGGCCGGAAGTACACAATGAATTCGTTCAAAGTGCGACCCACGAGCCCAGCGTTCCGAGAGTTCCCATTGCCAAGGGCAATATTTGCGATCTGCGGCAAGGTTAGCCCTTCGCCAGGATTCGTTCGCCGGCGCCATTTGGCTATTATCTTCTCGAAGATTTCCTCAGTATTCATGGGCCGCTTTTTAGGATGGAAGCGTTATTCCTTCGATCAGAGTCCCGGAGGCGCGAGACAGCGAGTCAAGCCAAAGGTGCCGGCCCTCTCGCTGCCGTCGAAAAGTACGCAGTCAAGCGAGACTAAACCCAGGCGGGCGGGTTACGTGCACCGAGAAGGCCAATGATATGTAAGATGTTACTAAGGATCAAGCTAAAGGTCTTTGGTCTGGCGGAGGCACTCTCATTCGATTTGGTCGGTGCAGGTATGAGGTCTGGCGATTCCCAACAAGGCGCCGGGCATTGAGAATCTCCGATCGGTGACATTCGCTTTCGTGGCTTTATCCACGTGAAATTGAGAACCGTGGGCGAGGCTTGTGAGACCTGTCACTCCCACAATCCCTCAAATCGGGTGGCTGCGGTTCGCGTGTAGCGCACCGTATGAGCAATGTTCTTGTGTCCGAGGTAGTCCTGTACCAGTCGAGTGTCAAAGCCGCGATTGGCGAGGTAGTAACCGCAGGAGTGCCGCAGCATATGCGGATGAACGTGGAAGGCCAACTCGGCGCGCTGACCGATTTGAACGACAAGGTAGTTAATCGACTGCCGTGTCATTGGCCCACGTTCACTCAGGAAAAGGTAGGCCGAACTTGCATCACTCCGTTGTTGACGTTCGCGCAGCCAAGCACGAATCGCGCGCAATTCGTCGCCCTCTACAGGCTGATGCGTCGAGAGACTTCCTTTTTTCCGCCTGACAAATAAACGTGAGGTTTCCAGATCGAGATCCTTGAGCTGGAGCCCGATGAGTTCAGACACGCGCAGCCCGTGCCGGTAGGCCATCAGCATCATCGCGTAATCTCGCGCCCCGTGGCGACCTTGCTTGGCGGCGTCGAGAAACCGCTTGATTTCAGACTCAGTGAGGAAGTCTTTTCCTCGGTCATCAACTGTCTGCTTCGAGGCACTCTTTACCTTACGGCGGTTGGCCGTTGTGCTTTTGGCATCGGAAGAGCCTGATTGCATTGCCTCGGTCTCGGCCGACTCTTTACCAAAAGTACATTCTGTAATGAGTTGGGGCCGCTCGGATTCAATCTGATCATCGGCAGGAAGGCTGGCTATGACCGCTGGTTCGACGCTCTTTGAGATAACTGATGATGGCGATGTGGACATTTTACTGAGACTCCGTTTGTTGGTTTACTACGGTCGAACGAGTGAGGGCCGCGAGCCCTCCGTCACTTCTTCGGCGTTTACTCGGTGGATTCACATGAATCGGGAGAGTATCACAACAGTGATAACACGTCAAGATGGTGGTCTCTGTGCTGTCTGTGATTCGAGAGCGACTAGGGCTATTGTCGGGCGCATGAACGGGTAATCGGCGCGAAGTGTGGCATTGATTGGTCTATCTTTCTTGTGATATATCTCTGCCTATTATGGCGAAGTTATTGGTTCGAGAAGTTGCAGAGCGCGAGGGAATTCGCAACGCCCTGGCGCTTGCGACTAAGGCGGGCATTCCTTACGCGAGTGTTCACAGACTGTGGCTCGGCACGGCGAAGATGATCGGGCTCGACACTATCGAGCGCTTGTGCCGTGCCCTCAGTGTGCGACCGGGCCAGTTGTTCGAGCTGGAGTCTGAGTTGTCGCTACCGGCTGCTGGTTCGAAGGCGAAAGCAGCGCAGCGACGACGCAAGCGATAAGCAAGAGCTTCGGCTTGCCTAACTCGCGGCTGATCACCGCGAGGACAGCGGCGTTTTCTCGAGCGCTGTTGGCGAGCCGGAACCATCGAGATGCCTACGAGAGGGCAAAATGGCAAAGAGAAAGAGGGCAGCCCGGCCGCCCGGACGCCGCTCCCGTACGACGAAGAACCTCGGGGTTCTGCTACCAGGCGTACCAGACTTCGAAGAAATACTACGGAATCCTTCAGCATTAGCACCGCTGCCACCTCACAAGCATCCCTGGGATGACTTCACAGTTGAGTGTGAAGTCGGCACGCTGCATTGCTCCTTCATGCCCGCTGCTCCACATCCTGAAGGTTTTAGCGGGCCATTCCAACGTCACTTCGATGAACACATCGGCTTACGAGCTTCCTTTAGCTACAAGGTAGAACACCACAACGGTAAACACGGGGCGGGTTGGTTCCTTCGTTACGATCGCAGGGAAGACGGTGGCTGGGCTGAAACAAAGGAAGAACTGACGAATTGCGCCACGGAGGACGAGGCTAATTCAGCGGCTTGGCAGCGGCTAGCGGAGATTGACACCGAGGCCAACCGCGCCGCAGTCTCCTTTCTGAGTGGACCAGCAATGCAGGAATTTCTTACCGGTCTAGCAGGTCAACTAAGTTGGGCCTTGGATGATCTTCTGAAATTCTCCTGCGATTATACGAAGCTCTTCTACAGTGACACGCGTTTTTCCAGGCAAATGGTTGCGAGAATGGCGCAGGACGCGGAGCGACAGCGGCAAGAAACGATGCGGGTGCTCGAGGAGCAAACGCGGAACGCCGCTGATGAACAGTCGCGTGAGGACTCGCAGCGGGCTCTCGATTTTCTCCGAAGCCAAGAGCCCTACGAGTTCTATCCCATCAGCGGCCTGAATGTAAGCGGTCAGATAGTCAAATTTCCGCCAGTGGACGCGAGCAAGCTCAGGGACGCCGCGTTAGAACGGGACCGGACACGTCGCATGAGCCAATATAAGATTACGCGTGGTGGTGCAAACAACATTCGGGTAAGGGCAAGCGTGAAGGAAAGGATGGCGCTTGATGAGGTTTACGAAAAGCTGCACCTTTTGCTGAAGGATGCGCGAGCCACCTATCGGATGTTCAAGAAAATGGGATACGCCGACTGGTTAGAGCGGCTCACGGGCGCTTACAAGGAGGTCGATCGCGATCTTCTCGAACGGACCCCGACTGCTAAGCCGTCTGAACTCGCAATTGAGGCCGCCGCTCGTAAGGCACTGGGTAGCTACACGCCATTTAGCACTAGCCCTGGGCGCCTCATGAAGCTTAGATTGCTCACCTCGCCTAAACGTCCGCCGAGAACTCAAACAAAGTAAAGGCGGTGACGTTCAATGTTCTCCTTTGAATAACCGCGAAATCCTGCCATACATTCGCATTCAAAAATATTCCTTCCCCGATAGTCGACTCGCTCCAATGGCATCTCTTACCCTTTGGGCTACCACAAGAGCAAAGGGGTTGGCAGAGATGGCAGAAAAGATCTTGGGTACTCACGAAGTCGCGGCGAGGTTGAATCTCTCTCTCCCGAACGAGTCAGGCAATTGTCAAACTCAGGCAGACTGCCGGCACAGCGGACAGGCTCAGGCCGTCGGGTTTTCCGCCAGTCTATTGTCGAAGAGTTCATATTGAAGCGCGCAGTTGTTAAGAACGACCGATGCAGCGATTTGGCTTTTGCTAGCAAGGGCGAGGTCTCTCATCCAAGGCCGGAGCAGGAGGCGACAGCCAGATGAGTATTAAAGTTATGCAAGCGGTCTGGGAGTCATCGGCTCAGAAAGGCAGTGCGCTCTTGCTGCTCCTGGCGATCGCGGATTGGTGCCGCGATGACGGGGACGGCGCCTTCCCAAGCATTAAGACGATCGCAAGAAGGTGCAGGATGTCAGTGCGAAATACGCAAATACTGATCAATCGAGTAAAGGCCGCTGGCGAGATCGAGGTTGATCTCAATGCCGGTCCCGGAGGATGCAATATTTACCGGGTGAAAACTTTGCAGGGGGTGAAAAGGACTTCACCGGATGGTGCAAAGAAGAGTCAAATTGGGGTGAAAGGACCTTCACCCATATCCATCACTTCGGTGCTCGGCAAAAGTAGACCAGTAGTGCTTGTCAGAAGTGAGCCGGGCTTGGAACAGGGT
>QHVH01000075.1 GCA_003222245.1 Blastocatellia bacterium AA13 | reverse complement strand
AGGCAGCAGTGAGTAAACACCGGAGGTGAGTTGACGGATGTAACCCGCGCGGACCAGCAGCCGATGGCTTGCAACTTCCGCGTCGGCGGGATCTTCGCGGAGCGTGGGTATGAAATAGTTGGACCAGCGCATTATGTTCCTCGCAGGGCGGAGGGCTGCCCTGAAAAGACGGAAGATGAAGCCTGTAGCTGGCTTGGCACAAAAACCCGCCCCTGCACAAAGGCTATCCGGATGTGATCACATTGATAGATGACTCGCAGAAGGCGCGATGACTCGATTAATTCAGGCGAACGAAAAAGGCAAGAACCTGGGTCGCTGCTATGACTTCTTCACGGCCCCGCGCTGCCTCGATTCTGAATCGGACAAATAGTCCTCTATGAACGATCAGGCTTTGCTTTGCTGAGGCAGGCGAGCCGCTACTGCTTATCGGTCTGATAGCCGGTCATATTTTACGGGCTCAACGTCAGGCGCCTTTGCAATCGCCCGGTCGAACTTCTCGCGGCTTCCTCTCCGGCCAAGCTGGCTAACGACTTCGCTTCTTTTGACTTCCCGCGCGCCCTTTTTCAGCCCTCTTTTTCTTCTTGTGTGCCGCCGACGTTCGGCGCTGGCCCTCGACCTCTGAAGCCCATCCGCTTTGGGCGATCCGCTCGTCAATGCCTCTTCTTACCGCTTTTGATTTCGGCCTGCCGCCGGGACTCGCCTCAAATGCTTCGACCTCACTTCTGATCAAGAATGCTCTCTTGCCGATCATGACCGTCTTGAGCCTTCCACGCTTCACAAGCTGTTTGATAACTTGAAGCGTCACTCCGCACAAATCCGCGGCCTCTTGCTGACTGATCAAATCGGCTGCGCTGATTCTCTTCATGTCGTAAGAAACATCTTGAGTTTTCTCGGTTGTGGAATCGCAAAGCCGTCTCGGACGTAACGATGCCCGGACTGGCATAACGACAGAGGCGGGCCGTCCCCGACCAAGGTTCCGACCCGTCTCTGCATACTACACCCGTAAAACGAGGGAAGTATGCCAGATGAAGATGATCTTGCCAAAGCTGCGGAAGAATGGTTTAACGTCGATTTCTGGTTCGAGCTATTCCAGGATGCACTCTTGTGGGAATACGAGAGAGCCGAACATCTCTAGTCCTTCTCTTATCGCTCCGCGAAATGATCGAGGAAGATGGAGAGGCCGGACCGAAGGTAGCCTCAAAAGCCATACAAGATGCTATCCAAGCTGCTGCCCGATATACCCGTGCCCAACTGCTAGCTGAAGAACTCGAACGACAGGCGGAGAAGAAACAATCCGGCGAGCCGCCACGTTATAATGGAGATCAACGGCACAGCAACCGCCGCGCCCTCCAACGATTTCGACCTGATCCTAGCGGCGAAAATCCAAACTGAACCGCTACTGACAAATGGAGATCGATTACCGCCGACGCTGGAGAGCTTCATTGCGGCCAGCCACAGTATAGCTTATAGCTTACTCCATTTCACGGAAGGCGGACCTCACCCGAGATTAGAAAAGGCTGGCGGACGCCCTCCGCCTGAAGGTCGAGGATCTGTTGGCAAGGCTTCTGCCGACGATGCTCCAGAGACGTGGAGGAAGAAAATGACTTCACTGGAAATCAAATTCCTGGTCTATAAGAAATGGGGCTCGATCACCGCAGCCGCCAGAGAGCTTCATTGCAGCCGTTCGCAGCTCTCATACTGCATATCACGAAAGCGAATCTCCCAGGCAATCAGGGAGAGGCTGGCGGCGGCACCCGGCATGACGGTCGAGCAATTATTCGCGGAATCGAAGGCTCGCGAAGATGGGGACGGACGCGGCCTTGAAGACAAGGATGCCGAAGAGAACGAGCAGTCGTAGAGCGATTCCTAACTTCTCTTCCGCGTCCGGCTTAAATCGAGTGGTATTATTTGAACCCGTGAAGCAACTGACCTTCAACCAAGTAGTGCCGCTCAACCAGGATGAGACGGGGACTGTCCGAATAAGGGGCTCTCGCGTCACACTCGACACACTGGTATCGGCCTTCAAGAAAGGCAACACTGCCGAACAAATCCAGGGCAGTTTCCCTTCGTTGTCGCTACGCCGAATCTACGGAGCGATCTCTTATTTTCTCGATCACCAGGAAGCCGTTGAGTCTTATCTCAATGATCGCCAAGTTCAAGCGGATGCGATCCGCCGCGAGATCGAGAGTCAGACGCAGTATAGCGAGTTCCGAGAGAAGCTCCGCCGCCGCCGAGCTGAGTTGATCGACGCCTGACCCGACCATTGCTCCTCCTTCTATGCTGGCACTGTTAATCGACGAGAACTTCGACCAGCGAATTTTGCGCGGACTGCGATTACGTCTTCCCCAACTCGATTACCTGATCGTTCAAGACATCGGTCTCGGCGGTCTTGATGATCCGGCGGTGCTCGACTGGGCAGGGACCGAGGGCAGAGTGATTGTCACTCACGAGGTTAATACGATGACCAAATTCAGCTCAGACCGCATGAAGCGTCTTCTTCTAATACCAGGAGTCATTGTGGTTCCTGAACAACTCGAAATTGGACGCGCCATTGATGACTTGCAAGTGATAGTTGAATGCAGCACACCGGCCGATCTCGAGAACCAGATTCAATATGTCCTAATATAACCTGTTTACTCAGAGACAATTTGCATGAGAACGAATTCACGATTTGATGAAAGCCCAGAATCGGCTTGTCTTGGTTGCCTTGGTTGCCTTGGCCTTGGAGTTTTGATTGACTGTAACAGTAGTACGCCCTATATTAGAGACGCGAGTTGGACCCAAGGGGTTCGACTGAGTGACCGGTAGGAACGAAGAAGGCTAGGTTGGGGTTGACCTTGACCACTAAAGCCGAGGCCCAAGAAACTCAGTCGAATGCTCCACGGTGCTTTCCGTCGGAGCGTTTTTCATTTTGCGCCCACTCGCAGTGACCGTCAGCCATGGTTGGCTGACCAAAGAGAAGACTCCGCTTTCACGTGCTACGTGGGAGCCCAGCAAAGGAGCCAATATGAGAACGATTCCCGCCAATGAAGCGGTTGGCCACGCATTAGGCCAGCCGACACTCGATCTTCAAATATCTGATCCAGCCTCGCTACTTAACGAAGTTGCCAAACGTTACAGCTCGACGGAACGAGTCCTGATGGAGTACGTCGACAATGCTCTCGATGACGTCGAGATTCTCTACCGAGCAAACGCGGATGCCTACCGTTCTGAAGTTCAAATTGAGATCCTCATCGATACCGTACGCCGCTACGTAACTATCAGGGATAATTGTCGCGGTATGAAAAGAGAGACCCTTGAAAGGGCAAAAATATACTTGACTCATCGGGGAGTCGAGCGTATGGTTGCTCACGTAGGGGAGGTGCTTAGATGAGCGCCTCAGCTTATTCTCGGAGGTCTGGCATGTCTGATGCTTTTAACTCAAGTCCCGCAACGATTGGCGGATTATTGGCGTCGATTACACGTGAAAGAATTGTGGTTCCGACTTTCCAACGTGGCTATATGTGGAAGAAAAAACACGTTGAAGCATTCTGGGACGATGTAGATAAGCAGCGAAAGGCCAGCGTTGTTAAAGGTGCTGACCCGCATTTTCTTGGACCGATTGTTACTCTAACGAAAGCCGAAGAGGGACTCATCTGGATACTTGACGGGCAACAGCGCTTGGCCACCGCTACCATCCTGTTCAGCGTCATACGGGACGCTGCAAGAGAAATTTTCAGCAAAACCGGCATCCAGGCAGCGTCAGATTTTGCGGCTAAGGTGCAGTTCCAGTTTATCGAAAGAGAGGAGGGCGGTCATTCACTGGAGCTAGGACAAACGGACGCGCTCTATTTCAAAGAAACTATACAGCTTGATCCTCCAACTAAGAAACGCGCTACAATCCTTACTCATCGCAACATAAGACAGGCCCGAGAACGTCTTATGGAAAAAGTAATAGGATTCATTGGGCCAATAACACCAGAGATGGATTCGCTTCAAGCAATCGAAAACCTTAGAACTCTCAAGAAAACGTTGGTTAGCGATTTAGTTATGGCTCGCCTTCCGGTCACTTCGCAGGAAGCAGCATTTAAAATATTCGTTACACTTAATGATCGTGGTTTGCGCCTTTCCACGCCTGATCTTCTCCTGAGTTACCTGATGGAAAAGGCTCCAGATGGAGATCGCACAGATATTCGCAACCTATGGACGGAGATGATTCAACGAATGGGCACCCATGACATTGATCGTTTTATGCGACACATGTGGGTATCTAGTTACGGCGATTTGAAAAACGAACCACTATTCACTGCTCTTAAAAATCACATCGAAGCGAAGCATATCACCAGCATAGACTTTGCTAGATTATGCGGCGAAGAGTGTGAGAATTATATTCAGTTAGTTGCGGTAGATGAGGAACAATTAGAAAAAGGTGCGGTTCCTTTTGTTCGTGCGCTGACCCGAGAGCTAAACTTTCAGCCGTCATTCCCTCTTCTTCTTTCTAGCTATCTTCTCCTTCAGCGGCCAGATTTTGCAAAGATAGCGCAGTGGCTTCTGGTTTTCGTGACTCGATATTCGATCATAGGAAATCAGGATTCGGCGGGCATGGAAGACCTATTATATAAACTCGCAAGAGAGGTTCGACATACAACCGGCAGTGCTGTCAATGCCGATGTCACGCAACTTGACAAGGATACCTCCGCACGGGTCGCAAAGGATGTCAGGGATTCACTGGCTCTTAGTGCGCCCGATAACGACGCAGTCAAGAAAGCAGTTGAACGACTGACGTTAGACCATACGGAAGCTAAGTATGTTATGAGCCGATTGGCTAGATACAAACAAGACCCGACAAAGGCAATCACATTGGGCGATACGAACGTTGAGCATATCTATCCTCAAAATCCCGAAGAAAACGAATGGGGCGGAATACAAAATCAAGAAGTCTTAGACCCGCTCGTCTGGCATATTGGCAATCTAACAATTTTCGGGAGGAAGGCGAACCGAAAGGCCGAAAACAAGGAATTTCCTATTAAACGGCCGCGATACGAACAATCACCAGTAATAATGACTAAGGAGATTGCCGGAGACTATAATCATTGGGACGAGAACACAATTAAAGACCGCGCGAAGAAGCTTGCAAAGGTGGTAGTGGAAGTATGGAATTTCGACAATACTTCGCGAGTCTAGCCCGTGCCTTCTGGCTATTTAGATTAAGTTTCGCTCTGGGAATCAGACTGATTCTCGTTCTTGATGCGGCTCTCCCATTCCGCTTGCTTTCTTCGGAGTCGAGCAATTGCATTGGAGAGCAGATTCACCGGGTCATCCTTTCGATCCGTCAAGCCGGTCTTCAGGCAAAGCCCTCTTGCCTCAAAAGTCCGCCGATCAAGGGCAGTCTGCCTCAAAAGTCTTAGGGCTGCTTTCTCGGGATAACGGCGCTCTCTGCGAGTATCTGAGCGCGAGTATAAGGTATGCAAGCCTCAACACAGTTTTGGACGGCACGACGGGCGGCCTCGCGTTCTTCGCGGTTCCCTTCGATCATCTGCGCGAGAGAAGTCATGAGTAACATGATGCGCTCGGCACGGTCGGGCAATTCTGTTATCGACTCTCCAAACAGATCGAGCCAACAGGCCCTACTGAGCCACTCTTCTGCTTTGGCCTTCTTCTTATTCGGCATGGCTCATTTACTCCGTCTCTCTTCTCGTATCTTTTCGGAAAGGACATCCGGGCGTACAAACGGCCTGCACGCGATGATGGCGTTATTGATCGCGTGGCCCGCAACCTTCCACCAGGGCCAGCCGCCGATCATCATTCCGCGTAGAGCCATCATCGCTATCGTGATCTGCTCAGCCTTCTCTGGGTCTTTGAGAAGATCGCCGAACAGTTCACGCCAAGCCTGCGGACTAAACTGCTTTCGCGCTTTTGCAATCTCAGATGGGTCTGGCATACTCACCTCGCTTCGCCGTAATCGGCAGCGACGGGCCGCGTATCCTTGCCGGGAATCGGCCCGCCGTTGCACTGCGCCAGCTAGTCACAAGCGTGACCGTTTGGCTTGGCGATTATGTCTTAAAGCTCTTGTCGTTGACAAGAAGTTTTGGAACAATGCCAAAGAACCTAGACGATATGATCAGCCAAGCTGAAGCGGCACGAATCAGAGGTGTAACACCTCAGGCGATAGGTCACCTGATAAAGGCGGGCAAGCTCAAGACCGTTATGGTAGCTGGTCGAGTGCTTGTCTTTCGGAGTGAGATCGAGAATTTCACGCCCGATTTGGGTGGTAGACCAAAGAAGAAACGGAGTAAGGTAAAGAAGTAATGAGACACTCAGCAGAGTATGACAATTTTACGAAACTAGTTGACCGAGTGCTAAAGGTGCCGCACTCGGTCATCAAGGAACGCATCGAAGAACATCGGAAGGAATCAGAGAAAAACCCGCATAAGCGCGGGCCAAAACCGAAATCTAAATCTTCCGCTTCCGGCCCCGCTTCAAACGGCCATCCTTAGTGGCTCTGTTTTTTATCCTCCTTGCCGATGAGTTCGGCATAGGTGAGGCGCTTGCCAAAGATTCGCGAGACCGCAAAGTGAAACCGTTCTGAGTCGTTCGCCTTGCGGTTATTGAATCTGAAAACCTGCTCATCGAGATAGCGAAACAGGTGAAACGGTTCGACGCTGACATAGGTTCCATTCAGGCCGCGCTTGAGCAGTGACCAGAAGTTTTCGATTCCGTTTGTATGAATATGACCATCAACATACTTTTCAGCGTGATTAATGACGTGATGAGTATATTCCTCTTCCAAACGGTCATAAGATCGAAGCGCATCACTATAGACGGTTGCACCCTGCTCAACGCGGTTGTTGACTTCAGAGTGAAGAGCCTGTCGGCGCACGTTCGGAACAACAGTAGCTCTGACTTCGCCGTGGCGCTCAAGCAAGCCCATCACGGCGACTTTGCCGCTTCCGCCAGTACCCTTGATTCGTCTCGCCCTAACACTCCGGTGCATGTTTCGAGCCTTGCCACCGATGAAAGTTTCGTCAACTTCGACGCTGCCAGAAAGCTTCGCCGAGTGGTCATCTTGGAGCGCAAGCCGAATGCGATGAAGCATGAACCATGCAGACTTCTGAGTGATGTTCAGAGCGCGGTGAATCTCCCAAGAGCTGATACCATTCTTGCAGTTCGAAAGCATCCACATCGCACACAGCCACTTGTCCAGACCGATAGGGGAATCCTCGAATATGGTTCCAACCTTAACGCTGAACTGAGCCTGAGAATGTCGAGTGCGGCATTGCCAGACACGCCGGGAAGCGATGAAGCCAACATTATCAGAACCGCAGGTCGGGCAAGTCACGCCATCCGGCCAGCGACGCGCTACCAGATACAGAATGCAGTTATCAGGATTCGCAAAGTATACGATTGCTTCCTGCAAAGTCTTTGGTTCGTTGCTCTTGCTCATCATAGGCAGAGTATACGACAGGTGCCTTGATGAGTCAAGTATATTTTTGCCCTTGAAAGAGTCGTTGCTAAGGTCGGCGAGTCGCAGAAGCGAGGTATAACTTGGGTGAACGGACAATTCGGTTTCGGAGTCCACGCATTTCGTGCGGCGGCAGACGCCATACACTTCCGAACCAAACATGCAGATGACGAAGACATAAAACTGAGTCTTCAGCGAAATCAGCACCGCGGCATCCGTCGGCCTTGGTCGAGTTTAGACCCATCGCCGTTCCGTGATGGTACGGGCACTGAAGTGAGAGTCGGCCCGTTCGAAGAAGAGTGGTTTGAAAACGTGTCTGGGGAGTCAGTCAAGCAGGAAGTTGAGCGCCACTTTGAGAGATTGCTTGCCAGACCCAATCTCGTAATCACCGTGAGTCAGGACGGCGAACCACCTGTCAGATGCGAACCATTCGACTATTCCCAAGTTCCAGGTGAAGACTTTCAGCGAACGTTGTACGTCGAGTTCGGAGGATCGCTCTATCCAGTCGAAGTACACCTGAAGGTGTCCGAGCTGGAGGTTCCAGGTCGAACTGCACGGTTCTTCGCGCGTGGTCGGCGAATCAACGAGATCTCAGAGATCAAGTCCTTTATTCGAAGGTCAAGCCATCGCACCGGGGTCTGGGGCCATCCTCATCTGCTGGGCTATATTGAAGTCGGCGAAGTCGTTCGGCCCGTGATAACGCGTGATGACTTCGACCGCGGAAAGCGTCGCACGCTTCTTTACGACGAGGTTTTGGATCTCGAAAATGAAATCAGAGAGACCCTCGACCGAGTCAACGAGGCGCATCGTGACACAACCCTAAACCGCCTGGAAGATGTTCTGCGTGACGTACTCCGTGATCTGGCCCGTGAAGACAGGTTACTGCTCCGCTCTGAACTGACCTCAGGTCGGGAGACCGGTGCTTCGGTTTCCGGAGGTGGTTCCAGAGACGGTTCAGATGGTGGACCTGAACCCGAACCAACCGGAGAAGGCGGGGGTTCCTTTGGCGACGGCGACGGTGCTGAAGATGATCGCGATCCCAGCAGCGGTGGTACCGAGACCGGCGCGGCAGAAGGTGGGAGTAACATCATCGACGACGCAACTCAGGCTGAAGGTGAGCGCCGGAAGCGCGCCGGGTTCGACATCAAGTTTGCTAACCTGCCGCCTGATACTGAAGGAGTCCTGAGACGATCCAAACTCGTCGATGGCGCAATCTATATTAACACTGCGCATCCTGACTTTAAGGAGCGAATGTCCGCTACCCGTCAGGGCGGTCCGCGCTTCACCGATCGGCTTGGAGCCTATCTCGCCGCAACCGTATCCATACACTACAAAGATCAGTTCTACGAACGATACGGGCGACAACCGCATCGTCGCGACCAGATGTTCGATGAACAGGTTGAATTCATGTGCAGATTGGAATCCGCACTGCGACCGCATCTTCCCGTGCTCCAGCAGGAGTTCGGCGGTGACAATGGCGGGGAGGTGATGTATGACTAAGAAATCGGATGACTCGACAGCAAAACCTCTTGATATTGGACAGCTGATAGAACAACTAGGGCCGCTAAACAACCGTTGGCGCGATAGCGAACCTTCCGAGAAGGTCCTTGCGCTCTGGGATATGGGAGAGATCATCCTCGCTGTGGTTCCCAATCCATCCGATCCGCTGCTTTGGGATATTCAAAAGCGAAGTTACCTGACCCGCAGCCTGCTTCGTTATGCGCTCATCGTCCGCCGGGGTTGGAAACGCCGTCGAGACCTAGCGGAGCTTGTACGTGGACTGCGAAGCTACACTGCCTTCCGGGAGGCGCTCCCATTTCTCAAAGGTGACCGCGAGGGTATCGACGATGAGACTTACGGTAAGGTCGCTTCATTTCTGGGCGATGCTAACCCCACAACTTCTGTTCAGTATCTCAAGAGATTGAAGGCTCGGAAGATCGGTCGCACACACAAAAAGGGAAGCAGCGTCGCGGCCATTCGTGATCAAGCGACCAGCTTCGGCACCGCATTAACTGAACTCGAGACCGAAGCTGCGCGCGGTAACGTCCTTCCGGGCCTTGCGACCTCTGCGAGCCTCGTTGCACTCAGCCAGATTGCTATGGCGGTAGCCACGGAGGAGTCAGTTACGGACCTGCCTTCAGCAACAGCCAATATGGATCGGTTGATTGCTCTCGCCGAGCCACTGCTTTCTGCTGCACGGGGTGGACGGGCTTCCGTGGCGGCATTCAGAAAGGTAGTTCGCGCCGAGAGACTGATGCAAGCTGCCGACCTGCTCAACTCATTGCGAGGCGAGAGTAGTCTAGATGAATGGCGGCGACGACGACGAGCAGATGTGCTGCAGCGGGCCGCGTCTATGTCGACACGGGAAGGTGTGAAATGACGCACAATAGAGAGACACGGATAGACCGAACCGATAATACCCCGAATGCGAGGAAACTGCTCGATTCGCTTCGGTACCTTGGGTACGACAACCTCTACGCAATTAGCGACATCGTCGACAATGCTATTGACGCGGACGCGCAAAACATCTGGATCGATGTTCAGCGTCCCGGCGATGCGGACTTTACTGTCCGTATCGCCGACGACGGAATGGGAATGAGGGAGGACATTCTCGACCAGGCTTCCCGGTTGGGTAGCGAGGTTCCGCGTAATCCCGCGACTGATCTGGGGCGATTTGGAATGGGCTTGGTCACAGCCTCGCTAAGTCTTGGCCGAAAACTCACAATAGTCACCCGAGCAGCAAAAGGCCCGCTCTTAACGAACATAACGGATATCGATCATATGATCAGCGCCAATCAATTCGTCAAAGAGTACTTTGGGCCGGCAAGGGATGCTGAGGAGGAACTATTCACAGACGCCTTAGGCGACTCGGATTCTGGCACGGTCGTGCAGATAACCAACTGTGACGGCTTCAAGCGGCGTTATGTAAAGGCATTTGAGAAGGTTCTTGACCAACACCTTGGACAGGTTTATCGCATGTTCATCCGCGCTGGGCGAATCTTTTTCGTGAACGGCGAAGATGTGAAGATACACGACCCTCTTTGGCTGGATGACGAAAGAACCGAGCTTTACAGCGACGAAACTTACGAATTGAGGTTCGTCGCAGCCGAAGGGCAGGAAATCCGCGATCCGGTTCGGGTGCGTCTCGTTATCCTTCCCGACCACGGGAACACTCAACTCAACAAGAAGGCTGGTTACAACGTCCAGAAATCGGGGTTCTACGTACTTCGGAATAACCGCGAGATTGCATCCGCTCAGTTGCTGGGCTTGAACTCACTCAGCCGGCATCCTGACTTCATACGATTTCGAGGCGAGATATTCCTAACCGGTCGTCTCGATGATGCTCTCGGCATCGAGTTCACCAAGCGCGATGTAAAACCGATACAGAGTATTCGCGATCAACTGGATGAGCACATCGGCGCCGACATCACTTCTATTCGGAAACATCTACGGAAGAAGACTGTTAAGGCTGAAAGCGAAGGGCTGGACCACTCCAGCTCGGAGAGGTTAATTGATAGCAAGTCGGCCCTGTTGATCAAGCCCATTCCGACTCGAATCACGGAGAGTGATGACGAAGCACCTGCGGCGTTGGAAATCAATTCCACGCCGCTTGGAACGGTCAAGTTCCGGCCGGCCAACTACGGTCGCGAGGGTCCGGTCTACGCCTGCGAGCAAAGAGGCCGAACGACATTCATTGACTGGAATGCCGATCATCCGTTTTACGAACACTTCGTTCTTGCGAATCGTGAGAATCGCGAAGCTTTGAATGCGGTGGATTCTATGGTTTTCTCGATGGCGGCAGCCGAGTTGAAGGTGTTTGACGACGATAGTAGAGACTTCGTTGAGTCTTGGAAAGCAATATTCAGCTCTAATCTTAGAACGTTACTTTCCTAGGCGATGTACCGCAATCTGGGCTAGGCCGATGGCGAAGATCACTGGTATCAATTATCGGTGCTGCTGGAATTGGGATTTCGACGTTGGATGAAAAGTTCGAATCGCCCGGGAGCAGAACGCCAAATGCGATTGTCGAAAGACAGCCCTGAAGGGGGCATTAGACTGGGAACACGAATCTTCAAGAATCCGGGCTAAAACGTGCCGTTCTCGCGACAGGCTGCTTAGGTAACTCGCGAGGGTCGCATCGGGAACCTGTCAACCGAACGAAGTGACGATGAAACAATCAATCGAACGTTTCCGCTGGAAGATGCGAGACTTGTCGGAGGAGACAGGTCTTCTGCTCTCAGATCGCTTGCCGTCGAGTCCGAACATTACTCTTCAATTTACCCCAGCATTTCCTCTGTGGCTGAATGTCGAGATTGATGAGGAAGAAGATATTGCCTTTATTTACGCAAGTGTCCGGGCCCACGGCATCGATGGAGACAAGTCCGACTATCATGACTTGTTGTCGGCCATCTTCGCTGTAAGTTTGCGCCTTTCGAATGTCGCGTCCAGCAGACTATTGAAGATCGAAATGGCTGATATTCTTCCGGGCGAGATCTACTCCTGTAACATCTTCTTCGACAAACAGCCGCCGACCACGTTCATCAATCTCAACCAACCCGACTTCGCATCAATTCGACGATTGCTTGAGGCGAGCGTACTTGCTGCTTGGATAACTAGCCGCGTGTGGAGTTTGTCAGGTGAGGGACAGAGCGAAGAAGGATGTTCATATGACGAAGAGTCTGGTTGGGCGTCCAAGGTTGGTTCCAGTCTGAGAGTCAAGCCAGGAAGTAAGAACGCTGACCACTATGCTAGAAGAAACCCCTCATGGGAGTATTTCCACCTTAGGGGCTGCGCAAAAACAAATTGGCATTTTGAGTGTTCAGGTGGGTGGGATGGTGTAGTTCCAATTGGGAAGCTCTGAGTGGGTAGATATGGGGATTTGGTTGAACAGGAGGTCTGGGATTTTCTTGCCTGTGGTGTAAGTACGTTCGTTAACGAGGGCCCGGACTTCGAGGCCGG
>QHVH01000074.1 GCA_003222245.1 Blastocatellia bacterium AA13 | reverse complement strand
CGAGGAAGAATTTATGAAGATTTTGATTACCGGAGCCGGCGGCCAGTTGGGAAGGTCATTGCCGGCTGCTCTCTTTCGCCACGTTGTGACTACGCTGCCGCACAAGGAGCTCGATATTACCCGCCTCAATCAGGTTCGTGAAGCGATCAGGATCTATCGGCCCAATCTGGTAATCAATGCGGCCGCCTTCAGCAGTGTGGATGCGGCCGAAGGCCAGAAGGACCAGGCCTTTCGTCTCAATTTGCTCGGCCCGGAGAACATTGCGAAGGTTACCGCGGAGTATGGCGCGGCCATTCTTCACGTTTCCACCGGCTACGTATTCGATGGAGCCGCAAGGCTCCCATATCGCGAAATCGATCAACCGAACCCGATATCCGTGTACGGCAAGAGCAAGCTTGCCGGAGAACATGCGGTGGCGGCGGCCAATCCGCTTCATTACATCGTGCGAACTGCGTGGCTCTATCACGAAGCCGGCAACGGCTTTCCGAATAAGTTGACATCTCTCGGTACAGGCCGCGAGATACGCGTTAACCGGGAACAGCGCAGTTCGCCTACCTACGCTCCTCATCTTGCGCGCGGCATTGCCGATCTCATAGAAACACATATCTATGGGACACATCATATGGCTGGAACAGGCAGCGCCAGCCGGTTCGAGTTCGCCCGCGCTCTTTATTCGTTCTTGGGATTGAAAGCCGAAGTAATTCCGGTCTCAGTCAAGGAGTTTTCCGAATTTGCGGAACGGCCCAAATACTCGGTTCTCACAAGCAGGCGCGAAACACAGATACGGCTGCCGGACTGGGAGCAGGGCTTGACTGATTTCGCATCAACGCTGCGGCGAGCCAGGGCCGCCGGAGTCTAGATTTAGTACACCTGTCAGTCTTTAAATCCTATCTTCGTCCTACCCTCCTGACTTCTGAGAGGGACAGTCCAATGATAGAATGCGCGATCCAGTCGCTCGAACCTTCATGGTCGGGAGTGAGTGGGTGCATGCCGGATGGAGCCCTGACAAAATCCGAAGAAGAACGAGGCCGTCTCGACGAGCTCAGCGATGAGGCGCTTGTGGATGAGTTCCTTGCGGCTCACGGCGATCGTTCCCGTGCGCATCTCTGTTTTGAAATCCTAATGACCCGCTATCAGTGGCTCATCAATCATATCGTTCGCAGTTCCCGGTTCAGGTTTCCGGCCTGGGATTCACCCGACGACGTCATCGCCAGAATAGCCTTCAAGACTTATCGCGGCCTCGGTCAGTGGCGCAGGGAAGGGAAGCTTTCGAGCTTTATCGCCAGGATTGCTTCCAGCGAGCTTATTGATGCGATCCGTCACGTCAGCCGGGACAAATCCTGGGATCCCTTTCCGGCACGGCAGGACTCGGACTCCGCGAGGCCGTCGGAGATCGAACAGGCCCGCTCTCGGGAGGCTTCTCCTGAAGCAGCCGCGGTAAACAAAGAGCGCCGCCGAATCGTCAATGGACTGCTCGCGGAAGTTTGCAAAGACTGGAAAGACAGCGTGATCATCAGCGACTATATAATCGGGGCCAGAAGCGGAAAAGAAGTGTCGGAAAAGTACTCGATCTCCGAAGATCTGGTTTACCAACGAGCGCGACGTCTGAAGGTCAGGTTGATGAAATCGCTGGAGGGCCGAGGAATCACGTCCGCCGACCAGTTATTCGGCGGCCAATCCGGCAAAAAGTGACGATAGGTACTCGGCAAATCAGATGAAATGACATGACAAACGGCAAAATGACAATCGACCAATGACAAATAACAAATGACCAGCGACTAACAAGAAGTGACATCTTTATGAACTGTTCCTTTTCCGAAAATGAGTTGTTCGAATTTATGAGCGGCGGACTGGACGCGGCGCAGGCCGATGGGTTTGAGGCTCATCTTTCGGAATGCGACGTGTGCGCGTTGGGTGCGGCGCTCATACGCGAAATGAAGTTGGCGGCGATGAACCCGCTTACGAATGAAGCTGAAGTTGAGTCATCTTTCACGGATCATCCTGATATCGGCAAGCTTGCCGAGTTCTTCTATGAGACCGCGTCTCCGGCGGTGACTCGGGAATTAGCTGCTCATGTTGCGCTTTGCTCGTACTGTTCTACGCTTCTCGCGCAACATGCGGAGGCGGCGGCTCTGGCGCTTGAATACGATCCCGCGGAACACAAAACGCCAATGGCGGAATCGGCGTGGAAATTCATAGACGAGTGGGAGCAAGCCGGCTTCTCTGATATACGGCCCTTGTCGAATCAGCATACATCCAAAACTATTGAGACAATACTGGCTCTCTTCAGATCGAAAGAAGCGGAGATAGCTGAAGCTGTTGCGCAGGAATCCAAAGGCCGCGATGTCGTGCCGGTGCTTATTGTGGACAGACTCGGTTCATACCGGCGCTTGGAGCTCTTCGAACGGACCGAACAAGAGCGAAATTTGCTACGGCAGGGGAGGGGGTTGAAGCATTCTCAAGAGGACTCGTTGCTTCATACTATAGTTGAACATCAGGAAGGATATTCAATCGTATCAAGGCCTATCGGAGAATACAGGGTTGAAGCTCTTGATAAGAGCAGCTCGGCGGCTCCGATCGCTCGTTTCATCGTTGAATATTAGAGAACATCGGAAAGGTAGGTCGGCCCACAGCTATCGAGAGAGGTTCAAAGTACCAATCTCAAGGCAGCCGAACTCTGTCGTAGACTTCGTTCAGCGCGAGTACACATTTAATGGAAGGCAACTCGATGATCGCCTCGAGCGAGCCGATTTCCGAAAGCATCCATCTACCGACGGCCTGCTTTACATATTGCTCGATCTTATATTCACTCTGCGCAATAAACAGAACCTCACGAAGTGATTCAATAGTTCGGTAATATGCGAACTTCTTGCCTCTGTCATATGACTCGGTGGATTGTGATAGAACTTCAATAATAAGCGTCGGGTTAAGCAGCGTATCAACATGCTCATCCTCGAATCGAGGCTCGCCGCAAGCGATGACTACATCCGGATAGGTATACGATAGGCCTGACGGCGCCTTTACTCGCATGTCACTAGGATACAACTCACACGGTCTTCCTTTTAGTTGTTGACCGAGTTCGCGAGTCAGGTTGGCTACTATAAGGTTGTGGCTTCTGCTGGCGCCCGTCATTGCAACGACTTCGCCCTCGATGTACTCGCTTTTATATTCAGACCGGCGCTCAATATCGATATATTCTTTAAGGGTTATAGGTGTTATGGGTTGACTGGCCATACACGCTCCAAAATCTATGACCGAGTGTACCATGAAGACAGCCCGGGGTGGTATCACAAGGCTTTTGATGGCATAGGTTCAACAGATGAAATCGAGCATACGACTGCAGGCTTCGAAAGCGTAGCCCCTGCGCCAGTAATCAAACGCGAGTTGATAAGCTATTTCCGAGCACCCGTTTTCTTCAATCGTTGCCTGGACAATTCCTATGTGCTTATCCTCCGACTTAAGAAGAAGGGCCCAGTTCAACCAGACCTCATGACCCGCGGGTGAGGCGCGAGATTCAAGCCGCTCATAGTGGTTTTCTAATTCATCAACAGAAGCCGGCGGATCGTCCGGAATAAAACGATAGATTCGATAATACAATAGAACAGGAAACAGGAGCCTGGCGTGATGCTTTCTGAGCGGCTCCAACAGCAGTCTGCTCGTTTCGAGTGGTTCTTCAGATCCGACCGATGATGGCGGCATTTCTATAGTTTCCTGATTCGTAAGCGCAACGAGGAGTATGCGAATGCGGAGCTAAATCAGCCGCGAAGATACGATATCAGCCGCGATGTTACCGCTCAGGACGGCGCTTTCTATGGTGGCGGGTAAACCCGTCCTGGTCCAGTCGCCTGCAAGTACGAGGTTCGAAATTGATGTTTGAGCCAACGGACGGATGCTATCCGATTCAATTGTGTGTGAGAGGGTAGCTTCCCGCTCCTTTACAATTCTACTTCGCAGAAGTTTCGCGTTTCGCGCTTCGGGAATCAGCTCTCGCAGCTCATCGAGCGCCATATCGACAAGCTCTTCTTTGGTGCAATCGACATAATCGTGCGCCGCGCTGATTACTATGGCAATCTGATTAGCCTGATTTGCGCCGGTGCAGATGGCGTTCTTATTGAACAGCCATTGAATGTTCGTGCCTATCAATCCGGCAAACTCAAGATCCGTCACCGGACGATCAAACCATAGATTGATCGATACGATCGGAGATGATTTTAGAGACGTGAGCGGCGCGAATTCGTCTCTGAGCTCGGCTGGAAGAAGCCGAAGGAAAGCCTGGGGCGGCGCCGCGCTTATCACATAGTCGCCTTCCAATATCTCTCCGTTCTTTAGCTCGACACCGGTTATTCTTCGAAGGCCTTGTTTCTGTTCAAGCAGGAGACTCGCCGCTTCTGAATCCGTTCGAATTTCACCGCCTCGATCTTCAATGAACTCGCGGGCGCCGTCGGTGTACAGGTCGCTCAAGCCGACGCGCGAGATGCCGATTGAAGTGTTCGTCGAGCTTCCTTGAAAAGCGATGTCGAGAACTCGCTTCAACATTGCGGCGGAAGCGATCTCGGGATTTTCGTTCAGCGTGGCTATCGCCATTGGGTACCAGAACCGAGTCTTTATGTTTTCAGATTGGCCGAGACTCGTGAGCCATGCGGAAACCGTAGCTCCGGACCAGCCGTTGCTCTTCTTTCCGAGAGCCCTACCCACTCGAAAGGCCCGAAGCTTATCTCCAAAGGTCAAGCCGCGCATCTTCATCAAGCCGGTCAGCGCGTGAAGCGGAGCAGGCAACGGAGGACAATCGAAGGCAGTGATCGCGGCGGTGGTATCTATGAAATCGACGCGGGGCCTGCTCTGAAACTTGAGCCGGTCAAGGCGGTTGATTTTTCTAAGGAAATTGATCGTGTTTTCGTAACAGGCCATGAACAGGTGCTGGCCGTTGTCTACTATGTCGCCGGTGGCCTGATCGACAAAGGAATAAGCCCGTCCCCCGAGAAAGCTCCTTCGCTCGAGAACGGTGACCCGGTGACCGCGCTCGCTAAGAGCGACGCCGGCCGCGAGTCCGGCGAATCCGCCTCCAATGATTATTACTCGTTCCCCCAAGTGTCGCGTTCCTTTGATATCGCTCGTTTCTAGATCTCTCGCGCTTTCGCGCCTATTGGCAGCCACTCTTTGAGCTTTGCGCTGGTCCACAATTTGAAAGCGATTTTCAGCCGGGTCTTCTTTGGCACCGATAAGCGCGTTCTGTATACGTTGTAGTGAGCATCGACGATCAGCTCGAGAAGCTCGCGGTAAATAGCTCCCATTATTTCGGCTGCGAAGAGCGAAGATCGATCTTCTTCAGGAAGAACCGCCGCTGCTCGTTCGAAGTAAGACCTTGCGCGCGAGCACTGGAACTTCATCAGGTCGACAAACGGAGTGTTATAGACGCCGCGAGACAAATCGTCGCGCGAATATCCGAATCGCTCGAGGTCTTCAATTGGAATATAGATCCTTCCTCGAGAGACGTCTTCACGAAGGTCGCGAAGGATGTTCGTGAGTTGAAGCGCAAGGCCGAGGTTGACCGCGTACTCGCGAGCGGTGAGCGACTCATAGCCGAATATTTCTATGCAGAGCAGCCCTACAGCCGACGCTACGCGATAACAGTACTCGCGCAGATCGGCAAAGGTTTCATAGCTGCTCCATTGAAGATCCATCTCCATGCCGTCAATCAGGTCGAGGAAGGGCTCCTTTGGAAGATCGAACTCTTCAATCGTTTCCAGTAGGCGTTCGCCGAAATCCGTGGTTGGAATGCCTTGATAACATGCCTCAATTTCTTCGCGCCATCGGTCGAGATCCTGAGCCGGATCGCGCCCCTCATGATCCTCGTCGACGATGTCGTCGATTATTCGACAGAAGCCGTAAACATTATTCATGGCTCTTCGCTTAGCGGCGGGCAAGAGCAGAAATGAATAATAAAAGTTCGAGCCCGTCGACTGCGCCATTTTCTCAGGCGCCTGAAGAACCTTATTCACCGCTGACGTTGCGCTCTCCAAAATTCTCCTCAGAACGACGACCGCGTTACCGCGCCGATAAGAATCGCAAGTTTGTCGAACTTTGTAATGACCGGCCGGCTTGAAAATACATCATATTCGTTCTTTCTTATGCCGCGAAGGATTCGTGCGCCGCCAAGCCAGACCGCGCGTAACTCGATTCCGAGCCTGCCTTGAACCGCGGTGCAAAGCGGCTTCCCCTTTTCGAACAGAGACCACGCTCGTTCGCACTCAAACTCAATAAGCCGCCGGAGGCCTGAGGAAGCACGGCACTCGATCAAGGTCTCTAATTCGACAGCGAATCGCGAGAGGTCTTCCAGCGGCAAGTAAAGCCGGTCTTTGCCGATATCGATTCTTACGTCCTGCCAGTGATTCGCCAGTTGAAGCGCCGTACAGATGGCGTCCGACATCAGGTGAAGAGCTTCGTCGCGATGACCGAACAGAAGCAGTATCAATCGCCCGATCGGATTTGCCGATCTACGGCAGTAATCCAATAACTGATCGTAAGATTCATAGCGCCGCTTTGTGACGTCTTGAGAAAACGCAGACAGCAGGTCTTCGAATAATTCCGCGGGCAATGAGAAGCGACTGATAGTGTCCGACAGGGCGATGAAGATTGGATGCGAAGCAGAGCCTCGTAAGCATTCCTGAAGCATTTGAAGCCATGCCCGCAAGCAATCCAATCGCTCTTCTTCGGAGTGATTATTCTCATAGCCTTCATCGGCGAAGTCATCCGCCGTGCGAGCAAAGGCGTAGATCGAGTAGAAATATTTTCGCAGGTATTTGGGCACAATCACTGAGCCGACCGGAAAGTTCTCATAGTGAGATCGCGCAATCCGTTCGCAATAACGATACGAATCATTCAGATCCCAGTCTTTTCCTCCGATCCCATCTCCATCGATCGTGGCCGAAAGTGATATGCCGTGATTTGTCGCTGCACTCATCTTTGTGAATTGAACCGCTTCTCGGCATTGTCCGGCTTTCAAGTTTTCACCCGGAGCAAGCCCCTAATCGCTCAATGTGATTGCGCCTGAATCGCGGAGTCCGCTGCGCTTGAGAGTTTCTCTTTCAGAAGGTTTGACTGAAAAAGAACTCGCTGCGCTCCTAACAAGTTTCCAATCGCTCTTCGCGTCGAAATCAACAATCGGATGGTTTGGATTGGACTGGCAATACACGTTACTGCCAACGACAACGGAATAAAGGACCCATGATCGTCGATTGCACGGCTGAAGTCAGGAAGCTTTCTGTCAAAGGAGTCGGACACCGATCTTATGACAATGGCTGGAATTCCCAGACTGTTGCATGCAGCAATTAGCTCGTAGCTTTCCATGTCGACGACCGCGGCTCCACAGGCCGCGAGAGCTCGTTTGGCGGCAGGCGTCGCGGCTAACGATGGCGATGAAACTCCTCGCACTAGCTTTGACTCAATGCCGGTTTCTTCGAAGAGGGACGTCACGCTTTGAACCAGTTCCTTGGCCGCCGGAATTTCCCTTCGGCCATCGCTCGCCAGGCAATGAGAATAAACAACCACCTGGCCTTCGCCGATGGACGGCGACAGACCGCCGCATAGACCCGTTACAATCACCATCGTGGGAGAAAGATCGCGAAGAGCGTGCGCCGATTCCCTCGCCGCCTTATGCCCGATTCCTGTAGTGACGACTGTCACGTGGTTGGTTCCAATCCTGCCATGGAGAAGGTTTTTTGAGGCACGCTTACGGCTGCGACGCTCTGTCATCGACTCTACAGGACTGCTCTCGATCCGCGACGCCGCAAACACGGTTATAAGGCTCATACAAGGATCAGTTAAACCCGACATTATATTGGGCCCACCGCGGCAACGAAAGCGGCAAAGGATTATTCGGCCGCGGCTGAGCGGGACGGTTCGGCCACCGGTGATTTTCGGCTTACTTTGACGCGCAGTACGCGATGTCGCGACGCGCGCACGACGGTATAAATAAAATCTCCGGCGTCGACTTCATCGCCTTCAGCGAGAAACCTGCCGGCCTGATTTATAAGAAACCCGGCGACGGTCGCGTAGTCGTCGGACGCAGGTATCCCGAGATTCAGAGCGCGATTTGCATCAACCACCTGGATGCTGCCGGGCATCACGGACGCGCCATCCGGTTCCTGCCGAATTCTCTCGGAGTCAGGAGACTCGTCGTACTCATCCTGAATTTCGCCGACTATTTCCTCGATCAGATCTTCCAGAGTTACTATTCCCTCGAAACTGCCGTGCTCGTCGATGACTATGCCGAAATGGAGTTTGGAGGATTGCATCTGCCGAAGCGCGTCTTCGAGCACCGCCGATTCGGGTATGAACAGCGGCTTGCGGGCATGTTTTTCCAGATTAAATCGATTATGACGCCCGAAGAGCCTCATCATGTCCTTGATGTATGCGACGCCGATAATGTTATCAAGGTGATCTCGATAGACCGGCATTCTTGAACAGCCGCTCCGAATGAACTCCGCTACTACCTGGTTGAAGTTCGAGGCCGCATTCAGGGCAGCCACCTGAGGCCGAGGCACCATAATCTGTCGAACGTTTTTTTCAGCGAATTCTATGACGTTGTGAATCAATCTTCGTTCGTTCTCGTTCAGGACTCCGCTTTGATAGCTTGCCGAGACCACTTGTCGAAGCTCTTCTTCGCTATATGCCATCATGTGAGCGAGCGAACCCTTGAAGCCGAACAGTCGGAGAACGAATACACTCGAGGAATTCAATAGGTGGATCGCAGCTTTGAAAGTTCTATAGAAAAGATAAAGAGGGCGCGCCACAAAAAGAGCGATTCGCTGAGTCTGTTCGAGGGCCACCGTCTTTGGAGTGATTTCCCCAAGCACGATATGGAGGAACGTTATCGAGGCAAATGCCAAAGCGATCGCGACTGCCTGGGACGAGATATAGGATACGATGGTACTTGAAATTACTCTGGAAAGGAGCGGTTGGAATACGGATCGCGCCATCGTGTCCTCGCCTATATAACCTAGAGCGAGGCTCGCAAGCGTGACGCCCAATTGGACGGCGGAAATGAAAACGGTAGGATTTTCGATCAGCCGGAGTAGAACTTTGGCATTGCGGTCACCGGCATCCGCGAGCGCTTTGATGTTGGCGCGGCGCACACTGACAAGCGCGAATTCGCTTGCGACGAAGAACCCGTTCGCAAGCACTAGAAAAAAGACCAGGGCCAGCTTGAGAAAGGTCCAACCGGGTGAACTGCCTTCCATTCGGCGTGATTATAGCACGAGCTGCCTGAGCTCAGGACGCATTCAAAACATTCCGGCGCGGGGTGGGAGCAGTCGTGCACGAGCACAACTTGCCCACCCCGATAGCCGGGGATATTGAATTTGACTTGTCTTATCGGATCAGCCGCTTTAATGCATCAGTACCGCCGCGGAGGTTCTTGCAGCAGTGACATTTCGCGTCGAGTGCCTGGAGCAGCACTTGTTCAATGCCTCGTCAATAAGCGGTTCTACGACCTTGTCAGCTTTACGGCAGACCGTCGCCATTTCGCTGACAACCAGGTAACGTGCTCGTTCGAGCATCCTCTTCTCGCGGAAGGAGAGAGGCTTAGTTTGGGCCAGAAACGTAAGATTCTTCAAGACCTCAGCCACATGAAATATGCAGCCGGTCTTCATTTTTTCAAGAAAATCTTTATATCTGTTTTTCCAATCAGAGGGGGGATTTGAGAAGTCAGCTTCGAGCGCTCTGAGCAATCGGTCGCATTCGGTTGACTTGATTGGGGACCGGAGACCAATCTCCATAGCGTTTGCGATCGGAACCATAACCGTTGATTCTGTAGACTTCAGCCGTAACAGGTAAAAACTGCTATTGGCGCCACCAATCTCGCTTGTCGTAATCCTCTCGATCACACCTACTCCGTGGTTCGGATAGACAACCTTCTCGCCTACTTTGAAGCTCACAGACACCTCCTTCAGCTAATTGAGCGGATTCTTCTAATAAAGGATCTGAGGGCAGTGTACCCTTAGCCATGAAATTCTCTACTGACAGCCTTTGACCAAACTCATTTTGTTGGCGGGTTGCGTAAAAAAAGGGCAAGTGCAGTTTTTGAACCACAGCGTTTGCCTCTTCCTCAAACTTCTCTTACGCAAGGCGAATCTTACAATGGATTAAGGAGCAGGGTCAAGCACGTTAATTTTCAACATTATTATGGTTCCACTCAATCTCCATTATGGGTTCACCCAATCTCCGCCTCTTTGTTTGCAAACCATCTCGGATTAACCTCGACCTCCCCGGTCATCGCGCATCGATCTCGCGCTGCTTCGAGACTGATGACGTATTAAGGCATCGTGAATGATATTAGCGCCGACGATAGTTGACGCGGTCCGATTCCGGTCCCTTTTCTGAGCAGCTTAACAACAACATCTTCACCGCTCTTCAACTCGTTTACAGCGCGCTTGTAATCTTCGGCGTTTCGAATGGTCTTGTGATTGATACTTATAACCACGTCGCCGATCTGTGCGCCCGATCCTCGATCGAACGCAAGGCCGAATGGATCCACGTCCGTGACAATGGCTCCGGATGCGCCTTCGATGCCTATTGCTCTCGCCCGCTCCTGTGTAAGCGTCCTGACGCTAAGGCCGATCTCCTGCTTGGCCTGTTGCAGCTTGTCCGGCGTTGTTTGCGGACCTCTCGGAGTTGCGCGTGGATGCGCCGGGTCCGCCGCGGAAGAATTCTTTGTTCCGTCCGTGTCGCCATTCGGCCGCTCTTCTATTTTAACCGAAGCCGAAGACCGCTTGCCGTCGCGTACGTACAGGACTGTTGCGGTGCTTCCCACGGGCAGCGCGGCCGCGCGGTGCGCCAACTCGCGAGAGCTCTTCACCGTTTGCCCGTTGATGCCGAGGATCACATCTCCAGCCTGAAGCCCGGCCCGACCCGCGGGGCTATCCGGGGTTAGTCTCTCGAGAAGCACGCCTTCGCCTTCGGGTATGCCGTAGAAACGCGTGAGCTGAGGTTTCAACTCCGCCAATTGGACTCCGATAAAGCCCCGGCGAACTCGACCGTTCGCGATTATTTGATTATAGATTTCGATTGCGGTGGAGGAGGGAAGCGCAAAGCCTATCCCGTTGTAGACGCCGGTCGTCGTTGCGATTTGAGTGTTGATGCCGATTACCTCTCCGGCCAGATTTACAAGCGGGCCGCCCGAGTTCCCCGGATTTATGGCTGCATCGGTTTGAAGAAACTGTTGGAATACCGCCGCTGGACTTCCAGTCACGCGATCCCGCGCGCTTATAATTCCGGCGGTGACTGTCTGCTCGAGTCCAAAAGGCGACCCGATAGCCAGGACCCAGTCTCCTACCTTTAATTTTTCTGAGTCGCCCATTCGCGCGGCGGGGAGCGGCTCTCTCACATCGATTCTTATCACGGCGAGATCTGTTTCGAGGTCCTGACCGACGATGCGCGCTTCATGTTCGACGCCGCTCAGGAGCTTGACCTTTATCGTCTTGGCTCGCGCAATAACGTGCTGATTAGTGAGAATGAATCCGGAGGGGTTTACGATCACGCCTGAACCGGCGCCTTCGCGAGGCATCAAGGTGCGCTCGTCACCCTCGGAGACCTTGATGTGAACGACCGTCGGTTCCACGGATCCAGCCACTTTTGTGAATGCCACGGAGAGTGCGTCAGGGGTGGTCGCCGCGTTGCTGGCGGTTAGACGATTGTCTTCCGCGTTCGCGGAAAAGCCCTTGATGCCGAGTCCAATTGCAATTCCCGTTGACAGGCAGCACATCGCCGCGAGCATTACAACGATTCGGTTATGACGAGCCAAAGAGATGGTCGGGGCAGCTTCACTTCTACCCCTGTCTTTTGCATCAATCATCTCAATCCCTCCGGACTTAGAGTTCAGAAAACCCGCTCAGACAGGTGAGCGGTTCGTGCACGCTTGTGAGTTGATTATAGCAGGATAGGTGACGGGCGACAGGGAATAGGGAACAGATTTTTAAAAGGTCCCAGGGTGTTTAACCGTTTTGGGGAGAGATGGAGTGAAGTAAGTAGGGTTTGGGTGAGCGAGAGGAGTTGTGTGTGGGAAATGTATTGGTAGAATGAAGTTAGTCCCGAAGAAAGGGCTGCTGGGAAGCGGCTCGAACCCGCAGGAAGCAATCCAATCACAGAGGAATAGCCCTTGGGGCAACAACGTCAGCCTCGTACAGCACCGGTGCACGTAGCGGCGCCTGCGGCAGCACGGCCTAAGTTATTTGAGGAATCGAAGTTCATGGCGCTGGAACGAGAAGTGGAGCAAGAGTATAGGCCACGAATGCTGGAGGCGCTGGAACAAAGGGTTAATGCGCTAGCCCGAATTTCTCAACAATGTTGCATCAGCAAAGCTCCAAACATGGTAATAGTGAAGTAGGAAAAGACTTCGAGCCATGAGAGGAGCTTTGCTAATGATGACAGAGTGTAACGAGCAGATAATG
>QHVH01000073.1 GCA_003222245.1 Blastocatellia bacterium AA13 | reverse complement strand
CTCTACCCTAAACCGGGTTCGCAATGCTTCGTGCCTTCTCGCCACCTCCACTATCGTTCGCTCTAATGCCTCAACATCCAGCTCACCTTTAACCCTTACTCCAGCAGGCACGTTGTACACCGACCTCCCGGGGTTCATCTGCTCGATGAACCATAGCCTCTGCTGCGCGTACGATAACGGCAGCGCCCCGCTTCGATTGACGGCTTGGACTCGCGAGATCGCCGGACGGACTGTGCCGCGAGCCAGCTCGTCGATCCGCTCCGCCATCTCCGCAAGCCCGGGAGCTTCAAAGACGGCACGCACGGGCAGCTCTACAGAGAAAGCATTCCTGATTCTTGAGACCAACTGAGTAGCGAGCAGGGAGTGCCCGCCCAGTTCGAAGAAATCGTTTCGAATCCCGATTCGCTCGACCCCAAGCACCTCCATCCACAACCCGATCAATACGTCTTCGATAAAGGTGCATGGCCGATCCGAGACGTTCTCTGAAGACCCGGCCGACTGCTCCGGCTCGGGCAGCAACTTGCGGTTGATCTTGCCGCCCTGTGTCAGCGGGAACTCATCAAGGAACACGAACCAGGACGGCGCCATGTAATCCGGGAGTCTCTCATTGAGATACTCACGCAATTCCCTAACGGTAACCGTCTGATCGGGCAAAGCAACGACATATCCCGCCAGGCGATGTCCGCTTCCGTTCTTGAAAGCTACTACCACAGCCTCTCGCAGAGCGGGATGTTGACTCAGGACGGCGCCGATCTCATCCAATTCAACCCTGAATCCACGCACCTTCACCTGCTGGTCAACCCGTCCGATAAACTCGATGTTTCCATCATTGAGATGGCGAACCATATCGCCGGTTGCATACAGCCGCGCTCCGCCGATTGCTCTAATAGCATCAGGCAGGAATTTTTCGGCCGTGAGCTCAGGATGATTCAAGTAGCCCCGAGCCAGGCCCTCGCCGCCTATGTACATCTCTCCGGTCACGCCGGCGGGAACCGCCTGCATCCAGCGATCGAATACGTACGCCTGACTGTTGGCCACCGGCTGACCGATTGGAACGCTCGCAGCCTTCGCAGGCCGATGTTCTGTTCTGAATAGATAAGTCGCGCTGGTAACCGTAGTCTCCGTCGGCCCATATCCATTGAAGAGCGTTACATCATCGCCCAGGACCGTTTGCCCGGATTCGAACAAAGCCCGAGATCCCTTCTCACCGCCGACGGTCGCGACTCTCAGTGCAAGCGCGATGGGCTGATTCGCGAGCTCGGTTACGACTTCGTTGAAGTAAGAGTTGGGAAGATTCACAACGGTGATGCGCTCTCGATCAAGGAGGTTCAAGAACGTGAGAGCGGAATCGAGCGCATTCGCGGACCTCAATACAACGGTCGCGCCGTTCATCCACGAGGGAAACATCTCTTCGATCGATACATCGAAGCTGAGGTTCGTGAACGCCAGTACCCGGTCGCTCGCCCCGAGGCCATACCTCTCGGCCATCGCAAAGTTGCGATTGACGACCGACCTGTGCGGCACGACCACGCCTTTGGGTTTCCCTGTCGAGCCCGACGTGTAAATTATGTAGGCGGCGTTCTCCGGCGCGGCCGGCGAGTCCGGATTCTCGTCAGACTCCTGAGCGATTAGAGATTCGGCCGTGTCCACGCAAACAATCTCGCAAGAGCTATCCGCGAGAGTCGAAGCCAGACTCTTATCCGTAAGCAGCACCTTTGGATTTGCGTCGCGTAGAATTACCGCCAGTCGTTCAGCCGGATTCGCGGGGTCCAATGGGACATAAGCGCCCCCGGACTTCAACACTCCGAGCACGGACGTGAGCATATGAACCGAACGCGGCAGGCAGATCCCGACGGTCATTTCTTCACCAACGCCGCGCCCTCGCAAATAGTGCGCAAGCCGATTCGACCGCAGATTCAATTCGCGGTAGCTGACGTGCTCTTCTTCAAAGACTATCGCCGTCGCGTCTGGACTCTCATTCACGCGAGTCTCGAACAACTGGTGAACGCAAAGCTCAGTAGGATAGCTTCGTGCCGTATCGTTCCACTCGATCAATACCTGCTTGCGCTCCTGTTCGGAGAGCAGGGGCAATTCAGAAAGACGAAGAGCGGGTTCATCTACGATTGCCCTCAGTATGATCGCGAATTGTTCGCTCAACCTTATGATCGTCGCCGGATCAAAGAGATCTGTTTCGTAATCGAGGGTCGCAAGCAGGCCGCTATCAACCTCATGAATATCGAGAGACAGATCGAACTTGGCCGCGGTCGCGTCCGTTTCGATGGAGCTGATCTGAAGGCCTTCTAAATCGAGCGAGCCGATCGGAGCGTTCTGAACCGAAAACATCACCTGAAACAGCGGCGTTTGACCGAGCGTCCTGTTAGGCGCCAGTTCTTCGACGAGCTTCTCGAACGGCAAGTCCTGATGCGCGAACGCGCCGAGCGTCACATCCTTTACTCGCCCAAGCAGAGCGCGGAAGCTCGGGTCGGCCGACATCCTGGTTCTCAGTACCAGAGTATTAACAAAGAACCCAATCAGCGGCTCGGTCTCGATTCGATTACGATTGGCGACCGGCGTTCCGACTGCGATGTCTTCTTGCTGCGTACAACGCGCGAGCAGCGCCTGCCAGGCTGCAAGCAAAACCATGAACAACGTCGCGCCTTCTTTGCGCGCAAGAGCGTTCAGACGTTCGAGCGTGAGCGGTTCGATCACCGTCTCGGCCCTCGCGCCGCGATGGGAGAGAACCGCGGGCCTGGGGAAATCCGTAGGAAGCTCGAGCGTTCCGGGCGCATCCGACAACTGCTCTTTCCAGTAGCTCAATTCGCCGTTGAGAACATCGCCGCGCAGCCAATCTCGCTGCCAGGCCGCAAAGTCAGAGTATTGAATCTCCAGTTCCGGCAGCGGCGAGTCCTTGCGCGCGCTGTAGCTCTGGTAGAGAGCCGCGAACTCCTTGATTAGAATGCCCAGCGACCACGCATCGCTCACTATGTGGTGCATGGATAGAAGCAGCACGTGCTCGAACACACCGAGCTTCAGCAGCCGCACGCGAAACAACGGACCATTCTCGAGGTCGAAGCCGAAACTCGCTTCCTCGACTGCTCTTCTCAACACCTGATTGTTGATCGAATCGAGCCCGGTCAGGTCCTCTATAGGAATCGTTATCTCTTCGGCGTCGCGAACGATCTGAATCGGTTCCTGGTCGAGAAGCCCGAATACGGTCCGCAAGGATTCGTGGCGCCTTACTATTTCGCTGATCGATTTATCGACCGCTCCGGTATCGAGCGAGCCTTGCAGCCGAACCGCCAGGTTTATGTTGTAGAGCGAGCCCGGCTCGAGCTTGTCGATGAACCACAATCTCTGTTGAGCAAATGAAAGCGGCGATGCATCCCGCCGATCAGCTCTCTTGATCGGAGGCGCCGCGGTGTATTCTTCGCGCCAAAGACCCAGCTCAACACGCTTCGCCAGCTCTCTGATAACCGGCCGCTCGAAAAGGTCACGGAGTGGAAGCTCTACTCCAAACGCCTCTCTGATCCGCGAGACCACTTGCGTGGCCAGCAGTGAGTGCCCGCCCAACTCGAAGAAATCATCAAGCACTCCCACGCGTTCGAGCCCGAGCACCTCCGACCATATTCCCGACAACAACTCTTCGACGGGTGTTCGCGGCGCGGCATAACGGTCAGCTTCGACATCCGCTTGATCAGGAGCCGGCAACCGGTCGCGCGCGATCTTTCCATTGGCGGTGAGAGGTAATTCATCCAGCGCGACGAACCAGCCGGGGATCATATAATCCGGCAGTCTCTCGGTTAGAAATTGCCGAAGCTCGGAAATCGACGCGGCCTTGCCCTCTTCGAACACTACATATGCGGCGATGCGCTTGCCCGTGCCTTCATCGCGAACCGTCGCGACCGCCGTGCGAATTCCAGGATGCTTCTCGAGCGCCGCCTCTATTTCCTCGAGCTCTATTCGGAACCCTCTTATCTTGACCTGTCGATCTCTGCGGCCCAGGAACTCTACATTGCCATCCGCGAGATACTTTGCGAGGTCGCCGGTTCGATACAGTCGCTCTCCGCCGTCTGCGCTAAAGGGATCCGGCACGAACCGCTCGGCTGTCTGGGCGGGCTGCCGGTTGTAGCCCCTGCTCAGCCCTTCGCCGCCCGTCAGCAGTTCGCCTATCGCGCCTGGAACCGCGGGCTGGCAACGGCCATCCAGTATGTAGACCTGGGTATTCGCGATTGGCCGGCCAATGGGAACGGTCTTGACGATGCTGATGTCTCCGGTCATTCGATGGCAGCAAGTAAAGGTAGTGTTCTCGGTAGGCCCGTATCCATTGATCAAGACTCCGCCATGGCCGGCGCTGAGAAGCTTCTCTACATGGCCGACCGACAGCACGTCGCCGCCCGCGAGTAGCTGCTTAACGCGCGTCAGAGATTCGATATGCTGATCGACCATCAAATGGAACAGGCCGGCAGTCAGCCACATAGTCGTCACGCCATATCGGCTGATCGCGTCGCTGATTTCCGCCAGCGAAGGCTTCGGCTCGGGCATCAACGCAAGGCATCCGCCGTTCAGCAACGCCGCCCAGAACTCGAGTGTCGAAGCGTCAAACGTGTGCGGAGCCAGTTGCAGGATTACATCTCGTGAATCGAAGCTCGCATAGTCGGTGTTCTTTACCAGGCGAACGACTCCGCGATTGACTACGGTGACCCCTTTCGGCTCCCCGGTTGAACCGGAGGTATACATAATGTAGGCAATGTTGTCCGGAGCGGCCGATGGCGCGGGGTTCTCGTCGCTCTCGCGTTCTATCGCTTCCGCGTCGGAGTCGAGGCAAAGCAGATGGGCCCAGTGACCGGGCAGCCTGTCGACCAACCGCTCCTGTGTGACGATCACTGGAGCCATCGAATCCTCAAGCATCAGGGTGAGGCGTTCGAAAGAATACTGAGAATCCAGGGGCAGGTAGGCCCCTCCGGCTTTCAGGATTCCCAGCATGCCTATGACGACTTCGATGCCGCGGTCGGTACACAGTCCGACGACAACCTCGGGCCCGACTCCGAGCGATCCAAGATGTCGGGCCAGCTTGTTGGCGCGCCGATTCAAGCAGTCGTATGTTATCCGTTCTTCTCCATGCGTCACCGCCGTCGCATCCGGGGTACGCGCTGCTTGAGCTTCGAATAGCGATGCGATCGCCGCGTCGGCGGGAAACGCGGTCGCGGTTCCGTTCCAATCGACGAGTAGTTGTCGTTCTTCGATCGGAGACAGCAGCGA
The DNA here is from genome assembly GCA_003222245.1 of Blastocatellia bacterium AA13. GTDB lineage: Bacteria > Acidobacteriota > Blastocatellia > UBA7656 > UBA7656 > QHVH01. The sequence continues at coordinate 7,473 of QHVH01000073.1, read as the reverse complement.
GAGCTCGGATAATCGTGTCTCGACCGCGGATCCGATGCCTTCGAGCAATTTGAGATACTGCCGGCTCATTCGCTCGATCGTCGCGGCATCAAACAAGTCGCGGTTATACACGAAGCTCGCGTTCAGAATACCGCCCGTCTCTCGCAGAGAGAGCAATACGTCATACATCGCGGTTTCCGTCTCCGCGGCCAGGGCGCGCAAGCTCAGCTCCGGCAACTCGAGCTCGCCGCCGGGCGTGTTGTGCAGCACGATCACCTGCTGGAACAACGGGCTATGGCTCAGGCTTCTCTCGGGCTGCAATTCTTCAACCAGTTTTTCAAAAGGAAGATCCTGGTGCGCGTAAGCTCCCAGCGTCGTTTCGCGAACCCTGCCCAGCAATTCACTAAAGGTCGGGTCTCCGCTCAGATCGGTGCGCAGGACCAGCATGTTGACGAAGAAGCCGATCAAGCCCTCAGTCTCGCCGCGATTCCGGTTGGCTACGTCGGCCCCGACTACCACGTCTTCCTGACCCGAATAGCGCGACAGCAAGGTCTGCCAGGCCGCGAGCAGCGTCATAAACAACGTAACGCCTTCGGCTCGGCTCACCTTTTTCAAGCCGTCGTTCACCGCCGCGTCGATAGTGAAATCGCGCCGCGCGCCTCGATAGGTTTGAACGGCGGGTCTCGGCCGATCAGTTTGCAGTTCGCTCACTCGCGGAGCCCCATCCAGGTGTTTCTTCCAGTACGCTGCGTGACGCTCCAGTACTTCGCCCGTGAGCCACGTCCTCTGCCACATTGCGTAATCCGCATACTGGACCTCCAGCTCAGGCAGGACCGATTCCCTTCCTTCATGGAACGCGCCGTATAGTTCGGCGACCTCTCTTATCAAGACCCCCATCGACCAGCCGTCGCTGATGATGTGATGCATCGTGAGGAGTACGACGTGCTCGCGGTCGCCAAGCTTCAGAAGGCGGATTCTGAAAAGAGGTCCTTGTTCGAGATCGAAAGGACGCTCCGCCTCGGTTCTAATTTCCCGGTCGACTCTCTCTTTTCGCTCCATGTCGCCGAGCGCTGTGAGATCCTCTGCTTCAAGCCCGGACTCTTCGGCCGCGTGGATTATCTGCGCGGGCCGGCCATGATTCGCGTCAAAGGTCGTCCGCAGCGTTTCGTGTCTTCGAACGAGCGCGGACACCGTTCGACGAAGCGCCGCAACGTTGAGTTCTCCAATGAGATGAAGAGCAGCCGGAATGTTGTAGGCCCAGTTCTCCGGATCCATCTGAGCGGTGAACCACAGGCGCTCCTGCGCGTATGACAGCGGAAGATCCTGAGACCGAGGCGCCCGCTCAACGGGAGGCGCTTCCGGTTTGTGTCCGGCAAACAACAGGTTGTTGATCTTTCGCGCGAGGCCTTCTACCGTGGGCGTCTCGAACAATTCTCGAAGAGGAAGGTCTACCTTGAACGTCGCGCGAATCGCCGAGATCAATTGAGTGGCGAGCAGCGAGTGGCCTCCGAGATCGAAGAAAGTCTCACTGAAGCCGACCTCCTCGATTCCAAGTACCTCGGACCAGATCATCGCAAGCACTTCTTCGGTTGGGAGGGAGACGGCGCCGCTGCTTGCCGAGCGGCCGGATCGCTCCGGCTCCGGCAGCGCCTGCCGATCCAGTTTGCCGCCAACGGTCACGGGCATCCGCTCGAGTATCGCTATCGCCGAAGGAACCATGTAATCGGGAAGAGACTGCCGGAGATAATCGCGCAATTCCGCGGTCGATATATCCGAACCGATTCGCAATGTCGCATAAGCAACCATTCTTCCCTGGCCCCGAGAATCGGGCCGAAGCACTACAGCGGCTTCCTGCACGCAAGCGTGTCCGGCGAGGAGAGCTTCGATCTCACCGATCTCGATTCGATAGCCTCGAATCTTGATCTGACCGTCAAGGCGCCCGAGATACTCGATGGCCCCATCCGAAAGATATCGGGCTCGATCGCCGGTCTTGTAGAATCGTTCTCCGCTATTGCCGAAAGGATCAGGCAAAAACTTTTCAGCAGTCAGATCAGGCTTGCCGATATACCCTCGACAAACACCTCGTCCCGCCGCGAATAGCTCGCCTGCCACGCCGATCGGCGCCGGCCTGAGATCTCGATCGAGTACATACAATCGATTGTTGGCATTCGCGCGGCCGATTGGCACCGTCGACTTGTCGCTCAAGGGATCGCAGCGCCAGTAGCTCACATCGATCGATGTCTCGGTCGGCCCGTACTGGTTATGCAATTCGGCCTGAAGCCTGTCGAAGAATCGGCTCTGGATGCTCGACGTGAGCATCTCACCACCCGATAACACCCGCCGCAGAGACTCACACCGTTCAATTCCCTCCTGCTCCAGGACTGCCTGCAACATTGAAGGCACAAAATGGACCGTCGTAATCCGCTGCTCCGCGATCAAATCGACGATGTACCGGCCGTCGCGATGACTGTTCCCATCCGTCAGCACCAGCGCCGCGCCCGACGACAACGCAATGAAGATTTCCCATACGGAGAAGTCAAAGCTCACCGACGCAAGCTGCAGCACCCGCTCTCCCGCGTCGATTCCATAAACCGCTCTGGTGAAATCAAGAAGGTTGCAAGGGCCGCGGTGAGTGTTCATCGCGCCCTTAGGCTTTCCAGTGGACCCTGATGTGTAGATGATGTACGCGAGATTATCGAGAGCCGCTCCTGAGTCCGAATCATGATCCCTGCACGGATCGATGGCCCGCGAATCGACATCGAGATCAACTATCTTGATGTTCGAGTCGGAAAGATCGCCGATGAGAGACCGGCGCGTGATCAAGGCCGCCAACCTCGCGTCTCCGGCAATGTAATTCAATCGAGCCGCCGGATACTCCGGATCAAGCGGAACGTAAGCCGCGCCTGTCTTCAGCACGCCAAGAATTGCTTCCACTAATTCGAAGGAGCGCTCCAGACAGATTCCGACGGCGGCTTCGGGGCCAACACCCACGCTTCTCAAATGATTCGCGATCCGATTGGCGCGTTGATTCAACTCGAGGTAGCTCAGATTCCGATCTCCCTGCGCCAGCGCGCCGGCATCGGGAGTGCGTTTGACCTGTGCTTCGAAGAGCTCGTGAAGTGGAGCCGCGTTTTCGTACTCGACGCTCGTGTCGTTGAATTCGTTCAGCAGCAGTTTGCGCTCGGTCTCGGCGATGACTTCGAGATCGCCGACCGCGGACTCGGGAGCGTTAAGGATGTTGTCGAGCAGAGCTATGTAACGTGACGTTAATAGCTCGATGGAATCGCGCTCGTATCTGCCGGCATCGTAGTGCAGGGCGATTTGAAGGCTCTCCGCTTTGATCGTGCAGCATAGCTTCAACTCGAAACGATCGATCGAAGCGGCCTTCTTCATTATTGAAAATCTGGCCCCGTTCGATCCGAAGCAGGGCTCGGCCTCCGCATACTCGAAGCAGATCGGAAAGAACCGTGGGCCTTCGTCTACACCGGTTTCCTCGACCTGATCCCAACTGAAGTACTCCTGCCACTCGTAGGCTTCCGCAATCTGTTCGTCGAGGCTTGCAATTAAATCGGTAAACGACACCTCCTCATTTAGCCGCGAGCAGAGCGGAACGTATCCGGCGAGCAAACCGATGCTGCCTTTCAGTTGAGCATATTTCCTGTTCTCATACGCGGCTCCGACCAGCACCTCGGATTCGTGAGCGAGATGAGCCAGCAGCACCTTCCACGCCCCAAGCATCACCGATTGCGGAGAACTGTTGTGTCGTAACGCTAGCGCTAATACTCGCTCCGATGCGCCGTGAAGCGGGGCATACACCGCTTCCGGTTCAAAGGCGGCTTCGAGCCCGCGCGAATTTTCGAATGGAAGCCGCAATGATGTCCTTCGGGAGAGATCGACCTTTCGCCAATACTCGCGTCCGGCCTCCATATCCTCGGACTCCAACAGCTCGTTCCACCACTCCGCAATCTCCGCATACTGGAGCAGCGCTCCATCGCTATCGTCGATCCATTCCGCTTGTTCTTCGGGGGGCTCTTCGGGCAAGTCATAGGCGAGGCTGATCTCTCTTATGAAGACCTCCAGCGCGCTTGAGTCCGCGCACATCGCCGGCAACGTAATAAACAGAATGTGTTCAGCCGCCGGCATGCTCACCAGGCCGACGCGGAGCGCGCTGCTGCCCGGCGGGGCCAGACAAGCCTCTCGCGCGAATTGATCAAAGAGCTCTTGAGCTCTTCGTTCACACTCTACCGATGAGCAGTCGGATAGATCGTATTGCATCAGCGACCATCGTCCTTCTTCCGCTATGCTCTGAAGCGGGACGTTCAATCTGGAAACGCCGACAAAGTCCGTCCTGAGAATCTCGTGCCTGGCGACGATCTTCTCGACCGCTGATCGGAACCGCTCCAGGTCGAACCCACCCTGAACCAGTACGGCGCACTGGGCAACATACACTTTGCCGCCGTCGCGCTGCTGCATCAGCCACAGATGTTTCTGTTGCGGCGAAAGCCGGTATCCTTGGACGGAGATTTCCTTCTGCATGATCGCCTTTTGAATTTGAAGCTTGACGCGCCGGCTCAACGGACGGGGATTGCGCCGGCTGACATTACAGGGCCCAGGTATTCTCATACCGGCGACAGAACTATTCTCTCGTGTCGCCGCGATTTCGATTATTTAACAGTCGGTACGAGTAATCGGGTCAGTCATCGCTACAAGGGTTTCTCGCTCGCCTTCGAACGGCGCGCGTCCGTGCGATGTCATCAGGTTGTCGATTAGCAGGATGTCTCCAGTTCGCCAGGGGAAACTCACCTGCTCGTTGAGGTATGCGCCGCGAAGCTCCTCCATCACCCACTGCTCGATTGGTGAGCCGTCGCCGTAATATGTGTTGTTCGGAAGATCTTCCTCGCGAAACTCCGCTAATAACGAGTCGCGCACGGCGGGCTCGAGAGTCGAGATGTGAAAGAACGTTATGTGATTGAACCAGAGCGTCTCGCCGATCTTCGGATGAACTATCGTCGCGGGACGAACCTGCCGGGTTCGCAGCCTGCCGCCGCTCTTCCACTCAAACTCGATCCGGTTATTTCCGCAGAACTCTTCAACTTCGAATCTGCTGCGAGTCTGAAAGGCAACCTCCCACGACAGCCCGAACCCTTCGCCGTAGTTCCGTACGAACATCCAATTCTTCTCGAGGAAACGCTGCTTGATTTCAGGCTGAAGCCTCTCAAAGACTTTCCGAGTGTCCGCGATCGGCGTTTCACCACCGGCGCGCGCCGGCCGCGAACAGAAAAAGAAGAGCTTTGACGGAAACGTCATCGCATATGAGTGCTCGTTGTGCGGAAAGATGCTTTGATCGGCGGGATGATCCGTGGAGGTATAGATGCCGCCTCTCACCTGAGACCGCGGAGATGTGCGCTCGTCGTACTGAATCGGAGCGCCGGAGAGCGCTTCGACTACGCGTTCGAACTCGATGGCGCCTTTGACTCCAAAGCCTCGCATCAGAATCGCTCCGGCCTTCGACAAAAGAGTCTCGATCCATTCTCGATTGTCAGCGGCCCATGCCGCCAGATTGACATCGTCCATCACCGGCTTTAGCACAACCGGAATCGCCGGCATTCCATCTAGGTGCTCGGTCTTAACCAGCGATTCCTTTGACAGGCTCACGGGCTTGCGTCTTATGCCGGAGAGCCGCGGGTCGTTCGCTTGAGTCAACTGGGATTTCATGATGCGGCCTCTCCTTCGCGCTCCTCGATTCGTAATGCCTTCCGACGTGCTCCTGCCAGCTTGCTCAAGCCTGCCTCCTGAAGCTTCGCGCTTTGCGCCTTCTTACGCGTCTGGTTCGCCTGATCCAGATAGGCATTCAGCGCATCGAGCCGGATCGCCGCATCTTCGCTTGCGCATTCCAGGATCGATCTGAACTCGGCGATCATCCTGACGATTGTCGATCCGCGGAAAAGACTCGTGTTGTATCTGATTCGGCCGGACAACGCATCGCCATGCTCCCAAAGTGTAAGCGTTAGGTCCAGCGCGGCGGTGCCATTGTCGATTTCCATATAGTCCAGTTGAAGCCCCGGTAATTCGAGCGGCTCGCGCGGAATGTTGTCGAGGTGCAGCTTCACCTGAAACAGCGGGTGCTTGCCGTTGCTTCGATCGGGATTCAGGACTTCCACCAGTTTCTCGAACGGGAGATCCTGATGCGAATAGGCGCCAAGCGTCACTTCTCTGACTCGCTTCAACAACTCGCTGAAGCTGGGGTTGCCCGAAAGATCGCTCCGCATGACGAGTTGATTCACCAGAAACCCGATGAGATCTTCGGTTTCAGCCTGCGTTCGATTCGCGATGTCCGTGCCCACCAGTATGTCGGTCTGGCCCGACCACCGATGCATCAATGCCTGAAACGCGGCAAGCAGCGTGACGTAGAGCGTGACGTTCTCGCTTCGGCTTACGGCCTTGAGCTTCGCCAACAGCTCCTGAGGCAGAATGAAGATTTCGTTTGCTCCATTCGAGCCGGCCGCCGGCGATCTCGGAAAGTCGGTCGGCAGATTCAACTCCGGCGCCGCGCCGTTCAATTGATCTCTCCAATACTGAATCTGTCCTTCCAGTACCTCGCCTTGCAGCCATTCACGCTGCCAGACCGCGAAGTCCGCGTATTGCACCGGAAGATCGGGAAGCGAAGGCATTCTCTGTTCGGCAAACGCGGGATAAAGGGCGGCAATTTCGTTGATGAGCACTCGCATCGACCAGCCGTCGCTGACAATGTGGTGCGTCGTGAAGACTACGACTTGGTCGCGCTCCGCAAGCTTCAGGAGCCTGGTTCGCAGCAACGGGCCCGTTAGCAGATTGAAAGGGCGCAGCGCTTCTTCGCGCGCGATGCGCTCGATCTCGCTCTCTTGCTCGGCTGCCGGTGTCGCCGTGAGATCGCTTTCGGTAATTTCGAACGGCCCCGGCGGATCGATTATTTGAATCGGCTGGCCGCCCCCAACGCCAAATCTGGTTCGCAGTACTTCATGGCGCCGCACTATCTCGGTCAGAGTATTTTGAAAAGCTTGTTGGTTCAGATTCCCACGCACTCGCACCGCGGCATACACATTGAACGCCGATCCACCTGACTCCATCTGATCGATGAACCACAGCCGCTGCTGCGCGAACGACAGAGGAATATCGCTGCTTCGTCCCGTCCGTTTGATTTCCGGTTTCTGAATGCCCGTCCCTCGCCTCATCGCTTCTTCGATCTTGTTTGCGAGCGCCATCACCGTCGGTTCCTCAAAGAGCTCTCGAAGCCCAACCTCGACTGAGAACATCCGCCTCACGCGTGATATCAACTGCGTTGCGAGCAGTGAATGGCCGCCCAACTCGAAGAAGTTGCTGTGTATTCCGATCGACTTTGCTCCAAGCACGTCTTCCCATATCGCCGCCAACCCTTCTTCTACCGCCGTCCTCGCCCTCTCGTTCTTTCTTAGCTTCCCCTCTCCCCTCCCCTCGATCTTAGGCAGCGCTTCCACA
>QHVH01000012.1 GCA_003222245.1 Blastocatellia bacterium AA13 | reverse complement strand
ACTCAGGGTGCCGCCGATTTCGACCGTAGCTGCTCCGTAGCCGCCCACAGTCCCGACTCAGTGGCCAAAAAAAGCGACCTTCAGACCAATCGCTTCGTGTCATCTCAATTCAATCGCGATTCTTGGGAATTTGAGTAGTCTCGCGCGTTGCTGTGCTAGAATCATGCAGATCTATCAGCGGATCGAGTGAGCAGTTGAGACTGTTGGAGGGAAACCATGAATCGCTTCGCTCTGTTGTTCGCCGCTGGTCTTATCATCTCGGCCAGTCTGGGAATTACCGCTCTGGCGGATAAACAGTACGAGGATCCCGGCGGCAAATTCAAGATACTGCTGATCGGCGATTGGCGGGCGGTCTCTTATAACGATGCGGTCGGCCGTCAAAAAACCGAGTTCGTTTACCGAGATCGTTCCGAAGGTCTTCTCAAGATCACCAAAGAGAGCGTCGGTACACGTGCAGTCGCGGATCTGGTTCGCGAAGAGGAGGAAACACTGAAGGTCTACAAAGCCGGTCTCGAAATGACCGGAAACGAGCCCTTCGGAGGCGGCCCGCTCAAGGGAATCAGGTTGTCGTTCTTTTACGTCGAAGGAGAACGCAAATACGCCGCGACGTATTATTATCTGCAGGACGGCGACGGCGTATGGATCCTGCGATTCAGCGGGAAGCGAGGCGCGCTGGATACGATAAGAAATGTCACCGATCAAATGGCCCGAAGTTTTAGCCCTTCATAATATGCATTCAAACAACCGGCCGCTGTTTGAGCCAACCACGGGAATGAATTGAATACCTGGAAGCTAACCATCGAATACGAGGGAACCAGGTATCGCGGCTGGCAAGAGCAGAAGAACGCCCGCACGATAGCAGGCGAGATAAAACGAGCGGCACGAGAAGCCCTCGGGTGTCCTTTTGAACTGGGAGGCGCCGGACGCACCGATGCAGGCGTTCATGCGCTCGCGCAAGCGGCGCATCTCCGTGCTGAAGCTCGTTGCAGCCCTCGCGAGCTGAAGATTTCTCTTAACGACCGCCTCCCGGCTGACATCAATATCCTTGCCGTGGAATCGTGCCGGCAGCGCTTCGATGCCAGGCGCGATGCGATGGGCCGATCCTACCTCTACCAGATATCCACTCGCCGAACCGCCCTCGGAAAACATTTTGTATGGTGGATTAAGGACCGTCTCAACGTCGTGGCTATGGAGAGGGCCTCCAGATCCCTGATCGGCCGGCACGACTTCGCACTGTTGTCCGAAAGAGACGAGGATGAGAGATCCACGATCGTAGTCGTCGACCGAATCGAGATTGGACTTGAAGACGACCTGTTGCTCATCCGCATAGCCGCCTCACATTTTTTATGGAAGATGGTTCGGCGGATCGTGGGAGCGCTTGTTGAGATCGGCCGCGGAAGACTGACTCCTGAACAGTTCGCCGGCTTGTTGAACGAGAAGCGGCCGTCCGCCGCATCGGCGGAGATGATTGCATCTCACACCGCGCCGCCCTCCGGATTGTTTCTACATCAAGTATTGTATGAAGGTGATGTCCTTGCACCGTTTGGCGCCGCGGTTCCGGTTCAGGGCGGAACGCAAGATCGAGCGGATAGTACCGCTCAGCCAAGGGGCTGATCTAGTACTTCATCATCATCTTGTGGGAGCCGCGTCTCCGGCGCGAATGCGATCTTGATAAACGGCGGAGCCGCGAGAGTCGTCAGTACCGCCATTGCAAGCACGACTCCGTAGATTTTATCGCCGACGGCGGACAAGGCAAGCCCTATCTGAGCGACGACAATCCCGACTTCTCCGCGGGGAATCATTCCAAGACCCACCTGAAGCGCGCGCCTGCGGCCCATTGTCAGCGCGCCGATGCCGCAGCCAATGAGCTTCGTCGCGATTGCCAGAACAGTGACGACCGCAGCCAGAGCCACCACAGCCGGCGACAGGAATATAGATAAGTTGAGCTTCATCCCAATACTCACGAGAAAGAACGGAGCGGCAAATTCCGTGAGCGCTCCAGCCTGCAGATGGAGCCGCGTGTCATCAGTGGCTTCGGAAAGAGCGACCCCTGCAAGAAACGCTCCAACTATGCCGGCAATTCCTATCATTCCCGCAACCGCCGCCAGCCCGAAACACAGCACGAGCGCGAACAACAGGAACGAGTGATCAATCCTCAGCGAGCTTACTCTCGGTTTTACCCGCCGCACTGCGCGGCCGCCTACGGTAAGAATTAGAATGGCAAATCCAATTGCAATCAACGCAGTCAAGGCAATATGCAGATAGCGGATGCGCCCTTCCGCAAGGCTGCTCACGACAGCCAGCACCAGCAGCCCGATTATGTCGTCGATGACGGCGGCGGTCAGGATTACGCGGCTGGCCGCCGCGCCTATAAAACCCATTGAAGACAAGACTCTCGCGGTTATTCCCACCGAAGTGGCGACCATTCCCGCGCCGAGAAAAACAGCTTCAATAGCACTATAGCCCGGCCATAAGACAAGCAAACCCCAGCCGGCAAAAAAAGGGACTACGACCCCGAGAACGGCAACGGCCGTAGCAATTCGACCGACCTTTCTTATATCTCCGGGCCGCGTTTCCAAACCGACGGTGAATAACAGAAAGACGACCCCAATCTCTCCAAGGACTTCCGTCGCTGAGGAAGGCTGCACGAGCGAGAGTACGCTCGGCCCAATGATTATGCCGGCCAGTATTTCGCCGACGACCGCGGGCTGACGAAGCCGCTCGAACAATTCCGCCATCAGCTTGGCCGAAGCGAGCATTATGAATAGCGAAAGCAGAATCCGGCCCGATTCTCCCGAGGCGTCAGTCAATCGAAGCGCTGCGTGTTGAATTAGACCGATAACAGACATCGGCGAGCTTTCTCAATCGACGAAAAATCAACGCGCTGTCCCGTGTACAGACTCACTAACCGGCAGGGTTCGAACCGTCTGCGCCGAGCTCCGCGTGTCTTCCACGGAAATGACGCCAGACCCACAAGGCAATCGCCGCCGCGCCAAGAATCCCGATAACGAAGTCGAATCGATGAAACCAGGACTTCAGAGCTTCGTTCTTGTTCCACTCCTCGCCGAGCCGCTGGCCTATGTACGCCAGGCCAAGACACCAGGGGAACGATCCAAGGAATGTGTAGATGATAAATCTGGTGAGATTCATGCGAGCGACGCCGGCGGGAAAAGCGATGAACGTGCGGACCACGGGAAGAAGGCGGCTTGCGAACACGATGACCTCGCCGTATTTGGCGAACCACCTATCCGCAAGATCGACGTCTCGAGCGGAAATGAGCACGTAGCGGCCGTATTTTTTTACTAGCGGCCGGCCGCCTCGCATACCAACCCAGTAGGCGCCTAGAGAACCGACAACGCATCCGACCGCTCCGGCAATGGATACTCCCCAGATATTGAATCGACCCGTATATATCAGGTATCCGGAGAAAGGCATTATGACTTCTGATGGAAGAGGTATGCAGGCTGATTCGATCGCCATCAACAAAACAACGCCCGAGTAACCGAGCGTTGCGATTGTTCCTATGATAAAGGCGCTCAGCGCTTCGATAATTTTTGCTATCACTCGCTCACTCTTCGTGGACGGGTCTGTGCCGTTTGCTCAAACCGTCCGCATTCATGAGGACCAGCCGTGGCGTCCGATCAGCTTAACAAACGCGCACGGCTCATGATCTTCACGCACGATTCCCTGCTCGGTGCGTACGATTCGAACAAGCGTCTGTTGTTCTTCATTTCCGACTGGAATTACCAGACGGCCTCCCATTGCGAGCTGGTTGACAAGAGGCTCCGGAACATCCGGGCTTCCCGCGGCTACGAGAATCCCATCGTAGGGCGCGTGCTCGCTCCAGCCGATCGTTCCATCGAACCACTTGACGGTCGCGTTATAACAGCCGATCTTCCGGATGTTCGCCTGAGCCGCGCGAGCGAGATCGGCGAGCCGTTCGATCGAAAACACTCGTCCAGCTATGGAGGAGAGAACCGCGGTCTGATAGCCATATCCCGCGCCGATTTCCAGCACCGTGGATTGCTCGTCTACCCGTAGCAGCTCGCTCATTCTCGCGACCATATAGGGCTGTGAGATCGTCTGCATATTCCCGATTGGCAGAGCATAGTCTCCGTATGCCTTCGCCGCGATCGCTTCCGGAACAAACAGGTGCCTTGGAATTTCGTTCATCGCTCTAAGCACCCGCTCATCACGGATGCCGCGTTCGCGGAGAAGCTGTACCATTCGAGCGCGTTGCGTTTTGTAAAATTGAGAGGCGGGTTGGGAAAGGTCGGGTCTCATCGCAGAAGCGGCTCCAGCATCGTGCCCCAATCACGGAGCCGAAGCTGTTCCAGCGCGCGATGATCCGTCATATCATTGCGCAATGGCGTCATTGAAACTAATCCCTGGCGAAGAGCTTCATAATCGGTTCCCTCTTCCTCGTTCCACGTCATTGACTCTTCGCCAATCCAGTAATATTTGCGTTGTCGGGGATCCGTGCCCTCGATAATAGTCGGCTTGATTATCTTCGTGCCCTGTCTTGTTATGCGCACGCCGCGAATCGGGCCCGGTGGAACGTTTATATTGAGAAGCGGGCCCGGAAACCCGTCGCTCAAAGCTCGCGCCGCTATCTGGGCCGCGAATTCAGCCGCGTGCTCAAAGTCGAAGTTCAGCCGCTGCACTAGACTGATCGCGATACCGGGGAGTCCATAGATGGCAGCCTCCAGCGCGCCGGCGACGGTGCCTGAATAGATGACATCGTCGCCCAGATTGCCGCCCTTATTGATCCCGCTCACGATCAGATCCGGCGGAGTGTGCTTCAGTATTTCATTCATCGCGAGGGTGACGCAGTCAGTCGGCGTGCCATCCACCGAGAAATGAGTATCGTCGATTTTTTCAATGCGCAACGGGCGCGCGAGCGTAAGCGAATGGGACGCGGCGCTCATCTCGTGAGCAGGAGCGACCGTTATGGTTTCGCCGACGGATCTGAGAGCCTGCTCGAGAGCTATGATACCCTGCGAGTGAATTCCGTCGTCATTAGTGACAAGTATTCGAAACATAAATGAGAAACCCCAGACTCGCAGAGAGCTAAGAGTTAAATCGTCCGACGCTTTTGCGTCGGGCTCTTCTAGCCTCTGGAACTGGAGCTAGACCAATTATAATCAGCTAATCCTGCGTTCTGGTTAGCTTAGATTGGTCGGGACGACTGGATTTGAACCAGCGACCTCTTCCACCCCAAGGAAGCGCGCTACCGGGCTGCGCCACGTCCCGAACCTTTATTGCTTTTAACGAGAAAGTCTTCGAATACGAACTCAAGGCTCGATGCTAGCATTCGGGTCTAGCATTGTCAATAAACCCTCAAGTTCACGGCGGATAGCGCGTATTGTGCGGCGTGAATTCGCGCTTAAACCAGGCTTGCTTCTGGTGGCCGTTTCATCTTTCGGCTGGGCTTCGGCAGGAACCGGATCTTCCATCTCGTCGTATTCCGCGGCTTCTGCTTCAATGTGTGACGGATCGGAATCCGGCTCGTAATCGTCGGCGTCGAAGAGCTCGAGCGAATCCTGATGGTCTTCTGCTTCGTCTGGAACCGAACGCTTCTGGCGCGCCGAAGTTCTGCTCTGTTGCTCATCCATCAAGCGCTTCTTTGCGCCCGCGATCGTGAACTTTTCTTCATAAAGCAAGTCTCGGATGCGGAAGACCATTTCGACGTCTTTTCGACGATATACTCGCTGGCCCGCACGATTTTTTTGAGGCGTGAGCATCGGGAATTCAGACTCCCAGTAGCGCAGCACGTGTGGCTGCACCTTTATCAACTCGCATACTTCCCCAATACGGAAGTAGAGCTTTTCTGGGATTCTGGTCCGGACTTCCATACTATCTTGCACGCCGTTGTGAGGTGGGGCAGTATCGCAATTCAGTACTCTACGAGCCGCAACGCCGCGACTATGTTATGCATTTCGAATTCCAGTGTCAACGACTTCAACTTGGTCACGCTTCAATCCGACCTTCCATCCTAACCGAGGCCTGTGATCGCGCTCCTTCTCTCCAACAACAACACGTCCCGCCAGATTCCATTGAGCTTTCCCAATCGCTTTCGGAAACCGACCTCTCTAAACCCGTGCTTCTTGTGAATAACGATGCTCGAATAATTTTCAGGGAAGATTCCGGCCTGAAGCGTCCAGACTTCCGATCTTTCGGACTCGACAATAAGCGCTTCAAGCAATGCTCCGCCGATGCCCCGGCCCTGCTGCGTTTTGCCGACATAAACGCTGACTTCAGCCACGCCCGCGTAGACGCACCGCTCGGATACGCGGCTGAGCGCCGCCCAACCCAACACCTCTCCATCTGATCGAGCAACCAATCTGGCCTCGCGCAGGTGACTTGAATCCCATTTCTCCCAATCCGGAGCAGCCGTTTCAAACGTTGCATCTCCGGTCGCAATGCCCTCTTCATATATTGTGCGCACGCTGTCCCAGTCACACGGCGCCATCTCGTCAATTGAGTAGCTCATAATTCGCTATCTGGAGCGCCCATTAAAAGATGCCGCCGCATCTCGCCGGACGCTCTTACAAAAATGGCTGACAGAGGCGTGATGTCGATGGGAGTTTATTTTTGCTGAATTGCCAGCAGCAACTCGCAGAGATGATGGCTGGTCCAGAGCGGATCTTCGCTTGTCTTGCTCTCGCTATCCGAATCACCGACATAGCAGGTAATTTCGATTCTGGTTCCCCTGGGCAGAATAACCGGATGTTTGTAGTAATAGGTGGTCTGCCAGCCGTCTTTGTTAGGACGCATCCAAATCAACACCTCAGTCGTTCCATCGGGCCTGTAGGCAGTTGCTTCAAGCGAGTCTACCGCTGCATAGCCGGTAGGTATCGCACCGACGGCTTCCGCATCCACGGGAAGAGTAAGCGAAGCCTTGATCTTGTTGCCATGATTCGTCTCGATCACGGGCGCCACGCTCAGTACGCGCTTGGACGGCGGCGTTTTCGAAAAGTACAGACCGATCTGGCTCGAATCCTTTAGGGCATCGCCGGAACCCCGATAGTGAACGTCGAGTTTGATTCTGGATCCCGCGGGAATTAGCTGCCCGTATCCTTCATACAACAAAACTCGCCGCTGACCGGGCATCCAGGTCCCAAGCAGGTTGTCCGCGGCCAAGCCGTCCTGCTTATCACGGTCTCTCTCATTCCCGCTCTTTTCAATATAGAGCGTCGCGGAATGCACGACCGATCGGGCGCTCGGCCGAAGATCGATCGCCCTGATAAATCTGTCCTCCTTCAGACTGGTCGGAACGGTAATGACGCATCGCTCGTCCGCATCGGAGGCGACTTCGTGTGAGCCCGCCTGAAGCACGAGATCCGGCCGGCCAAGCGGCCATTCATCCGAATAGAGCGGCGCCTCCGGCAAATCCTTCTCGTCGCCCTTTGGCGCTCCGCCTTCAACCCAATTAACGATCACGTCTATATCGCGCTGCGTTAAATCGGGCCCGTTTCGAAACTGCCCAAAGCCTTTGACCGCATACCACGGCGGCATCCGTTTTTCGAGCAGCTCCTCTTTGATCGCCTTCGCCCACGGCCGTGCATTTTCATAGGTGGCCAGGGACATCGGAGCGATGCCCTCAGGTCTATGGCAGCCAAGACAATTCTCCTGCAAGACGCGCACGACCTCTCTGTTGAACATGATCTTTGTAGTAATCGGCTCGTGCGCGATGCCTATTCGAACCACAAACGCGGGACATACAACACAGGCCAGCGCGATTAGCAGTCGCTGCGTCGCTGGTCTCAAGAATGATATCTTCGTCGATTCAAGCTTCATCGGGATCTGGTGTACATTCCGTCGGTTCGTATTTCGGATACACTCTCTCTACGGATTCAAACTTATGGAGGCGCAATCGGCGCCCTGTTTCTATTTCTGACCGGCGGCCGCCATCGCGGGCTTCTGCTCGTTTTTATCAACCGTGTAGCTGGTCCAGCCAATCATCATCTCTTCAAAAGTCTGGTCTCCCCAGCGAACTTCCTTCGATGGATCAGGGTTGTATCTGTTTTTATCTGAGTTGTCGAAGTGGGCCAGACAATCGAGCCTTGTTCCCTTCGGCGCCGCGATGGGCTCTTTCAAAATATAGTAGCTCTGCCACGCAAAATCGTACTTAGGGACGGATAAGATAACCTTCGAGGTTCCATCCGGGAACGTCACGCGATATTCAAAGTCTTTGCCGCGAAAATGCATGTGCGGCATGAGCGAGTGAATGTGGGAATCTTCAGCGAACGTATAGCTCGAATCGACCTTGTGGTTCGGATCGCCCGGTGGAATTACGAATCGCGTATTCATAACGGGGCGCGTCAACACTTCATTCCGCGGTTTCGTCTTCGAGAATATCAATCCAACGTATGAACGGTCGGTTGCCGCGGTTCCATTCGGCGTGTAGTGAACCTGAAATACCAGGCTCGAGCCTGCCGGAACCTTCTTGGCCAGGCCATCCGAAATCACCACGGGCTGCTCTCCCGGCGCATAGCCGGTGAGCAGTTTCTGATCTGAGCCGTTCTTCGTGAAAACGATAATATGGTGCACGACGCCGCGCGTGCCGGGCCGTATCTCGGCCGCCTGAATCCATCTATCTTCGGTAAAGTTGGTCGGAACGGTGAAGTACTTATAATCGACCACGCCATCGGCCGGCACCGAATACGCTTCCGGCATATAGAAGACGATATCCGGCTTTCCGATATTCCACCCATCGAGGAATTTCGGCGCAGCCTGCAGGTCTTTGGCGTTGCCTTCGGGAGCGCCTTGATCGACCCACGAGGCTATGGTCGCAACGTCTCCCGGAGAGAGTCGCCTGTCATTCGTGAACTCGCCATATTTCGGATCGGCGTGCCACGGCGGCATTGTACCTGTCATGACCTTTTCCTTAATCGAGCGAGCCCAGGGACGCGCATCTTTATATGACAGAAGCGACATCGGAGCAATTTCGCCGGGGCGATGACACTCGGCGCAATTCTTGAACAGTATTGGCGCCACATCCTTGTTGAAGGTCACCGTCTTTTGTTTATCACTTGCGTGTGACGGCAGGGAAATAACTCCGAAAACCGCCGCGACCAAAACCACCGCCGATATGAATATCAATCTCTTCATCGCTTTCTCCTTGGACGTCGCTCCTGACGAGCTTGCGCGCTTTAGCCAGGTTACCGCCTATCGCTTATCCGAAGCCGAGGCGATCTTTTTGACTTTCGTCGCTCGAATGGTCTGACCGTTCACCTGAAACACCAATCCGGTTACCTCGCCCTTTTCGTCCTTCGTGAAATTGACCATTCCGTCGAAGATCTTGAAATAGAACTTGGTCGGCGACTCCGGGAATGCCTCAACCTTCAAGTTCCCCTGAGCCGCAAACAGGAGATGATCGCCTTCTCGGCTAATGGTCACTGCAACTACCGGACCTATCCCGTATTCACCCGCGAAAGCATCAAGAGCCGCGCTGTCGAGCTTCACCAGCGTTCGGTTCGGAATGGCGCTCACATAATCAAAGTATCCAACCATCATTTCGTCATACGTCGGATCGCCGAACCGCACAGCCTTTGTTGGATCGGGATTGTACTTGTTCTTCTCCGAATTATCGTAGTGCGCGGTGACGATCATCTTGGTCCCCTTGGGAATCAAGAGCGGCTTTTCGAGCCGATACATCGTCTGCCAGTTGAAATTGTACTTGGAGACGTATAGCAGCGTTTCACGCCGTCCGTCCGGATAAACTACTTCGTATTTCATGTCCTTGCCGCGAACGTGCATATGCGGCAGATAGGTGAATAGTTCGACATCTCGGCTGAACGTATAGCAGCCGATGACTTCGTGATTGTCCGCGCCCGGCGGAATCTTGAAGTAGTGATTAATGACGCCGAATGAGGTCATCGCCTTCTCCGGAGCGCTCTTCGCAAGAATCAGCCCCACACTCGAACGATCTTTTTCAGGCTTACCGGTAGTCTTTGAATAATGAACCTGAATCACGATGTTTGCGCCGGCAGGTATCAGCTTGGCGATGCCCTCAGGCCAGATATCCGTATCCTTGCCGGGCGTATAGAAACAAAGAGGGAATCCTAACCCTTCCTGACCGCTGCCCCGTGCTATACCGCCTCCGGGCGCGTTGCAGCCGTCGTCGTAGACAGGCGCTTCCAACCTGGTCCGGATCAGCGTGCCATCCTGATAAAAAATCGAGCCCGCCGTTGGACTCAGATATTTGCGCCCCGCGGTCTTGGCCATCGCGACCATTTGAGGAGTTTGAATAAAGGCGATGACGTGGTGAACGACTTTCTTGTTGCCCGGATGAATCTCCGCGGCCTGCACCCACGTGTCTTGCTTGAAGCTTGTAGGAATCGAGAAGTTGATGTACTCGTCGGAGCCCTCCGGCGCAAGCGTATACTCCTCCTGCATCGTCAGAACGACATCGGGCTTTCCGATTTTCCAACCGTCAATCAGATTGGGAGCCGCCGGCAGATCCTTCGGGTTTCCTTCTTTCGCGCCCTGATCTACCCACGCGGTAATTGTATCGACGTCACTCTGACTCAGGCTCGTATCATTGGCGAACTTTCCATAGTGCGGATCGGCGGGCCACGGCGGCATTTGCCGGCTAACTACTCTCTCGCGGATTGATTTCGCCCAGGGCCTCGCGTCCTTATAGCTTAGAAGCGACATTGGCGCGAGATCATTCGGGCGATGACAATCGACGCAGTGTTGAAAGAAGATCGGCGCAACATCCTTGCTGAACGTCACGTTCTTTTTCACATCGCCCGCGGCGCTGATGTGAGTTAGAGAGGGATCTAAGATAAATGCAAAAAGAATCAGGAGCGCCACGACAACGAAGGTATTCTTCACTTTCAGCTCCTTTCAAACAAAGGCGAGAAGTTTAAGATCCATCCGACTGCTGTTGTAATCTCGCACAACCGACCTCTTTGACATACATAAATAAGCAGCAACGGCTATAGCTGTGATCGCAGGGCATTCCTAGGATCCGAGCGCCGCAACCCGGAGAATGTACTCCGCGCGGCCTTTGACTTTCAAGGAATCGGTCATAGAACGGGGGCGCTATCATCCCGCTCGGAAACAGTTCGACGGGCCCTGATGATCATCAGGACCCGTCGAATCTTAGCGAGCGTTGGATCATCGCTTCTGAGAAGTCTGTCCAGTAGCCGCGGGTTGAACCTTGTCGGTTCCGGCGCCGCTGTCAAGCGCGTACTCCATCCAACCGATCATCATCTCTTCATAGGTCGGATCGCCCCATCGAATCGCCTTCTGAGGATCGGGGTTGTACTTGTTCTTATCGGAGTTGTCGAAATGGGCGGTTATGATCACCTTCGCTCCCTTCGGCAAGAACACAGGTTTCTTCAGGTAATACATCGCCTGCCAGTTGAAGCTGAACTTCGGCACCCACAGCAGCGTCTCGCGTCGGCCGTCCGGATATAACGCTTCATACTTCATGTCCTTGCCGCGAAGATGCATATGAGGCATAAAGCTGACCAGTCTCACGTTGCCGTCAAACGTGTAGCACGCGGTGACTTCGTGATTCGCGGCTCCGGGCAGAATCTTGAAGAAATGGTTCTGAATTCCAACCGTGTTGAGCGACCTCTCCGGAGGCTTGCTGCTGAAATGCAGGCCGAGGCGCGTGCGGTCGCCCTGTTCGCCTTCGAACTTTCCGCCGTAGCTCGAATAATGCATCTGGAAGACGATCATTGAACCGGCTGGAATTTTCTTGGCTGTACCGGGAGGAAAAATGTCGACGCCTTTGCCGGGCGCATAACCCGCCAACAGCAATCCAAAAGCGTCGCCGCCTTCACTGGTTGAAGGCTGCTGGAATGCCGATCCGCCGCTCGGGTCACCGCATCCGTCGTCAATAATCGGCGCATCCGCCTTGACCTTTGTCAAAGTGCCTTCGCGGTAGAACACCTTGCTTTCCATCATGGCGCGGGCGCGGCCCTCCCCTTTCTGGAATTGAGCAATCATCTCAGGTGTTTGAATGAAGGCGATTACGTGATGAACGACCTTGCGATTGCCCGGCAGAATTTCGGCGGAAGTCACCCATTTATCTTCCTTGAAATTCGTGGGGACGATGAAGTTTTCAATCGTATCGGGATTGCCCGGCTTTACGGTGAACTCCTTGCCGATGTCGAATTCAGCATCGGGCTTGCCCAATTGCCAGCCGGTAGTAGAAACGGATTCCGGAGGCGTGCCCAGCTCCTTCGGATCGCCCTCTCTCGCTCCCTGATCGACCCAGGCCAAAATAGTGTCTACATCCTTTTGCGCGAGCCGGTGATCATTGAGGAATTCTCCATATTTGGGATCGGGGCTCCAGGGCGGCATCTCCCTGCCGGCCACTTTTTCTCGTATGGAACGAGCCCAAGGCCTGGCATCCTTATAGGACATCAGCGACATCGGCGCGATGTCGTTAGGCCGGTGGCATTCGGCGCAGTTCTTATAAAAAATAGGCGCCACGTCTTTGTTGAATGTGACTTCTTTTTTTACGGTGGGATCGGCGCTGATCAGCCCTGTCAGCGAAAGCGCGATCATCGCAAGTAGAGAAGTGAGTATTACTGCGATACGGTTTGGCTTTGAGATCATGATGCTCCTCAGGAAGAAGTAGTGCTCCTCAGAATAGCAACTGTAAGAGACCGGTAGAGGACCCGGCCCTGATTTGCGCTTCCCCATCCTAAGTTGCTGAGATTACCGAGTCAAGTGGAAACTTGAAAAGAATTCAAGTTTTTCAGAATTGGATTGAAACCCCTGCCTTTGACCTTTTCCATGCCCGCGGCAATAGTAGCTCAAGCCTCCGATTGCGCGGCGAATATGAAAAGTGAATGCGTAGCAGGGGATCCGATTCTATCGTCCTGCCTGACGAGACGACCTTAGAATCAGCATCGGCGGATACGTTGAATCGGCGCCTATTTCGCAAAGCCTGGATGTTCCAACAATGCCGGCTTTCTTACTGGTCCTGTGCCGCGCTTTAGTTCCAGCTCTTCAAAGAGTACCGAGGGGGCGATGACAGAACACGGGATTCCAGCTCCGCCCGAAAATATCGACATTATCCCCTGAGCGCTCCCGCCTGATTCTGATTTGTTGAGCACATAGGAATCACTTCCGGCAGCGACGATGTCCTTAAGCGTCCGGGCGGATAAGCCGACAATGTTCGCTCCGCGCACCAGCTCCTGGCGTCCGCCTTCAGCATAGATCTTATACACCAGTATTGGGGAGGTGACGGCCTGGCGTCCTTCACCTCCCGACATGGAGAACACCATCGATTCGGCGTCGCGGCCCGTGATTCCCGGGTCGTCTAGCGATTTGATCATGACGCCGTACGAGCGTCTTCAACACTCCGTGCTCTATCAGCGGCGCCGGACGGGCCGCGATCCCTTCGTCGTCCACGTTATAAGCGCCAATCAGCGCCTGCTTATCGAAGGTTCTAGCAGTCGGGTCATCCAGCGCGTTGAGAAAAGTCGGAAGCACGCGCAGGTTCAATCTATCGGCCAGTTCGGCCTGACCCGCCATCGCAGCCATCTGAGGCTGATCGAACAATGGAGGCCGATCTCCAGAAAGCTGAGGTCCGAGGGCCTGCGCAAACATTTCCGAAGAAGCCTGTCCGATCAACAATACCGGACCAGTGTATTTCTCGAGCACAGGCGCCGCGGTGAGATCAGTCAGGTCTTGCGCCATTCGCCGAATGGCCGACGCTATTTCGGCTTCAGGGGCTAGTTCATCAATAGACGGGGCCGCGAAAGAAACAAAGTTCTTGAGCCTCATGCCGTCTGCAGCCTGAGTCGAAGCGCGAGCATTGAGCGTTACGAGCGATGCCGGTTCGCGGATGACGGCGCCTTCGCTATTAACAAAATATTTATTGGTCGTTCGGACACTCAGGCGAATGCCGGATTCGTACACTACCGGATACTCGCGGAGTATCGCGGATAATCGGCGCGCCAAATCTTTGAGCTTTGCTTGATCGCACTGAAAGATACGCCGCGACGCGATCGAAGTGCGCGGTTCTTCGCGCGAGAAATCCGGGATCTGCTCGCCTTCGATCTTCGTCTTCTTGAAGGCGCGTTTCTGAGCCAATTGCTCGAGAGCTGCTTTATACGAGGTATCGGTAGCCAGCCACAAATCGCGCCGGATCGTGCTGTAGTCGTCCTCCGTAACCAGCTCGCGCGGAAACCGCCTTTCGAAGTTCATCATCGCGCGCATCGATACAAATCCGGTGTTGTCGAGATCGTAACCCCCCGCGCGGACGGTCACTCTGGCCGGCCTGCTCCTGTCATGCGAAGCGCGCACCACGGCTCCAAAGCTGGCATCTATATCGAAGCTCTCACTATCCGTGACGGCATATTCTATATAGTACGGTTTATCGAGACTCTCGAGTTTGAGTTGCGCCGCGGAGCGCGCCAGCTCATCGCGCATTGCCTTCAGCAGCACATCGTCATTTTGTTGAAGCGGCCCCCGTGCGTGCACCGATCCGGCCGCGGCGGCGCCTGATAAAAAGAGGCAGATTAATCCGATGCGGAATCGCATATCAATGCTCCTTATTTCCGGGCGGAGGCGGGAGCAGCGGCGGCCGCTCCGCGGATTTCTGTTTCTTCTGAATCTCTATTTGAGTGGTCAGGACGCTCGGAGCAACGGCTGAAACCGGCACGGTGCCGGACTCCGCTCCGCAGTAGCCGTTGAAAACTTCTTGCTTGTCCCCGCACGCGATGATTTTGCTGAAGGAGATCAGTGGAGTACCGATCAAATCGACGCCGCGCACCAGTTCGTCCGGTCTACCATCAACATAGACGCGGTAAACCATAATAGGACTCACCGCGAACGATTGAGGAATGCCGCGGCCGGTAAAAGTAAACCCTCCGGAGATGTCCATGAAAAGTAATCCGAATGATTTGCCCTGTTTTTTGCATTCTTCAATAAGCAGCTCGCGAAGGCGCTGCTCCGAGACAGTGCGCGATGCTTCAACGATCAGGTTTCCCTGCCGCCCAACCGCGCGCAGCCCTGGCTGTTTCCGGCCGTGTCCGTTTGACTTATCGAATCCCGCCGCGGGTGATCGGGACATCAAGAAGTTTTTCAACACGCCCTTTTCCGCAACCGCAACGCGCCGGGCCTTGACGCCCTCGTTGTCGTAGAGATAGTAGCCGTTGAGATCGGCTCCCGCGGCCTGTTCAAGGCTAGGATCGTCAAATACGGAAATGAAATCTGGAAGAATGCTTTGATTGATTTTCTTGGTGAACGTCTGCCCTTCGTCATCGTCTTTCTGGCGGTGACCTTCGATCCGATGGCCGAAGATTTCGTGAAAAAAGACTCCGGCCGCGCGGCCGGAAAGTATCGCGGGCCCGGTGTAGGGCTCGATGGCCGGAGCCGCTCGCAACCCGGCGAGATCCTTCACCACCCTGTCGATTGCTCCGCGTACGGTGTCGTCGGAGGGAAGTCGATCGGGCGAATGCGCGTCGAAAGCCTCGTAGCGATAAAGATCCATGCCGTCGTCAGCCTTCGTTGATGCATAAACGGCGATGCGCCAGTGATTGTCGGGCTGCTGAATTGTCGTGCCTTCGCTATTGACGAAGTAGCTTGTAGCGGCGCCGGCCTGAAGGCTCACCCAGCCTTCGTAGATATATGGGGCTTCGCTAAAACGCGCCGAAAGCGCTTTGATGCGCTTCTCCCAGGCGGTCATGTCGATCTTCAACTGAGCTGGAGCGGTTACCGACTCATTAGGGCCCTCTCGAGAGAAGTCCGCGGATTCATCTTCCTTCTTTACCTTAACCTCGGAATTGGTTTTTACCTGAATTAACTTTTCGATCGCGGAGTTATACCGTCGATCGGTCTCAAGCCATAGCGCCGCCCTGATTGCCGCTGGGTCATCCTCGATGGCAATGGGAGTTGAATGAAAATCGAAATCGAACCGAGAAAAGCGATCACCCTGAATCCTGCGCGTGCTGTCCATCTGATAATCGCCGACGCGCACGTCTACATCGAGCAAGCGCCAGCGATTTGCAGCGCTTGCCCTGAGCGCGCCAAACGACGCTGTCACATATGCGCTTTCCGTATCGGTAATTTCATAGCTGATGAAGTATGGCGGAGGGCTCCCCTTTTCGCCGAGCCCTTTCATCGAGCGTTTGAGCTCGTCCTCCATCGCTTTAAGCACCACGCTCCTGGATGAAGGCCCGGCTGGAATCGGCTTAGCCCAGAATCCAATAAATAAGACCACTGAGACTGCGTATGCTATGAGACGGCTATTCGGGTATTTCACTCTCTACCTCTCAGGTCGGCGGATTGGAATGTGACGTACGAACGGCCAATAGAAAACCACGAAAGGCTCTCTGAGTCAAGAAAAGTTATGCAGCATATGGCCTGGCGACAAATACAACAGGCGATGTTAATCCGTAAACTCAGCATCTTAAGGCCGAGGCTCATCTGCTATAGTTCGCTTAAGAAAAGCGCTTGAGTCCGTCGAGAAGCCTTCTATCGGGCTAAACTACCGATAGAAGCTCCTGCCCGTTATCAGTGTTCTAAGGGGTGAACCACGAAGACTCTCTCGCGATTCAATTTTCGTAATGTAATAACCTGAAGAAAGATGCGGTCAGTGATTAGTGCTAAAAATTCGCTTCGTACTAATCCCTCTTTCCTCACGAATCCGATTAGCCTAACCGACTACGGCTTCATTCCATTCTGCGACACAACGGGCAGCAATGCTCGCGACGGGTGCGCCTGGTCGTGATGAATTTTATTCACCGCAACTCGAGTCTCATCGTCCGCTCTCAGAGGCTTGCCCGTATTTGGGTTGGGATCGAAGCGCGGGTTATTCGAGCTTGTCACATGAATTGCGATGCGATGTCCCCTGTTGAAAATCAGGCTCGTTGACCACAGATCGATCTTGAACTTATAGACCTCTCCCTTCTTCATCATCACTTCGTGGTCGAAGCCCTCTCGGAACCGCGCTCGAACCGCTGAGTCGAGCACAAGGCGTTCGGAGCCATCGGGATATACGTCGACCAGTTTAGCCATCCAGTCCGTGTCCGGAGCATCCGACTCCGCCCACAGTTCAACGCTCACCCGGCCGGTAATCTCAACAGGAGCCTGCAGCACAGCGCTCGTGAACTTGAGAACATCCGAACGATCGCCGACCTTGCGCTGATCCATCGGACCTTTCTTAGCGAAGAGATTCGCGCCGCCAATCGTTGGCACAGGGTTCTTAGGATCGTAGGTATAAGAGTCGCCCCCTTCTTTTTCGGGACACATCTTCGCGTCCAGTCCGCCTTTGGCGGTCAGGTAATAAGAAGTTGCAGCGGAGGAAACAGGCCAGGAGGCCGCGGTGTGCCACTCGTTGCCAGGCGCATTCGGGTCCGTAGGGTCGCCCATTGTGTAGTACTTGACCGCGGGCTCGCGCATTATTCCGTTGTCGACGCCCTTCAGCCAGTAGTCGAACCAGCGACCGGCTTCTTCGGTTACGTTGACGACTGAATTTGACGGGTACTTTACTTCTTCTATCGAACCGTGGCCCCATGGTCCGACAATGAGCTTTTGATGGCCCTTCGCGTTTCCGCCTCCGCCGGCCTGAAGTCCAACGAAGTTATCGATGTTTCCCTGCTCGAATATGTCGTACCAGCCGCCGTAGTTGTAAACGGGAACTCGCATCTCGCGCCAGTGCTTCGGCATCTCGTGCAGATCATAGGTTCCGTCGTTCTTGTAGTGCGCAAAAGTTTCGTTCAAGACCGATTCCGCTTTCATCTGCCGGAGCCATTGTTCATTTAGCTCCTTGCGGAACACGCCTCCCATAAAAGCCGACTGATTGTAGATGCTGGAGCGCGCGACCATCACGAACATCGCGGTCAAATGAGGAGGAGCCGTCATCGCGGCCATGTTCGCCGAGATTCCCATCGCGGACGCGCCGAACATACCGATCTTTCCATTGGACCATGGTTGCTTGGCGACCCACTCCACGGTGTCGTAGCCGTCAAGGTGGTCGTCGAGGAATGGGCGATATTTGCCCTCGCTCTTGAATCTGCCGCGGCAGTCTTGCACTACGTAGACAAAGCCGCGCTTGGTCCAGCCTGAGCTGCCTGCTCCCTGAGTGTCCTTTCCATACGGCGTGCGAACCAGCACAACCGGGAACGGCCCTGAGCCCTCGGGCAGGAAGATATTAGTCGCGAGCTTAACCCCGTCTCGCATCGGCGCCATCTGCTCGACAGGCTTGTTCGCTTGTGGTCCGCTTCCCTGATACAAGCGACGATACGAGCCATAAGAGTTCAGCGAAGGCGATTGTACAAAAACACAAAGGCCGGCAGAGCTGATGAGAGCAAGCAGCAGAGCAACCTTCTTCATTTTCAAACCTCCCGAAGCGGAAAAGGCAGGAAGCAGAAGACGAAGCTGTCTTCTCCTCCTGCCTCGGAGTGAAACCTCCAAGGAAGCGCGCACGCACGCTTCCCCAGTTGTTTATCGGCTTCCGGTTCCAGCGGCGGCATCCGCCTTTGGTACGTTCGAAACGTAATCGAACCAGCCGATCATCATCTCATCATAAGTCGGATCACCCCAGCGTACGGCCTTCGCCGGGTCGGGATTGTATTTGTTTGCGGTCGAATTATCGAAGTGCGCCGTTACTACGACCGTCGTTCCCTTTGGCAGAATCAACGGTTTCTTCAAAACATAAACGGTTTGCCACGAGAAGCTGTAAGTCGGAACATACAGCAGCGTTTCCCGCTTGCCGTCGGGATAAATCGCTTCGTACTTCATGTCCTTGCCGCGAACGTGCATATGCGGCATGAACGAGTAAATCTGCGCATCCTGATCGAGCTTTGTGCAAGCGGTTACTTCGTGGTTATCGGCTCCTGCCGGAATCTTGAACATCAAATTGGAAACGCCCGCGGTCTTGACGATTTTGTCGGCCGGCCCTTTGGCGAAGATCAGTCCGATCTTCGAGCGGTCGCGCTGTTCCTTTCCGTCGGACTGCAATCGCGAATAATGCATCTGGAAAACTATGACAGATCCCTTTGGAACTTTTTTGGCCATCCCCCGCGGCCAGGCTTCCCAGTCTTTCCCAGGAGCATAACCCGCCAGCAGAGCGCCCAATCCGCCTTCTCCGCCGCCGTTCCGGCGATTCGCTGCGGCTCCGGCTTTATTGGTTGAGCCGCACCCATCGTCGACGACCGGGGCGTCCATTCGCACGCGGCGCAGGGTTCCGTCCTGAACAAAGAGCGACTGAGCGTTGCCAAGGCTCTGACCGGCTCGGCCGCTGCCGGTTATAGCGCTGGCAGCAAGCGGGTTGGTGATAAACGCGATGATGTGATGAACCACCTTGCGATTACCGGGCAGCGCTTCCGCGGACTGCACCCATTTGTCTTCGGTGAAGTTGGTCTGGAGGGCGAAGTACAGATAGTCGTCCGGCCCTTCGGGAGTGACCACGTGCTCTTCCTTCATCTCCAGAACCACGTCGGGTTTTCCAATGTGCCAGCCGTCGACAAACTCAGGAGATTTCGGCAGGTCCTTCGGATTACCCTCCTTGGCGCCCTGATCGACCCAAGCCGCGATCGTATCGATCTCCTTTTGAGAAAGCCTGCGATCATTGGCGAACTCGCCATAATGCGGGTCGGCGTGCCACGGCGGCATCACGTGAGAAACCACCTTCTCCTTGATCGATTTTGCCCACGGTCGAGCATCCTTATAGTTAATCAGCGACATCGGCGCGAGGTCATTGGGCCGATGGCAGACGGTGCAGTTCGAGTAGAAGATCGGCGCCACGTCTTTGCTGAAGGTGACCTCCTTGTTGATCTTCGAATCCGCGCCGGCCGCGCCGAAACCGATGAGTAAGAACCCGAGTCCTGTTATCAAGAGAGCAAGCGCGAGTTTTCTCCTAGCCATGAGCCTCCTCCTTTAGCGTCCTGCGATGAGCGCCGAATCAAAAATTCGCTCGTAATCCATCGGCCCCCTACTTCAGCCTTTCCACACCCAGCCGAATTCCGTGTTTGACGGCATCGGGCTCCGGCGATATTCGAGCTTCTGTTGCGCGATCTTGTCGGTCTGGATTGCGTTGCGCTTCGCATTGACGTCGATCTTGTATATTCTGGCCGCATTGAGGCCGAATACCTTCGCTCGAATTTCGGGCGTGATCTTCTTGTAGCCGAATTTATTCGCTATATCGTCGCGAATCTGGAACATTCTGAAGCGATCGATCTGGCTTTGCGGGCTGCCTCCCCAGATGGAATCAGTACCCCAGATTATATGATTCTCTCCATCCGGCAGGTTCAAGAGCTGTCCGAAAAGGTGCATCGCCATCACCGGCGCGCGTGATGAAAGCTGCGCCCAGGTTGAGCCCAACTCGAAATAAACGTTCCTCAGATTATTCCGCTTCACGATATCGATCAGATCCGAGGTCCACGGGATGTACTGAGGATCGTCGGCGGCGCCTTCCTTGCGCTTGGCGGTCGGGTGAAAACCGGAGTGATAGATGATGAAGTTGAAATCCGGCCAGTCCTTCGCCGCCTTTTCGACGTCTCTCGGATGGCAATGCTCTTCATTAAAGAGTCCCAGCGGCAGTCCCTTGTGAATGCATAACGTATTCACGCCGAGCTTGCGGGATTTCTCCCAGCAGGGATAGGCGATCTTTTCATCATCGAGCCACCAGGCCCCCTTTGCAATCTCGGCTCCCGGATACATCTTCCAAGAGTTGATCTTGAGCGTCTTGACCTGCCGCTCCATCTCGTCGAGCTCGGATTTGCCGAGGTTCGGCCTGATCAACCCGTGTGAGAGCATTCGCGGAGACCGGGCCCAGTTGTTGATTTCGTTTCGGGTCTTGACCATCTTGTCGGGCGGAAGAATGTTTTCGTTCCATTGCGCGGTCGGCACGCCGCTGATGATCGCCATAACCGTGTCGGAGTCAAAGAACAGCTCCTTCACGTAGTGCCCTTCGTTGAGAGCTTCGAGCGCGGCTGTCGTGGTCTTTTCACCCGGCCTGAAGTTTCGCAGAAACCGCGCGGCTTCCTTGCCCGACTCGGTGTTTTCGAACCAGCCCGACTCAACGTCTATGTGATGAGTCTGATTGTCGAAGATGAATTCATTCTTGGGCCATCGTTCGGCGGCCGCGGCGGGATCGATGGCATCCACCGGCTCTACCTCGTAGATTTTTCCGAATACTTCGTTATAGCAAAGCATTGCGGCAGCCATGCCCGCCGAGGTTTGAAGAAATCGGCGCCGCGTAACTCCAAGCTTCTTGGCATTCCGATCCGCCAGCACCCGAAGCCGGTCTTCCACTTCGCGCTGTTGGCGTGACTGAGGCTGAGGGATGAATTCTTCATTCGAAGAAACGCGAGTTGAAATCGGGGATTGAATATCGGACTTCGCGTCCACGTAGCACTTACGAACCCACATACGCTCTCCTTTCGCGCGAAGCGATTTGTTATTGCCTCGCCTCTAAACCGACCGGTAGGTAGCCTGGCGCGGCCCAACAACGCGCCGCGCGGCGGGCACAGTGTACGCCCGTCCTCCAGCGATTTCAAACTCTCGATTTTGATGGACCTACTTCTTGTTGTAGACCAGCTTGACTTCTTGCGTGTCGCGCGGTGTTTCAGTCGTTCTGTGAATCTTCAACACCTTTCCGTCGTCGGCAAGCTCCCAGTGTTCCTTGATCGTAATGGTGAAGTCCTGGCCCTGCATGCTCAAGTCGCGAACCGAGGTAATCTCGAGCAGCTTGCCGTCGTTCATCCATTTGACTTTGTTGTGAGCCTTTCCCGTCATGCGACCCGTGACTTCCGCGGTTGTTTCGCTTCCGTCCAGGTTGTAGCTAAAAGGCTGCGAAGGAGCCGTCTGGCCATCAGCGCCTACGGTCTTCACTTCAGTGGTGAGCACTTTGTCGTTTTGAGTTACGGTGAGCGTGCTGCTCTGGGCATTCGCCATCGGCCCTTGCAGCCCCTCGCTCTTGGATTTGTCCAGCGCCCACGTGCCCGCGAAATTAGCTCCAGCCGCGCTGGCTGTCGCCAGACCCAATATCACCACGCCAAGCGTCATCAATGCTCTCTTCATTGTGTCAGGTTCTCCTTAACGCCAAGATAACTACGCCGGTTGTTGAAGCAGCCCGTGCTCTTTATCCCCTAAACGAGCACAGGAATATCCGAATATGAATGAGTTCGGACCCATGACGCAAGCCGCGCCAAGACCGGTTACAAAAAAGTTGAGCTTGGGCTCAAAATTACTTGAGTCCCGAGAACCACAAGTGCGATCGAAGCGGATTGGGGAGCGGTTATGACGGCGGGTTCGAAAGGGAGTTGAGCGACGACAGCTCGCGCTCGATTTCCAATCGGGCGTTCTGTCTCTCGATTATTCGAGGCGGCGCGACGCGCTCGTCGCAGTTGACCAGGCGGCAGCGCTCACACGTGCCGTTAATTTCGGTGCGGGCAAGTTCAGGATCTTTCGCGAACCGGATTGTATTCTCAACGTTTTGGTCGAAGCGAAAGCCCAGCGAAACCGATGATGTGACTCCCGGGCTGATCGCGAGATGGCGAGCCAGGGCTATACAAAGAAATCGGGAGTCGGAATCGATGAACTGCGAAACCTGTCCAAGTACGATCGGCTCTACGGGCTTCTTCCTGCTCCGGTGCATTCGCTCGAGATCCTGAATAATTTTGATTGCAAGCCATCGGCGGCAGTAGTGCTCATCCAGGCTGGTTCCGCTTGGTATGAGGATCTGCGACATGTTCAAGTGCTTGACGAGACGGAACGAGTCGCCTTCGTGATTGAATCTCAGGAAGTGGAGTTTGAAGCCGAAGTACTGAGGCAGAAGCTCGGTCAGCCTGTACAGGAAAATCTCAGGCGTGACCTCGTACCGATCGAGGAAAGATCGAAACTTCTCCGGTTGAAACTTCTTCGCGCCGAAGAAGCCCTTCATATCCGCGACTGCCCGTTCGCGGTTCACCAGCAGCGCGCCCGCGAAATATGAAGCCTTGAAGTCGTTGAGCACCTGCTCAAATGAATCCACGCGCTCCGGGGCGGATGTCATGGCACGGGCTTCGAGACCGAGCACCCGGTATCCGATCTCTCGAGCCAGGATGAACTTCTTCTGCCAATCGGAAAGCCCGGGGTTGATCAGCAGAAGCGATGATTGCCTACCGCGAGGCGCAAGAACCGACCTGAAATGACGCAACGCGGGATGAGCGCTCAGGCGGGATTCATCAAGCTGATAGCTGAATTCTCTCTCGACAAGCTCCCTGAGCGAACTGAGCTTTACCGTTGTTCCGCTCTCGATGCCGTGCGATTGGACGAACTGATCAACCGCATGCTCGATCTCGGGAAAGTAATTTTCGTGAAGCTCCTGGTATGAGCGGAGCGCGGAACGAAAGAGATGCTCCACACCGATGTTGTATTGCTCGGCGATCCCGATCAGCGCGTTGACCAGGGCGCTCGCCTCGGCCGGCTGCCGGGTCATCAGCTCGACAACCTGCGTGGGCGATATTCCAAATAGATGATATGGGAAATTGTGAAGAACCGGCGACGCCAGGAATCCCGCCAGGGGGCTGAGCTCTTCATCGAGCTTCAAGGAAACCAGATCGTCATAGTTCTTTTCGAGCGCATCCGCCATGCGCGCGATCTTTTCGGCTTTCGGATACTTCTTGCCGTGTTCAATCTCGGTGAGGTAAGAGACGGATAGTCCGGTTCGCGCCGCGAAGCCGGTCAGAGAAAGACCCGCGTGTTCGCGGAACTGCTTCAACTTCATGCCAAAAATGACTTTGAGATTCAGCCCGCGAGGGCTTTCCTTTATCTGGACTGCCATTCTGTAATCTCTGGTAGCGGAAGCGCTAAATGATTAAGGGCGAACCTATCATCGGCAAAGAGAAAAAGTCAAACTGAGGCCCGATGAAGCATGATCGAGACGCGATCACATTTGGAAACCGTGAATTTCTCGCGAACACCCTCGGGGAGCATACAACCCATGCGCCTTTTTGGAAGGGCTCTTACCGCATAGTGGGTGCGTCCGACAGCTCCATCGCGGTGGAAAATCATATTGAGCCCCTCGTGATCAGGATTATTGAGTGGGATTTTCTTCTTTGATATACTCTTGGCCGGAAGGAAAAGAGTTTATAAAGATGTTCGACCTCGAAACCTATACCGACAAATTTGCCGAAGGCGGAAGGCGGCTGATTCGACGGGCCTACGAGGAGGCCCGATCCAGGGATCACAATCAAGTAGCTCCGGAACACGTATTGGTAGGCCTGGCCGAATCGGAACGTCCCTTCTTCAACGAGGTGATGCAAAGCCTCAATCTCGATCCTCAAGTTGTAATACAAGCGCTCGAAGTGAAACTAAGCCAGCGTGACTACCTGGGCCGCGGCATCAAGATGTCGGACTCGCTCCGAACTCTGCTGTCGAACGCGCTCAAACACGCCCACGAACGCGGCCGCAGAAGCATCGACTCGACCGATCTATTTGTAGCCCTTTTCCGCGACATGAATGGATTCCCCGTCGAGTTGCTTCGAAGACTCGGCGCGGATCGCGAAATGGTCATCCAGAAGATCCAGACGCGAGTCAGGACCCACGAAGAAAAAGAAGAACGCTATAGGCGGCGCTACGAGCTTCCTCCATATCTCAAACATTTCGGAGTCAGTCTCAATAAGCTCGCCCGCCAGGACAAACTTCCGCCGGTCATCGGACGCAACGAAGAAATCCGCCAGATCATAGAGATTCTCTGCCACCGCGAACGCGCGAATTCGCCGATGCTCGTCGGCGAAGCAGGGGTCGGCAAGACCGCCGTCGTCGAAGGGCTGGCGCGCAGGATCGAGATGGAACCCGACACGGTTCCCCAGAGACTCAGAAATTCCCACATAGTTCAGCTTCAGATGTCCGGCATCGTCGCCGGCACGATGCTTCGCGGGATGTTCGAGGAGCGGATACAGGGAATCATCTCGGAAGTCAAAGAACGCGAGAACCTGATCCTGTTTATCGACGAAGCCCACACGATAATCGGCGCGGGCTCGGCTCTGGGAGCCAGTTCGGACGCCGCCAACATGTTCAAATCGTCCCTGGCTCGCGGCGAGATCAGAATCATCGGCGCTACGACGATGAGCGAGTACAAAGAATACATCAGTGAAGACGAAGCGCTCTCGCGCAGGTTCAGGCTTGTCAAAGTCGACGAACCGTCGGTCGAAGACACTCGCAAGATAATAATGGGCGTGCGGCCGAGGCTCGAACGCAACTACTCGGTAACTATTTCAGACGAAGCGATCGACATGGCGCTCGAAATGGCGCCCCGCTACGTAAGAAATCTACATCTGCCGGACAAGGTTATCGGCTGGTTGGATACCGCGGCCGTAAAGGTCGAAATAAACCAGCCGGAGCCGGGTGAAGTTAAACCCGAACACATCATCGATGTGATCAGTCAGGAATCGCGCATTCCTCGCGACATGATCTTCCGAGATACAAACGACCGCTTCGCCAATATGGAGGAGGATCTTTCGGCTCGGGTGATCGGCCAGAAAGACGCGATACGCGCGGTGTCTCAACGGCTCAGGCTGAACAAGGGACCGCTGAAGGAGAATTTTTACAAGCCCGACGGAGTGCTGCTGTTCCTTGGTCCGACAGGCGTCGGCAAGACCGAATTGGCCAAAGCCGTAGCCGAGTTCATGTTCGGCGAAGAAGACAAGATGGTCCGCATCGATATGTCCGAATATCAGGACGGCACCATCGCGATCGAGAAGCTGATCGGCATGCCTCGCGGTATTGTCGGAAGCGAGCGCGGCGGAATTCTCACCGAGCGACTTCGCGATAATCCTTATACGGTGCTTCTCCTCGATGAAATCGAGAAGGCATCTCCATTCCTGCTTCATCTCTTTCTTCAGGCGTTCGACGAGGGCTGGATTACCGACGGCCGCGGCAAGAAAGTCTATCTGTCGGATTCCATCGTAATAATGACTTCGAATCTTGGCTCCGAGAGCTTTAAGAAGTATATGAAACCTCTGGGCTTTGGCCAGAAGTCCACCTCCGACGTTAAGGCCGTTAAACGCGAGGTGATGAAGGCGGCCGAAGATCGGTTCTCGCCCGAGTTCCGTAATCGCATTGATGAGATTGTGGTCTTTTCACCGCTGACCGAGGATGAAGTCAAACAGATCGCCGAGCTATACTTGAACAAGACTCGTCGTCAAATGGAGCACCAGGGCAAGATTCTCACGATCACCGAAGATGCAATCGATCATCTTGTAAAGATCGGCTTCAGCCCGGCATACGGCGCTCGGTCTGCAATCTGATTCAGTCTGCAATCTGATTCAGTCTGCAATCTGATTCAACGACACGGACGTATGAGAGTACTCCTTCTCGAAGACGAGCCGCGAGTGGCGCACTTCATAGCGCGCGGCTTGCGCGAACAGAGCTACGCCGTCGACATAGCCGGCGATGGCGAAGACGCACTCTATCATTCAAGCATCAATGAGTATGACCTGTTCATACTGGATGTAATGGTTCCCCAAAAGGACGGATTTCAGGTCTGCCGAGAGATGCGGGCCCAGGGAATCCGCCAGCCCATCCTGATGCTTACCGCACGCGATGCAATCGACGACCGGGTTCTCGGGCTCGATTGCGGCGCCGACGACTACATCGGCAAGCCCTTCGATTTCAAGGAACTCCTCGCGCGTATGAGGGCGCTCCTTCGAAGAGCTAACGAGGTCCGGCCCGAAGTCCTTCGAGTCGCCGATCTGACCGTCAATACCGCCGATCACACAGTCTCGCGTGGAAACCGGCACATAAGTCTCACCGCGAAAGAGTACTCGCTTCTCGAGTTCTTTACGCTGCGAGCAGGAAAGCTGGTGGGCCGAGCCCTGATAGCCGAGCACGTTTGGGACGAGAATTTCGATCCGTTCTCCAATGTGATCGATGTCTATGTTCGGCGGCTCCGCAAGAAAATAGATGACGGCTTTGACAGGCCGCTCATCCACACCCGGCGCGGCGAGGGATATATCTTATCGGCCGACGATGGAGGCGAGCGTGCTTAGAAGCGTCCGCGTCCGCCTCACGTTATGGTATCTGCTCGTGTTCGGAGTGCTGCTCGCCGGATTCAGCCTCGCAATTTACTTAAAACTTTCGAGAGACCTGTATTCGCGATTGGACCGCTCGCTGTTGAACGCCGCGCGAACCGCCGCGGCTTCGTTTCAGACTGAGACAAGCGAGAAGGGCGGCAATGCCAGAGCCGGAGCCGCGGAAGCCCTGGTTGAAATGCGTTTTCCCGAATCCTACATCGCTATTTATCAGGGCTCGTCCCCTCTGGCATCGAATTACCCCGAAGGCGAACATCCGGTCATACCCGTCGATCTGTCGTACGTGAAACAATCGTCTACGCCGATTTTTGACAGCGTTCCGGGATTCGGGGGAGACGGCGCTCGACAGGTACTGTTGCCGGTTAAGGCAGGGCGGGGCGATTACATGGTGCTGGCAACGGAGCCTCTGCACGATTTTGCCGAACAGCTTGAATCGATGAGGCGAGTATTCTACCTGGGACTTCCGGCCGCTCTGGCGGTAGCCGGAATCGGAGGGTTTCTTCTCGCGCGCAAGAGTCTCGCTCCGGTCGTGGCAATGTCGAATCAGGCGGAGCGCATCGGCGCCAGCAATCTTCACGAGCGATTGACCGTCGGCGACGGCGCCGATGAGCTCAGCCATCTGGCGCGGGTATTCAACGAGCTTCTATCTCGGCTGGATCGCTCCTTCGAGAGCATGAAAGCGTTCACGGCCGATGCATCACACGAGCTGCGAACGCCTCTGTCAATCATAAGAGGCGAGGCCGATGTCGCGCTTTCTCAGGATAGAGAAGCACTCGAATATAGAGAGTCTCTCGCGGTCATTCAGGACGAAGCCCGGCGTTTGTCTCGGCTCGTGGACGATATGCTGGAGCTTGCGCGCGCCGACGCCGGTCAGCGATCTCTGCGCATTCAGGAGTTCTATATGAACGACCTCATTGACGACTGCGCTCGGGCGGTCCAGAGCCTCTCTCTGAAAAAAGGGATCAGGATCGATTTGCGGCCGTCTTCAGATCTTCCTTTTTGCGGCGACGAAGATCTACTGCGAAGAATGATC
This sequence comes from Blastocatellia bacterium AA13, assembly GCA_003222245.1. GTDB lineage: Bacteria > Acidobacteriota > Blastocatellia > UBA7656 > UBA7656 > QHVH01. The sequence goes on along the minus strand of QHVH01000012.1, from coordinate 158,890 downwards.
TTGAACCTGCTCGATAACGCAATAAAGTACACACCGGACGCAGGCGTCGTCACTATTGAGACCGTTCAAGAGAGCGGGTCGATTAAGATAGCGATCTCCGACACGGGAGCGGGCATTCCGGCCGAAGCGGCGCCCCAGATATTCGATCGATTCTTTCGCGTAAGTCAGTCGCGATCGAGAATCGAAGGCGGCGCAGGACTGGGTTTGGCAATCGCCAAGTGGGCCGCGGAAGCCCACGGCGGAAACATTAGCTTCGTGAGCAACGCAGGCGCGGGAAGCACCTTTACAGTTACTCTACCCTCCGACACACGAACCGCCTGATTACATTCGAGGCGAAAATGGACGCTTCGTCGAACGCCGGGTTCATGTTCTATTCATCTTTAGTTCATAGAATCGGTATTTATCAACGCGGCGAATTCAGTCGGCTTATGACATTCACTCAAAGGGCCGAATCATCCCCACACACCTATTCTCTTCGATTCCTTGCGCTAGCCGTATGTTCAGTTCTTTCTTGTTGCTTCAATGCGCTAGCACAAAGCTCGGGTGCTACGGAGCCTGCGAAGGAAACGCAGGCTGCGGCGGATAATCGAGTCTCATTGCCTGATTCGGCTATTCAGGAATCCAACACCCAGACGCCCAAACCCTCGGGCCCGCTTTCAATCGAAGACGCCGTGAATCTGGCTGTCGCGCTGGCGTCAACCTTTCAGCAAGCGCGGTTCGCCGAATCAATCGCCGCCGAAGACCTCAAGCAAGCCCGAGTTGCTTTCCTTCCCCGCGTAGTCAGCACATTGAATGGCATCTACAATTCTCCGGTTCCAGGATCGCGATCAGCGGATTCCACCGAGCGATTCAGCTTCATCGCGGCGAACGCTGTCACTGAATACGAGGCTCTGGCAGGCGTCACCGGCGACCTCGATCTTGCCGGACGATTGAGGGCTACACTCAGGCGCAACGGCGCACTGCTTGAAGCCGCGCACGCCGGAACCGAGGTCGCGCGGCGGGCGCTCATTCAAGCAGTCAACGAGGCTTACTACGGACTCGCGCTTGCTGCAGCCAAACGCCGTTCAGCGGAATTGACTTTGGCCGCCGCCGAAGAGTTCGAACGTATCACCACACTCTTGAAGAACGCCGGAGAAGTCGCCGAGATCGACCTCAACCGCGCTCAACTACAAACAGCCGGCAGGCGCGATGAGATGGAACAGGCAAAAGCGAACGAGAGCGTCGCCGCGGATGGACTGCGGGCACTGGTGGGATACGACTTCGCGGCCCCAATTGCCGTCAACGAATTGAGCATTACTCTACCTGACACCACGGAACTCGATCGCTTCACATCAACGGCAATTTCTCGCAGACCGGAACTGGCTCAATTGGAGGCTGAACGACGAGCAGCCGAACAAGAAGCTAGGATAGCGCGCGCCGAGCGTTTGCCGCAGGTTTCCTATTTCGTTAATGGAGGCTTTGACACGGATTCGCTAAAGCCTTCGCCGCTGCGAATGCATACGGGCGTTCTCGCGGGCGTTACCATAACGATTCCGATCTTTGATTGGGGCGCCAGCCGCAGCCGCGAACGACAAGCTCAACTGCGATCGCAGAACGCGGCGTCGCAGAAATCGCTCGCTCAACGAACCTTCGCTCAGCAGTTCTACTCAGCAAGAGTTCAGGCTCTTTCCGCGGCCGCGCGTGTTCGAATCACTTCCGCCAGCGTGATTCAGGCCGAACGCAATGTTGGAACTTCAATCGCGCGCTATCGCGCGGGCGAAGCGCCGATCCTCGAAGTGACGGACGCTCAGACGGTACTGGCAACACAGAGAGCGGCTCTGTTTCAAGCCCTCTTCGATTATCAAGTAGCTCGAACTCGACTGGCTCAGGCAGCGGGACAATGAAAGAAGACCCGACCAAAAATCAAACCGAGAGCGGCGGATCACGCGCTCTATTTGTCCACACAGAAGAGGCGGCATCGTCCAGCAGGCGGCGCACGTGGTTGGTCTTCGGCGCGATCGTCCTGTTACTGCTGATTGTCGCCTTGTTGCTTGTGATCCGCAAAAAGAAGCCTGGAACCGAGGAAACGGAGGCAGTCGTCGTGAGCGTTCGAGTCGCGAAAGTCGAGCGCGGTTCAATCTCCTCCGAAGTCAGCGCGCTTGGAACCGTTATTCCAAGGGAAACCGCCGTAGTCAGCTCCAAAATCAACGCTCAGATCAAACAGATGCCTTTGCTCAGGAACAAGCAGGTGAAGGCGGGCGACGAGATCGTCGCTTTTGAATCGCGTGACCTTCAAGCCCAGCGCGCCGAAGCCGCCGCCGCGCTCGAAGAAGCCCAGGCAAATGAACGGCTCGTGACCGGCAGTTCGATTCCGGAAGCAGCGGCCCAGGATGAGAAATTGCTTCGCGATGCTCAAGCCAACCTTGCGAACACTCGCTCGATTTACGACCGCCGCAAAGCTCTTTTCGATCAAGGCGGCATTTCGCGAAAAGATCTGGATGCCTCTCAACTGGCTGTTACCACGGCCGAGAACGATCTTCGAGCGGTAGAAACCGCGGTCCGGCTGCATCAAACCGCCGCTCACCCCAACAACAGGCTTCTTGCCGAAGCGCGAGTCAAACAGGCTCGGGACCGATTGTCCGCGCTCGACACCCAGTTGAGCTATGCGACAGTTCGCGCGCCATTCTCCGGAATCATCACCGAACAGTTTCAATATCAGGGAGAATTCGCGGCGGCCGGAGGCAAGCTCTTCACGATTGCCAATGTAAGCGAGGTGATTGTGAAAGCGCCTTTCGCGGATTCAGTCGCCAGCCAGTTGAAACTCGGCGATCCAGTCGCGATCTATCCACAGGATCTTCCCGGCGAGCATCTCAGCGGACAGGTTTCGCTCATTAGCCGCTCCACCGATACGCAGAGCCGGACGGTGGAAATCTGGGTCAATCTCCAGAATGAAACCGGCAAGCTTAGAGCCGATGCATCCGCGCGAGTAGTTGTATCGGCCGGAACGATCAACGACGCCCTGATCGTACCCGCGCCGGCGGTAGTTCTCGAAGCCACGAACGCCGATGAAGGAAAGGTTATGGCAGTCGATGAACAATCCATCGCGCATGAGACGAAGGTCACCGTGGGTCTCCGCTCCGGCAATCGCACGCAAATAGTCTCCGGCCTTAAAGAAGGCGATACCGTAGTCATCGAAGGCAACTATGCCTTGCCCGACGGAGCCAAAGTCGAGATCAGCCAGGGTGAAGAAGAAGAGCACGGCGGCAAGAATGGAAAAGGCGATTCGAAAGATCAACCTGATGCGGCCGATGAGGGCAAAAACGGGAACCAGAAAGGCAATAAAGAGGAGGAACAGTGAGTCTCGCGCGCGTTGTGTCGAATCAATCGCGTGCAGTGATCGTTCTTGTAGGTCTTCTATGCGCGGCTGGAGTATATGCAGCGTTTCGTCTCCCCATCTCGATCTTTCCCGAAACCAACTTCCCTCGCATAGTCATCATCATCGACAACGGAGTCGTGCCCGCCTCTCAGACGCTTGTTTCGGTCACTCGTCCGATCGAAGAAGCTATGAACGGCATTCCCGGCATCAATCGAATCCGCTCAACCACGCAACGCGGCGGAACCGATATAAACCTCTTCTTCGATTGGAACGTCGATATAATTCAATCTCTGCAACTGGTCCAGGCGCGGCTCTCGCAACTGACATCGAGTCTGCCGCCCAGCGCTGCGATTCGCCGCGTCGATCGACTGACCTTCGCCGTCTTTCCCGTAGCCGGTTACAGCATCACATCGGATGAGCGAGATCCCGCCAGCTTGCGCGAGCTTGCCGCCTATACGGTTCGCCCCAGGCTTGCCCGGCTGCCGGGAGTCGCGGGCGTCGCGGTTGCCGGAGGTCAAACGCGCGAGTATCACATAACCGTAGACCCCGGACGGCTCAACTCCAGAGGCGTGTCGCTCCAGCAGGTCACCGACGCGGTTCGCAACGCCAACATCATCGACTCACCCGGACTGCTCGAAGAAAATCATCAGCTCGAGCTGACGCTCGTCAGCGGCCAGGCCAAGGGACCCGAACAACTGAAGTCAATTGTCGTCGCTACCGTGAACAATGCACCCGTCGCCGTTTCAGACGTAGCTCAGGTCGGCGAAGGCATCGCGCCGAACTACACTATTGTCACCGCCGATGGACATCCGGCCGTGCTCATAAACATAACGCGGCAGCCCGACGCGAATACCGTCACCGTCGTGGATGAGGTCAAGTCCGAGCTCGCGGCGATGAACAGCCAGATTCCCAAAGATGTAAAGATCCGGCCGTTCTACGATCAATCCCTGCTGGTTCGGGAGTCGATCAACTCGGTGCGCGATTCGATTCTTATAGGACTCATTCTTTCGGTCGCAATCCTGTTCGGGTTTCTGAGAAATTGGGGAACGACTCTCGTGGCCGCTCTCGTGATACCGGTGACCGTGCTCACGACGTTTCTTGCTATGTGGCTTGCCGGGCTCGGCTTCGATCTGATGACTCTCGGAGGCGTCGCGGCCGCGATCGGTCTGGTCATCGACGACGCTATCGTCGTAGTCGAAAATATCTACACGCACATCGCGCAAGGCCAGTCTCGACGCGAAGCCGTGCAGGCCGCTGTTTCCGAAATCGCGGTCCCGATCGTCGGCTCCACGATTACACCGGTCGTCGTTTTCCTGCCGCTCGCTCTGCTCACCGGAGTAACCGGGGTATTCTTTAGATCGCTCGCACTGACGATGGCCGTAGCCCTGTTGACTTCTCTCGTTCTTGCGCTCTCGTTCACACCGGTGCTCGCGCAGTTCCTTGTGAAGCCTCGACGGACAAGCTCCAAAGGCGGAAGCGACGCGGATAAGCAGCCTCCTGTTGAAAGCAAGGCGGATTCGAGCGAAGCCGAGCACGGCCGCATTCTCGGCTCTGTCGTCGGGCGATATGAATGGGTGCTTGGGAAAGCGCTCGATAACCGTATTATCGTCGTCGTCGTCTGTCTTGCCGTTCTCGTCGGATCGTATTTCGTCTACAAATCGCTCGGGCAGGACTTCCTTCCCGAGTTCGACGAGGGAGCATTCGTGCTGGATTATTTCACTCCCGCCGGAACCTCGTTGACCGAAACCGACAGAATCCTGAAGCACGTCGAACAGATGTTGAAAGAGCGTCCGGAAGTGGAAAGCTATTCTCGCCGGACCGGTCTTCAACTGGGTCTTTCAATCACGGAGCCAAACACGGGCGACTTTCTGGTAAAGCTCAAACCAAAACGCAGTCACTCGACCGAAGAAGTGAAAGACGATCTCCGGAAAGAAATCGCGTCGACCGAACCGAGTCTCAGCAGAGTTGAGTTTCCCGGAATTCTCGGAGATTTAATCGGCGATCTCACCAGCTCACCCGAACCGATCGAGATCAAGCTCTTCAGCGAAGACACCGCCGCGCTTCATCAGAAAGCCGTCGAGATCCATGACCTCATCGAAAAGCTTCCCGGCGTGGTCGATTCCTTCGAAGGGGTCGTCGTGAGCGGGCCCGCCATAACGTTCAGGATCGACCCACAGCGCGCGGCGCAACTCGGAGTGACCGCCAGCGACATTGCTAAGACGGTAGAAACGGCGATGACCGGCGAGGCTACTTCATCCATCATCCAGCGTGATCGAGTCATCAATGTTCGAGTGCTGCTGCCTCCGACCGTAAAGGCTTCGCTTGAGACTCTGAAGGCGCTTCAAATCAAATCCCCTTCAAAGAACGCGCTCTTTCGGCTCGACCAGGTTGCCGATGTGGAATACGACAAGGGGCAGGCTGAGATCGCCAGAGACGGGCTTCGCAACACGGTCGCGGTAACCGCTCGGCTCTCCGGCATCGATCTCGGCAGCGCGATAGATGCGATCAAGGCCAAGCTGGCCAAAGAGGTAAAACTTCCTCCGGGAATGACGGTCGAATACGGCGGCCAGTATCGCGAGCAACAATCGAGCTTTCGCGAGTTGACCTTGTCGCTGGGTCTGGCAATAGCTCTCGTCTTTGTGACCTTGCTGATAGAGTTCCGATCGTTTTCACATCCGATCGCAATAATGACCGGAGCGGTGCTTGCCCTGAGCGGCGTTCTGACGGCCCTGCTGATAACCGGCACGACGTTGAATGTCGTCTCGCAGATGGGAATGATCATGGTCATTGGCATCGTCGCAAAGAACGGAATACTCATGCTCGACGCGGTTGAAGAACACCTGACCGCGGGCGACACGTTGAGAGAGGCCTTGCTTCGATCGGGACGCCGTCGATTCCGGCCGGTGCTGATGACGTCGCTGGCGGCGATGCTCGGAATGCTGCCTCTCGCGCTGGCGATCGGTTCCGGAGCGGCGATGTTGCAGCCGCTCGCAATCGCAGTTATCGGCGGCCTGGCGGTCGCGCTCTTGTTATCGTTGGTGGTAACGCCGGTGGTATATGCGAGCTTACATCGCGGACACTGACTCACGTGCTTTCGAAGATGCGCTTAAGTCGACCTTTGAACTGGTCTGAAGAATCAAATATCGGAGTATCGCTCGCAGCGGTGCTCTTTCACGACCCCTGCTCAGTAAAGAGAAACAGTTCGTCTTCATCTGTTTCGGTAAATTCGATACGATCGTAGACCTCCGCAAGCGGCGCCTCGCACTCTATTGACCCCAGCAAGACCTTTGAATCCATCTTATTTGTTATCTCATACAGCCACCGGCCGTCCGCTTGCCGGGAGTAATGCTCGATGCTCGGATAAGTCTGCGCTATCAGGACGTAGTCGGTCAGGGACTGATTCTGTTGATAGCGCATGAACTTCTTACCCCTGTCGTATCTTTCGGTCGACGGCGACAGAACTTCGATTATCACTCTCGGATTTATCAACACGTCTCGGTGCTCGTCGTGGAACTGCGCCGGTCCACACACAACCAAACAGTCAGGGTAGGAAAACAAGCCGCTGCGCGACTCAACCCGCCCCGAGTAGACTTTCATATTCGGCGAATAGGTCGCACAGGGCTTGCCTCTCAGTTGTATATTAAGAAGAGCGTTTACATTTGAACTGATCAGACTATGTTGAGCGCTTTCGCCGGCCATCGCGTAGATCAGGCCGTCCAGCCATTCGTGGCGCTCGGCTGCCTCGCGCTCGTGCTTTAAGTATTCGTCGATCGAGGAATGAAGTTGCGATTGTGCGAGACTCATAGCGCTTTCCCTTCAAAGCGGTCAGCCAGACTTTGCATTCCTTCGTGAGCCGCCTTCTTAATCATACTCCGTAATAAGAAGAGGTTCGTCTTTATCTGTGTCGGTAAATTCGATACGATCGTAAACCTCCGCAAGCGGAGCCTCGCACTCTATTGACCCCAGCAAGACCTTTGAATCCATCTTGTTTGTTATCTCATACAGCCACCGGCCGTCCGCTTGCCGGGAGTAGTGCTCGATGCTCGGATAAGTCTGCGCGATCAGGACGTAGTCGGTCAGGGACTGATTCTGTTGATAGCGCATGAACTTCTTACCCCTGTCGTATCTTTCAGTCGACGGCGACAGTACTTCAATTATCACTCTCGGATTTATCAACACGTCTCGGTGCTCGTCGTGGAACTGCGCCGGTCCACACACAACCAAACAATCAGGGTAGGAAAACAAGCCGCTGCGCGAGTCGACCCGTCCCGAGTAGACTTTCATATTCGGCGAATAGACGGCGCACTGTGTTCCTCTCAGCCGCATCCCCAGCGCTATTGTAATGTTGGCGCAGATCAGACTATGTTGAGCGCTTTCGCCGGCCATCGCGTAGATAAGGCCGTCCAGCCATTCGTGGCGCTCAGCGGCTTCACGCTCACGCTGTAAGTATTCGTCGATCGAGGAATGGAGTTGCGATTGCGCGAGACTCATAGAGTATTCCCTTAGCCGCCGGATTCAGGTGGTGGAATTCTAACACGATTACTTTTATGTATGCTGATTTCTAGAATAATTACTTCATTGGGCCTGACGGCATGCTTTAGAATCAGCGTGGCGGCGGGCCTTCGCGCCGCCCCTCTCGATCTTTAGACCCAACTTGGTGGTACCGGATAGAGCAGCGAGGGCCGGAAGCCTACACTGATATTTGCCACAACCTGGTCAATTTTGAATCATACAAAACTTCACTCAAACGAATTGCTCGCGCCATTGCGGCGGATACACGAACAGGTTCGAGATTCCGTAGTCGCCGCCTGCGAACGTGCCGCAATCGAAGATCTCTCCGCTGTCGATGACGACGCCTCCGAGGGAGACACGATCTACGCAATAGACCGCGCAGCCGAGCAGTCGCTGGTCGATCTTTTCGAAGATGAGATAGCCCCTATCACTCCTTTGGTGCTCATCGCGGAAGGACTGAGTCGAAGCCCGGTAGTCTTACCGCGCGGGACCGATGAAGCCCAGGCAGCCTGGAGGTTCATCGTGGACCCGATAGACGGTACGCGCGAGTTGATGTATCAGAAGCGCAGCGGATGGATTTTGACCGGAGCGGCCCCGAATCGCGGGAATGACACGAACCTCACCGACATTGAGTTAGCGGTTCAGACAGAAATTCCCCTGGTTAAACAGCACCTGAGCGACTCGCTTTGGGCCGCCCGCGGCCAGGGCGCTCACGCCGAGCGATTCAACCGCTTGACAGGCCGACGCCAACCAATACGCTTGACGCCATCGAACGCCAAGAGCATCAGACATGGCTTCTCATCTATCGCGCGATTTTCCCCAGGCGCGAGAGACGAACTCGCCGCTATAGACGACGAGATTGCCCGCGAAGCGCTTGGCGAGATCGAGCCCGGAAAAGCGCAGTGTTTTGAAGATCAGTACCTATCGACCGCGGGACAGCTTTATGAGCTCATGGCGGGACACGACCGGTTCATCGCCGATTTGCGCCCGATTATGGAGCCGTTGTTAAAGCGCCGCGGCTCCGCCCTGGGAATATGCGGCCATCCTTACGATCTATGTACCGAATTGATCGCTCGAGAAATGGGGGTCTTGATAACCGGTGTTCGTGGTGAAAGACTAGCGGCGCCGCTCGATCTCGACACCGATGTCGCGTGGGTCGGCTATGCGAACAGCCACATTCGCGATGAAATCGAGCCTCTGCTGCGGCGCGCGCTCGCGCGGCGAGGCTTGCTGAGCACGGAAGCGAGCGGCAGCGAACCAGACTAAGCACGTCATAAGGAAATCATCAATGATTCTTGTCACCGGAGGCGCGGGTTACATAGGCAGCGTTACAGTTGAACGCCTTCTCGAAGCCGGCGAAGAAGTAGTGGTGCTCGACAATCTATTTCGAGGACACCGTGAGGCCGTACCCTCGTCGGTTCCCTTTTATCGCGGGAACATCGGTGATATCGAGCTGGTCGCGCGAATCACGCGCGCGCATTCGATCGATGCGTGTATTCACTTCGCGGCGCTGGCGTACGTCGGGGAATCAGTCTCGGAGCCTTCGCGCTACTTCGAGAACAATGTCGAGCAAGGCAGCGCTCTGCTGCGCGCGCTTCTCGGCGCTGGAGTCAGGCAGATCGTGTTTTCTTCGACCTGCGCCGTTTACGGAGAACCGCGGGAGATTCCCATTTCGGAGCAACATCCTCAACAGCCTGTTAATCCCTACGGCTGGTCAAAGCTTTTCATGGAGCGAATGCTGGAAGGTTATGACAAGGCGCACAGCCTGAGATTTGTGGCGCTCCGCTACTTCAACGCGGCAGGCGCGACCGAGCAACACGGCGAGCGTCATCAACCTGAGACCCACCTGATTCCAAACGTACTCTCCGCCGCCATCGGTTCGACAGCGGCGGTCGACATCTTCGGAAATGATTATCCGACTCCCGACGGCACACCTGTACGCGACTACGTTCACGTAGCCGATCTCGCAGCCGCACACTTGCTCTCCTTGCGATACCTGAGCGAAGGCGGTTGCTCTCAGTCTATCAATCTTGGAAACGGGAACGGCTATTCAGTTCTCGAGGTAATTGAAACCGCCAGAGCGATCACGGAAAGACCGATCCCGGTCCGTTCTCAGCCCGCGCGGTGCGGCGATCCTTCAATCTTAATAGCCGACGCAACAAAAGCGCGGGAGCTTTTGGGATGGTCGCCGCGTTATTCCGAACTCTCCGAGATTCTGCGATCCGATTGGGAATGGCGTATTAAAAATAGCTAGGAATTTTAGATAAAGACGAAGATATCTCCATACCCCCTTAAAACAAATGCTTGAAAAACCTCGTAGCGAAATCGCGAACTTGCATCGCCGCGTCATGCTCCCTTTCTGACCACTGCGCGAGCCGCAAGGTCTGCGAAATCGAATCCTCTTCCTGAATCGTCAGATGTTTTGTGAGCCTCACCAGGCTGGTCTGGAAGTCTGAAGCAGAGACGCCGGCGAACTGACCTGCTCGCAACGAGTTTCTCACTGCCGCGGCCTCCATGTCCGCAAGCTTCGTCTTGCTATCATCATAGGCGGTTTGACTGATCGGATCCGTAGGCCTTTGAAGCTGCGTCGGCGCATCCGTTCGAGGAGTAGCGATACTAAATATGCTTTCGAAGGTGTTCGCCTGAGCATCGCGGTTTGTAAGCGGCAGAAGGCCGAAGCGCTTTTCTACCGTAGCCAGCAGTGAAGTATGGTCATAAACCTGTGAGTCTATCGTACCCCCGGCAATGTACGGCGAGACAAGCACGCAGGGAACTCGTACGCCGAGCCTCGTGAAGTCGCAGGCAGGCTGCAGCGATACCTTGCCGTCGGGATTCACGGTTTGAGGCGGCGGTACGTGATCGTAGATTCCTCCGTGTTCATCCCATAGCAGAACCAGCAAGCTCTTCTCCCATTGCGGCGAGTTCCGGACCGCTTCGTAGACATCCGCTATTAAATGTTCGCCGAGCGCCGCGTCGTGCGGAGGATGCTGATCGTTCGCCTTCAACGCCAGGAAGTCCGTATAACGCGGCTCGATGAAAGAGTACGCGGGCAGACGTCCGGTTCTGGCGTCATCCAAAAAGTCTCCAAACAATTTGTATCTGTGCTTAACGACGAAGTCCTGTTGGAGATGAACCAGCGCAAGCGATTGCGGAAAGTCGTGAAAATAGATCCTCCAGGAGAAATTAGCATCTTCCAGGCGGTCATATATTGTATCGATGTTATACGCGTCTTCGTGAAGGCTGTTGTCGGTCTGGCCCGCCGAGGTCGCGGCATGCACGAAGAGCCTGTTAGGCCAGGTCGGTCCCGGCATCGACGAGAACCAGTGATCGCACACCGCGAATTCCTGAGCCAGGGTTGTCAGAACAGGCAGCTTCTCCGGAGCGAAGCACCTGACGATGTCCTGGGCGTGCTGCGGCGTGTTCGGCCCGCTCTTGTTACTCTGCTGAAGATAGTCGTAAACGAATCCTTCGTTAATCGGCTGCGCACTTGAAGCGCCTCTGAAGATCTGCTGATGCACCGAGTCAACTTCGTGGCCGGGATCGATGAATGTTTTATCGTCGTTTGGATCGACGTTGAAATCGCCTCGATAATTTGCGCCGTTATTGACTGCTACCGGCTGGCTTGAGGAATCGTCGGGATCCATCGGTATCGTCTCGTTTCCGGTGAGGCCCTCTATAGGATAGATCTGGCTCTTCAAGAATCCGAGCATATGGTCGAAAGGCCGGTTCTCCAGCATCAACACTACAATGTTCTCGATTTTATCCAGACTCGACATTTTTCTAGCCCTCTTTCAGTGTTCTACATTCAGAAGTTATACGCTACGTTCGGAACCACACAACTTCCCAGGCAGCCCTTCACATAATGCCACAAAGTAAAGAAGTCTACTTGGCCTTTCCACTTGAAGCTATTGAATGGCTCAAAGCTGAGGCGGCGGTAGATATTAAAGAGCATATTGGCGACTACCTCTCTGTCCGCTTTATTTGTAAAGGTCAGCCCTTGTTCCGACATCATCTTGGAGATGAACTCTGGTGACACTTGCTTGATCAACTGCGTATAGGGAGTCGGCCTCCCATCATTCAGTTGTGCGTTGATCCATCCGATCAACTCTTTGTGCCTCTCCATAACCATCTCGGTGCAGTACATCTTCTGAACCATTCTGTGATCGAATCTGACTAGATCCGATTCGATTTGCGTTATGCCGCCCGCCTGCGTCACAAAAAGAGGAGGCGCGTCGAAGTCGTTTTTGCGCGCATATATCATTCTATTGAGATGCTGCATCAGAGCTTGCGCAACGAGAAGCTCGATGCAGCACCAGCCGCTGTGGACACCCTCACCGGACCAGATGAATAAGCACTGAGAATCCAGGATCACGAGAGGTATCAGTGACAATTGGAACCTAAAGAATTCTTTCAACTCGGCGGAGCGATCGTCCTCACCGCTGGCGCTGTGTTTCTGCGGCAGGCTGCAATAGTCCCACCAGATCGCCGCGTCGTCATCGCAGTTTTGCGTCAAGCTCAACAGTTTTTTCAAGGTATTCAACGACTTATCAGGATGATCCGTAGCCTCCCATTTGTGCGATACAAAGAGCTTTATTGGACTTGTTGATATCTTGTATTCGCTTGGGATGTCTTGAAACCGCTGCACGGGACTTGTGCGTCTTCGGAAGTACCCAAGTTTGATGAATGTTGTATAGGGAGCGTCCGGGATCTCGAACAAGGATGAGTAAACCTGTGCCCACTCCTTCTCGTCGTCAGCTTCGACGTAGAGGCGCTTCAATCTCGTGAATAACACGATGGCGTCCCCTTGCTCGTCTTTGGTGTATGGCATACTGATTATTTGGTGCGCGAGCGGTCGGGCGGAACTCCTCATCGATAGTTTGCCAGATTCTAACACTCCTAACAGGAAACCATGCCGCGCCGCGAACTTCCGTTGGGGTTGGAGCCATCACCTCCATGATCATCTGGTGCGTCAAAATATCGAGCCGCCGATGCTGAACAATCCCAAATCCGCGTAGCTCAAAACCTGGAGGCTGAGTCTCACGATGGCGCTAATGGGATGGCTCAAAAGAACACTCGCTGGATGAACCAGTAGCTTCCGGCGATGATCATGCCCGCGGAACCAAACACCAATATTCGCCGGCTAAGAGCCTGACTTCGATTGCGCAACAATGCCAATAGGTACGCAACCACGACGACTATACAAGCCTGTCCTATCTCGACTCCGAAATTGAACGAGAACAGCGACCAACCGAGCGCCTCGCGCGGCAATCCGAATTCTCTCAGCACGCCGGCAAATCCAAATCCGTGCACGAAGCCAAAGAAGAAAGCGATCCAGGCGCGCATATCGCGGCCGCTTTCTCCAACCATCAAATTATCGATTCCCACATAGACAATGCTCAGCGCAATGGCGGGCTCGATCAAGCGTGGAGACGGGTTGATGACGTTCAATGCGGCGAGCGAAAGCGTTACACTATGAGCTACGGTGAAAGCAGTGACGATGCTGAGCAGCCGCGGCAGACTCCCTCCCATAAGCAGCAGCCCAATAATAAAAAGCACGTGATCGGGGCCGGTGAAGATGTGATAGACGCCGGCCGTCACGAATCTCTTAACAACCGAAATCCTGCCCTGGGGAACTCCCGTATGGTAGTCGAATGTTTGATGATCGCGAGTGAGGATGACCTGATTGACCAGCATTCCGCCGTCATAGACGTTCAGAAAAGTCTGATGTTGCGGATCGTATGGAAAGAGATTGCATTTGATTGTGAGCAAGCTCGGCCGGTGTTCCGACTTGACTCGAAGCTCATATTTCAAGGCCTGTCGATCGGGAAGCGGTTCAATGCTGAGCAAGTCCAACTCAATCGGCTCGCCGTCAGCGAAAATAGAGAGGCGGGAACGTATGAGCTCCGCAACCAGATTCTTTTTTGACTCAGCGACGCCCGGATCAAGGAGCGACTCCGGCGCCGCGACTTCCAAATCGTGCGCGAGATCGATGATGTGCGCGACTAGCGTGCCTTCGATCCGTCCGGAATCCAGGCGAAGATCGAGATAACTGAACGGCACCGGGTGAGCGCGTACATTTTGAATCAGACTTCCAGCGAGCAGGAAGAGTAAAGCCGCGCGACGTATCATCGACACGCGCGCGGCTCTCAGTGCTGTAGGCTTTTCGTTAGCCAATGTGGGTGGTTTATTTTAGCTCGCCGTAAAGTGCAGCGACCGCGGCCTTACCGCGACTCAGGTTGTAATCCTTGTATTTCTCGGGAAGCTTAAGGTCGGCGGCCGCCTGATCAACGGTCTTACCGGCTTTCTTCGCCTGTTCGACAGCCGCGACGAACTCTTGCATGAAGTCACCGTATTCCTTGAATTCGGCCCAGTTCGTCACCGCACTGTGGCCCGGAATGACACTATCGACGCCTTTGATCCCGGCTGCAGCCTTCATCAACGATTTTGGATATTCCAGTCCGCTGCCGCCATTGCTAATGTCGATGATCGGCAGTCCTTTAGAGAACGCGAACATGTCACCGGCATGCATGACCCTCAACGCGGGGAATACTACAAACGAGTCGCCGCCTGTATGCCCGCGGCCGAAGTAATACAGGTCGATCTTGTCCTTGCCGCTGAGTACGCTGAGCTTGTCCTTATATGTCTTGCCCGGAAGGAATTTCTTTCCTTCCTCGCTTTGAAAGGCGGGCATTTTTTCCATGCCGGCCTTGCAGTTCTCTTGTGCGATGAACTCGACGTTTCCGGTGAAAGCGTTGTTGCTTCCCACGTGATCTCCGTGCGTGTGAGTGTTTATGACCATCGTAACCGGTTTATCGGTTACCGATTTAATTTTCTCCAGGATTGACGGACCCAATCCCGGCAGTTTCGTATCGACTACGACGACGCCTTTATCGGTTACGAAAGCGGCCGTGTTTCCGCCGCCGCCGGTGATCATATAAAGGTTGTCCTTCACCTTCTGTATCTCGAGAGCCGCGGGCGGCCTTTGTTGTTGCTGCTGCTGAGCCAGGCTTATTGAGACGGCTCCAACTGCCAAAAGAACTGTCAATACCGCTAATCGTTTCATAAGGTAGTCTCCTCCTGAGCGCGGCTATAATATACATGGGTTGCTGATGACACAAGATGGGATCGTAATCTCGCTGACAGTCCAAGAGACAGCAGTGAACTTATAACGACATTCACAATGATGCCGCTCTTTTATAATTCGATGGAACGGTAAATTCGGTATCTGAAACGTTGGTCTTAACATTCTTACGCTCCACCAAGACCGTCTTGTGTGAAGCGCGATCGAATGATGAGGACTCGCTTTTCATTCTGAGGAACAGTCCACCTAGATCCTTTGCGCTGTAAATGCGCGTCAGCTCGCTGTGACGATCCGCGAAGACGGCCTTCCTCTCGACTGCCGTGCAAATATGGCCGTCGATGGCGCTCTCGGGCAGAGGCGTGACTTCGACGGTTTCAGGCTCGTCGTAAGAAGCCGGATTCCACGGCGCATTCTCGCCGAGTCCCGTGGGCATGGCTTCCGCGGCTGCTTTCAGGTCATTGCTTGTTTCAACAAACAATTGCCGATCGATCGAGAGTAGAAAGATTTTGCCGAGATCGGGACGCGATATCGCGGCGCGCAGCTCGCCGCCTTCGCGCCATTCCTCCCTGAACATCTCTCCCGAGCGCGCGACCCTTGTCTCTATCACTTCGTGCCGGTCGCCATCGTCAATTGTCTGGATGATAGTCGCTGAATAGTTATCCGGCTCGGCAAAGGCGGGGACGCGGCTGGAAATATCGGGCACGTTTTCGCGAGGAGGTCTGCTCGCGCACGAGCAGGCATGCATCGCCAGCATCAAAATCAGGATCTTTCGGATAATTGAGGTCACAGAATGCGAGTGCGTCACGGTGCGCTTATGAAAAGAACCGAACCGCTCAATTCCCGAACGCTTTCTCGACGAGTTCCTTTTGTTCCATCTGGTGAATCGTATGTGATCCGGTTGCCGTGCTCGAGCTCGCCGGACGGCCTGCATATCGCACGGGCGGCTGCATTCCGCTAAGGCTTCTCAATTGTGTTTCGATAAAGGTCCAAGCGCCCATGTTTTGAGGCTCTTCCTGAACCCACACCAGATCATCGACGTTCCCAAGCTCCGCAAGCTGTTTGGCTATAATCTCGGCCGGAAACGGATAGAGCTGTTCGACCCTCAAGATCGCCGTCCGCTCATCCTGCTCCTGTTTCCGATAGGCCGACAGATCGTAATAGACTTTTCCGCTGCACAAGAGCATCCGTGTAATCGATTGAGCCCTGCTAATCGTGTCGT
Organism: Blastocatellia bacterium AA13; assembly: GCA_003222245.1. Lineage (GTDB taxonomy): Bacteria > Acidobacteriota > Blastocatellia > UBA7656 > UBA7656 > QHVH01. Next base: position 142,723 of record QHVH01000012.1, on the reverse strand, counting down.
CTTTAAGAACAGGTTGAAAACTTCGCTGCGTGAATTCTTCGATGTTGGATCCCGCGTCTGCGCTTCGCAGCAGGCTCTTTGGAGTCAGCAGGACCAAAGGCTTCGCAACGGATTGCTTCACCTGTCTTCTGAGAATATGAAAGTACTGCGCCGCCGTTGTGCAATTAGCTACCTGAATGTTGTTGCCGACCGCGAGTTGAAGAAAGCGTTCGAGCCGCGCGCTCGAGTGCTCCGGCCCCTGTCCTTCGTAACCGTGCGGCAGGAGCAGAACGAGCCTGCTGGTCTGGTTCCACTTCTCTTCTCCGGAAGCGATGAACTGATCGACGATTACCTGAGCCGCGTTCACGAAGTCTCCGAATTGCGCTTCCCACAGCACAAGGGAAGGCGGTGAGGCGACGCTGTAGCCGTACTCGAACGCAAGCACTCCGGCTTCCGAGAGCGGGCTGTCATAAATCTGGAATGAGCCTTCGCCATCGGCCAATGCGCTGAGCGGCGACCACTCTTGACCTGTTTGCGTGTCGAAGAAGGCCGCGTGTCTATGACTGAATGTGCCCCGTACCGTATCCTGTCCCGACAACCTGATGTGAGTTCCCTCGGTGACCAGAGTTCCGAGCGCGAGCGCTTCAGCCATGCCCCAGTCAACCGGCGAAGCCCCTTCGACCATCTTTGAGCGCCGGCCCAGCAAGCTAACGACCTTCGGGTTCAAGCTGAAGCCGCGAGGAACGGATGTAATGCGGGCTGCCACCTCGCGCAGAGTTCCGGCGTCGACCGCAGTATCGGCCTCTTGTACCTCCGGCGCGGCCGGCGGATGTTCCGCTGGTTCAGAGGACGGCGCCTCCGTGGACTTTTGGCGCGCCACTATCTCTTTCGCGCCTAACAACGCGTTTTCATAACGTCTCCTTCGCTCTTCAATCAAGGAAGAGGCCGATTGTTCATCGATTATGCCTTCGGTTATCAGTTTTCGCGTGTAGAACTCCCTCACGCCGGGATGCGCGTTGATGCGGCGATACATCAAGGGCTGCGTGTAAGTCGGCTCGTCGCCTTCATTGTGTCCGTGGCGACGGAAGCCGATAACGTCGATGACGATGTCCTTGTGAAACGCCATTCGGTAGTCGAGCGCGATTTGAAGCACGTGATAAGCCGCATCTACATCGTCGCCGTTGACATGGAAAATTGGAGCCTGAATCATCTTGGCTACGTCCGTGCTGTAGGTCGACGAGCGTCCTTCTTCCGGGGGCGTCGTGAAGCCCAGTTGGTTATTTACGATGACGTGAATAGTTCCGGCGGTGTTGTAGCCGGGCAACTGCGAGAGATTGAGCGTCTCGGCTACTATACCTTCTCCCGCGAAGGCTGCGTCTCCGTGTACAAGAACCGCAAGCTTACTCTCACGCTTTTCCGTAAGGGGATCATCTTGCTTTGCGCGGACCATACCCTCGACTACCGGGTCGACAAACTCCAGATGGCTTGGGTTTGGCGCCACGGTCAAAGCCACGGTCTCTCGCGAAGCCGTCTCGCGGGTTCCGCTTGCGCCTTGATGATATTTGACGTCTCCCTGATCGTGCGGAAAGCTCGGATGCACTGAACCCTCGAAGCTCGTAAAAATCCGCTCGCAGAAATGTCCAATTACGTTGGCGATGACATTGAGTCTGCCGCGGTGGGACATGCCGATTGTTATGTCGTGCACGCCGCAAACGGCCGCCATTTCGATCAATTGATCAAGAAGCGCGACCAGTGTTTCCGCGCCTTCGATCGAGAATCGCTTCTGGCCCAGGTACTTTGTGCCGAGGAAGCGCTCGAATTGTTCGGCTGAAATCAGCTTCCACAGCATCCGTTTTTTTATGTCGGCTGGAATTTCGGCGCGCTTGTTCTCGACGCGCGATCGAATCCATTCCTTTTCGGCGGGGTCCTGGATATTCCTGTATTCGACTCCGACTTTGCCGCAGTAGTAGTCGCGAATGCGATCAAGTATTTCCCGCAGCGGCGCTGATTCTTTTTCTCCCAATCCGTTGGTCAGGAATTCGCGGTCGAGATCCCATATAGTCAGTCCATAGCTTTGAATGTCGAGTTCCGGATGATAGTGCACGTCCTTACATCCAAGCGGATCGAGATCGGCAATCAAATGCCCTCGCACTCGATAGGCATTTATAAGCTCGAACACCCGGGCCTGTTTGCGAATCTCATCTCGATACCGCTCTTCGCCGAGGATGGCCGGATTTATATCTATGGTCCAGCGATAGGGGCGATACTGGATGCCGAGCTCGGCGAATACTTCGTCGTAGAATTCGTGTTCGCCTCGGAGCAAGGCTTCGATAAGCGCGAGAAAAGCGCCGGATTCGGCGCCCTGAATTATTCGATGATCATACGTGGCCGTCAGGGTGATGATCTTGCTTATGCCAAGCCGGGAGAGGGCCTCGTGGGCCATTGCCTGATACTCCGGCGGATGTTCGATCGCACCCGTCGCGACTATTAGACCCTGGCCCGACATTAGTCGGGGATTCGAGGCGGTTGTACCTATCGTACCTGGGTTGGTCAGACTGACGGTCGTTTCCTGAAAGTCCGAAATTTGAAGCTTGCCCTCTCGCGCCCTCTTCACAAGGTCGTCGTAGGCGTCAAGAAAAGCAGCAAAGCTGAGCTTGTCGGCCTGCTTTATGTTCGGAACCAGCAAGCTGTGCGTGCCGTCTTTTCGAACGACGTCGACGGCAAGACCGAAATTCACCGCCGAGCGCCGAACGCGATACGATACGCCGTCAAGTTCTTCGAATGAATCGTTGAGCTGAGGCAGCCGGGCGAGCGCCTTCAGAATCGCTCGCGCGATCAGGTGAGTGAACGAGACTTTGCGCTTTGTCGATTCAAGATGCTTATTGATCAAGCGGCGATTCTCATCCAGCAGCTTGATCGGAATCTGTCGTTGGGAGGTAGCCGTAGGAACGCTGAGACTCGCCTGCATGTTTTCCGCTATGCGCAGCGCGGGTCCTCTCAACGTGATTCGCTCGCCCGCGGTTGGCGGCGGCGATTTTTCTCGAGCCATCGCCGGGGAGGGAGCCGGTTCCAATCGAGTTTGTTCAAGAGGCGCTTCTTGCGCCGGGGGAGCCTCGCTCGCAATTGGAGCTGCGTTCTCAGGCATGGATTGGCCCTTGCCGTCGCCCACCATTTCGCGAAAGAAAGAACGCCACTCCTCATCAACGGATTCCGGGTTGCTCACAAACTGCTGGAGCAATTCGCTGACATAGGTCGAGTTGAGACCGAACTCCGACTCGATCAACTGGTCGAGTTCCGATGTGCTTTGGCTTGAGCTCATTTTGATTCCTCTTGGATAGTCTAGTTCGCAATGTCTTTCTTGAACAACCAGAGCCGCCTCGGTATCACTGGAGCCGTTTCGAAATCGAGTCTCGGAATCGAGTTGTGGCGGTTTGCATCATTGCTTTACTATCGCAAAACGGATTCGGCGCGTGTCGCAACCGCCAGGCACGACGAGACCGTCCGGCTCTAAGCTCGAGGAACCCGAGTTGGGAAATAATCTTATAAAACGCTCTGTTTCCGCTGCTGCCATTATCATCGCCTCACTTGCATACGAATATACCGGACACGCCCAGCAACCATCGGCTCAGAATACCAGGAAAAACGACGCCGTCATTCAACTTGGAGCCAGGCTCTTCCAGGACGAACGATTCTCTACGCCCAAAGGCGATCTTCCGGCCAGTTGCAGTCACTGCCATATGTTTGACGAATCCGGCCAGGGGATTCGCGCGCGCGCGGATTTTCTGAACAGAAGCTGGGTTTCTTATCGCGCGCAGGACCCGCGCCGCGAAGAGTTGCGAAATTCGCCCACTCTTCTCGATGTATCCCAAATGCCTCGGCTGCATTACGACGGCGAATTCGGATCGCTTGAAGAGTTAGTGAAAGGAACGCTGTCCGGCCGGACGATGGGATGGCTTCCCGGCGAAGAGCAGGATGCGTTCGATAGAATCCAACGCGTTATTCTCACGGACAAGAGTCCGGAAGGATCGTATAGAGACCAGTTCAAGCGAGCATACGGAATCAGCGTCGACACAATAAGCCGCGCGGATCTGATCGAGACAGTAGCCAAGGCAATCTCCGACTTCACCAGAACGCTCAACAGCAATCGCGCGACGCCCTACGATAAATTTCTCGAGGCAAACGGTCTCGAGTCAGAACCGCGTCGATCTGAGTCTCCCGCCGAATATGCCGGGCGGCTGATTACGCGCATCGCCGCGCTGGAAGCTGCCGGAAAGATCAGATTGACGGCCGGTTTTGATGCCGCCGCGCTCTCGGGATTCAAGATATTTCTTAGCTCAAACGCTTCCGCGCATTCTGGAAACTGTGCGTCGTGTCACGCGCCGCCGCTGTTCACCGACTTCTCGTTTCATAACACCGGCGTGAGTCAAAGCGAGTACGAATCAGTTCATGGCGAGGGAAGTTTCGCATTGCTCAAGATCCCGAACGCCGGTGAAGCCGCGCGACCCTCGCAGCGGTTTCGCGAGACCCCTTCGGCTCGAAATACCGGCTGCGCGGACCTCGGTTATTGGAACTTTGTCGATCTGAAGTCGTCTCCGCTGCGCCGCGCAGGTGAAACCGACGATCACTTCCTGGAACGGATGATCGGAACATTTAAAACGCCAACGCTCAGAAATCTCGCGTATACAAACCCATACATGCACAACGGCGGATTTGCGAGTCTCGAAGACGCCCTCGAAGAACTCGCCCGACTGGCGGCGCAAGCAAGGGAAGGACTGATTCGGTCGGCTGACCCGGAGCTGGTCGGAATAAGAATCTCGCAGGAAGACATCGCGCCGTTGACCGCGTTCCTGAATACGCTTAATCAGGATCTGCGAAAGAACTAAAAGGAAATCAATATGAGTTCATACGTGCTCGGGATAGATCTCGGGGGCACCAAGATAGACGCGGCTCTCTTCGATGAATCCCATAACATCATTGGCCGCCATCGCGACAAAACCGAGGCCTGGCTTGGTGAGGAAGAAGTATTCAAGCGAATTGTCGGCGTGGCTGCCGAGGCGATTAAGACGGCGGGAATCGATGCTTCGCGGATTAGCGCCTGCGGAATCGGCTCGCCCGGCCCTCTCGATCCCGACTCAGGCTACATTATCGAAACGGCCAACCTTCCATTCCGGAATTTTCCGCTGGGACCTCGCCTCTCGGAGGAGTTCAAATGTCATGTAGTCGTTCACAACGACGTTGACGCCGGAACCTATGGTGAATTTCGAAGCGGCGCCGGAGCAGGCGCCCAGGATGTGCTCGGCGTTTTTGTCGGAACGGGCATCGGCGGCGGACTCATAATCAACGGGTCGCTATACAATGGCTTCAGCAAGAACGCCGGAGAGGTAGGCCACATGGTTATCCAGGCGGGCGGCCCTCCATGCGGCTGCGGCAACCGAGGATGTCTGGAGGCGCTGGCTAGTAGAACCGCTATGGCCAGAGACTTGAAAAAGGCGATAAAGCGCGGCAAGCGATCCAAGATCTCCAAGTATATTGGGAAAGGCAACGAGCTCCTTTCGAGCAAGGATCTCAAGAAGACTTATGAAGCCGGCGACGAATTGGTTAGAAAGGTCGTTCATCGCGCGGCCCGTTATGTGGGAATCGGATTGGGCAGTTTGGTGAATGTTCTCGGTCCTGAAATAATCGTGCTCGGAGGCGGCGTCGTCGAAGCCATGGGAGAGAAATACATTGCTCGCGTCGATCGCACGATGAGAAAGATCGCCTTTGAATTCAGCGCCAAGAATGTACGCGTTGTAAAGGCTCAGCTTGGGGATGATGCGGGAGTGATCGGGGCGGCGACTCTTGCGAGGGAATCGGCCAAAAGGGTTGGTGCGGATGAGAGGACTTGAACCTCCACAGGATTGCTCCTACAGCGTCCTGAGCGCTGCGCGTCTGCCATTCCGCCACATCCGCATTGCTAAAAACTCTCTTGGAACGACGGGCTTATACTACTTTCGGCTTGCGATTAGTGTCAAGGTAGGCGGCCTGAACCGCCTGAACCGGCTAACAGAACCTTGATCCTGCACTGAGAATCTCAAGGCTCCGTTGTAAAAAAGACGGGGCTAAGAATTCGCGCGAGATCTGGATAATCTCAATTTAGTCGAGCTCATAAGCGATTCGATCTGATTGAAGTCCTCGACCAGCAATTCCGTCTTCATCCGCTCCTTTCTATCATAGAATCGGATCACGGATTTTCCATTCGAGAGGGCCAGGAGCTGCATTCGCTTGCGGCCCTTTGGCCCATAAAGAGTTATTAACGGCGTCTCCTCGGGACCATCCAATGCGATTTCGAAGCGGCTGTCTGAGCGCTGCGCCGATACGACAAGTCCGGTGGAACACTGGCCGTTCTCGGGATCCGGATGTATTCCCAGGCTGATTCGTTTCTCTCTGCCGGAGGCAACCGCGGCTTCGCTGCGATCGATGATGCCCATTTCGGCGGTTCCATCGTCGGCGACGACCATTCCGATAGACAATTTGCCGCCCGACATGCTGAGCATCGTTTTTCCCCCGGCGCTCCGAAACGATCCTCGAACTTCGCCGTCCGGCCCGATGACCTCGAAGGCTTCGGCTCGGAGTACGTTATCAGGCTCGTTCGTTACCACGGCATCGCGCCAGGCCTGCTTCATTTTGGTCTGATCGGCGCGCTGCTTCCATTCGGAGTAGCTGAGGATTTGATGGCGGCTCTTTGTTTTGACGCTCTTCGCGCCGGTTCTGCCAAGCGGGAGGTGTAGGACGTTTGATGGCGTTATGGCCGGAGTCGGCGGCTGTACAACAGCGATGGTCGTCGCCGCGCGCTTCTCTTCTACTTCCTGGAATGTCTCGTGCCATTCCGGATAAGCCGAGGCAAACCGAGAGGACACCACGATCCTGGAGACATTCCCGGCTTCTTGGGTGCGACCGGCGCCGGCAAGCTCAACCGCATAGCTGTTCAATACGTCGCAGAACGACTGCGGATACGCCGCTCCAATCGCGCGAGCCAAAGGAAGCAAGCCTTCGAGGTCGTTCAGAGAACCCCGATGGTCTCCATCCATCCCCTTCAGAACAGCCATCATTTTACGGGAGTGGACTACTGTGAAAGGATCATTACAGTCACTTGAGAGGGATGCGCGCGCGGCTTCGGCGTAAAATCTCGATTCCGAATCGGTATCGCCATCCAGACCCGGAAACGTTCCGAGCGCCAGAAAGGCCCGAGCCTTATGAGGACCCGCGCCGTGTTCAGCGACGCGTTCAAACAATGATTTCGCTTCGGCGGTGTCTCCGGTTCCAAGGCGGGCCACTGAAATGGCCTTAAAATAGACAGCGGCGCTCAGGTACTTGGGCGGAAGCGGCAGCTTGAGGAGCAGATCCGCGACCCGATCGACGGCGTCCATTTTTCTGAAAAAGTACGCTTGTTCGGCCATCCCGACGAGCCGGCTTGCGTGCTCGATTAGGGCGTCGGCGCTCCGGAAAAGATTCGTGAGCACACGGGCTGGCTCTTGCTGGTATAATGCGGCGCCACCGGATGAATACAGGCCGGGGACTCTTTCTAGGGAGAATTCTGTTATGAAAAGACGGCTATTAGTCGCTTCGATTTTCATGTTAATGATTCCGCTGTTTGCCTCAAACAAACCGTGGACTACTCACGTCGCTTCTAGCTCAATGGTTGCGTTCGCCGGTCACGTCAGGTCCGGAATTGGGCAGTGGTGCGAGTGCGGTTCCAGCGAGTGCATTTGTGATCCGGGCGAAACCCCGAATTCAAAGATTATCGAGAGAACCCCTCGCAAGAGGCCAATTTCAAACCCGACCAACTCCTCCGGTTTGGGCGAAATCGCACTGCTGGGGGCTCTAATTCTGACGATGCTGCTGCGATTTAGTCTGCGGTAGTACTTTCGCCGCATCTTAATCCGCGCTTTTGAAGCCTTACTCCCGATTGGCGCCTGAAAACATGGCGCAGGGGGATTTGTGTTCTCAGACGCGCGGTATTGTACAATACATCCTTTGAAAATGCACTACAAAATGAAAGCGCTCCTTAAGAAATTATTCCCTTTCTGTAAAGACATTTGGGACGCATGATCGACTCCCTTGTACCCAGGCTCTCAGCGGTGGCTGCCGCCACATAACCGGCTCTGGCGTTCTGATCACCCGCCTTGCCGCCGCCTGCTACAGCCGTCACATTGTTTGACCTGCAACTCCGATTATTGCGCCAAAACTCCACATATAAGTTCGCGGCTTCGGTCGCGACTTCGGTCGTAAGGCGCGCCTTCTCTAACGGCGCTCTCTACCCGCGCACAATCGGATGATCGAAAACAGTACAGTGGCGTCGCTTCGCATGATTGTCGAATTGTGCGCTGACGGTCTCGACGGGATTGGAGCCAAATCGCGGAATGGGCTCAAGTTCTTGATGTCAGAAACAAATAAAGCCCGCCTGCCCCGAATAACAAGTTCGGACCCCAAGCGGCCAGTAGCGGCGGTAGCATCTCATACTTTCCCATCTGCGAGAATAGCCCCTGAAGCCCCCAGTACAGCAGTCCGATGACGATTCCAATAGTCACTCCGTAGAGGGCCCCGCGCTTTCCTACAGAAAACGCAAAAGGTAATCCAACCAGCACCATTACCAGACACGTAAGCGGCGTCGCGAATTTTGCATACAACGCAATTCTAAGATCGAGCACGTCAAACCCGGAGCGCGATAAGTCTCGAATGTGTTTTCGAAGTTGATTCAGCGTCATCATCGAAGACTCCACCGCGTCCTTCTTGAAGTAGTCGGGATGTTCGGGAAGGGCAATCCGCCTTTGCTCAAAAGGTTCAAACGAGATCACGCGCTCACCCTCGAACTTGCGCTCCCACCCATCCTCCAGCAGCCAGCTTTCAGTCGCGGCATCCCATCGTGCTCGGCGGGCGAAAGTCCTGCCCTTAATCCCAAACGGTTCTTTGGACAAGTCCAGCAGCGTGAGCCGCGCAAAGACATTAGACGTAGGATCAAAATGCGAATAGTTATATATGCGCGTGTCTCCGCCGAAGATCCACTTGTGAGTAGTCTGATAAAAGGTCTGTGCAGGTTCCTGGCCGCTGCGAATCAAGTGATACAGATTGTCCTGACGGCGATTCGTAAACGGGAGGACATAATCCTGATTGAGGAAGAGAATGGTCGAGAGCAGCAGCGAAGCCAACAGAGCCGGGGCCGCCAACCTGTATATAGATTGTCCCGACGCTTTCAGTGCTACTATCTGGCTGGTCTTTTCCAAGAGCCCGAACGCTATCATTACAGTGACAAGCGCGGCCGGCGGCGTCATATAGTTGACGATCATCGGAAGCAGGAAGACCAGATAATTGATTACGACCGCCCACTCAATGTGATTGCGCGTGATCTGATCCAGCAACTGAAACAGCGTTATTACGATGAAAAGCGTAGAAAATCCCGCGAGTATATAAATGAAATATCGCCAGAGATCCGACAGCACGATGTGATCGATCAACTGGGCGGGAGAAAGCCATCGCGACGAGCGCCGCGCGCTTGATTGATCCTCCGGTCTGCTGAATCGAACAATTGCCTCCGATTCGTATTCGAGGGCTTTTGGCTTCGCGAACCAGGCTCGAATGCTTCTGAGTGGAGCAAGCGGATCGGTCCCGGGCCGACGCTGCATCAATATGACCGTCAGCGCAATCGCCGTCAGAATCATGTTCGCGAGCCAGATTCCCAACCATACGGGCAGCTTGTTGGTGACGGCCGAATGCTCGCCGGTCAGCGCAAGCAAGTAATAGATAATCGTGATGGCAAGCCCCAGCAATAATCCAAAGGAGCGGCCTGTTCTAACTCCACTGATGCCGAAGGCGATCCCCAGCAGAGCGAACACGAGACACGCAACCGGAAACGCCCATCGTTTGTGAACTTCGGCAAGCCACGCCCGATATTCGGTGCTCGAAGGATGGTAATTAATCAGATCGCTCCAGCGCATCTCGCTGACCAGTCGCCGATCCTGCTTCAAGCCTACATTTTCGGCCTCCTGCTCTTGCGATACCTCCAGCCCAAGAGTCATCTCCCTGGACCGAAGAACACTGTAGACTTGTTGCGCCTGATTGCGGCCCCGTTTCCTCGCCTTATCGGAACCTCGCTCCGGCTCATCCTTCTGCGAATCCGCGGTCAAACCGGGTTCGGACGATTGCTCGCCGACCTGGTGCATCAGAACCCTTTCGAGATAGAGCTCGGGCATCTCCGAACGCTCGCCTTGCCGCAGATTGCCGGACTGCGCGGTCAGAATCTTGACGTCGGATTGATCGTCGGGCATTTCCACGAGAAAAATGTTGCGCCATAAATTCTGAGCGCGGTCTATGTCCTCGATGTACAGGACTCGATGCGGAATGCTCTCTTCAAAAACTCTCGGCTTGATTTGAGTTTTCAGCCCCTGAAACAAAACCGCTTGATTAGCTTTGAGATCATTCAAGCTGTGAATCGAGATCGGCAGCAGATTGAACGTCAAATAGATCATCACCGCCGCGGTGAACAACGAAAGCAGCCCGATCGGACGGAGCATTTGTATCCGGCTCACGCCGCTTGCCCCCAGCGCGACGATCTCGCTGTCACCCGACAACCGACCCATTCCCGTCAATATTCCGATCAGCAGCGAAATAGGAAGCGTGAATACCAGAATCCAGGGAACCAGCGCTCCAAAAATTCGGCCGAGTGCTTCCATCGGCAGGCCATTGCGCGAATAAACAACCAGCAGCTCCGAAAACCTGCTCGTTTGATGAGCAAATATGATGGCGGTGAGAATGAATACGCCGATCAGAACGTAAGGAATAACTTCGCGAAGAAGGTACCGGTTTATCAGGCGAAACATCGCGGTTGAGTCTAGCACGCACCTCGATTTAGCGCCAAAGAGCGTGTATCGAAGATTGTGATTGCGCAAACGCATCCATCGAGAATGCGAAGACATCGTTATGTTGCCCGCTCAGATGAGTTGCGTGTAGGATTCGGGCGAACTTTACGCCGCTATGGGGAGAAAACGGTAACAAGATGAAACGAGCCCTTGACGGAATTCGAGTCCTTGATCTTTCGCGAATGCTGCCTGGACCTTACGGTTCGATGATGCTGGGCGACCTTGGCGCGGAAGTAATCAAGATTGAGGACACGGGCGCGGGCGATCCGACTCGCAACGCTCCTATTCGAATTGGAAAGATGAGCGCCCGGTTTCTTCAGGTCAATCGAAACAAGAAATCCATTGCATTGGATCTCAAGAATCCTGAAGGCCGCGAGATATTTCTGAAGCTTGCACAGACGGCCGACGTTATCATCGATCAGTTCAGGCCCGGCGTCGTAGCCAGGCTGGGGATTGATTACAGCGTCGTATCTTCGCTCAATCCTCGAATCGTCTACTGCTCCCTGACCGGTTATGGCCAGGACGGCCCGCACGAACAAAGGGGCGGCCACGATTTGAACTATGTCGCATTGGCAGGCGTGCTCGGTCTTACGACGGACGATCGCGGAAAACCGGTTATTCCCGGCGTTCAGATTGCCGATCTAGCCGGAGGCATGATCGCGGCGTTCGCAATTCTAGCCGCGCTGTTTGCTCGCGAGCGCACGAAGCGAGGCCAGTTCATCGACGTATCAATGTTCGATGTCGTGTTGTCGATGCTTGCAGTCCCCGCCGCGAGCCAATTCGCGGGTTCCCCTATAGACGCCGGCGGAAGATACGTGCTAAGCGGCGAGTTTCCGTTCTACAACGTGTATGAGACCGGCGACGGCAAGTACATGAGCATCGGAGCACTCGAGCCCAAGTTCTGGTCCAACTTTTGTAATGCAGTCGGTCGAGAAGACCTGATCGCAAGACAATTCGATTCCGGACCGGATCGCGAACGGTTGTTCGAAGAGGTGCGCGCTATATTCAAGTCACGCACACAAATCGAGTGGATAGAATTTATGAAGTCGGTGGATGCCTGTTGCGAGCCTGTCCTGTCTATGGCCGAGGCATTCGCTCACGCCCAGACTCGGGCCCGCGAAATGATTCTCCAAATGGAGCAGCCCGGTTGCGGTCCGGTAGATGAACTCGGGTTTGCCTACAAGATGAGCGACACCCCACCGGCGCTAAAGAGGCCCGTTCCATACCTGAGTGAAGATGCCGAAGAGCTTCTGACGGAGATCGGATTCTCAGAAGCCGACCGGGGCCGCCTTTTCGATGCCGGTATCGTTCGCCGGCCGGAGCCGGTCTAGCGGTTTGTTCCGGCATTCATCCCGGATTCACGCGGATTCACGCTCGACGCTATTTGCTCTTACAAACCGCACCTGTATAATTCTGGAGCTTTCATCAACTATTGACCCAAAGGAGTCTCTCTACATATGCGCAAACTCACTTCACTTCTCGTCGTTCTGATGTCTTTGTCGGTGTTCGCGGCGATCGCGATCGCGGCCATCGCGGCTGACGGTGAGAAGAAGGCTGTAACCAACAAGAAGTGCCCGATAAACGGCGGAGAGGTGAACGAGAAATATCGTGCCGAGTACAACGGCCAGTTCGTCTATTTCTGCTGCAGCGGGTGCGTGGAAGATTTCAAGAAGAATCCGGAGGCGGCCATCGCCAAGTTGTCCGCGGAGGATCAAGCCGCAATCAAGATCAACGAGAAGTGTCCGGTTTCGGGCGAGCCGATAAGCAAGGCCCTGTCGGTCGAATATGAGGGACGCAAGGTGTACTTCTGTTGTGAGCATTGCGTGGAGCAGTTCAAGAAGGAGCACGCCACGAGGTAACGTCGAATCCCTTCGCTGTGCGAGGCCGGCGCGTCCAAAACGAAGCCGGCCTCGCTCCCGCATTAAATCTCTCCGATCTTTCGCTACCAATAGTACTAATATTGTTGACATGTCTCTGACCCACTCCATATAATGCCGGGGCGGGTGGGGATAGTCCCCCAGGTTTAAGTTATCCATCCAGCATTTTTTCGTTTCCCTCAGAGTCGGTCCTAAAAGGCTCATTCCGGCAGCCGTGACTTCGGCACGCCACGGTGGGACAGGGGCGATCACCAGCAAATTCCAGATGGCGCAGCGGTCTGAGTCAAGACCCGAATTACTCGGGGTGAAAGGAAACGAGTGAGTCAAATGCATGACGAGCTTCTAAGGTATCTTACGCCTGTGCTCGGAGAGGCGACTGCTGAGAATATGCTTAAACATTACTGCGCGAGACTTAATATTCCGATCGAGGCAATAAAAGACACGGACCTGGCCGAGCTTGCCGTTTCAATGAAACCGATGCTGGCGGTTTGGCTCGGATCCGCGGGCGCCGCGCGAGTCGCGGATGAGATTTCCAGGCTCGGGAAAGAGGGGGTTTCATAATGACCTCACAATCAGTCAAGATCCCTTTTATCGCAACTCTATTCATCATACCTGCAGCCTTCGTCGTAACAATTCTAACCAGCGGCAACGAGCGCGCGCTCGAGCTCAACAATTACCTATTCGCCGCTACGGTACTCGTTCAAATCGCGGTCCTCATACAGGCGTTCGGGGCCAGAAAACTCTTCTCCCCAACCGATCCGGGCCATCTTACCTGGAGTCTGATCGTCGCCTTCCTCATAGTGCGGCTGCTGGTCGAAGGCCGGTTGATAACGCTGACCTTCAATATGATAACTCCTCCCAAGCAACTCGAAGGCGCATCGCCGTTGATGTTTTTTTACGTGGTCGTACTCCGATATGTGTACACGATCAGCGATCTTCTCTTTGTCGCCGCTCTGATAACGACCATTCGCACATACAAGAATACCGGTCTGAAGTTTGAGCTGCTTAAAAGAGACTACGTATACATGTTGATCCTGTGGATCATCCCCGTAGTGACTTTCATGTTTCGTGCGAACCTGGGGCTCGCAGGAATGATAGCAGCCGACAAATACATTCCCGCTTATCGCCTGACGGCAGTCGTAGTCGGCGCGTTGATCGCTTCGTTGTGCGTGGCCGTTCGTCGTTACGCCGTGCAAATGAAAGGAGGCTCTGTCGCGCGCCTCTGGAATACGGTTGTTGTGGCCGGCACCGCGCGCGCGGCTTCCTTTCTTGCGCTTGCGCTCCTTTCTCAGCGATGGCCTCTCGTTGCGAGAATGTCCGAGCAATATCTGCTATGGATATTTGCCGGTTGTTGGTTGCTTGCCGCCATATATCAACGAGAAGTCTTGCCCCGCGCGGGAGCTTCATCAGGCTCGACATCCAGTCTGCGTGCGCTTTCGAGATAGTTCGAATGCATAGTTATTACGCGCCGTCCGTGTGTCGATCATCGCGATAGAAATTCGCTGCGCCGTTTCTACTTAACCGGCGGCTTGACCTGAAAGCAGGTCGCTCACCTTCCCCCAGCCTTCAACCCACGGCGCTCCAGAGTTGAGCTTGAAGCGCGATCTCGCCCTGAGCTTGTTTCAAGCCTGCTGAACCTGAGATAGCCTTTATGAAATCGAAATACGCGCTCACCATTCTGATCATTTCTCTTGTCCTACTGCCGCTTGCTTTTGGGCTCGGGCTGGTTTTCGGAGGCGACGGCGGAGGGACCACGGTTACACGATCGCTCTTCGCCGCTACGGTTGCGGTGGAAGTAATCGCCCTCATAAGGGTGCTCGCGGCGCGTAAGATGTTCTCTCGGGCCGATCCAATGCACCTGACGTGGAGTTTGATAGCCGCGTTCCTTACGGTTCGCTTATTGGGCGAGGCGCGATTGCTGACCCTGACCTTCAATCTCATACCTACCTATACACAGGGCAGCTCGAAATGGCTGTTTTACTATGTTGTGGGCGGACGATATCTGTATACGGGCGGTGATCTGCTATTCGTAGCGTCACTGATCACTACAATTCAGGCATATAAGGCGACGGCGCTTCAATTCAAGGTAGTAGGGCGAGACTTCTTCTATATAGCGGTGCTCTGGACCATTCCATTCCTGACTTATGCATATCGCGACAATCTGGCTCTGGGCGGCATAGTCACCTCTGATCGTCATGTAGTCACGTATCGGCTCATTGCCGTTTTTGTCGGAGCCCTTATTGCATCTTTGTGCGTGGTGATACGGCGCTACGCAATTCAGATGGGCGGAGGCATGGTCGCGCGATTGTGGAATACGGTCGTTGCCGCCGGCATAGCTCGCGCTCTCTCGTTTCTCGTGCTGGCGCTGATGCTGAAATGGTGGAAAGCGGGCGCGCAGTTTTCGGAGCAGTATTTTCTCTGGATATTCGCCGGCTGCTGGCTCCTCGCCGCGTTATTCCAGCGAGAGGTACTGCCGCCTTCTAAAAAATAGATCGAGACATACACCGTTTCATGGTTGTAAACGGAGCGATGCCGCAACCACTTCTGGTTTAACTCTGAGCCGCATCTAATAACGCTAAATCATGACGCACACCACTTCCAGCAGTCGCTAGACACCCGAGCCTCGGTTTGTTAGTTTCGGACCTTGCTTCCCTATGTGCCGGCGAGCCATGTCCTCTTCAACAAAAGTCAGCGAACCCTTATCAAATTCGGCGCTCACACGCAGGTTGGTCATCGCGTTGGTCGCGGTGATTGCCGGTACGTTGCTCCTCCGGATAGCAGCGCAAACGATGAGCCAGATGCTTCAGTATTACTTCGTTACCATAAACCGTGAGTATTTTCCTCTCCCGCACAGCACGAGAGGGCTCATCACCGCTTCTTTTTTTATCACGGAGCTTCTCGGATCGCTCGTATTGGGCTCGTTGAGCGATCGCTACGGCCGGCGCGTCTTTATCTTATTAGGCCCTCTGCTTGGAGCCGTTGCGGTGCAGATCACCGCCGTCACCATCACTGTCTGGGTGCTCGTACTGACGAGATTGCTCGAAGGACTATCCACGGCAAGCACGGTCCCGTCTACTCTCGGTTTTATATCAGAAGCCACCAAAGACCATCCTATTCTGCGCGCTCGAGTCATAGGTTTGTTTGAAATCACATTCGTCGGCGGCATGGCGATTGGAGCAAAAGCCGGAGGTTGGCTATGGGACCATTTTCATACGCCTGCCGATTTTCTGGGACTGCACTTGATCAGCCCGGCGTTTTGCTTAAACGGTTTGATGTACCTCGTGAGTCTTGCGGTGTTTGCATTGGGAGTGCGAGACATAGTCAAACCCGCGCACGATCACTCGAATGGACCGGCCCGCGGTGGACTTCGTCATTATGCAAGGCTCATGAAGTCCGGACAGGTTTGGCTCTTTGTGCCTGCGTGGCTTGCGGTGAACTCGATCATCGGCATGTGGCTCAACAACAGCGTGGGCCTTTTGACGGGAGACCGGCATCATAGACAGTTGCTGATGGGGAGCTACTCCCCTAATCAGTTCGGCAATCGCTTCGCGGTGCTCTTCTTCATATTCGGCTGCGGTATCCTGGGCTGGAGTCTTTTAATGGGAAGGTATCGTAAGACTCAGGTAATGCTTGTGTCGGTCTGCGGGGTGGCCGCGAGCCTGAGCGCCATCTATGGACTGAATCATCTGAGCGGATTCCCTCATATAGGTCTCAACCCGTTTGCCATCCTGATCGCGCTCGGCGTGCTCGTTATGAGCGGATTCACTCCCGCCGCGCTGACTTATCTTGCCGATATGACAGAGTCCCACAGCCAGGATCGAGGCTCAATAATGGGGCTGTATTCGGTTTTTCTCGGCATAGGCCAGGTAATAGGGACGATCACTGGTGGATTCGCGGCGAAGTGGGACGGAATAGACGGCCTGATACTGCTGAGCTTGCTCTACTGTGCGATTACCGTTGTATCCCTCGCGGCTCTGCGAAGACAGGAAGATAGCCAAGCGATAGATTTCACCGCGCAACCCCGCGGCACAACGGCGGGAGAATAATCTCCCACAGTCCAAGCGGCCGCAATCAAGCGGCTGATCAAGATTGCCGTATCGGTCGATCTCCCAGCGTTAAATATTCGCTCTCCTCTACTGAACCGACGTAGTCATAACACTCGAAGAGAGCCCATTGCGGTTGATGATTCTGAATTGGTGCACGCCCGGTGAAAGAGTAATCGGCTTGACTATGAACTGAGAATCGCTGCTGAATCTCGGTTCAACTTTGACACCATCGATGAACAGGTTCGCCTGCAAGTCGAAGTGAGCGCCGTTGACTATCACCTTTGTGGAGTTCTTATACTTCACGTTGCTTATGGACGGCACATCGTTCGGCCCGTACACAAATGCCTGAAGGACTCGAGTCGCGGTCGAAGATCGCGCGTCTCTGACGGTCACCGTAAACCTGAAGTTCCCGCTCAGGTCAGGCACGCCCGAGATGATCCCGGCAGCGGAATCGAGGCTTAGTCCCGAGGGAAGCTCCCCTATGGTTACCGACCAGTGATACGGAGCAAGACCGCCAGTTGCGAACAGCTTCTCATTGTAAAGCGTTCCAGTTACCGCCGGTCCCAAGATGTTTGTGGTTACGTTCAGGGATGGACCAAAAACCTCGAGGCTGTATGCCGCGTGCGCCTTTCTTCCGCCGTGATCGGTGATCTCTACTGTAAAATCGAATGCGCCCACAACCGTCGGAGTTCCGAACAACCGGCCGGTGCTGTCGAGCGCCAAGCCCTCCGGCAGCGAGCCGCTGCCAACCGCCCACGAATATGGGCCGATGCCTCCAGCGCCGCTGAATGCCTGAAAATAAAAATTCTCCATGACCGCAAAAGGCAGCGGCGGCGTAAGAACAGCCAGAGGTTGAAGGGCCAATTGATTGATCGTAAAAGTCAGCCCTGCGATCGTGACCGTACCGGATCTAAGGCTGCCCGTGTCGTTCTCTTCAATAGCGTAGGTTACGATTCCGTTACCGCTGCCAACCAGCCCGCCTGTGAGGACGATCCAGTCGTCGTTGGTGGTCGCGGTCCAGTCACATCCCGAGCCGGCGGTGACGGCGACGGCTCCAGTAGCCAGTTGCGGCCCCGCGGCGACTGTATCGGGCGCAATCGAATAGCTGCATGATGATTCAATAATGGCAGTGTCCGAGACGGCGGCGCCGAAACTCGCTTCCAAATTAGCTCCGCCGCGATGATTCCGTGCGCTGCTCGCGCCAAAGGCCGATACTTCGGTCAGTGCAAGAACTGAAATTAGAAACAATATTGCTGCCCTTGCAGCGGAGTTGTGGCTGGAAGTCATATCAGGTCTCCGGAAAGAAGTTCTTGGCCGCTTGATCGAGAGTGTCGATAGCGGCCGCTTAACGGCTTATATGAAGCGATGCGGCTTTCGAGCCGGCTCGTATAGCAAGCCTCGATTGGCGATGTCTTCGCCGTTGCGGTTTTCTTATGAGGGCATTTGCTGAGCGTTGGCCGCGGGTTGAGGTCGAATAGCCAACGTTAATGAGACAAAGACCTTTGTAGCACGCACCTACTCCACTGTCAATAATATTGTCCCTTGCGCGAGCGAACCTAAAAGTCGGGGTAATTTGACACTCGCCTCGGTGATGGGATAGGCTCGAAACCCGTGACAGGAGAGGCGATTGCGATCATCCCTGCGCGGTTCTCATCGACTCGGCTGCCGGGCAAGCCCCTCCTCCCACTTGGTAGTTTCCCCTTGATTATTCACGTCATGCATAAAGCCGAACAGGCTTCATCTATTTCTCGCGTGTTCGTTGCAACCGACGACCATCGGATCGCTGAGGTCGTTGAACAGCACGGAGGCACGGCCATTTTGACATCACCTACGGCAAAGTCTGGCACGGACAGGGTGGCCGAGGCAGCCGCACGCTTCGACGCTTCGATTATCGTCAACGTGCAAGGTGACGAGCCTCTCATCGAGCCCTCAACTATAGACGCCGCAATCCGGCCGCTGATCGACGATCCGTCGCTTCTCGTAAGCACCACTTCAGAGCCGATAGACACCGTAGACGATGTACTCAATCCGAACGTCGTCAAAGTAGTGACCGACCGGCGGGGCTTCGGCCTCTACTTTTCGCGCTCGCCGCTGCCGTATCCCAGAGGCGGCCGAGGCAATCTTGAAGAGACTCTCAGGTCGGACTCGTCATTGCTTTCACGATATCGAAAGCACACGGGCCTGTACGCCTATCGCAGGAGTTTTTTGGACGAGTTCTCTCGAATGGATCCCACTCCGCTCGAAATAACGGAAGGCCTTGAACAGCTTCGAATGCTGGAAAACGGCCATAAGATCAAGGTAGTGGAAGTCGAGCATCGTTCGATCGGCATAGACACCGAGCAGGATTATTATCGGGTTAAAAAACTCATTGAGGAGAGTATTAAATGACCAAATACATTTTTGTGACCGGAGGCGTCGTTTCCAGCCTGGGGAAAGGGCTGGCGGCCGCCTCGATTGGAAGCCTGCTCGAAGCCCGCGGCCTGAAAGTTACCCTTCAGAAATTAGATCCTTATATAAACGTCGATCCCGGCACGATGTCTCCGTTTCAACACGGAGAGGTATTCGTCACGGACGACGGCGCTGAAACCGATCTCGATCTCGGACACTACGAGCGATTTACTCACGCCAACCTCACGCAGGCGAACAATTGGACGACCGGCCGAATCTATCTATCCGTGATTAACAAGGAGAGGCGTGGTGATTACCTCGGGAAGACCATTCAAGTCATCCCTCACGTAACCAACGAGATCAAGGACGCCATCAACAGCATAAACGACGACAACGACGTGGTGATCGTTGAGGTCGGCGGCACCGTCGGCGATATAGAGTCGCTTCCCTTCCTCGAAGCCATCCGGCAGATGGGCAACGAGGTGGGCCGCGAAAACGCGCTCTTCATCCATCTCACCCTCGTTCCTTTTATAGCCGCTTCCGGCGAGCTGAAGACAAAACCGACGCAGCATTCTGTTAAGGAACTCAGGGAGATCGGTATTCAGCCGGATATTCTGCTCTGTCGCTGCGATCGACAGCTCCCACACGAGATGAAAGCCAAGATCGCCCTCTTCTGCAACGTGCAAGAGAGCGCGGTGATTACAGCTCAGGACGTGGATTCTATTTACGAAGTGCCGCTGAAATTCGCTCAGCAGGGTCTCGACGATATGATCGTCAGGAAGCTGGGTCTGGTTGCCGGCGAACGCGATCTCCGGCCATGGAACAACCTCGTTGAGACCGTGAAGAATCCGGACGCGGCCGTCACGATCGGCATCGTCGGCAAATATGTAGAGCTGGAGGATTCATACAAGAGCTTGAACGAAGCTCTCGTACATGGCGGCGTCGCGAATCGCCTGCGCGTCCATATTCGCTGGGTGGAATCCGAAGGGTTGATCGACGATCCGGATTGGGAAGAGCGCCTTCGCGAACTGGATGCCATTCTTGTCCCGGGCGGCTTTGGCAAGAGAGGTATATCCGGAATGGTTCGCGCGATCAGCTACGCGCGTCGCGAGCTGACTCCGTTTTTCGGCATCTGTCTTGGAATGCAGTGCGCTACGATCGAGTTCGCGCGCAACGTTTGCTCGTTGGAGGGCGCGGATTCCACCGAGTTCGATGATGACACGCGCTATCCGGTGATCTTCAAGCTCAGAGATTTGATCGGAGTCGAGGCTATGGGAGGGACCATGCGGCTTGGAGCGTATCCCTGCCAACTTCTTGAAGGCACACTTGCGAACAAGATCTACGGCGAGAAGCTGATCAGCGAGCGGCATCGGCATCGATATGAATTTAATCCTCGATTCGAGGAAGAGATGAGTAAGAAGGGCCTTGTCTTCTCCGGAAAATCGCCGGACGGCAAGTTCGTCGAGATCGTCGAGATACCGGATCATCCATGGTTTCTCGGATGTCAGTTTCATCCAGAGTTCAAGTCCCGGCCGCTCTATCCGCACCCGCTCTTCGCGTCGTTCATAAAAGCAGCGTACGAACATCGCCTCAGAGACGAAGTGATAAGCGAAAGCGGCGAACGACCTGCCACAGTCAAACCCGCCGCTGACGAACGGGGCTGGAAAGTCGGCAGCACCGGGAACGATTGAGTCCGCGCGCGGACCATTACAGAGGCTTTCAGGTTTTCTACTATGTTGATGTTTATCTTTGTTGCCACTCTGCTGCTCTCGCTTGTCAGCCCTGGACAGGCACAGCCCGACAAGGAGACGTTGTCGCGCGCCGACGCTCTCTTTAATCAATATCGAGCAACCGAGAATCTGGAGCCGCTGAAGCAATCTACCGCGCTGCTTGACGACCTCGGGAAGGCGGCGCCCGGCAGCTATGATATTCAGTGGCGCCGATCTCGCGCCTACCAATCGCTTGGGGACGACACGAAACCGGCTTCGCAGAAACTCAAGCTACTCGAGCTGGCGGTAGCAGCAGGCAAGCAGGCCGTGGAAGCTCGAGGCGAAGGCGTCGAGGGTCACTACTGGCTTGGAGTGAGCTATGGAAGCTACGGCGAGGCTAAGGGTATGTTCAAAGCGCTCACGCTCGTAAAGAACATTCGGAAAGAAATGGAAACGGTCATCCGCCTCGATGCGGCTCACGCGAACGGCGGCGCATATGTTGTTCTGGGAAAAATCGATTTCGAACTGCCCGGCGCCTTTGGCGGTAATAAGAAACGGGCGATAGAAGAGTACGAGCAAGGGCTGAAGATCGCGCCTTCAAACCCGCTTCTCAAAGTCTATCTGGCGGAGAGCTACATTGACGACAACCGAAAAAACGAAGCCCGCCTTCTGCTCGATCAGGTGCTCTCGGCTAAACAAACCGCACAACTCTCACCGGAACTGCGGGACGCGCAACACGAGGCCCGCAAGCTCTACGATAAACACTTCGCCAAGAAATGATCTCGCGGACTCATGGCTCGCATGAGTTGACCCATATCAACTCATGCGCTCTCCTAAACCGGCGGAATCTCGTTACTGCTTCGTAAGCTTGAAGTCCCCCTTGCGAGCATCGTGATTCCAGCTTCCGGTCATAGTATTCTTTTCGACGTTGCCGTCGATGACATAGTGAACATCGCCGCCTCTGCGGCTCTTGGCGTCGGCTTCCATATGAATGGCGCCGGTCTTGGCGTCAAAGGTGCACTTTTGCAGCGCTATCTTGTCGCTGGATGGGTTGACGGTTCCGCTAAGGACTTTCCCATCCCACTTCAACTCGACCGTAACCTGATTGCGGTGGGTTGGAGACGGACCACAATCGCCGGTCCAAGTGCCGCTCAGCGGATCCGCGGTCGGACGAGGCGCCGCAATCGAAATCGCGAAAGCCAGGCAAAAGAAGAAACAAACCAGACCTAGAGTCTTCATTTGAGAAATATCCTCCAAGAGAAATTTTGGGAAATATCTGGACTCAGACATACTAGCACAACCGCTAAACGAGAGACTCTTCGCGCGCATCATTATTAAGCGGCCCCTGCCCGTGGCCCAGTCCCGGCGCGGTCCGGATCGCCTCCGCTACATAGCGCTTTGCGCGCTTCACGGATTCCTCCAGAGAAGATCCCCTTCCGAGCAAACACGCTATTGCCGAAGAAAGAGCGCATCCTGTTCCGTGAGTGCTTGACGACCTGACTCTGGGCTCATTGATCGTGATGCATTGCTTATCGAAGACCAGAACATCAGCAGCCAGATCTCCTTCAATATCGCCGCCCTTAACAAGTACGGCCTTGGCTCCAAGCCCGATGATCTCTCTGGCGGCGCGCTCCATTGATTCAATGTCCTTTACTTCAATGTTCGTCATTGCCGCCGCCTCCCTGACATTAGGCGTAACCAAAGCGGCTAGCGGCAGGAGACATTCGACGAGAGCCTTAACGACATCGGCATCGGCGAGGGGATAGTTGCTTGTGGATCTCAGCACCGGATCAACCACGATATTGCGAATTCCGGAAGCGGCTAACCGCTCAGCAACGATTTCGACGGAAGCCGAACTCGGCAGCATCCCCGTCTTGGCGGCGGCGATATTGAAATCCGTCAGAAGCGCTTCAATCTGATTTGATATCAGATCAGGTTCCAGGTGACTGGCGTTGAACACTCCAAGTGTATTTTGTTCGGTGATGCTTGTGACGGCTGCGACTCCGAAGCAGCCGAATGCTCCGATCGTCTTAATATCGGCTAAGACACCGGCCCCGGCCGATGGATCGAAGCCCGCGACAGTAAGGATTGTTATCATCCCGGGAGCCCTTTGAGCCGTCTGACTAGTGCCGCGACGGCGCCGTCGCCCGCGAAAATTGAAATTCCAGCAAGGCCGGCACAGCCGACATCTAATACTTCTTTGAAATTGTTCAGCCCTATGCCGCCGAGTGCAAGCACGGGAATTGAAACCTCCGAAACCGCCTGCCTCAACGCTTCGACGCCTACTGGCGAGCCATACCCGCGTTTGCTTTCCGTGTCGAACACCGGCCCGAATACCGCGAAGTCCGCGCCCTCGTATTCGGCTCTCTTCACTTCCTCCAGCGTGTGAGTTGATGCGCCTATCTTTAGGCTATCGCCAAAGATCGCTCTCACGATGCGGACAGGCAGCGACCGCGTTGTAAGATGAACGCCGACCCCGGGAAGGGCAGCCGCTACATCGACTCGATCGTTCACGAATATTCGCGTCTGGAACGGCTCGGTGGATTCGAGAACTCGCTTCGTAATGTAGTAGAGATCGCGCGTCGGAAGGTCGCGCTCCCTGATCTGGATCATATCGACGCCTGAAGCAGCGGCGCTTGTCAGGAAATCGATCAGGGCGTCGATCTCCGTGAGAGAGGCCCTTGGAGCCAGTTTGCGGCGATCAGTTATGAGGTATAGCACGAGGACCGGCCGACTCGATTCGCGACTCGTCTGCTATGGAATCGGTTTGGAACGACCTGACAGTCTGCTTGAAATTGGCCCACTCCCAGATCCCAAGAAAGATGTTAAAGAATCCGAGGCCTGTAACCGCGCCTCGGACATATCCATTCATCATAAATCGAATTATTCCGGATGAGTGAAACTTCTCGGCGGCAAGCATCAGGAACTGGTTGTCGGTCCAGTACTGAAACCACGGAATGCATACGAGTACAACGCCGATTTCAAAGCAGATGAGAATAAAGAAGACGACGGTTAATTTTGCGGACATTTATGGATGCAAGCGGCCGCCTTTCATCGCCGCTAACGCCTGAAGCTATCACGCCGTCTTTGCGGCCTGCAACTCCTTCAATTTGTCGCCGACGTGCCGGTAATTAATGTCCACGCCGTAGACCTCCATGAACATCTCTATCGCTTTTTCGAGATCGCCGGACTCCTCATAGCAGAGGCCGATTTCATATCTAAGCGCCTGATACTCGTCTTCGGATCTACTCGGAGTATTGAGCCCCCGTTGAAACCACATCACGGCGATCTTGTGCATGGATTTCTGCTTGAAGCAGACGCCAAGCATGTTACAGCACTGAATTGCATCGGCCTCGCTCTCCGAAAGCGTCGCCATCTTATAGGCCATTTGGAATTGCTCGATCGCTTCATCGGCCAGCGCCATATCTTTGTACGCGAGGCCGAGACTATAGTGAGTCTCGTAGTCGATCAGCGGGTCGAGCTCGCCGGTGTTCTCCCGGAGGTCCTCAAGCATGCTTCGAAGCTCGGAGTCGATGCCGTTTGGCGATCCCGCTGTTTCGCCAATGGCGTCGATAGCGGGAGCCTCGAACTGAAAGGCGCTGGATGTACCAACGGTCGGCGCGGATAATTCCGCTTCCTCTGTCTCCACCGACGCGAAAGCGGCCTCAGCATCGAGCTTGCCGCTTTGCTCTATTTCCTCGATCTCCTCGAGCGGTTCCTCGACCTCGGGAACTCGAACTTCGAAATTCGAGACGAGCGATTCGATAAGCTCGGCGGTGCCGAACGGCTCCGCCCCGGAAGGCTGCCTGCGCGGAGGCGTCTCGTGCTTGCTGCCCCCGTTGAGTCCTCCCGTTGTCGCGGTAAAGAAATCCGATGAAGGCTCTTCCGCAAGTTCTTGAGAGTTCAGCTTGGCAATTGTATCGGCCCTCAGCGGTCCCGACTCGCTCGTGATAATGAAAGGCGCGTCCTCTTCGGTTATCTGTTCGTCTGCCTGAACGGCGAAAAACGAACCAGAGGCGCGCGCGTCTCTGTTCCCATTCAAACGTTCCGAATCCGAAGATTCGAAGACCGGTTCCTGTTTGAAGCTCGCTTCCTGTTTGGCCGAGTCAACGATGTCCTTCAAGAACACGGTGCCGGGACTCACTATCTCTTCGCTCTCCTCGCTTGCGAAGTAGATGGATTCGTCGAACGACTCGTCGTATTGCTCGTCCTCAATGGTGTCAGCCTCGGTCTCCATCGTAATCTCGGCGCTGGTTATCTCCGGGTTGGACAAAGGACCGGTGGTGTACTCGGAGACGTCGAACTGCGAGCTTGCAATATCTGAGTCGCTGAACTCGGCTCTCATCTCCGGGATCTGATATTCATCGCTCTGATAAAGCGAATCCTCGGCGCTCGAGGTCGGCATTGGGACCTCCTGCGCGATGATATCTTCGGCAGGCGCCGCGATTCCCATTCTCTGATAGCGGCCCAGAATTTCTGGATGCCGGCCGTGCTCGCCATAGAGACGATCCAGCGTCTCCTTCGCAATTTCGACGTAACCCTGTGCGATGTAGAAATCCACGCCTTCGAGCTCATCGTTCAAGACGCGTTCCAACGCCTCCTGCGAGACATCACCGGTCGTGTTGAACACAAATTCGGAGACCGGCTGACTGCCCGGGAGCGCCGATACGTCGTCATTCACCAGCGTGTCGCTGTAGCGAAACTCATCGGGCGCCTGCTGACTCGCTTGCAAGTATTCCTCCGAAGGCTCCTCTCTTTTGAGCCTCGAACTGCGCGGCATCGTCACAAAGCTCATGTCGTCGCTGAGATGGCCGGTTTGATATCTGCTCAGATCGAATCCGCCCGTCAGCTCGCGTACCTCGAACCCCTCACCGGTGCTTGCGGGAAGGTCGCTTGGAAACCCAAAACCATTATCGCCTCCCGCCTGCGAAAGCGATGGAGGCGCAGGCGCAGAGCCTGGACTCAACTGGTGCGCCTCGATTAAGGCATCGTTGGCTCTGCCCGCCTCGCCGCGATCCTCATAGACTCTGGCGAGCTCAAGGCATTCAGCGGATGCTTTATCTAACATTCCGGCGCGCAGGTAAATGTCCTTCAGCTTTAGATGGACCTGAACGTTCTCGCTTGCATGGCTGAGTATCTCCCTGAGAATGGTCACGGCGTGCTCGATCTGACCATGTCCCGCAAGAATCTCGGCCTCGGAGATCTGCCTTATGACAAAGGCGTCGTCAAAAGCCGCCGAGTTGTAGTCGAGCGGGCCCGTGGCGCGCACCATGTCCGGCGAATCGGATTCCGAGATGTCGCGGACGCCCAGGTTGTAGAGTCTTTGCCGATGCAGCGTCTCATCCGGTTCAAGTCGAGTCAATTCTCTCAAGGCCGCGATTGCTTCCCTGTCATCCCCTTTGCGCATTGCCGCTTCGGCGAGTGAGTTCAAGGTCGCGATCAGGTTATGATCCTCGCGAATTCGCAGGAAGATCTGCGCCAGCCGTTTCAAGCTGCCGAGATGGTTCATATCCCGATCCATGATCCGGCGCAGGAAATCGATTGCCTTATCTTCTTCTCGTTTGGAGATCAACACGTCGAGGCAGCCGTCTATCTGCTCGGACGCGCGGTCAAGATCGCCCAGTTGAAGAAACCTTCTGCCGACCTCCAGCAGATAATCGTAGCGGCCTCGATCGAGCTCGACGAGACTCAGAAACGTGCGCTCGGCTTCATCCATCTGGCCGGCTGACAGATAGGTCTGACCCAGTATGGTTAGCAGCTCGACGTCGCCGGGATTCTTCTCGAACGCATCGCAAAGTATGTTGATGGCGCGATCCGCCTGATTCTGTTGTGTGTAAATAGTCGCGATTGCCGTGAGCGCCTGCCTGCTCTCGGGATTGACGGAAAGAGCTTTCAAGTTCGCATTGAGCGCTTGTT
This sequence comes from Blastocatellia bacterium AA13, assembly GCA_003222245.1. Lineage (GTDB taxonomy): Bacteria > Acidobacteriota > Blastocatellia > UBA7656 > UBA7656 > QHVH01. The sequence continues at coordinate 115,916 of QHVH01000012.1, read as the reverse complement.
CGATGTCTCCCTTTCGCTGGAATTCGACGCCGGCCATGATAAAAGATTCCAGGGCCTGCTCGGTCATTCTCTCGCGAGTGAATATCTCGGCCAGCTTCATTCGAACCGACGTATTCGATGGATCCAGATCGGCGATTTTCTGATAAGCCTCAAGGGCTTTGCGGGTCTGGCCCGCCCTGGCGTACGCATCCGCGACTTGAAGATATTGTTGTCTGGCTTCGACGAAAAGGCCTTGCTGGGAATAAAGATTCGCCAGCTTCATGGCGGTATCGGTATTGGTGGGATCGAGCTTGGAAATCTTCTTGAGCATCGCGATCGCTTTCAGCGTGAAACCGCTGTCTTTGTAGCTGTCGGCGATACGCGCGAAATTCTTTATTGCATCCGGAATTCTGCCGGCCCGAACAAAGAGGTCGCCCAGTGTATTGATGGTGGTCAGATCCGCCGGATCCGAATCGACGACTTTGCGATACTCGTCTATAGCCGCAGGGATTTTCCCCTGAAGAACGTACTTCTCCGCGGTGCGAAGTACCTTAGACTTATTGAGCGACATAATCCCTCCAAAGACCAAAGCCCATCTCTACCTCTAGCCAGGGGCAAATTTCGGGATGCGTTGATTGCCAGAGGGCGGGATGCCCTTACCACGGGAGCGAAGCTACGGGTGCGAAGACATCGGCGATGTTAATCGCCGCGCAGGTCTAGAAGGGGCTGGAATGAGAGCACTCCATGAAAGGTGCGCCTGTGAATCGCGGAAGGCCCGAGCTGCGCCAGAGCTTCTTGATGCTGGCGCGTGTTGTACCCGACGTGCGAAGAGAATCCGTATCCCGGGTACTGCCTATCGTAGTCTTGCATCCAATGGTCGCGCGCGACCTTTGCCATTATCGACGCGGCACCGATGGATACTGAGAGGCTGTCACCTTTGATTATTGCCTGCTGGGGGCAGTCTAAGCTTGGGAGCAAATGACGCCCGTCTATTAAAACATAATCGCTTTTTGGCTGCAATGCTTTTACTGCCCGGGTCATAGCCACGAATGTGGCCTGCAGTATATTTATTCGATCGATCTCGTCGTGTTCCACTCGCGCGACCGAGAAAGCGAGCGCTCGCCGCTCTATTTCCTCGGCCAGCTCCTCGCGTTTCTTCGCGGTTAACTGCTTTGAGTCGTTGATTCCCTCCGGAATATCGTCGAGGTTGAGTATGACGGCCGCGGCGACGACCGGGCCTGCAAGACACCCTCTACCGACCTCATCAACGCCCGCGATGAGCTTAAGCCCGATCGCCGTGAGGCCTCTTTCTATGCTCGCATCACACGCCACGGCTTACTCGATCATTCCGGTTTGAGGACTCGACGCGGATGCGTAGAGCTTTCTTTCTATTCTTCCGGCGAGATAAGCGAGACGACCCGCTCTAACGCCGAGCCTCATTGCCTCGGCCATCTTAACCGGATTTTTTGCTCCCGCGACTCCGGTGTTCATCAGCACGCCGTCTACGCCGACCTCCAGGGCCAGGGCCGCGTCCGATGCCGTGCCCACCCCTGCATCGACGATGATAGGTACATCCTGTACATACTCGCGAAGAATTCGAAGGTTGGTGAAATTCTGAATTCCAAGTCCGGAACCGATGGGCGCCGCCAGCGGCATCACCGCGGCCGCGCCCGCATCGATGAGCCTGCGCGCGACGATCAGATCATCGTTGAAATATGGGAGAACGATGAAGCCTTCCTTCACAAGAGCCCGGGTCGCTTCGAGCAATCCTTCGTTGTCCGGGAACAACGTCCTTTCGTCGCCGATCACCTCCAGCTTCACCCACTTTGTGTCGAGCACTTCGCGAGCAAGCATCGCGGTTCTGATAGCTTCGTCGGCGGAATAACAGCCCGCTGTATTGGGCAGCAGATGGTATTTTTTCAGATCGATGTGATCGAGAAAGGATTCCTTCGAGCGATCGGCCAGTGGAACCCGCCGAACGGCTACAGTCACCATCTCCGTGCCTGATGCTTCGAGCGCCTTCTTCATCAGGTCATAAGATTCGTACTTGCCCGTTCCAAGTATTAGCCGTGAATGAAAGTCACGGCCCGCTATTACAAGTGAGTCCGCCATGTTGCTTTTCCATCGGCCGCGCGATCACGGCCGGAATACTTCTCCTGTTCCTAGACTAGTCCAGCTCCGCCGCCGACGAAGCTTACCACCTCGACAGCATCGCCTTCGGCAAGTTCCGTCGAATCCCAATCGGCCTTCCGCAAGATTCGACGGTTCAACTCGATCGCAATACGATCCGGTTTCAACTCAAGCTCCGAAACAAGCGTCCGGAGCCTGGTTCCAGGCTCAATCTCCCTTTGCTCCCCGTTTACAAGAACTTTCAAGACAGACTCCGGCATTCTCAATGAGCGAGCATCAGGCCCGCCTGATCAGATGTTTTAATTCGCCGCGGCCCTTGTTAGATTGCGCCTCGATGACGATTGCCGCGGTGCCCGCCGTGAATGCCGGCAGCGTGAGATTGAAATTGGCGACTCCGCTCTTGTCGGCCCGGGCCATATATACCTGAGGCTTGAAGGCGGTCCCGATAATCTTGACCGTAACGATCGCATCGCCCTCTTCGGCGCCGTTTCTAGTCACCTGCACTTGAAGCGAAATTGCCTTACCCGCGGTAAACACGTTCGGAGTGAGAACCTTCAGATCGAGCCTGCCCTGTTCAGAGCTTCTCTTTAGATAGTCGCTGATTACCTGATCGAGATTCAGAGCGATCTTGCCGCTGGCTCCCCTGACCGGTTTGGCGACGTTTGGCTCATCGATAGCTTGAGACTTACCCGCGGCAGCAAGCTTTCCCGACACGCGTCGCATTTCCGGCGGCGGCCTAATAAGAGATGGACTGTCCGGCGGAGCTGCGCTCGCAACCGTAAGCGGTGGAGCTTCGGTCCTCTTGTTATCAAATGGAATCTTATTATCGCGGGGAATCTTATTATCGAGCGGAATCCGATTATCAGGTCGACCCGGTTCGAAAGCAACGGGCGCGCTCGCGTATGGATTCTGACGAGATCCGGAGCCGTTACCAATCGGGGCTTCTTTAGCCCCCTCGCCTTTAGCTATCTCGGCTTTGACCCCCCCGGCTTTAGCTATCTCGGCTTTAGCCCCCTCGGCATCCTCTTTGGAATGCCGCACGAGGTCCTCGATCCTACCTGCCTTTATGGCTGCGATTATTACCTGATGTTGTTTTCTGAGAAGGGAGGCGATCGCCTCTTCCGTAGCTCCCTGACTAACTTGATCGCTGTAGGGAGTCATTTTTTTTGCGACTATCGTGCCGCCTATATAGACGAGTGATTCGAGGATTGGATGATCGCGGCCGCGGTCTTCGGTCTGTACGTGATACACGCAACCGCCGTGGCGCACGTCGGTGTTGAAGCCCGTTATCATTGATTCTCGAAACTAACATAGGCACTTTGGGCAGTCAACAATACCTTCCTGACGGCTCCCACGCTTACGCGGCGTATCCTCGATCATCGGCCATTGCTCGAATCGTTTCGATTAACGAGGCATCGATGTATTCCCCGCGACCGAGATATTCAGGATAGACGCTCAGCCGCTCCTTCAACTCATAGCCTTTATCCGCGGTTTTCGCGCCGAGGTCCTCGATGTGAGGCCAAGGTTTTTCCGGATTGATAAAATCGCGAGTAAGCGGCGAGATTCCGCCCCAATCGTTTATACCAGCGTGAATCAGGAGAGGATAGTTTTCATCAGATAGGTTAGGAGGGGCTTGGATATTCACGTCCGGCATCATCAATCGCGCGACGGCGATTGTGCGGGCGTGATCAAGCAGCGAAGGCTCCGGATGATTCCGCATCGGTATTTCCGTCTTTGCTCGAAAGTTCTGTACGATCACCTCCTGGATATGCCCGTAGGTCTTGTGAAGAAACCGAATCGCTTCGAGCGCATCGATTCGCTCATCCAGCGTCTCGCCGATGCCGATGAGTATGCCTGTCGTAAACGGAACTTTCTGGCGGCCCGCTTCTTCAATCGTTCGCAATCGCAACGAGGGGATCTTGTCAGGAGCGTTGTCGTGAGCCATTCCGGGCGACGCAAAGCGATCGCTCACGTTTTCGAGCATCAGCCCCATACTCGGGCTGAGCCGTCTGAAAGCTTCGATATCCGCACGAGCCATAAGGCCCGGGTTCACATGCGGCAGGAGGCCGGTCTCATTCAGCACCAGCTCACATATGCTCAGGAGGTAAGATAGCGTCGTGCGATGGCCGAGCGACTGGAGAGTCTCGCGCATTTCCGGAAAGATCGCTTCGGGTCGATCGCCCAGGCTGAATAGCGCCTCTTTACAGCCCAATTCTTTTCCAGCGTTCGCAACGGCAAGGACCTCGTCAGGTGACATCGTCGCGGCGCCCCGCTCACCAGGGTCCTTTCTGAAGGTGCAGTATCCGCAATAATCACGGCATAAATTTGTAAGGGGGATGAATACTTTTTTCGAATAACTGATGATCTTTCCCTTGAGCCGATCTCGCGTTTCGGCGGCCAGCCCGAGCAGGCGTTCAGTCTGGACGCGATCAGCCGGGCGAATCAGCACTCGTGCTGCGTCCACTGAGACCTCTCCTCGCTTCGCTTGTTCAAAAGCTTCCTCGAAAGAGATGGTCTCGCGAATCGTAACGCTGGACATATGAAGGCTCTCGTTTCAACGGGCTTCGGATCAGCTCATAATTGCGAACCCGATTCCGAGATAATCGCGGACCGATGACAGAGCTGCCCGAGAGGTCAATCGCTACAGCTTGAAGTGTCTCAGCAACAGAGTCGCCATGCCAAGAAAGAAGAAGAACGTGACTACGTCCGTCAGGGTCAGCACAAACACGGACGACGCGAGCGCGGGATCGAGCTTGAGCCGCTTGAGGGTGAGGGGGACTATTGTTCCGAGCGTCGCCGCCACCAATAAACTGATCATCATCGTAAGCGACAGCACGCCTCCTAAAATAGGATCGAAAAAAATTGCTGTTATCAATCCCGCGATTAGGCCGAGAAGGACCCCGTTTGTCAGTCCCACGAGGGCTTCTTTTAAGACGACTCTGCGGCTGCTTTCCCAGCTTAGCTCTCCGAGACCTATGGCTCTCACCACCACGGTAATAGTCTGCGTAGCCGCGTTGCCCCCCATTGCCGCTACGATTGGTATCAACGCCGCGAGCAGCAGCTTGCTCTCGATTGTAGGGAGGTAATAGCGGACTATGGCGACGGCGATCAGCGCCGTGCCGAGCGACATAAGCAGCGATGGAAGACGGCGGCGGACCGAGTTCATAGGCGAGCCCAGCGCTCGATCGTCCGCATCGACGCCGGCAAGCGCATAAATGTCCTCGGTCGCTTCTTCGCGCATCACGTCGATGATGTCGTCGACAGTAATGATACCGGCAATCTTGCTCTCCTGATCGACGACTGGAACCGCGAGCAGATTATAAGTCGCCGCTACGCGCGCGACCTCTTCCTGGTCCGTGTCGGTTGTAACCTTTATGACATCGCTGATCATTATCTTCCGCAGCGGCGTCGATGGCGGGCTCAGCAGCAGTTGCCTCAAACTAACGACGCCCAGCAGATGATTCCGCGAATCGATGACATAAAGATAGAAGACCATCTCGAACTCTTCGGATCTAAGCTGCAGCGCGGTGATAGCTTCGGCCGCGGTGACATCCTCTTCGAGAGCGAAATAATCGGGGGTCATTATGCGGCCCGCGGTTTCGCCCGCGAAACCCAGCAACTCCTGCACTCCCGACGACTGCTCGGCCTTCATCGTTTCGAGCAGTTCTTCGTGCCATTCTTCCGGCAGCTCCGAAACGAGGAGCGCGGCATCATCAGAAGGAAGCTCCTGAAGCAGCCTCGAAACATCATCTCGGTTGAGAGCCTGGAGGAGCTCGACGGCGCGCTCGGTCTCCATTTCCGAGAGAGTCTCGGCGGCCCGACTCAAATCGTGTTTGACCAGAGCGTCGAACGTTGCTTCACGCTCGCGTTGGGGCAGATGAACGAGCGCGCCAGCTACATCTACCGGCCTGAGCTTGCTGAGGAGATTGATTGCGTTTGATAAGGCACCTCGGCGAACCAGCTTTGCGATTGAGTCAAGCATTAAGTTCAGCCGCTGCGTCTGCATAAGAAGATCTCCCGAGATCCGCGAATGAAAGGCTTGGTAGTCTCAAAAAAAAGAACGATCATTCTAGCGGTTTTAGGGAAGAGGGAACAGCTAGGTGTCGGGCGGGTGTCGGGTGTCAGGCAGTGCCAGATGTCAGGTGTCGGGCAGGTGCTGACACCCGACACTTGGCGCCTATTCTCCCGACTCTCTCTCGACTACGACGGCTGTGCCATATGCGAGAACCTCGGTGACGCCGCCCAGGAGTTCCGTTGCGTCATATCGCATTCCGACTATTGCATTGGCTCCAATCTCACCCGCATGCTGAGTCATTATTTCAAAGGCCTCCGCGCGGGCTATTTCGCACAACTTTGTGAAGGCCGTGATGTTTCCTCCGACAAGCGTATGCAGCGCCCCGCCCATTGTCGCGATGAATGAGCGAGAACGAACCGTTATTCCGCGCACGACACCGAGAGTTCTAACAACTTTGTATCCGACCAATTCGAATGTGGTAGTTACCATGTGGTTGGGAACCGCATATCGCGCGGAAACCTGGTAGGGAGCGCGCGACGTGAGGCGATCCTTCGCCTGCTCCAGTTCATCGAGTTTGTCACCCATTATTTTCTCCTGTTGGGGGCCAATCCTGAATTTCGCAAGACATATTGCAGCAAAGCAGACGCGCTGAGCCAGAGAAAGCTGACCGAGTCTTCGGGGTCCTGTTTATGGCAGGTCAGATCTCCGCGTGATTCGCCGAATTCAGCGGCAATCCGGACGGACTCCTACATACGCACATTTTGAGCACATCCTTCCAAATAGGGCCTCTTTACACTTCGCACACAGAGAGCTAGATTAGAACACGGCTTCAGTCGAGTTTCGCGGTATCAAATGTCCTGTGTATCCATGCCGCGAATCTCGTGCATATTTCAACAACAAACGAACAAGAAGGAGAGCACAATGAAGAAGATTCTGATAGTCACACTTGTCGCGACGTTCGGCCTGGTATTGCCGGCGATATCCGCGCATAGCCGTGCTTCCGCCGACGGCGTGATTCCATGCAATACCAGTCAACAGACTCTCACTGCCTGCAGACAACAAGGCGGTGTATTCAGCTTCAAAGAGTGCCGGTGCATCCTCGCTCAGTAGTCGGAAAAGTAGGGCGGCCGCTTGCAAGACCGTTCCTACATTAATATCAGCGGCAACAAGAACGGCCCTTTAACTCCACACCGATTTCTTCTACACCGCTGACGGTTGCTGGCCGCACAGTGAGGCCCTTATACTTACTCGGAATCCTTACATCATCATGCGCAAAGTTGCTGTTTTATCCTGCGCCTCGATCATCCTTGCGGCGGCAGCACTGTTCGGAGTTGTCCGCGCCCAGAGTGGAAGGCGATTGCCTTCCGCGGGTCAGCAAGGCAAGGGAGACACTCTTCAACTTCGAGCCGAAGAGGTACTTCTCAACGTGACGGTAATCGATCCGTATAACCGTCAGGCAACCGACCTCAACAAAAATGAGTTCATCCTGTCGGAAGACAACACGAGGCAGGACATCGCCAGCTTCGCGGTAAGCAGCGTGCCCGTGAACGTAGCATTGTTGCTTGACGCCTCGGGCTCGGTAATTACCGAATTGTCATCGATCGCAAAGGCGGCCAGTCATTTCGTCGAGCAACTCGGGCCGGAAGACAAAGTATCGGTTCTGGAGTTTCATTCCAAAGTGGAGCTGCTTCAGGACTGGACCTCGAATCATGACGATCTCAAGCACTCTATATCCTGGCGTTTCAAACCGGGGGCGATACCAAGAAGCGGCGGGAACACCGCGCTGTATGACGCCGTTTATCTGACCGCTGAAGAGCAGATGGCCAAGGTTGAAGGAAGAAAAGCGATCATCATCTTGACCGACGGAGACGACACCTCAAGTAAGGTAACCTATGACCAATGCGTCGCCGCGGCTCTTCGCTCGGGAACAATGGTATACGTGGTGAGCAAGGTTCAGGCGATGATCGCCGGATTGAAACCGTACCGCGGAGGCGTGGGCCGTGTCTTTGGAACGGGCAGGCAAGCTGACGCGATCGCTAACGAGCTGGAGCACGCCGAACAATTGATGACCGACATCAGCAATCGGACCGGCGGGAGAATTTTTTCGCCGCTAAAGGACGAAGATCTGAACGATGTTTATGCCCGTGTCGCTCACGAGCTTAAAAATCAGTACATCATTACATACATACCGAAGAACGAAGAGAGAGACGGAAAATTTCGCCGCGTTGGCGTCTATCTCACGAGGGCCGGCTACACGGCTCGAGCCCGCGAGGGCTATTATGCTCCGAAGCCGCGCGAATAATTCGACGGCGTCTTTACTTTTTCTTTTTCTTTGGGACGGCGGATTTCCCGCCCTTTGATTTCAAGTCGCCTTTTTTGGCGGCTTTCTTTTCGTCCTCGGTCTTGGATTTCTTTTGCCCGTCGGATGCTTTCTTCTTTCCCGCGGCTTCCGCGCTGGGCTCAGGAGTATTCTGGATCTTTTGAGAACTGGGACCTGGCTCGGGCGCCGCGAGCATCCTCGTCTGGGCCTGTGCGAATCGATCCTGCTCTTCGATCAGCAGTGTGATTATTTCATTCTCTGCTTGAAGCCAGTCGCTTGCTTCGTGTCCCGGCTCGCGTCCGCGGTTCTCGAATATCTCATACGCGCGCATCGCGATCATCTCGCGAACTTCTTCGCTTCGGAGCAACTCGTCACGCGTGCGCAGCCGAACCTCATCGTCCATGCGCGTCACCTCTGGGCAAGTCGCCTCTCGCTGACTCGTCAGCGCCGCTTCGACTCGCAATATGGCGGGCGCTGCCCATAACCGCGCTGAGTATGCCTGCGCGGTTCAAAGCTGCCTGATGAGTCATCGAGTATTCTTGTCGGCTCGTTGGGCTTCGGACTCTTCAGCAGAACGCCATCGCAGGACGGGCTTTCGCGCCGCAGCGGTCTCATCCAAGCGCCCAACTTTCGTGGAGTGAGGAGCGTGGCGGAGGGTCTCAGGTTCTTCGATCGCTTCAGCATTGATCGATTTCATCGCGTCAATGAAAAGATCCAGCTCTGTTCTTCCCTCGCCTTCGGTCGGCTCGACCATCATTGCTCCGTGCACGATGAGCGGGAACGACATTGTAGGGGGATAGAATCCGTAATCAATCAGTCTCTTCGATATATCCGAATTCTTCACGCCGTGCGGCGTCTGCCACTTATCCGAGAAGACGACTTCGTGCATCACACGGCCCGCATACGGAATCTCGTATGTATCCTTGAGTTTGTCCGCGATGTAGTTCGCATTGAGGACAGCCGTCTGCGTCATCTCGAGCAGCCCCTCGTCGCCGAACGTGAGAATGTAAGACAGCGCGCGGGTCAGCATGCCATAGTTGCCGAAGTTAGCGCGCACGCGGCCGATGGACTTCGGCCGATCGAAATTTGTCGAGAACCTGTCGCCGGCTCGCACGATTCGAGGATATGGAAGGTAAGGCTCGAGTTCTTTTGTTACCGCCACAGGTCCCGCGCCTGGGCCGCCGCCGCCGTGCGGTGTTGAGAATGTCTTGTGAAGATTCATATGCATAACGTCGATGCCGCTGGCCGCCGGTTTCATTACTCCTACGAGCGCGTTCATATTCGCGCCGTCCATATAGACAAAGCCGCCGGCGTCGTGGACGATCCTGCATATTTCTTCTATGTTACGTTCGAATTTTCCGAGAGTATTCGGATTCGTGAGCATCAGCGCGGCGACATCAGCGTTCATCTCGCGTTTGAGCGCTTCAAGGTCGGTAAGACCTTCGGAGTTGGATGGAACGGTTTCCACGGTGTAGCCGCAAATGACTGCAGAAGCCGGATTCGTGCCATGCGCCGAATCCGGTATCAGCACCTTCTTGCGAGGATTTCCGCGTTCGCTAAGCGCGGCGCGGATCATCATCATACCCGTCATTTCGCCGTGAGCCCCGGCCGCGGGCTGAAGCGTCACCGCGTGCAATCCGGTTATCTTCGCCAGACATTCTTCAAGCCGTACGATTACCTCGAGCGCGCCTTGAGCCAGATCGACGGGCGTCAAGGGATGAAGGTTCGCGAAGCCGTCGATTCTCGCTACCTTCTCATTGATTCTCGGATTGTGTTTCATTGTGCAGGAGCCCAACGGATACATTCCCGTATCGACTCCGTAGTTCCAGGTAGAGAGCCTGGTGAAATGCCGAACCACGTCTACTTCGGAGAGCTCGGGGAGTCCCTGCAGGTCGTCTGTACGCAGAAAGCTCCGGTCGATTAGCTCCTCCGGCGGCAGCTCGGGCACGTCGAGCTGGGGAATGGAATAGCCGGCCCGACCCTGGCGAGATATTTCGAAGAGCAACCCCTCATTCTGGGTTACATGCGTCGTCGCCTTCTTGATCCTGCTTTTCTTTTCGCTCATTTGATTAATGGCACATTGACCGACTTCCGCGATCGGCTGCCGGTTATCAAGTCTCTGAGAGCCCGGAGACCAGTTGATCGATTGCGGCCCGACGAGCCGTCTCCGTAACACAAACCAGCATCGAGTCTGAAAGCTCGGGATAGTAACGATCGAGAGGCAGCCCCCCGATCATTCTCTTTTGGAGCAGCGCTTGCAGCACACCGTCGATGCTCTTGGGAGCTTTGATCACGAACTCGTTGAAGAAGGGCGCCTTGAACCGGAGCTCGAACCCGGGCAATCCAGAAATACGCGAGGCGGCATAATGGGCTTTCTGTACGTTCTGCCGCGCGACCTCTTGAATACCGCGCCGGCCCATCGTGGCCAGGTAAATCGTCGCCATCAGCGCGCAGAGGCCCTGGTTTGTGCATATGTTTGACGTAGCCTTCTCGCGTCGAATGTGCTGTTCGCGAGTTGACAGGGTCAGCACATAGCCGCGTCTGCCTTCGGTATCGTACGCCTCTCCGACGAGTCTGCCGGGCATCTGCCGCATATACTTCTCGACCGTAGCGAACAATCCCAGATATGGGCCGCCGAATCCGAGCGGTATTCCAAAGGACTGCCCCTCGGCGACGAAGATATCGGCGCCGCATTGCCCGGGAGGTTTCAGAAGACCCAGGCTCATCGGCTCACTCGCAACCACGATCAGAAGAGCGCCTGATTGGTGCGCCGCATCCGAAAGCGCCGAGACGTCCTCGATGCATCCCAAGAAATTAGGTGATTGGACGACGACCGCCGCGGTCTCCTTATCGATTCTCAGTGAATTGATATCAACGGCCCCCGTCTCGCTGTACTTCGCGTATTCGATCTCAATACCCAGGTTTTTCGTGTATGCGGAAATCACTTCGCGGTATTGAGGATGAACGGTGTCCGCTATGATGAACTTGCGCCTGCGAGTTACGCGGTCAGCCATCAGGACGGCTTCGGCGACCCCAGTAGACCCGTCATACAACGATGCGTTGGCCACATCCATTCCGGTCAACTGGCATATAAGGGTCTGAAATTCGAAGATGTATTGCAGGGTTCCCTGGCTTACTTCGGGCTGATACGGTGTGTAGGCCGTAAAGAATTCCGAGCGCGAAATCAACGAATCGGTGATGACCGGCGTGTAGTGGGAATAGGCTCCGGCGCCCAGAAACGACTGGTATCCCGAAGCGTTTTTGGCCCCGAGTTCGTGAAAGAAAGCCAGCAGGTCGGGTTCGCTTACCGGATGTCCTATGCCGATAGGCTCGTTGAGCCTCAGGCTCGCGGGAATCTGTTCGAAGAGATCCTCGATGCGGGCGCAGCCGATCTCTTCGAGCATGGAGCGCCTCTCGTCCGGCGAGTTTGGGATATATCTCATTCCGCTGTTACTCCGAGGCTTCTTCCTTCAAATAGTCTTCGTACTCGGCGGCGGATAGAAGAGCATCGACCTGCGCCGGGTTTTCCATGTCGATTACTATCATCCAGCCGTCCGTATAAGGATCCTCGTTAACCTGTTCGGGCGAATCGTTCAGGCTCTCGTTGACCTCGACCACCGTGCCGGTTACCGGCATGTAGATCTCGCTTACTGCTTTCACGCTTTCGACGGACCCGAACGGCTCGGAGGTTTCAAACCGATCTCCGATCTTGGGCAGCTCGACATAAACCACATCGCCCAGTTGTTTCTGGGCGTGGTCGGTTATTCCAACGGTTGCCGATTTTCCTTTGACACGTAACCACTCATGATCCTTCGTGTAACTTAGGTCCTCAGGAGTGTTTGCCATTTTGTTTTCTCTCCGTAGCGTAAAGATTTGATTGTTTTGTGGACTGAAGATTGGGCGATCATCAGCTTATATATTGTTTCGACCACGCCCTTTAGTCGAACTTCTTCTTTCGAGTATAAAAGGGCGTCTCCACAATGCGGGCCGGGACGTCTCGGCCCCGAATATCAATGGCCAATTCCGTGCCGATCGCGGTGTGCTCGATTGGCAAATAGACGAGGCCTATGTTCTTCTTCAAATACGGAGCCGGGCTTCCGGAAGCGACCGAGCCTATTTCGACTCCGCCAATCTTGACTTTATAACCGTCGCGGGCCGGAGCGCGATCCTGCATTTCGAATCCAACGAGCTTACGGCTGAGCCCTTTGGCCTTCTGCCCGGCGAGCACATCACCGCCGATGAAGTTTCCTTTTTGGAGCTTTACGATCCAGCCGAGACCGGCTTCCAGCGGCGTCGTACTCTCATCCATATCATGCCCCCAGAGCCTAAAAGCCGCTTCGAGCCGCAACGTATTGCGCGCCGCGAGTCCGCAGGGCAGCAGGCCGAGATCACGCCCGGTGATTAGCAGTCGATTCCACAAGTGCCGTGCGTTTTCCGGACTGCATAGAATTTCGAAGCCGTCTTCGCCGGTGTATCCCGTTCGCGAGACCCGCGTATCGACGCCGTCGATATGAACGCGTTGCGACCAGTAGTAGGGTATGCGGTCGAGCATGTGATCCGAGAGGCCTTGGAGTATCTCCTCGGATCGAGGTCCTTGCAGCGCGAGAAGCGCATATGCTGAGCTCAGATTGTAAGCGGTCACGCCGGCTTTATCGGCGTGGTCTTTTATCCAGTCGTAATCGCCGTCCGAGTTGCCGGCGTTCACTACGAGGAGAAAATGCGTCGCGTTGATTCGATAAACGAGCAGATCGTCAATCACTCCGCCTTGCGGATTCGTGAGAGCGGAGTACTGCACCTGATTGTCCGCCAGCTTTGAGACGTCGTTGGTGGTCAGGTTCTGTAGAAGCTCCAGAGCGCCCTCGCCGACCACTTCGACTTCACCCATGTGAGAGACATCGAACAAGCCCGCTGCTTCGCGGACGGCAAGGTGCTCGGCTATCGGGCCTGAGTACTGAACCGGCATCTCCCATCCCGCGAAATCGACGAGCCTCGCTCCCAATGAAGCGTGTGACTCGTATAGCGGCGTGCGTTTTAGCATTTAACCTATCCTATGATTACTTTTGCCCTATTTTGACGGAACTGGCAGGCTAGCACGCGCTAATTTTGATCGTCAAGTTTTGATACCCAACCCACCCAACCCAATGTTTCGATGAGCTGTTTAGATGAGCTTGACCCACGGGCCCGACTGGTTGAAAAACGGCGTAGGCCGAGGCATTGGAACAGAACCATTGGAACAGAACATGGCAAGGAACCTGCCTGCGGAGATTAATCAACATGAAGGGGCTCGTTCAGAAACTCTCTTTACTCCAAAACAGCCACAATTTCATGCGCGAGGGGTCAAAAACGCCATCGCAGCACGGACCGATGATAGTCAATGGCCATTCGCCATTCTGAATTTGGTCCAAGCGCTTGAGTTGACTCTGAAGGAACTAAAGGAGAGCGCATTAGTCTTGGCTAAGACGCGAGTAGCAGAGCTTGCTCCGACTCTTTCGGCACTTCGACTGACACGAAGTAGTTTGCGTGATATAGGTAATCTTCACCTGACTCATCAATGATCCGCAGGTGGCCTTCTTTCTTCGCGCTTTCGTCGGGCACGACCTGGTATATCTTTCGCATTTCCAAGTCAGGCTCCGAATTCCTTATGCAAACGGCGAACTTGATATCTCGTTTTCGGCGCGTATTCATACTGTTCGAGTATCTCGACAGGTTTGATGCGGATCGCACTTTGGCGACGACGATGTTGCTACAGGTGGGCTGCCCGCTGTTATCAATCTACGGCGCGCATTTCCTGATTCGCTTCGTCTCGCTCTCTTAGCATATCCAGGATCAGAGCGGTATTGCTTGTTGCCTTTATCGTTCGTTCGTATTCTTTATCGGATTTTGTGAATTCGAAGGCGCCGTCGACGGCGCCCAGGACTTCCGAGAGTGCTTTTGAACCGCTATCTTCTCCGGCTTTACTGTCGACTACCTGCCCCTTGTTAAAGTGGATAGAGCCGACACAAGTGGAAGAGACGACCAACAGCGCCCCGGTCAGGCGACTGTTCTCGAGAATCTGAATGATGTCGAAGAGGTTGATGTCCGAGAGACTTCCGCTCAAGACCTTGCCTGCTCCCGATGGAGCGGCCTGCGACTGGGTGGCTGCCTGAGCCGAATGCAAGTCGCCGCGGCGCATGTCTCGCATTGGTCCGGTGACTGAAACCCGCGGATCGAGCCTCTTCGCCTCTATCAGACGCTCGTTTGCTTTCTCTATGTCGCCTACCGAGATATGGAGACTGGCTACGGCAAGGCATTGTTGAGCAGCTTGGTCGCGGCGACCCACGTCAATCAATACTTCGCGGAGTTTTTCACGGAGCCCGATGTGGCGCGGCGCATTGTCTATGGCGCGCTCCAAGGCCTCGATCGCACGATTGATCATTCGATATTTAACCAGCAACTCGGCGTCTATTATTGCGCTTTCGGGATCAAACTCGTTTGAATTGTGCCTGCTCATTTTTATTCAGCTTAACGGACGCGAGTAGAACAATCAATATGGGCCTCGTGAACAATATTAGTGCTTGGGAGTTGTTGGGATTTGCAAATGTTCACTTACCTGTATTCCGCGATTGCCAGGACAATCAGTAGCCCGCTGGCGCCGCAAATGGCGACATCTCCGCGCCTTGCCTCTTCACTGATCGCCGCGACCTAACGATCCCTTGTTCCAACTACGCTGATGTCGCATGCGTTTGCGCGCTCGATCAATTCGTCTCGTTCAAATATCAGGGTCTTATCGGACGTCACCGAAATCGCGGCGGCGCCTGCGCGTGACATCGCTTCGATCGTTGCGGTTCCGATCACGGGCACGTCGAATCGCATATCCTGATTCGGTTTGGCGACCTTGATGACGACGAAGGGCCGCCCCCTGGTAATCTCTCCCGCTCTTGCAATCACGGCATCGGTGCCCTCCATGGCTTCAACGGCTACGACGGCTCGGTCCTTTATGGCGACGGTCTGACCGACGTCCAGCCGAGCAATCTCTCCCGCAATCCTAAGCCCATATTCTATGTCTGATTGCTCGTCACGGGTCGGCGATCGCCTGGTCAGCACGCCTTCCCGCGCAAGCATATGTTCGAGAAACTCGGTGGACGGAACAAGCGCAATGCCATCGCGGCCAAGCTCGCCCGCCACTGCTGCAATCAAGCTGTCGGTGTTCTTATTCGCGAGCCGAGCGAGAAGCTTAACCATCCGTAGATCAGGAAGCGCGTTGAGCCTGAAGATCTGATGATGCTTCACCTGTCCCGCCATAACGACGTGTGTAATCTTCTCGCGCTTAAAGTAACTAATCAGTTTCCCAAGCTGGCCGACTCCGACCCATTCAACTTGCGAAGCACGTTCAGCAATAGCCGGGTCGGTTTCTTCTTTGATTGCGGCCACGGCCATCTCTACGCCGCGGCGGCGAGCGCCTTCCAGTACATAAAAAGGAAAACTGCCGTTGCCTGCTATGAGCCCGTACTTCATGAAATCGTGTTTAATGTCGCTCAAAAGTCAACCCAGGCGCCTTCGCCGGTTGCTTTTGCCTTGCGATAGAGGTATTCAGCCGAGGCGAGATCTTCTACGGCGAGCCCCAGCGATTTGAATAATGTTATCTCGTCGCTTGATCCGCGGCCTTTGCCGGCGCCGATCAGCAGTTCTCCGATTTCGGCTCGTACGCTGTCGGGTCCGATCGCCCCTTCGCGCATGGCGAAGAGGTAGTCTCCTGCTTCATTGAACGTAGACTCGCGCCGGTCGACGAATAGGGCCGCGGCGGCCATCGTCGCCGTATCAATCTCGCGTGCAGTCGCAATGCTCGATCCGACGACGTTCAAGTGCGCCCCCGGCGAAATCCATTCCAGAGCGACTATCGGATCATCCGAGGTAGTAGCTGTCACGATTAGATCGGCGCCCCTAATCGCAGCTTCGACCGATTCTACGGGCTCGATCTCGAACGAATAGCGGGGAGCGAGCTCCTTGGCAAATCTTCTGGCCTGCTCCAACTTCCTGCTTGCGACGCGCACCCTCTTGATGGCTCGGACGCAGCTCATTGCTTCCAGATGAGAGCGCGCTTGAACTCCCGATCCTATGAGCGCCAGCTCTCGGCAGTCCGGCCTGGCGAGCAGGTCCGTTGCAACGGCGGAAACCGCGGCCGTTCTGATGGCGGTAATTGCCGACGCGTTCATGATCGCCATCAACTCGCCGGTCTCGGCGCTGAAGAGAAGTACTCCTCCTTGATGAGAATCGAGACCCTTTGACGGGTTATCCGGAAAAAAGCAGACCGCTTTCAATCCATAAGCAGCGCGCTCGCCGGATTGGTATGAGGGCATGAGCGCTATGTCGCCCGCGGCGCCCGGAGGATTGATGATCATCCGCAGCGGCTGATACACCTCTCCGCGCGCGAGTCTCGACAGGGCGTCGCGCATCACGGTGATGCACTCGCTCATCACCAGAAGCCGCTCGACCTCGGATTGCTTGAGTATCAATATGCTCATTTTGTCACCCCTCGTTCCGAGGTCTGTATGAACTCGATCAGGTAGTCGATTTCGGAATTGCCGCTCAGCTCGTGCTTGATCCTTTCGAGCGCCTGTGTGGTGTTCAGCTTTGAGGCGAGAAGCAATCTGAACGCGTGAGTGATTCGGCGTATCTCATCCGACGAGAACCCGCGCCGCTTGAGACCGAGTGTATTCTGACCAAAACATTTCGCGTGGTTTCCCACTGTTCTCGCATATGGCAGGGCGTCTTTGACTACGACCGAGTGCGCGCCGATAAATGCGTGCTTGCCGACCCGGCAGAATTGATGAATTCCCGAAAACGCTCCCAACGTAGCGTAGTCTTCGATGATCACGTGGCCCGCCAACGCCGAGGCATGCGACATAATCACGTTACTTCCGATTCGGCAGTCGTGAGCGATGTGACACTGGTCCATGAAAAGATTGTTCGCGCCTACTTCAGTAATATTGCCGCCGTTTTCGGTGCCGCGATGCAGGGTAACAAATTCGCGAAAGACGTTGTCTTCGCCGGCGCGAAACAGGCTCTGCTCGCCTTTATACTTCAAATCGTGCGGCGCCTGTCCGGCCGATACGAATGGATAAAATACGCAGCCGCGGCCGAACTCCGAGGGGCCTTCGATTACGCAGTGACTAGCCACTTGAACGTCATCGTGGAGAATTACCCGGTCTCCTATAATCGAATAAGGGCCGATCGTGACGTTGGAGCCCAGTTCCGCCTTTTTGCTCACGACCGCTGTCGAATGTATCTGCAAAAAGAGTTCTCTCCAGGAAGCTAAAGCTGGACGGGCGTGAAGCCGGCGTGATTTATCGTGTCGCCGCGTTCCACCAGGCTGCGGTCTACAAGAGAAGAAGAGATCTCCGCTTCGGCGACCAACTGGCTGTCGACAAAGGCCTCGCCTCTTAATTTTATGTATCGGTTCGTTCGATACTTCAGAACCGTCAGCTCAAGCCGCAGTTGATCGCCCGGAATAACGGGCTTACGAAACTTGGCTCCGTCGATTCCGGTGAAGAAGACGAGCTTATTTTTTCTGTCGGGTATGTTGCCGAGCATCAAGACACCTGCCGTTTGCGCCATCGCCTCCACGATGAGGACGCCGGGCATTACCGGCGCTCCCGGAAAGTGACCGGCAAAAAACGGCTCGTTGAGAGTAACGTTCTTGATGCCGACCACCCGCTTGCCCGCCTCGTATTCAATGATTCGGTCCACGAGCAAAAAAGGATAACGGTGCGGCAGTATCGCTTGAATTTGAGTTATGTCTAGTACGGTTTCCATTGTTTACCCGCTCGATGAAGGTTTCAGCGCCCGTCACTTCTTTGCTTTGAGACCGGCGGCCTCTTCTAATTTTCTGACCCGTTCGACAAGCTCGGGCAGCTTTGAGTATATCACCTGTGATCGACGCCACGAGTTGATCTCTTGAGCGGGTATCGTGCCGCCCACCACCGCGCCCGGTTTCACGTTTTTCGTGACCCCGGCCTGTCCTGTAATGACTGCGCCGTCGCCGATCGTGATATGTTGATTCGTTCCTACCTGTCCCGCGATAACGCACTTTCGACCGACTCTCGTGCCTCCGGAGAAACCAGTTAACGCCGCAACAACCGTATCCTCTCCGATCTCGCAGTGGTGTCCTACCTGAATCAAATTATCGAGCTTCACGCCTCGTCTTAGAATCGTGTCGCCAAAGGCGCCGCGGTCGATGGCACAGTTCGAGCCGATCTCGCAGTCGTCTTCTATTCGAACCCGGCCGAGTTGCAGCATCTTCACTTGCTTGCCCTCCTCATCGGGCGCGAAGCTGAAACCGTCCGAGCCGACTACGGCGCCGGCATGAATGATCACTCGCTTTCCGATTTCGCAGTCTTCGTATACGGAAACATTCGCGTGTAAGACGCTGTCATCGCCGATCAGGCAGCGATCGCCGATTACGACACCCGGATAAAGAGTCACGCGATCTCCGATCGTGCACTCACGGCCTATCGTGACGCGCGGCGAGATTGAGAGCTCGGCTCCGAAAACCGTGCCCTCGCCGGCAATAAGGTCGGGGCTCACTCCTGATCCAGAGTAAATTTTTTTGTGCAATAACTGGATTGCGCGCGCGAACGCAAGCCTGGGTTTGACGGTTATCAGGAGGTTCTTGTCGGGTGCGTCAACTCCCGATGGAACTATGATCGCGGTTGCTTTGCATTCCTCTACGCGAGTCAAGTAAGAGGGATTCTCGGCGTAGGTGATGTCGCCCTCTTGAGCGATATCGAACGGCGCGGCGCGCTGGACCTCGGCATTCGGATCGCCGTTTAATTCGGTCCCGGTCAGCCGCGCAATTTCGTGTAGCACATACATAGCCAAGATCTCGAATCAAAGTTGCGTAAGAGGCATCAGTTATACGGCCGCACAGCGGACATTATTAGTCCGCCAAACTCGTGAGTCTCACACAGCAACTCCAACCGCGCAAGATTTAAGGAAGGGATTTAAGGAAGGGAAGGAACAGATTTTAGGGTCAAGCCGGGTTCCCATAAGAACGACCGCTCCCAGTCTCTAGGGAGCGGTCGATAGTTGCGGAATTTCGATGTATGACGGATATCGCCGATGAGGTCTACTCAGGGCTTTGCCGGCGCGGCTGTGTGCCCGGCTGACGGGTTGGCTTTGTTGTATTCAGCCACGAACTCCTGAGTGACATCGACACGCGTGTCATACCAGATGATGTTGTTCGATTCGAACGCGGCTGCGAGATCGATCATCACGGCGATGCCGCGCTTGGCGGCGAAGTCCTGCATGAAAGCGCCCATCTTTTTCTTGACGGGCTCCAGCGCCTGATTCTTCGTGCGCTCGCCTTCGGCCTGCAGGTCTTCGGCTTTTCGCTGATATTCGCGCTTCATCTGAGCCAACTGTTCAGTCATCTCGGCAACACGAGCAGGCGTCAGCACATTGCTTTGCGATTTGATAGTGGTCTCGAGAGCGTTTATGCGGTCGGCTTGATCCTGAAGGCCCTTAACCTGCGGCTCGTACCTGCGATTGAGTTCGTCTATCTTCGCCTTGTATTCGCCTATTTGCTCTTGAAGGACGCCGCTGTTTATTAGCGCGAATCTCTTGGCCGCGGCCGCAGGCGGTTTAGCTTGAGTTGCAGGCTGCTGCGCAAATACCGAAGGCGCCGCGGCGACAAGCACGAAAGCAGTCAGAACGATTTTGATATTCATAATTAAAACTCCCCGTTCTTATCCGCTATGGTTTTGCTGACGGCGGCTTCACCGGCGGATTTGTCTTCGGCTGAACGCCGGCAGGCGCGGCTCCGGCAGGCACCGGATTGGCCTTGTTATATTCCGCTACGAAATCTTCGGTGATATCCGAGGTCGGAGCCCAGTACGCGATCGTTCCCGATTGAGCCGCGACCGGAAGATTGATAATCAGGATTATGCCGCGCTGAGCCGAATAGTTTTGAATGAACTGTTGAAGCTTGTCGTTGACCGGCCGAGTCGCCGTCTCGAGCGCCTTATTATAGTCGGCTTGAAAATCTTCCAGCTTTCTCTGGCCCTGGCGCTTTAGCAATTCGCACTGGCTCTGCATCTCGGCGGCTTTATCGGCCGTCATCTGCGGCGCCTTGGTCTTGAGATCCTGATCGCACTGTTTGACCTGCCCGTCGAGAGTCTGAAGCTCCTGGTAGCGGTCCTTGAACTGATTGTTGACCTGTTCGTACTTCTGTCTTAACTCGCCGATTTTCTCAGCGAAAAGCCCCGTATTGACGACGGCCACCTTGCCGTCCTGCAGCAGGCCGGAGACGCCCGCTTGAGTCGTCAGATTTTGCGCCGTCGCAACGGCCGCAAACGCCGCCAGCATGACTGCCGAAACGGCGACCAACTTTGTTTTCACCATAACTGCTCCTGTATCTCGCATCTTCGAAAGGCCGTATTGTGCGCGCCGGCCGCCAATTGGGAAACGGCGATTATACCAGCGCTCACGCCTTCACAAAAGGTTGTTGCATTCCGCCGAATTTTTAGAACGTCCGTCCCACGGAGAACCTGATCGTACGCCGCTGCTCGAGTATAAACGGATTGTCGATCTTGGCGTTCGGGTTCCAGGCGAAGATAAGCCTGAACGGCACGTTGATGACCGGAACCTGAACACGGATCTCGCTGCCGACGCTGTAGCGATAGTTGGAAAATAATCCGCCCGCCGCTTCCGACAACGCGATCCGTTGAACCGACTGGCGCTCGCCGTTGATTTGCACGAACCTGAAGCCCGGCGGAAGCCCGTTGCCGGTCTCCGGTGTTCGAGCCTGATTGATCTCTCGCTGAGTCGCTATCTCGCCTCTCGGATTAAGAGTCACGAAGGCGATAGGCGCAACCGAGGCCGGTCCCGGCACCGGCAGGAACTCACTGGTAACGAATTGATCGCTGAGCTTGTGAAGATTAAAGGCCGAACCGATGTCAAAGAACGGCGCCACCGACACGGGACCGATGATCGGGATTCTATATTCGAGATTCAACAGGATCTCCGAATCCGATCCAAGCGGGAAAGAAGTAGAGGAGGTGGTCAGTTCGACATCGGAGGTCGTGAATTTGTCGATCACGCTGGGAGCAACGCTGCCGGAGAAGGCGTTGCGTGGATTGCGGATCTTCAACTGCTGCCCCGACAAATCGGTCACGAATACATTCCGCGTATTCACGAGCTGCTTGATCGGAACCAGCGGCGAGATGGATCTGATGTTGTAGCCGCGAATCGATTCTTCACCGCCGAGATAAAACCGCGCGAAGGTCGGCATCCCGCCGACGAACGCAACAGAGTTCGATTCAAAGCGGCTGCCAAACGGGCTGATATGTCCCATAAAGGCCCGGAATCCCAGCGTTCGAGTCTTCCCGGTCTCCGGCCGGGCCTCTTTACCGGCAAACAGCGGCCGGAAGTATTTGAACTCGGCGGTGGGTTCGAACGTGTTGACCTTGCCGCCGAGGAATCCGCCCGACAAGGCCATACCGAGTGTTAGCGCCTTGCCCTGCGTCGGATCGAGCGAAGAATTCAAGGTGTTGTACGAAATGGTTGGAGTAACCGTCGATTGGGTTACGCCGTTTTGCCGAAACGTAATCGGGATGTTGTTGTTAGGATCGCTGTCCGCATTGACTTTCGGATCCAGAATATCGGTAGTTCGAAACGAGTAAGAGAGACCCATCCGGACGAATCGTCCCATTCTGAAACGCTTCGCGAAATAACTGAGCGGCGCAGAGAGCGACACGGCCCCGCCGACGGTTTTCTGAGTGAAAAGCGATTCGCCGGAGAAGGCAGACAATAGCGTCGGATCAGCGATCGTGCCGAATCCCTGTCCGATAAACTGAAAATTCTGATAGAAGAGATTGAAACCGACGCTGATCGGACGGCCTTTAAGATAAGGCTCGGTGAAGCCAAACGAAAGGATCTTCTGCCGATTGCCGGCAGCTATGGATAGTGACAGGTTTTCACCGTAGCCGAGCAGGTTGTTAGTCGAGTAGTCAATTCCGATAAACGACCCGCCGATTCCGGAAACACCGCCGGTGAAACTGATCTGCTGGCGGCCCTTCTCCTGAACTTTCAGCGTGATATCAACCTGGCCTTCGCGCTCGTTGGTGTTGACGGTAGCGTCGTCATCTTTGACCTGGTCGAAGTATCCAAGCTGGTTCAACCTCAAGAGGCTCAGATCCCAGAGGTTCTTGTTGTACCGCTCGCCTTCGCTAATCAGCACCTCGCGCCGAAGCACGTTGTCGCGCGTGAACGTATTCCCGATAAACTCGAGCCGCCTCAACGTGTACTGCTTCCCTTCTTCCATCGTAAAGGTGACGTCGGCGACGCCTTTGTCCAAATCTTCGGGAGAATCGTGGAACTCGGGGATGAATTGCGGACTGAATTGAATGTAGCCGCGCGAGCCGTACAGTTTCTTGAGATTTTCCAATCCCTTGTTGACCACACTGTAGCCCTTAATAATATCGCCGGTCTTGAGGCCGATAACGGCTTTGATTTCATCGGCGGAGAACTCAGTGTTGTCCTCGACCTTCACGTCACCGGCGCGATACTGCCTTCCCTCATTAACCGGAATGATGATCTTGAGGCCGCGGCCCTTGTGGCCGAATACCGGAACCCAGGTGCCGACCTCGCCTACCTCTTCCACGCGCGGCTCGCCGAACTGAGCCTTCAAGTATCCATGTTCGACATATACCAGAACCCGGAGACGATCCAGATCGGTTTTGAGCTTTTCTTTGTGATAGATGTCCTTGGATGAGAAGGTCGTGAGCAGCCCGACTTGCTTCACGAACTTCATGTTCTTTCGAAGGAACGGAGTCGAGAAAGTCTTGTTACCCTCGAATTCGATTTCGGCGACTCTGACGCGGGCGCCTTCGTCTACTTTGAAGATAACCGCGACTGCCGTTTTCGAAATGTCCTCGTCGACGGCGTCGACCTTGGCGTCCGGTCTTCCTTCGTCGGCGAGAAGGTCCTTTATGACCGCGGCAGCCCGTTTGACCTTAACGGGATCGTATTGGGATTCTTTTGATAAACCGATCTGGCGCTTGCGATACTCTTCCAACACCTTTGACTGCTGTACGGACTTTAGACCTTCATACCTTATATCGAGGATCAAGGGCCATTCAGTGAGCTCGAAGGTGACGATCTTGCCTCCGCGTGTTCCATCTTCGGTAAAGACCTGAACGTTTTTGAAGTGGCCTTGCGCGGTGAGCGCGCGGACGTCGCGGTCCACCTGAGATGCATTGTACGTATCGCCTTCACGAGTGCCGATCCAGATTTTTATTGTTGATTCCGGGATGCGCCTGTTCCCTCGTATTACAACCTGTTCGACCGGGATCTCTTGTTGTGCCGCGCTGGTTTCGGAAGCGAAGGCGGGTGTCCGCCATTCCCTAAACCAATTCCATGGGGCGGAATTTTTGGAGCTAAGCGCCGGCAGCCATAGAGGGATTGAGGTTAAGGCGATTGCAAGATACAAACGGTGCTTCTTCATAAAGGACTGCACACTCCTAGAAAAGCGTAGGCCGTTATATTGCGGCTCTATGAGCAAACTGCAAGAGCGCGTTCCGACTCAGATCGATCAGGCGGCGGCGTTTGACGACTCCAACACGCCTTTAGTTCTAATGAGTGGAACGCAACACGTCAGTCTAAGATGCTGGTAGACTGGCCCTTCCTTAAGATTGTATTTCTTGCTTCATCGATACGAACGCTGAAATGAGCGGTCATTGTAACAAAAATGAAGTGCGCAATCCAACGCGCCTCCTTTTTTACCGCTTCTCGGCGGCATCGCGTACAAGGAAGGCTCATTACACAGCATCCTCGTCCTTGCCGGAGCGATACTGAAGCACGCGAACGTTTTCGACCGTGATCAAACCGTCCTGTACCATCGCCTGGATTTCCGGAAGAAAGCCCGCGATCTTGTCCTCGCCGTCCACGATTTCAACTACAATCGGTAGATCTTCCGAGAGCCTTAATATCTTCGCCGTGTGAATGCGGCTCGCGGCCCCGTATCCCATCAAGCCGCGGAGCATGGTCGCTCCGGCAATCCCGTTTTCGCGCGCCTTCAATATGATCGCTTCATAGAGAGGTTTGCCCTGCCACTGGTCCGACTCGCCGATGAAAATTCGGATCAATTGGGCCTTCTCAGGAATCTTCATCTAGTCCTCGAATAAATTTCATCGAGAGTCGCCGACTAAATTGCCTGCGCCAGTCTGACTCCAAGCCAAACGGCGCCAAGTCCGAGCAGAACGCTCGCCGAAGCATTCAGCGTCGCCAGACCGGTTTCACCATCTCGTAAAAGAGAATAGGTCTCGAAAGAGAAACTCGAGAAAGTCGTATAGCCTCCAAGGACTCCGGTCAACAACGCGACTCTGATGGAAGGAGAAATCAGCACCCGCGTCTCGAACAATTCGGCAAGAAAACCGATAGCAAGCGAGCCGGATACGTTGATGATCATGTTTCCTACAGGAAAGGTCGGCTTTCTGAATATCGAATAAACCAGGCTCGAAAGAAAATAACGGCATCCCGTGCCAAATGCGCCGCCCAGAAGCAACAGGAGTATCTTATACATTACGGGCGGCTCGCGGCTCTACCGCTTCGCGGGTTTCATCGAGTCCATCAATTCGGCTCATCAATCGAAAGCGGAGCCGCCGATAGCATAGCTTCCAGCGGCTCCGCATTAGTAGTGCGAAACGGGTGCTGCGTTACTGCACAAGCAGCGCGTCGTCCATCTCTTCGAGCCGGACAGCGCGGTATTGCAGCGAGTCGCCGTCCAAATAAATCTCTACTACCGAGGCTTCGCTGAACCGGCCGTCAATCAGAGCCTCGGATAGCGGATCCTCAACATACTTTTGAAGTCCTCGACGCAACGGGCGAGCGCCGTAAGACCGATCCGTACAAGTTCGCTGCACGATCCACCGCTTAGCCTCTTCGGTCATTTGAACCTGGAGCTTGCGGCGTATGAGAGTTCGATTCATCTGATTGAGGAGCAATCCGACCACTTCAAAGAGATCGGCTTCGGTGAGAGGCTCGAAGATAATAATTTCATCCAGCCGGTTGACGAATTCAGGGTTAAACGTCTGCTTCACCGCGTGCATCACGCCGTCTTCTATCGTGGTCTTCTCAGCCTGCGCGGAAGCCTGGAACCCGAGATGCCCGCGTTTCTGAATGAAGCGCGCGCCGATGTTCGAGGTCATAATCAGAATGATGTTCTTGAAATCTATCGGATTTCCGAGCGAATCAGTGAGCTGACCCTCTTCCAACACTTGGAGCAGAATATTGAAGAGGTCTGGGTGCGCTTTTTCGATTTCGTCCAGAAGGAGAACCGAGAAAGGATTTCTCTTGATCTTCTCGGTCATCTGGCCGCCTTCTTCGTGTCCCACATAACCCGGAGGACTGCCGATCAATTTCGAGACCGCGTGCTTCTCCATGTATTCCGACATATCGAAGCGGATCAGAGCGCGTTCGGAGCCGAACAGGAAGTCGGCGAGCGAGCGGGCGACTTCCGTCTTCCCGACGCCGGTGGGGCCAAGAAATAGAAATGATCCGATAGGACGGTTGGGATTCTTGAGCCCGGCTCGGCTGCGGCGAATAGCTCTCGACAGCGCCGACAGCGCGCGATCCTGGCTGATGATTCTCTTATGAAGCTCTTCTTCGATTCGAAGCAGTTTCTTTGATTCCTCCTCTTTTAGCGATGCCGTAGGAATGCCGGTCCAACGCGAGATCACTTCCTCGATGTCGTCTTTTCTCACCTCCGGATACTGGTCGGTCATAAGGTTGTATGACTCGCGCAGTGAGACGAGGCGTTCGCGTTCTTCGATCTCCTTCTGCTTAAACAGCCGCGCGCGGGCGTGATCGCCTTCCGCGGTGGCGCGCTCATAGCTCGCCGCGTGACGCCTGACCTTGGACATGCTCTCGACCACGTCGTCGGGCATATTGGCCTCGCGAAGCTTAACGCGCGCGCCCGCTTCGTCGATGATGTCGATTGCCTTATCCGGCAGGAACCGATCCGGTATGTAGCGCTGCGATTGATGAACGGCGGTTTCTATCGCGTCATCGCTATAACGAACCTGATGAAATACTTCGTATCGCTCCTTAACTCCGTCCAGGATCTTGACCGTGTCTTCCTCGTTCGGCGGCGCGACTTTGATGGACTGGAACCTTCGCTCGAGCGAGCGGTCTTTTTCTATCGTTCGTCTAAAGTCGGCCGGCGTTGTCGCGCCGATGCATTGAATCTCACCCCTAGAGAGCGCCGGCTTGAGAATGTTCGCCGCATCGAGCGAGCCTTCCGCCGATCCCGCTCCAACCAGAGTGTGAAGCTCGTCGATGAAGATGATGTACTGAGGATTGTCGATCAATTCCTTCATTATCGTCTTCAGCCGCTCTTCAAACTGGCCGCGGTACTTGGTTCCAGCGACCACAAGCGACAGATCGAGCGCAAGAAGCCGTTTCTCTCTGAGAAACGGCGGAACCTCTCCGGCTACTATGCGCTGGGCCAATCCTTCGACGATCGCCGTTTTACCTACTCCGGGATCGCCGATCAGAACGGGATTGTTCTTGGTGCGCCTGCACAGGATCTGGATAAGACGTTCGGTCTCCGCTTCTCTTCCGATCAACGGATCGAGATTGCCCGAGAGGGCGGATTCGGTAAGGTCGCGGCTGAACTCAGCGAGATGCGGCGCATCCTTCTTTTGAGACATCGCCCGTTCGGCTTGCTGCGAGCGCATGAATTCATCTCGAATTTGATTGAGTCTCAATCCGCGTTCGGTCAGGATTTCCGCCGCGAGCGTTTTTTCCTCGCGAAGGATTCCGAGCAGGAGGTGCTCGGTCCCAATATACCTGTGCTGAAGGCGATCGCTTTCATCCGAAGCATAACCGAGAACGCGTTTTGATGTTTGAGAGAGAGGAAGGTCGACGGTGGATGAAATCTTTTCGCGGAGCGGGGTTCGCTCTTCGACTTCTTTTCTGATTGCTTCGACCGTGGAAGTCGGACTTCGGAAGAACTTCTGGGCGAGTGCCTTGTCCTCGCGGAGCAGTCCGAGGAGGATATGCTCGACTTCGATCGCTTGAGCTCCGAACTGGCTCGCTTCGTATCTAGCGAAGAAGATTACACGGCGCGCTTTTTCGGTATAACGCTCGAACATATTCCTCTGTGTTGCCACTCGGAGCGGAGAGCGAGCGCCCGGCTTATCAGCGCCGAACGATGAGCTTCGCTTCCGTCTCCGTGGACGGTCGCTGCAGATTTATGAGCCGCCCATTCTCGAGATGAAGCACACGGTCGCAAACTGCGGCAAGGCGTTCGTTATGAGTTGCTATTACCGATGTGAGCTGTCGCGACTTGTGAACTTCCCTGAGAAGGTTGTGAATGGTCTCGCTGGTCTTGTTGTCCAGATCACCGGTTGGCTCGTCCGCCAGAAGAAGTCGGGGAGAAGCAGCTAGAGCTCTTGCTATCGCGACGCGCGCTTGCTCGCCTCCCGATAACTCGCCGGGTCTGTGAACGGCTCGTTGAGAAAGCCCGACGCTCGCCAACAGCGCGCCGGCCACTTGTCTCGCCTCATGAAACGAGGCGCGATTTATCAACAACGGCATCATTACATTTTCAATCGAATTGAACTCCGGCAAAAGGTTGTGAAACTGAAAGACAAACCCAATTTCCCTATTGCGAAATCGTGCCAAGTCTACATCAGTGGATTTAAAGATGTCAAATTCGGCCATTTTTACAGAGCCGTAGGTAGGTCTGTCCAAACCGCCAAGCAGATGCAGCAGCGTCGATTTCCCCGCGCCGCTCCGGCCGACGATGGCTACCATCTCGCCGCGGTCGACGTCGAGCGAGAGATCCTCGAATACAACGACCTCGTTCTTTCCCGATCGGTATGTCTTGCCGAGATTCCGAGCCTCAAGAAACAATGCGTCGCCTCTTTCCTGCGGTCATTCGTACCTCAGAGCTTCCGCGGGCCTGACTCTGGCCGCGCTTCGAGCCGGGTACACCGTCGAGAGTAAGCTGATCAACACTGCAACCGCTACAACCAACCCTACGTCGGCCGCCTGTGAATGAAACGGAACGTAATCGAGCGCGTACGCACCGGCAGGCAGCTTTATAAGCCGCTGTGAGTTTGCGAGCTTGCATAGGAGCGTTCCGGAAATGGCGCCCGCGATCGTCCCGACGATTCCGATCATCAGCCCCTGGAGCATGAATACGAGCATGACTCCACGGCCTGTCGCGCCCATCGATTTCAGCACCGCTATGTCGCGCTGCTTTTCCAGCACGATCATTATCAGAACCGTAATAATGTTGAGAGCCGCTATTCCGATCACGATCAATAGCGCAATGCCGGTCAGAAGCTTCTCGTAACTTAGGGCGGTATAGATCGGAGCGTTCAGTTCCTGCCAATCGCGCACGACGTACTGATCGCCCATAGCCGATAGAACTTCGCGGCCTATTTCTTTGACGGCGTATATGTCGTCTACTTTCATCTGGACAATCTGGGCTGCATCCGCCGACCCCGTAAGCTGCTGCGCCGCGTCGAGTGAAATGTAGGCCCAGGTTGAATCGTATTCGGGGAGCCCTGATTTGAAGATGCCCGCCACCTTGAAGTCGCGATACCTCGGCGCCATTCCAAGCGGGGTGAGATGGCCTTGGGCCGAGATGATAGTCGCTATGTCGCCGATCTGGAGCCCAACCGCATTCGCAAGATCCTGCCCTAATATTATTTGATTTATAAGCGAGCCGGTTTCCGGGTCCTGCTCGGGTTGACCAAGGCCGTTGAGATCGCCCTCGACGGTAAACTGAAAGAGCTCGATCGCTTCGCGCGGAGACTCAAGATCGACCCCTTTTATCAAAGCTCCGTCCGTGTCCTGCTTACCCTGAATCAGACATCTTTGATAAAGAGTGGCCGCCGCGGTGCGGATGTGAGGCATGCGAAGCAGCCGATTCTCTATGCTCTTGTAGCCCTCTATTGCTCCGCCGTCTTTTCGTAACAAGTTCAAATGAAACGTACCGGCGAGAATCTTGGTCTGAAACTCCTCGCGAAAACCGGTCATCATCGCGAGCACGATGATCAGGGATGCCACGCCGGCCGCAACCGCCGTCATCGCTATGACCGTGATAACCGAAATCATCACTTGTTTGCGTTTCGCTTTGAGGTATCGAAGGGCTATGAAAAGCTCGTAGGGCATCGGCGGTTTTAGTTTACCGTCTCGGCGGGTTTCAGTACATCATTCGAGAGACGGTGATTCAAAGCCGCTCCCTCAGGGACAGCGAATTTTAAGAACGTATTTTATGAAATAAAGCGCGACAGATCAGAGCGGTGGGTCTCAGCTCGCTCAGCACAGCGACAAGGCTATGCTTCGGGGCGCATGTGAGGAAAGAGTATAACGTCGCGAATCGATCTTTGATTGGTGAGGAGCATGACGAGGCGGTCAATGCCGATTCCCTCCCCTGCCGTGGGCGGCATTCCATAGGAAAGCGCGCGAATGTAGTCTTCGTCGACCACCATTGCCTCTTCGTCTCCGCGCTCGCGAAGCTGCATCTGCGCTTCAAAGCGCCTGCGTTGATCCAGCGGATCGTTGATCTCGCAAAACGCGTTGGCTATTTCCATTCCGCCAATGAACAACTCAAAACGGTCGACGAATCGAGGATCCTCTTTACTCTGCTTGGAGAGCGGCGAAAGCTCGGTCGGAAACTCCGTTATGAATGTGGGATTGGTCAGATACGGTTCAGCAACGCGTTCAAAAAGCTCCCCCAACAAATAACCATAGCTCTGACCTCTCGCGGCATCGTCCGTGTCCGAGTCAGTCAAAGCCGCCAGCCATTTCAAAACGCCGTCACGCGAAGTCAGCTCCTCGGAAGTAGGTCCGACTCCGGCGTCTTTACTTCGATCCACGGCAGTCCAGAACTTCACGATGGCATCCCTCATCCTAAGCCTCTGCCATGGGCGGTTGAAGTCGATCTGCTCCTCGAGATAATTAACCGTAGTCGAACCGCATACATCCTGCACCAGTCCCGAAATAAGCGCCTCCGTCAGCTCGATCAGGTCCTCATATTCCGAGTAGGCTTCGTAAAACTCGAGCATCGTGAACTCCGGATTATGACGAATCGAGAGGCCCTCATTGCGAAAATTCCTATTGATCTCATAGACCTTCTCGAAGCCGCCCACGATCAACCGTTTCAAATACAGCTCCGGCGCGATCCTCGCGTAGAGATCTATATCCAGAGCATTGTGATGCGTCTTGAACGGACGAGCAGCCGCCCCGGTTGGAAGCGGAGTGAGCATCGGAGTCTCTACTTCTATATAACCGCGAGCGTCGAAGAACGCGCGAATATGGTGGATGATTTGGGCCCGCTTCTCGAACACCTCACGCACGTCTCGATTGGCGATCAAATCCGCATAGCGCTGGCGGTATCGGATCTCGATGTCGTGAAGGCCATAGTGCTTGTCCGGAGGCGGTATCAGCGCTTTCGAAAGAAAGGCCAGCGATTCGGCATGGATCGACAATTCTCCGGTTCGCGTCCTGAACAACAGTCCTTCCACGCCGATCAGATCGCCGAGATCCAGCAGCTTGAATAACGACCAGGTTCTTTCGTCCAGCTCGTTGGAGCGAAGATACGTCTGGATCATCTCACGGCCGTCGGTGAACCGAATGAACGCCGCTTTGCCCATTCTATTGATGGCATGGATTCGACCGGCCGCGCGTGTTCGCGGCTTTGTCGATTCCAGCTCCTCGGCCGACGACGGGCCATACTGCTCGATCAACTGAGTTATGGTGTGGGTTCGTTGAAACTTGTGCGGGTAGGCCTCGAAGCCAAGCGCGGCAATCTCTTCCAGCGAGCGGCGGCGCTCGCGAAGCTGATCGTTAATGTCTTGCTGTTCGTCTTCTGACACGCGTCCTATCGGAAATAATTTGCCTCAATGTTAGTTATCGCGAAATCAGGCGAGGCTCATTTGGCTTTGAAGGTATAAATTTCGGGATTCAGCGCGCCGTAGCTCCTTGCCTTGGCACGCACAGGATGCAGAATCTCTCCGGCAACATGCCCTTCCAACTGATCGACCAACTCGTCGCGCGCAACGATCACATCTTCGACATCCCAGTTCAAGCAGGAGGCTATGGCCGAGGGAAAAGAGTGGAGATAAGAAATGAATTCGTCGGCCGTCTTCACGGACAGGTCCTGCAGCACTGTGGCAACCTCCAACGGCACCAGCAAGTGCGAGCCGGAGATCTCTGCATTGAAATTTCTAGGTAAGGCTTTTCTTTTCGGCTTTGAGTGTACCGTCAGATGACTCATGATAAATCGCCCTCCATCTCAAGCCGGGATTCTCGTAGAAAACCCCTTTATACTATATGCACTACGTCCTATATGCAATACGTCGAGCCCGCGAGAATTCACCATTTACATGCTCCTCTTGCTCGATGGGCTATAAGACGCAACCGATGTGCCGGTTGCTGTCAAAATACTAGCATTTCCCAGAGATATTTCTCCACATACGTGGCCGAAACCTCCCCGTACCCCCTTTCAAAGGCGTGATAGCCCGGAGTTGGGGCCGCGATTCCCCACCTCGATCCCCAGCTATTTCTGACTATAAAATAACCACCGTTCGATTCCGCGGCATCCGGAACGAAACCACACACACACACCGCGTGACCCAGTCCAAACGCAAGCGAAGTCGGCGGCGGATCGATCACGCGGCCGTACAGAACTCCGATGGGCGTGTTCCAATTGTCCACGCCGACGGTCGGATCAGTGAATACCGGGAGCGATATTGCTACAGGTCGGCCGGTCGAAGTCAGCGCGTTAAGCAGGGCAGCGGCGTTGCCGCTTCCGGCCGAGCTGCCGCCGGCATACGACCCAACGGCTTGTTTCCAGGCACTAGCGTCTGCGTGCGCCGCGCGCGACGGTCTTCTCGGCGACTCATGAGTGATATCTCCAGCTCGCTTTCTCTTGTCATAAAGCCAGAGCGAGCCGGCGCAGGTTCCAATCTGCTCTATGGCATCTTTGGCAAATCGCAATAGGGTTCCATCAATCGCGGGAAAAGGATCGCCGGTCTTCTTCTTTGTCGCCCAGTACAGATATTGTTCGGACAAGATGGTAAGCTTTCCCCTCGACTGATGCTGAAGATGTTCGCGACAGGCTACCGTTGCAAAGGCCACGCACGTTCCGCGCTTGCCCTGGTCCTTAACAGCCCACTTGGGCGCTCTGACGTCTATTGTACCCGCGACACTTGCGCTTCGAGTCGCGCCTGCCGCCGCTTTTGCCCTTTTGCGCTGGCGAGCCATTGGCATAGGAACCTTTGAGCCTGGCGGCGCCGGAGCGCCGGCTGGATAAGCAGCCCCCAATCCAATTTCCATAGCCGCGGTCCGATTAGCGCGAGCGGCGATTTTCTGAGACATGGCCTTGAATCCCCCGGCGCTGCGAGCCCAACCGGCGTTCGAAAGCTTGGCCAGGTCGATCCCTTCAGTCGCGAGGCTCGGAAAGTTATGGGTTAAGCTCACCAACTCCTCCGGCCGCCGTATATTCAGCGCCCGAAGAACTGCTTCTTCAGCATCGTTCAGCTGAAGCTCCGACCGGAGCTCTTCTATGAACCGGTTTTCCGAATCCTGCGTGAACTCTTCCTTCACCATCGATTCTGTAAGCATTTTCCTGCGATCTCCCAATTCAGAAATCAATTCTCATGACGGCAACTCACCATCTTTTTCTCTACGGTATTCAAACCGAGGGTTAAGAGCAGCGCGGACTGTGGCATTCCCGCGGCGCCTTCCGGGGTCGTAGCCCCGTCGACAGAGCGGAGTAAGAGAGATTCGAGTATGCCCTGGGAATGGTTGGACCCTTAATACATCCTTAACGCCTTCTCTATTTCATTGTCAGATCCGGGTTATCAGCGGCGAGATGTTAGTATACAGACCCACCATTGTCCAGTAGGCGAGTGCTTAACTCTTGCTTAACCGATGAAGCTTGAAGGCGTCCGATTGCCATGACAGAATACGGCCTCTTCAGCATCACTTTCAGCTAGCGAGGATTGACTGACCAGAGTGCGTGCAATGGATTCCGCACTCTTCGAAGCGTCCCGGCGTCAAGTCAATCCAGGCTGGCCCGAAGTTTCACGGATGGTCGCAAATATCGGCGTCGGCAGACAGCGGATAGGTCGATAGATAGTGGATCGATAGAGGAATAACAATGAGAAGATTGGTATCGTCCCTCCTGTGCGTAGCGATGCAGATACTACCCACGACTGTGCTCGCCGGCGGTCCGCCGGAAGGCGATCCCGCGCATTGGCCTCAGTGGCGAGGGCCGTTTTCCAACGGAATCGCGCGCACCGGCGCTCCCACCGAATTCAGCGACACCAGAAACATCAAGTGGAAAGTAGCGGTCACCGGGCGCGGCTTCTCAACGCCGGTGATTTGGGGCGACAGGATCTTTCTCACCACGGCTGTTCCGACCGCTAAGGCGGCCGCTCCCGAAGCTGGAGGCGCGGATGAATCCGGCCAGCGCGGACGGCAGCGCGGTGGAGGAGCTGGAGGCGGAGCAGGCGCGGGTGAAGAACATAAATTTGTCGTTATGTGTCTCGATCGAAAGACGGGAAAGACCCTCTGGGAGAAGGTCGCCCGGATTGCCGCGCCTCACGAAGGCTACCATCGAATGTACGGGAGCTTTGCTTCAAATGCGCCCTTGACGGATGGCAAGTTTGTCTATGCCTCCTTCGGATCGCGAGGGATCTTTTGTTATGACTTCACTGGAAAACTTATCTGGCAGAAAGACGCCGTCCCCATGAGAATTCGGCTTCAGTTCGGAGAGGGCGCGACCGCTGCGCTGTACGGAAATCTGCTGATTCACGCTTACGACCACGAAAACGGATCCTTTGTTGTCGCGCTCGACAAGCGAACCGGCAAAGAGATGTGGCGCACGCCGCGCGATGAGGGAAGCGCCTGGTCCACGCCGTTTGTGGCCGACTACAAAAATCGAAAGCAAATCGTGATCAGCGCAAGCAAGAAAGTGCGGGCTTACGATCCTGAAACCGGCAAGCTCCTCTGGGAATGCGCCGGGCTTGGCAGCAATGTAATACCGCAGCCGGTTCAGCAAAGCGATATCGTTTTCGCGATGAGCGGCCACCGCGAGCCAAAGCTGATGGCGATCCGATTGGGAAGAGAAGGAGATTTATCCGGCTCGGACGCCGTTCTCTGGAGCCAGACCAGGGGAATGTCGTATACGGCTTCGCCTGTAGTGTATGACAACAAGATCTACACGCTGAGCGACAATGGAATGCTAAGTTGCTTCAACGCGACTACGGGCGAACCCTACTATCAGCAGAAGCGGCTTCCCCAAGCGGACAGTTTCAAATCCTCGCCTATTGGAGCAGGCGGCAACCTGTACCTGGCCAGCGAGAACGGAGTCGTGACCATTGTCAAAATGGGCGAGCGATTCGAAGTACTTGCGACGAATACCCTCGACGATCAAATGTTCGTAGCGTCGCCGGTCGTCGCCGAGGGCGAGCTCTTCCTGAGAAGCAAGACCCATCTATTCTGTATCAGCGACGGCAAAGCGCATTGACGAAGGCTGTGATCGTATATAGCTTAATGAAGCCGCGCGGGTTAGGCGCTCAAATCCGGAGATCAAGCAGCGTTGCCAGGCCGCTGAAGATCATCGCTCGGGGCTTACGTCTTTCATCTCGACGCAACGCCAGTTCAACTTCATCAAGCCGATGCTCAATAGCTCGATCTTTCGCGCGGTCAACACACGAGGAGCAACTATGAAGCGAGCCGTCGTCATTCTTGTTCTCATTGCGTTTATATCGCCGTTTGCCGGGCGCTCATCGCCCAAAGCGTCGCCGAACGGTGAGGCCGTGATCTATCGAGACGACTACGGAATCCCGCACATATTCGCGCCGACGCTCGAATCCGCGGCGTTCGGAGTCGGCTATGCGCAGGCCGAGGATCGGCTTGAAGAGCTATTGAAGAACTACCGCCGCGCAAACGGCACGATGTCCGAAGTATTCGGACCTGAGAACTATCAGCAGGACCTCATTCAACGGTTCTGGCGACACGAGGCGATCAGCCGCGAGAAATACAATCAAGTCAGCCCCAAAATGCGCGCGGTCATAGAAGCTTATCAGGATGGAATCAAGCTCTTCATGAAGGAGCATCCCGAGCAGGTTCCCGCGTGGGCCCAACAAATTCATCCATGGGACGTGATCTCGCTGGGGCGTTACATTATCTTTGGCTGGCCGCTGGGCGAAGCGACCGGCGATCTCGGGCGCGCGGGCGTGAACCTGACTCCGCCCGCATATCGCGGTTCCAACGAAATGTTGATTGCGCCGAGCCGCACGCAGTCGGGAGCCCCGATCGCCGTCATCGATCCGCACCTGAGCTGGTACGACGCGTTCCGATTCTACGAAGAGAGAATCTATGCGGGCGACTTCGCGGTGTCAGGCGTCGCGATTCTGGGGGTTCCAATCCCGAGCCTTGGGCATAGCCGCTGGTGCTCTGTTGCGATGACCACAGGCGGACCCGACACCTCGGACGTCTACGAAGAGCAAGTCAATCCGAAAAATCCGCGCCAATATAAATACGACGGCAAGTGGCGGGACATGACTGTTCGCACCGAAAAAATCGGCATTAAAACGGGCGACAAGGTTCAGTGGCGCGAGGTCGATCTTGAATACACTCATCACGGTCCAGTAGTAGCGCGAAAGGACGCAAAAGCGTATTCGATGGCGATCCCATATGCGGAAGAAATCGGCCTGACCGATCAGATCTACGAGATGATGAGTGCGCGCAATCTCGACGAGATGAAGCGCGCGTTGGAGCATCGCCAGTTGATGGCCCAAAACGTGATGGTTGGAACGGTTCAGGGTGACATATACTATGTTAGAAACGGTCGCGTTCCGATTCGAGCCAAAGGCGTTGATCCATCGCGGCCGGTCGAAGGAAACACGTCCGCAACGGAGTGGCAGGGGTTGCACGATTTCAAAGATCTCGTTCAAATAACCAATCCGCCTAACGGCTACATGCACAACTGCAATGTCACACCGTTCGGAATGATGAAGGACAGTCCGCTCACGCCCGAACGCTATTCGACGTCTCCTTATATCTACAATGCCAGCCGCGCCGCGCCTCGTCACCAACGCGCTGAGATGATGACGGAATTGCTCGATGCCGCGAACAAAGTAACGCTCGATCAAGCGATAGACATAGCCTTCAACACGACCGTCTATCACGCGGAGTTGTGGCAGGCAAAGCTCAAAGAAGCCTGGAATCGACTGAAGGAGAATCAACGGACGGCTGGCGCCTCGGAGCTGTTCGATATCATTCAGAAATGGAATCGCAGGACCGACGCGGACTCTGAAGGCGCGCTCGCCTACTATGCGTTCAGGAAACAGCTTGGTCCAAATTTAGGGCGAATGGTCGACCCGCCCGAAAGCATTACGGACGCCCACTTGCTCGGCGGCTTGATGAAGGCTGTCGATGTCCTTAAAAACAACTATCACACCCTCCACGTTCCTTATGGCAAATATTTTCGCGTTGGTAGACGAGGTGGAGACCGAACCTGGCCCGTCGGCGGCGGATCGCTTACGGACGTCGCGATGGCGACGCCTCGCGCCATATCGTTTTCTCCTTCCGGCGAGGAAATGGTAGGCCACACCGGACAGACTTCGACTCAGATAGTGGTGCTCAGCAATCCGCCGAAGTCCTACGCTATCATTCCCCTGGGCGAGAGCGATCACAAGGAAAGCGGTCATTGGGACGACCAGGCGGAAAAACTCTTCAGCAAGAGCAAGGCAGCCCCAACATACTTCCTGGATAAGGAGGGGCTGATGAAGGTCGTAACGGGAAAGAAGGTCTTGAAATACACAGCGGAGGCGCATGCGGCCGGCCGCTGATAACAGATACGGAAGAAGCATAATTCAAGAACGGAGCCAATCATGGAAAAGCCCGCCGTCATAAATCAAACTCTGATTCAGTCACTCGAGTCGATGGGTAACAAATTGCGCGTCGACTCCATCATAGCGACCTCCGAAGCAGGATCGGGCCATCCGACAACGTGTATGTCGGCCGCGGATCTGGTCGCGGCGGTATTTTTTTACGCTATGAAATACGATGTCGCCGATCCAAAAAATCCGCGCAACGATCGGTTCGTGATGTCGAAAGGCCATGCGGCGCCTCTATTGTACGCCGCCTGGGCGGAAGCAGGCGCTTTCCCGGTCGAGAGCCTCAAGACGCTTCGCGAATACGGCAGCCTTCTCGAAGGCCATCCGACGCCGCGTCTTGCGTGGGTTGACGTTGCAACGGGATCTCTAGGCCAGGGTCTTTCCAACGGCGTTGGTATCGCTATCAACGGCAAATATCTGGATAAGGTCGATAATCGAGTGTTCGTGGTAATGGGAGACGGCGAGGCGGCGGAAGGCTCGATCTGGGAAGCGGCGGAGATTGCCTCATACT
Organism: Blastocatellia bacterium AA13; assembly: GCA_003222245.1. Classification (GTDB taxonomy): domain Bacteria; phylum Acidobacteriota; class Blastocatellia; order UBA7656; family UBA7656; genus QHVH01. Next base: position 78,057 of record QHVH01000012.1, on the reverse strand, counting down.
ACAAGCTCGACAACCTGATCGGCATTTTGGACATGAATGGTCTTGGGCAAAGCCAGCGCACAATGTACGGTCACGACACGGAAATCTATCGCCGCCGGTTTGAAGCATTCGGCTGGCACGCGCTCGCTATAGACGGCCACGACGTAAATGAGATCGTCGCCGCGCTCGACGAGGCGATGTCCACCAAGGACAAGCCAACCGCCATAGTTGCCAGGACGCTCAAAGGCAAAGGCGTTTCCTTTGTCGAAGATAAAGAAGGCTGGCACGGCAAAGCGTTCAAGAAGGGCGAGGAAACCGATCGCGCGATAGCTGAGATTTCGGCCAAGGGCGTAAGCACCGTTCCTATGAGTGTCAAACAGCCCGACAGTCGGGTTGCTCCACATCCTACGGCGGCTCCAACCGAGTACATACCTGGCGCACACAAGCTCGGAGATTCCGCGGCAACGCGGGAAACGTACGGCGAAGCGCTTGCGAAACTCGGCGACGCAAATCCTCTGGTCGTAGCGCTCGATGGAGATACCAAAAACTCCACTTTCGCCGATAAATTCGCCAAGTCACATCCGGATCGCTACTTCGAGTCGTTTATCGCCGAACAGAATATGGTGGGCGTCGCAAGCGGGCTCGCGGCAATGGGCAAGATTCCCTTCGCGTCGACTTTTGCATGTTTTCTTACCCGCGCCTATGACCAGATTAGAATGGGCGCCATCTCTCAATCCAACATCAAGCTGTGCGGTTCGCATGCGGGTGTATCGATCGGCGAAGACGGTCCTTCTCAAATGGCGCTCGAAGACCTTGCGATGATGAGGGCAGTCGAGACTTCTACGGTGCTTTATCCTTCGGACGCGATATCGGCGGAACATGCGGTCAAACTCGCGGCCGAGCATAAAGGCATCGTCTATATTCGAACCAGCCGCCCAAAGACGCCTGTTATCTATGAAGCCGGCGAAGTATTTGAGATTGGCCGCTCGCACGTGGTTCGTTGCGGCAGCGAAGACAAAATCACCGTCGTCGGCGGCGGAGTGACCGTATTCGAAGCGCTGAAAGCTTACGACCAGTTGAAAGCCGAAGGTATTTCGATCCGCGTAGTCGACATATTTTCGGTGAAGCCGGCTGATTCGGAAACGCTTCGAACCTGCGGCCGCGAGACCGGCGGACTAATGCTCACCGTCGAAGATCACTCCATGGGCGGAATAGGAGATGCGGTCGCTGAAGCAGTCTCTCCGGACGGCGTACGCGTCACCCAACTATATGTGCGCGAGCTTCCGCGTTCAGGTAAGCCTGAGGAATTGCTCTCCGTGTATGGGATCGACGCTTCGGCGATCGTTCGAACGGTAAGGTCTCTCCTGTCCTGACGGGACAGGCTTCTCGGCGCCTTGATCCCGTTTTATACTCTCGTCTCTGGCGCGAGGGCTTTGTTAAGACATCATATTTCTGACTTTCTTCTCGGAGGAATCAATGGCAATCAAGGTAGGGATAAACGGCTTTGGCCGCATAGGACGCAATGTGTTCCGCGCCGCAATGGACAACCCCGAAATAGAGTTTGTCGGGATCAATGATATAACGGATACCCGGACGCTCGCGCACCTGCTTAAATACGATTCGGTGCTCGGCAACCTCGACGCTTCGATCAAGCATGGCGACAACCAGATAACCGTGGACGACAATAAGTTTGTCGTTTTCTCCGAACGCGATCCCGGAAAGATCGACTGGGAGTCTGTTGGAGCCGAAATCGTCGTCGAGTCGACCGGTCTCTTCACGAATCGCGAGCAGGCCGCTAAACATCTGCACGGAACCGTAAAGAAAGTGGTCATCTCCGCTCCCGCGAAGAACGAAGACGTCACGATTGTTCTTGGCGTGAACGACGAGAAATATAATCCGAAGGAACACCACGTAATTTCGAACGCATCGTGCACGACGAACTGCCTGGCTCCGATCGCCAAGGTGCTTCACGACAACTTTACGATCAAGAGCGGTCTGATGACGACCGTGCATTCCTATACAAACGACCAGCAGCTTCTCGACCTTCCGCACAAGGACCTGCGCCGCGCGCGCGCGGCGGCCCTTTCGATAATCCCTACTTCTACGGGCGCCGCGAAGGCAATTGGATTGGTGCTGCCCGAACTTAAAGGGAAGCTGGATGGCATATCGCTTCGAGTGCCGACACCGAACGTCTCAGTCGTCGATCTCGTAGCCGTCGTCGAAAAAGAAGCGAGCAAAGAGTCCGTCAACGCCGCGATGAAGAAAGCGGCCGACGGCCCGCTGCGGGGCATTCTCGCCTATTCCGATGAGCCTCTGGTATCGGCTGATTTCCGACGCAACTCTAACTCCTCGATTTTGGATACTGAATACACGAACGTAATGGACGGTAAGCTCGTCAAGCTGCTGTCCTGGTATGACAATGAGTGGGGCTACTCCTGCAGGGTCGTCGATCTGATCAAGTTCATTGCGGACCGCGGGTAGGCGCCGGATGTCCGGCGCCGAGTGGATGACCAGTACAAAGTAAATGACCAAACTCTCCATCACTGATCTTGATCTCGCCGGAAAACGCGTATTCATGCGCGTCGACTTCAACGTTCCTATCGAAAATGGAAACGTTGCCGACGATACCAGGATCGAAGCGGCTCTTCCGACCATTCGCTACGCGCTCGACCGAGGAGCACGGCTCCTGCTCGCGTCCCATCTTGGACGGCCCAAAGGCAAGCCCGATCCTAAGTACTCGTTGGCTCCTGTAGCAGCAAAAATGAGCGGCTTACTGGGGCGAGACGCGCCTCTGGCGCCCGACTCGATCGGACCCGAAGTGCGGTCGATGAGCGAGGCGTTGAAGAACGGCGAACTACTTATGCTCGAGAACGTCCGTTTTCACGCCGAGGAAGAAAAGAACCTTCCTGAGTTTTCAAAAGAACTGGCCGACGGCTGTACTTATTATGTCAACGACGCATTTGGCGCCGCGCATCGCGCGCACGCTTCGACGGAAGGCATAACTCGGTACGTCGAAAAATCAGCCGCCGGCTTTCTTATGGAAAAAGAGCTCCGTTATCTCGGCAAGGCGCTCGCAAGCCCGGAGCGGCCGTTTGTTGTGATACTCGGAGGCGCAAAAGTGTCCGACAAAATCGACGTGATCGAAAACCTCTTGAAGACCGCCGACTCAATACTCATCGGCGGAGCCATGGCATACACGTTTCTCAAATCTCAGGGAGTTCAAACCGGAAAGTCGCTGGTTGAAAACGACAAGGTGAGTCTTGCCGCCGATCTCCTCAGCCGAGCCGAATCAAAAGGCGCGCGCTTACTCTTGCCGCTCGACAATGCTGTCGTGAACAAATCCGAATGGGACAGCAATGCGACTGTCGCCAACCCTCGAGTATGCTCGGTCCGCGATCTAACGAGTGAAGAGGCCGGTCTCGACATTGGACCTGAGACAGTTGCTTTGTTCAGAAGCGAAATCGCCCGCGCCGGAACTGTCGTATGGAACGGACCGATGGGAGTATTCGAAAAACCTCCCTTCGATGCCGGTACACGAGCGATTGCACAGGCAGTCGCTTCAGCCGAAGGGACGACAATTGTCGGCGGAGGCGATTCGGTCGCCGCGGTCAACCAGGCAGGCGTCGCGGATCGAATAACACACATTTCTACGGGAGGCGGAGCCTCGCTGGAATTCCTGGCCGGAAAGGTGCTGCCGGGAGTCGCCGCGCTTTCGGACAAATGATCAATGGAGACACAGGTGTTTAATCGCGCATTGGCGGTTCTAATTCTATGTACAGCAGTGTGGTTTAGCGCGTGCAAGAAGCCTTCGTACGCCGATATCAAGGTGGAAGAGCACGGCGCGGCGGCTCAGGGAAATCGTGAGGAGCCAAAATCCCAATCCATCGATCCTGAGTCCGACCTCAAGAAGTTGGGCGCTCCTGATCAAGGCAACGCCGATCAGCAAAAAGGGATAGCTATGCCCGATTTCTTCGACTCGGGCAAGGGCCGCGTAAAAGATCTCCCATATTATCCAAGGGCCGTTACAACAAACATTCAAATCGCCCCTGTCTCGAATACGACGATGCTCCTCCAGGTTATGAAGACCAGGGATAGCTTTGAAACCGTAACGGCCTTTTTCGATCAGGCGCTAAAAACGGGCGGATGGAAAATCTCGAGTCTCAATAAAGGAGAGAGTCTCTGGAGCTGGGAACTCGCAAAAGACAAAGGTGAGCAGGGCGCGATTCAGGTCGAAGGGCAAAAGGAGCAAGGCATTGTATTCATCGTCTTGAGAAGGGCTCGATCCGCAACTGAACTAGATAAGAAATAAAAAAATCATACCTGATAAACGAACGCCGCTCTTTGCGGGAAACTGGAAGATGAACAAGACGATCGGCGAGGCTCTGGACTTCATCCAGGAATTCCGACCTTTGATTGTTTCCTCGACCAGACGAGAGATCGTCATCGCCCCTCCATTCACCGCGCTCCGGCCGGTTGCCGAGCGTCTTCGCGAATCCAACCTTAGCGTGGCCGCCCAGGATATAGCAGCCGAAACCGATCCAGGCGCGTTCACCGGCGAGGTGTCGGGATCAATGATTGCGGAGGCCGGCGCCAGTCACGTCATCATCGGCCATTCCGAGCGAAGACAGTACTACTGTGAGACTGATGAATCGGTGAACAAGAAAACAGGCGCGGCTCTTCACGTCGGATTGATCCCAATTGTGTGCGTAGGCGAGCGGCTTGAAGAGCGCGACGCCGGGCGAGCGGAAGCGGTGGTCGGGTCTCAACTGGCTCGAGGACTGGCAAACTTGACACCCTCTGAGGCCCTCCGTATGATTCTCGCTTACGAGCCCGTATGGGCGATTGGTACCGGGCGTACCGCGACTCCAGATACAGCAGAACAGATGCACTCCTTCATCCGATCTCGCGTCCAGCAAATGTTCGGAGATTCCGTTGCGGAAGGAGCGCGAATCCTTTACGGTGGGAGCGTCAAACCCGACAATGTCGAGGGATTGATTGGCAGGCCGAACATCGACGGTGCATTAGTCGGGGGAGCCTGCCTCGAAGCCAAATCGTTCGCGGGAATCGTGAACGTAATAATCGATTTAAAAAAGGTGGATCAGTGATCGAGGCCATTCTCAATATTCTCTATATCATCTCGTGCTTTGTACTCATCATGTTTGTTCTGCTTCAGCCAAGCAAATCGGACGCGTCCGGCGTCTTCGGCGGCGGAGGAGCGAACTCGACGGCATTCGGCCCAAGAGGCACGCAAACCGTTCTTGCAAAGGTCACGATCACCGCGGCGATTGTCTTTTTTTCAATCGCCTTTTTGTTTTCGATTCCCGGGCTGTTCGGCAAAAAGTCGCTGGGCAAATCTGTCGGCGCCGCTGAAACCCAACCGGTAACGCCGCCGGCCGGCGATCAAAGCGCTCCGGCTACAGCGCCTACAGATTCAACCGGCAAGCCTGCAGCCGCCAATGTAAATGCGAATTCGAACACCAAGCCGGCAACCGGCGCCAATGCGAACTCGGCCGGCAAGAATACCAATTCCGGCGCGGCAGGCAGCGCCGCCGGAAATCCGAACGCCGCCGGGAGCCCCGGTAAGAACGATCAGTCGGCGCCTCCGAAGAATGGATCGGCGAAAAAGTAGAGTTCGACGAAATAGAGTTCATTGTGCGAGTACCGCTCGGAACATTTGAAAAATCATCCCGACGTGCCGAAGTGGTGGAACTGGTAGACACGTACGTTTGAGGGGCGTATGGGGCAACCCGTGGGGGTTCGAGTCCCCCCTTCGGCACCACCTACTTTCTTCCTTATTTACAATAGCTGAGAAGCCCTGCAAGACGGGTAGCATTTTCAGCACCAATCTACAGATTCAGATCTTGGTTCCCGCAATCGATTGCGGTTCTGTCGTGCCTACGCGTTAGAGGTTCTACGCCTCCGTGCATTCACCGTCCTCTTGTATAGAGCCGCCGCCTGCCGCGGCGCTGCCTTCGGTTTGCGATTCGTGTCGTCCAGCATCCGCAAGAAGATGTCTCGATCCCGGTTTGACAGGCTTCTTATCGATTCGATGCCGCTATATCGATGTGTACGGCCACACGATTCTCTGTCAAGTTTGGAGCCAGAGTTCTCGAACGCGTGCCCTGCCGGTCTAGTTTTTGGGATATACCACAATCTTCACACCAGACACGTGCGCCGAAACGAGGCTGTCGATTGCTTTTTGCGCGATGGGCCGATGAGGGATCGCGAGGACGAACACAGCTTCTCAGGCTCCTCCATATCTTCTGTGATCCATCTGCCCTTCCGATACTATTGAGCAAGTTAACTTCATAATTATTACGTGAAGAAACAAGTGCAATAAAGTCATCTTTCAGAGAGCAATTTTCGAGCGACAAGGGAGTCGAGTCGGCCGTGCTCACGGATGTTGACTTTTAATCTTACAAAAAACTCGGGCTTCGATGTTTCTTATCCTACAAATCGGCCTTCGATGTTAGACCCTGTTGCTAATAGTTAACACGTAAACGTTATGAGCGGCGGCGCACCGCTTTTCGCTGCATTTTTAATGGTTTTTTTAATGCGATTCTTGTTGACAATGACCACATTACTGGGCTAATCTGGGCGAGCATTTTCTCTGAAAATTTGACGTGCCATTAGGCAATTTGACGTGCCATTGGGCCGTGCTATTGGGCATGGGTATCTGATAATCAAAACGCCAGGTTAATGCGTCCAACTTGGCAAGCAGGCACATCGGCGTGATGCTCTCCAAAGAAGTTTGTCAAACGAATAGAGTATTCCTCACCAGGTGGCGAGTTTCTGATCTAGTTTTCAGATCTCGTATGGCAAGAAGGTGAGTTCAAGGACCATAAGATACAGGTGGCTTACGCCATCTGGCTTGTTGTGCCAGAGCCCTTGGGTCTTCGTCCTCTCGTTTAACTGAAAGCTGAGTCTCATTACATTTTGCTGATAATTGGGTCGGTGTACCGATGGCTCCTACGCGACTCGCTGATGATTCGCCGCCGATGATTCGCCGCCGATGATTCGCCAGTGTTAGCGGCGTAACACGGCTTTTTAAGCCGCGCGTGAAGTGTAGCAATTCAGTCACCGTCAAGCCCTAACAATCCAAATATTTGAGAATAATGAAGCGCCGACCAGCAAGCTTTTCGATGGCCCGGACTCAATCTAAACCGATGCGTTCTGTCTGGCGGCTATTTTGGAACCTGCTGGTCCATCGACGTGTTTAATTTATGGCGAATTAAGAGGGGCAAGCAAGAAATAAAAAGACAATTTGCTCTAATATCTAGAGCCTTTTGCGCAATTAAATAAAAGTGGCAAGACAAAAGTAAGACTTTGAGCCGCCTCCTTTTGTCTTGCCGTGACCACACACCCTGTCTACAGGAGCGTGATGCGTGACTACTCTACACCAAACCAGCAGCCGTTTTCAACGTGCTTACAAACGGCCGAAGCATAAGCCATTCACAGCTCTAAAAATTTGTAACCGCGAAGGAATTTCGTGTCGCGGAGGCCCTATTTTCCGGCAACGTCTGCCTTATAGCTAAGACGGAGCCAGGACGGATACCAAGCCGTCCACAAGCGTAGTGAGGGATCGGACGATGAGAGTGTTCGTTCCGCGTCCTCACCGCGCTTAAGGTGCAGCCGAGCGACCATACAACAACTTTCGCCGCTGAGAGATCAGCTTCCCTTTGCGGGTTTAACCAACGAGAGGTTACGTGTGTCTATGAGAGGCCAACGCGAGGCGCCGCGCATAGTGGGGCGGTCACGCGCCGCCATCTCCGGCGACAGTCTCGTGAAAGCGCATCTTCTCAGTGAACGCCAATCGCTGCCGCTCGTGATGAGCCCGGTCGTAGATGGTATAGACCTGGTCGCCTGGGCGAAAAGCAATCGCGCTCAAGTAGAGCGCGAGTTGCTCAGGTGCGGCGCGCTTCTGTTCAGGGGATTCAGGCTGAATGGCGTTTCCGGCTTTGAGCAATTCATTCGCGCCGTGTCGAGCGGGCCGCTTGAGTATCACGAGCGATCATCCCCGCGGACTCAGATCGGCGGTGGAATCTATACATCCACCGATCACCCTGAGGACCAAGCCATCTTCTTGCACAACGAGCAGTCGTATAACCTTCGATTTCCGACGCGCATCTTTTTCTTTTGTCTTCGCCCCGCGAGCCAGGGAGGAGCGACGCCGCTCGCCGATTGCCGACGGGTGTTTGACCGGCTCGACCCGGATATCCGTGAGCGATTTATAGAAAAGAAATACCTGTATGTCAGGAATTTTGGTCAGGGTTTCGGCCTCAGGTGGCAGGACGTCTTTCAAACTGACGAGGTGAGCAGGGTGGAGGACTACTGCAAGGAACAGGGCATCAGCTTCGAATGGAGAGATCGGGATCGGCTGACCACGAAACAGGTACGGCGGGTGGCGGCTGTTCACCCGCAATCCGGGGAGATGACCTGGTTCAATCACGCCACGTTCTTTCACGTGTCTACATTGGAGCCCGCGGCGCGGAAGACTATTGAAAGAGCGTTTCCAAACGGCGATTTTCCAAATAACACCTACTACGGCGATGGCTCTCCGATTGAAGATCACGCGCTGGAAGGGCTTCGCGCCGCGTATAACCGTGAGATGGTCACCTTTGAATGGCAGGCAGGGGACCTCCTGATGATTGACAACATGCTGGCGGCGCATGGCCGAACGCCGTTTTCGGGTCCGCGACAGGTAGTCGTCGGTATGTCCGATTCGCACCATTGGGACAATGTCTAACGAGTTAGTGGGGATGTCGCCCCAACAGAAACGGCTTTGGGCGTTGGAGCGCTCTGATCGTAGTCCCTTCGCCGTCGCGTGTTGGGTCCGAATCGAGGGAAATCTGGATCCCTCCGTCTTAACGGACGCCCTAGCTCGCATGATTAAAGGAAACGAAGTGCTTCGAACGCATTTCGATCTGCTTGCGGGTATGAGCCTTCCCGTTCAGGCGATCTCTGACGCGGGTTCCTACGCCGCTAAGGATCTCGACCTGCGAGGCATGGATCCGAAGAGGCAGCAAACGGAACAGGAGAAAATCCTCGAGGAGATGTTGGAGCCCATTTCGCCTATGAGCGCTCCGACTCTGAAGATTGTGCTGGCCAGGAGGTATCGGCGCTACTGGATGAGGCAGGGCCTCTCTTTGCGTACTTCCGTCAGGCTTCCGTTTGAAGCGTTGAAACCCGTCGAACAGGAGTTTCGGCCTTACTGTGTGAAACGTGAGATTGACGGCTCCACCGGTGATCGGATCGCCGCAATCGCGCGAAAGGTCGATGCTCCTGTGTCCTCATTCCTGCTCGCGTGCTGGCGGTTGTTGCTATCGCGTCTGACTGATCGATCCGATGTCATCGTAGGCGGTTCCTTTGACGGGAGGAGCTACCAAGGGCTCGACAGCGCAATAGGATTGTTCGAACGAACGTTGCCCATCCGTGCGATTGTGGATGAGCGGTCTTCACTCGTCGAATTTCTGAAGCAAACGGATGGCTGCGCTCGCGAGGCTCGCGAATGGCAAGACTACTTCAGTCTCGAGCACTTGGTAGAGCATGAGGATAACGAAGCATCACAATTGACCTTCTTGCCATACTCTTTTTCGTTTGAGAATGAGCCGCCTTCATTTCGATCACCGGAGCTGAGGTTCTCATTCGTCAAACAGTATTCGCTGCTCGATCGATTCAACGCGCGGCTGCATGCGATTCAGCATCGCGATGAAATCTCGCTCGAGCTCCATTACGATCCGGCTCTGTACCGCAAATCCGATATCGAGCGATTGGCTGCGCAATTCGTCACGTTGACCGAGCGGGCTGCGCGGCATCCCGACAAACCGCTCTATCTCCTTGAGCATCTTCCGCCGTCGGAGCGCGACGCCGTTCTCGTTGACTTCAACCGCACGGACGCTCCTCTAGCGGGCGACCCGTGCATTCACGAGCTCTTCGAGCGGCAGGCCGAGCAAATACCGGATCGCGTGGCCGTAGCTTTTCTCGATCAATGCATTACCTATCGCGCGATAAACCGGGAAGCGAATCTGCTGGCGCACCGGCTAACGGCGGCGGGAGTAGGCGCGGAAATCCCCGTTTGTTTGAATTTGAGCCGCGGGCCTCAATGGATTGTCGGGGTGCTCGGCGTTTTGAAAGCGGGTGGAGCTTACATTCCATTCGATGGAACCTATCCGAGAGCGCGGCTCGAATCGATTATTCGAGAAGCAGGCGCGCGTGTTCTCGTCGAAGAAGGTCTGAGCGGCGAAGAGAGGAACCTTCGCCTGACTGCGATTTCCGATGGCGGCGTGCAGAGCGCAGGATCGGACGCCGATTCCGTCGGTTGTACGGTTTCCGATAACCTCGCTTACATCCTCTACACATCGGGTTCGACGGGAAGACCTAAAGGGGTGATGGTGCAGCACGGATCGCTTGTAAATTTATTCAACGCCTTGAACGCCGCCATCTATAGAGGTCGATCGGAAGGGCTGTGTATCGGGCTCAACGCGTCGATTATGTTCGACGCGTCGGTCAAGCAGATTCTCCAGCTTCTGAATGGATGCTCGATCCATATTATTCCGGAGGAAGTTCGCTCTGACGGAGAGCGGTTCCTTGCGTATATGCGCGAGCACAATATCGCCGCGTTCGACTGCACGCCGTTTCAGGCGAAGTCGCTGATCAACGCCGGGCTTCTGAACGACGCAGGCGGACCCCAGATCGTTTTGGTCGGGGGCGAAGCGTTTGAGCAGGACGCCTGGAGCAGCTTCGCTCGAAGTTCCCGGATCTCCGCGTTCAATGTTTACGGACCGACCGAGTGCACGGTCGACGCCACAACCGCGATGGTGTCGAGCTATGAGGGCGCCACGATCGGCCGTCCGATTAACAATGTCGCGGTGTATTTGTTGGACGGATACATTAGACCGGCCGGAATCGGCATTCCCGGCGAGATGTATATAGGAGGCGCGGGAGTAGGGCGCGGCTACCTGGGTCAGCCTGCTCAAACCGCCGAGCGGTTTATTCCCGATCCTTTCAGCGGAGGAGATGGAACACGGTTGTATAAAACCGGAGATGCCGGCTGCCATCTTCCAGACGGGAGAATCAAGTTTCTCTCGCGCATCGATCATCAGGTCAAAATCCGCGGCTTCAGAATAGAGCTGGGCGAGATCGAGGCGGCCATAAGCGAGACTGGTCTTGCCGCGAACACTGCTGTGCTTGCCCGAACGACCGGCGAGCGCTCGGAGCTGGTTGCGTACGTGGTTCCCGCGGAAGCCGCTCACTCGACTCTTAACAATGGCGCGGCCGCGGATTCGATCGAGTCTGAATTGAGACTCCGGCTAAGAGCAGCTCTGCCCGAGTACATGATCCCATCGGCTTTCGTGTTGCTTGCTGAAATTCCGGTCACGCGAAACGGCAAGGTTGATAGGGCCGCGCTTGCGACGTTGCAGCCCGATGCGGCGTTGATCCGGCAGAAATACGCCCCGCCGCGAAATCAGCTTGAGAAGATGATCGCTTCGGTGTGGCAAGAGGAACTCAAGGTCGAAAGGGTCGGGCTCAACGACAACTTCTTTGATCTTGGAGGCCACTCGCTGCTGATGACCCGCGTGTACTACAGGCTGGAGCCGGAGTTTCGCGGCAAGCTCTCCATAGTTGAGATGTTCCGCAATCCTACTATCGGAACGCTTGCTCAATTTCTAAATGAGGATAGTTCGCGGTTGGCTCCGCTCGAGAACGTGGAGGCGTCGGCGCAGCGCCAGAAGACCGCGCGAGCGAAACAAAAGCAAATGGCCCAGCGTGGAAAGAACGGCTTTCAATAGCAGAGCGGCATTCAATCAATAACCGAGCGCAATAACCGAGCGGCATTCAATAATGATGGAACGTGATCTTTCACTGAGAATCAAAGCAGCGCTGGCCGATCATCCAGCCGTCGTGGCTGCGGAAGTTGTTAACGACGGCGGCTCCGAACGGAATGCGAATTGGCTGATCTACATCAGGCTTACAGACGCGCGCCTGACCGGCCCCGCGCGGGAACTGAAGTTCAGCCTCTTCTATTTTGCGGACGCGGGAGCCGGCGGCTCCGACGAAAAGTACAAGCTGTACCTGCAAGGCGCGCGGTTCGCCGACGAAAATGAATTCGAAGCTGTCTGGACGCCCGAGCGGCACTTCCACGAAAAGGGCGGACTGTATCCCAACCCCGCGGTGCTGAGCGCGGCCCTTGCGACGACGACAAAGAATATCAAGCTGCGGTCCGGGAGCGTCGTGTTGCCGTTGCATCATCCTCTGCGGGCCGCGGAGGACTGGTCACTGGTGGACAACCTGTCCAATGGACGCGTCGGCGTTTCGTTTACGTCCGGTTGGGTGCCGAATGATTTCGCGATAGCCCCGACGCCCGAAAGCTTCGGCTCAAAGCGACAGATAATGTTCCGCTACATCCGGGACGTGCAGCGACTGTGGAGCGGCGAAGCAATTCAAACCAAAGACGGAGTCGGAAACGATGTCTTTCTGAGAGTCTTTCCGCGCCCGATACAGCCTTCTCTTCCAATCTGGCTCACGTGCAGCGGCGATCCCGCGATGTTCGAGCGAGCAGGCGAATTGGGGTTCAACGTGCTCACCGCCCTGCTGACTCACACTCTCGACGAAGCGGCCGCCAAAATCGCGCTTTATCGCGAGTCGCTTGCCCGGCACGGCCGTGATCCGCGGAGCGGATGCGTCACCCTTATGCTGCACACGTTTGTTGATGAGGATGAGGATCGAGTTCGCGAGACGGTGCGGCAGCCGATGATCGAGTATCTAAAGGCTCATATCGATCTCACCGGCATGATGGCGAAGGGATTGAACCTCAAAGTGGACACCATAGACGCCGGCGATCCGCGCTGGCTCGACTCCGCGGCCGCATTCGGCTTTGAGCGTTACTACAAGACCGGTTCCATGCTGGGAACGCCCGCGAAATGCATGAAGACGATCGAGCGGCTAAAGGAGATCGGCGTCGACGAGGTCGCTTGCCTGATCGACTTCGGCGTTGAGGTCGACACTGTGCTCGACGGTTTAAACCGCTTGAACGATCTCAGAGTGTCGGCCAATAGCGAAGCCCTCGAAGCAGCGAATTCGTTAAGAGTGTTCCTGCGAGAGCGGCTGCCTGACCTTGAAGGCGCTATATCGATTCGATTCGTGGAGCAGGCGCCGGATCCGTCCACAGCCGGAAGGCCTGGATTCAAGCCCGAGGCCGCCGCCGCACTGGCAAGTAATTTCAATTCTCAGGTCGTTGAACTCGCCGCGCCGTTTGTCGCGCCCGCAAGAACACCTCGATTGGATTCGCTTGAAGAGCGAGTAAGACTGCAAAGGGCCAGCGCCGAACGACAATCCCAGCTTAGGAGAAAGAAAAGCTCATGAGCGCGTCAGACAATGAAGGACTGCTTGAAGGCGTTGCTATTGTCGGAATGGCTTGCCGGTTCCCAGGGGCGAACGACATCGAGTCCTTTTGGCGGAACCTGTGCGACGGCGTCGAGTCAATAACCTTCTTTTCGGATGAAGAACTGGATCGCCTTGCGGTCGATCCGGCCGAATCGAGCGATCCGAAGTATGTCAGGGCGCGCGGGATCATCGACGGAGTTGAAGAGTTCGATGCGGGTTTCTTCGGGTTCACGCGGAAGGAAGCCGAGATCACCGACCCTCAGCACCGTCTTTTTCTGGAGTGCTGCGCGGAAGCGCTCGAGCACGCAGGCTGCGACGCCTATGGTCGAGCGGTGTCGGTTTATGGCGGCGCAGGCGCCAACATGTACCTGATGAATCATCTGGCGAATTCCGGTTATCTGAGAGACGGCGGAAACCTCTTACAGGCGCTGCTTCATAATAAGAACGACCATATGGTCACGCGCGTCGCCTATAAGCTCAACTTAAAAGGGCCGAGCGCCGCCGTGCAGACGGCCTGCTCCACCTCGCTCGTAGCGGTAAGCATGGCCTGTCAGGCGTTGCTGAGTTATCAGACGGATGCAGCGCTGGCAGGCGGCGCCACGATAATGGTTCCGCAGAATATCGGATATCTCTACAACGATGCCGGAATCATGTCGCCAGACGGGCATTGTCGCGCCTTCGATGCGACGGCGAAAGGTACTGTGAGCGGCAACGGTGTCGGAGTTGTCGTATTGAAGCGCTATCAGGACGCAGTCGAAGCCGGCGACACTATATGGGCGGTGATTCGAGGCTCCGCTATTAATAATGATGGCGCTTTGAAAGCCGGCTACACCGCTCCGAGCGTGGATAGTCAGGCGGAGGTAATCGCGCTGGCCCAGGGAGTGGCGGATGTGAGCCCCGACAGCGTGACCTACATCGAAGCCCACGGCACTGGGACGACGCTGGGCGACCCCATCGAGTTTGAAGCGCTAACCAAAGCCTTCCGGCTCGGCACGCAAAGAAAGGGATTCTGCGCGCTTGGATCGGTTAAGACGGCGGTCGGGCATCTGGACACGGCATCTGGAGTGGCGGGCCTGATCAAAACCGCGTTGATGCTGCATCATAAGATGATTCCGCCAAGCCTTCACTTCGAAGCGCCCAATCCCAGCATCGACATGCCGAGCTCGCCTTTTTACGTGAGCAATCGGCTTCAACCCTGGCGGCCGGGACATACGCCGCGAAGAGCCGGCGTCAGCTCGTTTGGACTTGGCGGCGCAAACGTTCACGTTGTGCTGGAAGAGGCGCCCGCCGCAGCCGAATCAGGACCTTCAAGAAGCGCTCAGCTACTGGTTCTCTCCGCCAGAACCGCACCCGCTTTGGAGGCTGCGTCATCGAAGGTCGCGGAGTTCTTGAAAAAAAATCCCTCCATCAATCTGGCCGACGTCGCTCACACATTGCGAGTCGGCAGGAGAGCTTACGAGCATCGGCGCATGGTCGTCTGTTCTGACGTAAGCGATGCGATCACGGCGCTCGAATCGCTGAACCCTCAAAGGGTGGCTACTCAACTGCACGAATCGGGGCATCGGCCGCTCGCGTTCATGTTCCCGGGCCAGGGTTCCCAATACGTGAACATGGCCCGCGGACTCTATGACGAAGAGCCTGTATTCAAAGCGCAGGTGGATTCGTGCGTCGAATTGCTGAAGCCGCTGCTGGGAGTGGATCTAAGAGAAGTGATCTTTGCGGAAGACGGTCAGGACGAAAGGCTGAATGAGACGTTGTACACGCAGCCGGCTCTCTTCGTGATCGAATACGCGCTGGCGAAGCTGCTTGCTGAATGGTCGATAACACCCGATGTGATGATCGGCCATAGCGTCGGCGAGTATGTGGCGGCATGTCTGGCAGGCGTCTTCACGCTTGAAGACGCGCTCAGGTTGATCTCCGCGCGCGCCCGCCTTATTCAGGCGCTGCCGCGTGGGTCGATGCTTGCCGTCTCCTCATCCGAAACTCGCGTTCGCGAATTGATGGGGCCGGATCTGTCGTTGGCCGCGGTGAATGGACCCGGCCAGTGTGTGGTTTCAGGCGATTCGGCCGCGATAGCGCGGCTCGAAACTAAGCTTTCGGGCGAAGGAGTGGAATGCCGCGGGCTAAACACTTCTCACGCGTTTCATTCGGCAATGATGGAACCTGCCATCGAGCCCTTTCTTGAAGAAGCCCGCCGTATCACTTTCAGCGAACCGCGAATTCCGTTCATCTCAAACGTGACCGGGGCGAGGATCACCGCCGCCGAAGCTACTGATCCGGCTTACTGGGCCAGGCACCTGCGAAGCACCGTTCGCTTCGCGGATGGATTGGCGGAGCTTCTGGACGATCCCGACGCCGTATTCCTTGAGGTTGGGCCGGGCCGCACCTTGCGAAGCCTCGCTCGATGGCATCCTGCCAAGAAGCCGACGCAGTTGATGGCGCCGTCGATCCGTCATCCAAAAGAACAGGAGCCTGACACGGCATTTCTCCTCAATACACTCGGAAGATTGTGGCTCGCGGGCATCGAGCCTGACTGGAGCAGCTTCTGCGCGGGCGAAAAGCGGCGTCGTCTGCCGCTGCCGACTTATCAATTCGATCGGCAGCGTTACTGGGTAGATTTGCGTCCGTCCAACTCGGTTGGCGCAAGCCGCGGTGATCGTGGGCGGCGCGCCCTTGAAGATTGGTTCTACACGCCGGCGTGGAAGGAAACGGCTCCGCTGACGGAAGGCGGTAAGACTGCCTCCAGGAGTGGAACTGCATGGCTGGTATTCGTCGAAGGTCCCGTCGCCGAAGCTGTTGTCGAAAAACTGACGCACAGTTCCGAACAGTTGATCTCGGTTCGACCCGGCCCGGAATTTCGAGCCGTCGATGAGAGCAATTTCGAATTCGATCCCGCTAGCTCGGAAGATTATGACCGCCTGATGAAAGAGGTCACGGGCCGCGGCGTTCACCCGAATCGCATCGTTCATTTCTGGAGTCTCATAGACGCGCGCGACTCCGCGGCTTCAAGCCCTGCGTTGAACAACGGATTCTTCAGCCTGCTTTCGCTGGCCCAGGCCTTCGGGCGCTCGGGCATCACCGATAAGACGAGTCTTACGGTAGTCTCAAACGGAATACGACAGGTCGAAGGATCGGATTGGCTCTGGCCGGAGAGAGCGACGGTAGTGGGCCCATGTCTTGTACTGCCGCGTGAATATCCCAACCTGGAGTGTCGCAGCATCGACATGGGTATTCCTGCGGCGAATACCTGGCAGGAAGAATGGCTCGCCAGGCAGATCCTTTTAGAGGCGAATGCGCGGCAAGGCGATCTTGTAGTCGCTTATCGCGCGGGGCGGCGCTGGATTCAGAGTCACGAGGCGGCGAAGCTCTTTGAACCGTCGAACGGCTCTTCGTTGCTAAGGCAAAAGGGCTGTTACCTGATAACCGGCGGTATGGGCGGATTGGGTCTGGAGGCGGCGGCGCTTCTGGCCCAAACGGTCCAAGCTCGCTTGATACTGGTGAGTCGAACGCCTTTCCCAGGTAAAGAACAATGGGACAGCATTCTCGCAGGCGAACCGGAAGGTGAAACAAGCGGAAGGATACGCCGCATCCAGGCGATGGAAGAGGCCGGATCGCGGGTCCTCATATTATCCGCGGATGTCTCCGATGAGCAGGCGATGCGCCGCGTCGTTGCGCGCGCGCGCGACGAGTTCGGCCGCCTCAATGGAGTGATTCACGCCGCTGGAATTCCCGGCGGAGGCGTGATTCAACTGAAGTCGCGCGAAGCCGTCGAATCGATCCTTGCGCCGAAGATCACCGGCGCTCGCGTGCTCGAGCGCGTGCTCGAGGATTCGCCGCCCGATTTCCTGGTGCTCTTCTCTTCGTTGAGCTCGGTGATCGGCCGGTTTGGCCAGGTTGATTACACCGCCGCCAATGCCTTTCTTGATGCCTTCGCATCCTATTATCGGAAGAAGACCGGCGCCCTGGCCTTTTCGATAAATTGGTGCGCGTGGGAAGAGGTTGGTATGGCGGCCTCCAGATTGGCCAGCCTCAACGGCCGCCCTCGTCAAGCGCCGCCAGTCGATCATCCTTTGTTGGAGCGGTCTGAAATCGGAGAGGATGGCCGCGAAGTTTATATAACCGAGTTCAGCCCGGAAAAGCATTGGGTGCTCGACGAGCATAGAATTGTCGGACATCCGGTGATACCCGGAGTCGCTTACTTCGAGATGGTGCGCGCCGCAATCGGCGATCGCGCAAACGGCCGAATGCTCGAGTTCAACGACGTATTCTTTACGGCCCTGCTCAAAGTCGACGTCAAGCACAAGCGCGAGGTCCGGCTGGAACTCGAAAAAGACGGAGAGGAATTCAAATTCACCGTCAGAAGCCCAGCCGAAGGATCGAACGGAACCAGCGAGTCGCTCGAAGTCTACGCGATCGGCCGCGTAAAACTGATCGCGCCCGAGGCGCCCTCGTGGTATGACATCGCCTCGATACGGCAGCGGTGCAATCTCAAAGAGATTCACTTGAGCGAAGAGGAGCGCGACGATAATCTGGGGCCGCGATGGCAGAGCGCTCGTCAGGTCTATCTCGGAACGAACGAGTTGCTGGTTCCGCTCGAGATACCTGAAATCTTTTCATCCGATTTCGAGCTGTTCAAATTCCATCCCGCTTTGCTCGACCGGACGACAGGACTGGCTAAGAAATTCCTGACTACAGGTCCTTACCTGCCGTTCACCTATAAAAAACTAAGGATCAAAGGCGACACGCCGCGGCGCATCTACGGCTACGCACGGTACAAGGCGGACGAGAGCCCTGGAAAAGAAACGATCAACTTCGACATAAGGCTGCTCGACGAGCGAGGACTGGGATTGATCGAAGTTGACGGCTTCGGCCAGAAGCAGGTCAACGATCCAACCGACGAGATACGCACGAAGGGCCAGTTGGCAGTAGGGCGGCAGCGTATCGCCGCCGCCGCATCATCGAGCGCTCATCCAGCGGCCGCCGGTTCCGGAGACGCCTCGCTGGAGATGATGGGTTCGATTCGGCCGACCGAAGGCGTTGAAGCCCTCCGCCGCATTCTGTCGCAACGTTCCATGGCACAGATCATCGTCGCCGCGCGCGACCTCGGGCAGATGATCGAAGAAGCAGGCCGCGCCGCCGATAAACGCGAGTTGGATGCAATAAGGCGTGTAAGAACACCCGCAAAGGTCAACGGCGCGGCGCGCGGCGCGGATACGCCTTACCTTCCGCCAGTAAGCAAGACGGAGCGCGCCATCGCTCGAATCTGGCAAGAGGTGCTCGGAGCCGAGCAAGTTGGTATTCACGATAATTTCTTTGAGCTGGGCGGCGATTCGCTCTCGGCGATTCAAGTGTTGTCCAGTCTAGGCAAGGAATTCGATGTCGAGATACCTCCCGCAATGATCTTCGAAGGCGCAACGGTCGGCGGTCTCGCAAAGCTGCTCACGAAAGATCAGGACGAAAAGGCTGATTTCGACGAGCGCCAGAGCCGCGGCGAAAGACGAAAGGCGAGAGCTCGAGACAGGCGAAAGGCCGCCGAAGGGCCCGGCCTGGTTAATTGAGGACTGCCAATGCGAGAGCCTTACAATGGCGCGGAGATCGCTGTCGTCGGCATGGCCGGGCGATATCCGAAATCGAGAAGTCTCGATCAGTTCTGGGACCATCTCCGCAACGGAGAGGAATTGATCACGTTTTTTTCGCGCGAGGAACTGGAACAGCGCGGCGTGAATAAGTCCATCCTCGATGATTCTCACTTCGTCAGGGCAGCGGCCGTTATCGAAGATGTCGAAATGTTCGATGCTTCGTTCTTTGGATTCCTTCCGCGAGAGGCTGAGCTTCTCGATCCGCAGCATCGGCTGTTCCTGGAATGTGCATGGGAAGCGCTTGAGAACGCGGGCTACTGCGCCGAACAGTTCAAGGGTCTGATCTCGGTATTCGCCGGAACCGGAATAAACACCTACTTCATGACCAACCTGCTGACGAATCCGCGGTTCGGCCCGCTGGATCAACTGCAGCTTCTGCTCGGCAGCGACAAGGACTACATGATGACGCGCGTCTCTTACAAGCTGAACCTCAAGGGGCCTAGCGTCATGGTTTCGAGCGCCTGTTCGACCTCGCTGGTTGCTATTCACCTGGCTTGCCAGAGTCTGCTGAATGAAGAGTGCGATATGGCCCTAGCGGGCGCGAGCACGGTTCAGGTGCGGCCGCATCCGGGCTACTACGCATTTGAAGGAGGAATTTATTCGCCGGACGGCCGTTGCCGATCCTTTGACGCAGCCGGACGTGGCACCATCTTCGGCAACGGCGTCGGCGTCGTCGTTCTGAAAAGGCTTGAAGACGCCCTCACGGACGGCGATCACATCGAAGCCGTGATCATCGGGTCGGCGGTTAATAATGATGGGGCAAACAAAGTCAGCTACACGGCGCCGAGCGTCGAAGGACAATCCGAAGTGATCGCGGAGGCGGTTGGAAACGCCGGAGTGAGCGCGGACACGATCTCCTATATAGAGGCGCACGGCACCGCGACGCCGCTCGGTGATTCGATCGAGATCCAGGCGTTAACGCGGGCGTTCGGGGCGACGACTGAAAGAAAGCAGTTTTGCGCGGTGGGCTCGGTGAAAAGCAATCTCGGGCATCTCGACGCAGCCGCGGGCGTAACCGGATTTATCAAAACCGTACTCTGTCTCAAAAACAGAATGCTGGCGCCAAGCCTGCACGTCGAGCTTCCCAACCCCGCAATCGATTTTGCAAACAGTCCATTTTGGGTTAACAGCGAGCTTTCCGATTGGAACGCTCCTTATCCTCGCAGAGCCGGGGTCAGCTCGTTCGGAATAGGAGGCACCAACGCTCATATAATTGTCGAAGAGGCGCCGATCGCCGAACCTTTCGGCGCTTCCAGAGCGAACCAGTTGCTTGTGCTATCGGCGAAATCGGTTTCGGCGCTTCGGACCGCTACTGAAAGTCTCACGCAGTTTCTGAAAAAAAACCGCGATACGAATCCGGCCGACGTCGCCTACACGCTTCAACTTGGAAGAAAGCGATTCAGTCATCGAAGCATCCTGGTTTGCAATGGCGTTGACGACGCGCTCTCGGCCCTGGAGGCTGACGATCAGATCCGCGTGGTCACTGAGTTTCACGAATCAGGAGGCCGGCCGGTTGTATTCATGTTTCCCGGCCAGGGCTCTCAGCACCCGAACATGGGCCGTGGTCTTTATGAGAGTGAGCGAGTGTATCGCGACGAGATCGACAGGTGCGCTGATTTGCTGATGCCGGAGTTGGGCTTCGATATTCGCGCGCTTATGTTCTCCGGCGATGATCCGGCTGCGTCTGAAGAACTGGCGCGAACGGCCGCCGCCCAGCCGGCGTTGTTTGCCGTCGAGTATGCCCTGGCACAGTTGTGGCGGAGTTGGGGCGTGCGGCCCTGGGCGATGATCGGCCACAGCATCGGAGAGCTCGTCGCAGCGTGTCTCGGCGAGGTCTTCTCCCTGGAAGACGCGACTAAGCTCGTGGCAGTCAGGGGCAGGCTGATGCAGAGCCTTTCTCGCGGAGCGATGCTTGCGGTGTCCGTGAGCGAGCAAGAAATCCAGCCCTTCCTCGGAAGCGGTGTCGAGATCGCGGCCGTTAACGCGGTTAATCGCTGCGTGCTCTCCGGTCCGTACGAAGCAATCAGCGCTGTTGAAACCGCGCTGATCGCGGCAGGTCATGTTTGCAGCCGCTTGCGCACATCGCATGCCTTCCATTCGGCAATGATGGATCCGATCGTGAGGGCTTTTGCGGATGAAGTCGCTCGGTTGAAGCTGCGCGCTCCACGCATCCCGTACATTTCGAATGTGACCGGTGAGTGGATTACCGCCGATCAGGCTACAGATCCGAACTACTGGGCGGACCACATCCGTTTACCGGTTAGATTCGGCGCTGGACTGGCCGAGCTATTGAAAGAACCTTCGGCTCTTCTACTGGAAGTCGGTCCGGGTCAGGCCCTCGGCGCACTCGCGAAGCTGAGCCCTGATCGCGGATCCGATCATGCGGTCATCTCATCAATGCGCCGCCCTTCGGACGTGGATGCCGATGAGTCCGCGATCACAAAGGCGCTAGGCCGGCTGTGGCTACAAGGGTTGGAGATAGACTGGAGATCTTATTACGGGGGCGAGCGGCGACGGCGAGTCGCGCTCCCGACTTACCCGTTTGAGCGGACGCGCTGTTGGATTGATCCGGGAGCGAGGCCCGCACAGCGCCCCACACATCTCATGGAATCGGGCGGCGCTCATAAGGCGGTAAGCACTTCTACTAATGGCGCGAGGGCCCTTTCAAGTTCCGATGATTCGCGGTCACCTGCCCCGGCATTGATTGGGGCCGAAGCGGAATCCGTTGCAGTCCACGGTCTCATCAAGTCCGAGAGAGCGGCAGGAACCGCGACTCCGGGCTGGTCGCCCTCGGGCAATGGAAACGGCGGGGCTGTAGTTATCAGCGCGAGGCCGGGTGAGATTGAAAAGGGAACCGTGCGCTCGAATGGCTCGCGGCAATCCAGTTCCGCGGAAGGCATTGTCTCCAGGCAGCTCCGGATAATGGCCCGGCAGCTCGATATCCTCGGCGCGAAGTCCCGGAAGAAGGCATAAGAGAATAACTGTTCCCCGGAGGGGAACGCGTCAATAGCCGGGGGTAAGCGAAGCGCAGCCCCCGGTGCGCGGGAGATTTGGCTCCCCGAACGGGAACGCAGGAATTTCGATATTTCGGAACAGAGACGCGTGTTTGTGTCGGTGCAGCTCATAGGCGGCGCGATAGAAGAAAGACCACGTAACTTTTCTGGGGAATCGAGGAGCCAACCGTTCCGAGCACCGAAAGGTGCGACATGAACCTTTCGTAAGAAGATCGTTAGTTATTGCGCAGCACGGCAGCGAAGCGCTTATGTCGCGCCTTCAGCGCTAGAGGGCATTGGGGCTGGAACCAGGGGCGGCGCGCTACGCGCTTGCCCCTGGCTACTTTATAGTCGGCCTTTCAGGCCTACATAACCACGAACTCTCGATCAGATAGTGGAACAAATGATCGGAGGATCATTGATAGCGCGAAATGAGTGTTTCCACAGAAAACCAGAATTCAACATTCGCCGGCGCCTCTCGTGAGAATGGGATGAAGCAACACCAGAATGCATCAGCAGGACCTGTTCAGAATGAAATAAGGACCAGCCTGAAAGAAATTCTCGCGAGAGTATCCGGCGTGAGTCCGGCTGACTTGCGGTTCGACTCATCGCTGATCGAGCTGGGTTTCGACTCCCTCATGCTGATTCAGGCGGCGCAAACGATCGAGGACGCGCTGGCGGTAAAGATTCCGTTTCGCATGCTCGTAGAGGAGAACCCTTCAATCGCATCGCTCGCCGATTTTGTTGCAAGCGAGTTAAAGGGAACCGAGTTAAAGCTAGTCGATTCGAGCTCCACGGCAACCCAGGCTCTCCCGGTCCAAGCGCCGGCACACACTCAACCGAACGGCAATGGCTCCGCTGCTCACAAAACAGCCGGCGTCGCGCCCGCTGAGATCCCAACGCCGTTTCCGCCGGCGAGCGAAGGCACACGAAGGATTGAACCTATGAACGATGGCTCGCGCGAATGGATCATAGCGCAACAACTCGAAATCATGGCCCGGCAGTTGGATCTTCTGTCGGACAGAGCCGCGGATGTTGAGACCGTCGCCGCATCCGTGACGCCGGCGGAATTGAGGAACGGCATCGAGTCAGGCAACGGCTCGCATCCGGCCGTCGAGCCCGTGTTGATCGACGAGACGTTGTCGGAGTTTCCAAACGCGCCGCCGGAACCGACGGCGTTCGCAACAGCGATCCAACCGAAACCCGAGCCTTTCGTCCCCCATCATCCGGTTCAGAGCGCGCCGATCGGCGGCCTGAGTGAGAAACAACGATTCCACCTCGAAGGGCTCGTCACGAGATTGTCCGAACGCACCAGAGGCTCGAAGGAGATCACTCAAGGAAACCGATCGACGCTCGCCGATAGCCGCGCGTCGACCGGCTTCAACCTGCTCTGGAAGGAGATACTGTATCCACTCGTAGTCGCCCGGGCCTCCGGCTGCCGAGTCTGGGACGTCGACGGCAATGAATACGTCGATATAGGCATGGGGTACGGCGCGCTTTTGTTTGGTCACTCTCCCGACTTCATCCTCAATGCCGTTGAAGAGCAGATGAAACAGGGAATCCAGCTCGGACTCGTTCCTCCGCTCGGCGGGGAAGCATCGGGACTTGTATGCGAGCTGACGGGCTCCGAACGAGCTACGTTCTGCAACTCGGGCACGGAAGCGGTGATGATCGCGATTCGGCTGGCGCGCACAGTGACCGGCCGGTCCAAGGTAGCTCTGTTCTCGGGGGCCTACCACGGCTTCTTTGACGAGGTTCTAGTCAGAGCCGGGACGACTCCTGACGGCAGGCCCCGCACGATTCCGGTCGCGCCCGGCGTTCCTCCGAGCGTCGCGGATAACATCACCGTTCTTGAGTACGGGACGCCTGAATCGCTGGACTTCATAAGACGCAATGCCAGCGAACTGGCCGCGGTGCTCGTCGAGCCTGTGCAGAGCCGAAGACCCGATTTTCAACCCCTGGACTTTCTCCGAGAGCTGAGAAGCATCACCGACGCTTCGCGCATTGCATTGATTTTTGACGAGATGATAACCGGCTTCCGCTCGCACCCCGGCGGCGTACAGGCTCTGTTCGGGATCAAGGCGGATCTGGCGACGTATGGAAAAGCCGCGGGAGGCGGCTTTCCGGTCGGGGTTATAGCAGGCAAAGCGGCTTACATGGATGCAATCGATGGAGGAATGTGGAGCTTCGGCGACGCGTCGTATCCACGAAAAGAGCGCACCTTCATAGCAGGAACGTACTTCATACATCCGGTGATTATGGCCGCGGTTTGCGCGGCGCTCAGTCACGTGAAGGCCAACTCCGCCCAATTGCATAAGGAGCTGAATGAGCGAAGCGATCGATTCATCGATACGCTGAATACTTATTTCGAGCAGGAAGCGGCGCCGATTCGCATGGTTCACTTTGCTTCGCAGTTCCGTTTCGAGTTCGCGCCCGGTTTGAAACACAGCGATCTGTTCTTCTACCACCTGCTCGAAAAGGGCGTCTATACATGGGAGGGACGGAACTGCTTCGTCTCCACGGCTCACACCGACGAGGATCTTAAGTATGTAATAGAGGCCGTAAAGCAAACCGTCGCGGAAATGCGGAAGGGCGGCTTCCTGCCCGAAGCCGAATCAAAACCGGCGGATTACGAATCATCTATCGCGGATTACGGATCATCTATGGACGACCGTTCCACGCCATTTCGCGCTTCCGTAACTGGGCATAACGGCGACCGCGGCGTTGGCGCGGCGCCGGCCGTCCTCGCGGTCGATAAACCGGGCGCCGCTTCCGCCGATATACCAGCTTCCGATTCTGTTCGCTCGCTGCCTCTGACGGTCGCGCAAAGAGAGCTGTGGATATTGACCCGGCTGGGCGACAACGCGTCGCGGGCGTACAACGAGTCAATGGCGCTGTATCTGAACGGCTCTTTTGATAGAGACGCAATGGGCCGTGCGGTGAACCGGTTGATCGCGCGGCACGAAGCGTTGCGAATATCCTTCAGTCCCGATGGCGATTTCCAGTACATCGCGCCGGAGATCTCCTGTCAAATTCCTTTTATCGACTGCAGCAAGCTCGCCGAGACTGCGCGCGAGGAAGAGATAAATCGCCGGCTGGCGTTTGAGGCGGGCGAGCCCTTCGACCTGACCCAGGCTCCACTGATGCGGGCGAGCATAATAAGGGTTGAAGAAGCGCGTCACATCCTGACTCTCGCGTTTCATCACATCATCACCGACGGCTGGTCGAATGGAATTCTGCTCCGGGACATAAGCGCGCTCTACCAGGCCGAGTTGACCGGCCGGCCCGCGGCTTTACCCCAGCCCATGCAGTTCAGCGAGTTCGCCGAGTGGCTGGTGCGGCGAAGCGAAGGCGCCGACGCGGCAAAAGCGGAGAGCTACTGGCTGTCTCAATTCGCCGACGGTGTTCCGGTGCTGGATCTCCCGAGCGACCGGCCGCGTCCTCCCTTCCTGAGCTACGCCGGAGGACGGATCAGCAATGTAATTGACTCCATTCTTCTTGGACGGCTTCGAACCGGAAGCGCGCAACACCGGCTGACTCTCTTTGTAGTAATGTTGGCGGCCTTTCAAGCATTGCTGCACCGACTGTCACGCCAAAGAGACGTCGTGGCCGGCAGCTCCGCCGCCGGGCAGGCCCTTTTGAATGAAAACCTGGTCGGCTACTGCACAAACCTGCTTCCGCTTCGTAGCAAGGTGGACGGCAACCCGGTTTTTCTGGATTACGCCGCGTCGGTGAAGAAGACGCTCCTTGACGCGTTCGATTATCAGGAATATCCGTTCGCGAAGATGATCCGCGCTATTAGCATTGCTCGTGATCCGAGCCGGCTTCCTCTCGTTTCGGTCGTCTTCAACATGGATCCTCGCCTCGCCGGCGAGATCGAGATAGCCGGTCTGAAGATGGAGGCGTTCCCGAATCTGCCTGACGCCGCCAAGTACGACATCAACCTGAACGTCACCCAGGCTCCTGATCACCTGCGGCTGGACTGGGAATACAACAGCGAGTTGTTTGACGCCCCAACCATTGAACGATGGCATTCTCACCTTGTCTCCCTGTTGGAGTCTTTTCTCGCGAACCCGATCGAGCGGTTCTGGACGATGCCCCTGCTGTCGGAGAACGAACAGAAGCAATTGATAACGGCTCACGACCATCGGCAGGCGCGCATGCTGCCCGAAATTGAAGCGGGCGTTCACCAACGCGTTGAAACACAGGTGAAGCTCCGGCCTGATGCGATTGCGTTGAGTTGCGAGGGAACTCTCCTCAGCTATCGAGAGCTCAATGGAAGAGCCAACAAGTTAGCCCATCATCTGCGTGAGTTGGGGGCGGGGGCCGAGAGCCTGGTCGCGGTGTATACGGAACGCACGCCTGAAATGACCATCAGTCTGCTGGGAATACTAAAATCGGGCGCGGCGTACCTCCCATTGGAACCGAGCCTTCCGCAAGAGCGCCTGTCTTACATGCTTGAAGATTCCGGAGCGAGGCTGCTCGTGGCCTGCACGCGGCCGCCTCAGGATCTATCGATTTCGGCGGGGCGAGCAATTTATCTGGACGAAGACTGGCCGCGGATCGCGAACAAGAGCGCCGATAACCTCGGTCTGACCGCGCTGCCCGACAATCCTGCTTACGTAATCTACACATCGGGTTCAACCGGTTCGCCCAAGGGCGTCGCGGTGACTCACGGAAACGTGCAGCGCCTCTTCGATGCAACAGACCACGGGTTCGATTTCGACGAACACGACGCGTGGACATTGTTTCACTCGTATGCGTTCGACTTCTCGGTCTGGGAGATGTGGGGAGCGCTGTCGTATGGCGGCAAGCTTGTCATAACCCCTTACTCAACGAGCCGGTCTCCTGAAGCCTTTTACGACCTTCTTTGCGACGAAGGCGTGACCGTGCTCAACCAGACGCCCTCGGCGTTCCGGCAGTTGATTCACGCTGAAGCATCAATGCGCGACACAAAGCCGCTGGCGTTGCGCTATGTGATCTTTGGCGGAGAAGCGTTGGACATTCCAAGCCTGGCGCCATGGTTCGACAAGCACGGAGACGAGACGCCGTCCCTGATCAACATGTATGGCATCACGGAGACGACCGTTCACGTCACGTATAGAAGAATGTCGGCGAAGGACGTTGAGAGCGCTTCAGGAAGCGTCATCGGCGAACCGATTCCCGATTTGCGAATGCGGCTTCTCGATGAATATCTGCAGTTGATGCCGAGAGGGCTCAGCGGTCAACTGTGCGTGGGAGGAGCCGGACTCGCCCGTGGATACGTGGGACGCCCCGGCCTCACCGCGGAGAGGTTCATACCGGAACCGTTCTCGGGTCGGCCGGGCGAACGACTCTACCTGAGCGGCGATCTCGCCCGTCATCGCGACGGCGACACCGAGTACCTGGGCAGGTTGGATCGCCAGGTCAAGGTGCGCGGCTACCGAATTGAACTGGGTGAGATCGAAGCAGCCCTGATGAAAAACCCCGCCGTCGCAGAAGCGGTTGTTCTCGCGGCCGACGGAGCGCCCGGTCAAAAGAGACTTGTCGCGTATATCGTTCCCGCGGCGCGATCTATCGAAGCGGCGGCTCTATCCGCCTCTTCGGGAACAAACGCGTTGGCTGTATTGCCCGGCGGAACAAACGCCTTTAATCGAGGCGCGGCGCGATTCGACGACGCCCCGGCGGCCCCGGCTTTTTCGCTTCATCGAATTCAAAGCTACTTGAAGGAGATGTTGCCGGACTACATGCTGCCCGCGGCGTACGTGACTCTGGAGAAACTGCCGCTGACTTCCAACGGCAAGATCGATCGCCGCGCGCTTCCCGCTCCCGGTTCTGAACGACCGGACTTACAAGTCTCCTATGCGGCCCCGGCCACTTCAACTGAAGAAGTGCTTGCGGCGATCTGGGCTCACGTCCTGGATGTTCACCCCATTGGCGTGCGGGACAACTTCTTTGCGCTTGGAGGAGATTCGATCCGCGCCATTCAAGTGCTGGGCATGGCGCGTGATCGAGGGTTGCAGGTCTCGTTGATGGATGTATTCAAGCATCCGACGATTCGCGAGCTTTCCGATCGACTGGTCAACAACGGCGCCGGTTCGAGCGCCGTCGAGAAATCCGAACCCTTTAGTCTCATCAGTGAAGAAGACCGGAGCCTGCTGCCGGATGACGTTGAGGATGCGTATCCGCTGACTCATCTGCAAAGCGGCATGTTTTATCATATGCAGCTCACGCCGGAGGTTCCCGTCTATCACAACGTGAACAGCGCACGGATCTGGGGCGAGTGCGACACGGATCTCCTGCAGGTCGTCGCCGAGCGTGTCGTGGCGCGTTATCCGATACTCCGCACGTCATTCGATTTCATCAGCCGCGGCGAACCGCTGCAGTTGGTGCACAAATCCGCCGACTTCAACATCGGTGTAGCGGATTTGCGAGGTCTGCCCGAGGATGAGCAGGCGCGAATAATCGAGCAAGACGTCGAGTACGAAAAACAGAACCGGTTCGACTACTCGAAGCCGCCGCTCATCCGCATGAAGATTCACCGGCTGTCGAATGACTGCTATCAATGGACCTTCACCGATTTTCATCCGATAATCGACGGCTGGGGAATGGGAGCGATGCTGTACGAGATCTTTCGTAACTACGCCGCGCTCCTGAACAGCGAAACCCTGCCGGAAGATGGGCCGCCTTTGGTTGCATTCCGCGATTACGTGGATCTGGAGCGGAAGGCGCTGCGGGATGAGGCTGCACAACGCTTCTGGGAAGAGACTCTCGCCGGGGCGGTTCCTATGCCGCTTCCGCATGTGAGCAACGATCCGAGCGCCTCTCGCTTGCCGGACGTCCGCGAATTGGATTCTGTTATTCCGGCGGACGTTTTGGGCCGTCTTCAGGCTCTAGCCAAATCCGAAGCAATCCCGCTGCAATACGTGCTCCTAGCCGCCCACTTGAAGGTGATGGGCTTGATCGCGGGCCGCTCCGATGTGATTACGGGCGTCACCCTGGACGGGCGGTTGGAAGCAGAGGGAGGAGAGCGGACGCCCGGATTGTTTCTCAACACGCTTCCCTTCCGCTATCGGCTTGGGAATGAGAGCTGGAGGGATATGGCGCGCGGCGTCTTCGGCGCCGTGCTGAGCATGCTTCCGTTTCGCCGTTATCCGATGGCCGCGATTCAAAAGAACTGGGGCCTTGCGCCGCTTTACGAAACGGCGTTCAACTTCGTGAGCTTCCACGGGCTTTATCCGGTGGCTCGCGCGGGGCTTGTCTCAAAGGTCGAGACTACTCACTTCATCAATCAAACAAACTTTCCGTTTCTGGCGATGTTTATACTCGATCAGTACGAGGGACTATCCGGAAACTCGCTGACGTTGGCTCTGCACTATGACGCAAATCGAATAAGCGAAGTTGAAGTCGAGACGATAAGGCGATGTTATCTTCAGGCGTTTGGCCGAATCGGCGCTGATCCGGGAGCGCTCCACTGCGCTTCCGCATGGCTGTTCCCGGACGAACAGGATGCGCTGGTCCGTTTCAATGCCACTCGAATCGAGTATCCAGCCGGCGCGACTATTGTTCGACTCTTTGAAGAACAAGCGGAGCTTTCGGCCGACTCGACAGCCGTTATCGATCCGCGGGGCCATCTTTCGTACCGAGAGCTGCACCGAAGATCGAACCAGATGGCCCGTTATCTCAATGATCTCGGCGTAGGGCCGGAGGTAACAACGGCTGTGTGCACGGATCGCTCGGCCGAAATGGTTATATCCATCCTCGGCGTGCTGAAATCCGGCGGCGCATACGTGCCGATGGATCCGGATTATCCGAGTGAGAGGCTCGCGTACATACTCGAAGATTCGCGAGCGGTTGTGCTGCTTACCAGTAGCGACATCGCGCAAACATTGCCTGCTTCCTGGATACAGGTGGTCGAGCTCGATCGCGATTGGCGGATGATCGATCAGTACGCGGACTCAAGCGTGGGCCCCGAAATACCCGGCGATAATCTGGCCTATCTTATCTATACCTCGGGCTCGACCGGCCGTCCCAAGGGTGTGATGGTGACGCACGGCGGCCTCGCGAACTACCTGATGTGGGCCCGCGCGGCGTACTTCGGATCCGGATGCTCGGCTTCGGTGGTCCACTCGTCGATCAGTTTTGACCTGACGATCACCGCTCTCCTGGTTCCGTTGATCTCCGGAAGCGTTGTGACGCTCGCAGCGGGAAGCGATCCGGTCGGCGCGCTCGAACAGGCGGCCGAGATCAGCGATTCGAGAACCCTGGTGAAGCTCACACCGGGCCAGTTGAGCGTGGCTCGCGGCGCTCTCTTGGAGGATCGGCCGTTCGGGTTCGCTTCGACTCTTGTGATCGGGGGAGAAGCGCTGCGATGGGAGGACCTGGAATTCTGGCGCGGCCGTTTTGAGTCGATTCGCTTGATAAACGAGTACGGACCCACCGAGACCGTCGTCGGCTGTTGCGTGTACGAAGCGCCCATGAAAGGAGAGTTCCGCGGTGCGGTTCCGATTGGAAGACCGATCTCCAATACGACGCTGTATGTTCTGGACAATTGGCGTCAATTGACGCCGAGGGGCGCGGTGGGCGAGTTGTTCATCGGCGGAGCCGGAGTGAGCAGGGGTTACCTGAACCGGCCCGAGATCACGGCTGAACGATTTACTCCCGATGAATTCGGCCTTGCCGAAGGCGCCCGGCTGTATCGCACGGGAGACCTGGTGCGGAGGCTCGCCGACGGCTCCCTGGAATATCGCGGACGAATGGACGATCAGGTCAAGCTCCGAGGCTACCGCATTGAGCTGGGCGAGATCGAAGCGGTCTTGGCGCAGCACGAAGAAGTGAAACAGTGCGCCGTGGTGCTCTTCGGCGAACAAGGTGGAACCAATCAAAGACTGGCGGCCTACTGGGTTCCGGAATCGCCTGGATCGGTGTCCGCATCGGATCTGCAAGCCTACTTGCAGGCGAAGCTTCCCGCGTACATGACGCCTTCGGTGTTCGTGGAGCTGGCCGAATTGCCGCTGACGCCGAATGGAAAGCTCGATCGAAAATCGCTGCCGGCGCCGGTACTGTCCGCGCAGGCGGAGCAGGCGGATGAGCCGCCGCGGACGCCGGTTGAAGAAACGGTCGCCAGAATCTGGGCTGAGGTTTTAGGCCTGGACGGCGCCGGTGTTCATCGGAACTTCTTCGAGCTCGGCGGACATTCTCTATCGGCGACTCAAGTAATTATGCGAGTTCGCGAAGCGTTCGACATCGACATTTCGATCTCCGCGCTCTTCGAGACGCCCACGATAGCGGGCCTCTCGACCTCAATTGAAAGAGAAGCTGGATTGCGGGAAACGGATCATCTGCTGCCGACTTAGTCGATGTGTCTGTATCCATCAGATCAACATCGCGCTCCTGTCGGAGCGCTTCGACCATAACCGGGCATTCATGTCGGCGGTCCGCGAACGCGGGGCTCTCTCAATCGACAAACGCCGTTTGTGAGAAATCCGGGCTCGAGGATTCGGGAGCACAACAACGAATATGGCGATTGGTCATTGCTCTTGCCGGGGGCGCCGCTTCATTTGCCCCCGGCAATTTTTTGACTCCTTCGCCTTTGTTGAATCGCGGAGCCTGGGTCGCGGCGCGGCGAGCTGTAGATCGAGGCAATCCTGCGCTGTGCATTTAATTGCTCAGGCAATGACTCCGGCAAATTTGGGAGGAGCTTTTCATGTCTACGTCTGCCGGTCTATCGGTGGAAAAGCATTTACTGATTGGGCCCGATACCCCCGCCGAACATCTTCAACGGTTAGCCGAGCTATTGTTCGGTCTCGAGGGGCTGCGTACCTGCCTCGCCCAACTGGTGATACGGACGCCGCGGATCGACGCGAAGATCGCGGTCACCAAAAAATTGTTTCTGGCTCAGAAAGCTCTCAGCAGCGCGAGGGAACGAGTAGACGACCTGTTGATGCCGGAGGCGATGCTGGGATTTCGCGACTCCCGGCTTCCGTCGATTCTCGCCGAGACAGTCGATCGCTTGAGTGAGGAGCTTACGACCGATGTGCTCGAGCAGTATGTTCTCGACTACGCCTCGAGTCTCAAATCGCGATGCAGCGCAATCTGCGATCAGCCTTCGCGACTAATGTTGGAACAAGTTGAGTCTCAACTAATGGACATGGGCGGCCGAAGACCCGTCGAAAGGGATTTCTTAAAGACCGACGATGCCGGTATCCAGCTCAGGCACATAGGGGAGTGGCAGCGGGAGATAACGTGGCCGGCGTTGCCATACCGGCCGGCGCGCGACGAGTCCCTTACCGTATTGGAGATTGACCAGTACGCGGGCCGAAAAGGCGACTATCTGGCGGCGCTGCACGAAACAGTATTCACGATCGAGATACCCGCTTTCGAAATATGCGCGATGATAATTGCACGCTTCGAGCCGCTGCCGGATCGACTCGAGCTGGATATGGCGCGACAGTGCTGGGATGAAGGGCGACACGCCGAGGCGATGCTTCAATATTTTTCGGAGCACGGGGGCCGGCTCTACGATTATCCGATACACCTCGATCTGTGGGACTCAGCCGTCAAGGCCGGTAGTCCTGAAGAAATTCTGGGCCTCGAACAGGTGATCGGAGAGGGCTACAATCTCGGCGCCGAAAAACGGGCAATCGAAAGGCACCTCCAAAACGGACGCGATACTCTCGCGAAACTCCTCGAATTTATTTACCTCGACGAGATTCAGCATGTTCGCCGCGGCCTGACATGGTTTCGCGAGCTGGCCGGCCAAAACGCCGATTCACTTCTTAGCCGGCTGGAGGCAAGCTCGAAGGTTACGGGCGCCTCCGAGTTCAACATTGAATTGCGCAGATACGTCGGGTTTACCGACGACGAGATAGAACGCCAATTGAGGCGCGCCGGATCCCACCGATGAATCGACGGCCTACTCGCCTACGTTGGGAAAGGACCGTTGCCCTCTGGAAAGGCGCGTTAAAAAAGGACCGTTGCCTTCGGAAAGGCGCGTTAAAACGGGCGCATCAACCCCAAAGGGGTTGTGAAGGCCAGCCCAAGGTTGGCGGGTACGCCAACCTTGGGAAAAGGGTGCGTAATCGATTCCAACCCCAAAGGGGTTGCGGCCTGCATGGATTACGCGATGCTGTCCACAACCGCCTTTGGGGGTTGGAAGGGACGCGGCGGTTATCCTGGGCTGGCGCCCCTTCAGGGCGCGAACTTCTTTCGGCGATCGTACCGGGGGCTGCGCTGCGCTGGCCCCCGGCTATTTTACTCGTGCCCCTTCGGGGCTTTCACTGTTCCCTCTTCGAAGGGCCAAACTCCTGAACCCACCGATGAATCGGTGGGCTATTACCGGATGTCGCTGCCGGGACAACGTCAAAGCTCTGAACCCCGATGAATCGGCGGGCTATTTCCGGATGTCCCTTACGGACAAACCAGGCCGGATGTCTTGCCGGAACAACGTAGATCTGATGGAGGAGAATCTTTTATGAAGACAGTTCAAGAAAAGAATGCACGGCAAGTTGCTCCATCCGTGCTTGCCGGTGTGTCCCATTCCAACGCCGACAACTTTGTATCGGGACTGGAGTCGGTCGTGCAGTCACATTTCCGCACTGTCGGCGAAATCGTCGGCACGCTGCATAGCCGCACGATCGCCGAAATGGCTCATCAATTGAATCTCGCTCGGATTGCCGGTCGAACCGTATTCACGATGGGAAACGGAGGGAGCGCCGCAACCGCGCTTCACTTCGCTAACGACCTCTCGATGGCCATAGGCAAGGACGGCCTTGGGGTTAACCTGCGCGTTGTTTGCCTGAACGGAAATATGAGCCTCTTTTCGGCGCTTGCGAACGACATCGGCTATGACCAGGTATTCGCCTGGCAGCTCAGATCGCTCGTGCAGGAAGGCGACATCGTCGTCGGCATCTCCGCCTCCGGCAACTCGCCCAATTGCGTTCAGGGTTTGCGGTGCGCGAAAGAGCGAAAGGCGCTGACCTTCGGCTTTCTCGGATTCGACGGCGGAATCATGAAGGATCTCTGCGATCACTACGTCCACGTGTCGAGCTTTGACTATCTGGTCGTAGAAGACGTCCATCTCGCCATCGCCCACGGCCTTTCATACTGCTTGCGCGCGGGCAACGCCGAGCAAGCAACGGCGGCTGACTAACTAACTATCCTGGATTGCACTTGGAGTTGAATGAAGAACCCGGGCAATGGCGCGGTCTATAGGTCGATCACGCCGCTTCGAGTGAGTTTCATAGGCGGAGGAACCGATCTACCCGCCTTCTATCGCGAGCACGGCGGAGAAGTCGTATCGATGGCGCTTGGCTATCACATCAACATCGCGGTGCGGCGGCTGGAAGGGCCCTTCAGGGTCGCTTATCAGGTCAACGGCGAACCGCCCAGGGTATCGCCGAGCGTGGATGAGGTCGAGCACCCGATCACTCGTGAGGCGCTGAAGTTTCTGGAAGTGGACAAGCCCATCGAAATCACATCCTCTTCCGAGGTGCCCGCCGGAACCGGCCTGGGTTCGTCCTCGTCGTACACAGTCGGGCTGTTGCATGCGCTGCACGCGGCGCAAGGCGGCGGCCCGCCGTGGGCGCGTCTCGCCGACGAAGCCTGTCACATAGAAATCGATCGATTGAAAGCTCCCATCGGCCGCCAGGATCAATACATCGCCGCGGGCGGGGGCTTTCGACGCACTGTTTTCATGCCCGACGACTCGGTTCACTCGACATCGATCGAGTGCGCGCCGGACATCCGCGAGGAATTCATAAATCACTTGATGATGTTCTATCTCGGCGGGAAGCGGCCCGCGCTCGAGATTCTGACCGAAGTGCAGAGAGAGATGAATCAGAACAAGGCGCCTCTTTGTGAGCTGAAATCGATGTGCTCAGGGTTTCTGGAGTCGGTGTCCCGAGGCGATTTCGAAGAGGTGGGAGAAATACTGCATCAGGCATGGCTCATCAAGCGGAGCCTGAATCCTCGCATATCCAACGGGCATGTGGATGAGGCTTACGAAAGAAGCCGCGCGAGCGGGGCGATCGGGGGAAAGCTGCTGGGCGCCGGAGGAACCGGCTTCCTGCTGTTGCTTGCGCCGCCTTCTCGCCACGCCCGGATTCGCGCTGAATTGCGGGCGCATCGGGAATTTCGGTTTCAACCCGATCCGCTTGGAAGCCGTGTGTTCTCGGAGTAAAGGAGCAAAGCGTGAGAGCAATCATATACGTGCTCGCGTGTGGAACATCCCTGTATTTTTTTATTAGCGCCATCCTGCTGACGATCGGCGGTGAAAGAACCGTTCGACGGATCAAGGCCGAGATCGACAAACCTGGCGCTCCAAGAGCAAACGTAAGGTTTGTACTGATCCTGCCGATGCTTCGTGAGGCGGCGACCGTGGATCGAGCGCTTCGCCAGTTCATGCCCGCAATCGAAGAAGGCTTGCCGATAGACGTGGTAATCGCGACGACCGCGCGCGAAGCGGCGGAGCGCGATCACATAGTGCGCGAGATCGAAGCGAGGATTAACTCGAGGATTAACTCGGGGGGTAGTTCTGGGGTTAATTCGGGGGGCGGCGATTGGGATATGGGCGAAGTCGATTCGATGGCGGCGATGGTTCTCGATAAAGCTTCGAGCGAGTCTTTTCATTCCATGCTTGCGGACGCCCCGGCATCATCGCGTGAAGCCGTAGCGTTCTTGCGAGAGCGCCTGCAAGGCGACACGGGAACCGTGGTCGAGCGCCTTATCGAAGAACTGAACCTCAAGCTGAACCGCCGCGCCTTCTTTCACGTGGAAGCTCCGATGGAGGCCAAAGGCAAAGTCGGACAGATGAACGCCGCCGTTTCGTACTGGCGCTCGCTTCAAGAGAATCTCGAGGAGCGGAATGTTTACATCGGCGTGTATGACGCGGACTCACGGCCGGATCAATCGGTTTTCAATTCGATTCGAAGGCTGATTCATGAAGATGACCGCGCGGGCCGGGAACGAGTCGGCATATTTCAGCAGGTATCCTGCTATTGCCAGAACATGCAGGGGCTGAAAGGCGCTATAGGAGCGGTCAGCATAGCGGACGCTCTCGCACAAACCAGGTGGGCGCTTGGCTTCGAATTCCCGCTCTATGAAAGCTACTCCAGCGAGACGGGCTCGAATAAGACTCGGCGGCTGATTTACTGCGTGGGTCACGGATGTTTTGTGTCGCTCGCGGCGTTCGACCGCATCGGAGGATTTCCCACTTGCAGCCCGAACGACGACCTTGCGCTCGGATACCTCGCCTCCGCCGTCGGTTTGAACGTGAGCCCTGTTCCGGTGCTCGATTTCTGCGATGTCGCGCCGAATCCGTTCGCTTCGATACGGCAATCGCGCTTCTGGTATCGGGGTTCGGCGCGCTTCGATAAAGACCTGGAGATTTTTCGAGAACAGTTCAATCTCAAGCATGGATGGTTGCAGCGCCTCTGGTTCCATATCGACGGCCGAATGAGATGTTTTTTCTGGGGGTGGCGCGGAATGCTGTGGCTTGGGTCGTTGCTCGGCGCCCTGTTACTGCAATCAGCGCCGCTGGCGTTGCTGCTGATTCTGATTCACCTCATCTACGTTCAAGTGGGGTTCTTTCATACCCTGTCGCTTCTGAAGCGGATTCCCGGCTGCGCTGAACGGCTGCGGCTCTCTTCCGTGACTCGCCCGCGGCTTCTGCTTTCGTCGCTGGCGGCAAGCGTCGCTTTCATTGTGCGCGGCCTTGGACCGATGACGGCCAGTCTCGGCTTCGAAACACCAAAGCCCGCCGGAATCGCGTGGAAGATAAGCCGCGAGCCCGAGCTGAGCTAAGGGAGCTTAGGTTAACCTGCATCCCGTAGGGATGCGTTCCCAGGGTAGGCTTCGCCAACCCTGGGCTAGACTATGCAACCACTTCGTGGTTGTCCCGCCGATAAAAAGGGCCGTTGCCGTGCGGAAGGCGCCGTTAAAACGGGCGCATCAACCCCAAAGGGTTGTGAAAGTCAGCCCAAGGTTGGCGTTTCGGATCATCATCAGTAGCGCCTTTCCAACAACGATGCTTAAAGCTGTAATCCTGGCGGCCGGGATCGGGAAACGGCTGCTGCCGCTGACATCCCGAGTTCCGAAGTGCCTTCTGCCTATTGAGGGTCGCCCGTTGATCGATCTATGGCTGGATAGCCTGATTGAATGCGGCGTGGGCGAAGCGCTGGTGAACTCTCATCTGCATCGCGACAAGATGACGGCGCATTTCGATAGTGTAAATCGAAGGGGCGGGATCAGAATACAGGAAAGCTACGAACCGGTTCTTCTGGGCTCCGCCGGAACGATCGCGGCGAATCCCGAATTCACGGATGACGCCGAGCGAGTCATCGTGATCTACGCCGACAATTTTTCAGACGTGTCTCTGGCGAGCATGCTTCGGTTCCACGAGGATCACGGCGGACCCATGACAATGATGCTGTTCCGCGCCGAGAACCCGGAGCAATGCGGCGTTGTGACTCTGGATTCTGAAGGTCGCGTCACTTCGTTCGTCGAAAAGGCTGCCAGGCCGCCGAGCACTCTTGCGAACGCCGGCGTGATGATTCTCGAGCCTTCAATGTATCGGAAGATTGCTGCGATGAAAGGCTTCGACCTTTCTTTCGACATTCTTCCGCGGCTTGTGGGTGAGATAAGGGGGTGGGTTTGGTCCGGCTATCATCGCGACATCGGCACGCTCGAATCATACGAGCAAGCCGCGATAGATGCGGAGTCGCTATTCGCTTCGCGAGGCCGCTTCAGCGATGGGACGCGTCCGTGCGTTTTTCTGGATCGCGACGGCACGCTTCTGGAATTTGTCGATAACCTGATCGACCGCTCACAGGTGCGGCTCGCGCCCGACTGCGGCACCGCGATACGGCGACTCCGAGAAAACGGGTTCGCCTGCGTTGTCGTGACCAACCAGGGAGCAGTCGGACGCGGCGTGTTGAGCGAAGCCGTGCTGGTCGAGGAGATTCATCGCGAGGTTCTGCGTCAACTCGCGGATGCGCGCGCAATGGTTGACGGAATGTATTACTGCACGTTCGCGCCTTCGAACGGCAATAGGCTCGACATCGAACACGAAGACCGAAAGCCGGGCCCCGGAATGCTGAAGCGCGCCGCCGCCGAGCTCCATTTGCGGCTCGACGCATCGTGGATGATCGGCGATATGGCGAGCGACGTGCTCGCGGGCGCCAATGCAAATTGCGTCGGGTCGATTCTGTTGTTCAACAAGAAGAAGCCGCCCACGCCGTTGGAGATGGAACATATTGGCCGTTTCCCGATGGTATCGAGCCTGACCGAGGCGGCCGATTGGGTGATCGAGCATTCATCTGACTTGTCTTACGGTGTGGAACGAGCCTCGGACGCCGGCGCGTATTTTCTGAAATCGGAGAGATCACAAATTGCTTGAACCCGTCTTTCTGTGCGGCTACATGAGGAGCGGCACGACGCTGCTATATCGATTCCTGGCCACGTTCGACGAATTCGGCGTCGGCTTGCCGGATCACAACGAAACCGACCGGGCGTTCGAAACCGCCGTCTGGTTTTATTCGGATCCCACAAGCGATCTGGAAGCCGTGTACGATCAGGACTGGCCTCATTGGAAGGACGCGATACCGGACCGGAACTCCTTCAAGCAATTCATCGGGCGCTATAACAATTTGAGCTTTCTCAGAAAGTGGCTGGAGGTCCGGCTGAATAAGCACGTCTTCACCAGGGCCGGCGCCTCGAGGAACGCGCGAGTGCTGGCGAGCCGGTTGAGCTGGCGCCGGCACATAG
This sequence comes from Blastocatellia bacterium AA13, assembly GCA_003222245.1. Lineage (GTDB taxonomy): Bacteria > Acidobacteriota > Blastocatellia > UBA7656 > UBA7656 > QHVH01. The sequence goes on along the minus strand of QHVH01000012.1, from coordinate 39,320 downwards.
TGCGCAATTTCCTGACGCTCTACTCGGAGTCATACGGCGCTAAAAAGCCTCTCGAAAAGTGTCCTGACAACTATCTCGCGCTTCACGAGCTGAACGCGATTCTGCCCGACGCGAAGTTCATATTCATTTATAGGAACCCTCTCGATGTCTATGCGTCCCTGATCAGGCGCGGCAGGCTGGAACTCGAGCTTGAACCGGTGTTGCCTATCGGCAGGGTGGCCTGGATGTTCATCACGCCGGAGGAATTTTCAAAGGGATGGATCGAAGCGGTTGATTGCGCCAGGGAGTTCGCGCGCGTCTCGCCCGACAGATTGCTGATGACCAAATACGAAAATTTCACCGAGGCGCGGGAATCGGAATGCCGCAGGATATGCGACTTTCTCGATCTCGACTCGGCGCGCGTAAAGTTCTCGAACAGGGTCGACTACGACGAGTCGAAGAGGTTTCCGCTTCGCTCTTCAACACCGGTGCCCAATTCGAACACGTTCAGAAAAATGCTGCACCCGAGCGATATAGAGAAGATCATTCGGCTCTGTTCCGGCCCTATGCACGAGTTGGGATACGAAGCGCTCGAAGATGCCGAGTGCGGTTTGCAGGCTCCGCGTTTCGACCGGCAATTCCAACAACCGCGGCTCTAATCCGATCTACTGACATCTGCGTTGGACCGAAATCGGCGTGAACCGCCGCGGGCGGCCGCGCACCGGCAAGCGAATTCCTGAATAAGACCGAAGCGCTCAGGGCCGCCCACGGCCCAGGGAGGAAGAAGATGGGAAGAACTCTTGAAGTGTTGTCGACCTCGAATATTTTCTCTCCGTACAAGATCCTGACGTATCCGGAGGTGTTGATGGCCGCGAAGGCCGGTGCGGCGCTTCCGCCTATAAACCTGGAGATCAATCTAACCAACACCTGCAATCAGAGCTGCACCTGGTGCACTTATGGTTATCTGCACGAGCGGCGCGAAGAGCTGAAGCCCGAACTGATCATCGACCTGCTGCGGGAGAGCAAGGAACTCGGGGTGCAATCGGTAACCTGGACGGGCGGCGGTGAACCGACGGTTTACAAGCATCTCGTGGAAGTAGTCTCCGCCGCCGTCGAGTGCGGGTTCGCCCAGGGGATGAACACCAACGGAAGCAGGCTCAACGAGCGTTTGATGGAGCTGCTCACCCAGAATTTCTCATATGTCCGGTTCAGCGTAGACGCCGGAACCTCCGAGACCTACTCGCGCACCCATCGGGTTCCGATAAATGCCTACGACAAAATAATCGCCAACATCTCGACGCTGGTCGAAAAGCGCAATCAAGCTGGCTCGAAACTCACCGTCGGCTTCTCGTTTCTTGTGGATAACTCGAACGTCGGCGATATGGCGGGAGCCGCGCGGTTGGCGAAGTCGATAGGAGTGGACTACTTCCAGTTGAAGCCGATAGTCAACTACATAGAGTCCAACGTCCAATTCGAGGCAACCAGCCGACTATGGGAGGCGATGGAGGCGCAACTGGACGAAACTTTCGCCCTTGAAGACGAGAAGTACAAGGTGCATTTCCTCGGCCACAAATTCACCGACATAAAACTACAGCAGCAATATTACGGCAGAACCTACAACCAGTGCCGCGGCAACGAACTGCTGGCGACGGTGGGAGCGGACGGTTCGGTGGACGTGTGCTGTGCTTACAAGGGACACAAAGACTGGTCGTTTGGAAATCTGAATGAAACGGGATTCAAGGAGATTTGGGCAAGCGAGCAGCGCAGCAAAGTCCTCGGCCAAATCGACGTAGCGATGTGCCCGCCGCTTTGCAAGGCCCATGAAATAAACAAGCTGCTTCATTACGTCGGCAATTTCGATGCACATAAGGAGTTTGTTTAGTCATGTCCATTGGAATAATCGGAGCCGGGGGCGTCGCCCGTTACGCCCATCTTCCCGCATATCGTGCATTGGGCCTGGATGTCGGGGCGCTATGCGACCTCGACGCGGGAGTCTTGCGGCAAGTAGGCGCCGACTACGACGTGCCGATTACAACCCGGGACCCGCTGGAATTGATAACGCACGACGCTGTATCCGTGATTGATCTGGCAACGCCTCCAGGCTCGCATCTCGAGCTTATGGAGATGGCGGCGAAGCATCGAAAGCCGGTGCTGGTACAGAAGCCGCTCTGCTTCACGCGGCAGGACTTCGCGGGGATTCGCAAGCTGAAAGACACGGGAGCCCGCGTGCGAATGAACCTCTCCGGCCGCCACGTGTCCGCGTGGATGAAAGTGGCGCAGCTTATTAAGAGCGAGGAGTTCGGGCGGCCGCTGTTATGCACGTTCTCGAATCGCGACTGGTGGGACCGGCAACCCGGCCGCTGGGATCACGGAATAGATCAATACATCGTGTTCGAGATGGTCATACACCATCTCGATCTGTGCCTGTTTTGGTTCGGGCCGCCCCGGCGATTGACGGCCAGGACGGGCTCACATCCCCGGCAGAGGCTTCAACGCGCTAATTTCGCGACCGTCACGCTGGAATATGAAAGCGGGCTGATCGTTCAGATAATCGACGACTGGACCATGAATGAATACGCCTTCGCCGCCGGTCATCCTTTCGAAGACGTGATTATTACGGGAGAGAACGGGGTCATCCGCGCTTCAAGCGAGCGGGTGGAGTGGTCTCCGCTGAACGATAACAACATCGCGGTCTGGCATCGGCCGAGGCCCGGTCAGCGCCTTACCTCCGAAGAACTGTCCTTCAACTGGTTTCCGGACAGCTTCGGGCAGTCCATGCGCTGCTTTATGGAAGACCTCTCAAAAGAGCGGAAGATGCGCGAGGACTGGCGGCATCTGGTGGATCTGACCGAGCTGACTTTCCTGGTCGCGGAATCCGCCGCCTCCGACGAGTGGGTCTCGTTCAGGCCCTGCCCGTATTAATGCATCGGCGCGACGCGTCCGTGCGATTCAAGACTGATCGATTGGTCGATACGTAGGGAGGAAAAGAAAAACATCATGGATACAGCGCTTCCTCAGGTTTACATGGGCAAGGGCGTGATCATACTGACCTACGCCTGCAATCTGAAGTGTTCGTTTTGCTACGCGGCTTCAGAAGTATTCGACCGGCCGGGCACGATGTCGCTGAATGAAGCCAGGCGTTCGGTCGATTTCCTGGACTCGATCGGCATCAAGACATTTACGCTGCTGGGAGGCGAGCCTACCGTCTTCAAGCATCTCCTCGAAGTCGTCGCGTATTCTCGCGAGCGCGGAATGGGTCCGTGGGTAGTGACCAACGGCACTCGCATATGTGAACCGGGGTTCGCTCAATCTCTCATTGATGCGGGACTGAAGGGCGGGTGCGTAAGCCTGCACGGCCATTCCGCCGAAGAGCACGACCGCGCGACGCTCATCGCCGGCAGCTACTACGCGGCAATGAAGGCCATTGCCATGGCGGTCGAGCGCGATTGGCCGCTCTTCCCGATGTTGACCGTGATGGATTCCAACATCAGCAGCGTGCTCAAGGTGGTCAACAATCTCATTCGCGCGGGATGCAAGACGATCTATATCAACTACGGCATTCCCAATATCGTTAAGTCGCTTGACACGGGCATCGACGCGTCGCCGCAGGCGCTTGCGAGAGTTTCCGAACAACTGTTCCTGATGCAGGACGATCTAGGCGTGCGATTCATCTTTAATCGCGAGAAGAACAAGGTGCCCTTGTGCCATTTTAACCATGATTTGTTGAAAGACATGTTCGAGGCCGGAGTAATCGGGACAGGCTGCGAGGCGGTGCAGGGAAACTCCGTCATAGTCGAGCCCGGCGGTACCATACTCGGCTGCTCGCATTGGGTCGAGCATCCCCTGCTCAACATATATAAGAACTATGAAGCGCTGGAGCTCCTCGAACCGGAAGAGTTCTGGGAGCAATGGGCGACCGGCCGGCCAAAGGAGTTCAGGGACGAACTGCGCTACTTTCCCTATGAGGAGTGCGAGGACTGCGGCTGGCGAAAAGACAGGAAATGTTTCGGCGGCTGTAAGGTCTGGCAGAGCGCCGGCGCGCTGCCGAAGCTTCGCGCGTTCGATGATCTCAACAACAGTCTGCCCGATAATAACCCGATTTTAGGCAGGCTTGCCCTGCCTGTCTTGACGGAGCTAAAGTAAGTTCCATGTTAGTTCCGACAAGCATGAAAAAAACAGAAATATCGCTTAATCACCTCACGGCCGACGAGCTTCGAACGAGGTATCTTGAATTTTTCCGCGCGCGAGGACACGCGGTGATACCAAGCGCGTCTTTGATCCCGGAAAACGATCCCAGCGTCCTGTTCACCACCGCGGGTATGCATCCGCTTATTCCTTACCTGCTGGGACGGCCTCATCCGGCTGGTAAGAGGCTCGTAGATTATCAGAAGTGTATTAGGACCACCGATGTGGACGAAGTCGGGGACGGATCGCATCTGACGTGCTTCGAGATGCTCGGAAACTGGTCGTTGGGCGACTACTTCAAACAGGAATCGATTACGTGGAGCTATGAGTTTCTGACTCGAGAGGACTGCCTTCAGATTCCGCCCGAGCTGCTTTACATCACGGTATTCGCGGGCGACGAGAACGCGCCTCGCGACGACGAATCCGCGGGCGTATGGCTCTCGCTGGGTATTTCGCAAGAGCGGATTGTCTATCTGCCCGCGGAGCACAACTGGTGGTCTACAGGCGACGAGGGGCCCTGCGGTCCGGATACCGAGATTTTTGTAGACACCACTCGCGAGCCTTGCGAACGCGCGGCCGACTGCATAGCGGGTGTATGCAAATGCGGACGGTTCTTCGAAATTTGGAATAACGTCTTCATGTCCTACCAGCGGTCGGGAGGCAAGACCGAGCGGCTGCCCACCCATAACGTCGACACGGGAATGGGCCTCGAACGTACTCTTGCCGTCTTGAACGGCGCGGAGAGCGTCTATGAGACCTCCTGTTTTCAACCTATAGTCGCCGCGCTCGTCGCGCTCTCAAAGTATTCGCGCGAAGAGATGAAACAGGATCAGCGGCTGGAGCGCGCGCTGCGCGTAGCGGTTGATCATTTGCGCGCGTCGGTATTCATCCTTGGAGATGAACGCGGCGTGACCCCCTCCAATCAGGGACAGGGATACGTGCTTCGTCGCGTGATCCGCAGGGCGATTCGTTTTTGCGACGTGCTGGGAATAGAGCCGGCGAAATGGGTCGAGTCCGCTCAGGTCGTGATCGACACCTATTCAAACGCGTATCCGGAGCTCTCCGCCAATTCAGCCCGCATTCGGAATGAGCTGTCGCTCGAGTGCGGGCGCTTTCAACAGGCGCTCGGTAAGGGCAGCCGTCTTCTTGAGCACGAGATCGAGCGGCTGAAGCGCGAGGGCGCGACTCTGCTGCCTGGAGAGTTCGGCTTCCGGCTCTACGATACATACGGCTTTCCTATCGAATTCACGCAGGAACTGGCGGCGGAACAGGGTATTCAGGTCGACCCGGAAGATTTCAACGCGAGATTTGAAGAGCATCGCGCGAAGTCGCGTTCGGAAGCGGCCAAGAGCGGCCTGGCAGACCTCAGCGAAGAATGCGTCAGGTATCACACGGCCACGCACCTGCTGCATTCGGCGCTTAGAAAAGTGCTGGGCGAACAGGTGCAGCAAAAGGGTTCCAACATCACTCGCGAGCGGATGCGGTTCGATTTTCTCTTTCCGAGGGCTATGACTAAGGAAGAGATTGAAACCGTGCAGAACATGGTTCAGCAATGGATCGATCGGGAGCTGCCGGTCGGCTGCGAGGTCATGCAGTACACCAACGCGAAGACCAGCGGCGCGCTGGGCTTCTTTGAAGACCGCTACGGCAATGACGTTTCCGTCTACACCGTGGGCGATGTCTCAAAAGAGGTCTGCTTAGGACCGCATGTATCCAACACCAGGGATATAGGCCGCTTTAAGATCGTTAAGGAACAGTCCTCTTCTGCAGGTGTGAGGCGAATCCGAGCCGTAGTCTCTTAATAAACAAATCTTATATTCATGCGCACCGCCTCAGAGCGGCCGCGTATCCTGGGATCATATTCTCGGATACGCGGATTTGCTTTTAGGGTTACGACGCCCGAGGTGTCGCGGACATCAGCCGTTTGAAGCGGGAGCGGAGCTTAAACAGGGGCGGCGTCTGAAGCAGGTCACCCGCCCGTACATTGATCTTCAGGCTTCAGCCGAAAACAGGAAGTAATTCTTTTACGCTTCCTTGGGCGGAGGACCGCACTTCAAATAAGCCTTGATCACATTGGTTAAAACAACGACAGGAGGACCATACGTGCTTTCAACTACGACAACGCCGGCCGTCCTCGGGGGCGAGCCTCGGCCTCTGATTAACGATCCTTCACAGAGTCTTCTCGGGCAGGATGAAAGAGACAACCTGATGCGCGTCTTCGATCAATGCGCCGCCCGCGGAGGCCGTGAAGCCGATGAAGTCGAAGAGTTCGAAATCCTGTTCGCCCAAAAGTTCGGCGTGGAGCACGCGATAGCAACCGCGAGCGCGACGTGCGGGCTTCAAATAGCAATGCAAGCGCACGGGGTCGGACAGGGTGATGAAGTCCTGATCAGCCCATACACCTTTGCGGCCTCCGCACACGCCGTCATCCACACCGGCGCCGTGCCCGTGTTCACGGACATAGAACGCGAGACCCTCTGCATAAGTCCGGATGCCATCGTCAAACGAATAACACCGCGCACAAAGGCCATTATGGTCGTGCAAATCGGCGGCAAGCCTGCGCGCATGAATGAGATTACCCGGATCGCAAAGGATCACGGGCTCGTTGTCATCGAGGATGCGGCGCAGGCGCACGGCTCCACGTTCGAAGGGCGCTACGTCGGGACGCTTTCAGACGCGGGGGTGTTCAGTTTTTCACCTAAACTGATGACCAGTTTTCGAGGCGGGATCATTGCGACCAATGACGGCGAGATAGCCGAGAGATGCCGGCGCATGCGGTTTCACGGATTGCCCGGCAATCGCAATCGCGTCAGGCGCCAGCAGCAGTTGGATCCGCGAATACAGCAGCACTTCTGCCACTTTGAAGCAGGGTTCAGCCTGATGATGACCTCGCTTCAGGCGGCCCTGCTCGTCCCGCAGCTCGCCAACCTCGACCATCGATTCAAGCTGCGTCACGAGAACGCGATGTATCTTGCAGCCGGACTGGAAGAGATACCGGGCTTCAGGCCGGTTCGAGGCGCGCCCGAAGGCAAGAGTAATTTCTACATGCTGGAGGTACTGTACGACTCCGATGAGTTCGGCGGATTTTCGCGCAACGACCTCGTAACCGCCCTGAGTTGGGAAGGCGTGCCGATCAGTCCGGTCGCCGCGACCGAGATGCTTGCGTATCAGAACCCCTCGTTGGAGAGATACTTCGACCAGCGGTGTCCGGTTGCCGAAGAGGTCACTCCGAAGCTGACTGTTTTTGGTCATCCGCTGCAGTCGCTGGTGCTGCATTCGGATCGGTCCAAACTCGATATGATTCTCGACCGCATTGACCTGGTGCGCCGCCACGCGGAGGAGATTGCGAGCTACTTTGCAAGTCAGGAGCAGGCGCAACACGCTCAAGCTTGAACCTGAGAGGCTGCCGAAATCGGACAACAGTTTAGGGATATGACTTCATCAAGCCAGAGCTCCGTAGCTTCTACCGGCCTCGAGCTCACCGAAACCAACTGGATCGATTCCGTTGTTGAAGCGATGTATTCAGTCTTCGGCGCCCAGGGCCATAAGCTGTTTCCGCCGGGGCCGTTGATCCCGCGCGGCGACACAAGCACGCTTTACACAACGGCCAGCATACAGCACTGGCGTGATTGGGTCTTGAGCCCTTCCGCGGACAGCGATACGGGAAGGATTGGGCCGCAGTGGTGCGTGCGTATGACCGCCCTTGAAAAAGTAGGAAGCTCCAACTTCCTGACTTCTTTTTGTTTGCTTTCGTGTCTGACTCGCGGGCGAATCGAACGTGAGAAGGCCCTGGGATTGATGATTGAGGTGCTCGATTCACGCTGGGGCCTGGCTTTCGAACGCCTCGCTTTCGTCGCGACCGCGGAAGGGCCGGAGGCGCCGGAAGACACGGCTTCGCTGAAGGCGCTCGATCGATTGGGTGTGAGTCGGAGCCGATACACGGCGCGGCCGCGAAAATGGGCGCATCCATTCAAGCCGCACGGACCCGCCGGGCCCGAGCTATTTGTGCTCTTCGATATTACGCAGACCCCTTGCGGGCCCGAGTGCGGTCCGCTGTGCGGATGCGGCAGGTTTATTCACTTCTGGAATCTCGAATTTCTTGAGAACCGGCGCTTGATTACCGGCGAAACTGAAACCGTCCAGATGCCGTTTCTTGATTCGGCGGGCAGCATCGAGTGGGTGGTCGGAGCGATCACTCGAACAAACGATCTCTACAACACGCCTCCATTCCGTCGAATACTTTCAACCGCGCGCAGCCTCTTAACATCGACGAATGCCTTTGCGGCGCCGGACAAGATCAAGATTGTCTGCGACCACGCCAGAACGATCGCGCTGGCGCTGGCGGCCGGAGTCGAGCCTGGCGCAAAGAAGCAGGGACATGTCCTGCGCCGCCTGATAAGGCGATCGCTCGCGGTCTTATCGTCCATCGATGCCGACCCGCACGTGTTGCCCGAGATCGTTGCGGTCGCAACCGAAGCCGTGAGGTGCGCTTCAACATCGGAGCCGCGGTCCTCGGTTTCGCCGAGCGCGTTGACTACCGAGATAGAGCTCTTTCGAACGCAACTGAACAAAGCGCGCAAAGTATACGAGTCGTTGCTTACGGCTTCGGATCTCTCCGCGGAATCAATCTTCGATCTCAATTCAAGTTTCGGAGCGCCGTGGGGAGTGATCAGGAGTTGGCTGCAGAGCGACGGCGTTACCATAAACGAAGCTCGGCTCGCGGAGATCGCCGGCGACAACAAGCTGCGCTCCCGAGGCCGTTGAGTATTCTGACAATGCTGCGAACAGCGGTGATCGGATGTGGAATTCGCGGCAGCGGCGTGTATATGCCGGTGCTGCGGAAGATGAATCGTCATTTTCGCCTGGCCGCGGTGTGCGATGGCGTTCCCGAGCGCGCCGATGCCGCGGCGAGCCGCTTCGGGGCGAAGTCTTTTCACAATGTCGAAGAGATGCTCGACAAATGCCGTCCGGATCTTGCGGTCGTCGCGGTAACGCCGCCGCCGAGTCATGAAAACGCCGCCGTAGCCTTACAGGTTCTCTCCGCCGGAATCCACTTATTCGCCGAGACTCCGATCGCACCTAGTCTTGAAGAAGCCGACCGGATAATAGCGCTGGTCGAAAGCAAAGGATTGAAGGTGGAGATGGGCGAGAACTATTACCGGACGCCGCGCGAGCGATTCAACCACGCCTTGCTCGAGTCCGGAGTCTTCGGTCCAGTGCACGTTGTCTACTCCGACTTTGTAGGACACGGCTATCACGGCATCGCGCTCTTGCGCAGCTATGTCGGATTTAATGTCGCGGTCGAGAGAGTCATCGGGCTGACGAATGAGTTCGCCGTCGAGATGCATTTGTACAGGCCGGGCGAGCCGACCAGGGATAAGGAGACCTGGCAATTTGGGGTGCTTGAATTCCATAACGGCGCGAAAGGCGTATTCAGTTTCAGCACGCTTTCATATGGCTCGCCGCTGCGCTGGGGCCGTGAAAAATGTCAGCTCCGCTTTTACGCCGCTCGCGGAATGGGCGCGGGGCCGGATCTGGCGATCTTAGAGGACGCTCGAATAACGAGGCCTATCAAAGTGCGAATCAAATCGGCCTCGGTCGAAGGTCAGTCGACGATTGCGGCGTTTCTCTCGGACCTGCCGGGTTCGCCGGGCTGGGAAAATCCGCTGCGGCGGTATCCGCTGGTTTCCGGTGATCAGCATAGCGAGCTGACGATAGGCCTTCAGCTACTGAGCATCTATAACGCGATCACAAATGGGACCGAGCCGGAGTATGGCGTGCTACAGGCGCGAAGGGATCGACAGCTCGATCTCGCGATGAGTCATTCGTGGTCGCGCAACGGTGAGCCCGTAAGCGGAGACTTCGAAGCGTGATAACAACCGCTGCCGACTCGACACTGAAACGAGCTTCTTCGAGCCGCCGGATCGAACGGATACCACGCGACGGCGCGTCATTCCTGACCTTCTTCAACGAGTTGTTGTTGAGGAACGTTTGGTTCAAGGCCAACGAGGGCCAGACCATACCTGCTCACTTTCGAGTGACCGGCGAGGTCAACAACTCCGCTCTCGAACAGGCTATGACTGAAGCCGCGCGGCGGCACGAAGTCCTACGGTCGAGATTCGCCGTCACGGGCGAAGGGCCTCGTCAGACCGTCGAAGAGATGATTTCGGCGCCGCTCGTCGAAGTCGACCTGCGCGGCCTGCCCGATGACGCGCGGGCGGTGTGCCTTGGGGCGATTCTCACTGAAGAACACAGGCGATTGTTCGATTTGGCCGCTGATCTTCTATGGCGAGTCGTATCGATAAGGCCGGCGGAGAACGATCAAATTGTAATCCTCACCGTCGATCATATGATCGCGGACGAGCGCTCGATGAGCGTGCTGATCGGAGATCTGTGGCTTCTGTACTTCGCCTTTGCGATGGGCGAGCCCTCTCCTCTGCGCGAGCCCGCGGTGCAGTTGCTCGATTTCGCGGCGTGGCAGCGCGGATTTCTTCAGGGCAAATCGCTGGAGAGGCTTACCTCATATTGGGAGCGTGATCTGGAAGGCAAAGGCGCGCTGCCGGAATTTCACATCCCAGGGGAGAACCCTCTGCCGTGCGATTGCAGCTATCGTCCATTCGCCGCCGTGAATCGCGAGCTCGCGCCTCGGTTCCGCGGCTTGCTCGATCGCATAGCTCAATCGAACGGCGCGACGCTCCAGATGGTCATCTTCTCCGCGATCGCGATATTGCTTCGCGGGTACTCGGGCGACGATGATGTCTGCTTTCGATTTGTTTCCTCAAAGCGGCACCGGCTGGAGACGATGGATCTGATCGGCTGGCTGTCGGATCTGCTCGTGCTGCGCGTCAAGGTATTCGGCGAGGACTCATTCCCACAGTTGTTGGCCCGTGTCCGGTCGAAAACGCTCGCGGCGTACGATCACCAGGATCTGCCATACATGCTATTTCCTGGTTATGACGGCAAGCTGGCGCGCGGCATATTCAAGCATCCCAGCCTGACCGTGAATCTGGCCCTGGATGCTGTATCGTCGAGCTCCGAAGCCGCTGATGCGGCGATGCGTAAGCTCGGCCTGGCTATAGCGCCGGTCAAGCCTCCTCCTCGAGCCCAAATCCGAGAGCCCGGAATGTCTCTCGCGGTCGGTCCTCGAGGCGGCGGATTGAATCTGGTGATCAAGTACGAAGTCGAGCGCTACAGCGAGCCGGCAGCGGATCGGTTTCTGGCGGACTTCGTCGCGGTGCTTCGAGCAATAGCGGAGCGACCGGCTGGGCGGATCTCGGATTTGAGATTGAATCCCGCCGACCTGTCGGTAACTTGGCCGACCGGCGCGGCGCTTCAGAGCAGCTAGAATCAGGCTATCACACCGTAACGCAGGTCAGTCTCGGCTCGCTTGCCGAAGGCGAGCCAACGTTGTCTCGATATGCGGATGGGTATTCGTCGGTTAGCCGCGTCATTGCGGATTCATCAGCCCGCGTCATTGCGGGATTCATCGCGAGGTACAACTTGCTGGCGGATTGCTTGTTGGGTTATACACATGGGGCCGAAATTTGAAAGACAGGCAGACTAATCATACACGGAGTATGCTGAGTCGGCTGGCGGGTCTCTCACGCCTGACTCTTTAAGTTCGGGCCCGAAAGCGAACAGTTATTCCGTGTTGTATTCCACAAGAGAAGAAACATCGCGCCAGGGAATATCATGGAAAAGCTACTTCGCGATCTTCGCTATGCGTTGGTTGTGGCCGCGCGCAGGCCGATTTTTAGTCTGGTTGTGATCGTCACGTTGAGTCTGGGAATCGGCGTGACAACCGTGAGTTTCAGTCTCATCAACTCGATCCTGCTTCATCCTCTGCGTTACGACCCCAACGACCGGCTCGCAATGTTGTGGCACCGGGGCAAACGCACCGGACAGGACTTTCCTTTTTCGGAAGCCGTCTTCGTAAAGGTGAGAAGACAGGTCGAGGAAGAACCGACGCGCGCGCTCGACGACGTTGCCGCATATCAATTCGCCAGCTTTAATTTCACCGAAGGCGACACACCGGAGCGGCTTCAAGGCGCTACCATCAGCTCGACCTTCTTCAAAGTCATCGGGGTGGATCTTCGGCTCGGGCGCTCGTTCACGCTCTCCGATGAAAAGCCGGGCGCGGATCCGGTTGTCATTCTGAGTGACGGATTTTGGAAACAGAACTTTCACTCGGATCCGAGTGTTGTCGGCAAAGCCATCAGGCTGAATGGCAGAAGCTTCACGGTCGTAGGGGTCGCGCCGCCCAATTTCGAGCTTCCGACAGGGCCGGGCCTGCTCAGCGCGTTTGAATTCTCACCCCGAACCGATGTGCTTATTCCGCTGACGCCCGACCCGAACAGCCTTCGAGGGTACTTGAACACGATTGCGAGGCTCAGGCCGGGCGCAAGCGTCACCGAAGCCGAGCAGCAGATGGCGCTCGTCGACAACGTGCTGCAACAGGACTATCCGGAACAGCTATCAAACGTACGCGAGGTGGTGATCCCGCTTCAGGATCAGATCGTCAGAGGGATTCGACCCGCTCTGCTGATCCTGTTCGGAGGCGCCGGATTGGTGCTGTTGCTGGCATGCACCAATGTTGCGAATCTCCTGTTCGCAAGATCATCGGATCGAGCCAAGGAAGTTGCGGTCAGACTGGCGTTGGGCGCGGGCCGTCCGAACATCATCAGGCTCCTCCTGGTCGAAAGCATGACGCTGGCGCTGGCGGCCGGAGTGCTCGGTACGGCACTGTCCCTGTTGGGTGTAAAACTCCTGAAGACGATGGCGCCCGGTAACATTCCAAGACTCGAAGCCGTCAGCGTTGATGCCGGCGCCGTGCTCTTTGCCATCGGCGCTTCTGTTCTGACCGCTGCGCTGTTCGGCATCGCGCCTACGCTGCGAGCCTCAAAGACTGATCTCATAAGCGCGCTCAGGCAAGGTAACCGGAGCGGCGGCGGCGGGCATCGATGGACGCGGGACGTGCTTGTGATTGCGGAAATAGCGATGAGCCTGCTGCTGTTGGTCTGCGCGGGCCTGCTTGCGGAAAGTTTCAAACGGCTCGGCGAAGTTCGACCGGGGTTCGAAGCGCCGGGTCTGGTCACCATGCAGCTTTCGTTGCCGGAAACGAAGTATATCGACCAAAGACAGATATCTGCTTTCCTGGAGCGGGTGCTGGATCGCGTCAACAGCTTGCCCGGAGTTACGGGAGCCGCCGCAACCGACGTGCTCCCCCTTGGAGGCATGGATCGATGGAACCTGTTCGAGACCGAAGACAACCCCGCGCAGCGCCTCGGCGACGCCGCTCGCGGCAGCAATCCAAACATCAGCCCGGAGTATTTTTCAGTTATGAACATCCCGCTGATCGAGGGCCGATATCTTCGGCAGGGAGATAACGCGGATGCTCCTCTCGCGGCGGTTCTGAGCAAGTCAATGGCGCGCACGCTGTGGCCGGATCAGGATCCGATCGGCAGAAGACTCAGGTTCCCGCAGCCCGGCAACAAGTGGCTTACCGTAGTCGGCGTGGTTGACGACGTGAAGCAGATGGGACTGGACGCGTCTTCGCTCGGCACGGTGTACTTCTCTTATCCTCAACCCGTATCGGGTGTCGTCCGAACCCGAAGCATAAACCTGCTGGCGCGAACTTCAGGCCAAACGGAAGCCGTGCTCGGCTCGATCAAGGATGCGGTTCGATCCCTCGATCCCGATCAACCGGTTTCAAATTTCAAGACGATGGAAGGAATTATCGGCGAATCGGTGTCGGGCCGGTATTTCAACACGCTCTTGTTCGGCATTCTCGCCGCCGTCGCTATTCTGCTGGCGTCGACCGGCGTCTATTCCGTCGTCTCCTATGGCGTGAGCAAGCGAACTCAGGAAATCGGAATCCGAATGGCGCTTGGAGCCAAGAACAGCCAGGTGCTCGGAATGATAATCGGCCAGGCGATGAGGCTCGCTTTGTTCGGGCTCTTGCTTGGGGCGGCCGGAACCATCATCTCAGGACGGCTGATCTCGACGTTATTATTCGGCGTCAGTCCGTACGATCCGTTGATACTCGCGCTCACATCGATAGCGGTAGCGGCGGTCGTTTTCGTCTCGAGCTATTTCCCAGCGTTGCGAGCTGCAAGGCTGAACCCGGTGACCGCGCTCGTGACTGAATAGCTCAAATAACAGAGTCCCAAAATCGCGATATATTCGAGAGCCTTCCGCTCCGCGGGTGGAGGTGTGTTTATGACGACGGCGGTCGGCCGTGAGGCTGACTATGGCGATTCTATTGCGGAGATCTACGACGACTCCTATCCGGCGCCGCCTCCGGAGATGATATCCGCCCTTCACGAACTGGCGGGAGCCGGACCCGCCCTGGAGCTGGGAATAGGCACGGGCCGAATAGCCTTGTTGCTTGCCGCGCGCGGACTCGAAGTCCACGGCATCGACGCGTCACAAGCGATGATAACCAGACTGCGCTCGAAGCCGGGGTCGGAGCGGATAAAAACGAGCATCGGAAACTTCGCGCGAGTAGACGTGGAGCAAAGCTATCCGCTTATCTTCGTCGCCTTCAACACACTCTTCTGGCTCACAACTCAAGATGAACAGGTGGAGTGCTTCAAGAACGTCGCCCGAAAGTTGAGCCCCGGGGGCTTGTTTCTAATCGAAGCCTTTGTGCCCGATTTGAAGCGCTATCGAAACTCGCAGCTTCTGGAAGTCAAACAAGTGCTGCCCGGAGGCGTCCGGCTGGAAGCGACCTCTCACGACGCGATCAATCAGCGCGCTCATACACAGAATGTCGTGCTCGCCGAAGGCGGAGTGAAGCTCTATCCGGTCGAAGTTCGATACGCGTGGCCCGCGGAGCTCGATCTGATGGCGAGGCTTGCGGGCATGCGGCTAAAAGAGCGGTGGGCTAACTGGCATCGCGATCCGATCGGTCCTAACAGCTCGAATCACATCTCGATCTACGAGTTATCGTCCTGAGAGCCGTCATGCCGGTTGATCTCCTTTATCTCCGACCAAACGTTCAAGCCGAGCCGGTGTTCGACCAGTGGTATGCGTGGTCTCATCTGATTCCGCCGGCGCCGGCGGCGCGAAACGTCACCGAACGCCACTTCAAGATTATGGACTCGTACGTCCATGCGCCCCAGGTGCACGCGAACGCGGTGAAGAATCCCCGGCTGCTCGGCGGGCCATTCATAGATCTCGACGGCAAAAGAACGGATGAAATCGGGTCGCTGAAAGATGAGACGAGGTCGCGCCGGCCTCAGTTGATCGAGCTCTCGTCGGCGATTTCGTCGCTTGACGAATTGCTGCGCGCGAAGGCGAAGGGCTTTTCGCTCGCTGATCTGTATGAGAAAACACCGGCTGCGCTGAAAGGCTACGTCGAGCTGGCTTACGACCTTAATAACAATCCCCGATTTCGATTGCTGGAACCTTTGCTGTACAAGAGCCGATTCTATGATCCATCGGCCCAGGGCATGATGCTATCGCTCACCGCGGGAGACGAGCGCCCGTTCGTGCTGAGCACTCCGAGACTGCCGTCCAGGACGGTTTTGCAGCTTCGCCGGCCCTTCGCCGATCAAGCCATCGACGATCTGTTCAGCTTGAAAACGACTCCGCGCCCATGGACCGCGATAAGAGACGCGCTCGATATTCCCGAAGAGTCGGAGGCGACGGCTCGCTCTTTCTTTACAACCGAGCCGCCTCCAACCTGTGCGCCTTACAGCGGCCCGGGAGTCAGATGGCGTTACTTCGGACACGCGTGCGTTCTGGTGGAGGCGCGGGGCGTGAGCATACTCTTCGATCCATTGTTGAGCTATGAGTACGACTCGAAGACGCCGAGATACACCTACAAGGAACTGCCCGAGTCCATCGACTACGTTGCTATCACGCACAATCACCAGGATCACGTCGTGTTCGAGACGCTCTTGCAGCTCAGGCATAAGGTCAAATGCGTGATAGTTCCTCCCTCCGGCGGCGGCGAGCTGCAGGACCCTTCTTTGAAGCTCATCCTGAGGCAAATCGGTTTCACCAACGTAATCGAATTGGATGAGATGGAGAACCTCGCATTTGAGAACGCCGCATTCAAGAACGCCGCGGTGAAAGGCGGCTCTATCACCGCGCTTCCGTTTTTGGGAGAGCATTCCGATCTCGGGATTCGCTGCAAGACGGCCTATCTTGTGCGAATCGGAGATAACTCGCTTCTGTTCGCCGCCGACTCCTGCAATATGGAGCCCGGTCTCTACAAACATATTCACGACGAAGTAGGCGACGTTGACGCGGTGTTTCTTGGAATGGAATGCGAAGGGGCTCCGCTCAGTTGGCTGTACGGACCTTTGCTCACCAAACCAATTGAGCGCGGTATGGACGAATCACGCCGCCTGAATGGCTCCAATTTCAAACAGGCCGCCGATCTGGTGCGGAGGTTCAACTCCAGGTCGGCTTATGTGTACGCGATGGGCCAGGAGCCCTGGCTCGGTTACCTGATGAGCTTGAAATACAACGAGCAGTCGAGACAGATCATTGAGTCGAACCTGCTAATCGAAGAGTGCGGACGGAACGGCGTGATTTGCGAACGGCTCTTCGCGCGGAAAGAAGTCGTCATTGGAGCCTGATAGCGCTGCCGGGGCCTCTCATAGCGCTGCCGGGGGAATGCGGGCGTTCCTCGTGATCTGGTTTGGCCAGTTGGTCTCCATCGTAGGCTCGGGCCTGACATCTTTTGCGCTTGGCGTCTGGGTCTATCTGACAAGCGGATCGCTCACGCACTATTCGCTTATAACGATGGTCGCGGTGCTGCCGACGCTGGCGCTCGCTCCGTTTGCGGGGGCGATCGTAGACCGGTACGACCGGCGGCGCATCCTGATCTACAGCGATCTCGCCGCCGGATTGAACACATTCGTTATAGCGGCGTTGGCGTATACCGGGCTTCTTCAGATCTGGAACATCTACCTCATCGTAGCCGTCACATCGGTCTGCAACGGTTTCAGGGGACCCGCGTTCAACGCAGCCTCGACCTTGCTCGTTCCCTCGGATAAGCTCGGCCGGGCCGCCGGTCTCTCGCAGATGCAGGGCGCCGCCTCTCGCGTGCTGTCCCCTGCCCTGGCCGGCTTCTTAATGACCGTCATAGGGCTGCCCGGTGTAGTCTTTATCGATGTCCTCACATTCCTGTTCTCCATAATCGCTCTGTTAATTGTCAGGACGCCTATGCGCGCCGAAGCGCCGGCCGCGGGCGTGCGGCGGAGCATTCTCGCGGAGGCCGCTTATGGATGGACCTATACAAGGCGCAGGCGCGGATTGGTCGCGATGTTTGTCTACTTCGCGATTTGCAATCTGGTTCTCGGAATCGCGACGGTGCTCTTCACGCCTTTCGTGCTCTCGTTCGGTTCGGCTGCGCTGTTGGGAACGTTGATGTCGGTAGGCGGTTTCGGAATGGTCGCCGGAAGCGTCTTTTTAAGCGTGTGGGGCGGGCCTAAGAAAACGGTGAATGGAGTGCTTGCGCCGATGCTGGTCGTGGGCGTTGCAATGGTCCTGGTAGGCGCGCGTCCTGCGCCGATTCCGATTGCTATTGGAGCCTTCACGTATCTTTTTGCGGTTCCGATTCTGACAGGATGCTGGCAGGTGATTATTCAGAAGAAAGTAGAGCCTGCCGTGCAAGGACGGGTGTTCGCCATCGCGACGTTGGTTTCCTGGTCGTCCCTTCCGCTCGCCTACTTGGTTGCCGCGCCGCTGGTTGAGAAGGTCGTTAATCCTCTTCTGGCGGGGCCGTTATCGGAAACGGTTGGAGCGGTGATGGGAACGGGCCCCGGTCGAGCGATAGGGTTCTTATTCGTTGTTATGGCCGGTGTCATAATCGCCGCGGCTATCGGAGGCTTTTTATACAAGCCTCTTCGTTTCATTGATACCAATCTCCCCGATGCCGCTGATGAGCGTGTTTTCGACAATTCGGCGAGCGCTGATTTGTCTCCACAGCCGGAACTGATCCCGGAGAACCCCGCGGCGGTCCAATTATGAGCATCGCGACGGGCGCCAAACCCAACGGGGTTGTGACTTCCAGCCCAGGGTAGCCGAGTACGGCAACCCTGGGAAAGGGCCGTGATTGGCGCCAACCCCAACGGGGTTGTGACCCTCGATAGCTGTGGCGCGATCAAAAGAGAGAGCCATCGCGGTCTTGGGACTAACGTTGTTTGTCCTAATGAGTGGAGAGATGAGATAGCTGTTGATTTATCGATGCGGACAGGTTAGGCGATGCTGGCCACAACCCCGTTGGGGTTGGAAACGACACGCCGATCTCACCCAGGGTAGCCGAGTACGGCAACCCTGGGCTGGAGGCTGCAACCCCTTCGGGGTTGATGTACACCGGGTTGATGTACACCGGGGTTGATGGACACCGGGGTTGATGGACACCGGGGTTGATGGACACCGGGGTTGATGGACATCGGATTGACCGACACCCGATTGATGGACATCGGATTGACCGGCACCCGGTTGATGGACACCGGATTGATGGACACCGGGGTTAACGGACACCCTCGTGACTTCCGGATTAATCCGCGATCAATTTCAAACAAATGAAAAGCACACTCGATGTTTGCTCTTCGATTGGCGCTGCTTCAAACGCGTTGACTGTAGTTGATCTATTACGAGCGCGAGCTTCGGAGCAGCCTCACAGACGCGCCTACATTTTTTTATCCGATGGCGAAACCGAAGAAGCGTCGCTGACCTACTCCGAACTCGATCTCCGCGGCCGCGCTATTGCCGCGTGGCTTCAGTCCAGAGTCGAGCCCGGAGATCGAGCTTTGCTTTTGTATACGCCGGGACTGGACTACGTGGCCGCGTTTCTTGGCTGCCTGTACGCCGGAGTCGTTGCCGTGCCCGCGTACCCTCCGTCTACCGGAAAACTCAATCAGGGCATGCAAAGATTCGTCGCCATAGCTCGCGATGCCGCGCCTGCCGCCGCACTAACCACGTCCGAAATATTGCGCCGTGTTAAAGCAGCCGGCGATCAACCGGTCTCCGTGCCGTGGAATGCAACCGATGAGCTGGATGCGGAGCTGGCCGCCGAATGGGTTGAGCCGGACATCAACCCCTCGACGATAGCCTTCTTACAATACACTTCGGGCTCGACGTCTACTCCCAAAGGCGTGATGGTAAGCCACGAGAACATCCTCACCAATGAGCGAATGATCCAGACCGCGTGCGAACACACGCAGGACTCCACATTCGTCGGATGGCTGCCGCTATATCACGACATGGGGCTCATCGGAAATGTGCTCCAGCCTTTATATATAGGATCGCTGTGTGTCTTGATGTCGCCGCTCGCGTTTCTTCAAAAGCCTATCCGATGGTTGAAGGCGATCACGCAATTCAAAGGCGCGACCAGCGGCGGTCCGAATTTCGCCTATGACCTGTGTGTCCGAAAGACGCGGCCGGAAGAAAGAGCCGGCCTCGACCTCAGTTCGTGGACGACCGCCTTTAACGGCGCCGAGCCTATCCGGCTCGACACGCTCGACCGCTTCGCTCAAGAGTTTGCGCCCTTTGGGTTTCATCGGGAGGCCTTCTTTCCCTGCTACGGACTGGCCGAAGCTACGCTGCTGGTATCGGGAGGAGTCAAAGGCGTATTGCCGAACGCCTGCGCGGTAGAAGCCGGCGCGCTCAAAAAGAACATCGTTACAGATGCCGATCCCGCGGCCGCGAACGCCCGGATGGCCGTTGGCTGCGGACGCGGTCTGGCCGGTCAAAAGATCGTCATTGTGAACCCCGAATCCAGAGCGCTTCTAGGCGACAACTCGGTTGGAGAAATATGGCTGGCCAGTCGCAGCGTCGCGCGCGGATATTGGAATCGGCCTGATGAAAGCAAAGAAGTTTTTGGCGCCTATCCCGCGGATTCGGCGGAAGGCCCGTTTTTGCGAACGGGTGATCTTGGCTTCCTGCGCGACGGCGAGCTGTTTGTGACCGGGCGGTTGAAAGATCTGATAATCATCCGCGGCCAGAACTATTATCCACACGACATCGAAGCGACTGTTCAGACCTGTTCGCCAGTCTTGCGCCAGGGTTGCGGCGCGGCATTCTCAATCGAGATCGACGGACAAGAACGGCTCGCCCTCGTTCAAGAGGTCGAGAAGCTGCCGTCCGAAGCGCTGATCGATCTCTCGGAGAAGATTCGTAGAGCTATTGCCGAGTCGCATCAATTACCCGTCTACGCGATCGCTCTCATTAAACCGGGCTCCCTGTTGAAAACGTCCAGTGGAAAGATCCGACGGCTGGATTGTCGGGCTCAATTTGTCGAAGGCAAGCTCGCGGCGCTCGCCGAATGGCGCGAGCCGGACTCAGAGTCCGATGTCGATTCGATAAGCTTGCTCGACATTGGAGACCTGACCGCGCCCGCCCTGGAAGCCTGGCTTGTGTCCCATGTTTCGCGAAAACTCGGAGTCGGAGCGAGTTCAATAGATTCCAACGAACCCATCGCTCGATATGGACTCGATTCGCTTGCCGCCCTGGACGTTATGCACCGGTTGGAAAGAGCGTTGAATGTCTCCGTGCCGATGACGTCTTTCTTTCAAAGCGCGAGCATACGCGAGTTCTCCGAGTTTGTTTGTGAGCTGGCGAAGGCCGACTCTGGAGCGAGTCAATCATCGATACCGCCTGGACCGGAGCTCACGGAGTTCCCTCTATCACAAGGACAAAAGGCTCTTTACTTCCTTCAGCAGCTCACGCCGGACGCGCCGGTCTATAACATCGCCGCTGTTGGAATCATAAGAGACCAGTTTGATCCGCTTCGCCTTCGAGCGGCGTTTCAACGCGTGATCGACCGGCATCCGAGCCTGAGAACGAATTTCACCTCGAGTTCCGGATATTTGAATCAGTCCGTGCGTGAATCTCAGCAGGTGTCTTTTCAGGAAGTCGACGCGGCTGCATGGACCGCGAGCGAGCTGCAAGAGCGAATACTCTTCGAGGCGAACCGCAGGTTCGACCTGGAGGAAGACAATCTGCTCAGAGTCACCCTGTATCGAAAACGTGACGAAGCCTGGCTTCTGATAGCGGTTCATCACATCGTTGTAGATTTTTGGTCGCTTGCGATTCTCTTCGATGAGATCGGCGCGTTTTATTCGACGCCGGCGCGGTTGTTCGAATCCCCGGCCTACAAATTCAGCGATTATGTTCTCCGGCAAGAAGAGACGTTGGAAGGGCCCGCCGCCGTCGCGCTGTCGGAATTCTGGATGAGCGAGCTCGACGGAGACCTGGCTCCGCTGGATCTTCCAACGGATCGGCCGAGGCCGCTTCTTCAAAGCCACGCCGGAGACTCCCGGCCCTTCAAATTCGAGAGTGATGCCGCAAGCAAATTGATGGAGCTCGGCAGCCGCTTCGGCGCCACTTCGTTTATGTGCGTCGCAGCCGCGTTCCAAGCGCTGCTTCACAGGCATTCCGGCCGGGAAGACTTTGTCATCGGCGCTCTCACAAGCGGGCGAAGTACGGCGGCGTTCGCGAACGTCGTCGGCTACTTCGTCAATCCCATCGTTTTGAGAGCCGACTTGTCAGGCGAGCCGACCTTTGGCTCACTCCTCTCGAGAACCCGCGAACGCGCGTTTCGCGCGATCGAGCATCAGGATTACCCGTTTTCGCTTCTGGTCGAGAGGCTCCAACCGAGCGGCGACGCAGCCGCGCCCTTGATACAAGCGATGATGATCTATCAAAAGCCTTCCCGGCCCGGACAGGAGGGGCTTGCGCTGTTGGCGGTCGGCGGCCGGCCCGCAAAGATGAAGATGGGCGAGCTCGAGGTCGAATTCGTTCCCTTGAACCAGGGCGTCACGCAGTTCGACTTGACCCTTAAGATAGCCGAAGCCGGAGGCGAGATAAGCGGAGCGCTTGAATACAGCAGCGACCTGTTCGATGCGTCCACAATAGCGCGAATGATCGAGCGCTTTCGGGTTCTGTTGAATGGGATGGTTTCAAATCCCGACATACCCCTCGCCTCTCTTCCAATGATGTCCGAAGAAGAGCGGCATCAGATCATTCGCCAATGGAACGACACGAAGAAGGATTACCCGCGCGATTCATCTATACAGTCGGAGTTTTCACAACAAGCCGCGAAAGCTCCCGACACTATAGCCTTGCGTTTCAGGGACGAGCATCTCTCCTTTGGGGAACTGGACCGCCGCGCCAATCGGCTTGCGCATCGACTCATCGAGCTTGGCGTGGAACCGGAAACTGTCGTCGGAATCCGTGTGCGGCGGCGCATAGAGATGGTCGTTGGAATGCTGGGCATACTCAAATCCGGCGGCGCATACGCGCCTCTCGATCCGGCTTTTCCGAAAGAACGTCTCGACCTGATGATCAAGAATTCCGGTCTTCGCGTGATCGTCGGGGAACGCGGATATTCGGTACAGATCGGCGGTGAAGCCGCGCGCGTGCTCGACGTCGACTCCGCTGTTGGATATCCGAAAGGCGAAGACCGCGCCGACGCGCCGAACGTCAATCCGACGTCGTCCAATCTCGCTTATGTCCTTTTCACCTCCGGATCGACCGGCGAGCCGAAGGGAGTGATGGTCAGTCATAGGAACGTGATCAACTTCTTTCATGCGATGGGCGAAAAGATCGGCCGCGAACCCGGCCATTGGCTTGCCGTCACCAGCATTTCATTCGACATATCGGTTCTCGAATTGTTGTGGGCCCTCACGCGCGGGTTTCAGGTGACCATTCAACCGGAGCAGGCTCGCGCTCATGCTTTGGAATCGACGCACGCGGCGGAAACAACGCGCGCGATAGAAACAACAACGGAAACAACAAAAGACATCGAGTTCAGCTTGTTCTATTTCGCAAGCGACGATCAAACAACCGGTCAAGCATCGGTCTCGGATAAATACAGGCTGCTGTTTGAAGGGGCGAGATTCGCGGATGAACATGGTTTCTCGGCGGTCTGGACGCCCGAGCGCCACTTCCACGCGTTTGGAGGGCTATACCCGAACCCTTCAGTTACGAGCGCCGCTCTCGCCGCGATCACGAGCCGCATAAGTATCAGGGCCGGAAGCGTAGTGCTGCCTTTGCACAATCCCCTGAGAGTTGCCGAAGAATGGTCTGTCGTAGACAACATCTCGAACGGCCGGGTGGGCGTTTCCGTCGCATCGGGCTGGCACGCGGATGATTTCATCTTTGCGCCCGAAAATTACGCCGGCCGCAAAGAGGTGATGCTCAGCCGCATCGATACGATTCGTAAGCTCTGGCGAGGCGAACGCGTGTCGTTTCAGGGTGGGGCGGGCAATGATATCGAGGTCGCGATCTTTCCGAGACCGATTCAGAACGAGCTGCCTCTCTGGCTCACCGCCGCGGGCAGCGAAGAAACATTCCGGCTGGCCGGCCAGATCGGCGCCAATCTGCTGACACACTTATTGGGGCAAAGCCTCGAAGACCTCGCTCACCGGATCTCCATCTACCGACAGGCGTGGGAGGAGGCGGGTCATGGACCGGGCCGCGGACACGTGACGCTCATGGTTCATACCTTTATCGGAGACGACCTTGACCAGGTGCGCGAGACGGTCCGAGAGCCCTTCCGTGGTTATCTGAAGAGCTCTTACGGCTTGATCAAGAACCTCGCTCGGAGTCTTGGGAAAAGCGTAGACAGCGGCGAGCTCACCGAGAACGATACCGAAGCGTTGCTCTCCCACGCATTCGATCGCTACTTCGAATCGGCTGGATTGATGGGCACGCCCAGAACGTGTCTCGAAACAGTCGCTCGCATGAAGCAAATAGGAGTAGACGAGGCGGCGTGCCTAATCGATTTCGGCGTGGCCGCGGATTCAGTACTGAAGAGTCTCGACCTTCTCGATTCGCTCAAGAACAGGGCTAATGAAAACCCCCAGCCGATCCTGGAATCTCGCCCGGAATCTAGCATGGAATCTCGGATCGACCTTGAGCCCGAGACCGATTCAATATCGATACAAATCAAGAAGAGCGGAATAACCCACTTGCAGTGCACTCCGTCGATGGCGCAATTGCTGGCGAACGAACCCGGCTCGCTCGAAGCAATCGGGCGGCTCCGCAAGCTTCTGTTAGGAGGCGAAGCATTGCCCACGCCGCTCGCGCGACAGTTCGGAGAAGCGGCAGGGGGCGTGCTTAATATGTACGGCCCCACTGAAACTACAATCTGGTCGACTACGAGCTTCATACAACCGTCCACGGCAAAGGTGAATATCGGGCGCCCGATCGCCAACACTGGAACTTACATACTCGATCAACGGCTCGCGCCTGTTCCGATCGGCGTGCGCGGGGAGCTTCACATCGGAGGCGACGGCGTAGCGCGCGGATACGTCAACGCTCCCGCGATGACAGCCGAGCGGTTCATACCAGATGGCTTCGCCGAAACGATGGGGGCTCGCATGTATGTAACCGGCGACTTTTGTCTGCACGGGCCCGATGGAACCATCGACTTTTTGGGTCGCGGCGATCAACAGGTGAAGCTGCGCGGCCGCCGAATCGAGCTCGGAGAGATAGAAGCGGCGCTCGTTCGTCACCCGAACATTCAGCAGGCAGCCGTCCTCTTGCGCGAGCCGCGCGAGGGCGACGCCAGACTGATCGCCTATGTAGTCGTTTCGCCGCAAAGCTCATTCGATAGAACCGCAATAATTGAGTACCTGAGCCGGTGCATTCCCGAGTACATGATGCCGTCGGATTTCGTAAGGCTCGCGGCTATGCCGATGACGCCCAACGGAAAGATAAATCGAAAGGCGCTGCCCGTTGTCGAGCCGATTGAGGGAACTGAAGAGTTGAGAGCGGAGCCGCCTCGAAATGACCTCGAGCGCGTCCTTGCCGATCTGTGGGCGGATGTCCTGGGGCTCGAGGAAGTCGGCGTTCATAGCGACTTCTTCAAGATCGGAGGTCATTCGATTTCGGCTTCGCAACTGTCGGCGCGTCTGCGCGGCGTATTCCAGATCGAGTTCCCTCTGCGGATGCTCTTCGCCGCTCCGACGGTGGCGAAGTTCGCAAAGACTATCGCGGAAGATCCCGAAACCGGAGATAAGGTGCTAAGAATCTCCGAACTGGTGATGAGCGTCTCTGCTTACTCAGATAGCGAAGTAGAAGCCATGCTCGCGAACAACTAAGTCATTAGTCCGCTCGCGCACGGTGCTATAGAGCACGGTGCGATAGAGAAGGTCTCAGCCGTTCAAAAGCCGAGCGTTTGAAGTTCAAGAAGAGCACCAAAAATTAACGGGTAGGGAAGGGACCCTTGCTCCCGGTAGTTCGAAGCCCGCTCCCGCTAGTTCGAGCTTGCCCCCGGTAGTTCGAGCCGCTCCAGCAGGTAGTTCGAGCCCTCGTTTACGAGGAGATTGTCGACCGCGTTAGCGGTCGTTTGAGTTTAGCCCAGCGTTTCAACGCTGGGTCCGGAAGGCGACTAGTTCTCGCTGCGTAGCGGCGATCTTGAGTTTGGACGCTAGCCGCGTAGCGGCGATTGAATGAACGTGTTGTACGGGCACATGAGGGTTGCCGAGACTCAGATCAGGAAAATCAAGCGCCGCTGCGCGGCGCGGATCGACTTGGGTGTGATATCCCAGGCGTTGAAACGCCTGGCTAAAATCAAGCGCCGCTACGCGGCGCGAATCGCATGTACGGACTTGTCCATCGAGGTATCCAACGAATGAAGCCGCGTTCAAAGCCCGTGACCGATCTGTCGTCGAAGAGACGGGCGCTACTCCTGAAACTGATCGATGGAGAAGGTCTCGGATCCAGGCTGGCCGAGAGAATCCCTGTTCGAGACGATCCTTCGCGGGCTCCTTTATCTTTTGCTCAGATCGGCCTCTGGCTCACCAACGAGCTCAACCCGGACAGCTCCGCTTACAACGATCATTTCGCGCGGCGCCTGACCGGAGCTCTCAACGTGCCCTGTCTTAGCCAGGCAGTAGCCGAGATCATAAGCCGCCACCAGATTCTCCGCGCCGTCTTTAAGACGCTGGATCTCGAGCCCGCGCAAGTCTTCGGCGATCCCTTCGAACCGCCGATCCCAATCGCTGATCTTCGCTGGGCGCCTGCCGGCGTAATCGATGACCTCGCCTTAAAGCTCGCGGCTGAAGAAGCGCGGAGACCGTTCGACCTCGCGTCCGTTCCCCCGTCTCCATTGATACGGATGCTCGTCATCAGGCTTCACGAAGCCGATAGTCTCTTGTTGTTGACCATCCCTCACATCGTAACGGACGGCTGGTCGCACGGTGTGCTCGTTCGTGAGTTGAACAGCCTCTACGACTCCTTCTTCACGGGGTCGTCATCGCGTTTGAAGCCGCTCTCGATCCAATATGGGGACTATGCGCAGTGGCAGAGAGAACGAATAAAAGAGGAAGCGCTGCGCGAACAGATCGAATATTGGACGAGCCGCTTGTCCGGCGCGCCGCCTCTTGAAATCTTGACCGACCGGCCGCGCGCCGAAGCCGGCGGAAGGGCCGCGCGCCACAGCTTTGCTTTGCCTCCGGGTCTGACCGCGCGAATCAATGAACTGGGCCGCCGTCAAGACAAGACGGTCTTCATGATTCTGCTGGCGGCCTATCAGAGCTTGCTCGCGCGCTACGGCGGTCAGGACGACGTGTCGGTGGGTTCTCCGATAGCAGGCCGCGGGCGCGAAGAGACGGAGGAGCTCATAGGACCATTCGTGAATACGCTCGTCTTCCGCGCGGATCTTTCACACAACCCGACGGTCGCGCGATTTCTGGATCAGACCAGAGATGCCTGCATCGACGGGTTTGCACATCAGGATCTTCCTTTCGAACGGCTTGTGGAAGAGCTCAAGCCTCGCCGCCGCCTCGATCAACACCCGCTCTTTCAAGCTGCTTTCGCGCTTCAAAACGCGCCGATGGAGCCGCTGAATCTTTCGGGTACGGCCGCGGCGCCGGTTGATGCCGCGGCGGCGGAGATCAAGTTCGACCTAACGCTCACGGCGACCGCTCCAAATGAGACCATCGAGTTTTCACTCGAGTATGGCGCGGAGATGTTCGACGCCAGAACGATGGAGCGATTCGCCGAGAATCTTCAAAAGATTCTGGAGGGAATGATTGCCGTCGAGTCTCAACGGATACTCGAGATTCCGCTGCTGACCGGCGCCGAGCGCGACGAGGTTATGCTTGCGCTGAGCGGGACCACATCGGCCTACCCCGTCAATCAGAGCATACCGCAGGTTTTTGAAAGCTGGTCGAACTCAACTCCGGATGCAATAGCAGTCGTCTATGAAGATGAGCAGCTCACCTATTCCACTCTCAACCGCGGAGCAAATCAATTGGGCCGGTATTTGCAATCGGCGGGTGTGCGTCCCGAAGTAACGGTCGGCTTATTCATCGAGCGAAGCACGGACATGGTCACGGCGCTGTTAGGAGTACTCAAAGCAGGCGGCGCTTATGCTCCGTTCGACCGCGGCTACCCGCCCGCGCGGCT
Source organism: Blastocatellia bacterium AA13 (assembly GCA_003222245.1). Taxonomy (GTDB): domain Bacteria; phylum Acidobacteriota; class Blastocatellia; order UBA7656; family UBA7656; genus QHVH01. The sequence goes on along the minus strand of QHVH01000012.1, from coordinate 11,777 downwards.
GCGCTACATGATAAAGGACTCCGGCGCCGCCGTGCTTCTTACCGATGAACCGCTCGACCCCGATCTCAACGATCAGAGCGCGAGAGTGATATGCCTGCGGGAATGCCGGAACGAAATCTCGCGTCGGAGCGACAACAACTACGATAGCGGAGCGACTCCCGACAGCCTGGCGTATCTGATGTACACCTCCGGCTCGACCGGCGAGCCCAAAGGCGTAGCCGCAACTCACCGCAATGTAGTCAAGCTGGTTAAAGGCGCCGACTATGTTGAATTGAATTCATCGGAAGTGATCCTGCAGTTCGCGCCGATTTCGTTCGATGCTTCGACATTCGAGATATGGGGATCTCTTCTGAATGGCGGCCGGCTCGTGGTGCATCCGGCCGTGTTCCAGTCCGTTGAGCAGCTCGGCTCCGTGCTCGCTCGTTCTCAGGTGACGACCCTCTGGCTCACCGCCGGCCTTTTTCACCAGATCATCGACGAACGCGTCGAAGCGCTGTCAGGGCTGCATCAATTGCTCGCCGGCGGAGACGTGCTCTCGCCTGTCCACGTCAGCAAAGCGTTAGAGGAGCTTCCTCATTGCGCGATCATCAACGGCTACGGTCCAACCGAGGGCGTCACATTTACCTGTTGCCATCCGATAAGCCGATTGTCGAATGCGCGCTTGATGGTTCCTATCGGGCGTCCGATCTCAAACAGCAAGGTCTACCTGTTGGATCGGCGCTTGCTCCCCGTGCCGCCGGGTGTAGCGGGTGAGCTCTTCATCGCTGGAGACGGACTCTCCCGCGGCTACTTCGAACGGCCTGAGCTAACCGCCGAGAAGTTCGTCGCAAGTCCATTCGCCGCTGAGGGAACAAGACTCTATCGCACCGGTGACATGGCCAGGCTCCGTGGCAATGGCGGCAACGGCGGCAAGGGCGGCAAGGGCGTCATCGAGTTCCTCGGCCGAACCGACAATCAAGTCAAGCTGCGTGGGTTTCGCATCGAGCTCGGCGAGGTTGAAGCGGTGATGATGGGACACGCGGCGGTGAAAGCCGCCATCGCCGTCATCAAAGATATTGATGACGACGAGGGCGATAAGAGATTGATCGCGTACGTTGTTCCGCGCGCCGGCGGAGGCTCAATCGAGCGGCAACTCGCGGCCCGCCTGAGAAGCGCCTTGCCCGAGTATCTGGTCCCGTCCGCGATCGTCGAGCTTCAAGAGCTGCCTCTCACGGCAAACGGTAAGGTGGATAAAGCGGCATTACCCGATCCGAAGAATCGACGCACGGACGGAGAGCGCCGGCCGCGAACGCTGATCGAGGCGTCGGTAGCCGCTATCTGGTCCGACGTTTTGAAAATCGAGCAGCCGCGCTTGAATGATGACTTCTTTGAGCTCGGAGGTCATTCGCTGCTGGCGACCAGGATAGCCTCGCGCCTGGAAAAAACGTTCGGCATCGAGCTTGGGCTCCGCGCTATTTTTGAAAACCCCACTCTCGAGCTTCTTTCAGCGCAAGTTGAAGCCCGGATGACCCGCGGCGACCTTCCGGAATGGGGAAATGTACAGCAAGCGATCGTGTCTCGGGACAAGCTGGACAAGCTCGAAACGCATCGAGAAACGAACCGGTATTGCAGCGAAAGCGAGGCGCCGCTTTCATCGCCTCAGCAGCGGCTGTGGTTTTTGGACCAGCTCTCACCCGGGACACCGGCCTATAACGTCGCCGCGGCATTCAGAATTAAAGGCGCGTTCAGCGCTTCTGTATTCGAACAGGCTATAAACGAGTTAGTAAGACGACACGAGGTCCTTCGCACGAGTTTTCTTGTTCGCGACGGCCAACCGCTCCAGGTCATATCTCAAGCGGTTCGACTGGCTATCAAGCACATCGATCTCACCGGCATAGGCCGGGCGGAACAGGAAGCGGCGGCGCTGGCCGCGCGAGAAGCGGCGCGTCCATTCGATCTGGAGCGGCCGCCTCTAATCAGGCTCGCTCTAATGACTCTCGGCGGAGACGAGGTCATTCTGCTGGTCACGATGCACCACATAATCTGTGATGAATGGTCGCTCGGAATCTTGGTCCGCGAAGTATCACAGTCCTACGGCGCGTTCCGAATCGGCGCGCCGATGGAAATCGAAGATCTGACGATTCAATATGCGGATTATGCCGTATGGCAGAGGCGCAGGTTGAGCGAGGATATATTGCAGGGTCAGATTCGATACTGGACGACTCAGTTCGAGGACCTGGATTCATTCGCGGCGCTTCCGGCGGATCACCAAAAACCGATAGCTCAGGGCGCGCGCGCTTCGACAGAGCGATTGATGATCGAGCCTTCCATCGGCCTGCGGCTCGAATCGCTTGCAAAGCGCGAAGGCGCAACATTGTTCATGAGTCTGCTGAGCGCGGCCTCCTGCCTGTTATATCACTACACCGGCGAAGAGGACGTGGTCTTTGGTTCGCCGGTCGCCAGTCGTAATCGCCCGGAACTGGACGACCTCATAGGATTCTTCGACAACACCGTTCCGATTCGGCTCGCTGTGCGCGGCGATAAGACAATCCGCGACGTTCTGCTGGCTGTCCGGACTGCCGCGCTCGGAGCGTACGCGAATCAGGACCTTCCATTCGACCGGCTTGTTGAAGAAGTGCGTCCTTATCGCGGCGCGGCGCAAACACCGCTGTTTCAGATCCTGTTCGTTATGAAGAACCCGCCGGCGGCCTGGCTCGAAATCGAGAATGTAGTTGTGGAAGAAATTGACGTCGAGCCCGCCGCGCCGCAATTTGATCTGATGCTCTTCGCTGAAAAGACGGGGGCCGGGATAAAGGTCTCCGTTGAGTACGACAACTCGCTTTTCGATCAGGCTACGATAAAGCGATTGCTGACGCATTTGGACCGCGTGGCTGCCGCAATGGCGGAGAATTTCGACGGACGTGTCTCTGAAATCGCCATGCTGACGGAAGCCGAACGGCTGCAACTGTCGGCCTGGAACGATACGGAGATTCAATGGCCGGCTGCAAGCTCGGTTGCGGTAATGCTCGAGAGATCGTGGTCGGAATACAGCGACAGCGTCGCCCTGCAGGATCGCGATCAGTTCATCACCTACGCAATGCTGGATCGCTTAACGGCGCTAGCAGCGTCGCGGCTTCTATCGCTGGGAGTCGGAACTGAATCGTTGATCGGTCTGTACATTCCTCGCGGTATCGAGATGGTTGTTGGGCTGCTCGCCGTGATCAAAGCGGGAGCCGCCTATGTGCCGCTCGACACAAATTATCCGCGAGAGCGCATCGAATTCATGATCGAGGACTCTTCGCCCGCCCTCGTGCTCACGCTCAAACCCTGGGCGGACGCCGTAGATTCGCACGGCGCGCGCGTGATCTACATCGAAGAGACTCTTGCTGAAGCGGCGGAATCAGGAGTCTTGTGTGCGGCGGCCCAGCCCCAACCGGACAATCTGGCCTACGTCATCTACACATCGGGCTCGACCGGAAAGCCGAAGGGCATAGCAATGACCCAGGGCTGCCTGTTCAATCTGATCTGCTGGCAAGCAGCGAGATGGCGCAATCGACCCGGAGCCAGAACCATTCAATACACCTCGCTGAGCTTCGATGTGTCCTATCAGGAAATCGTCTCGACGCTTTGGACCGGAGGCACTCTTATCCTTATTGATGAAATGGTCAGGCGCGATCCTGTTTCCCTCTGGCGAGAGCTCAAAGAAAAGCAGGTCGAGAGATTGTTCGCTCCTTATGTAGCCCTAAAGCAACTGGCGTCGGAGGCAGGCTCCAACCCCGCTGTAGCGGCCCCGAGTCTGACCCAAATCATAACCGCCGGCGAAGCGCTGCACATCAACCACGACGTCGAGAGACTGGTAGAGGCGACAGGCTGCGCCATTGATAATCAATATGGTCCCAGCGAAAGCCATATAGTGACGGCGGGTGAGCTGACCGGCGAGCCGCGGGAATGGCCGAGAAAACCTCCCATCGGCATACCCATCGCAAATGGCCGGATGTACATGCTGCGGGATTGCATTCAGCCCGTGCCCGCCGGAATCTCAGCCGAGCTCTGTATCGGCGGCGCCGTGCTGGGGCGATGTTATCTCAACAGGCCTGACTTGACCGCGGAGCGGTTTCGTCCCGATCCATACTCGCCTGACGGAGGCCGGTTGTACCGTACCGGCGACGAGGCCAGGTACGGCTCGACCGGTGACATAGACTTCGTCGGCCGAATGGACGGTCAGGTCAAGATACGCGGCTATCGCGTTGAGGTCGGAGAGATCGAAGCCACGCTCCGCCAACAACCCGGTGTCCGGGAAGCCGTCGTCATCGTAAAAGGCGACGATCTCGGCATCAAGCGGCTGATCGCTTACGCCGTCGTAAACAATGGCGCGGGGAACGCGTTCGCTGTTGATGAAAGACTGTTAAAGGACCGGCTTAAACAAAAGCTGCCCGATTTCATGGTTCCCAGCCAAATCGCGATCGTGCCCGATCTCCCGAAAACTCCGAGCGGAAAACTGGACCGGAGGAGATTGCCCGAAGTCGCGCCTGTTGAAGCCCTCGATCTGGACAGCCGCGCGACCCAGACCCAACAGATACTCCGAGGCGTCTGGGAAAGCGTCCTCGGCCTTCGCGGAATTGAAGCCCATCAGAGTTTCTTCGATCTCGGCGGGCACTCGCTGCTCGCCACGCAAGTCGTTTCTCGTATCAGGCAGGCATTCAAGATCGACCTGCCGCTTCAGAGCATTTTCGAAGAGCCTACGCTCGCGGCTCTCGCCGATAGAATAGAACTCGAGCGGTTGGCCGGCGCCGGAATCGAGCCGGCGGCTCCGATCGCGCGCGCGCCGAGGGATCGCGCGCTGCCGCTCTCGTTTCAACAGGAAAGCCTCTGGTTCATGAGCAAGCTCGCGCCGGACAACGCCGCGTACAATATGCGCGGAGGCTTAAAGCTCTCCGGCCCATTGCGGACGGCGCCTTTTGATCAGGCTCTCGACGAGTTGCTTCGCCGTCACGAAGCGCTGCGAACCAATTTCACGATCGAAGAAGGCAAGGCTGTTCAGGTTCTGAGAGCGGCTCCTCGAGCCGTTTTGAAACTCGTGGATCTCAGCGCCTTGTCGGATAAGGACCAGACTGAACAAATCGATTCGCTGAATGCCCGCCAGGCTGAGCGTCCCTTCGATCTGGCCGTCGATAGTATGATTCGATGCTCGCTAATGCGGCTCGGCAAGCAAGTCAACCATCTCGCTTTCACAATCCACCACATCGCTATTGACGGATGGTCGATTGGAATCATCAACAATGAGATCTCCCAACTCTACGCGGCCTACGCGAGCGGCCGTCCGTCGACGCTCGCCGAGCCCGAGGTTCAGTACGGCGATTACGCGGCGTGGCAGAGACGGTCGCTCGAAGACGGCCGGCGCGAGATACTGCTCGAATACTGGAGGAATCGCCTCGAGGGGCTGAACCGTCTCGATCTGCCGACCGATCGGCCTCGCGGCGCGGCCCAGACATTTCGCGGTTCATCCGCTTCCACATTGCTTTCGTCCGAGCTTAGTGAACAGGTGCAGTCGCTCAGTCGCGGCCAAGGAGTAACCCTGTTCATGACTCTGCTGGCCGCGTTCAAGGTTGTGCTGTCCGCCTATACGAGCCAGTTCGACATCGCGGTCGGGGCGGATATAGCCCACAGAAACCGCCCCGAGATCGAGTCGACTCTTGGGCTCTTCACAAATCAACTCGTGCTGCGCACCGATCTGTCGGGTGATCCGAAATTCCGCGAGCTCCTCGACCGCGTCAGGGAAGTCACGCTCGGAGCCTATGCGCACCAGGATCTCCCGTTCGAAAGCCTGGTCAAGGAGCTCCACCCGGATCGCAAGATCGGCGAGAACCCTTTGTTCCAGGTTATGTTCATCCTCCAGAACGCGCCGATAGCTCCTTTGACATTGCAAGGCCTGACCATTGAACCGCTGCCTCTAAGCGAGCAGGCGTCTCCGTTTGATATCAGTCTCGTGTTCGAAGAAACCAACGGCCGGTTCAGTTTGTCCGCGCGCTACAACACGGACCTCTTTGAAGAAAAGACCGTCAGCCAGACCCTATGCGACATCGATCGCACCCTGCGGCATGTCGTCGAAGATCCTGATCGCCGCTTGAGCGACTTGCGCGCGCTGATCAGGCAGGAGCGGCGTCAGACGGCTCCAGCCTTCGGAAGAAAACGGCGCACAGAACTCCGCCAACTCATATAAATCCCGCCAGAGATTTTCTGAACGAAGTAAACCGGCCGCCGCAAATTCAAAGAAAGTTCTTGAATAAAACTCTCATTGATGAAATTCTCTCTGCGGTTCGATCACTATAGCTATGGAGACTCAGACAGCCGCGGGGCTCATGAATGCATTAGATCGATACATTGATACGTGCCAGATCGGCGACACTGGAGTTTCTCCGCCACGCGCGACGAAACTTACAGGGGTACCCCTTAGCGAAAAAAGCGGGGGGGTCTGACAGGCGGCTTAAGCCGTTCAGTTCATTGACAATAGAATAGCGATAGCCGAACTCATGAAGACGGAATTCCTACAGGTTGATGGGGGGTCTTACAATTGAGGCCTCTAAACGTTGGCATCAAAGGCCCCCCAGCAGCCACAGTCGGAATGAAGCCGCGCTCTTTAGCGGATTGAAACATGCAGTTTGGTGCTGCTTCGCTCCCAACACTATACAGTCGGAATGAAGCCGCGCTCTTTAGCGGATTGAAACATGGTGAACGGCACCATCCGAGTGCAACGAGCGCCGTGTCGGAATGAAGCCGCGCTCTTTAGCGGATTGAAACATCCAGTACCATCCTCAAGGGACATTCCAACATCTCGTCGGAATGAAGCCGCGCTCTTTAGCGGATTGAAACAGAAGCTGCCCTTGGTTTTCGGGATCAAGAAACATCAGGTCGGAATGAAGCCGCGCTCTTTAGCGGATTGAAACCTTGCTGGCTGAACCTTATCAAAATTCCTCCCACCAGGTCGGAATGAAGCCGCGCTCTTTAGCGGATTGAAACCTGGTCGGTTATTGTCAGCGGTAAAACGATTGAGAATGTCGGAATGAAGCCGCGCTCTTTAGCGGATTGAAACTGACTGTCTTAAGCTTCATACTGGCCTCCTGTGAACTGTCGGAATGAAGCCGCGCTCTTTAGCGGATTGAAACCTTTGCCTTGGGGGATCATGAAAGACCCCCTTTGGCTTGTCGGAATGAAGCCGCGCTCTTTAGCGGATTGAAACGGGAATTATGAAAGCGCCGGAAAAAAGTTATGCGTATGTCGGAATGAAGCCGCGCTCTTTAGCGGATTGAAACGGTCTATGACCCACCAAAAAAATAATAACAGACGCATGTCGGAATGAAGCCGCGCTCTTTAGCGGATTGAAACCCACGCTAAGCGATTCCGGTAATGTCAGGGCTGGTCGGGGATGTCGGAATGAAGCCGCGCTCTTTAGCGGATTGAAACTTGGAATTGAGCTAACGATCGGAGGTAAGTTGACCAGTCGGAATGAAGCCGCGCTCTTTAGCGGATTGAAACCTCATTAGTGAAGTGAAACCCCTCTTTCTTGAGCTCCGTCGGAATGAAGCCGCGCTCTTTAGCGGATTGAAACTGTGATCCCTTCTGCCTGAATTACAGGCTGGGTCACGCGTCGGAATGAAGCCGCGCTCTTTAGCGGATTGAAACCCATACGACTCCGTCCGGCAGAAGACTGCACCGAACGTCGGAATGAAGCCGCGCTCTTTAGCGGATTGAAACCCGACACCCCACCGCTATGAGCTCATCGTAAATCCGTCGGAATGAAGCCGCGCTCTTTAGCGGATTGAAACCCGGCCCGATCGACCAACGCTGTGCGCATGCCGACGTCGGAATGAAGCCGCGCTCTTTAGCGGATTGAAACCCGTGATGCCAACGGCAGCCCAGGCCGCTTTCAGCTTTGTCGGAATGAAGCCGCGCTCTTTAGCGGATTGAAACTCGAAGTTATCCATCCCCGGCCTCAATTTGGCACTGTCGGTCGGAATGAAGCCGCGCTCTTTAGCGGATTGAAACGGAAAACAACGCAATGACGCAATGACGCAATGACGCAAGGGCGCAAGAAAGCACACAAAGCCGTTCATTGGCAGACTGAAATTGAGATCTGATATCCGGCCGCAGCGATCGATTGATGAGGCACACGAAGCCGCGTTCTTTAGCGGATTGAAACCTGATGAACTCGCACGCTGGAAGCGTGCGCTCCCAAAAGCACACGAAGCCGCGTTCATCAGCGGATTGAGACTTATCGGCGTGATCCGCGGATTGATCCGCGGATAAACCGCAATCGTGCTGGTATGACAAATAGTGACCAATGGCGAATCCGGCGCAGCGGCGCAGGGCATTTTCAGAGAGAAGGCGGCCCGTGAAGTCCGACGCGGGCCGCCTTCTTTCGGCTTTACTCGTGGTATTGAGTAAGACTCGCTTACTCGTGGTGTTCAGTAGGACTCGCTTACTCTTCGATATCACTTCGCCCAGCGACGCAAAGAGCTTTCCGCCGAGCGATTCGGCGGGAACAGGGTTGCGTTTGTAATTCCGAATTCGCGCACGCGCGCGAACATTTCGAGTTTTCTTCACCTGTCCAAACCTCTCTTTGACGTGTTTGGGTGATCGCGAAAACTGGTGAAGCCGGCTCGCCGAGCGCGCGAGCCTTCTTCATCGTACTTTAGCTCTGCGCGCGGTTGTCGGTTGAATTCTCGTTGAAGGCAAGTCGGTCTCGTCGTCGGATTCATCCTGATGGTCGCCCTTCAATATGTTCGAGTCGGCCAGGGGCGACTCGCTACTCTCGCTCTCGGAGGGCTGCGGCTCGATCTCCTCTGGCGAAGATGAATCGTCCGGAGAATCGGCGGCCTTATCGCTGAAAAGCTGATCGATCGGCTTATCCAGTGCTCTGGCCAGCTTCTCCCTGAGCTGGCGTGAGACTCGCCTCCGAGATATGCAATAAGAGAGCTGAGACCGGCTGCATTCCAGTACCTTCGCAGCCGCTGTAATAGATCCCCATCTCTCATACACCAGGAATTTCAATTCGAGCGAGGTCATATTTATTCTCCTATTTGATTTTTAATCCGGGGCGTTCAGCCCTATATCGGGACGCAAGACCATCGACCGCGAACCGGCGTCTATTTATGAGAGCCCGTTAGTGGAAGGAGGGCTGTCACGTATTCACCGGCTCGCGGCCAAACCCAAACCCACCGCACCGCGACGGATATTTATGAGAAGCCGCGGTGAAACCCGTCACGTATTTCACCGGCCGCATTCAAACCCAAACGCGCGACACATCGCGTCTAAGACGATTGACTCTGGATTGTATTCAACCATCGCGGATGTGCATTGAATCAACTTACGACCAGCGTTGAAACGCTGGGCTCAATTCAATCGCCGCCCTCCTGCCCAATATTATTTCTGTTCCAGCCGAGCGTCTACAATGCCGTATTGTTGGACTCGATTGTCGATTGTTAGTGATTCCTGCAACGACTCACGAGCTTGTATCTTCAATGTTGATCTTGATGGAAGCCGGCTTAAGCTGTTCGCGCGATACTCCGTAGGCGTAACCCCAAACGCATCTTTGAAACTGTGAGTGAAGTGGCTCGGGCTCATCAATCCTACCTTGCCCATCACCTCTTTGATGCTGAGCAAATAATCGCTGCTCAGGAGCTGGGCCGCCTTTTGAATCCTAATCTCCTTCAGGTATCGCAAGGGCGACCGGCCGATCTCGCTCTGGAATAAAACTGCCAGTCGCGAGGTTGAGAGCCTGACGCATTTGGTGAGGTCTCGCAGACCAATATTATTTGCGTAGTTCATTTCGATGAACTCAATGGCGCGATCTACTCTGTGATCCATTACACACCTTTCCTGGGCAGCCCGCGACCGGGCCGCGCTTATTTAGTTAATCGATAGTTAATCGATCGTGGGCCGGAATCAGAACCGCTACACGCCGGTGAATTCCGAAAGCGTGTATGCGCCCCGTTATGATCTTCGCCTGACGGCGCGTCGGTCTTTTAACAGCCGGCGCGTTACACGTCAGTCATAGCCTCTCATGGCGTCGGCAATAACCGCGCAACGAGCCCCCCATTGAGGCTTGCCGCGCCGCCGTTGGACGCGCCGCCGCACTGCCGGGCTTATATCGCTTGCCCGGTGGCGATGACGCCTCCGAAGGCTGATCATCCGGGGATTCCGGCCTCGGCAATGACCGTGCCTTTCGAGTTGTACGCGGAGTGCCCTTCCCTTATCATGCACACCTCTTCCGTAGCGCCGCGACGTATCAGCAGATAGACGAACACTTATACGCCGAGCGCTTGTTTTTCGATTGAGAGGGTGGACGAGATAAACGAGCGGCCACCCGCCCAGATCAAAACTTCGAGGCCTGCACGATAGAGCTGTTAAAGCACGGCCATTGTTCTTTGAATGATTTGTTAAAAGAAATCAGAAGGAAGGCGGCGCGCGCGGCCCGAGCCCGATTTCGAGCCGCTCGGATATTCTGAAGGTGACCGTTCGCAAGCTGCGTGGTCTAACCGCAAGCCGCGTGGCGTTTGTTGGAAGCTTTGAGCACGTCGGCAGCAGCAACAGCCACTGCAAAGCGCAAGCGCCGAGGCCCAGCGCCTGGCGTTTTAAGCTCGAAGAAGTTTCTGCCTCGGATTTCGGAGTTGGTGATGCCTCGGGTAATTGAGTCACCGCGACGAGCGATGGCGTAGCGACGGTTCGCTTCTGTCCCAGTTCCTGGCGAGTCTCGCTCCATTCGGGGTAAGCGGCTGCATATCGAGAGTCGAGCGCAATGTCTACTGCTGCGCGCGCCTCATTAATGCGGCCTGTTTTCCCGAGTTCGACCGCAAGCGCATTCAAGATGTCGTAATAGAGCGCGGGATAACGCTTGGCGACCGATTGCACCCACGGGAAAACGCTTTCAAGATCAGCAAGTGCGCGTTTGTGATCACCGTTGATGCTCCGAACGACCGCAGTCATCTGTCGCGATTGAATCAACGTGAATGGGTCTCGCTCAAGAGCAGTCTTTCCAGCCTCCGTGAAGAAGGGCAATGCGTCATCAAATCGGCCCTCTGCGTAATACGCCGAGCCGATGGCCTGAAGCACGCGAGCCTTATGTCGCGGTGCAGCCTGCTCGATTACGCGGCCTAGTAAGCTCCGTGCGCCTTCGAAATCACGCTGATCTTTCAAGCGGAGCGCGCGATAACTCTGCGCCACTGCATTTGAATGTCGGTCAAGCGGAAGCGCCAGCATCAATTCGACTAGCTCATCGACTTCATTAATCCGTCTGGCGATGTACGCATTTCGAGCGAGCGAAGCGAGTTGCTCTCCCAGATGTCTTGCGGATTCTACGGAAAAAGCGCCGCGCGTAAGGCTGCGATAAAACAGGTTTTGATAACTGCCGAGCCGAATCGCGGAACTTTGAGACACGACGTCGCCAAAGGAGGAAGGTATGAAAAGAATGTTTGCCTGTCTGGTCATTATCGTCGCGATACCAATGATGACCTCATCAACGCTTCGCCAATCTGCCAGTACCGGTTCGCTCTCGAGCGCCGTCTTCGCCGGTCATACAAATGCCGCTGGCCGATCCGTATGCAACTGCGACTTCGGTACTGACGGCGTCTGCCCTTGCTGCGGCTCGACTCTTTTGGAATGCAGCGTTCAAGCAACATCGAAACATATCGCTCATACGGCTAAACCGGTTTCCAGCCCGGCAGTCGGCCGAGGCTCATTCAGTCTTTGGGCTCGCACTATTCTTTTTGTTACTGCATTCGTGGCGTGGAGTAGGGCTTAGA
>QHVH01000053.1 GCA_003222245.1 Blastocatellia bacterium AA13 | reverse complement strand
TCATGGCTCGAAGTCTTTTCCTACTTCACTATTACCATGTTTGGAGCTTTGCTGATGCAACATTGTTGAGAAATTCGGGTTAGGCTCATGGCTCTTCTATATCGACTCCGCAAGCATTATCCGACGGCTGGAGGTAGGATCGGGCCGCATCGATTTTTCCGATTACAGGTTCGTCGAAGGGGTTAAGCTTCCATTTTTTGAGAGTGTTTCAATCGGCGGCCGCACTATGCACGAACTTCTCTTTACCCGCATCGATTTCAACGGCTCACCTGCACCTTTCGAGGCCGCCATGGCGACTAAGTAAATCGACGCGCCAACGATTTGATTTTGTTTATCAATTGGCAACGTCGAGAAACAAAATCTGAAATCTCTCGGAAGATTTTTCCTTACAGAAGCAACTAATTGTAAGCGGAATGACATTGGAATGACATAAGGATATTCTCCAGCGGCGCGGGTAAATGCTATAATTGCCCGCGCCGTTAATGAGTAAAAAAAGGTTGATCCGCAGAGCACCTTCAACTCTCCTGGCATTCTCCCTGGCGTGTGGAGCAATGCTGTCTACTGTCTTGCAGCCGATCACTTCATTTGCTGCTCCAGGCGATGTTCGCAAAAGGGACCACGGTCCGCCGACGGATAATAAGCGAGCCGAATCTCTGTTTGAATCAGCCTTGTCAAAAGCTGAGACCGACGAGCCAGCAGTGGTAAGGCCGCTCTTCGCGCAGGCGCTTCAGTTATGGATCGCATCGAGAGCTTCAGAGACGGCGGCGCAGGCCGCGTCGAAGATTGGCGATTGCTATTTTGCCGCAACGAAATTTCCGGAATCCCTGTATTACTACAAACAAGTATTGGAGTTGAACGATCTGCCGCGCTCAACGCGCGCGCGCGCATCTAATTCAATTGCTCGCTCATATCTCGATCTATACGAGTCCGAGCTAGCTCTCCGTTATTACAATCAAGGGCTCACCGAAGCGAGCGCGATATCGGATCTCTCAATTCAAGCCGTCGCTCTCACCGGAATCGCCGGCGCTTATTATCAGCAGCGCGAGAACCAGAAAGCCCGAAAATTCATAAGAGAGGTTCGACAACTCCAGCGCGGTTTGGACCCCAATATCGATGCCGCGTTGGCTGAGATCGCGGGTCGAATCCTTCTGAAAGAGGGCTCGTTCAAACCTGCGCATAAATCCTTCGAAACAGTGCTGGCCGTTCATCAGCGCGGCGGCGACATCAAGGGACAGGTCATCGCGCTCTGTCTGCTCGCTGACGCTGAGATGGCAAGCGGAGAAATAGCGGCGGCCCTTCAACACTCGAACCAAGCCAGGAATCTAGCGGACGATCAGGTCCCACGGGCCAAACTCAACTCAGAGAAGACCCGCGCCCGTTTACTGAGATTCAATGCGTATTTAGCTCTGGCGCGGGCTCTGAGAGCTACAGGGGATAGGAATGCGGCGGAAGCGAAGTATCAATTTGCTCGCAGTCAGGTCGTCGCTCTGTGGTGGTTGTGCTATGCCGCGACCGATAGGAGCGCCACGGGGTTCGCGGCTGACTATCAGGCCGCCTGCAACGAGCACATCGATATTCTTATTGAGCAGGGAAGAATAGTCGATGCTTTCGAGGAGCTTCAGCGGGCGAGGGGAAAGACAATCCAGGCGCTGATCACAGCCCGGCGCCTGAGAGAAGCCTCGCGCAGACATGAGGAAAGCGCGACCGTCCGTAAATATTCTAGCGCGGTATCGCAGCTTCGAACGCGATTGTTCTCTTCGAAACTGACCGCGCAGCAACGGGCTAAGATCGACCATGAATTTCGAGAAGCTGAGATGGCGAGGGAAGAAGCGCGCATCGCCTCTGACTCCGAGAATTCGACAAAACAGTTTCAATCCTATCAGCCGATCGACCTGGCTTCATTAAAAAATTATCTCAAGGCAAACGACGAGTCGCTTGTCGAGTTCATGCTGGGTGAAAAGCGATCGTTTGCATGGTTAATTTCTCCAACCGGCCCTACTTTGATTACGCTTCCTGGACGCGCCCATATCGAGAAGCAAGTGAAAGAGTTCCTGTCTCTGATAAGCAGCCGTCCTGCCAATAACGAAATCGATGAGGCGATCAGAAACGTCAAGATTCATGGAAGCGATCTGTTTAAGATGTTATTCGGCGATCTGTCAAAGCAGCTTCCCGCGGCCCGAAATCTCATCATCGTGCCGGACGGAATTCTCCACAATGTGCCCTTTGACGCGCTGGTGCGGAATGATCGTTATCTCCTCGAAGATCACCGTATCAGTTACCTGATCTCCGCGGGGATGATATCGCTATTGCAGGACGGAAGAACCGGCGAAGATCGCCGCATGGACTTCATTGGGTTTGCCGATCCGTTGTTCGCGCCGGAGGATGAATCTTCCAACCGGAATAGAACCGTTAAGGCTTCGGACAGCCCGATAAGGGCGATCATTTCAATCGACAGAAACTCCGTGCCGCGGCTCAAGCGGACTCGCGATGAAGTGCAGGATATCGCGAAACAATTCCCGGGTCGCTGCCGCATTTATCTCGGCGCGGATGCCACGGAAGAAGCGCTAAAGAAGGAGAATCTGAGTTTATTTAAACGGATTCATATCGCCACTCATAACCTCGTGGACACGGAGTCGGTCTTTCATTCGATGGTTCTTCTCCTTACCCTGGACGACAATACCGACGAGGATGGGTTCCTCGAGATGTCCGAGGTGTCGGAACTGAATTTGGATTGCGATCTCGTGGTGCTTAGCGCCTGTCAGACGGGCGGCGGGCAGTTAGTTGAAGGTGAGGGTATCGTGGGACTCAGTCGGGCGTTCCTCTATGCCGGCGCGCGGTCGGTGGCCGTGAGCCTTTGGAACATAACCGATGCATCGACCGCTGATCTAATGAAGAATTTCTACCAGGAATTGTCCCAAAATGTTGGCAATGCCGAGGCGCTTCGCGATGCGAAGCTGAAATCGCTCAAAGGCCGCGCGGAGACGCGGCATCCGTACTACTGGGCTCCTTTCATAATCACGGGGAGACCTTAGAAGTACGCGCGTGCGTCATCGGTTTGTCCAAGTCTTGAGGTCGTCTAGTACAGTCTAAGGATTGGAGTGAGCATCGCCCCAGTGAACAACGACCGCCAGCTTGCGGAGTTGGTGAAGCAAGCCCACGACGGAGATCCTCGCGCTGAAGAAGAGATCATTCGTCGTCATAAGGACGGTGTATCCATAATCATCGGCCGAATCGTTCAGAACTCTTCTTCGACCGAAGATATCTCGCAAGAGACCTTTCTAAAAGTGCTGGAGAAAATCAGATGCGGCGAAGTCCGCGAGCCTGAACGCCTGTCGGGATTCATTTGTTCTATCGCGAAAAATCTCGCAATAGAGCACGTCAGAAAAATAAGAAAACTCACAAGCCGCGAGGACGGCGGAAACGCCGAATTCATCCCCGATCCAGGGCAGGACCCGTTCACTCGGCTCCTCGAAAAAGAACGAGGAAGCGTGGTGCTAAGAATTATCGGGGAGATGAGCGTAAAACGGGACAGGGATTTGTTGATGAGATACTTTGTAGCGGAGGAGCCCAAGGATCGCATCTGCAGCGATCTGGGTTTAACGAGAGAGCAGTTTAATCGGGTTGTTTTCCGCGCGCTCCAGAGATTTAAGGAGCTATACCTGAAATTTGAAGGAGATCATAGGAATAAGAATTGACGAAGCGCGAATTTTTTTCGGGGCCGTGCGATAGCTGAAGGCTTAGCGCCACTTTACTATTGGGGATTTTTAAGTAAATGGATCATAACGAGATCGATAACCTCGATTTTGTCGAGCGGTATCTGATGGGCGGCTTGATGCCCGATGAGATTGTCCGCTTTGAGGAGCATTTTGTCGCTTGCCCTCGATGCGTCGAGCAATTGAGAACGACAGAAGACTTTATGAAAGGTATCCGTCTGGCGGCCGCAACCCAGGCGGTTCCGAGTGGCTGGTTTCTCTCCCGGATTTCAGTTCATCGTTTGATACTCGCCGGCATCAGCCTTCTATTACTCATTTGCACTGGCATTTGGATAGGCTTCCGAGAGATGCGGCTCAGGTCGGAAGCTAATCAGGCAAAGGGCGAAATGGCACAATTGGCGGCGCACGCTGAAGAAGAACGCCTCGCCAGCAAGGCGGCCGCGGAGGAGTCTCGCGCATCGGAGGCAAAGCTGCAGGCAACAATTGAGGGTCTCACCGCACAGATCGCGGCCCGGGAGAGAACAATAAAGAGCCTTAAGACGGACACCGCCATGCGAATCGCGGCCCTGGCTGAACCGCCGCCTTTTTCATTGCAGGCTGAGGAGAGAAGCGTGAGCTTCAATTTCAAACCGAAGGAAATCAAACTGAAGACTGTCCGGGCTTCCTTCCAAATCGCGTTTGGCCTCGAAGGGGTAACCTATTTGAGGGAATATTGCGTGAGCGCATTCAATAGCTCGGGTAAAGAAGTTGATGAGAAGAAATGCGGCTTGACCCCGAAGGGACTTGACGTTGTGTGTCCATTCAAGTCCGCCTCGTTTAGGAACGGCTTCTACCGATTTGAAGTCGAAGGCCTAAAAAATGACGGCTCATGGCAGAGCGTCGGAACCTACCCATGTCGAATTATTCGCACCGGAATCCGCCGGCCTTAGAGAGTCGAGGACTCTCTGTGTTTCCTTTCCATCAATGAAGCCAGTTCGGCATCGAATAAAGCGTCGCGTTTGACGAGTCCCTCGATTGCGGCTTCCCGATCGTCGGCTTCCCGGTTTTGACTCAGCTTGAACTTTCCGACAAGCTCATCTATCTCGATTTTGATTCCCAGTATCTCTTTTTTGAACCGCTCCCATTGATCCGGAGGCAGGTCTTCGATGCGCCACGGATTCTCCAGCAAAGCTTCGTGCTTGTCCGTAAGCCGCTTCAGAATCGAATACAACTCGGCTTCCGAGACTTTCTTCGGAACGCCATGAGCGTGAACAACCGCGTAATTCCAGGTCGGGACTTTGATATCGGACTTGTACCACCCCGGCGAAATATACGCGTGCGGTCCCTGGAAAATAACCATCGCTCTGGACTTGCCGTCCACTGAGCGCCAGATTCGGTTAGCACGCGCCACATGAGTCAACAGGGTTCCCTTTTCTCCATCTTTGCGGTCCAGAAAAAACGGCAGGTGAGCAAGGTCGAGATCGCCCGATGCATTCTTAATTATCAACGTTCCGAAGCTGTAGCCGTCGATCAGATCGTGCAGAGCCGCGAGATCAGTTTCAGCAAAATGTTTTGGCAGATATATCAAACGAGACCTCCAGATGTCGCTGGACACTTCACGAGCGGACTGGAAGGCGCCCCGACAGCGACTTCCTGGTCTTCACCCGTTCCAGCTTCCCATCTGAATTGTACATCATCAGCTTCATTTTGCCGTTCTGCATCCCCTGTTCGATAATCTGGTCGGCCGCTTCGCCGATACTTCCCGACGCTGCCTTTTCCACCGATTCTGATTCCGGAGTCGAGAGCCTGCCCGTTCTCAACCCCTCCGCGAGCGCCTTCACATTACCGAGCTGTTTATAGGCGGTCAGCCCGACGAGCACCCTGGTGAAAGCTCCCGGACCGTCTTGCTCCTCATTTCTCCATTCCTTATTCAGCCGCCGGTACAGACTTGCGGATGCCGCGCCCACTGCCGTCCTCGCCAGCGAAGGCGCTACCTGACTCAGGCCCGCGCGGTGCTGATAGTAAGACTCCAACAGCGTTCGCTTCAGGTGATTGAGTTCGGCCCCGTTCACACGCGTTCCGTCGAGGTTCTTCTCCAGAAAAATCCCCATTCCTCTTTCGACCGTCTTCATCCAGCGAAAGACCTCGTGAGGCGTGGAATGTCCCCCGGCGATCATCGAGCTGCTCGTGCTCTTTTCTTTGCCGAGAAGATACAGAAACGCCGGGGCGTGCGGAATCCTGCTGCAGGCTATCACGGTGGCGAGGCATTCTTCGGCGGATCGCTTCGGCGGGTAGTTGAGATAATAGCTGATGAGATCGACGTCTTCATCCTGAGCTACCGAAGTCATATCCTGAAGTATGAACGGATGTACGACGTACAGGAGCACCGGCGGTTTCGCCTCGTGGCCGTCGTTGATAGACGCAAGCAGAGCGCGAGTATTGTTAAGGGACTCGCTGGTCTCTCCCGGATAACCGTGAATGAACGCGGTTATCGCGGTTATGTTATGCCTGGCAAGAGCATCTATGGCGGGCTGGATCTGCTTCAGGTTTGTCCCTTTCCTCATGCGATTCAGCATTTCCTGATCGCCGCTCTCCTGGCCAATAAATACATGTTTAACTCCCGCGAGAGACATAAGACGGACCGTTTCATCAGGCAGATCCGAAACCCGAACGTATGCCCAGATCGGATGCGGCGCGCCGCCCCGATCGATGAGGAGCTTTAAGATTTCAACCCATCTGTCGTGAGGATAGCTGGCGGTCGCGTCCGTCATCATAATGGCTCCCGCGCGTACGGAAGCCGTATTGAAGATTCGCTCCACCGCTTCCTCAGGACTCATCACGGTTGGGCTCGCCAGCGTCCGAAATGTACAGAACCCGCACTTGAAGACACAGCCTCTCTGAGTTTCAACCCCCACATCAACCTTCTCCGAGTGTATGTCGAGGGATGGCTCGATTCGCGAGCTCAGGCTCCAGTCGATCGCGGGTAGCTTGGCCATATCGAGCGGTTCCGCCCGGCCTGTGTGCCGAAGCGATCCATCCGCGTTGGGAATATAGAGACCGGGAACCGCGTCGAGCGTCTCTCCGCTCTTCAAGCGATGGACTATCTCGGGCAGCCGCACTTCGCCTTCGCCGACACAAAAAACATCGGCGTCGAGCGAGAGGAAGTCGCGAGCATCGGTCGCGTAGTAGTAGCCGCCCAGGATTAACTTCGCGCGCGGGAATGTCCGACGCACGAGCGAAATGAGGATGCGAATCCATCGCGAACCCATCGTAAAGGTCGTCGAGATTCCGACAGCGATAGGATCGCTGCCGCGGAGTTTTGCGAGCCTTCGCCTCCATCCCGCGAGATTGTCGATTCCAGGATCAACGACCATCCAATTCAATCCGGCCCTTTCGAGATGAGTCGCCAGAGTAACCGCCGTCAAAGACCTGTGTGATCCGGAGCTCAGCGGTTCGCCGTTGAATCGAGGGCTATTCGCTTTCGAGGCAAGATTGAATCTGAGACCGCAATACTCTTCGAATTCGCTAAGAGCAAGCCTGAGAGGACCGAGAAGATGAGCGCCGAAGCTCTGTCTGGCGCCCGGTTCGAGCGCGAATCCCTCTCCGTCGTCGAAGGGAACCAACAAAATGACATCGGGATTTTTCATTGCTTTTGAATTGCTCGACCTATTACATCATTAATCGAAAATTAGCATGCGTCATCACAAACATTGCTGTAAAACGCCACATGGGTATGCTAGAATACCGCCCGCATTTCACTAAATGCAATGTAGAAACCTGAAGATCTTAAAGAGGAGAAATCAACATGGCTGACGAAAAGAAAGACCCGGCAAGCAAAGCGCCCGCTGATGATGAACACATCGAAATCAAAGTAAAAGTTACTAAGGATTCGATAAGGCAGGCCGTCAAGGATGCAGGCGGCACGATCGCCAAGTAGTTAACGCAATGTTCATAAACGTTCGGCCGGGGAAGGATCCAAACGGATCATCCCTGACCGGACGGCGGCAGTAGATAATCGGGCGGCAACGCCCAGAAACATTTGTCCAAATGGCTTCCATAAAGGCAGCGGTTGAACTCGACCAGTGCATTCCTGCCCTGCGTTGGGATGCCAGAGTTGTAGTTGAAGGGGATCTGGCGACGTTTAGGATTGATGGTGAAACCGTCGAGCTGAGCGGGACGTCGCCCGAATTGATAAAAACCATCGCCGCCGCGGCCGATGGCACTAAGAGTATTCGCGCTATTGCCGATCAACTCGGTTCTCGGGACCACGTTGTTGGCGCGGTTGTGAAGGCTCTGATAGAAGCGGGGATCGCGGTCGATCTCGCCAGTAGATCAGATAATGACCTCGATCCCCGCCAGTTTACTTCAATCTGCCGGCGGCTCTTCGGCTCCTGGAAATATAGGCTCTTCAGTCATCCACTCTGGGAGTTGCTCAGATCAGGCGAAGCGACCAAAGCTCAATTCACCGGCTGGCTCATCGAAACTTATCACTTTATCGAGGGCGTCAACGATCGCCTTGCGCTGAGCATAGCCGAGTGCGCCGATCATCGAATCAAACCTCTTTTCATCCGCCATTATTTCGAAGAGTATGACCACAGCCATTTCTTTATCTCAGCGCTGAGGGCGCTGGGTTACGATGCCGCGCTTGTGGAATCGACCCGGCCCTTGCCCTCGACTATGGCTGTTCTAAATCACATGAGGAACTGCGCTCGCCGCGGCCCGTTGGAATACGCGGTGTCGTCCGCATTTCTTGAATCCGCCGGCGCGGAACGGGCAAGCGGCCTCACCTTCCTCGAGCGCGTTCGCGAGCACTACGCTCCGGACCGCCCGCGGGTAATCCAACCGCTGATCGAGCATGTGAAGCTCGATGAAGCGTACGGCCACAATCAGATGCTCGAGCTCGTCTGCGACAAGATGCCGCGAATACCGCGGGAGCGCGCCTCTGAAGCTCTCGGGCTTTGCGCTCTTTTTATTGAAACCCTCGAGTTGTGGTCGACGGATATCGTCCGCTACTATGGCGCTCCGGCCGCCGGGCCTCGAATAGGCGCGGCCTTGCAACGCCCGCTACGGATGGGCAAAGGGAACGGCAGCAATGGCAGCGTCCTTCGGTGAGAATGCAAAACCGCTCGTGAGCCCCTACGTCGCCTTCGAGGAGTCCAATGGCGACGTAGACGTCGTAACGCCCGACGCTACTTTCAGCTATTCGGGATTCGGCGCCAGAATAATGTCGGGACTCAAGGAAAGTCTCGATGGTAACAACCGCGTATCGGAGCTCGCGACGCGAATCGGGGTATCGGGCTCCAAAATCAACGAAGCGATTGCCGTTCTTGCCGAAGACGCTTACTTGATCGATCTCGCCGCCCTCGAAGAGACGCAGTCATCCGAGTTCTTCGACGCCTACTTCGAAGCTTGCAAGTTCTGGGCAAAAGAAATATTTCTTCAACCATTTTGGGATGTTTTGCTTTCGGGCAAAGCTTCGCGGAGTCTGATTCTCGGCTGGGGAATCGAGTTCTTCCACTATGCTAATTCAGCCAACGAACACATGCCCGCCAGCGTCGCCTACTGCCGCACCGACAAGGCGACCAGGCGTTTGTTGTCGCATCATTACCTGGAAGAGCACGATCACGGCGAGATGTTTCTTGCGGGTCTCGAAGCCTGCGGCATATCGAGATCAAGCGTAATAGAGGCGCCGCCCATTGCTTCCACTCGCGCCCTTATTCATTTTCTCAGTGAGCTTGCGGTTGGCGAGCCCGCCGCGTATATGAGCGCGTTCGGCATTATGCAAGCGCCGACGGCCAACCGGCCAAAAGGCAGCTTCAACAATTTCTACGATCGTCTCGAGCGCCTCTATCCTTCTGAAAAGGGCCTATTCGACGCCCTAAAAAAACATGCTGCTACGGACGACGAGCTCGGGCACGAAATCACACTCCTCAAGCGATTCATAGCGAAAGAAGAAACCATAAACCCGGAACGCCGGCAAAAGATTCTCGACGCCGCGCGCGCGACCGTCGAGTACTTCGTTTTGTACTTCGAAGGCATTCTTGATTATTACAGCACTCCGGGTGTCATGGTCCCGCGCCGCGCTCTGGATATAAGGACGGTTCTTCAGGACGCGTGATGACAGGGCCTTCGGTCAGCGAACAGAACCTCCTCAACGCTTATCAAACAAAGTTTGCTCGATCCGCCGAGCTATATGATCGCGCTCTCAAAGTAATCGCGGGCGGAGTTACACACGACAGCCGCGCGATTCACCCCTTTCCCGTCGCAATACATAGAGCCGCGGGACCGCTCAAATGGGATGTCTCCGGCAATCAGCTCATAGACTACTGGATGGGTCACGGAGCGTTGCTGCTGGGCCACTGCTTTGAGCCGGTTGTCGAAGCAGTCCGTAGGCAGCTCGAGTTGGGCAGCCATTTCGGAGCAAGCCACGAGCTTGAAACACGCTGGGCCGAGCTTATATGCGAGCTGATCCCTTCAGCCGAAAGAGTCCGCTTCACATCGTCAGGCACGGAAGCGGTGATACTGGCGCTAAGAATTGCGCGAGCCTGGACCGGCCGCCACATAGTTCTCAGATTGAACGGACATTTCCATGGGTGGCACGACGAAGCGATGTCCCATTTCGTCGCCGCGGAAGACGGCGGCCTGAGTCCGGGCTCGGAAGAATATGTGGGGCTGGCTGATCCTCTTTCGATCGAGGCCATCGCGGGATTTTTGAGCAAGTACGAAGTTGCCGGGCTCATCCTCGAGCCGGGAGGGGCCGGCAGCGGCGCGCTTCCTTATGATCCCGAGTTTCTTGCACGGCTGCGAGATATCACAAGGCAGCATCGGGCCCTGCTCATTTTTGACGAGGTGATCAGCGGATTTAGATACAGTCCCGGCGGAGTGCAAGCCCTCAGCGGAATCATGCCGGATTTGACCCTGCTTTCGAAGATCCTCGGCGGCGGTTTGCCCGGCGGAGCAGTAGCAGGACCGGCGGAGATTATGAGCGTATTCGGCGAAGGCGTCTCGACGGGAGGTCGTCACGCAAAGGTTCAACACTCGGGAACGTTCAATGCCAATCCGCTGTCCGCGGCGGCCGGTATCTGCATGCTTCAACACGTATCCGACGGCGCCGTTCAGACCTTCGCGAAGAGCGCCGCCGAAAAGCTTGTGAAGTTGGTAAATGAATTCGCGGAAGCGCGCGGAGTCGACATATCGTGCTTCAACAATAGCTCTACGTTTCACGTTGTGGTTGGAGGAAGGAAAGCAGGCGTCGAAGGCCCGTCAAAGCCCGTCATATCTCTCTTTCGAGAAAAGAAGGAGCTGCATAATCGGCTGCGGCTGGCCCTCTTAATTGAAGGCGTCGACATGCATTCGGCGCACGGCTGGATTTCAGCAGCACATGATGACGAGGTAATCGTCCGAACAGCCGAGGCCTTTAACCGAGCCTTCCAACGGCTTGTTGATATACCTGAATTCGCGATGTAGTTGTGACGCGGCACGCGAGCACATCGATCAAGCGCCGCCGGGAGGATCTTCGTTGCGAACCAAGAAGCTGGGTCGAACTGGTCTAAAAGTCAGCGAGGTCTGCCTTGGAACGATGACCTTCGGAAACCAGTGCGACGAAAAGACCTCGTTTCAAATAATGGATCGCGCCGCCGATGCAGGGATTAATTTTCTGGATGCGGCCGACGGCTATCCTTTTCCGTCAACACCCGAAACGGCGGGCAGGACCGAAGAGATAGTCGGCAATTGGCTTCGCGGCAAGCGACAGCATTTTGTCCTGGCGAGCAAAGCCGGGATGCGAATGGGGCACGAGCCGAACGAAGCCGGCCTCTCGCGCAAGCACATACTGGAAGCGATCGACGGCAGCCTTCGCAGATTGAGTACGGACTACCTTGATCTCTATCAAACCCACTTTCCCGATCCGGACACGCCCATCGACGAAACGCTTTCGGCCCTGGATGTAATTGTGAAGAGCGGGCGCGCGCGATACATCGGGTGCTCGAACCTGCCTGCGTGGCAGCTCTGCAAGGCATTATGGACAAGCGATCGATCCGGTTTTGCGCGATACGAGTCGACGCAAGCGCGATACAACCTTCTCTATCGCGACATTGAATTCGAGCTCGCGCCGCTTTGCGTCGACCAGCAGATCGGCATCCTCGCGTACAATCCACTCGCGGGCGGCCTTCTGACCGGGAAGTACGATCGAATGAAACCGCCTCCGGCCAATACACGCTTTGCGATTGGAGGAAAGCTTTACACCGGCCGGTATTGGAATAACGAGTGCTTCAATGCGGTAGAACAATTGCGAAACTTCCTGGAGCCGCGCGGCAAATCCTTGAGCCACGCGGCGCTGCTCTGGCTGCTTCATCAGCCGGTAATCACATCGGTAATAGTCGGCGCAACAAGCGCGGAACAACTCGCCGAGACTATGCGATACTCTGAAACCAGCCTTGATGCACACGAGATCGAGCGTTGTGGAAATATCTGGTTCGATATGGGAGACGTAGTCGAAGTGCGCGAAGCATAAAAGAGCGCCGACTGCTGCTACCCTTCGACTCCGGCGTGAAAACTGGTTAGAACCTCCATAAAGAGATCAATCGACTCTGTTGAGGACGCGTGTCCTCCTGGCAGCTTCACGCGCCGCACATTGGGAAGCGATCGTTCGAGCACGTCGTTTATGCTTCGATAGATCCGCATTGAGTCTTTGCCTTCGACGAGGAGAACCGGCTTTTCTAAGCCGCGAACCCGCTCCAGCGTATCCGCATAACTCGCGACCGCGGGCATGCAGCGCAAAGACCCGCGGTACTGCATCCAGATTTGCATTATCTGCTCTTCATTTTCGAATCGGCCCGGCTGATCGCCAAGCGAGATCCTGAGCCGTTCGATTTGTTCGCGAGTGATGTCTCCGACAAATCCCCGGAAGAAGCTCATCATTTCTTTGTACTCCGCATCCGTATTCAACGCCTGTTCAAGCGCCCAATACGCGGCCGGTTCCACCAGCACCAGCGAGCGAACCATCTCAATGCTGTCGAGCGCAAAATCGAGGGCGACTATACCGCCAAGGCACCAGCCCATTATGTCTATCGGATAACTCAGCCCAAGCGCCTCTATAGTCGCGCGCATTGCCCGGCTCTCGGACTTGACGGAATAATCCGGCGCCAACGGAAAGTCTCTTGTACCCCAATCAACGTTCAGGGTTTGCAGCCGCACAGCGGTACGATGTCCCGAAAGCCGCTCCGCGTGCATCTGCAAACCTCTTATGCCCGTGGCGCCGCCGCCAAGCATGACCAACGGCGGTCCCGAGCCAATGACATCGTGCGACATCATCTGGATGGCGTCGCCGGGGGCATTGCGAGACTCGGTTGAAGGCGATGTTTGCTGATTCTCGGTATTGATGTTCTCAGTCACTAGCTTGAGTCCAGGTTATTGCTTGAGGCGGGAGGCAGCCGTGAAGCTGCCTCCCGCGAATGCGCGATGCCTCCGATTCTCTAGCCGCCGTTGTTTCAACCGCCGGATGCCTGTCCCGTAAGCACCAGGCCAATGGCCTCCTCGACCGCCGATTTTAGCGCGGCGATCAGAGTCGGAATGAAATTACCAGCCGCCGTATCGGTGAGCCAGGGGTCCATCGTCGTGGAGATGAGGAAATTAACCGGCGTCGACGGATCGCCTTCGGTAATACCCAGTCGATCCCGGAAATCGTCGACGAGAGCCTGACCGTAGACCGCCGGATCGAAGCTCGATTGCGTAATGATCATCGGCACCGTGGGAACGTCCGAGTCGCTCTCACCCAACAAGGCGCGCGTGAACTTAGGAGGCGCGAGACTCAACAGTTTGAATATCTCGAAGTTCAGATTATTGGCCGCCGTTACATCGGGATTCAGCACCCCATTTTGTTTGAAGTTGAACGCGTAACTAATGATGATCTGATCGGAGCCCAGCTCCTTCAGAAGCGTCATCGCCTCATGATCCGCAATCAGCTCGTCGTTGGTCTTCGGAACGATCTGAGTCTTTATATATTCAAGCTGCTCTTTCACCTTCTCAGGCGAAAGCCCTTGCTTTTGAGCCGGCAGCCGCTGGAAAAGAGCGACGATGAAGTCGTCCGATTCATCGGCCATCGTGATGACCGCGGAGTAAAGCCGCTTGCTGTTGAACAGAGACTTGCCGAGGATCTGGCCGTATCCGCTCTGATTCGTACGCACCACTCGATGACTCAGGAACACGCCCGCGGCGGCTGCGCCGGGCTTCGAGCCTTCGATTCCATAGACACCCACCGTTGGGTCGACGCCTCCGTGATAGACGACCGGCGCGAACCACGACACGAGATTCCGCATGGCCGAATTCTGATAGCAGAGGCCGCCGGCGGGATACGGTATATAACCGGCTTTATGCGGGTCTACCGTAATCGAGTTCGCATCCTTCAACGCCCGGTACTGCTTGTTGACGTACTCGCTCATCGAAAGCTCGGGCGTAAACTGGCGCCTGGACAAATCCGCCTTCGCGTAAGGGTCGCGGCGCAGGAGCGATGCAAAGTAGCCGCCCCACGCTGCGTCGGAATGAACCGGGAATACTAGACCGGCCTGGGCGTATTCCTTACGCAGCGCAATGATGTCGGAGAGCGGATCAACCGCGCTCTCTTCAGTGGATCCAATCACCGCCACCACCATTATGACCGGCTGGCGGTTGGCAAGAGCGGCATCGAGCAGAGAGCGAAGATGGTTCACCTCCATGCGGGCGTTGAGATCGACGTGAACCGGAATCATGTTATTCGAGCCAAGACCGAGCACCGCCGCCGACTTCGGCCACGAGTAGTGCATTGTGGACGGCGCGAACATGACCGGAAATCCGACGCGGCCTCTGAGATACAACTGGTAGAACTGAGAGAATCCAAGGTTTTGGATGTTGTAATTGTCGAACGCCGTCTGCAGCGTGCTGGTCGAAATCCCATACTCCTCCTGAATCCTTGTGGGGAACTCGAGAACTTCGTCGGGATCGAGGTTGAGCAACTGCCACGTGTCGAGATTGATCAACGTCTCGCGGCCGCCCTGTGGAAGCCGAATCGTCATATAACGCGCGGCCGCGAGCGATGACTCATTACGGAGCGCCTCAGCAAGGGAGACCGGGTAGAACTTTAAATTTCGACAGGCCCACATCGATTCCATATTCGCGACGGTTCCGTCGCAGGTGATATGGCCCCATGGTGTAATTTTCGCGGGCTCGTTCTTTATGGGAACGTGATAGCCGAGCATGCGGCACAGGTCGTCACCCACCTTCATCTCGAGCACCGTCGTTATCGGAGACGCTTCGGCCGCGACATTGTTCTGGTTGTAGAGCATCGCGCCAAAATAGCCGAGCAAACCGGGCATCGTGATATCCCAGTTCATATGGCCCTGATAGCGATAGCTGAAGAAAGGAACCGAGCCCATCAGGGCGTCGCCCATGTCGCCGAAGTACCGCTTGAATTTTTCTACGGCCTTCTTGTATTCGGGCGTATCCTTTACCTCCGGAGTGATCCAGATTGGATCCTCAGGAAAATATTCCCTTCTATAGCTGCAATGATCGTCGAGCGCGTCTTTCAGCAGCTCGAGCAGCAAGCCCTGGTTTTCAGCCTTTGGTCCAAGAAACCAGGCGCCCAGCGAGTAAGTGCCCTCCGCGGTGAGGTCGAACGTTTCGAGCGACTCAAGCCTCTCGGCATATTCTTCGAGTTGCCGCCGAAAGTTTTCGGATTTTTTATGTCGAATCGTCAGATTTGGATTCACGCTTTGTTACCTCCATGATGATCAAGACTCGATGAAGAAGTTCCCGCAAATGCCGCCTCGCCAGGTCTACGCGCCCTGGCACGGATCGGGATTGTTCAGGCTTGCAGTATCGAAAAAGTAGCTCCGACCTATCTTGATGCGATACGAGCCGCTTCCGCCAAGCTGGACATCATATTCCGGATTGACGAGGGGGTTTGAGCAATAGACCTGGCTCGCCAACGATGGAATATTGATCGGCACACTCGCTTGAAGATGTTGTATGTCGAGCCAGTCAGGCGATTCGGCAAGATCGAGAACCTGATCAAAGTCCGGCTGCTTGGTTATGTAATGCGTTAGATGGGCTTCGGTTCCAGCGCCGAACAGGATGTAGGTCAGGCTGGTCGGATAGTCCATGTTGAAATCGAAGTATCGGTAGTGGACTATCCGATTTATGGTCACGTTCACATTGTGAATGAGCGGCTTGTCTTTATTGGGATCATTGGGCAATCCCCTGAAGATGTCGGAGACAAACGAGACTTCTTGCCTGTTCTGCATCTGAGGAATAGTCATCAAGTCGGTCTGAACATTGCCTAGAATGTAAGGCGTGCCAGGATTCTTGCGCCGGTCGGCAGCGTAATGCGCCATAGCGTACTCGGGTATGCTGACCTGGAGGATCAACTGATAGCGATGGTTCTCCATGTAAAACATCGGCAGGTGACAAAGAAAAAGAGTCTCGAGCCCGCACATCACGAATCCGTGCTGATCGGGAGTGTCCGCGATAGACGAACTTCCAGTCTGATGGTTCATTGTTTTACCTCGCAAAAAAGCTCTCCGGCGAGTCGAGTGCAGGGACAACCCGAACCCGGATAGCAAGAAAAATTTGAAAAAGAGGGTGCCCGAGGCGTGGGCAAACGGGAACAAGGGCGCTCTTGGATTGACTACGGATCGCCAGCCTACTACAGCCACCCCGCGATCAGTCAAGCAAAAAGGCGTCGTGTTAAGATCAGCTCGCGAAGAGACGCCAGTAAAACGCAGAGAGTATGCGAAGGGAAAACGTGATTTCTTTATGAAGAGCTTCCGCTCTAACGAGTTCTAACTTTCGCGAACTCGGCTCTTCATCATCGCGGGTGATTCGCAATCCCGGAAAGAGTCTGCATATAGTATAAGAGCAACACTCGTATTCGCATGAAGATCTATCTAATAGACGGAACCTACGAGCTATTCAGGCATTTCTTTGCGGTGCCTCCCGCGGCTGACCTTAACGGCCAGGAGATCGGCGCCGTGCGAGGCGTGTTGAATTCCGTCTTGTCGATGATCGAACGGGGCGCCACGCACATCGGAGTGGCGACCGACCACATTGTCGAATCCTTCAGAAACAACCTCTACCCTGGATATAAAACCTCCGCGGGTGTTGCTCCCGAGCTGCTCTCGCAGTTCCCCATCCTTGAAGACGCCTTGGAAGCAATGGGCGTAATGGTGTGGCCGATGGTGGAATATGAGGCCGACGATGCGCTCGCGGCCGCCGCGCATTTAGCTGCCTCGGACGAACGCGTCACTCAGGTGATTATTTGCACTCCGGACAAAGATCTCAGCCAATGCGTTGTCGGTACGCGCGTAGTTCAACTGGACCGGCGGCGCGACTCCTTACGTGATGAAGAAGGCGTCATCGAAAAATTCGGCGTGCGGCCGGAATCAATCCCCGACTATCTGGCTCTCGTAGGCGACAGCGCCGACGGATTCCCAGGCATTGTCGGCTGGGGTCCAAAGAGCGCGTCGCTGGTCCTCTACAAGTATTCTCATCTCGAAAATATTCCGCGCGATTGGAAGCAGTGGGATTCTTCAGTGCGCGGCGCTCAAAGACTTGCCGCGTCATTCTTCGGCGCGTGGAATGACGCGATCCTTTTTCGCGCGCTTGCAACGCTGCGCCTGGAGGCTCCGGTGTTCGACAGTATTGAAGAGCTTCGATGGATGGGTCCTCGCCCGAGCTTCAATGAAAAATGCGTTCTGATGAAGGCCCCGGATCTCCTGAATCGGGCGAGGCGCGCGTTTGAGTACGTGTGAAGCCGCGGATCAACCGCGCGATATCGATGCTCTACCGGCGAATCGCGCATTTGCGAGTAAACTTGTCGATGCGATATATTCCAGTGCCGCCGGAATGACACGCGTGATAGCCGTTCGCGTGTCGTTTTTGACTGCGGATTATTTGTTATGGCTGATGACAAAGTGGTAGCCACGAATCGAGAGGCGTACCACAACTATCACATACTCGAAACTCACGAATGCGGTATCGTGTTGACCGGCACAGAGGTCAAGTCGGCACGTGAAGGACGCTGCAATCTGAAGGACAGCTATGCCCAGATGCGCAAGGGCGAAGCGTGGCTGCTGAACGCACACATCAGCCCCTATAGTCACGGCCATCGCGACAATCACATCCCCACTCGAACACGAAAACTTTTGCTGCACAAATCCGAGATCATCAAGCTGGCCAGCAAAACCCAGGAGAAGGGCCTGACGCTGGTTCCAACCAGGATGTATCTTAAAAAAGGCCATCTGAAAGTGGAGCTTGGGGTTGCCAAGGGAAAGAAGCTCCACGATAAGCGCGAGACTATCAAGCGGCGAGAAGCGGATCGCGAGGCGAGATCGGCGATGAAGGCGGGAGCACGTTTGCGCGAGTAGTGCTGCTCGGCATTCAACGCGCGGAATCCCGTGCGGTTGATTGTTTCGCGGAAACTACCAGCCCTTGGAACACGCACCGCGGAAATCTGTAATCGAGGAAACAACGATGGAAGTCAGAGCAGAATTCAAGAAGTTTTATGACGTGGAAGCCGATGCACTGGTCGTTACCATATACGAAGGCGAGAAAGCCGAAGAGGGAGCCCTGCGGGAATTGGACGAGCGCTCAGGCGGACTCCTGCAGGAGTTGATCGGCAGCGATGAGATGCGCGGCAAACAAGGCGATACCGTGTACGTGCATAAGCCGGGCAATATCCGCGCCTCCAGGCTGCTTCTCGTGGGCGGCGGAAAGCGCGAAGACTTCTCGGTCGACCGCGTGCGGAAGATGACGGGAAGCGCCGCCCGCTTTCTCCGGAGTAAAGGCGTACGATCGATGGCGTTGTTGCGCCGCTCGCAACTGGAGGTGAGCGCGAGCGCTCAGGCAGCCGTCGAAGGCGTTCTCACCGGACTGTTCGAGCCCGATTTCTACAAGACTGAAGACAAAGAAGAGCGCCGCATTTCGGAGCTGATCCTGGTTGCGGCCAATCCCGGATCCGAAAACGAGCTCTCCCAGGGTGTTGAACGCGGAAGGATAATTGCCGACGCAATCAATCTCTCTCGCGAGCTGTCCAACGAGCCCAGCTCAACGCTTACGCCCACCGAGTTTGCCGAGCGAGCCAGAGAGACCGCGACCCGCTTTGGACTCGATATAGATGTGCTCGACGAAGCGCGCATGAAAGATCTGGGCATGGGTGCGCTCCTCGGCGTTGCGCGAGGCTCGGACGAGCCGGCGAAGCTCATCGTGCTTGGATATACGCCTGACGGAGCCGAGCCGATGGGAAACGCTGGAGAGCTGCTTGCAATCGTCGGCAAAGGCATAACATTCGATTCCGGCGGAATCTCGCTCAAACCGGCCGACGGCATGGAGAAGATGAAGTACGATATGTCGGGCGCGGCCACGACGCTCGCGGCAATGCGTGCGATAGCCCAGTTGAAACCGGCGGTCAACGTGATCGGCGTCATGCCGACGAGCGAGAACATGCCTTCAGGACGCGCCTACAAGCCGGGTGACGTTCTTCGAGCGATGAGCGGCAAGACTATAGAAGTAATCAACACGGATGCCGAAGGGCGTTTGATTCTGGCTGACGCGATAGCCTATGCCAGAAAGCTCGGAGCGACGCGGATGATCGACCTCGCCACTTTGACGGGCGCCGTCTCCGTGGCTTTGGGCACTATAAACGTCGCAATAATGGGTAACGATCAGGCGTTTATCGATGAGCTCCGAGCAGCGGCCCGCGAAGTGGGCGAGCGTTTCTGGCAGCTCCCAATGGACGACGAGTACCGAGACCTGATCAAGAGTGACATCGCGGATATAAAGAATTCCGCCGGCCGCTACGCCGGTACTATTACCGCCGCATGGTTCCTTCGAGAATTCGCGGAAGGAATCAAGTGGGCCCATCTCGACATTGCGGGCACAGCGTGGGAAAACGAACGCAAGTCCTATATGGCCAAAGGTCCGACCGGCGTGGGCGTTCGTACGCTGATCAACTATGTTTGCAATCACGCCGGCCGCGCATAAGAGTCGGCGTGGGTTTTTCAAGAACCCAACAAATCGGGATCATCCTGTTGCTGGCCGCGCTCACGGCTATCGCGATCTATCGCGCCTGTTGAGCGAGCCGCGTTGCAGCATCCATAAGATTGTTCCGAGCAATGCCCATCCGCCTGTCGCGGCAAATTCAAAGGGTCCGAAGCTGCCCGGCACGAATGGAAGAACCTTCATCAAGATCAAGAGCGCCGACACCAGGGCGCCTATAGAGCCGACTAATTTCGCCTTTCCGGAAAGAATTCCCGCGGCGCCGCTTAAAAACGCCAGGCAGGTTACGAACCATCCCGTCGCGGATGCGAGCGATCCAACATCCGAAATCCATACAAGCACCGCCGGTCCGAGGAACGAGGCCGCTACCGTTAAGCAGCCGACGAAAGCGACCGCGAGCTTCGGAGTTTGAAATCGCTCGTGGATGTGGGCAAACCTCTCGTTTACAAGCCGTCGCCTCCCCATCGCAAACAACAGACGAGTGGCTGTGAGAAAGTTCCCGTTGAAGATCTTCAGAAGCGACAGGAATACTCCGAACATTATGAACTGCACCAACAGCCGCGATCCAAAAGCTCTCTCGAATGCGAAGGCGGTCGGAAACGGTTTGTCGATCAATGACTGCCACGGCTGCGTGAGCGCCACGATCCCGATCACCACAACATAAAAGAAGATGCCCATTCCGAGCGCCAGATAAATCGATCGCGTAAAATGGCGAGGCTCGAAGTCCGCTGCCGCTTCTTCCGAACATTTCGGAGCGGCTTCGAATCCGGTGAGAAAGTACGGCACTATTTGAAGCACCATCAGAATCGAAACGATGCCGCCCTGCACGCTCAGCTCGCGCGCAAAAAGGGGCTGCAGATTCGCCGTGCTGCCTCGCACCAGCCCGAGCGTCGAAAAGACGGCGAAGATGGCAAGCAGGCCAAAGGTCGTCCAGTTTTGAAACCGGGCGCTGATTTGAACGCCTCGATAGTTTATCGCTACGATAACGGCGGTCAGCGTCAACCCCGCTATTACGTGTGGAAGATAGATGATCCTTCCTCCGACGCTGTAGAGCGGGATGGTATTCATTTGGGGAAAAACATATGACAGGATGCGTCCTACGGATACGGCTTCGTAGGGACAGACGATGAGATACGCGAAGGTCATGGTCCATCCGGCCGCGAAGCTTACCCCGGTTGGAAAGACCGCCGCCGTGTAGGCGACTTCGCTGCCGGCATCCGGAATCTGTTCCGTTAACTTACCGTAGACGTAGGCGACCGGAAACAACACGAGGCCGCCGATTAGAAAGCCCGCCATCGCCCCTATCGATCCGCCGCGGCTGAACCAGTCGTCGATGACCAGCATCCAGCCGACACCCACCATTGACCCGAATGCAAGCGTGAAGTATTCGCGGGCTCGCAGAGTGCGGCGAAGCGAGACGGCCTTTGATTGGTTAGCGATCAAGCGGGCTGGAATCTATCACCGCCGCGGAAGATACATCAATGCATCAATCACGGCGCTCATGGCGCGGCGGTGATTTTAACGAGGTCGATCCAGTGTTTCCATTTGCCCTCCGCGGCTTCGTCGCCGGTCCGTATTCGAAGCTGTACGCGTCCAACAGGCGAGACGAAGCGAGACGGATCAGCCACGACAACCGATGTTGTCGCGTCGCCTCCATCCGAGACCATTCTGCTGTCGACCAGTTCCCACGCCGCTGTGTTTACGTTCAAGAGTGATATCTGCTGGCGTTGAGGTGTCGCCGCGAGCCGCGATTCATACGTTATCGTCAGGGTGGACAGAGAGACTTGCCCGGTCTCAAAAGTGTAGGTGATCAGATCGCCGAACATTCCGTCCAAGCGTACCGTCTTTGTCACGAGGTATGAATCGTCCGAAGCCCGAATGCTGTCGAGGTCTCCTGATTTCGGCTTGCCGACATCGACCGTGATGGCCGAAGCAAAATAGTCCGCGGCCTGGGCGGACTGGCTCACATTCACATAGGCATTTCTTATTCGCGAAGCCTGGCCGGCTGCATTGGTCACGGTGAGCCGTATCGAAAAGCTTCCCGCCGTCTGATAAGAATGCGATGGGTTTCTTTCGCTCGAAGACGCTCCATCTCCGAACTCCCAGAACCAGGCGGTCCCACCGCTCGATTGATCGCTGAACTGTACTGCGAGAGGCGCGGAACCGGTCAGAGGATTCCCCGAAAAATCCGCTACGGGCGGCGAGGGATTTGACGCGACGGTTATATAGCCGGTCTTCGATCTTGTGTCCTGACCCGAAGAGTTCGAGACCGTAAGCCTAACCGAAAACGACCCGTTATTCTGATAGACGTGTAATGGATTCGCGCTTGTGGAAGTGGATCCATCTCCGAATTCCCACAACCACGACGTTGGAAGCCCCGTGGAGCTGTCCGCGAATTGAACCGAAAGCGGCGCTATACCGACTAGAGGGTTGGCCGTGAAATCGGCTGTGGGGGCTGGATTCGATCCCCGAGCCTCGTAGCAGCCTATATCAAACCTGGCGGACTGAGGCCGCGCGGTTCCTTCGATGTCATCGATAATTTCCGCCAGTGTTGTTCCCGCATCCAGGGCCGCCGATCCCGGCTTCAAGTGATAGTCGAAACCGGAAGGATTGACGAACAACTGATCGGGAGTAGATATCGCGGAGTGCTGATCGTAGCCGAGCGCCTGCCAGGCCGACAACGTCATATTTGTGTCGCCGCCGTCTCTGCTTAACCGGTTCACGACGATGTTGTAGTCGCTTTCAAAACCAGCCGCCGAGCCGCCCCAGATGGAAATCGAGCCGCGAAAAGTATGCGAGGTGTAGAGAATGTTGTTCTTGATCTTGTTGCCTGTTGGATTAGGCTGGCCTTCGCTTGAAGCCGGGATGTTCACGCACCACCGGGCATCCGCCGGCATCACTATAGTGTTGTTGTAGACCTTGTTTCTGCTCGAGCCTTCCGCGCCGTCGATCGCATACAGAGATATACCGCTGGCGTGATTGTTATACAGGAGATTATTCCGGATGATGCTGTCGGATACGCCGTCGCAATTGATACCGGAGCCGCCGGAATGGCCGTTCTCCCAGACGACGTTCTTCTCCACGACCGCGAACGAGATGATGCCGTCGCCGGGAGTGAAGTTCCTGTCGCCGTTCATATGAAGTCCGGCGGACGCATTATGATGAAGGTTGTTTCCACGAATGGTAGGAAAGTCGCCGCTGTTACTCTGGTATATTCCGTGCTCCCCGTTGCTGTATGACTCGTTGTTCTGAATAAGCGGATGATATGAGAAGGCCAGGAAGATTCCAGTCAGCGCGCTTCCGTGCGCTTTGCAGTTCTGCACGGTTGCGTGATCTGTGTTGCGGAGATCGACGCCATACTTTGGAGATCCCGACAAATCGAAACCATCGATGACCCAGTAAGCGACGATCGAATCGAAGTTCTCGATTTCGATGAGGCTCGAATGCCTGTTCGCGGCGCTCAGTGAGTTAATAAGCACGGCGCCGGCGGTTTCGGCTCTGAGCGTACACGGCAAGGCAGCCGAACCTGATCTGCCTATTCGGCAGCCCGCATATGCACCCGCCCTTACGATGATAGTGTCGCCGGAGGAAACCGCGTCGACGGCGTGCTGAATAGTTCGAAATGGCTGCGCCTGCGAGCCTGGATTTGAGTCCGAGCCCGAAGTTGAAACGAAGAACGTGCCCGCCGAGGCGCTGATCGAAAACGCAATCGATAAAGTGATTATTAAAGCGGCCGTATGAATCACAGCCCTTAGAGCTTTCATTAGAGCTAACCGTCCTTCTGTGAGAGAGATCTTCACCGGCGGGCCGAGAGAATTGTTATTGACTCGCGCTTGAAATGCGCTTCTTATGATTGCGGTGAAGAGATTGACTGCCTGATGTACCGCGGGGGCAAAGACGACTTGATTGTATAGCCCCGCGCTTGTGGGCTCAATAGAAAAAAAGAACCGTGCATATGAAGACCGTGCATATGAAGATAGAAGGACTTTCATCTTCGCCTGCGAGCGAGCTTTCAACATCGATGGGACAGGTCGCCGCGCCTGTATTGGACATCGCGGAAAATACCGTCGACTGTACGGTGGTGATTCCTACCTACAATGAAGTTCAAACGATAGTCCAGTTGATCGATCGAGTGCTTGTCTATCCGCTATTCAGGATCATCGTGGTCGACGACAACTCGCCCGACGGCACGGGCTCGCTGGTCAATGAGCTTTCCGGTTACGGACCCCGTCTTCAGCTCATCTCCAGACCGATGAAAATGGGATTAGGCTCGGCCTATCTCAGCGGTTTTCGGAAAGCGCTCGATGAAGGAGCTCGGTTCATTTTCGAAATGGACGCGGACTTCTCGCATGATCCGGATGCCCTGCTGACTTTGCTCGCGGCCGCCGAAGCGGGCTGCGATCTCGTCGTTGGATCGCGATACGTGCGCGGAGGCTGTATCCGCGATTGGGGTCTGCTTCGGCAGCTCATCAGCCGCGGCGGCAATCTTTATGCGCGCTCCGTTCTCGGCCTTGAGACGCGCGATTGTACGAGCGGGTTTCGATGCTATCGTCGCGAAGTAGTCGAGCAATTATGCGCCGGGGTGATAGGAAGCAACGGATACTCATTTCAAATCGAGACTCTCTATCGAAGCTGGAAAAGCGGTTTCCGCGTCGGTGAGGCGCCGATCGAGTTCCCCGATCGGCGGGTAGGCTATTCGAAGATGACTCGCAAGGACGTTCTAGAAGCCATCATTCGAGTGTGGCAGCTTGGCTGTGTGGACGATTCCGTTAGCAAGAGCGCGGTAGTTGACTCCGATCTTCTCTAAAGAGAACGAATACACAGGCTTCACCGCGGCGCGGCGAATGAGTTATAAGCACGCAGGTCAATGCCTGTCTCGAGCTTGGCCATTGTGCACCTGGGCGCGCACGCACCCTACCCGCGCATTAAATCTTCAGATGTCTCTGTCGGGATTTGCCTTGATAAACCGACGCCCGGATTACGCCCAGCGTGATACTATGCGGCCATGACGGTTGCCGCGTATCCGCCTGGGCCTAAGCGAAAGTTGCCGGGCGGTTTTCTTTTGTCCGTAGCGGGTGATCCGTTGAGCTTCTTGATGGAGCAGGCTCGCGAATACGGCGATCTTGTCTATTTCAAGCTCGGGCGCGAGCAGGTTTACTTCATAAATCACCCCGATTACATACGAGACGTTCTGGTCACGCACAGCCGAAACTTTACCAAGAGCCGCGGTCTTGAAATGGCCAAGCGATTCCTCGGAGAAGGGCTGCTTACCAGCGAGGGCGAGTTTCATCGCCGTCAAAGAAGGTTGGTTCAACCCGCGTTTCATAGACAGCGAATAAACGCCTACGCGACGGTGATGGCCGAATACGCTCGGCGAATGAGCGAACGCTGGGTCGACGGAGCGGCAGTCGACATCTCGAAAGAGATGATGAGACTGACGCTTGCCATCGTAGGCAAGACGCTTTTCAACGCCGATGTCGAATCCGAAGCTGCCGAAGTCGGTCAAGCGCTCACTGCAATACTGCATCTGTTCTCAAGGATGTTTCTGCCCTTTTCAGCCTTGCTGCAGAAGCTTCCTCTTCCGGCCAACATTCGATTTAAGAAATCGGCTGATCGTCTTGATGCGATCGTCTACAGGATGATTGAAGAGCATCGCGCGTCAGGCGAAGACCGAGGCGACCTGCTGTCGATGCTGTTGATGGCGCAGGACGAAGAGGAAGGCGGCGCGCGCATGACCGACAAACAGGTCAGAGACGAAGCGATGACTCTGTTCATAGCCGGCCACGAGACTACCGCAAACGCTCTCACCTGGACATGGTACCTGCTGTCGCGGAATCCCCAGGCAGAAGCGGAGTTTCATCGCGAAATCGATGAAGTCCTCGGCGGCAGGCTTCCCTCAGCCGAAGACGTGCAGCGTCTGCCCTACACCGAAATGGTATTGAGCGAGTCTATGAGGCTCTATCCTCCGGCATGGGCGCTGGGCAGGCGCGCGATCGACGAATATGAGTTAGGTGGATACAAGGTCCCGCCGCGTTCGATCATATTCATGAGCCCTTATGTAATGCATCATCACGAACGCTATTATCCCGACCCTTTTAAATTCGATCCGATGCGCTGGACTGCCGAAGCAAGAGAGGCGCGGCCCAGGTTTTCTTATTTCCCATTCGGCGGCGGACCGAGAGTCTGTATAGGCGAATCATTCGCATGGATGGAAGGCATCCTCGTTCTGGCGACTATCGCGCGAGATTGGCGAATGCGCATCGCGTCAGGCCATAAAGTAGAGCCGCAGCCTATTGTAACGCTCAGACCAAAGTACGGCATGCGAATGGTCCTCGAGAAGAGGGTCTGAAGCGACTCAACTAAGCTTGGCGGAGGCCCCGCCGTTTTACTCCAAAAGATTCCATTGACATCAACGTTGAACGGTTCGTAGGTTTGATCCGTGAGCGATCTTCTATCCCGAATCAAAGCTGTATCGCGCGAGGTCGGGTTCGAAGTAATCGGAGTAACATCGGTCGAGCCGATGCTGCGCGATCTCGCGGCGCTCAGCGGCTGGTGCTCCAGTGGATATGCGGCGGACATGAGTTACATGACGCGGCAGCCTGAGTTGAATGCCAGTCCCGGCCGGCTTGTACACTGGGCTCGGTCAATAATCACACTCGGCGTGAACTACTATACGGCCGCGCCTGAATTTCGACACGAGAATCGATATGGACGAGTAGCTCGCTATGCCTGGGGCCTGGACTATCACGATGTAGTGAAGGCAAAGCTCGGCGAGCTTTCGGATCGAATTAGATCGCTGATGGATGACGCCGGATTTCAAGCGCGAGGCTTTGTGGATGCCGTGCCGCTGTTGGAGCGCGCGGCTGCCGAGCGTGCCGGGCTCGGTTTCTTTGGCAAGAATACAAATCTACTGCGGCCCTCCCAGGGCTCATGGTTTTTTCTGGCCGAGTTGTTTGTGAATATAGATTTGCCGGCAACCGGTGAGCCGCGGCAAGTGAGCTGCGGAACCTGTTCCAGATGTATGCCGGCCTGTCCGACAAATGCCTTTGCGGGTCCATACCTGCTCGACTCGAGGCTCTGCATATCGTACCTGACGATTGAGAACAAAGGGCCTATTCCTCGCGAGCTTCGCGAAGCCATCGGTGAATGGTTGTTTGGCTGCGATGTATGCCAGGAAGTATGCCCGTTCAATCGATTTGCTGAAGACACGAACTGGAGGCATCTCAGGGCTGAGCATGGAAAAGGCCAGAGGATCGATTTGATCGAGCTACTGGGAATTTCGACCGATGCCCGGTTTCGAGAGTGGTGCAAGGGAACTCCGTTGACCCGTCCGAAGCGGCGCGGCCTCTTGCGCAACGCCGCGGTGGCGGCTGCAAACATCGGATGCGAAGCCGCCGTTCCAGTTCTATCCATGCTGATTGTCGACGATCCTGAGCCGCTCATACGGGGACACGCTCTGTGGGCGTTGGCGAGGCTTGAATTAAAACGAGCATCGAAATTCGCGGACGCGGCGCTGCGAAACGATAACGATAGCTTCGTGAGAGAAGAAGCCGAGGCGATTCTCAGCGGCTGTTTTGCACGACAAGAATCAAAGAAATAATGGCTGATCGGCTTCACAACTTTATCGCTTCAGATGCAGACGCCGGCGTGCGGCTTGATGAGTTTCTTGCCGCCAGGTTGGGGGAATTGAGCCGAATGCGGATTGCCAGGCTTGTCGCCGAGGGCGCCTGCCTGGTTAATGGAGATGTCTCTGTCTCGGGCCGCCGCGTTTCGGCGGGCGACAGAGTCGCGATAGATGCATACGACGCGGCCCCAACCGCGATGAATCCGGAAGCGATTCCGCTCGACGTTCTTTTCGAAGACGAGCACATCCTGGTCATATGCAAGCCTTCCGGCATGCTCGTGCATCCGACCCGAAGCGTTAAGAGCGGCACTCTTGCGAATGCGCTCGCCTATCATTTGAACCGCGATCGTATAGAACAGGCGAAAATTGCTTGTGCAGCGCCTGAGGTCAATGATGGAGGGAGACCGCCTTTCGAAGAGTTCGGTTCTGGGCCAATGCGAAGGCCCGGCATCATCCACAGGCTCGATCGCGCGACATCGGGGCTGCTCGTCACCGCGAAAGAACCCCGGTCACACAGCGTTCTTGCCCGTCATTTCAGAAAGAAGTTAATCGAGAAACGCTACCTGGCGCTGCTGGATGGCGTTGTAGAAAACGATACGCGTCTGATCGAGGCGCCAATCGGCCGGGTCGAAGACTCAAAACCTTATTGGCGCGTGTTGGAAAATGGAAAGGCCGCTGAAACGCGCCTAAAGGTGCTGGAGCGCTTTGCCGCGGCTACGCTTGTCGAGTTGGAGCCGGTCACCGGCCGCACAAATCAACTGCGAATTCACTGTGCATTAATAGGCCACTCGGTGCTCGCCGACGAGGTATATGGACCTCTGCTGGAATCAACTGACAATGCGCCTCCGCGCCTCTTTCTTCATGCATGTCGGCTAGCTTTTCATCATCCCGCCTCGGGCGAGTGGATGGAGATCACTGCTCCGCTTCCGT
Source organism: Blastocatellia bacterium AA13 (assembly GCA_003222245.1). Taxonomy (GTDB): domain Bacteria; phylum Acidobacteriota; class Blastocatellia; order UBA7656; family UBA7656; genus QHVH01. Next base: position 4,380 of record QHVH01000053.1, on the reverse strand, counting down.
CAGAGTTACAGACATTTCTGAATCAGGTTCGCGGAGTCACTCCAGACCTGAGAGCAGGCCGAGAACCCGATGAACTTCCGCGAAGTTGAATGGCTTTGAGACGAAGCCGTCGACGCAATTCAGGTCGCCGATTCTCTCGTAAGCTTTGTCCTCACCGTAGCCGCTCATCAAAACAACCTTTGTCGCCGGCTTGATCTCTTTTATTCGGGCCGCAACCGCGATGCCGTCAGCACGCGGCATTGCAAGGTCGGTGAATACGATGTCGAAATCGCGTTGCTCTAATAGCTTGAGCGCTTCTTCTCCGCTTCCCGCCTGAGTAACGTCGTGGCCCTCTTCGACAAGCGTCTCCGCAAGCGCCCCCCTGACGAATTCTTCATCATCGATCACCAGTATCTTCAATCTCGCGAGCGGCGTGGGCTGAGGATGTTCTGTCTCCGCGCCGGCCGGAGCTTCTTCCATCGGGAGAATGATCGTGAAGGTTGTTCCCTTATTGATTCGGCTATCGATGTCGATACGGCCGCCGTGACGTTCGATGATCCGATAGCTCTCGCTCAAACCCATTCCGAGGCCGGATGTACCTTTCGTCGTAAAGAAGGGTTCAAATACTCTGCGCCGCGTCTCTTCAGTCATTCCGTCGCCCGTGTCGCTGAAGCCGACATTCACAAATGGACCGTCCTCGTTCGCGCTAATGTCGATTCGGCCGCCAGGCGGCATCGCGTCCAGAGCGTTGAATATGACGTTCACGAATACCTCGCGCAGCTCCGAAGGACGGCCGCTCACTTTAACCTCACTTGAAGCCTGCCAGTTGAGCGCTGTGTCATACTTGATCCCCTGCGCCTCGGCATCGTGCTGCCAACGGGGCCGGGTTATGTCGATAGCGTCGCGGACTACATCTATGAGCTTGACGGGAGCGAAGTCTTCAACGCGCGACCGGCCTCGCGAGAAATTGTGAATACGCTCGACCATTCGTGCGGCGTCCTGCGCCGACTGCTCGATGACGCGCAGGTACTTTTCAACTTCGTGATTGCTTGCCTTTCTGATGGCAAGCTGGGTGTAGCCGATTACCGCGGCAAGCGCGTTGTTAAAGTTGTGCGCGACACCCGAGGCAAGTTGTCCGAGCGCTCGGAGTTTATCGGCCTGCTGCAATCTATCGTGTTCGCGCTGCTGCTCGGTGACGTCGCGAACAAGCGCCACCGCGCCCTTGACCACGCCGCCGTCGTCGAAAAAGGGAGAGGCGGTTATCGAGAGAAGAACGCGCTGCTGATCGCGCTTGTTATGCCACAGCCTCACGTTCTCGATGGTGCGCCGTTCGCGCAGCGCAACCTGCACGGGAAGCTCGCGGACCGCGACTATATTGCCGTCCAGATCGATGAACCTGCTTTCGGGCAGCCTAGAGTTCACGTCGCTCTGCATCTCTTGAAGGGTATAGCCGAAAATCTCCTGCGCCTGCTGGTTCGCATGAATAACTCTGGAGGTCGGATCGCACACGATCAGGCCCTCGGCCATCTGCTCGATCGTAGCGGTAAGGCTTATTCGTTCCCGCTCCGCTTCGGCCCGTGCCGTGTAGAGATCCGAAAGATCCCGGATGACCTCGACGATGCCGACGCGCGCGCCGGCGCTGTTCAGAATCGGGTCGACACTCGCATAGAGTGGATAGTCGCTTATCTGGCCCGCGGGAAGCTCAATTACCGCGTGTTCACCGCGGCCTCTCAACTGGCAGATTGGACAGGACTCGAGATCGTTTCGGGCGTTCTCGCCATGAAGCAGCTCGCCGATACTCCGCCCGATGCTGGTTTCCGGCGTCAGCCCCATCTTATTGTAGAAGGTCTTATTGGCCCTGATGAGCCGGTCCTCGTTGTCTATGAGCATCACGTTGTCGGCCATTGCATCGAATGTGGATTGCCAGTGACGCCGCGCCAGCTCGAGCTCGTCTTCTTTTTGCTTACGTTCGGTTATGTCGTTGCTCGTGGTCAAAACGCACTGCCTGCCGGCAAGGTCGATCAGCTCGGCGGAAAAGAGGCAGACCCGCGTTTCACCGTCTTTGGTTGTGAATTTGGCCTCCATGTCGCGGACCGATCCCACTTCGTCGAGAACTTTCAAAACGGCCCTGTGATCATCGAGTTGGGTCCAAATTCCCAGCTCCCGCACGGAGTGCCCGATTACCTCTTCGCGCGTGTGCCCGCTTGCCTTCAGAAAGCTGTCGTTCACATCTATGTAGAGACCCGCTCGGCGGCTGACAATACTCATTGGTTGGGGGCTCTTATTAAATGCTTTGAAGAATCTCTCCTCGGATGCATGGAGCTCTTCTTCCGCTCGTTTGTGCTCGGTGATGTCGTTGAGAGAAGCCAACACGCACTTGCGGCCGTCGAGATCGATCACCTCCGCCGAGAAAAGGCCGACCTTGACCCGGCCCGCCTTTGTTCGAAAGCACGCCTCCATGTTATGAATCGAGCCCCGAGTATTGAGCAGCTTCGTGACTGTCGCGAGATCCTTCTGGTCATCCCACAAACCGAGCTCCAGCGTCGTGCGCCCGACCATTTCCTGCCGCGTGTATCCGGTGTCCTTTAGAAGCAGGTCGTTCACATCGAGGTAGCGTCCGTCATCGAGCGTTGTAATGCTCATCGGATTTGGGTTCGCATGAAACGCCTTCGAGAATCGGTCTTCGGATTGGCGAAGCTCTGCTTCGGCCTGTTTGCGCTCGTGAATGTCGGTTGCGACTGTCAGCAGGCATCTTTGCCCGTCTACTTCTATTACTTCAGATGAAACCAGGAAGGTGTGAATCTCTCCGTTTCTGAGCCTGAACCTGGTCTCCCAGTCGCGAAGGCTCGTCTGCGTGGCAAGAAGCTCCGCGACCCTGGCCGCATCTTTCCTGCTTACCCAGATGCCCAGCTCGAGAATTGTTCGCCCGATCACTTCCTCTCGCTCGAAGCCGATTACGCGATAGAAGCTGTCGTTGACCGCTATATAACGGCCTTCGGGCAGCGAGTTGATTGTGACCGGGTGCGGACTCGCATTGAACGCTCGGGAGAATCGTTCCTCCGACGCTCGAAGCAAATCTTCGGCGGTTCGGCGCTGCGTGATATCGCGAGCGATGCCGAGCATGCCGACTACATTGTTGTTGATTTTGAGCGGCGCGGAGACAAACTCGCCGATCAGAGGCTCTCCGGACCTTGTTGAAACCCGCAGCTCGTAACTGGGCGGCTCTTGGCCGCCGATCGTAGCCTTAAATATCCGCAGGGCGCGAGGCAGGTCTTCCGGATGGATAAGCGGTGCAAACGGCCTTCCCAGCCATTCCTCGCGTTTCCAGCCGGTGATGGTTTCGAAAGCCGGATTGAGCGAGGTAATCCTGCCGTCCAGCGATACCGTGAATATGCTATCCCGAGCGGTTTCCACCACCAGCCGATAGCGCTCCCGATTCTCTTCGACATCCGCTTCGAATTTCCTTTCGCTATTCAGAAGCCGCGCATTGTCGAGCGCCGCTGCTCCTGCTCCCAGGTAGAGTTCCGCAAGCTCAATTTCCATTCGCGAAGGAGACAACCGCTCGCGATGGTAAGCGGTAAATACCCCGAGCACCGCTCCTGATTTCGTGAGCATCGGAAACACCCAGAGCGAGCATATGCCCGAGTCGCGAAGCGCTGAGATTTGATTTCGCGAAAGACTATGAATGCGAGCGTCCGCATCCATATCCTCTACTATCACAGCACGCCTGGAGAGCACTGCATCCGCCCACCATCCTCCTTCAACTCCGATTTCGAGTGACGCCGTGGCTCTCGTCACATCATTCGTCAACCCGACTGAGGCCCCCTGTTCCAACGTATCGCCTGAGTCATTGACGGTATGGATCGAGCACACTTGCGCTCCGATGCCCTCCGAAATCGCCCGCGCCAGATGATCCCGGAGCGCCTGATGGTCCGGAAAATCGGCGAGGCTCACCGCGAGATTCGCAATCTGTTTCAAGTGGAAGAGCAGCCACGAAGAATGCGGAGAAACGGGCTCATTGGTGACAAGTTCGCTAGCCATAAACCAATCTATTGCATTCGAACTAAGAAGGGGGATCGGCCAGAAGCGCCGTTGCTCCGACCAACGTGGGTTTCTCGGGCAGAGTCCACGTCGCAGCCACGGAGCTTCAAGAGCACAGGTGAGTGAGGCCGCCGAGAACGGGGCGATTTTATCAACGGCAGGAGCATAATTCCATAGTAAAGCGCGGCGGGGGTGCGCGACATAAATGTGGGCTAGCCGGCGCGGCGAGCGTCCCAGTGATCTTCATAGCGATTGTTCAACAAAGAGCATCTTAGGTGAATGATCGCGTTGGCGCCGCGAACTGTCCACCACATGCCGCTCTGCTTGAGCCTTCCGCCGATCACGGTCTTACAGCCGGCT
>QHVH01000097.1 GCA_003222245.1 Blastocatellia bacterium AA13 | reverse complement strand
GCACTCACCATTTGTAACGGCCCTTTCCCCTTCCTTCGGTCATGCGTTCGCCGCGATTGTTTCCCGTCTATAGCTACCACTTGGTTCTTAATCACCCGATAAATCGATCCCACCCATCCAAGAAAGCTCTCTCGAAACTCTTTCGGATTTATTCGTGCAAGAACTCGCCCGATCGTATCGTGTGATGGTATCCCGTTGGCCGTTGGGCAATTCCAGCATCCTTTTGAACCATTCCTCCTTTGATCTCCCAAACAGCTCCATCTCTTCCAAAGTCTCCGCTCCGCATATCGTCGCGCAGATCGCTATTATCAGTATGTCTATTAGCTTATGCCGTTTGGTTCGATCTATCCGTGGATCTCTGATTGTGCTCAGGCACTCTGCTAAGCTCTGTGGCCGCTCTTCCATTTGCAGGATATTCCCTTCATCGATAGTTCTCCTGCTTCTGGGGCTACTCAGCCTCTACATTCTATTACTTTTAAGATGCGTTTGCCCTGCGTCCTTTCATACGTCATATAGCGTTAGGCGACATTAGCAAGTACAATTTGAGGCCTGTGCTGCACCCTATAATTCCTCACCAGTATAGCGAGCTTTTCCCTGAAAAGTCGTCTTCTTCGTTTGAAAAACTAACTCCGTAAATACCGAGATCTGTTCTCAAGGCTTTCTCAAAATCGCCTATGACGTTTAGCAACTCCAAGCGACTCTTTTTCGAAATTATCTCTGTTACAACAACCTGTTTCAGTAGTTCGTTTGAGTCCTGCCGAAAATGGTAGCAGACAGACGCGGTTTGAGAAGAAAAGAATATTGCATTCTTCGAATCCCAGTTGTTTATATTCTCTAGCATGCTCGCAAGGCAGGACCAAGTAACGGTTCCCAGATAGAGATGTTTAGCGAAATCACTCAAATAGTAAGCGAGTTCTGGGTAAGACTTCAGCCGAGCATCAAGCAGTTTAGTGGCGACTGTTTGTCTAACTTGTAACCTCATCTCCATAGACTTAGCTCTTATGGTCAGTCGGCTTGTTATGATAGAAGCAATTACTGACAGAATAACTCCAGTAAGAGCGATTATTGCGGTAAGAATTGGAGCACTCAATATATCACCTTATCTGAGAGTAAGAGTTGGAGAATCAGAATCATAGTCTAGCCACCGAACGGCCACGATCACCGGGGCCGGCCTGAGATGTTGGTGATAGTCGAAGCATTCGTTGGCCGGCCTCCGGTGCATCGGGTGTTAGGCGCTGCCTTCCAAGAACCGAGTGTCTTTTCTTTCTGGCTTCATTACCAGTACCTTACGAGATCATGATCGCTCTTTATGCTGAGTCGCCAACTCTCCTTCATTTTGCCCCGTAGCCAGATTCTTGATGATTTGTTCAATCTCCTCTATTGCCCATCTCCGAGAAGCATTGCTTGCTAAATTACTTTGCTTATACAACTCTTCAAATTCTTCGTCGAATTTTCGCATCCACCGTAGCACAGTAGGGGCATGCCAACTGAATATAGTCTGCCTATATCCCTCTCCCGCACGTGGGATAAGAGATTCTGCTACAAACCAATCACCCACCATAGTTAGGTTACCCCCGCGCGCGCGGTGTTATTACAACCCGGACTTTCTCATCTGGCATGGAATCAAGGAACTCCACAAGCGTTGTGAGTCTGGCTTCTGTAGCTTTCGGGCCAGTAGTGCTGAAGTCTATCGTTGGATCTATTATTAATGCACATCCTCGTTCTCGCGCATGCCTCTCTAATGCCTTTCGCTCTTCTCTCAATAGATTAAGATAATATTTGCTTCGAGGGTGAGGCCCTTCTCGCTCTCTCCATATCTGGTGGTCTACGTCCTTATGTGGGATGCAGAATGACGAGAAGGCGCCTCGTGTCGCATCTCACCAAATGCACCCAGTTCAATAACGAGATTTGCGTATCGGGCTAATAATTCAGCTCGTGTTTCAGGCCAGTCAGCGATTTCAATACTGGATTGTGGTTTCTGTGGTGGCGGAAAGACAATTTGCTCGAAATTAGCATCGTTAAGTCTTTCAGCTATATCTGAACCGTCTTCATTGATGGAAATTGCCTGTAACTGAGAGATCATTTCTGTGGGTAAGGTGTTCACAGCAATTGGAAGTACAGGTATGTTGAGCGCCATAGCATAGCCTGTCTCTTGGTGCACCCACGGTCGCTCTTGAGATTTTTGGCTAATAATGGGCATGAAGAGATGAGCATGTGAAATCATCCCTTTAATCGCATCGGTAAACGGTGTACCCGGTCGTATATCCTTATCCCAAAAAGGTTCCAAACCAAGGGTCTTGAGAGCATCAACCAATATAACGGCGAGTTGTCGATCTTGACCGGCGTAGCTAACAAAAACGCGAAATCGATACATGGGCTGTCTTATCTCCTGGTTTATTTTAGTCTTTCGTGATGGCTGTGCTTCACTCTCTTCTTCTTTCGTCATTCGGTACTTCGTTGTTACTTCGGTCGTATGCGGTCGGGTAGCTGGGCGGGAGCAATCCCGCCCAGCTACCTAAGAACCGTGCGTGCGACTTTCACCGCACACGGCTCAAGCCTCTCAAAGGTCCCTCGCGAGACCCGCCGATGTTGTCACATCGACTTCACGATACTCGTCTGATGCCAACGCTTTCGCGGAGAGCTGCACCAGCTTAAACATCGGCTGTCATCTGCATTGCTCTCTAAATCGGTTTGTCAGACTCTCGCGACGAGACACCAGATGGAAGTCTTCGCTTTCGCGTGAGGTGATCCCATCATTGTACTCAACCTCTATCCGTCCCATCACAGAGCGGCCTTCGCTTTCTGTCGTTCGCGCACTCGGCTGGAACCGCTTGTTAGACGCTGTTTTGCATAACTCCATGTATCTACCGCTGATCGTGAGGTACTATCACGGTCACAGCTTGGCTTGAGCTATTGTTACTGCTATCTGTACAGGTGATCGTAATTGTATAGATTCGTCCATTGCCGCTTCCTACTCGTTCAGCACGTAGCCGCACCTGATGAGCATCTAGGATCTGCCAATCAGCAGGTGTCCCTTCGTTGCTGGTTACATTAAGGGTACAGTTTACCGAGCCACTATCATCAGTAGTATTGTAGTTTATCATCACATCTTTCATTTTATGGTTAGGCGGCCAAAGGACTGAAGGCGAGGCAGAGACACCGCTAATCACAGGTGGAGCTGTATCGGAAGGGCTAAAAGCCTCAGAGACCGATTGAGGTACGCCATTACCGAATCCCGTTGCGCCTCCAATCACATAGATCGTCCCATCAATCACTCCTGTTGCCATTCCGTATCGTCCAGTAGGCATCGGCGCATCGGTAGTCCACGTATCGGTCACTGGATCGTAAACCTCATTGACCACCGTTTGAGGAGAGCTGTTGCCGGGGTCGCCACCAATGGCGTACAAGAGTCCGTTGACACCCGCGCCCGTAAATAGCCATCGGGGTGTAGGCATCGGCGCTTTACTCGTCCAGGTGTCTGTAGCTGGGTCGTAAACTTCGAGCACATTAGTGGTGCCAGCACCGTTGAGAGTGCCTCCGACAACGTAGAGCTTCCCGTCAATTTCTGCTGCCACCGCTCCTGCTCGTGCTGTAGGCATCGAAGCCTTCGTTGCCCATGTGTCCGTTACAGGATCATAGACCTGAAGCACTCCATTTCTCGGGTTATTAACAAACGAACTGATGCCACCGACGACATAGAATTTGCCGTTAATGCTTGCGAATGCAGGTGCGGTTTCGGCAGTCGTCATCGGCGCTTTACTCGTCCAGGTATTAGTTGTGGGGTCGTAGACCTCAAGGGTGTTATATAGTTGGCCTGTCAGTGTGGCTCCCCCGGCTACATAGAGATGCCCGTTAATAGCTACCGAAGCAGCGGTTTGACGCGCTGTCGGCATTGACGCTTTGGTGGTCCAACTGTTGGTCGCGGGATCATAGACTTCCAGCACGTTCAACGAACCTATTCCGTCCTCACCACCAACTACATAGAGAAGGCCATTAACAACGCCTGATGCAGTTTCGGCCCGCGCCGTCGGCATCGGCGCTTTTGTAACCCATGAGCCTGCCCTGGGCGGTAGAGGGTTTGTTGAACTAACTTTTGCCGAAGCCAGCAGAAGAAAAGAGACGATTGAAAGCATCAAGGTGATCTTAGATTTGGGGCGAATCATAGTGACTCCTTTCATTTTAAGATGAAACAATCGGCAGTGCTTAATCCTGTTGCGAGCCCTTCCGCTTGCACTGTCTTGATTTCACCAGCCTTTTACTGAGGGCTTGATCTCGATTTGTGAATCAGTGCTTGAGTTATTTTTTACGACCAATAAACGTAATTCGGCAGATGCGCTATTCCCAATCCACCGCAACACTACATTTCGCTGCCATATGCGTATCAGCGGTCGGGTAGCTGGGCGGGATTGCTCCCGCCCAGCCCCCTAAGAACCGTGCGTGCGACTTTCACCGCACACGGCTCAAGCCTCTCAAAGGTCCCTCGCGAGACCCGCCGATGTTGTCACATCGACTTCACGATACTCGTCTGATGCCAACGCGCTTTCGCGGAGAGCTGCACCAGCTTAAACATCGGCTGTCATCTGCATTGCTCTCTAAGTCGGTTTGTCAGACTCTCTCGTGACGAGACACCAGATGGAAGTCTGCTCGCTTTCGCGTGAGGTGATCTTGCGCATTTCTGCGCTCAACCTCTATCCGCTCGATTACGGAGCGGCATTCGCTTTTTCCATCCTCCGATACCCGCAGCCCAGTGGGCTTGCCTTGCGGCTCGCTGTCCTTAACCGATCATGGTTAAGGAGGACTACGGGCTTACCACGTTTCGTGTGAGTGCCAGAGTGAGTCAGGACTCGCCTCTCCGCCGGTGGCTCGTCGTCTGCGTCAGATGAGTTAGGAACATCTGATCTTGGCCACGCACCATTTTTGGTTCAAGCCTATGCCTATTGACCTTCATAGGCGTCAGCATCTTTGGCTTGTCGCGGTTACGACGTTTATCAGCGATTCACAATGTGTTGTCCTCTATCACTCGATCCTAGCAGGCTGCTGAAAAACCCAGTTTTTAGTCATTCTCATCTTGTCTGTGCGTTTTGAATCGTAGTTGAGGGATTCTAAGACGGAATATGGCGGGTTATTGTGATCTTTAATTAACCGTTTTTTTGCTTTTGGACTCCAGCGGAGACACTTATCCTTAGACCGCCACCACCAGATTGCGAATTCTCACCAAGTCGTAAGCGGCAATCGCTAACTTGAATTCGCACTTCACCTTCTCTAATCCTCGATGTCGCAGCTTCCTCATCGGCCCTACTGTCTTCAGCCATCCAAATATTTCTTCGATTC
>QHVH01000011.1 GCA_003222245.1 Blastocatellia bacterium AA13 | reverse complement strand
TCGTGACTCATCATCACCGCACCCTTTTATATTAGTCAGCCCTCACGAACTGCACTCAGACCTACTGTAGTTGTAGTTTTGATGGGGTCTCTTCTGAAGTTCTAAACACCTGGTGGGTCATTCCTCGATAGCACAGGCGGGTCACTTCTCGCGAGCGCCGAAGTTCCTGAGTCGCTCACTCTCGGCTAGCACGATTCAGCAGACTCCCGGCGAGTGCCCGCCCTGTTTCGGCTCGTGCATAGACGTAGGTACGTCCTATTCTGGAAATGAGAGTTCCACCTCTTGTTACAGCGGAGAGACCTGCGTAGGCCAAGCCTTTGGGCTCTTCTCTCCCGTGCCTGGAGGTCCAGGAAGAGATGCACTGATCTCCATCACTGTGCCGTGCATAAATCAGAGCCCTCCTCCAGATCGTTGTGGCAGCACTCTGGCGTATCGAATAGACAAGAACGTCTGCTGCCCTGGAGGCGAAACACTTAAGCATTATGAGTGTGATGGAACCAGTTGCGATTTGAGAAATGCCTGCGGCGTAGATCAGTGCGATCCAAACACCGGTTGCGGCGGGGATCCAACCGGGGGCGGCGGGGATCCGATCATTCCTTGCCCTACATGCCTTGGAAGTCCGATTCTCATCGATGTCCACGGTAACGGGTTTGCTTTGACCAGTGGATCAGGCGGAGTGCGTTTCGATATCAACGGAGATGGAACGACCGAACACATCGCCTGGACCGCCGCGCAATCAGACGACGCATTTCTTGTGCTGGATCGAAATCACAATGGCAAGATAGATGATGGTACAGAATTATTCGGAAACTACACGGCGCAACCGGTCTCAGCTCATCCAAACGGATTCATTGCTCTGGCCGAATATGACGGCCTCGCAAACGGCGGTAATAACGATGGAGTAATCGATGATCGAGATGCGATAACGAGTCAGCTTCGACTCTGGCAAGATGTGAATCACAACGGCGTCTCCGAGCCTGGCGAGCTTCACACTCTTGCCGAATTGGGTATTAGAGCCATAGCCCTTGATTACAGGTTATCAAAGCGGAGTGACGGATACGGAAACTGGTTTCGTTATCGAGCCAAGGTTTACGATTCTCATGACGCTCATGCCGGCAGGTGGGCATGGGATGTATTTTTCGTTGTCCAATGAACGAGCCGCGTAGTTGCGATTGGCGGCGCTGACAGCCGCGAAATGTTGCTCATGGATGAATACACACAGGAGCAAACCGCTAGCTCTCTTCGATCGTCCTGGTTCCTGGATTTTCGGAACGGGCCGTTGCCGACGGACCGTGAACGCCGATCTTGGCCAGGAGCTTGGACCTTATCAACTGATCGTAAAGCCGCCATTTCACGCGCACCATATCGTCATCCTTGATGCCCGCTAGAAAGCCGATCGGTATCTCGAATCCACCCGCGCCTCGGCGGCCGCCTCCATAATAGCGGCCCTGCTCGGTGGCTCCCAGAGCCTCTTTAAGGAACTCGTCGGGGTTCAGGGTCACCTTTGTCGTTCGCATCGAGCCTACCACCATCTCGCGGTCGCTCTTCAATATTATTCCGTAGACGATGGCTGTGTGAACGTTTTCTTCGGTCAGCAGGAAGTCGGCCGCCTGCGGAATCGAGTCCCGGTCTTCCATCCGCAGGTAACCCACTCCGCAAATCGAATAGCTTTCGCGAATCTCGCGGTTGGCAAGCGCTTCTTGTATTACATCCATAACCTGTTTCGCCCGTTTGACCGATAGAATATCTTCGAGCAGGGTGTGATCGACGAACTGTGTTAAAAAGCCCGCCGCTTCGAACTCTTCCTGCCTGGCGCGAATCAGCCCGATCGTCTCGCTTCTGATGCCATGCATCAGCGCGGTCGCGAGCCTGACGTGAGATATATTGCTCTTGCTCAGCTCCAACAACCCTTCGCGAATGTACTCGGTATAAATCGTTGCGGTCGCACCTATCTTGCGAATGTCGCAGTACTCGGCGGTGATTCGATCCTGAAGCTCGTGATGATCGACCAGCACCAGCGGCTTGATATTGAGGGCCGCGAACCGATCGGTCAGGGCCGAGGTGGTTCCCTGGTTGTCCACGAAAACGGTGGCGTTGTAGTGCTTGAGGTCGTCGCCTTCGCTGTATCGCACGAGGGCGATTTCAGATAACTGAACGAGAGCGAGGTTCTCCTGATGGCTGATGCGTCCTTCGTAAATTATGTCGCAGTCGATTCCAAAGCGAGCGGCAATTAATTTGTGGGCCCAGGCCGAAGAGATGGCGTCGGGATCGGGATAGTCCTGCATTACGATGGCGTGCCGTTCCCCCTGATGCGCTTCAAGCACCTTGACCAGCTCGGCCGATTTCTTTAACGCGTGAATCCCCGACGGGGAGGTCTCTTTCGCCGCTCTTCGATCTGTCGACATGGTTTCGAACCTTTCAATGTTTACTTTGATTCGCTCGTGTCGGGGGACAAGGTAAAGAGTCGAGCAAATCCAATCGACATTGATTGTAACTTTGAGCGTGGGTCCGTACAACCAGCATCGCCGCGGCGCCCCATTTCTGAAATCGAGAATGTAGTGCAAACCGGGGCGCGCGTCTCCGCCCGCCCCCACCTTGATTTTCGAGGCTACTGTTAAACGCAAAGTACGAGGCTAGCCGATAGAGTCGTCAGCCCATCCTCACCCACCAGCCCAAAGTCAATTGAGCGCGAGGACAAAGGGCCCCGATCCTATCTCCAACGGGTTGATGACTCGAAGCTCATGCGCGCCGGGCGCCAGTGTGAGCTGTTTGACCACCAGGCTTGAGCCGTCGTTCGTCTTGATGCTGACCTGTTGTCCATCCACGAGCAGTTTCGCCGAAGCGTCGAAGTTCTGTCCGCGCACGACAAGCTTGCCGCCCGCTTTATATTTTGCCGAATCGATTCGAGGCACCTGCGCCGGATCTACGACCAATAGCTGAAGCGGTTTCGTCGCCTCTACATTCGCGACGTCTCTGACCGCGAACGCGAGACTAAAGTCGCCGGCCGCGCCGGGAGTTCCCGCTATCAAGCCTGTTCTTGAATCCAGCGTCAGTCCCGATGGCAGCGAACCGGATATGATCGACCACGTGTAAGGCGGCGTGCCTCCTCCGGCGGAAAGCTGTTGATTGTAGACCGCGCCCTTTATTGCGAACGGGAACACGGCGGTGGAAATGGACAACGGCGGCGCGGCTATCTCTATCGTCAGCCGCCGCTGGACGCTGAGACCTCCCGAATCGATCACCTGCACCGTGAAGTTGTATGTGCCCGGCAGCGTAGGCGTGCCGCTGACCATGCCCGCCGCGCTCATTGAAATGCCGGGCGGCAGTTGGCCGCCTCCCGTAACGACATTCCAGATGTATGGAGCCTTGCCTCCATTCACGGTTAGCGCCTGGGCGTAGATAGTTCCCGCGGTCGCGCGCGGAAGCGAAGCGGCAGGCGATATATCCAGAATTGCCGGATAGATGAAGGTGATTCCGTTTATGTCGTCCGGCTTTAACGAAGCGCAACGGCCGTCAAAGTGAGCCGAGAAAAACATCGTCGCTTCGGATTCGGTGTGAGTCGGAGTGTCGCTGAAACCCGGCTGCCAGGAATGATGCAGCCCGAGCGAGTGCCCCATCTCGTGAGTAAGAATCTCCTGAATGTTGCAGTGCTGACCTGCATAGTCGACTCCAAAGGGATTGACCGAAATAAACGCGAATCGAATCTTTGTAAAAGTTACGCCGTTCACCTGAGTCGTGAAGTCGGTGTCGTAGCCGAATCCGCCAAGCGCAAGCACGCCTCCGCCAATCGTAGGCGCGAACCGCCCGTCACAGTTATCGAATGCGATCAGGTTCACGACTCCTACGCACAGGTCGGTCGGACCTCCGTTGACGATTCGCAGCGAGCATCCGGCCACCTGAGACCAGGCGTTCATCGCTGCGGTTACGTCGTCGAGAATTCCGTTGCTCGGAGCCTGATCCGGGTTGACCAGATATGAAACCGGCTGGCCGCGATCCGGCTCGAACATTCGGCCCGGAAATTTGAACAAATGAAACCGCGGCTGAATAGCGCCCGAGCCAACGCGTGCTTCGTGTCCGGCTGGATGATCCAGAATCGGTGTAGTCGAATAGTACCTGGTCTCGAATTGATCGGACTGTTCTTTGTTTGCCCGAATCTTCTTGCGGAGCATTCGAAGATAAGGGTCGAACGCCATCTTCTCAGTCGTCTCGCCTTGAGACCTTCCTTGTATTTCCACGCTGGACCGCGGGGTCAAGCGGGAAACACCGCGCTCACCCGTGGCTGGATCGGTAGTAATCGAGAACTTGCCGAGAAACATGTCGTGCGCGCGCAAGCTTCCATCCGGCCACGTATCGAGAAAGAGAACGACGCTTTCTCCTGGTGTGAACTCCGGCGCCCCGAAGATCATCACGCCTTTGCCGCCGACGTCTCCGCCCGGTTCCTTGATGACGATCTCGCGCGACGCGATTGAGCCCTTCAGGACTTCGTGGATTCTCAGCGTCGTGTAGATGAATACCTGGATATGGGCGTCGTCGAAGCTGCTCTCGGTTGAGAGCACGTCAGCATAGACAATCGCCCGCGAACCGATGATCAGGTCGGCATCGCTGGGCACGATGACCGTCATAGCCTGAGCGAAAAATGTGAATGCGGAAAGAAGCGCGAGCGATAAGGCAAGCCTGAAGCAGAGAATCCGTGATTGCATGAACCCTCCCAATATTCGGGCACTCGAATACCGGCCGTCTTCGCAAATCGCGGGAGTCGACAGCTTGTGTGTGAAGCCGGAATTCAAACATACGCTGATCGGCGAGTCAATCAGCTATTAGCGGTCGGCGGTCAGCTTTCAAATAATTAGCCGGCGGTTCCGTTTTCACTTCACCACCGGCTTGAATATCGCTGCCATCTTTGACGGCTGCAAAGCCGCCGTCGATCAATTCACGGTGAACACGAACATATCGGAAGACAACCCGTTCGAATTGACTACTCGGAACTGATGGGAACCGGAGCCAAGCTCAACCGGTTTGCCGACAATGTTCTCGCCGTCATTGTTCTTTATCTTGACGGGAACGCCGTCGACCAACAGGACTGCCTGCGAGTCGAAGTTCGCACCGCGTATGATCAATTTGAAAGCTCCCGCTTTGTACTTGACGCTGTCGATTCTCGGGATTGTTGCGGGGTCGATCACCTGAACCTGAAACTGCTTCGCCGCGGTGACATTGGATGCGTCGGACACCGTCACTAAGAAGTTGAAGTTTCCCGCAACCGAACAAACACCCGAAACCACGCCGGTGGCCGTATTCAGTATCATTCCGTTGGGCAGATTTCCCGAGGAGATCGACCACCTGTATGGCAGCGTTCCGCCGCTTGCCAGAATTTGCTGATTATAGGAAGCACCCTTAGCTGCCGAAGGCAGCGATGGAGTCGTCACCTGAAGCAGCGCCGGACTGACTACCATCGAAAGCGCCTTCTGAACCGTCTGCTGCGCGGTGTCCCGGACCTGAACCGTGAAGTTGTAGCCTCCAACGCCGGTCGATATCCCTGAAATCACTCCCGTGCTGCTGAGACTCATGCCCGACGGCAAATTTCCCACGAGCAGCAACCATGTATAGTTCGGTGAGCCGCCGGACGCCGCCAACTGAAACGTGAACTGGCTGCCGCTCGTCGCATTCGAAATCGCACTAGTCGCGATCGACAGAGGCTCCGGATTCACCGTGAGCGAAAGCAATCGTTGCGCGGTTGCTTGAGCGGAATCCGTCACCTGAACCGTGAAACTGAAGCTTCCGCTTACCGAAGGCGCGCCGCCGATCATACCGCTCGAGCTGAGCGTGAGGCCCGCCGGCAGCGGTCCCGGACTGCTGGTGACCACCCACGTATATGATCCGATGCCGCCCGTCGCGGCCAGTTGCTGGCTGTAAGCCGAGTTCCTGGTCGCGGCTCCAAGCGTGGTCGTCGTTATTTGCAGAGGTGAAGTGGAAGAGTTGATCGTGATTGAGAGCTGCCGCTGAACGGTAGCGCCCTGGTTGTCCCGGACCTGAACGGTGAACGTGGAGATTCCGGCCGCCGTCGGTGTTCCGGTGATAACTCCAGAGCTGGAGTTGATAATGACATTCGCGGGAAGCGCGCCCCCGATGATCGACCACGCGTAGGGAGTCGAGCCTCCAGTCGCCGTCACCTGGGCGCCGTAAGCAACGTTCACCGTGCCCCCCGCGAGCGACGTCGTTGAGATTGACAGTGGATTCGACGTTCCAACGGCGATGGCGACGTTTGTGGAAAGATCGCCGAAGAACTGCCCGGCGCCTCCTCCTCCGTCCTTCACCATCTGAAGCTGAAGATTGTACGTGCCGGGTGTAGACGGAGCGAACGCCGTAAACGTCATTGCAAGCGGCTGCCCCGGCCCGATGCTGGTGGCGCCCGGCAACACGATGCGGTTCCCGCCCCACGTCGTATTGTTCGCCGTGAAGCTAAAAGAGCCGCTGGTCAAAGGCGTGCCGCTGATGGCCGAGCCGGACAGGCTCAACCCGGGCGGCAGCAACCCGCTTAGAATGCTCCACGAATAAGGAGAAGTTCCACCAGTCGCGTTCAACGATGCCGAATAAGATTGCCCAACCGTTCCACCCGGCAGCGTCGTCGTGGTGATTGTGGGCGCTCCGCCGCCGCCGCTTCCTGCCGGATATATGAACGTGATGCCGTTGATGTCATCCTGGCGCAATGAAGCCGCCCGTCCGTCGAAGTGCGCGATGTAGTACATCGTTGCCGCGGCATCGCTCGGGGTTGCGGAGCCGCCGAACGTGGGATCCCACGAATGATGCAGTCCGAGCGCGTGCCCCATCTCGTGTGTCGCGATTTCCTGAACCTGCGCGTGGTTTCCAAAATAACAAGCCGCGAATGGATTAAACGACATGTGGCCGAGCACGGCTTGAAAGAACGTTGTGCCGTTTACGACTTTTGTAGTCGAGTTGGCTTGAATGATTCCGGCTTTTGCCAGGATGCCCGAGCAGCCGGACTCCGGCGCGAACCAGTTGTCGCAGTTGTCGAAGACGATGGTGTTCTGACTGCCTACACAGTCGCTTGTCGGTCCGCCGTTGGTCACCCGCAGCGAGCAACCAGAAACGGTCGACCACGCGTTCATGGCGGCGGCAACATCCGCGTCGACTCCGGCAGGCGCGCCGGCAGAGTTAATCAGAAAGGATACCGGCTGTCCGGAATCGGGCTGGAACCAGCGCATGGGCGGACTGAAAAGATGGAATTGTGGAAAGACGCCGCCTCGCGCAACCGCTCCGTTAAATTCGACCGGTCTATCGAGCAATGGTGTGTAGCTGTAATAGGTTTCTTCGAAGCTTCTGGATCGAGTTTCAAGCGCCGCTGCTTTTCGCCGCACCATCCGCAGAAACGCGCCGAGCTCCATTGTTCGAGTTGCGGCGCCTTCGGGCGCCTGCCCGAGTACCTCGACGTGGGCTCCTGGAGCCTCTCTTATCGCAATCTCGCGATTTGTGCCTGCCTCGCGAATTATCGAGTACTTACCGAGAAACATATCGTGAACGCGAAGGCTGCCGTCGTTCCACGTATCGAGGAACAGAATGACTCTCTCGCCTACCGCGAATTGCGGAGTGCCGTAGACAACCGTGCCCGTATCGCCCGCTTGTCCGCCAAGCTCCTTGATTACTATTTCGCTGGTTGTAATCCGCCCCTTTAGGACTTCGCGAACTCGCATCGTCGTGTAAGTAAATACACAACTGCGTTGTTCGTCGAATGAGGCGACCACCGAGATGATCTTGGCTTGAACTATGGCTCTCGATCCGATTATCAGATCGTCGTCGCTGGGAACGATTACCGTTGTAGCGAAGCACTGGAGCGTAAGGCCAAAGATAGTTGAGAGAAGAATCAGCGCGCCTGCGAAGCGCCTGAGTTTATTCCGTCCGATAAATTTTTGTTTAATGGAAGAAGCGCGAATTTTTATTGTCATCCTTGTCACCACAAACCGGCTGACACCGTGAAGCTAAGATCGAGTCTTTCCGGCTACCCGGCAGTGGTGGGGAGCGTAATTCTGCCAGTATGCGCGGCGTCGAGCATGGACGCGCCCGGTCCTGTCGCTTTTAAGACGAGCCGCCGTCTAATCTAAATTGTGATCCGTCGAAAAAAGGGGCCTGCTCAAACCTTCAAGTCAATTCCTGATCGCCGCCTTGCACTCCTGCTCGCGCAACGCGCCTCGTGCAAACCATTGCTTGTGCAAATATCGCTCCGAAGACTGATCAAAAACTTCTTCGCTTCGGTTTACCGCAGTCCCGTGTCTGCTGGTTCATTCACTTGGGCAAGTGGTCAGTACGGGCGCTTGGAACTTCGGTGCGACGATTCAACCACGGGATCATTTCTTTGTCAATAATCTTGATTCGGTTCCTCGTATTCACGATCGTCATTGACTGCGGCGCTTCTAATCCTTTAGGTTTTATGGCCCATTCGGACTTCTTCGTGCTCAATAACGCGATCAAAGGATTCAAAACATGAGAACCAAGTTTGCAGGCGCGGCGATTATTTGCATAGCTCTGGCGGCGCTGTTGGCCACAACAGTCCGATTCGAAGTAGTAACAATACCGCCTGCTGTCCTGAGCGCAAGCAGATGGCTTGCAATCGCATGTCTGATCGGTTATGCGGTTTTTCGGCGATCTCTGACTACATGGATTCTTATAAGCATGGTCGTCGGAGCGGAGATCGGGCACGACTGGCCCGGCTTTGCCGTGAACCTCAGAGTGCTGAGCCAGGTCTTTCTGCGGATGATCAAGACCATCATCGCTCCCCTGCTCTTCGGAACGCTTGTGGTAGGAATAGCGGGGCATTCGAACCTGAAGCAGGTGGGGCGAATGGGGATAAAGGCGCTTGCCTATTTCGAGGTCGTCACGACGATCGCGCTCTTCATCGGGCTTGCGGCGATCAACATCAGCAGAGCCGGAGTGGGCGTTCAATTACCGGCGGCCGCGCGAACCGAACAACTCGATGCAGTCAAGCAGACTCCAGCCGACATCATCCTTCACATCTTCCCGGAGAACATCGCCAAGTCCGTAGCCGACGGGCAGGTGCTGCAGATCGTTGTATTCAGCATCATCTTTGGAATCGCGCTGGCATTGTTGAAAGAGGACAAGCGCAAACCGATGCTGGCGTTCGCCGAGAGCCTTTCGGAAACCATGTTCAAGTTCACTAACGTGGTCATGCTTTTCGCGCCGATAGGAGTGGGCGCGGCCATCGCATACACGGTTGGGCACATGGGGCTCGGAATACTCGTAAACCTCGCGCAGTTGCTCGCGACTCTATATGCCGCGCTTGCCGCCTTCCTGTTGTTCGTGCTCTTGCCGGTGGCGATTATCGCCCGAGTTCCGATCAAGAAATTCGTCGCCGCCATAGCCGAACCCGTGTCGATAGCTTTTGCGACGACAAGCTCGGAAGCGGCATTGCCGCGCGCAATGGAGCAGATGGAGCAGCTTGGCGTTCCGCGCCAGATAGTCGCGTTCGTAATGCCTACCGGCTACAGCTTCAATCTGGATGGGACGACATTGTACCTTGCGCTCGCCTCGGTGTTTGTAGCCCAGGTCGCGGGTATTCAAATGAGTCTCGGCCAGCAGTTGCTGATGGTTTTCACGCTGATGCTGACCAGCAAAGGCGTTGCGGGAGTTCCACGCGCGTCGCTTGTTATCCTTCTCGGCACGGCTGCCTCATTCAATCTCCCAATCGAACCGATCTTCATCATCCTGGGCATCGACGAGCTGATGGATATGGCGCGCACTTCGGTCAACGTAATCGGAAACTGTCTCGCGACAATAGTGATCGCGCGCTGGGAAGGCGAGTTCACACAACCCGCCCCGGTTACCGCGGCCGCAATCCAGGAAGCGTGAGAAAGGGAGGGAGGTCTCGGATACCGAGTGTCAGAGAGGAGCAGCAGCGTGCGGGCGCCGAGTATCAACGCCGGCGCGAAGAGACGGAGAGGGATGGGAGGCATCACAGCTTGAACCGTGCATTGAGGCTGACATCTGACATGACACTCGTCACCTGACACCCGGCTCCTTCCTCGTTACAATTCGGGGATGCCTTCCTCTGATAGCACTGCCCCGGTTGGTTATGTAGAACTACTCCGCACTAACAAGAGCTACCTGAATCTGTTCGTCGCATCGCTCGTCTCTCAAACAGGAGATTGGTTCAACAGTGTTGCTCTCTTCACGCTGTTGTTGAATCTGACCGGCTCCGGAGAAGTGGTTGCTCTGGTGCTCATACTCAAGCTCCTCCCAACCTTTTTTATAGGTCCAATCGCTGGAGTCGTCGTCGATCGCTTCAACCGAAAGACGATAATGATAGTCTCGGATGTCCTGCGGGGCTTCATAGTGCTCGGGTTTCTGTTTGTCGACAGACCCGAACGAGTTTGGCTGGTCTACGTTGTCATCGCGGCTGAAGTTGTGATTTCGACATTCTTCGAGCCCGCTAAGACCGCTTCTATCCCGAACGTCGTAGCGCCGCGCGAGCTGGTGTCGGCAAACGCTCTTTCGGGAGCGTCGTGGTCGGTCACGCTGGCGCTCGGGGCCGCGCTCGGAGGCGTGGTCACGAATGCGTTCGGGCGCAACACAGCTTTTGTTATCGACTCGCTTTCGTTTTTCGTGTCGGCGGCGTTCGTGCTCTTCGTGCGTTTCCCCAGGTCGACCGCTCGAACAGGAGCGCTCAACGGCAAGAGATCTCTCGGCGATATAACCGGAGTAGCTGATTTCATCGAAGGCGCCCGTTATCTCAAATCCAATCTTCGCGTGATGGCTCTTCTACTGGTCAAGACCGGGTGGGGTCTTGGAGGCGGAGTGCTCTTGTTGCTTGCTGTCTTTGGTAAACAGCTCTTTCCGATCGGCCGCGACGGCAGCACGTCGATTGGACTGCTGTATGCGGCCCGCGGAATCGGCGCAATGCTCGGCCCTATGATAGCGCAGCGGCTCACCCGCGGATCGCAGCGCATGATGCGGAGAACGATCGGCGCGGCATTCTTCATTTCGTCGCTCTTCTATCTTCTGTTCTCCGGGGCGCCATGGCTCGCATTGGCGGAGCTGTTTGTCATAGGGGCGCATGCCGGCGGCAGCATTCAATGGGTCTTTTCGACTGTCCTCCTCCAGATAGCCGTACCCGATTCGTTTCGCGGAAGAGTCTTTGCGCTCGAGCAGGCGCTTTTGACGGCGGCGATGTCGCTGTCCACCTTTGTAACCGGATGGGCGCTCGACCACGGCGGAATCAGTCCCAGACAAGCCGCCGCCCTGCTTGGAATCGGATTCATCTTCCCCGGAACCGTCTGGATCTTACTTCAGCGGTGGCTGGATCGCGGCGAAGCCGCGGCCCCTCTGCAGGTCAGTCCCGAACACGGCGCCGCCGACTAGATGTAATTCTTCGGGACGACTCGGTCGATCATTTCGATTTTCTCGTTCTCGCGTGTAATATTCCCCCTCCTGAAAGGGCAAAAGCTTCCGATGCGCATACTCGTCATAGGCTCAGGCGGCCGGGAACACGCCATAACCTGGAAGCTCGGTCAGAGCTCGCGGCTCTCCGAGCTACACTGCGCGCCGGGCAATGCTGGAATTTGTGAAGCCGCGAAATGCCATTCCGTAGACACGAACGATCCGGCATCGATAGCGGCTTTGGCGGAGTCGCTCAAGGCCGACATAACGATGATCGGACCGGAGGCGCCGCTCGTAGCCGGCGTCCGTGAGGCGTTCGCCGTTCGCAAACTTCGAATAGTCGCGCCCTCCGCACACGCCGCCTGGCTCGAGGGCAGCAAAGTATTCGCGAAAGAATTCATGAAACGCAGCGGAATACCGACCGCGCGATTTGTCGCTTGCGATTCCGTGATGGAGGCCCGCGCGGCGCTGAATCAATTTACGTTTCCCGTGGTGGTGAAGGCGAACGGGCTGGCGGCCGGCAAAGGGGTTCGCATCGTAAACGACTCGACCGACTTTGAAGTCGCGATTCAAGAGATGATGGTGCAAAGAGTATTCGGAGATTCAGGCGATCGCATAGTCATCGAAGAATGCCTGGTCGGCGATGAGGCTTCACTCATGCTCTTCACCGACGGTCGAGACTACAAGTTGCTTCCCCCTGCTCGCGATTACAAACGAGTCGACGATGGAGACCGCGGTCCAAACACGGGCGGCATGGGCTCGTTCTCGACGCCCGGCTTAATCGACGAACGCACTCTATCGAGAATACAAACCGAAATAGTCGCGCCAACGCTCGCCTCAATGTTCGCGGAGGGACATCCGTTCGAAGGCATTCTATACGTAGGCCTGATGCTGACAGCGGACGGTCCAAAAGTGATCGAGTACAATGCGAGGCTCGGCGACCCCGAGACTCAGGCGGTGATGATCAGACTCGAGAGCGACCTCGTCGAAATTCTTGACGCAATAATCGAGAAGCGCGTCAGCGAAACTCGGATCGAATGGGCTGATGATTCTTCCGTCTGCGTTGTAGCCGCCTCGAAGGGATATCCGGGAGCGTTCGACCGGGGCAAGATCATTACAGGCCTTCAAGAAGCGGGGTCCGGAGAAGCCGTGGTGTTTCACGCCGGCACGGCCCGCGATGAGAACGGAAACTTTGTCACTTCGGGCGGCCGCGTCCTCGGAGTGACAGCCCGCGCCGGTACTCTTGCCGAGGCAAGGGCGCGAGCCTACGAGGCCGTCGGAAAATTGTCGTTCGAAGGAATCCATTATAGAAAGGACATCGCCGAAACCAGTCGATGAAAGAAAACAATCAAACCGTCTCAATCTTGATGGGAAGCGACAGCGATCTGGAAACAATGATGGAGGCCGCTCGCGCGCTCGATCAATTCTCAATCTCCTACGACGTCGAGATCACAAGCGCGCACAGGAGCCCGGATCGCACTCGGAGGTATGTGAAAACGGCCGAGAAACGCGGAACGCGCGTCTTTATCGTCGGGGCCGGAGCCGCCGCGCATCTGGCGGGGGTCGTAGCAGCGGAAACCACGCTGCCCGTGATTGGAGTGCCTCTGTCGGGTTCGGCTCTTAACGGAATCGACGCGCTCTATTCGACGGTGATGATGCCCGCTGGAGTGCCCGTCGCCACGGTGGCAATCGGTAAAGCCGGCGCAACTAACGCCGGGTTGCTGGCCGCGCAAATACTGGCGGTCTCGGATGAAGCGCTCCGCGCGAAGCTCGTGGAATACAAACGCGGGCTGGCTGAGAAAGTGGAAGCCCGCTCTCGCGAGGCGAAGAAGCGGCTGAAGAACTCTTAAGAGGAGCACTGACGTGAGCAAATTTTTTGAAGACTTCGAGGTGGGCGAAGAAGCTCTATCCGCGGGCAGAACGGTTACGGAAACCGACATCGTGAACTTCGCCGGAATCACCGGAGATTGGAATGAACTGCATACAAACAAGGAGTACGGCGCAACGACGCCGTTCGGGCAGCGTATCGCTCACGGAGCGCTGATATTCTCAATCGCCACCGGGCTCTCCGTGCGAATGGGGCAGACCGCCGACAGCATAATCGCGTTCTATGGACTCGATCGGCTCAGATTCGTCAAACCGACCTTTATCGGAGATACAATACGCGTCAAGCAAAAGGTCGAAGCCAAAAGCGAGCGCGATGAGAAAAGCGGGCTGGTTACAATGCTGAATGAGGTCATCAATCAGAACGATCAGGTGGTCGTCAGCTACACCGCCAAGGTTCTACTAAAACGAAAAGCATGAGGTCGCGCATGTACCGGCGCCTCTCGATGCTGACAAGCTTGAGAAGTGTTCGGATGTTTACGGACGATCTTCAACTCTGATTCAAGAGGCTTGCGGCGGGTTTGTCGACGAGCCAGAGAAGTCTGCCGTCGACCGGTTTGACGAGCTGCGAGGGAAACTGATCCGGTTGGAAGGGGCCTTCGAGAACGGACTTTAACGCCTGCGACTTCTCTTGGCCGCTGACCAGGAACACTACGTTAGCCGCGTTATTCAACACCGGAGCGGTCAACGTTATTCGATGCGTGTTGAATTTCTCGACCCGATTTGCAACCACCCATCTTGACCGTTCGTTGAGCGCTTCGGTTTCCGGAAAGAGCGATGCGGTGTGGCCGTCGGGTCCCATGCCCAGCAGGATCAAATCGAATCGCGGCATTTCGTTCTTGAAGAACCGCCGCAATTCGTCCTCGTATTCGCGGGCCGCGTCATTCGCATCAGGAAGCTCCGAGTGAATGCGATGAATGTTCTCGGCTGGCACAGGCGCCTTAGAGAGCATTGCCTCAAAAGCCATTCGGTAATTGCTGTCGGGATGATCGGGAGGAACGTGGCGCTCGTCTCCCCAGAAGAAGTGAATACGATCCCAGGCAAGTTGATTGCTGAGGCTCGGGTCGTCCGCCAGCCTGGAATAGAGGCTTCGAGGCGTCGAACCGCCGGCGAGCGAAACGGAAAAGACGCCGTTGCTTTCTAGCGCATCGATCTCCCGATCGCCGCGAGGACGGCGCGGCTGCGTGGCAATGCGTATGAACTCGCTCACCGCGGATTCCGTGAGATTGTCTGAGACTCTTATTTCGCTTGAGTCCATTATTAGCTTTCAGCGGTGAGTAATCGGCCCTCAGCAAACTGTTATCAGCGGCCTACTTCAGCACCGCCCTCAACGCCTCTCTCCTGTCACCGGTAACCTGTACCCTCATCCCGCTCCGTCGTTCTCGATGTCTCGCCAACGTCGGCCGTCGCGTTCCAACAATTCGTCCGCTTCTTTTGGGCCCCACGAGCCTGCCGCATAGTTTGGAAAAGACCGCGGAGTGAGTGCATGCCACACATCCAGAACGGGCGCGACAACCCTCCAGCCTGCTTCGACCATGTCCGCGCGTTGGAACAGCGTCGCGTCGCCGACCATACAGTCATACAACAGCCGCTCATATCCGGTGCTCGGCGTCGCGCCAAAGTAATCGGCGTAGTCGAACTTCATCTCGACGGCCCCAAGCCTCACCACCGGCCCTGGAATCTTCGCGCCGAACCGAAGCGTGATACCTTCGTCGGGCTGGATATGAATGACCAGCCGATTCTGCGTCAGGCGCTCGATGGGCGTGTTGCGAAAGAGCACGAACGGCGCGCGCTTGAACTGGATCGCGATCTCGCTAACCCGCTTTGGAAGCCGCTTTCCGGTTCGCAGGTAAAACGGCACATCCGCCCATCGCCAGTTGTCTATCATCAGCTTCAACGCCACGAATGTCTCGGTGGTCGATGTCTTCGATACATTCGGTTCGGACCTGTAGGCGGGCACTCGCTCACTGTTAATCTCGCCCTCGCCATACTGGCCTCGAACTGTCTTGGTGAGCACATCCTCCGGAGTCAGCGGCTGAATGGCGTGAAGAATCTTCGATTGCTCATCTCGAACCGCATCGGCTTCGAATGAGATCGGAGGCTCCATCGCGGTTAGCGTGATGAGCTGCGAGAGATGGTTGGGCACCATGTCTCTGAGCGCCCCGGATGTTTCGTAGTATCCGCCTCGTCCCTCGACTCCAACGTTTTCCGCCGCGGTGATCTGCACGTGATCGATGTAGCGACGGTTCCAGATCGGCTCAAAGATTCCGTTGGCGAAGCGGAAGATCAAAATATTCTGAACCGTTTCTTTGCCGAGGTAGTGATCGATGCGGTAGATCTGGCGCTCGTCAAGAATCTCTCTGATCTGCTTGTTCAGGAGCTTTGCCGAGTCAAGATCGCGGCCAAAAGGTTTTTCCACAATCACGCGCCGCCAGTGACCGGCTTCTTCGCGCGCCAGCCCCAGCGCGCCAAGCTGCGTTACTATGTCGCCGAAGTAATCGGGCGCGGTAGCAAGATAAAAGAAATAATTGCCGTGCGCGCCGTGGGCTTCGTCGACGCTCGTTAGAGCGGTTTGCAGCTTCTGGTAGGTCGCCGGGTCGCTGAAGTTTCCCGGCACGTAGTACAGCCGGCGTTCCAACCACTCCCACAGATCCGGCTCGATCTTGCTGGTCGCGAATTTCTGCATATCGGCCGCTATCTTCTTTCTGAAGTCGTCGGTGCTCATATCGGCGCGGGCAACGCCTATAACGGCGAATTCGCGTGAAAGCAGATTTCCCTTTGCCAGATTATAGAGCGCCGGTATCAGCTTGCGTTTGGTGAGGTCTCCGGCCGCGCCGAAGATTACCATCACGCAGGGATCCGCGGGATTTGCAACACGCTCGTCCGCCTGACTGCCGTGATCTTTCGACTCCATTATTCCTCCAGTAGAGTTGCCGCTTTTCGAAGGCGTTAGAGAAACGCCCTGTGCCCTGTCCTAACCACCGGATGGTTTCTCGACGTGTCCGCCAAATTTCTGCCGCATCGCCGACAGCACCTTCTCAGCAAACGTGTGCTCCTGCCGCGAACGAAACCGCGTATATAGCGAGGCCGTGAGCACGTCGGCCGGCACTGCCTCTTCGATCGCCGCCATAATCGTCCAGCGCCCTTCTCCGGAGTCCTGCACGTAGCCCGTGTAGTCCGACAGCTCGGGATTCTCGATCAACGCCATAGCCGTGAGATCCAACAGCCAGGAACCGACGACGCTGCCCCGCCTCCACAGCTCGGCGATATCCGCGATGTTCAAGTCGTATCGATACTCTTCGGGCAGCTCTTTCGAAACCGCGTTTCGAAAGATATCCAAGCCCTCCGCATACGCCTGCATCAAACCATACTCGATTCCGTTATGCACCATCTTTACGAAGTGTCCCGCTCCGGATGGTCCGCAATAAAGGTAGCCCTCTTCAGCCGTGCCGTCGCCGTCTTTGCGGCCGGGCGTTCGCGGAATGTCGCTCACTCCGGGCGCCAGCGTTTTGAAGATTGGGTCAAGGCGGCGAACGGCTGCCTCGGGTCCTCCAATCATCATGCAGTATCCGCGCTCGAGACCCCACACGCCTCCGCTCGTGCCGACATCGATGTAGTCGATCCCCTTTTCTCTTAAGCCGCCTGCTCGGCGAACATCGTCCTTAAAATATGAGTTGCCGCCGTCGATGATGGCGTCCCCCGGCTCCAGGCATGCCGACAACGCGGTAACCGTTCCTTCCGTCGGAGCTCCGGCGGGCACCATGATCCAGACCGCGCGAGGCTTGTTGAGCTTGCGCACGAGGTCTTCCATCGACGCCGAGGGAGCGGCTCCTTCGGATTCCAACAGCTTGACGTTGTCCGGGTTCAGATCGAACGCGACGCAATCGTGGCCGCCTCGCATAAGCCTGCGGACCATATTGGCGCCCATCCTCCCGAGTCCAACCATTGCTAATTGCATATCGACTCCCTTTATATTAATGCCTGTTGTATCGCGCTGTTTAGCGCAGCCAGACCGGCTTGAACGTCCGGCCCGATATGAACCCGGAGTGCGCGGCGATGCCGCTCGGCCAGCACTTGAAAATCGCCGCGAGCCTGCGCGGCTATAACGATGCCGAAGGTGTACTTCTGACCCGGCGCCGGTAAATCGACCGGATCATCGCACGTGATCTGCAAAAACACGCCGCTGTTTGGGCCGCCTTTGTAACCCTGTCCCGTCGAGTGAAGGAAGCGCGGCCCGAAGCCAAGACATGTCGCGACTCGCTTCTTGTCGCGCACCATATGCCTTATGTCTTGAAGCGCTTTTTCATTTGTCTCGTTCATTTCAATGTAGGCGAGCAAACCGAAATAGTCACCCGAGTGAATCCGGCGGATGTGCGCCTTCAAAATGGCTCCCAGAGACTGAGCTGGCCCCGCGGCCTGTTTAAGGGCCTCCGCATTCGCATCGTCCGCGAACAATTTCAGCCCCTCGGCTTCGAGTATCGGTTTTTCGGGCGGCAGCGAACCGGTCCTTTCATATTCTTCGGAGAGCCGCTTTGTTGCGACCTTGCCCTCCTCGACGTCCGGTTGATTGAATGCATTGATGCCGATGATCGAACCGGCGACGGCGGTCGCCAGCTCCCACCTGAAAAACTCCTGACCAAGATCGTAGATATCGGCAACCGCGATCCGAACTACGGGATGTCCCGCGCGCTCCAGCGCATCAACCGCGGCATCCTGTGACTGGTCAGGAGCCGAGTCGAGCCTCAAGTACGCGAACAAGCGATCCTCGCCATACAACTCCGGCGGCCCGACGGATTCGCGATCGACCGGAATCACTCCCCTGCCTTGCTTACCTGTCGACTCGGCTATGAGTTGTTCGAGCCAGGCTCCAAGATCATAAATCGCCGGCGATGCGATGAAAGTCAGCTTATCCCGACCGTGATTTGCGAGCACCCCAATTATGGTTCCAAGAACGACTCCAGGGTTCTCCTCAATTGGAACGCAAGGCGTGCAGGCGCGCACCATTTCTTCGGCGTGATCGAGAAACTTCATGACATCGACGCCCATTGCCGCGGCGGGAATCATTCCGAAGTCGGAAAGCGCGGAGTAACGGCCCCCGATGCTGGGTAGGCCGAAAAAAATATGACGAAACCGGTCCGCTTCCGCGATCTGTTGCGTCTTTGAGCCAGGATCCGTAATAGCGATAAAACGGGCGCCTGCCTCGCCCGCGCCTACTTCCTGTTTCACCCTTTCAAAGAAATATTGCTTGAAGATATTCGGCTCAAGTGTTCTTCCGGACTTACTCGATACGATGAACAAGGTGTTCTTCAAATCGAGCTTGCTCTCGATCGCTTTGATTTGGGCCGGATCCGTCGAATCGAGAACGTGCATTTTTGGAAAGCCTGCAACGTGCCCGAACGTGAGCTCCATGACTTCGGGGCAGAGACTTGATCCGCCCATCCCCAACAGAAGCACGTCCGAAAATCCCGCGGCCTTTACTTCTTCGGCGAGGTCGAGGAATTGCCGTCCGTGAGCAATCTGGTCTTCGGTTATGCCGAGCCAGCCAAGCCATTTCGCTTCGTCGTCTCCCGTCCAAAGCGATGCATCGCGAGCCCAGAGCCTTCGCACCTTACCGGTCAGCCTCCAATTTTCGAGAGATGCTTTGACCGCGGCTTCCTCGCTTGCGGGCAAGCTCCGGCCCTGGCGATTTATCCTTGCGCTGACCGGCACGCGGCACTGTTTATCAACCGCGCTGAGCAGCTTGTCGAACGCTTCGGCGAAGAGCTTCACGCCCTCTTGAAGCAGCCGGTCCGTTACCTCTTTCATAGAAATCCCGGCCTTTGCCAGCGAGTCCATAGTAAGGGACGCGCCGTCGAGATCTTCGTTGAGGCTCGCGCGAACCTTTCCGTGATCTCGAAAGGCATCGAAGGTCGATGGTGGAATTGTGTTGACCGTGTCTTGCCCGATCAGCTCCTCGACGTAGACTACATCGCGGTAATTGGGATTCTTTGTGCTGGTGCTCGCCCAGAGCAGCCGTTGAGTCTGGGCTCCTCGTCCTTGCAGCGCGTGCCATCGCTCGGCGCTGAAGATCTCCTTATAACGATCATAGGTCAAACGCGCGTTCGCGATCGCGACCTTGCCGATAATTGAATCGAGGAGCGCTCGTTCATCCGAATCGGCTGTCTTCGTCCTGGCGGTGATCAGCGCATCGACCGCGGAGTCGATGCGGCTTATGAAAAAGCTCGCGACGCTTGCAACTCGATTCAGATCTCCGCCGCCTTTCGCGAATTTCTCGAGCCCCGAGATATATGCTTCGGCGACTTTTTCATATGAGTCCCGCGAGAACAACAGCGTCACGTTGATATTGACTCCTTCGCCGATCAGTTGCTCGATTGCCGGAATGCCTTCCGGTGTGGCAGGAACCTTTATCATCACGTTCTCTCGATCGACGGCGTTCCAGAGCCTGCGAGCTTCAGCGATAGTGCCATTGGTGTCGCGGGCTAGAAACGGAGAAACCTCCAGGCTGACATACCCGTCACGCCTTGCGGATTCCTCGTATACCGGACGGAGCACGTCGGCTGATCTTTGAATATCGGGGATGGCAAGCCGCTCGAAGATCTGTTGAGGATCAAGCGATTCCGAATTGAGAGCGTCCAGCACGTTCGCATAATCCGTGCTGCCCGTAATCGCCTTTTCGAAAATGGCGGGATTGGAGGTCACTCCGCGCAAGCCGTCCTCGCGGATCAGCCGTTCCAGCTCGCCGCTTGTAATCAGGCTGCGGCGAATGTAATCGAGCCAGACGGACTGGCCGCAGTCGTTCAGCGCCTTGAGCGGATTCCGTGCTTGAATAGGTTCCATTGATGCTGCTCCCTTTACTATTGTCGTCCTTCGAAGCGCCTCTTACTCGAGAAAGTCGGCCAATCGCTTACTCAAGCATGGCATGTCCCGAGTCCAACACTCCCAAACGACAAGCACTTTCCAATCCGCTGCGCGTAGCGATTGAAGGTGCTCATTGTCTCGCTGCCTGTTCCTTTCCCTCTTGCTGCGCCAATAGTCGACGTTGCTTGCTGGAGAGATTTTTCCGTGTCGGCACCTGTGCATATGCCAGAAGCACCCGTGAACAAAGATGATTTTACGGCGAGAAACAAAGACAAGATCCGGTTTTCCTGGAAGATCCTTGCGGTGGAGTGCGTAACGATAACCCAACGAATGAACTGCCTGTCTGACGCGCATTTCAGGAGTGGTACCCTCGGCGCGGACAGCGCGCATACAAGCGCTCCGCTGTTGCGGCGTCAGGTTGTCAGTCATCAGGAGATACCTTGAAAACCAATTTGGGGTAAGCCGCCTCTCCGTCCTTAATCGTCACAAGGTTCCGTTCTTTTTCACCCAGACATTCTGAATGCTCCTTCGATAGCGTTGCTTGATACGGATCAGGATATTCATTTCCTCCGACTCGGATCATGCGACAAATTTTGAGGCGCCCTGGGCGCGAACGCTCCTGCTCCGCGCAGCTAGCGGCGCGAGAATATGACGCGTGAGCCAGCGGGTTACTGGAACCGCGACGGCATCACCCATCGCCCGATAGCCGTCATTGTAAGAACCTGGCAGCTTATAGGTGTCCGGAGCGCCCATGAGCCGAGCACACTCTCTAACAGTCATAAGTCTCGAATGGATTTTACCTTGATTCACCAGGATCACGGTTTGGCGGCTGCTGCCCCCGTTCGGTGTTCTCAGGCATCCGGCGACTCCATCAAAACGGATCTCCAGACGCTGGACCTTTTCGCCCTTCTCGTCGGGCCTCGTACGTTTGTAGGCCGTTCCAGCGAAGAAGCCGCCGGCTTCGGTTACAGTCCGCAGTTTGCGTCGATGCAGCGGCGAGAGCATCGCGCAGATCTCTCTGGTCGTGGAAGAAGGATCGCAAGGAGCGTCGCGCTCGCATAGATCCGCGAATGAAGGCGTGTTTCCTGAAGGTGCTGGAAGTGACCACCAGAGCCATTCAGGGTCGTTCACTACCAGGGAGGCTCTCACTAGGCTTGTGGGATGAAAGAGCCCCGAGGGCGTCTTTTGATATAAGCCCTCCACCGGAATCTCTTTAGAAACTGCGATCATGAAGGCTCTCGGTCGGCTCTGCGGAAGAAAAGCCTGAGCATCTATTACGACAGCGCCAACACGATACCCGAGATCGCGCAGCGCCTGGTAGGCTTGTGTAAAGTGTTTTCCCCGATTTGCAACGACAAAACCAACAACGTTCTCAGCGACGAGAATCGGAGGACGCTTGCCGGAGCTGTCCAGTTCCTCGATCACTCTCGCCCACTCCCAAAAGAGACCGGACCTGGTACCAATTTTTAGTCCGCTGAGGTCGCCTGCGAGCGATAGATCCTGGCAAGGGAACGAAGCCCATGCCAAGTCGGCGACCGGTAAGTGGGCTCCTCGGACATTTTGGATGGACTCCAGATGAAACTCTTCAGGAGGGTTGTTTGCTGCGTAGACCGTTCGCTTCTTTGCGCAGTTGTCGTTAGCCCATACAGTTTGAAACTCAGGTTCTAACCCCAACCGCACGAGACCACTGCCGGCGAAGAAATCCAGCGCAGTAAATTCTCTCACCGATTAAATCTACCGGTAGGTCGAACCCTAGTCAAAACCTTTGGTAGATCGGGCCGATGCGATGCAGGTCAGGCCGCCTGAACAAGAGGTATGACTTCTTCGCCGAATCGTTCGATTTCTTCGAGCATTGGGCTCATCTGCAAGAGAAAGACGCTGACGCCGAGGTTGCGCAACTCGATAATGCGTTCCGCAATCTGCTCGGCCGTGCCGATAAGGCCTGTTCTGAGGCCCCGATTTGAAACGCTGTAGTCGCGCAGCGTCAGCTCGCGTTCCAATTGGCTCTGAGTAGTGAAATCCTTGAAGCCGAAATATCCCGCGGCGTTTTTGACATCGGTTATGCGGTCTATCTCCTTCTTCACCTCGGCGTCGTTGTTTCGGCAGATCGTATAGCCGGCGATTCCGTAGATCATAGGCGGGCGCCGCATTGATTCGCGCCGCTGCTCCATATCGACGATCTTTGGCTTCACGTTTTCAGGCGGATCGCCGTGCATGAGATAGCCGTCGCAAAAGCGCGAGATCATCTCTTTGGCGTCGTCGGATTCGCCGCCCGCGTATATCGTCGGCCACGGCTTGCTCACGGGTTTCGGAGATAGATGGGCCTTCTCGACCGAGTAGTACTTGCCTTCATATGAAAATTCTTCTTCGGTCCACATCCCCTGCATTACCTCGATGAACTCGCGGGTGCGGTCGTAGCGCTGCTCGTGCTTGACCCATTCTCCGCCGTACTCGCGCATCTCTTGTTCCCACCAGGCCGAAACCACGTTGAGGCTAAAGCGTCCGCTGGAGATATGATCGATGTTGGCCGACATCTTCGCGGTCAGGGCAGGCAAGCGGAATCCCGGCCGAATCGCGTTCATCAATTCGAGGTTTTCCGTCACCGAAGCTATCGCCGCGCTTGTAGTCCAACACTCGAGTACGGGCGCAGTCGCTCCTTTTATGTCGTTGAGATTCAGCTCGGCTAACAGGCTGATATCGAAGCCGACCTTTTCGGCGGTGCGAGCTACACGTTTGTTGTACTCGAACGAGGCTTCCATCTGTTCATCTTCAACGTTGCGAAGCCAGCCGCCGAATATGGGCATCCAGAAACCGAATCTCACTCTGTCAACGCTTTTCATGGGGACATCTCCTCTGCGTTTCCGCTCTGTGGCGCTCAGCAGGCGCAGTAGTACTGTTTTTGCTCAAACAGGCCTTCGATCAGTTTAGCGAACGGCTCCGGGTCATCGCTCGAAAGCACGGCGTCGACGATCTCGCTGTCGACTTCGTTGCCGCGCGTGATCAGATCAAGCCAATCCTGATGACTGAGAGTCGCCTCGGGCAGGCCCGCGCGATTTCGCCGCAGCGCGATGTAGTCCTTCAGGTATACCCATCGCACCGATTCCTGCTGCCGTCCCGCCGCTCTTGCGCCTCCCATTACCGAGTCCTGATAGGCAAGCCACGGCAGGTCGATTCCAGATCTGATCGGAAGTCCTATCCACTTCCAGACGCGCGTGTTTATATCGAGCAATTTAAAATCGTTGTCGCGCTCGTCGAGTAAAAACTCGACCTCGCTTATTCCGTTATATCCGAACTCCTTTAAGATTTCCGTGCCCCGCCGCGCGATCTCCGGTACATAGCGCGAGTCGACCAGGCATGCGGTTCCGAAATCGGGCGGATACTGTTCGAGTTTCCGGCCGATGAATATGCCCTTCGCTTCGCCGTCTCTTCCGATGTAGCTGCAAAGAGAATAAAAGCTGTCTACTCCCGAGCCGATAATCTCCTGGGCCAACAGCGGATGATGAGCCGCGCGTTCGCACAGTTCGAGGAACTCCTCGCGAGAGTTGGCGCGAAGCACCTTCTCCCCAAATTCGTTGGTGAATTCGCGTTGCAGCGCCGGTTTTAGTATGCAAGGAAACTCGATCTCGCGTGCTATCTGTTCCGGCCTGTTCTCGCCGATATAAAAAGTTCGGGGAATGGGAATGCCGTTCTCTTCGCACTTCTTATAAAGCAGGTTCTTATCGAGAATGCGCTCGATGGTCGGAAGCTCGGAAAACGGAATATGAAAATACTCTTCGAGCTCGGCGCGATGGCGGGCGACCGCAAAAACCCATTCGTCGAGACAGGGAAACAGCACGGCCTTTCGTTTGAGGGTCGAGCCGATTTCCATCAGCAGCCCGATGAATCCAGGCTCGTCATCGAGAGGATACGGACATAGTCCCGCAACCGCGGTGTATCTGGAGTGAAGCCCGTAGCCTTTGTTGTCGCGATCGAGGGCCACGACCGGCACGCCTTGCCTTCCCAACGACCGGGCTACGGCGAGCCCGGTGATGTGGCAATTGAACACGACGGCGGCCGGCTTATTGGACGAGTTCACGCGTTCATCGATCGCGCGTAGTAGCTCGCTCGTGCTTTCGATCATGGCTTGGTTCGGAGCTTAGGCTATAAGGCTATTAAAACGACACACGAGGCGAGCGGACCCGCCCGGCAACGCAGAATAATAAAGCCCAAAATTTGGGCATGTGCTCGTTAGGACAAAATGCCGGTTGGCTCTTTCCCCGTTAAGGGACGATTCCATCGGCACGAGGAAACTACCAACTCATTCAAGTCGTGTCAATCAAGCGTCAAATAACACCAGGCATCAGGTAAGCCTTGGAGCCGGACATTAATACTCAGCGAATTGCTTCGATAGCCGGCAATTTCGCCTGTGGGTTATGACTTCCTACTGAAGCGGGATTGAATACTTTGTCACAAGATCCGTGTAGTTCGAGCAATCACCCTCCGCGCAAAAGCGCAACAGATCGTGAATTCGCTCGAGTAATTGCGTACTGAAGTGGCCCCCGATCGCCTGTGGATGCGCCTGAGCGGAATAGTTGAAGTAGCTTCGGATGATCACACTGTTGTCGTCGATGGGCAGCGATTTGATGTTCTCCGCGAATTTGTCCATCGTTCCCTGACGCGAAAGGTAGAACTCAATGTTAGAAACATAAAAAGCCGAAACGTGTTCTTTCTGCTCCGCGATGTAGCGTCCGATGGCTTTGAGGGCTTGCGGCCCCGAGAGGTCTCCTACGACCGGCACGATCAGATCCTGTTCCTCTAGTTTCTTGAGGAGTCTGAAATCCTCCTCCGAATTTAAATAGTTCTGAACGTTGTTGGACAGATCCTGCTGCAGAAGCAGGTCGCGCAACGTCGGATAGATCGAGCGCGGCGGTTTGTAGTGACTCGAATAGCGAATGTCGAGACCGGACGCAAAAAAAGCCTTTTGAATTTTCGTTAAGGTATCCACATCAGCCTGCGTAAGGCCAAAACCGTAGCCCTGAATCGACCTCATCAGCTCCGCCCTGGTTCTATCGAACAGCTTCTGATCGGGCGGAGTATTGTCGATGTAATCGATCAGATCGTTGATACCGCGTTGTTCCCATCCTTTCGTCTTGGGAACCGGCCTGCCGAAGAACAGGCACAGGAATTCGATTCGATTGTGCGCCTGCATAAACAGCGACTTGAACAGAAGCTGCTGAAGCAGGTTGTCGCGCCGGATGTCGATGATGATTACTAAACGCGGCCGGATTTTCGCGATGTAGGTGAAATTCTGATCTGGTCCGACGCCTATGTATACACCGCCGCTGACGCCCATCTCTCGCATTTTGCCGAGCACGTGTTCGTAGGAGGTTTCGTTTGAAATCAGGTTGTCCGAATCGAAGAAGCCGCCCGGTTCCGACAGCCGCGCGCTGAGAGCCGCGAGCGACTTATGGTCCTTCGAAGCGGAGCCAACAGCCGGTCCTCCAATAAGCGAGACCGCGAAAAAGAGCGCGGCGATGAGCGAAGAGGAGACCGCAAATCGAAAACGAGCGCCGGACATCCGGCACCCAACTGGTGTGACTATAGAATTCATTCTGTGCCTAATCCGAGATTACAGGGCCGCGTCAAACTTCGCGGTGAAATTAAGTGTCGCCCGCTAAGGGCCTCGTTCTACACTCGCGCCTTACGGTTTTGTGTCGGGAGATCTAGAAGACAACCGGCGGTAGTAGTCCTCGATCATCTTGTGATAACGGTCGGGCGCTTCGGCGTCACCCAGCGCGCCGGGCGTGCCTCGACCAAGCTTAGCCTGCAACCGCCGCGCAAGCTCGAGCTCCAACTGTCGGATTGGATCGATTATGTCGTTCTTGAGCAATGCGAGCTGCGCGGGATCGCTAAAGGCGTTCGGATCAATTTTCTTTAACTGATCGATAGCGCGGCCCAGGTCGCGGGCCAGATCGCTGTTGCGGCCGAGTTGCCGCCGCAATTCTTCGGCTTCACGGACGCGCTCTCGCAGCTCGCTGCCTACTTGGCGGGCCCCGCTGGGTCTTCCGCCTCCGGTCATCTCATCAGGGTTCGTCATTCCGCCGGCCTGTTCGCTTGTCTGCGCATTGCGAGACGCGCCCTCGCCACCCGAACTCTGGCCCTCTTGCTGTTGTTGGCCTTGCTGACCCTGCTGACCGCGTTGAGACTGCTGTCCTCGCTGCCCTGCGCGTTGACCCTGGCCCTGTCGGCCCTGCGAGCCTTGGCCTTGCTGTTGCCCGCCCTGTTGTCCGCTTTGACCTTGCTGTCCGTTCTGAGCCTGCTCGCCGTTTTGTCCTTGCTGCTGACCCTGTTGTTGACCCTGCTGCTGACCCTGCTGTCCGCTTTGGCCTTGTTGCTGGCCGCGGCCCTGCTGACCTGCTTGAGATTGGCGCTGTCCACGTCCCGATTGATTGCGGCCGGCCTGTTGACCCTGTTGTTGACCGGATTGATTCTGTTGGCTGGATTGCTGGCCGGCCTGTTGCCCGTTTTGAGATTGGCCGCTCTGATTTTGCTGTTGCCCCTGCTGACCTTGCTGACCTTGTTGACCTTGCTGCTGACGCTGTTGGCCGTTCTGTTTTCCGTTTTGCTGCGACTGATCGCGGCCAAGCTGGCCGGATTCAATTCTGCGTTTGAGCGATTCGAGATTATCCGCGAGCTCTCGTGCCTGATTGAGGGCATTCTCCATGCTATCGCCCTGTCCACCGCGGCGAGCCAGGTTGCCTTCCGCCGATTGAAGATTCTTGACCACCTCGGAGATGTTGTTCTTGATTATTCCCTCGCGCTCTTTCGCCTGATCGAACCAGCCGTTCTGAATGAGCTGGTTGTTCTGGCGGATTCGCTCCGGTATGCGGTTGCGCCGAATTGCTCCCGCCGCTTCTTTAAGACTCTCGTTAGCGGATTGTTTGTCCTGATTCATTCCTCGCGAAGTCTGATCGATGTCCTTTTCAAGTCCGGAGAGCTCCTCGGCCAGCGCTTCCTTGCGTTCCACAAGCTGTTGCTTCTGCGCCTGTGACGCGGAGCCCTGTCCGCCCTGCTTCTCGGACCGCGCCAGATCGTCCACTCCTCGCGAGATCTCCTCCTGCCGTTTCAATGCTCCCTCCGCCCGCTGCCGAAGGTTCTGCAGGCCCTGCTGCGAGCCGGATCTTTGAGCGGAGTCCATGAGCCGCTGCGCCTGCTCGAGTTTCTCCTGTGCTCGCAATGCCTGAGCTCGCGCTTCGGTGCTGTTCCGCGAGTTGGAAGAGTTGGACGACTGCGCGCGCTGCATCTCGTCGGCCGCTTGCTGTAGCTGACGGGCGGCCTCCTGTAGCTTCGGATCGCGGCGATCACGGGAGAGCTTTTCGAGCTCGCGCGCCATCTTGCGCGCTTCGTCGATCATCTCCTGCTGCTGGCGCTGGGAGCCGCCCCCGCCTCCGCCGCCGTTCTGCTGTTGCTCGCCGCGCATTCGCTGCTCGGCCTGCTGTTGCTGGCGGCGTGCAAGCTCGGCCAGCCGGCGAGCCAGCTCATCCTGTTTCTCGTTCTGGCCGGCGCTCTGCTCGCGCTGAACCGTTTCGTACTGGTTCTTCATCTTGTCGAGTTGAAGCTCGAAAAGATCCGCCAACTGCTGCTCTTCCTGACTGCTCTTGCCGCTCGCCTGCTGTCCGCGGGCGACCTGAATATCGCGGAAGATAGCTTCCGCCCGAAGGAGCTGCTGAAGCGACCGCTGCTCGGGCGGGAGCGCGTCTTTAGACTTGCGCGCGCGCAACTGGCCGACAGCGGCGTCCATTTCCTTGGACGCTTGTGTTATGCATTCGACGAGCTTGGCGAAGTCCTGCTGCGCGCCCAACTGATCGCCGAGCCTTCGCTTGATTCGTTCGGCAACGGCCTCCGCATCCGACTTGAGCTTCTCCTGGCTCAAGGTAACCGCGCCGAAATTCTCTTCTTTCTCGGGAGGAGTGTAATGCGATTGTTCGCGATCTACTCGAAACGTAGCGGCGATGATCTCGCGTTGTCGACGGGTCAGCGCGTTTGAGTCCTGCTCCTCGCCGTCTCCGCTGCCCTGCTGCTGCGCCTGTTTGAACGATCGGTCGAATGGGCGAACCTCCATGAAATAAATATCGCTGGTCGCTTCGCCGCCGCTGTTGTCCCGAGCCTTTGCGTAATAAGAAATGAAATCGCCCGGCTTGAGTGAATACTCTTCGAGGAAAAATGTGTGCGTGCCGCTCAAAGTGCGAGGTGTATCGCTCTTGAGATCCTGAAGCTTGAGGCTTCGTTCTTCTCCGCCGTTGACCGAATAGTAGAGATCGAGACCGGTGACGCCGAAATCGTCTTCGGCTCGCGCCTGCGTGAATACTTCCTGAAGGCTCGTAACCTTCATATCGCGGCCGGGTTTGTCAAAGGTGACGGTGGGCGCGTGATCTTCTATGACTGTTATGTCGTACTCGTTCGAGCCGTGATAGTGGTCGCCGTCGTCGCTGGTTATATCGATTCTGTAAGTTCCGTCCTGTTTGATTGTGAACTGGCCCGTGAAAAGCGTGTCTTCGGCCTGAACCATCTCGGCGCTTGTTCCGTCGCTGAGCACGATCACCGCCGACTTCGCGTGAGCGCTCAAGCGGGCTGTCACGTGTACGACCGTCCCCTTCACCGCCGCAACGTCGCCTCCATCTTCAATATGCTTAGCCGGCAGGTGTGTATATGCCGGGAAGTTCAACAGTAGATCCAGCCCCTTAACAAAGGGGAGGTCGGCGACGATCATCCTGAACTCCGGAGAGCGGATGCCGCCCGACTCAACGTAATAGGCGACCGAATCTTGAATATTGAAGATTACGTGCTGGAATTCATCGTGAGCCTTGGCGGGCTCCATTGCCGCGGCTATCCACGATTCGGAATCGCCGTCGAGCTTTCGAACGAATACCTGGGCCAGCTCAGAGTCGAAGCCCGCAAGAGTCGCCTTGATCTTCTGATCCGATCCTCGCGGCGCCTTCATCGAGCCCGGCGTCACGTTGATGAACATCGAGTTCGCCGAAACCGAATCATTCAGCGCCGAATACAATGACGCCATTCCCTGTGAAAGCGGCGACCGGCTGATCAACACGAGAGCGGCGATCACGATCAACGAAGCCAGCGAGGCTCCTCCGAAAACAAAGGAGGATCGAGGATTTACTACGGTGTTGAGGTCCACTAGGCCGCTCTTCTCGCGGGCATCTTCTTTCAGGCGATGGACGATCGCAGGCGAAGCGCCGCGATTGTCTTCGGTGTATTCGATGGCGGTGACGAGCCGGTCTTCAAGACCGCACTTCTCTTCGACCAGGAGCGCAAGCGCCGTAGCCGAGACCTTTTTTCTTAGCGGGATCGCAAGGAAAAATATCGCGGATGCCGCCGTCAGCAGAAACGGGGCCGCGCGCAACATAAAGAGCAAGACGCTCTTTCCCTTGACGTGTTGAGCCGTGTACGCGGCGAGGACGAGCGAGACCGCCGCCGATCCAAGAGTGATGGCCAGCCCGCGCAAAATCATCCTGAGTCTGAGCCGGTTTCGCACCTGCCCGATAAGCTTGTCGTAGTCGCGTTGATGAAGGGTCATCGGCCAAACCTCCTGGCGATTGTCCAGTGAGTATACTGCCGCGAACGGAAATTGACCAACTACGATGTGACGAGGCGGATAGCGGTTTCGATAGCGGCGGCTTCGGCTCGCGGGAGATGAATGTAGCGGCCGCCGATCAACTCGCAAAGTCCGCGTGCATCTCCAGTGGATGCAAAGGCGGGCCGTGTATCGATGACGACCGAGTCTATCCCTTCCTGGATCAGCGCCGCTCCGATCAAGCTCAGCTCTTCAGCGATGCTGATGCCGCCCGGCGTAGCGCCGAGTTGGACATTCGCTCTTCCGTCGGTGAATACAATCAAGTTCGAATGAACCTTCCAACGCCTGAACGCCTGCTTCCCGAGATCGAGCGCTTTGGCCAGACCGGCGGCGAGCGGCGTGCCGCCGCCGGCCGGGAGCGATTCGATGGATCGCCGCGCGAGCTCTACGCTTCTAGTCGGGGACAACAGTATCTCCGCTGATTGGCCCCGAAACGCGATCAGCGCCACCGAGTCTTTTTGGATATAAGCGCGCTCGAGGAGCTTGATCATGGCTCCCTTGGCCTCTCCCAGCCGATTAAGGGCCATGCTGCCGCTGGCGTCTACGGCGAATATGAACAGCACGCCGCGTTTTCTTCGAAATTCCTTGTAGCGGAGATCCCGCGCGGTCACGATCACTCTCCGACCTGATGTGTCGCGGCGGCGGGTTCGCTGATGCGGGGCGGCCTCGCGGAGTGTGGCGTCAACGGCGATTCGCGCGAGGCGCCGACCTCTCCTGGGCGAGCTTCGAAAGTAGCGGCCTCGCGTACTATCGGTCGAATGAGCATGCCTCAAACGTGTTCGCCCTGCCGACCCTTTCGTATTTGGCAGCCGCCGGAAATCGCTCAACGTTCCATCGGGTAGACTGGCTTGCATAGAGCGTATGATGAAGCTCTCGACAGACGCGGCTGCACTCCCGCCGGTTCCCGTGTCGCGAGTTTGCTGGTCGATTAGATCGCTTTCCGAAGTCGGTTGCTCGGGCGGCTCAACTCTGTGTTTCTGCGTGGATTCGATTGGCAGCGCTGTGGCTTTCGGAAGTAAGGTCAATCGAATCGCGGCGATTAGATCAGATTCCTGCACGGCGTCACGGCCCTCGAGAGCAGCGTTGGCGCGCGCCGCACGAGTTGCAAATATGTCGGCGCGATTGCCTTCGATTCCGAGTCCGAGCGCGCTAGAACACAATTCCTCGATATCTTTCTTCGAAATCGCAACCTCATCGAGGCTTCGCCGTGCTTCGTCGATTTTGGCTTTTAACCGGGTGGTTTCGTCCGTAAACCCGCGGAAGAAGTCTTCTCGATCGTTATCGAATGCGCCGGCTTGCTCCAAAACCGCGTTGCGCTCGTCAATCGTCGCTTCGCCGGATTCAACCATCAGTCCGATGCGAGACAAAAGCGGAGTTGGAATGTCGCCCTCCGCCGGGTCGCAAGTGCCTATGAATACGAATCGAGACGGCAACACACGGCTCAATCCCTCTCGCTCTACGCGCACGACACCTTCGTCGAGCGCGGAGGCAAGAACGCTTGCCGCGCCGGGGTCCATGCGATTGACGCCTTCGACGAAGACAACGCCGCCGTCCGCTGATGCAAGCAACCCGCGCTCGAATATCGGGCTAGAAGCGTTCAATGTTGCTTCTATATCAAGCCTGCCTACCAACGCGGCTTCGTCAACGATTGCCGGTACAATGATAAACGGGCGATCCGGAAACAAGTCTCGAAGCGAATGCGCAAGCGTACTCTTACCTGAGCCTGCGCTGCCGGCGATGATCGCGCCCTTCAAACCCGGGTCTATCGAGAGAAGGAGCAAAGCTCGCTTTGCGAGACCCAAACCCGCAATGGAGGCAAATGGTTTATGCGAGAAAGCGCCCGTGGTGATCATAGGCACAACGTCGATCCTATCCTGGCGCTTGGCGCCGCACATCGAGATCGTCTAGAGACCAATCCTCTCGATGGCTCTATCGATTCGCGCGCCCGAGTCGATGCTCTCCAGTGGATCACGGCGCAGCCGGTGTCGCAGCGACATTTTGGCAACGCTCTTCACGTCGGCTGCGCTCACCTTTGATCTTCCTTCGAACGCGGCAAGCGCGGTTGAAGCACGCGCGATAGTAAGTTCGCCGCGGTGACCGTCCACGTTCAACAGGGCGCATAGCTCGGCCACGCTCTTCAGAAGGTCGCGTTCGAGCCTGACGGACGGGCTTAGCTTTCGAGCCCGTGCGATTCGATTTCTTACGCGAGTTTGTACTGCTTCCATTTCGGTTAAGAAGCCAAACGGGTCTCGCTCGAACCGGTCTCGGCGTTCGACAATCTCAACGCGCTGATCCAGGTCGGTTATTGTTTCGATCCGCGCATGCAGTCCGAACCGATCGAGCAGTTGTGGACGCAGCTCGCCCTCTTCCGGGTTTCCCGAGCCGACAAGAACAAAGCGCGATGGGTGCCTGACCGAGATCCCTTCGCGCTCGACAACATTGAGTCCGCTTGCGGCCGCGTCCAACAAGACATCCACAAGGTGATCTTCCAACAGGTTCACTTCGTCTATATAAAGAAAGCCGCGATTCGCCCGGGCGAGCAATCCGGGTTCGAATGATTTGACCCCTTCTCGCAGGGCCCGCTCTATGTCGAGCGTTCCGCAAACCCGATCTTCAGTCGAGCCAAGCGGCAAGTCGACTACGGGAACGCGCGTTCTCTCGCGAGAAAGAGTTGCGCCATGAGCGAGCTTTGACGTGCAATCTTCGCACATCTCCGCGGGAACATCGGGATCACAGTTGAACGAGCATCCCTTCACTCGCCAGGCGGCCGGCAATAAATCGGCGAGCGCTCGCACGGCCGTAGATTTTCCCGTACCTCGGTGACCAAAGATGATTACGCCGCCAATGTTTCTTGAAATGACGTTCAGAATAAGCGCGAGCTTCATCTCATCCTGCCCGACGATGGCGGCAAAAGGAAAAGCGGGTCTCTCGCGGCTGGTTGGTCGAGTCAAGGACTTTTTCGCCTCTGGGTTGCGATTTTCTTTCATTGATCTTAGACGCGTTTGATCATGCCTTAAGACCAAGCGCTCGACGCACCGTTGCCCTCACCACGTTGCAGGCAATTATGGCGTCTCTCGCATCATCTCTTACGGCGGTATTTCCCGGATAACGATACTCAATGGCGTAGGCGTTGAGCGCGCGAAGCTGTGGCTGCAACAGGGACCAGGATGGCTCAATGGTGAGGACGAGTGTGAGAAGCGCAATCAAGTTGTGAGTCTTGCTGAAGTAGATGTCAGCCTCTACGAGTTTGGCCTTCAGGTATTTCTCAGCACTCTGTTGAGCGTGGAAGCACGAGCCGCTGTAATCGGGATACTTACGAGAACGAAATAATAACCCTGCTGAGTTCCAATCGGCCTCCGCCTTATCGATCCATTCACGCGTGATCGGCTTCATACATGACCTTGCCCCGCTCGATTATCTCCCGCATAAAGAAGTCTCCCATTGCCAGGCGTTTCTTTACTTCCTGCGGCGTGCGTACCAGGAGGTCGATTGCGGGCGCTCCATCCAACTTCTCAAGGATGTCGATCGATTTACTCGTATGCCGCCCCTTGA
Organism: Blastocatellia bacterium AA13; assembly: GCA_003222245.1. Lineage (GTDB taxonomy): Bacteria > Acidobacteriota > Blastocatellia > UBA7656 > UBA7656 > QHVH01. Next base: position 76,907 of record QHVH01000011.1, on the reverse strand, counting down.
AGGGCATTATGACCAGCAGGTCAACGTCGGAGTCCCATTGCGGCCGACCATAAGCGTGTGAGCCGAAGAGAATGATCTTCTGCGGATTAAACTCAAGCGCTATTAGATCGCAGAGCCGCTTAATTTCGACTGACGTCGTCTTTTGCTTGAGCGGATGAACTCGTCGCTGCACCGTTGAGCCTCTAACCTAGGTTCTCTTGCTGATCACTCCGTGGCGATCGCCTCTGTAAATAATTTTTCCCGCGCTCTAGAATCTCTCGCTTAATTATCCCATCTGTGGCGCCTGAATGCTATTCTCAAAGGTCGCCGTTTAGATCCAATGCCCTGGCTCTATCAAATTTCAAGGATGAAAATCCGCGCCGTCGTCGCTTGACTCTCGCTCTTCGAGGTGGAAGATTGACAGGTCCGCGGAATCTACATAGGTATCGAGAATTGTCGCGTCGGACCTTTCGAAGGCGATTCACACAGTCCTGTTTATTAAGGAGTTTGTATCAATGAAACGGCTGATTACCTTTACGGCTCTCGGGCTCTTTCTTACTGTAGTAAGCGTAGTATCTTGAAACTGATCAGGCGGCTCGTTCGTCTTAGAAGGCGGCTTCATGACCGCTGAACCACTTGGCGAGTCGGCAAAATAAAAACAATCGGAGAACACTAATGCTCACAAACAGGATTCGTCCCATTTTCTACTCGGCCATTCTGGTTTTGGCGGCGGCCATAGCGGTTACGGCCCAGTCAAAGATCACAAGCCCGAAGGAGCAGTTCGGCTTCACTATTGGAGACGACTATCAACTGGCGAACTTCGGGCAACTGACCGACTACTGGAAGAAGCTCGCGCAACAATCCGACCGCATGAAGCTGGTCGAAATCGGCAAAACCGCCGAGGGCCGCACGATGCTGATGGCGATCATCACCTCTCCGGAGAATCAGAAGAAGCTCGATCATTACCGTGAGATTTCGCGTCGGCTGGCGCTGGCCGAGGGTTTGACCGATGAACAGGCGCATGCGCTGGCGGCCGAAGGCAAGGCTGTGGTGTGGATTGACGGAGGCCTGCACGCGACAGAGGTGCTCGGCGCTCAGCAGCTTCTCGAGATGGTCTATCAGATGGTCACCCGCAACGATCCCGAGACGCTCAGATTATTGCGCGACGACATTATGCTCGCTGTATGCGTCAACCCGGACGGCATGGATCTGGTTTCGAACTGGTACATGCGCGAATCCGATCAGACGAAGCGCTCGACCGCCGGGCTGCCGCGCCTGTATCAAAAATATATCGGGCACGACAACAACCGAGATTTCTACATGGTGAATCAGCCCGAGACCGAAGCCATAAACCGGGTATTTTACGAGCAATGGTTTCCACAGATCGTCTACAACCATCATCAGACCGGTCCAGCCGGAACCGTGCTGTTCGCGCCGCCGTTCCGCGATCCCTTCAATTATTATTGCGATCCGCTCATCCCGATGGGCATAGACCTTGTTGGAGCCGCAATGCACAACCGATTCGTCGCGGAAGATAAGCCCGGAGCGACAATGCGATCTGGCTCGCCATACTCGACGTGGTGGAACGGCGGCCTCAGGACCACGACTTATTTCCACAATATGATCGGACTGCTGACGGAGAGCATTGGTAATCCGACCCCGATGGAGATACCGTTTCTGCCGGCGCGCCAGCTTCCTAAAGGCGACCTTCCTCTGCCGATCGCGCCGCAGAAATGGCATTTCAGACAGTCGATCGAATACTCAATAACAGCGAACCGCGCCGTTCTCGATGTCGCTTCAAAGTATCGCGAGGACTTTCTGTACAACATCTACTTGATGGGCAAGCACTCGATCGATCGAGGCAGCCGTGATAACTGGACCGTGCACCCGAAACTGATCGCCGAAGTAAACGCGGCGATAGTGAAAGACAACGCGCAGGCTGCCGCGGGCGGGCAGGGAGGCGGGCGACGAGGCGGTGGTGGAGCGGGCGACGCCGCTCCGTCGGGCGACTCGGCATCGGCGCAGGCATTCGCGCGAGGGGTGTCGACGAAATATTACGATATGCTCCACACTCCCGAGCTGCGCGATCCGCGAGGCTACATCATACCTTCGGATCAACCCGATTTTCTCACGGCGATCAAATTCATAAATACGCTCGTAAAGAACGGTATCACCATCCATCGCGCCGCAAGCTCGTTTCAGGCGGCTGGAAAGACATACCCGGCCGGCTCGTTCGTCATCAAGACTGCCCAGGCGTTTCGACCGCACGTCATGGATATGTTCGAGCCGCAGGATCATCCCGACGATATACCCTATCCCGGCGGCCCTCCCACTCCGCCGTACGACAGCGCCGGTTGGACGCTGGCCTACCAGATGGGCATCGTGTTCGACCGTGTGCTTGACGGTTTCGACGGCCCGTTCGAGAAGCTCTCCGGATTCGCAAGGCCGCCCGCGGGGAAGGTAGATCATCTCGCCGGCGCGACCGGATTCCTGTTGAGCCATCGGGTCAACGATGCGTTCATCGCCATCAACAGGCTGCTCGGAAGCAACGAAGAAGTGTACTGGCTGAAGCAGCCTTCGAACATCGCGGGCAAGGCATATGAACCGGGAACAATCTATATTCCGGCAAAGGCTTCAACCGCGCCAAAGCTCCAAAAACTCGCGGAAGAGTTCGGGCTCTCATTTGATGGAGTGATCTCAAAGCCTTCGGGCGAGGCCTTGAAGCTGCGTCCGCTTCGAGTCGGGTTGTGGGACCGTTACGGCGGGTCGATGCCGTCCGGTTGGGTGCGCTGGCTCCTCGAGAGATTCGAATTCCCGTTTACTGTTGTCTATCCGCCCACGCTCGATCAGGGTAACCTGGCGTCCAAGTTCGACGTTCTTATTTTTGTAGACGGGGGAATACCGGTGCGCGACGCGCGCGGTGGAGGCGAAAACCAATTCAATCGACTGCCCGAGCCTGACACGATTCCGGCGGAGTTTCGCGATCGCCTGGGCGCCGTCTCTGTCACAAAGACAGTGCCCTTTCTGAAACAGTTTCTCGAGGCTGGAGGAGCCATTCTTTCCATAGGAACTTCGACAAGCATGGCTAATCACGCAGGCTTGCCGATATCCAATGCGCTTGTGGAGAGGTTGCCGGATTCGAGTGAAAGAGCGCTGCCGCGCGAGAAGCTCTATATTCCCGGTTCGATACTCGAAGTAAAGGTCGATAACACCGATCCGCTTGCGTACGGGATGACCGACAAGCTGGATGTATTCTTTGATGACAGCCCGGTATTTCGGTTAAAGCCGGAAGCCTCCCTGAAGAGCACGAAAGCCGTAGCCTGGTTCGATACCGATAAGCCGCTCCGCAGCGGTTGGGCGTGGGGCCAGAAATACCTTCAAGACGGAGTTGCCGTTGTCGATGCAAGCGTCGGGAAAGGAAAGCTGTTTCTGTTCGGCCCTGAAATTACATTTCGCGGCCAGCCGCACGGCAGTTTCAAATTCCTGTTTAACGGCATCTACTACGGCGGGGCTGAGACTGTTACTTTGAAGTAGATTGGTCGACGCCATCGAAACTCTATTCCTGGAGAACCAGGTCAATATAAGCAGCGAAAGGCGGGCGGCTCGTTTGAATTCAAGCGAGCCACGCCCACGTTGCGTTATGTTGCGTTATAGGGAGCCGGTGCGTTGGTTGCAGCCCGTGGAACTGCTGTGCGATAGTAGCTCGATTTTTATTGCTCATGAGTCTCGCGAGTTTCTGTTTGAAAAGCTCTCGGCATGAAACGAACGCTATTCGCCGGTATAGTCCTCGCTTTGTTTCTCCTGCACCAGGACATCTGGTTCTGGAAATCATCCGGGCCGTTCCTGTTCGGGTTTCTGCCGATCGCCCTCTCTTATCACGCCCTTTACTCAATAGCCGCGGCGGTGTTGATGTGGGCTCTCGTAAAGTACGCGTGGCCGTCTCATCTCGATCAATACGCATCAGAATCTGATCCGCTCGATGGTAATAAATCAGCCCGCGGCGTGAACACACCACAAATCGGCGGACTGCGTGACAAGGAGGATTGAGCCTAGTTGATCCCCGCCCTGTTTGTATTCGCATACCTCGCCATCGTTCTATACATCGGCATCTTCGCATTCCGGCGCTCGAGGCGCGCGGGCGCCGAAGATTACTTTCTTGCCGGCCGGTCGCTGGGCCCTTACGTATTTCTGTTCTCATTGTTCGGCACAAACATGACCGCGTTCTCGATACTCGGATCATCGGGACACGCTTTCAATAATGGCGTAGTTACTTATGGTCTGATGGCCTCCTGCTCCGCTCTGATCATTCCCTTGACGATATTCCTGGTGGGAACTCGGTTGTGGGCGCTCGGAAAGAAGTTCGGTTTCATGACGCCCGTTCAGATGTTTCGAGATCGATGGGAATGCTCTCACATAGGAACGGTCATCTTTACGGTTCAGGCCGCGCTTCTCGTGCCTTACATCATAATCGGCGTCATGGGCGGCGGCACGACGCTGAGCGCGATCAGCGGCGGCAGGGTTCCATACTGGTTCGGAGGCGCTCTCGTAGCACTCGTAGTCATGTGCTACGTCTTCTTCGGAGGGATGAGAGGAACGGCCTGGGTGAATACATTTCAGACGATCCTCTTTCTCTGCTTCGGCGCTATCGCGGTCATCGTAATCGGTTCGGGAATGGGCGGATTCAAAAACGCCGTCGACGCGCTGCGATCGGCGCCGGCAACCGCCGCGCTCTTGTCGCGAGAACGGATCTCGCCGCTATTCTTCTTCAGCTATAGTTTCATACCGCTCTCATCAATAGCATTTCCGCACATCGCCATCTTCTGTTTGACGGCGCGCAAGATGGAGCAATTCAAGCGGACGGTCATCTTCTACCCGATTTGTATTCTCATGCTCTGGCTGCCCTGCTGTTTTCTGGGCGTTGTCGCGAATCGAATGACCGACGCGCCTCAGATTCAGCGGAAGCTCGAAGCGCGTCGAGAGCTGGCCGCGCAGGGCTCGCAGTTGACTCCTGATGAGCGCGATTCGCTTCGCGAGAAGATGGGCGCGGACGATGTCTTGTTACTCCTGCTCGATCGGTATGCTCCCATTTGGCTCGCGGGTCTCCTCGGCGCGGGAATTATGGCGGCGGTAATGGCGAGCGACTCGCAGATTCTCGCTCTATCGACGATGTTCACGGAGGACATATTCGCGTTCTATGAAGGAAAGGCGCGCTTCGGCGAAGCGGTTCAAGTTTACACGGGACGCATCTTCGTAGTCGCGGTGACGATCGTCGCATACGTTATAGCGCTCAAAGCCCCGCAATCAATATTCGAGCTCGCGGTGCAGTACGCTTTTTCGGGCTACGCGGCGCTCGCGCCGCTATTGATCGCGGCATTATTTTGGAAAGGAAGCTCCAAATGGGGAGCTTTGGCGGCGACGGTTTGGACCGCCTTTGCGGTGATCGCGGTCGCGGTATTTCAGGCGAGCATACCGGCTCCGGCCCCCGGTCCTCCGGTTGTAGCGTGGTCGCTTGGCGGCATTGACATTCTATCGCGCACACCGGGAGGCACGGCTGTACTTGGGTTCATGCCGGTGGCGCCGATGACGCTCGTATCAACAGCGTTAATTGTGCTTGTTTCACTACTGACTCGGAAGCCGGCCCCTCAAACAATAGCGCGATACTTTCCAAAATAGTAAATCCCTCGCGAGGTCGGCACACCAGAAGAAGAGCAGCCCTTTAACCGCTCTTACGTGAACACGCGACCACGAGATCGGATGTTCGCGTCCCCTTGCCAAGATTGCTCGTCGCTACTACTCGGCGACGATGAGCGCCCAGCAGACGATTGCGCTGCAAACAGAACTCCAACGGCCGAATCCCTTATATATCTGAGCGGCCAATGCCGCCTGTTCTTTGAGAGTTCCCTCCGCCTTGATCTGCGGGTCCGACACGTTTCTTACCGCAACCCATCGAGGCGCTTGATCCCCCATCTCTTCAGCAACAAGACCAAGTACCGCGTCCCCCATTTCCGAAACATCACCTAATCCCTGAAGATGAAAATGGTCATTCGAGGTGTCGAATCCGAAGAAATCAGTCGTCACGACGGATGCCGCGAGGTTTTTCGGCGAAACCTTCGCGATCTTCGGCGGTCGAGTATTGTCCTTTGGCAACTGCCCCGCATTTGCTTTGAAGAGCGCTCTGGCCGACGCAAAATGTTTGGCCCTGACCGCGGCGCTTGAATAGTGGGAAGTGGCAATGGGCTGGCCGTCAACCTGTTTGTTCTTGAATTTCGCGGTGCAATCGAAGCGCACAATCGGACTGACCACGACATCTCCAACCTCAAAGTCCTTGCCGATCCCTCCGGCGGTGCCGGTAGTAATGACGAGTTTCGGCCGCACCTCGGAAATGATCTGTCTCCATACATCGATATTCGGAAGCTGCGGGCCGTCCTGAGACATGTGGGAATCGGATTTGAAGACCACTACACTCTTCCCGTCGATTTTGGTGGTCCAATAGGCCCCCAGGCGTTTCGCCTGAAGAGCAGGGCAGCCCGGGCGCATCTTCTTTGAAATAGAGGCAAACTTATGCGTGTAAGAGCGATAGTCGTTTCGGGAGTCCTTGCCCGGCGTTAGTACGCGACTAAGCGCATGGCCCTCATCGACCGTCCACGTGACCACGAGTACGTCGGCCTTGGGAAGCGGGCTAGCCGGGCTTCCGCCGGGCGCATTGCCGGTTTTCGGCGCAAGGCCCTTGGGCCATGGTATATCGGTGAATCGGGAGAGTCCGGTGGCGGTTGTGAACGCGAGGAACTCCCTGCCGGACGGCGCGTCGGAATCGAAGTCGATGATCTCTCTCCGCAGATCTTCCGCGCTGCCAGAGGGGCTTGCTGCCGCCGCAACCGCGAAAGTAGCAGTCGGAGCAGGCGTCGAAATGGGATCGAAGCCGAGATTCCTCACAACCCATTGTCGATCGATGATCATCTTCTTGTCCTCCTCGGTCAGTAACGTAAACTCGCATGAATTGCGATTGGCGCTCCGAATGTATATAGAAGTTTTACTCTATGAGCATCACAGACTCCCGCTTAGGAAGCGTCGCGGCCAAGTTAATTGTTCACCAAATGAGAAAGCGCCCAGGGCCTCCGCCTCATTCAGCCTTATGAAATCCAGCGCCGATATCAGAGCGGGCTATGCATTATATTTAGCTGTCCGCAGCAACTGACTTTAGGGTGTTTACCAACTTTTTCCTGTTGCGGCGGCATGTGTATCACTCAATTTGCGCACACGTCAAGAAACTCTTGGTTTTGGGAGTGCGCGTCGGTTGCAATTTCAAGAGTGGGATTGAGGAGTTTGAGGAGGGTATAACGATACTTGGCTGCAGGCGTTCTACGGCGCGCTGTCCTCAATGAGCGGAACAGTTGTCGACAATCCAGAAACCCCTCCGCGCTCGCTGTAAGGCGGACGAGTCATGACCTGATCGACTAAACAATCGAAAGGCATGATCCCGTTTTTCGATTCGCAACGACCGAAGATTCGGCAATGATGTACGTCCAAAGCAGCCAAGTATACCCAGGCGCCAATCAATCATGCACGCTTCCCCGGAGTTGCCGAGTACGGCAAACCAGGCTGAAAGGAGGGCGCAACCCCTTCGGGCTTGAGGCCAATAGCGGATTCAATCCGGAAAGCTATTTCTTTACGCTCGCTTAGAAGAAAGTCGCTTCCTCAAAAGATGAGCCTGGATCACTGCTCGTTCTCGCCGAGCGGCCGATGGAATTTCAATTGCCAAGCCCAGTTCGCGAGATGAAACAAGTCCTAACTTTGTTATGTTTGGCTACACGGTTGGCGCTGCCATGCACTATCTGCATACAAATCATCGGTAAATTTTGCATTGCGCTTCGGAGGACTCCGCGCTTTGCTGCCTCAATCCAACTCGGCGCCTTCGAGGCTCTGGACATACAGGGAGCCTGCGGTCCGTACGACGCATTCGATTCTTTACGATAAGGAGATCCGGCTATGAAACTCATAAGGCGAGGTATTCCGTCGGGATTTACAAATACGCATTTTGGACATCGCTCGACTATTAGCGTTCGTCTTTTGTTGATTGCCGCAATGGTCATCACTGCCTTTGGCCTCTCTTCAGCTCTGTTCGCATCAGCAGCAAGCCCTTCGGCTGCCTCGCTCGGGCCGGCCAGCGCGTCCATAACGTGGACAGGGACCGCGGTGGGAGGTCCGGCCACGGGAGAGGATACATGCGTGGAGGGAGTCAACTGCGAGACGTTTAGTCTGACCGTCACCGGGAGCTCGGCTGATTGGACGGGTAAGATTGTCTCGGTAAAAATCGACTGGGCTATCCCAACGAATGATTACGATCTTCACATCCATAAGGACTCGATCACCGGCCCTGAAGTAGGCCTGTCCGCCAACGGTGCGCCAGGCACGGAAGAGGCCTCAACCATAGATCCGGCCTCTACCGGCACTGGCCTTTATACGATACACGTCATTTATTTCACGGTTACGCCGCAGGTCGATCAGTATCGCGGCACTGCTGAAGTAAAGGCTAAGGTCGCGACCCGTGCCGCCAATTATGTGAAAGGCGGAATTACATTCAGTCCGAACGTGGCATTGAAGGCGCCCGTAACCGCGAGCGACGGAGAACCAAGCAATCGCACCGACAGGTTCGGTAACGCTTACGTCGTGGGAATTCGCGGCGTCCCAGCGGGCACGGACCTCTGGTATTTCGATCTGAAGCCGGGCAGTCCTACTTACGATCCAGGAATGCGAAATCCTATTTACCGAGGGCAGCCCGACTCAATCACCGAGGAGACCGCAACCTCGGTCGGAGCCGACGGCGGAGGAGACGTCGATCTCGCGGTCGGCTTCGATGCTCCTATCCCAGGTCAGCCTTGCACGCTCGCAACAACGAGTCTGGTTATCGCTAACATATCGGCGGCGCGCTCGACTGATCGAGGCGCGACCTTCGCGTTGAACCCGGCTGGTAACTTGACTGGAGGCATTCCAGTCGATGATCGTCAGTGGACTGAATTCCTGGGCAAGGACAAGGTCTACCTCCTCTACCGCACGGTCGCACCGGCGCTGACCCAGATTCAACGCTCGGAAGATGGAGGCTTAACGTACGGGCCGGCCGTTACAGCGGGTTTGATCGGGCAGGTTGGCAGCATCGACGTGCACCAGGCAACAGGAACCGTCTATGTAAGCGGAAGCTCCGGCCAGGTCTGCGTGGGCACTCCACCGGCCCCGGGCCTGGCGCCAGTGACTTATCAATGCCGCCAGGCGGCCAGCGATCCTAATGGAGTTGATCATATATTCTTCGTAGTCAAGGTCGCGGATGACGGCACACCTAACGGCACGGCCTACGTAGCGTATTCCAACGACAAGGACATCTTCCTTGCGCACTCCTCGGACAAGGGCGTCACCTGGAGCCAGCCCGTGCGGGTGAGCGACGGCCCGGAGACGCGCACGGCCTTGCTTCCGTGGCTCGAAACCGGATCGACTCCTGGGTCGGTGGGAATCGTATGGTTCGGCTCCTCCGAAGCAACCGACAACGACGCTGCGAACTGGCAGCTATTTTATGCCCAGAGCTTAAACGCAAGCTCCGACGTACCCACGTTCCGTCAGGTAACGGCCAGCGACCATTTCATTCACGCCGGAAATATCTCGGAGGGTGGAACGTTGGGGAACGCGAACCGAAACCTGCTCGACTACTTTCAAGTTTCATTTGATCCTACGGGCGCGGCGGTAATAGCCTACACTGACGATCACAACGACGTTGATGGTCATACATTCGTGACCCGCCAGATTAGCGGGCCCGGCATCAACGGCGGATCGATCCCGGCATCGAAGGAAGGCTCCGCGCTGCCGCCTTCTTTTGCGCCGCCATCCGACGGAGCCCAGGTAGTCGACTTTGCTCAAGACGTCACAACAGGGTTGCTTGGTGTGGTTCCTGCGAATGACCCGCTCGATATTCTATCCATCAAGTACTCATGCGAGAACGGGCCGGACGGCCTTGTGATCGTAGCTGAGATGAAGGTCTCCGACTTGTCGAGCGTGCCGGTCGCGTCGAATTGGCGAATGAACTTCACGGCGAATGCGCCATTCATCCAATTGAGCCCTCGGGGCGACTACAGTTTTGGTCTATCCGACCGAGGCGACCAGTTCTTCGTGCGCGCTTCGTCCGATCCGCAAGTGACGCCCTTCTCATGGGGTACATCGGTTAGAAACTCTGATGGCTCGATAAGCAGTACCATACAGGGCGCTGCCGATAGCGGCTCGTTCGATTCCGTGAACAACACGATCAAGGTAAAGGTATCAGTGGGCAAGCTCAATCCATTGGTCACTCACGGACCGCCGATCGGAGTCGGCACTACGCTTGTCGGCTTGCGAGGTCAAACGTTCACGTCCGAGGTAAACGCCAAGCGCGATATTACTCGTGGGGGCACTCAGTTCACCATTGGGAGTTGCTCTCCGGGCAGCGGAAATGGCGGCGGCGGAGGCAGCGGAGGCGGAGGAAACAATGGCCCCATCATCAAAGTGACCGCTGGCGGCAGCATCTTGGGAAAGACCGTGAGCTTTTCCTTCAATGCGGATCGGTCGTTAAGCGGCCATTTGAATTATCGTGACACCGATCAGGGGATTCATCTCGTGTCTGAGAGGATTCTCGCGTTCGCTCAAACGGGACCCAACCAGGTCACGTTCCGCGGTACAGGAACGATCAACAACGATCCCGCCCAGTTTGAAATAGTATGTGAAGACAATGGCGAGCCGGGGAGCAAAGACTTTTTCCGTATAAACATATCCGGAGGCCATTCCTCAATTCGGCAGGGTAATCTCGCTCAAGGCAACATTCAAGCGCACCGGTGAAATTGTCTCTGCTAGTGGGTCGGCCTCAAAAGGCCGACCCACTCTTGCCTATTTATCTGGCATCAAATCAATGTTCGATAGGCTTTTATCGTTTCAAGCTGCGTCTCAGGTGCGTCTCAAGCTGCGTCTCGAGTATTGATGCTGGCTGGAGCGCAAATCTCAGACAGCCATCGACCTTTCACTCCTAAATTGATGTGCTAGGTTTTTTCTAAGAGCCCGGCACTCAGACTCTGAGTCCATCATTGAGAACTGCTTCAACTCGTAGCTTCCTTGGTTTGGGGAGTGCGCGTCGGTTCCAATTTCAAGAGTGGGATCGTGGAGTTCAAAGAGGGTATGACGAGCCTAAGTAGCGTCCTCCGGTCTGATCGCGACGAGCGCTCCAGCGGCGCGAGGGGCGCCAGTAGATCGGATGGCAAGTAGTCAACCAACCAAAGTTCATCAGGTCGAAATCACGAGCGAGCCGCTTGGGGCGGCATTTTGATCGATGATGTATTCGTCGGCAGTACGCCCTCGAAGTTACCATTGTCCCTGGGAGAGCACCGTCCGTGTACTACGATGTTTCAACACCATCGCGCTGATACTCGGATAGCTTCAGCTTACCGTAGTGAAGGTCGCAGAAAAACTCTTGGACAGATTCCTTAATACTGTCGAATGTGGTCATCATGTTGGCAGATTTAGGCACGAAGCGGTTGGTAGATAGATAGGCACGCTCCCATATCATCGAGCGCAATCTCCAGTTTGGCACCAGAATGAGAAAGCCGAAGTCGCCAATCCTCGCAGACCCATTCCGTGGGCGACACTGCTCGCCATGCCTTCTCGCCCCCAGCCTGGCCTTGGCGGAGGTTTACGAATGCCGTTTGCATTGTTGGCTCGTGCGAAATGTTGCAGCGGCCAAGCCGACGTGATAAGTCGATCACAAAATTCCCGAGTCTGGCGGCAACCCGGTCTGCTAGTTCGAGTTGCACTGTTTCGGGAACTGCGGGCGTGGTGACAGTCTCCGGAGTATCGCGTTGGGGCGCAATCGGCTTGTCATCCCTCACCTCCGAATTCTGAACTGATGCGGCCTTAGACGGTTTCTCAATGGCAGCGATATCCGGATACTTCGGGAGTTCGTCAACTCGCTTGACTCCCAAGCGCGTCATTTCCTCTGAGAGCTCGCGCTGAACGTCGAAAACCCGACGGCTTTTCCCCCCCTGTTCGCGCTCGTGTTCCAGTTGTCTGTTCTTACAAACGATCCACCTGCGGCGAGCAAACTGTTTTGCATCGTCTGAGAAATTTGGCTCTCGAGCAACGGCCTCATAAAAGCCCAAGGCGTCAGTGAACCGCCCTCCGCGCTCGATGGCGGCGCCTGCCTCCTCCACCGAGACGGTGCTGCGCCACTTTCCCTCCTTCACGCGGAGGAAACGTCGCAAGAATTCGCTAAACTGCCGCTGAAGGTGTCCTGGCAACTCGGAAAATTTCTCTGATCGGGCCAAGGCTCGTATAAGGGTGCATTGGAGCGCGTCCGCATGCCCCTCGACAATTTCTCGAACTGGGCCCTCAGCCCAGTTCGAGTCCGGCGAGAAATCCAGTGTTGAGGCGAACTTGGCTAGTGGCTCCCACTCCTCATTTCGGACCATCGCAATTATTGAGCCGTGCAGTACTCGAATCGCTTCTGGGAACCGACCTCCCGACACCGCCTTCAATGCGATAAGTCGCATCGCGGCAGCATCAAACGATTCCCAAGCGGCATCGAACGCGTCGTCGAGGCGATTGCGCTGGAGGTAAGCTAAAGAGACGACACCCCACAGGGCGGACTCCATTGGTGTTCCCGGGTGAGTTTCAAACTCCAGGATGATTTCGTCGGTCGCCCCGACTTTCATCAGCGCCGCAAGCTTTCCGGGGTATGGCTCGATGGCCGCTTTCGCCTTCAAATAGTCGTTTGATTTCGTTTCGCCGGATTTTTCCCAGCGATGCACCGCCTTTTGCAAGCTTCCTGCCCGGAAATGAATTTCCCCCATTTTCCCGTCCGGTAGCGCAATGCCGGCCGCCTCAATCTTCTCGAGCACGCGCTCGAGTGTTGAAGCCGTCACATGGAGCGCGTCTTTGCGGACGTAATCGACTATTGCGTTGAGCCCGTCGCGCCATGCGTTTTCGGATGCTACATAAGACGCAAACGTGCCATCCGAAAGGCGCGCCGCCATCTCCTCCAGAAGCTCAATTCCTTGCGCCAGCGAAATGCCCTTCGCTCCGATCGCAATCGCGTATTTGAATTCCGTCTCCCGGGCTACCCCCGCATTCGATCTACCCAAATCGGCTAGCTGCTGCCAGCCCGTCTTTCCGGCCTTCCAATAAGTCCGGACCGCCTCGGGAATCAAGAATCCCGCTTCCACATAGGCCTGAGCTGCTTCGAGGTGCTGACCCTCCAATTCTAGCGCGCGCGCCCGACACTCGGTCGCCTTGGCTGCATCGCCAGCGCTTCGATAAGCAAGAGCCGCTTGTCGCAGAAGAAAGGGATCTTTCCTAGCCCTGCCGTCATCCTCGAAAGTCCTCGCGTTGTCAATCGGATCGCCTGCGCTCTCACGGGTGAGATCCTCCGCTTTGCCCATTGCCATGCCCTCAACAGCCGGGGCACTCTCGTCCTCTGGATCGGTATTCCAGACAGTGCGGCCACGGTTTGCCGCATCGAGAACCTGCTTCGCGACCTCCTCACGGTTGGCAAAGTCCCAGAGTCCTTTGATACCGGACTCACTGTCCACAACGATCAATCGTTGTTTGGGACGGGTGACCGCAACGTAGAGGCGATTGATGAAGTATTGGTGGGGGAGCGATTGGTCCCGATTTGTTTCGTCTGCGGAATGGCCCGACTCCAGAGGCAGCATTAGATCTTTCGGCACCACAGCCCCGAAGCCGTATACGACAACAACTTGATACTCTTGGCCTTTTGCTCGGACTGCGCTTAAGACGTTTTGTGGAATTCCATCCTCGACGCGAATGTGTTGGTTGAGGACGTGATCCTCTTGCACAAACTGAGCCTCTTCTCCCTCGTTGCAGGGAACGATAACGATAAACGAGTCGGTCTCCTTGAATTTCTTCCAGAAGGAGGGGTCTGCCGAGTCGAACCAAACCACAGGAAACACACCTTGGGGAAGAGCCCACGGGGTTTGGGGCCGCAGCTCCGGCATTTTGAAAAGAGCCGCCCTCAATGCCTGAACCCCGTTGCTGAAGCGGACAATGGGCGGAGTGGAACGGTAGTTATAATGAAGTTCCCGATAATTGAGTTCCGTCCTGCCCGAGCGTCCGCTCGGATCGAGCGCGTGAATAAACTTCTCTACGAAGGACGCCTTGATGGTGTCCCACCTGAAGCCGGTCGGGTTCAAGGTCTGAAACTGGTCGCCAGCAAAGGCGAACGGCACACGGCTCAGGTCGTGGGGTGGCACAGCGCGATCGGAATACAAGTTGAGGCGCAATAGCAACTCAAGTTCGATCCTGGTAAAGTCTTGCGCTTCGTCGCAAAGCACTGCGGGATGCGTAGGCTTCGCTAGATCGTTATCGAGTATGAACCGGGCGAGATCTTGGTCATCCCAAAGACCTTGAGCTTCCGCGATTTTGGAGTACCGCCTGTCCCAGACCCGCTCGAAGACCGCCTGGAATGTCTGGCGAGTCACAGTGATCTGGTTCTCCGGCAACTGCACATAGTCATCTGGATCCATCAGGGTTTCCGAAAGCATTCCTTTGATGTAGCTTCGGATGACATGCCACGAAATATCCGGCCCGAATTCCCGCGTCGCTGCGCGATCCATACCGAACCATTCCGTCCAGAGTACGCGGAACTGCGAATAGTCTACGCGGCGGGAGAGCGCGAATCGCTCTAGCCTGGTGCTTGCATCGACCATGGAGAGCAGATGCGGTTGAAACTCCCGAAACGCCTCGTTGAGAATCTCGCGGTTCTCCTCGACCAAATTAGCGAAGACACTGTTCCGGAGAGCGGCTTCGTTCCGGAGTATACGCTCAATAAAGCTCCTCGCGATCCGCAACAGTTCGCCGTTCGCCGTCAGGTAAACGGGCGACCCCATAATCTGGACCGACGGCGTGCTGAGGTAGTAGTAGAGCAGGTCGGCGAAAAGGTATTGCAGGACGGTAGACTTGCCGCTTCCGGCGCGGCCGTTAACGAATAGCGGGAACGCCCCCTCCGGCCGGCGTGCGCTGAGCAAGACTTCGGACTCCTCCGGCGAGAGCGCCATGTTTGTCACGGGTTCCTTCTCGATTTCGATCCATGTATCCTCGTCCGCGAGCATGTAAGCTGGATAGGCTCGTCGGCTAGAGCGGATAATGTGCGTCAGATCATCAGTCTCCAACTGCCCGCGATAACGGTCCACAATCTTCGTGGCTTTCTCGGTTGTCGTGTCCGTAACGGGAGTAATCAGGAGCAGCCGGCTTTCGCTCCTGTGAGCCCACAAGCCCCACCCGGTTTTGCCCGGGACCTCGAGAAAATGAACGCCCGCACTTTTCGACAGCACTTCAAGGCAGGGCTGGGCAAACCGCACCAGCTGGTTGGCAATCCTCTCCTCCGCGACGGCCTCCTTCCACTGGATCGTCTCATAAACCATATACTCATCGGCCGCGTTTTGGCGATGGGCAAACGCCTCGTAAAGGAACCCATACTCAGCTTCACTCGGTGTGGGCTTAGCTGGTGGAGGTGTGGCCCTTGTGCGTTCGTGAATGTATACGGCTAGCTGCTCGTCGGACACGAGATGGCTAAAATATTGCTTACCGTAACCGACAGGATCGACGGCGAAGTGATCCTGGTAATCTTTATCTCCGCGGATCATGATCGCGAGAAATACCACCACCGCATTGTCCCCTTGACTTCGTAGATCAGCGATTAAGCGGCCCTGCCGTCCACCCAGCTTCTTCTTGACCAGATAAGGTGGTGGAAACGGATCGAAGTGACTGGTACTCTGCGATTTCTCCACTCGTTCCTTGAAGCGGTCGAGTTCGTCCGATAATGCGTATCGGCGGGCGTTATCTGAGCATTCCTTAGTAGTGTAAGCAAACAATGCCATAACCTTAAGTTATCTTCCTGTGAAACAGCACTAGATTCGTTGGTTGAACGTAAATGGTTCTCTGCGTGGTTCGCCATCGCGCAGAATTGCGACGGGTATGAGGGCGTTGATTCGGCGCTAACGCAACGCAAAGAGCCTGTTGAACTAAACTGCGAAGCCGATTATATGGCCTTGAATCGTTGTTTTGCAATCGGACCCGAGGAAGATTTTGGAGGAAGATCAAAAGATCGGTTGCGCCGGGGTCGGCGGCCAGCGGAGTACTACGCTCGTCAGCGAACGACTCACGGTCACGCCAGCCCTCACTCTGACGCTGAACACCTACAGTCACGTCTACCTAATATGCAGCAACCGCCGCGGACAAGCTCGAAAGGATGCTCTTCGGCACGGGCGGCCCATCATGGGCACACCAAAAAAGAAAAGGCAGCCGTTTAGCTGCCTGTAATCAATTGAATCTTTGGTACGCCCGGCAGGACTCGAACCTGCGACCCCCTGCTTAGAAGGCAGATGCTCTATCCTCTGAGCTACGGGCGCTTAATGACAACGGTTGACAATGTCGATCAGAGGCTCTCGTGCTTGGGCAGAGAGGCCGTTGTTTGTAGCCTGAGAAGATCAGGCTCTCTCGCAAGTTCTACCTCTGAGTTGTGGCCGCTGATCTCTGCTGCCCGATGTCTTTGGTCGGGGCGACTGGATTCGAACCAGTGATCTCTCGCTCCCAAAGCGAGCGCCTTACCGGACTAGGCCACGCCCCGACGTTCAATCCGTCATTCTAGACGCAGCACATAGATCAGGTCAATTTGAGGACGCGACTTCGCGACTTTCGCCGGATTTTGAATTGGGACCGCCTTTCCACAATGCGAACTGCGCAAACGTGTTTGAATCGCCCAGTACATCGAAGAGTGCGGCGCTGTTTTCTCCGCCCGCGACGTTAGCCGCCCCGATCAACCGACGAAAGAGGATGCCGCTCGGCTTAGCCCTTGCAGATTTATCCTACTTCTCGCGCGCTCCGCCGCTATCATTAAGGTTGGGGAGCGCTTGAAAGGCAGCGGCGCTTAAAAGGTACTGGCGCTTGCGCTGCGGTTGGTGAGGGAATAGGATTTTGGCTCTTTCAAGAATGTCGATTCCGCTGGAGGTCTCAATGAGAGAACATCTATCAAGGCTCGTATTCACTCTTGCTCTGCTGATTGCGATATGTCTCCCATCCGCGGCTTTGGGCCAGGGGGCTTCGGCTCTCGGGAAAATATCTTTTGAGACCTCGGGGTCATCGGCTTCGCAGACCCATTTTCTAAGAGGCGTAGCGGCGCTGCACTCCTTCTGGTTCGAGGAGGCATTGGACGAATTCCGGCAGTCCACCAAAGCCGACCCGAATTTTATGATGGGCTATTGGGGCGAGTCCATGGCCCTGAATCACCCGCTCTGGTCAGAGCAGGATACGGAGGCGGCCAAACAGGTCATTAAGAAGATTCGAGACGACGTCAAGGTCACGGATCGCGAGCGCGCTTACCTGAACGCGGTAAAGGCGCTTTATGGGGAAGGGGACAAGCTGGCGCGCGACATGGCATATTGCGCCGCGATGGAAAAGATCTATTCGAATTATCCTGATGATCTCGAAGCGGCGGCCTTTTACGCGCTTTCGCTTTTGGGCGCCGTGAGACCAGGCGACAAGGGATACCGGGCTCAGGCGCTGGCTGGCGCAATCGCGCTGGATGTATACGCCAGGAATCCCGATCACCCCGGCGCGGCTCATTACATCATTCATGCGTTTGATGATCCCGAGCACGCCATTCTAGCGCTGCCGGCGGCGAGGCGATATGCCCAAATAGCACCCGACGCTCATCACGCGAGACATATGCCGGCGCACATCTTTCTACAGCTAGGAATGTGGCCGGAAGCGGCGGCGTCAAACGAGTCCGCGTGGACGGTGTCAGACGAGTGGGTAAAGCGAAAGCATCTATCGCTGAGCGCGCGGGACTACCACAGCCTGCACTGGCTTATGTACGTGTATCTTCAGCAGGGCAGAGTATCAGCAGCCCGGCAATTGCTCGCCACAATGCAGAAAACGATGGCGGAATCGAAGGATGAGGACCGCCTCAGACCCAATTACTACGCGAATAACTACGCCACAATGGCCGCGACTCTTATAGTCGAGACCGAGCAGTGGGAGCTGGCATCGTCGCTCTTTGGAGCTTATTCGAACGATGCACTTGAGGGCGGCTCCAAAGACCTCGTGAAGGATCCGATGATGGGAGAACACGCGGGACACGGTCCGACCGCCGCCGCGACTACCCCGCGCCGTTCGGACGCCGGCAATGCGCTTCCGGTTTTTGTTCGATCGCTTGCCGGTCTCGCGAAGAACTCTGCCGACATAGCGATTGCTTCCGCGGGGGAAGGCGCTTCACCGGCTCGGCGAATCTACGCGCTTGAGTTAACCGCGGTCGCCGCGGCTGTTCACGGACGGATGAACGAGGCTATTGATTCAATGAAAAAGGCCTGTGGTATCGAGGAGAACATGTCTCCTCCGTCAGGGCCGCCGACTTTGATAAAGCCTTCTCATGAGCTATATGGAGAGATCCTGCTGCGAGCGCAACGGACAAAGGAAGCTGCCGAACAGTTTCGACACTGCCTACTGCGCCAGCCGAACAGGGCCCGCTCGCTTTTAGGTCTGGCCCGCGCCGAAGCACAGGCTGGAAACCGCGAAGAAGCGAGGAGTATTTACTCGAAGCTTCTCAAGCAGTGGCAGCAAGCCGACGATAATCTGGTGGAAATAAAAGAGGCTCGCGGCTATCTCTCAAAGTGAAGGCGGCTATTTGCTGCCGCGCTGCATAAGCAAATCGTACAGTCTCGACAGATCCGCAGCGGACGAAAACCGGATTTGGATGGAGCCTCCGCGGCTCTTGAAATTAATAGAAACCGGGGCATTGAGTCTTTTAGCCAGCTTCGCTTCCGCCGCTGAGATATTCGCTTGCTCGCGTACAGCCGTTGAGTTCGGAGCCGCTTGTTGCCTGGGCTTGCCGCCCTTTCCCTTTTGAACTATGCCCTCGACTTCTCTGACGGACAATGCTCGCGCCTCGACGGTTTCGGCCAGCGAAACCTGATGTTTTGGCGATTCAACGGCGAGTATTGCTCGGGCGTGGCCCATCGATATGCGCCCGCTCTCGAGCATTTCCTGTACTTCCGATGGGAGTTTTAGCAGCCTTATTGCGTTTGCGACGGAAGTTCGATCCTTGCCGATCCTGCGAGCGATCTCCTCGTGCGTCAGTTTCAACTGTTCTACGAGCCGTTTGTAAGCGGATGCTTCTTCAATGGGGTTCAGCTCTTCGCGTTGGAGGTTCTCGATCAGCGAGACTTCGAGGACATTATCATCGGAGATTTCCTTTATTATGCACGGCACCCGCTGCAAGCCGGCCAGCTTGGCGGCCCTCCATCTACGCTCGCCGGCTACAATTTGAAAAGCGTCTCCGCTTTTTCTGACGACTATCGGCTGGATAATGCCGTTTGATTTGATCGAGAGAACCAGCTCCTTCAGCTTCTCGTCATCGAAAACGTGCCTGGGTTGTGCCTCATTTGGTTCGATTTGGGAGACGTCGAGTTCCCTGAGATCCTGATCGAGCGATTCAACTTGATTAAACAACGCGTTAAGTCCCCTGCCCAACGCCTTTCTTGACATTTTCTATTACCTCCCTTGCCAGTCTCAGGTAACTCTCAGCGCCTTTCGATTTGATATCGTAGAGGACAACCGGTTTCCCGAAGCTTGGCGCCTCAGCCAAACGAACATTTCTGGGTATTATGGTCGAAAAAACTTGATTGCCCAGGAAGTCGCGCAGATCGGAAACAACCTGGTTGGAGAGGTTAGTCCTCTCGTCGTACATCGTCAAAAGGAATCCTTCAATGGCGAGAGTGGGATTAAAGGTTCTCCTAACTCGAACCAGCGTATCCCAGAGTTCGGTCACACCCTCCAGGGCAAAGTACTCGCACTGTATCGGCACCAACACGGAATTTGCGGCCGCGAGCGCATTCAAAGTCAACATGCCGAGGCTCGGAGGACAATCTATAAGAACGTAATCGAATTCGTTCAAAAGAGACTGGAGCTGTTTCTTCAGGAGGAACTCGCGATTCGGCAGGTCCACCAGCTCTATCTCGGCGGCCACTAGGCTTTTTTCAGAAGGCGCGATCTTGAGATTCGGCAGTTCCGTGTCGAGAAGCGTTTCTCCTAATGGATTTCCGTTGACCAAAGAATGATAGACGCTTTGCCTGACTGAACCGCGCAACCCAAATCCGCTAGTGCTGTTCGCCTGGGGGTCTACATCAACCACCAAGACGCGAGCTTCCGCGAATGCCAGGCTGGCTGCGAGATTAATCGCGGTCGTGGTCTTGCCGACTCCGCCCTTTTGATTTGCAATCGCGATGACCCTCGCCATTTCGGCTAACATATCATGAATATTCCAGTTTGGTAACCTGAGGTATTCCTGAGGTCTTGGGAATGATAATCAGCCGATTCGCGGCGATAACGGCGAGTTTCACGTGAAACAAGCGCTGGGTTTGATCCGTCGATTTATTAATTCGCCATAAAGGTAGGCCGCACAAGCTAGCAGGCAAAGAGGAAAAGCTCGTGCGGCCTGACGTGCATCTGTCGTGTGTTTGATTCCTATGTTGGCAATGCCCGTGCCTAAACTAATTCCACGCATCTCGAACCGATAAAGTCCACTATCTCAAAAGTAGAGTAGACGAGCGCTGGAAACCCCGGTAGATAAAAAAACGGTCACCTATCGATTTGACTGATGGTTCCGATCAAATTGAATTGTGTCGAGCTGTATCGGACGATGGCGGCAGGGCGTCGTTGAGCTTGTACCCAATTCCCCAGACCGTGAGAATGTAGGTCGGCCGGTTCGGATTTGGCTCCAATTTATTGCGCAGGCGATTTACGTGTGGATCGATGTTTCGCTTGTAGCCTTCAAAGGCGCTGTCCCAAACATAGTTCAGAAGCTCGTGCCTCGAGTATGCCCTTCCAGGGGTGGATGCCAATAACTCCAGAATCCGGAATTCAGTCGGCGTCAAAACAACGTCGCGGCCGCCTTCGGTGACCTTATGCCGGTCGAAGTCTATCTCCATGTCTCCGACTGAAATACTTCCAGCTCCGGAACCCGTACTTCGATCCGCCGATCTTCGAAGCAAGGCCCTGATTCTTAACTCGAGCTCCTCCTTGCTAAACGGCTTCGCCAGATAATCGTCGCCTCCAGATGAGAAACCCAGCACCTTATCTTCCAGGCTGATTTTCTCCGTAAGCATAATGATCGGAGTGTTTATGCCGCGCTCTCGAATTATCTGACATAAGCGAGTTCCTTCCATACCCGGCATCACGACATCCAGGATCAGCAGATCCGGTTTTTCAGAAAGAGTCTTTTTCAGACCCTGTATACCGTCCGTTGCTTCTATAACCGTATAGTCCATCTCCCGGAGATACCCGCTAACGCTGGCTCTCACGGCATCGCTGTCGTCGACGATTAGTATTTTTGCGGGTTCGTTTCTGGACATAATATAGCTGTCCATCCAGTCGCTCGCGCTGTCTCGGTACCAGGTCAATGGCTCAAGCGCATCGGCATCACGACGTATTTAAAGGAGGCGCCTGCCTCATTTACACCTGGCTTCAGGAGCGCCGGGCTCTGCTCTTCCTTCAACTCGATCACCACCGTCTCGCAGTCCAGCACGTTTAAGAAATCCAGCAAATAGGATGAGTTGAATCCAATCTGCACCGGCTCATCCTTATACTCCGTCTGAATCGCTTCGTTTGCTTCTCCAACATCCTGAGTCTGCGAAGTTAGATTAAGAGTACCGTCGCTGAGCGCAAAGCGAATGCCGTGGCTGCGCTCATCAGCCATCAAGGCCACTCGCCTAATGGACTGGGCCAGCTCGCCGCGCGGCAAGATAACCGATTTGTCATTATTCTTCGGCATTACCAAATCATAGTTTGGAAATTGTCCGGCCAGCATTCTGGAGGTCAATAATCTATGACCGACTTCGAAGAAGATATGATTGTCGTCCCTGGAGAAGCGGACAGGGTCGTCAGAAGCGGAAGTAAGCTGGAGCAGCATCGTCAAAGTCTTCCGAGGTATTATCACTTTGCTTTCGACGCCGTCATTACTTTCCAGCGGCGCTTCGGCTAGAGCCAGTCTGTGCCCGTCGGTCGCGGCCATTTCCAGCCTGTCAGAAAACACCGAAAAGAGAGAACCGCCTAACGCGTATCTCGATTCTTCCTGAGTTATCGCCATAATCGTGCGTTCGATCAGGCTGTGCAACACCTTGCCGTTAATCCCAAAGCCGTCCGAGACCGATTGAGGAGTTGACGGAAAGTGCTCTTTGGCCAGGCTGATCATCCGGAACCTTGATGAACCGCACACAATGGTGACCCAGTCGTCCGCGCCCCTGGATACCTTTATGTCCGAGTCCGGAAAACTGCGCACGACGTCGAAAAGCTTCTTCGCCTGCAAGACGATCGCACCTGGTTTTACTACGTCCGCTTCGCAGGTTGTGTATAGAGTTAGATCGAGATCGGTCGCAACCAGCTTGATTCCGGACTCCTGAGAGGCTTCTATAAGCACATTGGTCAGGATCGGAATCGTGTTCTTCTTTTCGACAACGCCCTGCAAGAGATTAATCTCTCTGAGCAGTGTTGATCGCCTGGCGGAAAACTCCATATCCCCTCTCCCTCTTTCTAATTCTGGTGGTTAATCAAACATGGTTTAAAACTAGTACTAGTAGTAGTACCTGTGGAAAAGTGGAAATCCCTGAGAAAGCCTTTGTATCTAAGGAATTATAGAATGAACGGCCTGTTACTATTGCAGTGGAAAATATGAGGGCCGCGATGGACCTTTTGACCCCCTGAGGTTCGGTCACGGACTTTTCAACATAGCCTTGTGCGTAATTGTGCATTAGCTGTGGAAAACTATAACAAATCATTTCAGTTCCGCAATTATGTTGTTAACTAACCTGTGGAAAACCATATCTTTTTCGTAGAGCGCCGTGATCTTGTTGACGCTGTGGAGTACGGTCGTATGGTGCTTTCCTCCGAACTCGCGGCCGATCTCCGGAAGGCTGCACTTGGTCAGAGTCTTACAAAGGTACATAGCAACCTGACGCGGCTCGGCGATGGTTCTCGAGTTGTTTTTGGATTTAAGCTCGCTGACCTTCAGGCCATAGTGCTGTGCGACTGCTTTTTGAATCAACTCGATTGAAATTCCGTCGGTGTCCTCTTCAATAATGTTCTTCAGGACGTCCTGCGCTAGATCGAGGCACACGGGCATAGCTTTCAGTGAGGAATAAGCAAGAAGCCTAACCAGCGATCCCTCGAGTTCGCGGATATTGGATTTGATCTTGCTGGCGATGAAGAGAGCGACGTTGTCAGGAAGATCTATCTTCTCGATCTCGGCTTTTCTTTTTAGGATTGCTACTTTGGTTTCGAGATCCGGCGGCTGAATATCGGCTATCAAGCCCCATTCGAACCTTGAATGGAGCCTTTCTTCCAGAGTCGGAATCTCTTTTGGAGGGCAATCGCTCGAAATCACGATTTGCTTTTGAGAATCATAGAGCGCATTGAAGGTGTGGAAGAACTCTTCCTGGGTTCGTTCCTTGCCGGCAAGGAACTGAATATCATCCATCAATAGAACATCTATATTGCGATACTTTTCCCGGAAGGTGATGGTCTTGTCATACCTGATCGCATTGATCAGCTCGTTCATGAACTTCTCTGATGAGATGTATGTCAATTTGATCGCCTTGTTCCGGCCCTTTAGAGAGTGACCTATGGCATGCATCAGGTGAGTCTTGCCCAGTCCGACCCCGCCGTATATGTACAACGGATTGTACGTTTTTGAAGGCGATTCGGAGACGGCTACCGCGGCGGCATGGGCGAACTGATTGCTCGAGCCAACTACGAAAGTATCGAACGTGTACTTAAAATTGAGTTGCAGATCCGACGGCTCCTGATTGATCGGCTTGGCTACGCTGTGGCTCTGCGTTTCAGGCTGAGAAGTCATTAGTTCACTTTTGACCGCCGTTGAGCCTCCCTGCGCGCGTACAGCGGATTGCGCCGGCGGCGCGGTAGAACCGTCTTCGAGGAGAAATGTAATTCTGCAGCCGTGCAACTGCAATTCTTCGAGCGACTCTTCTACAACATCGAGATAGTGATTTCTGATCCAATCGCGATATACCTCCGAGGGAACTCGAAGGTATATGTCTGAATTCTCTCTAGACGCGAGCGAGATAGGTTTGAACCAGGTATTAAAACTATGGTGATTTACCCGTTTTGATATTGCGGTCAGAATAGAAGAAAGAAGGTCTGAGTTCATCTCTCGTACTGTCAAACTGGAAGAGAATTCTTGGTTGCGGTTAAGTCGAAGATGTATACCATCCGGCACAAACGCCCGCGCACAGTATCATGGATTGTTGCGCTTGTTCAATACGTACCTTACTCCACCTACAAGCTCGATTCAAAACGCCACACTGGCCAGGATTTGCTTCTGAAGCCAAGTCTGTGGTAGCGCTCTCACTCGAGAACGAGACAGGTCAGCTCGAAATTTCAGTGACATATTCGCCGCGTTCGGATGATCGTCGGAGGTGAATGCGTACGAATCGAGCGCCTCTTGCAATACTGTCATCGGCTACGATTGCTATGGCGATGTAATGCAGGATGACTGAAGATTCTCCGGCGCGGGATCGACCATACAGGCGTTCAAAGAGAAGTACCCGTCGATGTGATCGAATACCTCGCTTATGGTCTGGGCTCGAAATACCCGCTCTCGCAGTCTGGATCCGCCCTCCAGTCCGTGCGTAAAGTAGCCGCACATCTGCTTCAATTTGCCGGAGAGGGCCTTTTCCGGAAGCTCGTCACGAAGCAAATCGTAATACCGGTGCAAGACGCGATGTTTTTCCGAAAGAGGAGGCTCGTATGGCTTTACACCTTCCATCAACTCCGACGTTTGTCGAAATATCCACGGATTTGATATTGCTCCGCGGCCGATCATAACTCCATCCACCGATGTTTCAGACAATCGTTCGATGGCCTTGAGAGGAGTGGTGACATCTCCGCATCCGACGACCGGGATCGATAAGGCCTGTTTGACCGCGGCGATTACTTCCCAGTTGGCCTCGCCGCTGTAGCCCTGTACGCGTGTGCGCCCATGGATCGCCACCATGTCTCCACCGCAATCTTCTATCAAACGGCCCACTTCGACGGCATTGATCGTCGCGTCATCCCAGCCGATACGAATCTTCATTGTTACCGGAATTGATACGGCGCGGCGAATCGTACGAAGAATCTTCTCCAGTTGCGGCAGGTCTCTTAAGAGAGACGACCCTCCTCCGCCTTTTACAACCTTTTTCGCCGGGCACCCGCAATTGATATCGACCATATCGGCGCCGGATTCTTCGACGATTACCGCAGCATCCGCCATCCTTGACTCGTCATAGCCGAATATTTGAATCGAGATCGGTCTTTCTTCCGGCAGGAACCTCATCATTCGATGAGTCCGCAGGTTACCTCGGGTTAAGCCTTCAACGGATATGAACTCCGTAACGATCAGACCCACGCTGCCAAGCTCCTTTATGAGGCGGCGAAACGACGAGTCCGTAACACCCGCCATTGGCGCGAGCACCAGGCTGGGCTCGATATCGACGGTGCCGACACGGAGTTTCTCAGGCAAATGCATAAAGTCGCAGTTTATCACGCGGCATTGGGTTGAATGAAATTATAGCGATCTGTAGAACTCGCAGTAATCGACGAGGCAGCACGTTTCGCACTTCGGCGCACGCGGCCGGCAGATCTCGCGGCCGTGTCTGATCATATTGATGTGGGCCTCATAGTAGTTTTCGGCGGGCACGGCCGCGGCCAGGATTCGATGAGCTTCAGAGTCCGTACAGCGCTCGGAGATCAGCCCGAGCCGATTGGCGATACGCAGTATGTGAACGTCGACCGGAAAGACCGCATGGCCACAGCCAAACAGGAGAGTGCAGGCAACCGTGATCGGACCAACCCCTTTCAGGCTCGAGAGAAAGGCCGAAGCCTGGGGAACATCGAGCTCGCATAAAACGTCGAGACTGGTTTCTCCGGTTCGACTGTGTATCTCGCTCAAGATGGATTTAATTCGCCCTGACTTTTGTTTGGCGAGACCGCCTGACTTAATTGCCTCTTCGATATCGGCGCAATCCGCCATCCGCGCTTCGTCCCAGGAAGTAAATCTGCTCTTAAGCCGCGAGAAGGTGCGATTGCTGTTGATGTTCGTTGTCGACTGAGAGAGGATCGTCAGGATTAATTCGTCGAGCGGCTTGTGAGTTATGGAGCGCTCCGGAATTCCGTAGACGGCCCTCAGGTTCTGAATTACATAAGAGACGTTCTCCAGCGCGACTTTCTGTTCCAGACTCGCCATTGCCATCGCTAAAATACTTTCAAGATGCGAAAACCATTTAAAGCAAAAAGCCGGTTCGTTGACAATATTTCAAGGGCTTTGCGATAATCCACGACTGTTACGCTGATCCTTGTGAATCATTAATCGCGCCCGTAGCTCAGTTGGATAGAGCGTCTGGCTACGAACCAGAAGGTCGGGAGTTCGAATCTCTCCGGGCGCACCATATTCAGCGAACGATGTAACACCTTGTCTTTCGCGGGTTCTAACCGCTGAGTGCTGCAAAGGTCAGAGTTGCCTCAACGAAACTACCGCGATCCCTTACACAATATCATCTCTCTCGATGAAAGCCTGCCGGATGATCGGCTGATCGTCGACCTAATTGACTGCGCGGAATTCCAGAGGCTGCGTCGTATCAAGCAGCTCGGGCTGGCAATGCTCACTTATCAGGGAGCCGAGCACAGCCGCTTCACCCATTCTCTCGGAGTGATGCACCTGATGACGCGAGCACTCGGCCTGCTGAGCGCTCAATGCAAAATAACATCCCAAGCGAGAATCACGGGCCGAGCCGGCGCGCTTCTGCACGATCTTGGCCACGGACCCTTTTCGCATGTGATGGAAAAAGTCTTCAACTTCCATCACGAGGATTGGAGCCGGCGCATCATATTGGACGAAAGCACCGAGGTCAATCAGGTTCTTCGCGCCCACGATAAAACTCTTCCAAAACAGACCGGCGGGCTCTTCGATCACTCCTACAAACCTGATTACATTGCACAACTCGTTTCCTCGCAACTTGATTGTGATCGGATGGATTACCTGTTGCGGGACAGCTTGATGACCGGCGCGAAGTATGGAGTCTACGACCTCGAATGGGTCCTTCACACTCTCCGAATCGACGAGTTGAACGATCGGATCTACGTCGAGGCCAAAGGGCTTTACGCCGTCGAGGAATATCTTCATGCGCGCTACTACATGTTCAGACAGGTCTATTTTCACAGGACCCTCCGCTCGGCGGAAGCCGTCCTCGTCGCGGCGCTCACTCGTGCAAGGCATCTGATGATCGACGGAAAGCTGAACTTCTATTTGGGCTCCGCTATCGAGAAAATGATGGCGGGCAGTGAAGTGACGACACAAGAATATCTGAGCCTGGACGACACCGACGTCACGTTCTTCATGAAACAATGGATGGATGAGCCCGACCCCGTGCTCTCTGATCTATGCAGGCGATTCGTGCACCGAAAATTATTCAAGGCCGCCGATTTCGTCCTGTCGGCCGAACAAGCGCAGGCCCTGGTGGACGATGCTCGAGCAGGCGCCGAACAGGAGGGCTTCGATCCAAACTATTATGTAATCGTGGATCGCGCCGCCGATGTACCCTTCTACGGATATTACTCGCCCGCGGAAGCAGACGCTCGGAAGTTGATTTATGTTGAAAACCCCCGCGGCGGCATCAGCGAGATTAGCGAGGTGTCCGAGGTTGTCAGGGCAATGCGCGGCTATCGAATAGACCGCATCTGTTATCCCGTGGAACTGAGCGCAGTCGTTACCGCCGCTCTGAGCAAGTTCGATAACGCGCCTTCGTGAATTATCGGCGCGGCGTCCCGGACTAATTCTTCGAGGCTTCTCCCTGAAACCGTGTCAGAGCGTTCATGAATCTCTCGGCATCTCCGTGTGAGAGGCTGAATTTCTCCGAGCGGTTCGGAAGCTTGATAGTCATTTCGCTTCCGGACACGCTGACTCCAACCGTCACCAGGTTGGAAGCGAAGGTGTGCTCGGTTCCGTCGAATCGTACTCCGGTCGAATTTACCGTCAACGTTCCCGAGCATGACCCCTTCAGAATCCCGCCGTGCTGATGCTTAACCTGAACCGAGATTGGCGCGGGTTCCGGAGATTTTTCCTGTTGAGTTCGCACTTCGATTCTGGCGATCTTGTCTTCGAGATCAGCCGCGGGATATAGAGTGCTGCCCCCGAGTGAAAGCGCCCTTTTATACTGGCGAAGAGCGGTCGGTTGGTCTCCGCGTTCAAGGGCTATATCTCCGAGAGCGGCAATCGCGGATGGATGAGCTTCGGAAGTGGAGCCGGTGACTCTTAGAAGGTAATGCTCGGCGTAGTCGAGTTGATGGAGCATCTGATAAGACCGACCCAGAGCGAAATAGACCTCCGGACCGGGCGCGCCCTGGCCGCTTTCGATTGAGTACTTGAGGTCGGAGATCGCCTCCGCGAACTCCCCTCTGCCATACTCCGCTAGACCCTGGACGCGTCGAGCGGCCGGGTCTCTCGTGCCGCGATTTTCTCCATTGCGCCTCGCTTCTAGATCTCTGATGTGAGGCCTGAGTGCTTTATCCTCGGGAAACAGACGGCTCGCCTGCTCAAGATTCTTGAGAGCGAGATCGAACTCACCGCGTGCCCACGCGGAATCACCGGCCGTTAACAGTCTCTCCTTCACCGAGTTCAAAATTTCCTTTGCGGGGACGTTCTGGCGATCACGCGCAAGAGCTTGCTTGGCGTAAAAGTAAGCGCTGCGTTCATCCTCGTTAAGGTCGCCCGCGCGGAACGCCTCCTGAGCGGTTCGCACAAGATCGCGCACCTCGCCTTTTCTCGCGGCCAATTGGCCTTCCAACTTGACCGCGGCGGCTTTTGCTTCATCGTCCTCCGGGTAACGCTCGACCAGCGCGGCGTAGTAGTCCTGTGCAAGCGCCAGATTGCCGCGCTGACTTGCGTCCAGGGCGCTTCGATAGAGCGCTCGTCTAACCGTCTCTCGCATATCTTTGGCAAACTGATTGGAAGGTTCGAGCTGCAAAATCTTATCGGCATACCCAAGGGCGCTCGAATCATACGGCATGCAGTAATCGCCGTTCTTGAAGGCTTCATCCGCGCTGGTCGTGTACTGCTTTATCTGCTCTTCGGCAGAAAGGCCGCCGGCGTCTAAAATCGGCTTAAGCCATCGCTCGACAGGATCCGATCCGGAGATCGTGATATCTTCCGAAATAGGCTCGAAGCCATCCTTGGTGATCGTTAGCCGATGCGCGCCAACGGAAACGCCTTCGAGCTTGATTGGAGACGGGCCAAGCTGGCGGGAGTCGAGAGTTATTTCCGCTCCGGGAGGAACGGTTCGAACGACCAATTGGCTGATGCTTGAAGGCCGTCTGACGACGGCCAGTATCGTTCCGATCGTGATAAGAATAATCAGAAGCAGGCCGGAAGAAACAGCGAGCCACCGAAACTTGCCGCGCGCGGGTTCGGTGTGCACGGAACGATTGGCGGAATGCCCGACCTCGTCCGTAATCGGTTGGAGCTCGCTGCTGTCAGCCTTGGGCGCGTCCATAACTGAATCCCCCTTCACGCAGCCCGCCCGCGATCGCCCTCACCGTTTTTCTGGCGCTTTCAATAGCGCTCTTGATGTGTTTTTCGCGGGTGAGATGGCCTGCCACAAATAATCCGCTCAGCGTCGTCTCGTTCGTCAGAGGATTGTAAACCGGCCGCCCATCGCCTGCAATGCGAGCCCCGGCCGATTCCAGCAATGACGTGTCGGGATCGGCGCCGATGAGAGCGAATATATGATCGCACTCGATCCGCTCCGAGGCGCCCTCTGAAGTTTTTATGAGCGCGCTGTCGGGGCCGATTTCCGCGACTTCGCAGCCCGTGTATATGCGAACTAATCCTTCAGCGGCCGCTCGGTCCAGAGGCTCGCGGACCCATGGTTTGATCGCGGCAGCTCCTGATTCAGGGCTTGGCGCACTGTATAGGTTCTCGGCGCGAGTGGAGAGAGTTACGTTGGCCCCGGCGCGGCAGAATGACACCGCGGCTTCGGCTGCCGAGTTTCCGCCGCCGATTATCATGACCATTTTCTTTTTGAAAGGCGCCGGGTCGCTGAATCGATACGAGACGCGCTCGGGGGATTCGCCTGGGATGTTCAATCTCCGCTCTTTGCCGAATCCTCCTATCGCCGCGAGGACGGCGCGGCTGAGGTAACATGCATTTCTGGTTCGGACCTCCATGCCGCGTTTCGTTCCAGCGATGTCGATGACTTGCTGGCCGCACCTTACGTCCGGGCTCTTTTTGAAAGCAACTTGATTGTAATGAGCGAGCACTTCCTCGCGTGTGGGCTTGCGGTCGGATGGAAGAGAGCCAGCCTCGAGCTCCACTTCATTGGACGTGGAGAAGAGGATCGTTCCCAATGGATAGCGGTAAACTGTGTCGGCCGCCACGCCGCGCTCGAGCACGATAAAACTCAAACCCAGGAGCCTCGCCTCTTTTGCGGCCGAAAGGCCGGCGGGCCCGGCTCCAATTACCGTCAGGTCGTGCATCGTCACTGAGCCGCGGCCAGAGCTACGATCTTTTCAGCCGCGTCTTTCATACTGGATGCGGTTTTGAATCCAAGTCCGCACTTCTCTATTACTTCGCGGCCCTTTTCCACGTTAGTGCCTTCGAGCCGCACTACGACGGGGACCTTGACGCCCAATTTCTTCGCGGCTTCCACGACGCCGGTCGCAACCATATCGGTTCTGACAATTCCGCCGAAGATGTTGATGAGCACGGCGCGCACATTAGAATCGGACAAGAGAATCCTAAACGCATTTTCAACGCGCTCCTGTGAGGCGCCGCCGCCGACATCGAGAAAGTTTGCCGGCTCGCCGCCGGCAAGCTTGATGATGTCCATGGTCGCCATCGCAAGGCCCGCGCCGTTTACCATACAGCCTATGTTGCCGTCGAGCTTGATGTAATTGAGGTCGTGCTTGGACGCGTCGATCTCGAGAGGCTCTTCTTCATTCAAATCTCGAAGCTCTAATACGTCCTTATGGCGGAAAAGGGCGTTGTCGTCGAAGCTCAACTTCGCGTCGAGCGCATATAGCTCGCCCTCTTCCGTCAATAGAAATGGATTGATCTCAGCAAGAGAGGCATCGAGTTCGACGTACGCGCGGTACAGAGCCGTCATGAACTTCACCGCCTTGTTGACGGTCTCCGGAGGGAGGCCGATACCAAACGCGAGCTTCCTGGCCTGAAAAGATTGAAGCCCGACGGCTGGATCGATCGGCTCCTTTAATATCTTCTCGGGCTCCTGCGCCGCGACCTCCTCGATTTCCATACCTCCCGCCGAGGACGCCATGAATACGAGGCGCGAGATTGCTCGATCGAGCACGATGCCGAGATAGAACTCCTGCTTTATCTTCAACCCTTCTTCTATAAGGACTCTACGGACCTCGCGGCCTTCAGGCCCGGTCTGATGCGTGACGAGCGTCATCCCGAGCATCTCGCTGGCGAACGCTTCCGCTTCGTCAAACGACCTGGCCAGCTTAACGCCGCCGCCTTTGCCGCGGCCGCCCGCGTGAATCTGAGCTTTGACCACGACCGGCAGTCCGAGCTTCTCCGCAACAGCTCGCGCCTGACCCGCGGAGTCGACCACCTCGCCTCGGGGAACGGTGACTCCGAATTTCGATAAGAGCTGCTTACCTTGATATTCGTGAATTTTCATATGATTTTTAAGCGCTGGTTGCCGCGGCCGATTGGTTGACCGGAAGATTAGCCGTCGAACCGTCTTTTGTTTCTCTCGGCGGCCGCCTCGATTACTCTTTAGAACCAGCTCGCCTTTCGGTTGTAAGCACGTACACCCCTGATGAGAAACTGCCCGCGTAGGCCTTGTCTCGTTCAAACGGGTCGAATATGACCGTCCATATCCTGCTGGTCGGCAACTGAGAATCGTCGATTCGCACCCAGGAATATCCGCTATCGGTGGATCTGTAGATTCCGCCTCTCGAGTAGTCGGTCACCATCACTTCACTGGGATTGAGCGGATTGAACGTGACCGCTGTGTAATCTCCGGGTGACAGACCGCCGCCGCGAGCCGACCAACTCCTGCCTCCGTTTGTAGATCGAAAAACAACGTAGTTGGTTCCGACCACAACAAGATTGGGGTCGCGCGGGTCCTGCGCTATGGCCTTCACCGACACGCCGCTCGGGCCTCGACTCACGTGCTCCCACGTGGAACAGCCGTCTCGCGATATGAACAGACCGTCGCGAGTTCCTACATATACCGTCTTAGGACTGTCCTTGTGTGTTGAGATGGAGAATACCCGGCCCGCCGAATCATAATCGGGTAGAGGAATGCGCTGCCAGCCGCGCGTCTCATCCATCGTCATGAAAAGACCATCCATCGTAGCCGCCAAAAGACCGCTTCTGCCCTCGGAGTCGACGAAGCTCGTTATGGCGTCAACCTGTCGGCTGAGCTCAAAAAGCGGCGGCCCCGTTGGCTCGGGAGGCGGCGGTTCCTTCTTCGCCTTTGCCCGTTGGGATGGACGCTTCCTCTGAACACTCGCAGCCTGAGCATACTTCCCTATTGCTGCTTTCGATCCTTTCGCTGAAGCTGAAGTTCGACCCGTCGAGCGTACTTTGCTTTTGGCCGTCGGCAGTTCTTCTTTCTTTGGTCCGCCTACGAATGACCAGTTGCCCCCGTGATCGACGGACTTGAAAACACCGGCGTTTGTCGCCGCGTAGATGGCCTGCGTCCCGTCAGGAGCCTGATAAAACGAGTAAACGTCTCGCTGCCCAAGTCCGCGGGAAGAGTTCTCCCAGCTTTCGCCGTCGTCGGAAGAAACAAACACGCTGCCTGCCGTGCCGTCGTTGAAAACACTCGCAAGGATGCGTCCGTGCTGCGTGCCGTCTGGCAGGATCGCGAGGATGTGGCGATGTATAAAGCCGACGTTCACGGGCTTGAAGTCGTCGCCTAGATTGTCTGAAAGCTCGACTCCGAAATCGTCGGTCGCTATGAGCACGCGCTTCGGATTGTCCGCGTGAATCACGATCGCCCTGATTACGACGTTCTTGGAGGTGAGAAGCATCCAGCGCTTGCCGCCGTCCTTTGACCGCCATAAGCCTTCGCTGGTTCCGGCGAAAATCACGTTGGGATCGCTGGGATGCGGTAACAATGCGTAGGTGCGTCGGGCGCTGAAAGGGATTCCAGGTATCTTGGCCCATTTTTCACCCGCGGACGTTGAGCGATAGATGCCGCTGCAGGCATTCATATAAACGAGATTCGAGTTTGTGGCGTTGACCGAGATTCCAAAGATGTCGGAATCATCTATGAAGCCGTTACCTTGATATCCGGTCTGCTTCCAGGTCTTGCCTCCATCCAGAGTCTTCCACGGCAGATGAAATGTTCCGGCGTAAATGATGTCCGTGTTCTTGGGGTCGACTGCCAGCGACGCAATGTTGCGAATTTCTTTATCGCCCGCGGGTGAAATGCGCCCCCAGCTCTTGCCGGAATCCGTCGAGCGATACACGCCGTTGAGATTGGGATCGTCATTGGCCGTGCCGGCCAGGAGGAGCGCCGAGTCTGAAGGCCCCAATGCAAGCGAGCGGACTGAAAGCGATCGCGTCTGATCGAGCAGCCTCCAATGTTCGCCGCCGTCTTCGCTCTTATAGACGCCGCTCTCCGCTGCTTGAGAAACCGCCCACGCGCCGACGTACATCGTCTTTGTGTTGCGTGGGTCGACTGCTATCGAATCGACCGAGAGGCCGGCTTTGCCCAGGCCCGGCCGTAAGCGCCTCCACGTCGACGCTGCGTCCGTTGATCTGAAAAGCTGTCCATCGCTCGTTCCAAGATAGAGTAGATCGGCATTGTCCGGCGAACAAACCATCGACCGAACATCGCCTCCCCAGGGCCCGGTAAGCTCCCAGTTGCGAATCTCTTTTGTTGAAGAACTGCCGGAAGGCGAACCATCAAGGCCGGCGGCCCGATGATCATCAGCCTGGATGACGGCTATGGATGTGAATACAAAGAGAGCGATGAGAATAGAGAGTACTAGCCTGAACTTCATTGCCCAATGATACTCCTCTTAAGAGACAGCCGGGACGGTGCATCTTTTTGCGCCCTAACTTCAATCGATGCCTTTGGGGCCGGGACCCGGAACCCCCGAATACTACTATGGTCCGTGTGCGTATTCAATGTCCGAAAGAACTACTTTATTATTCGGGCTTTGAGTGGGGTATACTAGGCGCGCCCGGCTTGGAAGCCGGAAGGAACAAAGGGACAGTATGAGGGCGACCAGTCCGTCAATATCCATCATCATCCCGGTCATGAACGAGAGCGAATCGCTCGACGAATTACATGAGAGGCTCTCGCTTGTTCTCGCCGACGTCGCCGAACGATACGAGATCATCTTTGTCGACGACGGTAGTACGGACGGGTCGTATCAGAAGATCACGCGAATAAGGGCCGCGGATCATTCCGTCAGAAGCATAAAGTTCAGGAGGAACTTCGGTAAATCGGCGGCGCTGGCAGCCGGTTTCAGCGCGGCAAGGTATGACGTGATCATAACGATGGACGCGGATCTTCAGGACCTTCCGGAACACATCCCACTATTTTTGGCCAAGATCGAAGAAGGCTACGACCTGGTTTCCGGTTGGCGCTACGACCGCCAGGATCCATTGAACAAGAGAATCTCTTCGAAGCTTTACAATTGGACGACGGCGCTTCTAACCGGAGTGCATCTGCACGACATCAACTGCGGGTTCAAGTGTTATCGACGCGAGGTGCTCGATGAAGTCCTCATCTATGGCGAGCGCCATCGTTTTACGCCTGTGCTTGCAAGTTACCGAGGCTTTCGCATAGGCGAGATCAAAATCGAACACGCGGCGCGGCGGCACGGTTCGTCTCACTACGGGGTTGGCCGAGTATTCGGCGGAGTATTCAGCCTGTTAACAGTCATCCTGATGACCCGATACACGAACCGGCCGCTGCACTTCTTCGGCGTCATGGGTCTTATGCTGAGCGGGCTGGGAACGTGCATAGACATTTACCTTTTTTACCAGCGAATCTTCTATCTGCAGTGGCTCACAAACAGGCCGCTCTTGATTATCGGAACCTTGTTCATAATCATCGGCGTTCAGTTCATCCTGTTCGGCCTTCTTGCTGAGATGATCGCGTTTTCGTATAGAAGGGAAGACGACTATTCAATCGTCAACGCCGATGAAGACGAAACGCGAGCGGAAGCGGTCGTCAAAAGGCGAGGCGAGGAGAGCCCGACGCGGTGAGGGTCACGATTATTGGCCCGGCGTATCCTCTCAGAGGAGGGATCGCGCATCATGTCTTTTGGCTTTGGAAGGAGCTGACTGCCCGAAGCCATGCCGTTCAAGTCATCTCATTCAAGCGGCTCTATCCGGCGTTCCTGTTTCCGGGGAAAGTCACGACCGACGCCAGCGAGCTAAAACTCGATGCAGAAGCGGAGGCGCTGCTCGATCCTCTTAACCCGCTCACATGGCTTCGCGCGTTAAATCAAACACGTGAATTCGATCCTGAACTCGTGATCATTCAGTGGTGGAATACGTTCTTTGCGCCGGTCACCGGCATCCTAAGCGGCCTCTTTGAAGCCGCCGGAATAAGAGTCCTGCTGGAGTGTCACAACATTCTTCCACACGAAGATAAATGGTTCGATTTCGCGCTTGCCGGATTTGCGTTTCTGCCCGTCGATCGGTTCATCACGCACTCGGAGGCCGATCTAAACACGCTTCTTACGATCAGATCAGACGCCGTAGTGAGAGTGGCCCCGCTTCCTTCCATAGATCAATTCGCGGGCAAGTCTCGACCGGACCGACGCGGCCGCAACATCCTTTTCTTCGGGCTCGTCAGAAAGTACAAGGGCCTGGAGGTACTGTTGCGAGCAATGCCGGCAGTACTCGCACGCTTTGACTGTCGCTTGAGAATCGTAGGCGAGTTTTACGATCCGGCGAGTCCTTACAGGAAATTAATCGAAGATCTCGGGCTCGAGTCTCGAGTAGAAATAGAAGATCGATACATAGCCAACGAGGAGGTAGGCAGCCTCTTTGACTGGGCGGACGTTCTTGTACTGCCTTATCTAAGCGCCACGCAGAGCGGCGTCGCTCGAATAGCGCTCTCCAATCGGCTGCCGGTGATTGCGTCCCGGACGGGAGGCCTTCAAGAGATCATAATCGATCAGGTCAATGGGCTGATGTTTTCACCGGGAGACGAAAGGGAGCTTGCGAAAGCACTGATCAGATATTTCGCCGAAGGCCTCGGCCCTCTCCTCGCGGCCGGCGCCCCGAGTCTTGAAACGAATGTTGAAGAGTTTCTCAATCTCGGTTTGTGAAGCGAGCCGACGGGTGTGGCAGGCGTGTTGCGCGCCTGCTGTTCTCGAGTATTCGTAAACGCAAAGAAGGGCCGGCACGGAGGCCAAACGCAAAGAGGGGCCGGCACGGAGGCCAGCCCCTACAGTGTTCTTAGGCGTGGATTAATCCAGCCTGATTCCTCGCGCGACTCTAGTCAATAACCCACGTGTCGCCGCTATTGATGAGCTTCTCGAGGCTTCCCGCGCCCATTTTTGCAACCGCGCCCTGTATCTGCTCCTCGAGCAAACTCTCGTAAGTGCGTTTTTCGACATCGCGAAAAACGCCGATCGGAACCGGATAGTCCGGGTACTCCATTCGCGCGAACATGTAAGCAAGGTAGGAGTCGGGCGACTTCTCATTGTGCACGATCAAATCTGATTCGCTGATTCCATTGCCGAGCTCGACGGCTTCGAGATGCATATCGTGCAGACGAATTCCGCGATTGTGCTCCTTGCCGTAGACCAGCGGTTTACCATGCTCGATCTGGATCATCTTGTCGTCTTTGACCGCGCGATCGGTGAACATATCAAATGCCCCATCATTGAAGATGTTGCAGTTCTGATAAACCTCGACAAACGAGACGCCTTTGTGACGCATTGCGCGTTCGACCACCATCTGAAGGTGCGCGACGTGCGTATCGACGGAGCGAGCCACGAAAGTGGCTTCAGCAGCTAGCGCGACCGAAAGCGGATTCAACGGATAGTCTATTACGCCGAACGGCGTGGATTTGGTCTTCTTGCCGAATTCGCTTGTGGGCGAATACTGGCCTTTGGTCAGGCCGTAGATCCGGTTGTTGAAAAGGATGATGTTGATGTCGAGATTCCGCCTGATCGCGTGAATCAGATGGTTTCCGCCGATCGACAATGCGTCGCCGTCTCCGGTGATGACCCAGACCGACAGCTCTGGATTCGCGGTTTTAATGCCGGTTGCGATCGCGGGCGCGCGCCCGTGAATGCTGTGAAACCCGTAGGTATTCATGTAATAAGGAAAGCGGCTCGAGCAGCCGATGCCGGAGACGAATACAATGTTCTCCCGCTTGAGGCCGAGCTCGGGCATTACCTTTTGCACTTGAGCCAGGATCGCGTAATCGCCGCATCCCGGGCACCACCTGACCTCCTGATCCGATACGAAGTCTTTTTTCGTCAGTTTGACGACTTCACTTCCGTTGCCGCCGTTTTCCGCCACGTGTGTACTCATTGAAAATCTCCCGAACGACCTATAAAGGCCGAACTATTTCCGCTATTAGTCTTGGTAGACTTCTTCGATCTTCGCCACAAGCTCGCTGATCTTGAATGGCTTGCCTTTTACCTTCGGGAACGAGATGGCCGGAACAAGGAATCTGGCCCGCATCAACATCGCAAGCTGTCCGAGATTCAACTCCGGAACGAGTATTCGGTCGAACCGGCCGAGGATATCGCCAAAGCTCTTAGGCAGAGGATTCAGGTAGCGAAGGTGCACGCTCGATACGGACATTCCGCGATTCTGCACTTCCTCAACGGCGGAGGTGATCGAACCGTAGGTCGAGCCCCAGCCCACTACCAGAACGCGGCCGCTCGACTCGCCAAAAATCTCGACATCGGGTATGTCGTCGGCTATGAGCGCGACCTTCTCCGCCCTCGTCAGTACCATATGCATATGGTTTTCGGGATCGTATGAGACGTTCCCGGTAGTGTCCTGTTTCTCAATGCCGCCGATCCGATGCTCGAGCTCCGGAGTGCCCGGCAACGCCCACGGCCTCGCAAGCGTGTCGGGGTTCCTTTCATAGGGATGAAAAATACCGTTCGATTCTGTCTTGTTCTTGACCTTGAAGTCAGGCAAAGCGTCGATATCGGGCAACCGCCACGGCTCGGCTCCATTGGCCAGGTATCCATCAGAAAGATAGATGACCGGAATCATATGTCGAGTCGCGATTCGAAACGCTTCGATTGCCATGTGAAAACAGTCGCCGGGGGTTGCGGGAGCAACTATTGCGACCGGGCACTCGCCGTTGCGGCCGAACATCGCTTGAAGGAGATCGGCCTGTTCGGTTTTGGTCGGAAGCCCGGTTGACGGCCCGCCTCGCTGAACGTCGATAACCACCAGCGGCAGCTCCGTCATTACCGCCAGTCCGATGGCCTCGGCTTTCAGAGCCAACCCTGGGCCGCTCGTTCCGGTAACACCGAGACTGCCCGCGAACGAAGCCCCGATGGCCGCGCAAACGGCTGCGATTTCGTCCTCGGCTTGAAAGGTCTTTACGCCGAAGTTCCTTCGCGCGGCAAGCTCGTGAAGAATGTCCGACGCCGGTGTTATGGGATAGCTTGCGTAATAGAGAGGCTTGCCCGCCAGTTGCGACGCGGCGACGCATCCCAGCGCGGTCGCTTCGTTGCCCGTAATCTTTCGATATTTGCCGGGAGCAATGACCGCCCGCTTTACGCGATAGTGAGTCGTGAATATCTCGGCGGCTTCGGCATATGCAAAGCCGGCGCGGAGAGCTGTCGAGTTGGCCTTGCCGACCTCTGGTGTCTTCTTGAAGCGGGTCTCGATCCAGGTCAGTGTCGGAGCCATTGGCCGATCATAAAGCCAGTACATCAGCCCCAACGCCCAAAAATTCTTGCAGCGGTCGATCTCCTTCATCGGGATGTTTACTTCTTCCCGAAGAGCAGCTCGATTGGCGGTCGAGATTGGAATCTTAAAGACTCTATAGTTCTGAAGCAGATTTCCGTCATCGAGCGGATTGCTTTCGTATCCCGCTTTCTTCAGATTGCCTTCGTTAAAGGCATCGGTGTTGACGATCAGGATTCCTCCACCTTCGAGATCCGCAAGATTGACCTTGAGCGCCGCCGGATTCATCGCGACCAGAACGTTCGGCTGATCGCCCGGTGTTCTGATGTCCTGGCTCGAGAAATTGAGTTGAAATCCTGAAACGCCCGGGAGTGAGCCTGCCGGCGCGCGTATCTCGGCGGGAAAGTCCGGGAGAGTGGAAATGTCATTACCAATAACCGCCGAGGTATTGGTGAATTGAGTTCCGGTGAGCTGCATGCCGTCCCCGGAGTCTCCGGCAAATCGAATCGTCACTGTGTCGAGTTCTTCGATATGCCGATCTTCCACGTTATTCAAAATGGTTGTGGATTCCATCGTACCGCCCCTTTTATTGTTGATGCTTTGTGGGAATCAAAGTGAAACATTGCATTCTACCCAAAAAGAAATTTCGGCGCAAAGCTCACAGGCGGGCGGCGTGCCCTAAAGGTCAGGACACCAGGATTGACTGCCTGGATCCATAGACGGATTCATAAGGTATGTTTAAGAACGTTAGACTGTCTCCGATATGGAATTTCATAGGCCGCCTGATCTTCAGCCCTGTTCTATTGCTCCGGATTGGCTGAGAACTTGTCGCGAGCCTCTCAATCTTGAGCCCGAATTGACATCGGCACACGGGGAAAGATACTCTGCCTTTTTGCGGAGACGAGGGCCTGCGAAGAGTACGAGACTCGAGGATAGGCGCTGAATTAATTAGAACTGACCCGAGAGATTTAGCAGGTTGTTTCGACGATACCTCCGGACGCCATTTAGCGGGGAAGGGGCTGCTAGCTTGAATTCAGAATTGAGACCAGCCATCGGCATATCGTGCCGCTTTAACTGGGAGACCAGCTACTACAACCTCAGGATTGGATATCCGGACGCGATCCTCGCCTCGGGCGGCACGCCGATACTCCTCCCGCTTCTGCCGAATCGCGAATACATCGACTCAGTAGTTGAAAAGCTCGATGGGCTATGCCTGTCCGGGTCGGACAGCGATGTCGATCCACTCAGGTATGGCCGTGAGCCCATCCTGGATTGCGGGATCAACGTTCCGAGACGCGACGAGACGGATCTGATGCTCCTGGAGGCGGCCGAAAAGCGGGGTCTCCCCGTGCTCTGCATCTGCTTTGGCATCCAGGTACTCAACGTATATCGCGGAGGAACCCTGATTCAAGACATCCCTTCCCAAACAAAAGATCCTATCAGGCATCGCCAGGGCGATATTCAAGAGCGGCATCAGCACTCGATCAGCATCACTGAAGACTCCCTGCTTGCGCGGCTTGCCGGCGGGACGCGCGCGGCCGTTAACAGCCATCATCATCAGGCAGTTGAAAACGTCGGCCGAGATCTGGTTCCGGTTGCGTGGGCCCCGGACGGCGTCATCGAAGCCGTCGAGAATACGAGAAGCGGCCAGTTCATACTCGGCGTGCAATGGCACCCCGAAATAGGATGGCAGAACGACAGTCTGTCTCGCGCGATCTTCGATCATTTTATCGGCGTGGCGCGAGAGCGCATGTTCGCGCAGCTCGAAGGCAGGACGACTGCTCGAGTCTGAAGCCCGTTCACCGGCGCGCGAAGGAAATGGCAGCGAACGTATGAGGAAACGCGACAAACTGACTCTTTCGGCGCTTTGCGCGGGTCACTTCGTCAACGACTCGTATTCCAGCATAATCTTTCCGCTTCTGCCGCTTCTCAAGGACAATCTGCACCTCAGCTCGGGGCAGGTCTTCTGGCTCGCTCCGCTGTACGCAATATCGTCGTCGCTGATGCAGCCCGTTTACGGGATCATCTCTGACCGCTACGCCAGACGGTCATTCGCGGTTTTCGGCCCCGCGATTACCGGAGTCTTCATATCGATGATCGGACTTGCTCCTTCGTATGGAGTGCTGCTCGCGATTCTAATTGCAGGCGGAATCGGAATAGGCTCGTTTCATCCGCAGGCTGCCGCGATGGCTTCGGTTTCGTCCGGTGAACGGCGGAGAGTCGGTCTGGCGGTGTTCTCGGCGATGGGAAGCATAGGCTACTCGATCGGCCCGATTGGAATTGCTTTTTTCATCACGCTGTTCGGCCTCGGACGTACATACTACGCCGCCGCGATAGGACTTCTCACGAGCGCCGTTCTCTATGTGATCTGTCCTCCGCTTCCCGCGCACGAACGCCACCAGCGTGACGCGACCGGCGCACTGCGGCTCAAACCGAATCTGGCCGCATCGTTTTGGCCGGTGTGGAAGCCGCTGCTTTGTCTCTACATAATCACGGTGATTCGTTCCGGCATGCAGATGACCACGAACAACTATCTGCCTTTCTTGTTGGGCGAAAGAGGGTATCAGGTCACCGGAGCCGGCGGCGGTCTCACTGTGTTCTTGTTGCTCGGGGGCATCGGCGGTCTCGCGGGCGGTTTTCTGGCGGAACGAATGTCGGGCCGCGCGGTAACTTTATATTCGGGATTGCTCTCGGGTCCGCTGATGATGGCGGCGTTCCTGACTAGCGGCCCGTTGAGCTTCGCGTTCCTCGGGCTTGGCGGTTTCGCACTGCTGTCGACGATCCCTGTGAATGTCGCAATGGCGCAGGAACTTGTACCGGGCGAGACCAGCACGGTATCGGCGTTGATGATGGGAGCCGCTTGGGGCATCGGCGCTCTTTCCCCGGCTCTACTGGATAACCTCGTGCCGGCGTTTGGATTTCGTAACGTGATGGTAATAGCTTCGGGAGCGACGATGCTGAGCACGATATTCGCCTACATGCTGCCGCGCGAAGAAACGCGAATAGTCTCGCCGGTTCACACCGAGCTGGCGCCCGCGGCAGCCGGCGACTGATGTTGATGGCGCTGATTGAGACGCATCGACGAACACAAAAGCGCATTCCGAACAAGACAGAATTCATGGAATCTCTTGATGAGCTGCTGGTAGAGGCCGAGCGATCACACGGCCATATGTGTGCAGGCCAGGTGCTCGGCGTGAGAATGGCGATGCTTGGCTGCCGCGAGGTCGGCATCGAGGATCCGCGAGGAGCCGACAAAAAGAAGATGCTCGTCTTCGTCGAGATTGATCGTTGCGCCGCCGACGCGGTCAATACGGTAACCGGGTGCCGCCTCGGAAAGCGCACAATGAAGTTCCGCGACTACGGAAAACTCGCGGCGACTTTTCTGAACACCGGAACAAGGCAAGCGGTGCGCGTAGTGGCGCTGGATTCTTCCCGCGAAGTAGCCGATTGCGTCTTTCCTGAAATATCGGATAAGTACCAACGGCAGTTGAAGGCTTATAAAATTCTCCCCGATGAATCGCTCTTCAAAGTCGAGCGCGTTTCGATCGAGCTGCCGGAAGAGGATCAGCCCGGCCGTCCGGTTTCAAGGGTTCAATGCGAGGAATGCGGCGAAGGTGTAAACGACCGCCGCGAAGTGGTCAGAGAGGGCCGCGTACTCTGCCGCGCCTGCGCGGGCGAGTCTTATTATCGGCGGCTCGATTAATCGGCGAGTATTGACTCGCTGTTTCGTGCGGGAACCGCAAGCGATATCGAAGAAGAATCCGCTCTAGTCGCTCAAACTCCGTTGATCGTTCAGGAGGCCCAATGTCGCGAGCCTTTCTGTGCGTTGCCTCCCTGATCATATTTGCCGGCGCGCGGACCCAAGAAGCGCTGGCGCAAGCTCAGGCTTCTCAGCCGATTTATCTTCAATATGACGGCTTTGTGAAAAATAAAGACGGCACGCTCACGCTGTCCTTCGGTTACTTCAACACCAATCATATCGATGTAGAGATTGAGCCCGGCGTTAATAACGCCTTCACGCCAGGAGCCGCGGATCGAAATCAGCCGACGCGCTTCCTGACGGGGCGGCATCGTTTCGCCTGCAGCATGATCGTGCCGGGCGACTTCGACGGCAAGATTCAGTGGACGGTCCGGATTGCAGGTTTGATCTCGACTACGACCGTCAAAACAATGGATCCGTTATATGAGCTGGAGCTCGCGAGCGCAAAGAAAGTGATCAATGGCCTTGATTCGACGAAGGCGCCGAAGTTCGTGTGCGTGAACCGAGCCCCCGCGATTCAGGTTATTAATCCGCTTGCGGATATTAACGCCGGCGGTGACACGCTCGCGGCGGTAAGCTTCACGGTGCGGTTGGATCAAGATCTCGCGTTGAACGGCAGCATCGAAGACGACGGACTCCCCCGCGGGGGCAAGCCGGCGACGGCATGGAGGAAGATAAGCGGGCCCGGAGAGGTCTCTTTTTCCGATTCAACCAGAGCGATTACGCGAGCGCGGTTCGCCGCATCCGGCGCCTATGAAATTGAGTTGTCCGCGAGTGATTCAGAACTCTCGAATAGCGTCAGAGTTAAAGTAACAGTGAGCCCACCCGAAGATAAGAAGCCAAACTGAAATCATAAAAACAAGATCTATACTCGACAGTCGCTCAACTCATACTGCCGAAGCGGATATCAAAGTCATTGTCGGCCTGAGCCCGTCGCTACAGTAGCCTTTGGCGAACCGTCTTTCTGCTTTTGCAGATCCGCGTATTCCTGATCGGTGATGTAGTAAAAGTCGATCCACCCGATGTTCATCTCATCGACCGTTCGATCGCCCCATCCAACGAAAGCGGTAGGATCGGGGTTCTCTCTGTTGCCCGCCGAATTATCGTGATAAGAGGTCACGTGCAGCACCGTGTTCTTTGGAAACGCAGGTGGAGTCTTATAGGCGTAGGTGATCTGCCAGGTCCAGACGAAGTGCGCGACATCGGTGAGAAGCTGCGGCTGTCCGTCCGGAAGGATTGCCTCGAGCGCCATTCGCTTGCCGCGATAATGCATATGAGGCTGAAAGCTCACGAGTCTTGCGGGCTCTTCGAGCCTGAAGTAAGCATCGCTTCTCGCGTTCGCTTCGCCGGGCGGGATCGCCAGAGAAGCCGGAGACGAGACCCCTTTGGTGGAAATCAGATATTTTGGCGTATAGCCCTTCGGAAAGAACTTGAATCCTATCCTGGCATGCTCGTTGACCGCTTTTGAGCCGTTGGGATGATAGTGAAAACTGAACCGCAGCTTTGATCCCGCTTTCAGCAGTTTCGCCGTACCGTTGGCGAATATGTCTCCGTCGTTACCTCTCGCGTACTCAGTCAGGAGAGAATTGCTACCTTGCGTGGGTTTCACCCCGCGCACGCCTCCGGTGGCTGCTTCGCTCTGAAGCGCGTAGATAAGAACGTGATGAAGCACGGTGGGATCTTCGGGAATCACCTGCATCCATTTGATGTAGCGGTCTTCGGTGAGTCCGGTAGGAACATCCACCTTCGGATATTGGTCGGCCGCCGTAGCCGGCACTTCGAATCCGGCGCTTGTGACGACGAGATCGGGTTCCTCGCCGAACACCCAGGTGTTGTTGGGTGGAAAGACGCGAGGGGGCGGAGCATCGGACGGGTTGCCTTTAGGCGCGCCGGAATCAACCCATTTCGCTATCGTGGCAATCTGCGCATCGCTGAGCGAAGGATCAGGATCGTACTCGCCTACCGTGGGGTCGATGTGCCAGGGAGGCATATATCGCGAAACGACCTTTTCCTTGATCGCGCGCGCCCACGGCCGCACATCTTCGTAGGACCGCAGCGGCATCGGAGCCAT
Source organism: Blastocatellia bacterium AA13 (assembly GCA_003222245.1). Taxonomy (GTDB): domain Bacteria; phylum Acidobacteriota; class Blastocatellia; order UBA7656; family UBA7656; genus QHVH01. The sequence continues at coordinate 32,147 of QHVH01000011.1, read as the reverse complement.
ACCGCCCTCTCGATGGCAGTCCTGACACTTCTTCTGCATGATCGGAAGAATGTCTTTTGTGAAGGTAGGCTTTGCAGGAACCGAGCCTTCCTTCGAATCGGCCGCGGCGCCTCCGGATAACGCGATGCCGGCAATCGCAAGCACTGCTACGCCGCCGAGCGCGCCCGTGATCCTCGATAAAATGTGCATGTTGCCCCCTTCAGGTGAGAAGGTTCAGCGTCCTGAAGGCCACTCTAGCACCGCCCGAATTGAAAGTCTATGATTCGAATCGCGCCCTACTTCTTGACGTATCTCTTCAACGCTTTTGGCCCGACCTCGGCGCCGTAGATGTTGCCTTTTGCATCGGCTGCGACGCCTTCGGCTGCGCTGGTAGCGCTCTTGTCGGGGCTTGCTTCGGGATCGGGGATGAATGCCCACACTTTTCCGTCTTTGGCGCTGCCGACTCGGATGCCGCGCTTCCAGCCGGGATGACGAGCCGTATTGGATTCGGAATCCGCGGCATATAGAACGTCGTTCTTATCGATGTAGAGCCCGCTGATGCGGCTGAACTGTTTCCACTCTTCGAGGAACTTGCCGTCCTGATCGAAAATCTGAAGACGGTTGTTGTTGCGGTCCGCGACGAACAATCGGCCTCGTGAATCGAACGCCAGCGCGTGCGGAGTATCAAACTCGCCGGGCGCCGTGCCCTTCCTTCCCCAGGCCTTGATGAATTTGCCGTCTTTGGAAAACTTCACGATGCGGGCGTTCGAATTTCCTCCGTGTCCATCGGCGACAAAGATGTCTCCGTTGGGCGCGGTGACTACATCCGATGGTTGATTGAAGGTATCCGGGCCGTCTCCGGTTACACCGGCTTTTCCGAGCGTCAGAAGAACTTTTCCTTCGGGGCTGAATTTCACGACGATGTGTCCCTTGCCCGCGGCGGCGGGATTGTTGGCCGCGCCGGGCGGAACGCCGTCCGTCACCCAGACGTTTCCTTGACGGTCCACGTGCATGCCGTGAGGAAAAATGAACATTCCTTCGCCAAAGCTCTTGACGAGTTTTCCGGTTTCGTCGAACTTGAGCACCGATGCCATTGTTGATCCGGCGCATGAATTTGCGCCGCAGCGTTCGCCCACCCAGATTGACTTGCCGTCGCGATCAATCTCTACTGCGCTGGTCGCGCCCCAGATGCGGCCTTCGGGCATCTTCGCCCAGTTCTCTACTGTGGCATAGGTATTAGGCAGATCATTGACGGGCTGAGCGCTCTGAGTGGAAACCGATGCTCCGGCTACAACCGCCAGTGCAACAACTACCGACATCAAACGACAGAAGTTAATCATACGGTTCCTCCCTTTTCATCACGACGAAGCATGCGCAGAAACGACTGTATAGAGAACCGCCGGCCCTTCGGCTTCTCAATTCTACCCGCGTCGAGCTGACTTTCAGGCTCTTGAGTATTTGCGATTAAAGCACCTTGGCGGTTTTTGGACATCTCCCGCGATAGAAACACGATCAAGCCGAGCACGATCAGCGCCATCAACCAGCGCATCGCGCTCGCCAGGGTTGCTGCGCTCAACGCGGACCACCCAAACGCCCTAAGCCGGTCGCAGCGATCCATCATCCAGTGCCAGCCGGTGTGAGCGACGATCGCGGAGAGAATTATCGTCCCGATTCGTTCGGCTACGACGAATCGAAAGAGCAATTCCAGAGCCGGTATCAGCAAAACGAGAACGAGGAGCTGGCCCAACTCGACGCCGATGTTGAATGACAAAAGCGACGTGAGCAGGTGCGACCCGGCGAATTGCAGCGTCCGGCTCAGAGCGAATGAGAAACCGAACCCGTGAATCAGGCCGAAGCCGAGCGCGACCGCCCATCTTCTGCCCACCTTGCCGGCTCCGACGATGTTCTCCAGAGCCATGTACACAATCGAAACCGCAATCAGTGTTTCTATGAAGGCTGGAAACCATAGAGCGTCAGGCCCAAGGTTGTAAGCAGAAGCAATGAGCGTAATCGAGTGAGCTACAGTAAAGGCGGTCACCACTTTTATCAACGCAGCGAAGCGTCTGAACGGGATGACAAGGCAGAAGAGAAAGAGCAGATGATCCGTCCCGCCCAGAATGTGCAGGAATCCCGCTCCCACAAAGCGCAATGCGGCTTGATACCATCTCGGGTCCAACCTGATGAGGCCCTCGTCGCCGGTTATCTCAAACGCTCGGACTGCGCCGCCCGGCGGCAGGAATCGAAGCACCGTGTTGACCTGCAATCCCAGTTTCGCAAATGAAGCTTCAATCGAGAAGTCAGATTGATCGGAGCGAATCGGATATTCGAACAACACATCCAGCAGACCCTGATTCCAGTAGAGATCGATGTTGTTTGCGAGTGGAGGGCTCGCTATATGGTCAAGAGCCGAGTCATACGACTCAAAGGACCGGTCAGATTCGAGCGATACGCGTACGGCTATCACCGTCGGTTTCTCGAGAAGCTGACTGCCCTCGTAGAGATTCACGTCATCGGAAATCCATTGCGTAGCCGCGTCTCTCAGCGAATCACCGGCTCGCGCAATATCCAGAAATCCGGCCCCACGTCGGGGATAGTCGACGTCTCGGCAAGCCTTGAGCGGCACTCTCGCAAGCAGCCGCAGGGTTTGTCCTTCGGGCTTCAGAAAGACATTAATCGTGACGTCGTTGGGGATGTCGTGCGCTGAAATGCTGAGCGGAAATGCAAGCAGCATGGTTGCGGAGATCAGGAGAGCTATACGCAAACGCGCTGCCGCTCCATTGCTGCGCCTCGCTCGGTGTACTCTTCGATCCGCTCGCATCATTGGTTGAGAGGTTGAGAGCGTGAGCTTCTCAGTGAAGGCTCTCCTTCGAACTGCCTTTCTGTTCTTCGGTCTGCTACGGATTCGGTTGATTGATCTGAAAACGCGCAACCCTTGGGAGACGGAATACTAGTTTGACCCGTGACCGGTGACAAGCGGAATCGCGTACAGAGTGACTTGATTGGTTGCGTCGCGCCACGCAACCAATCACGCGCCGTGCATTTCACCTGCTATAATCACCAGAAAAATGTTACTAAAGGTAGGCTTTTATGGCTCAAATCGAGTTTGATGAATTGGTGAAGAAGGTCAATGAGCTTACGATTTCTGAGCAGCGAAGACTCTATGCCCTTCTCGATCGTAGGCTGGCTCCGGCAGCTCCTCAGGCAAAAGATGGGCGTGCGCCGCTGATAGTCACCAACGAAGAATTTACCAGGGAAATGAAATGGCTCGATGAGCACCGCCAGGAATACGCCGGTCAATGGATCGCGTTAAAGGGGGATCGCCTCATAGCATCAGGAGCAAGTGCCGCGGACGTATATGCGGAAGCGGATTCCGCCGGAATTGATCAACCTCTTATTACACGCGTTGATGATCTGATCCCATTTGCGGGGGTATAGAATGAGCGCCTTTGACCTTCAGTCAATAGCCAAGAGCCCATTGGCCGCTCCGCTTTGAAGTAACCCGCCCCATCTATCAGAGGACGACTCTTTTCGTTTAACACCAGCCTGATCGTCACTTCACCGTAGCCACACACTCAATTTCAACGCGAGCGTTAAGAGCGAGGCCTGTCACTCCAAAGGCGCTGCGGGCCGGCATGCGTTCTTTCTTGAAGAAGGTCGTGTAAACCGAATTCATATCGGCCCATTCCTTCATATCCGCAAGCATGACCGTGCTTTTGACGACGTTGTCGAGCGAAGAGCCGTTGCTCGCGAGCACCGCTTTGATGTTCTCGAGAGCCTGCTTTGTCTCGGCGGTGATGCCGCCGACGGCGAGTTTCCCGCTGCTGTCCGTCCCTAGCTTGCCTGAAAGGTAGAGCATATTCCCCACGCGCACCACGTCGGAGAAGGGCCGATTCGCCGCGCTCTTTGCGCTGGAGTACTCGACTTGATTCTGGAGGCCTGCCTCTCCTGAGCTGGCCGGTGTCGATTTATAAGCCGCCGCGGCAAATACCAAAGCTACGACAACCAGGGATAATGCAGCTACAACTCGCAAGCGTTTCATCACAGTTTCCTCGTTTGGGTAAGGTGTATTTCGATAGTGAGAGCCGGATTTCTTTGAATCTTTCATCCGTACAATCCGGCCTGGCTAGAGCGCTGACTTGATCTCGCCGCTCTTTGCAAGCTGGACGATCCGGTCGGAAGCGCGATAAGCCAGCGCCTGAATGGTGCAGGTAGGCTGGCCTCGTCCCGACGTCACCATGCTGCTTCCGTCGCTGATGAACAGGTTGGGAACGTCGTGCGTGCGGTGATCCTTATCAATCACTGATTCCTTCGGATCGTTTCCCATCCGGCAGGTTCCCAACAGATGGAAGCCGAACGACTGGGGCCCGACCGGACGAGCCCAAACCTTGCGCGCGCCGGCCGCATCGAGCAGTTCTTTGGCGCGATCCTGAAGGAACTGCATCATCTTGAGATCACTCGCGTGATCGGTATACGTGACTCGCACCGCGGGCAGACCCCATTCATCCTTCACGTGAGGATCGAGCGTTATGTTGTTCGACTCGACGGCGAGCGAAGTCGTATGGCAAAGCACCGTCAGAGTCCGCGTGTACTGTTCAGCCAGCATGCGTTTGTATTCGCGGCCCCATCGCGGCGCGTCTGGAGGCAGTCCACGAATCGCAAATCCGAGCGGGTATTGAACGAACCGCGTATCCAGTCCGCCGCCTCCGTAAAAGCCGCGTTTCGGATCGCAGTTGTAGAAATCGTGAATTATCCGGCTGACCGCCACGCTTTTGAACTCGTTCAACTGCTGCTCGAAGACCGCGCCTGCGTTAGCGTGGCCGTTGAACATAAGATACTTGCCGACCTTGCCGCTCGAGTTCGCAAGTCCGTGCGGAAATTTCGAGGATTTCGACATCAGCAGAAGCTTCGGTGTCTCGGCGCCGTTCGCGCTCAGAACAACGGCTTTCGCGGCTTGAAACCGTTCCTTGCGATTCTCGTCAAAGTAGGTGACTCCGGTGACGAGCCCAGCTTTGTTGACTTCGATCTGGCGCACATAGCTGTTAGGCCTGATCTCGCAGCGTCCGGTTTTTTCAGCCTCTCGAATCACGGTGGTCAGGGTCGACGACTTCGCTTCCATCTCGCAGCCGAAGTACGAGCAGAATCCGCAATGCGCGCACGCGCTTCTGCCGCGATAGGGCTTCGACAGGATTGCCATCGGAGCGGGCTGCGCGTGCCATCCGAGCTTGCGAGCGGCCCGCTCGGCAAGCACGCCGGATGACTTTATCGGAAGCGGAGGGAGTGGATAGGGCCTTGATCGAGGCGAATCGAACGGCCCCGGCGCTCCCGACACGCCAAGATCCCACTCGGCCTTGGTGTAGTAGGGCTCAAGCTCCGCGTATGTGATCGGCCAATCGGAGAATCCGGTTCCGGCGATCGGACCGAGCTTGCTTCGCTCGATGAAATCGATTTCGTGAAGCCGCCAGTAATTCGCGGCAAAAGGCACGCTCCCTCCCCCGACAAGCCGCCCGTAGATGATCGCCGGTTGAACCTTGGCTTCTTCCTTCTCGCTATGGCGAAAGGTATTGGGCTGTCGCTTGTAATCGTTAGTGATGGCGCGTTGCTGCATGAACTTGAACTCGTCATGCACGAAGTCTTTTTCAGAGAGATATGGTCCCTGTTCGAGCGCGACCACGCGAAACCCTGCCGTAGCGAGCTCCTTTGCGATAATCCCACCGGAAGCGCCGGCGCCTATGATCAGAAAATCGACTTCCGCGTTCTGGTCAAACTTTGTCCGCGCGATGTTAGCGTAAGACTTCGCCATCACTTGGCCTCGCTCTCCTGATCATAGAAACCAAAAGGAGGTTCGAAGGCAAAATCGTCGGAGAAGCCGACCATCTTCCACCCGATCTCGTTGTAGTTGCCTCCATATGAGGGGTCGGCGAACATACCGCACACCGTCATCGTCCTGATGAGTTCGAAGAAGCTCCCCTTCTCAATAGACTTGAGCACCTCGATCTGCTGTTTCGACTTAAGCTCGGAGAATTTGCCCGAGTTCTTGAACCGTTTCCTCACTCGTGATTGCAGATCGTCGAGGCCTTTCATAACGGCAGGACGATCGTCTGAGGCGAAGGTCGCCAAGGCGCGATCGATAAAATATATGACACGCGCTTCGCGGGCGCCCGGGGTTTCATCGGTAGGAATGATCTGGGCAGCAATTGCTTCGATCTCGGCAGCCTGTTCCGGAGAAAGGAATTCTAACTTCGTTGGCGTCGGCGATAGCGCCGCCTGATGCGCGTGCTCCTGTGCAAACGGAATATCAAGCACGTTTGAGAGTAGCCACGCTGAGCTGACTCCGGCGCACGACTCAATAAAGAAGCGCCGTCGCGAAATCGTCTTGCTGCCCATCTGGATTCCCTCCGGTCTGAGCCTTCCGTCGCTGACAACGCGGTTGTCGCTGGACTGTTCCGCGCCTCACCCCCGAAAATTTCCGGTGCGTTCTCTATGCAGTCTCTCACCCGTCCTTTGCGGCGTGATTCCACTGTAAACAGGGCGCCGGAAGCACCCTCTCAGCTCATCGGAGCCACTCAAACCTGTTTTAAAATGCTGAGCTTGCCCTTGCGTCTGCGTATACTAATTGGGCTGAGTTGTACTGACAAGAGAAAATCGGCCGGATATGTATCCGAAAAAAATACGCACAATAAGAATCGGCGGAGGGCGATCGCCTGGCTGAACTTCGGTCTCAGAGTCGTCGCGGAAGATGTCCATCGATGCGCTTAACGAGCGCCGCTTTGGCGAGGGCATCTTGAAGCTTGCGTCATTCATTCGACATTCAACTGGATGGAAACAGCCGCATCTAATTTATCGCGCCGCACGCGCAGCTCCCCGTGAAAGCATCGTTCGTAGCCGGGCGCATATTCTTCTCGTAGCAGAAGGTCGTCAAACTCGCGGCGCCTTCTCCAGTCGCCTGCGGCGGCATGTCCCGAGTGACAGGATTGAAACGCGGGTTGAGCGTTCCGTCGGCGCGTACCTCAATAAGCAGATACCCATACTGAATGCTCTGCCAAAAATCCGACTTGTATTGCTCGGCTCCCGCGGTTCCGACCAGCCAGCCCTGAATGCTCTGTCCTTCCAGCTGCTGCGTTTCAAAAATGTTCTCCTGAAAATAATGAGAATGGCTTGCCAGCGCATAGATCTTTTTTCCAAACACGGTCTGAGCCCGTCGCAGCATGTCGTAGACCTGCCGGCCCGAGCAAACGCCCTGGCACGTTGCGTCCATCCCGTGATTCCGAGACTTGCTGTATGGAAGAGCCGCATGCATTCCTACTACGATTGTCGTAACATCGTTCTTCCTTGCCGACGGCGCCGTTTCCGCGGCCCCATCGGCTTTGAGGACCTCGCTCAACCAGTTGATCTGCGCCGCGTCGAACTCGGTCGCGTCGGCGTTGTCCAGATAGATGAAATCAACACCGTTTTTGATGAAGTGATAGTAGGTATCGCCCTCGTTTGTATAGAGGTGATAATTAGCGGCGTCGTAGTTTCGCTGGTCGTGCAGCGGCTGCTGAGTGAGCCATTTTTGAAACTTTCGGCGATATTCGTTTCGAGTGCGGTTTGCAAGCAGCTCGTGATTTCCGATTCCGAGAAAGACCGGCGTCTTTCCGAATGGCGCGATCTGATTCTTGATGAAGTCATCCCATGCAGCATCGAGGTACTCGTTCATCTCGTCTGGCCCGAGCCCGCCGCCGGATCGCGTCACGCAGTCGAAGTTCGGATACTTTCGCTTCAACATATCGCAATCGATATCGAACATGCGTCTGAAATCGCCCATGTGCCAGTAGAACTCGACCGGGGTCCGGCTGCTTATATTCTCGATCGATTTTGCGATTTTCGGCATTACTAAGTCGCCGCAGTCGCGCGAATCTCCCGACACGGCGAAGTACCAGCTCTTGCCGGTTTGATTCACCGGCAATTCGGAGCGCGAATTCATCAAGTGCGATTCAGGAGCTGTCCACGCTGGAGCAATCAGCACTGAAGCGATAATAACCAGGGCGCCGCAGACGCCGCAGACGAAGATCAGGAATCTTGATGTGCTCATCCGGAATAACCTCCGAGCGTTGACAGTCGGATCACTACGTAAAGCTGCTGACTTGTATCACTCGCCGTCGATTGTGCTCAATGCGAGAAACGAAAAGGCTGTAGCCATTCAAAGTCCGATAAATCAAAATCCGACAAACACTGGCTCGGGAACCAGCTCGATGCCGAACTTGTCCCTGACGCGTGATTTCATCTCTTCCGCCAGTGCGAGAACTTCTCGAGCCGTACCTGTCCCGAGATTGATTATCGCCAGCGTGTGTTTCTTTGATATTCCAACGCCGCCTCGCACGTAGCCGCGGCGCATTCCGGCCTGCTCTATCAGCCACGCGGCCGAGAGCTTCACCATCTCTTCTCCGGCTGGGAAATTCGGAATGCCTGGAAGCGTTGTGTCGACCGATCTGACTCGCTCGAGAGTTTCGCGGGTTGTCACCGGGTTTACAAAGAAGGAGCCGACGCTGCGTGAATCGGGATCGGATGGATCGATCACCATCGCTTTTCGCTTGCGGATTGCGAGAACGGCGGCCCTTACTTCTTTGATCGATGCGGCGTCGGTATTCTCACGCCCGTTGTTCTTCAAGCAGGCTTTCAGCTCCGGATATCTCACCGAGGCCCGGCCATTCGGAGCCAATCGATATGAGACCTTGGTTACAACGAAGCGTCCCCGGTCCGCGGCTTTAAAGCGGCTGGAGCGATATGCAAATCCACACGCCTCACCGCTTATCGCGACCAGATTCTTCGTGGTTAGGTCCACGGCTTCGACCGAGACAACCGTTTCGCTGATCTCCTGGCCGTAAGCCCCGACGTTCTGAACCGGTGTCGCGCCGACCAGACCCGGAATTCCCGATAGACATTCAATACCGGCTAAGCCTTTATTGACGCAGAAGGAGACAAGCGAGTCCCAATCCTCTCCTGCGCGCGCTTCGACAATTACGCGATCGCCGTCCGCCCTGGTTTCAATTCCACGAAGCTGCACTCGCAGCACGAGTCCGCGAAAGCCCTCGTCCGAGACGACGACGTTGCTTCCGCCCCCGAGCACGAAGAGCGGAAGGTCTCTCTGCCTTGCCCACTCAATACCGTTCAATAGGTCGGTGGTACTGGTCGCCTCCGCGAAGTAGCGAGCGGGTCCTCCAATTCCAAGCGTCGTAAACGGGGCCAGCGTGACGTGTTCCGCGATCGAAGCCTCGAACGCGGAATCTGTGACGGAACTCGACATTCAAATGAGCTGCTAAAGCAGAGCTTTCAGGTGTATCGGACCCGCGATTATCAGTCGCACGTAACCGCGAGCGAGAACGGCGCCGATCCCGGCATGCCGGGGTTCGTGACCACAACCAGGCCGGGCAGCATTCCGCAGAGCCCGCCTTTTACTTGCAGCGCTCTGTATGTGCTGGTCGACGCGTCGAGCTGTTTGAACTTCACTTTCTTGACGGTCAGGCCGTTTATGGTGACGACCGCGTCCGGCTTGATGTTCAGGCCCGCGATATTCAGGACGACGCTTCCGGCGTCAGTTCGGTCCAGGGAGCACGATTGAATGACGGCGACATCCTGAGCTGCGGGAGTGTTTGATCTGCACGAGAAGGTCACTTGAATGCCTTGCTCATTTCCGATGGGGCATCCCGTAGAAGCGCCGTTCGGCAGCGACGTAAGATTCCGGCTCGTGCCGTTGCGCCCGCTGACGAAGATCAGAAACGTCTTTCCCGCGTTTGCGCCGCTGAAGTTAAACAGCGCGTCGATCAAATTGGAATTCAACACGACAAACCGCGTCGCCTGAACCACGTTGTTCGGGTTCGCTCGATCGACTGCGAACACGCTGGTAATGTTCGAGAGGCCGTCGGCCCCAAGAAAACAGGCCCCGGGAATGACTAAGTCCTGAGGCAGGCTGCAATCTCCGGCTGCCGGCGAAGCGGATACAACGACCGGCGCTCTCAGCCCTAAATCGATCTTGATGGATGTTGTCTGAGTGAAGGGTCCAAAAATGTTATCGTCGGCCGCATTGAAGGTTCTCGAAAGCGTCAGAGTAGCGATGCCTCCGCAGCACGAGAGGGGGAACGCCGTGCCGGGGAGTTGATCCGAAACCGGAACCAGCACGGCCTGAACCAGGTTGTGGCTCACCACGGTCACATCCTGGAGTTTAATCGTGCTGTCAGGCAAGCCATCGCTGTTTGTATCGCAACTGAGCGTCACGGTATCGGGGTCGAAGCCGCATCCGACGATGTTCAACGTCACCTTGCACAGGGCGTTGATAATTCCGGCGGTCGGGCTCGCCGTTTTGACTCCAGCCGAGCCCGGCGTTGCCGCTTCTTGCGAGCCTACAGCGGGCTGTCCCGGCGCGACTACAACTGGATTCGAGGGGATCACGATAGCGATCTGAGGAGCAGCCGGCTTAATAACGGCAGGTTTCGCCGACGCGGATGCTCTCAGAGAAATCTCTCTTCCTCGCGCCGATACGTCTCCACTGAGTGAGAGAATCAAAGCCGCCAGCATCGATAAGAGAGCTGCTCTTCTTGCGTTACTCATACGACCTCCTTGTTCCCGGTAAGACAATGGCGGGACATATACTGAAACGAAACCGGCGTAAAATCAATTCTAATGATAGAGATTCAGAATTGCCTGGCGCTGATGATTTCGCATTCAGTCGCGGCTGAAGCGGTATGAGGGTAGCAATGCTTGCCGAGTCTTCGCGTTGAAGTTAGCTATGCTTGGCCGATTATACGAACATTGTTGCATTGCTTTGCTTTATCCGCCTGACCTATTGCCTTCTATTGCCTCCCTTCAACTTGATTGACTGAGGAGAAGGATGTAACATCGGCCGAGTTTACGCCTCCGTTTCCATTCAATGCACCGCGTCGAATAGTATCTATGAAGCAGACGCCTATTATCCTGTACCAGGACATATCTTCCATCCACGGAGATACACCAATTGCACAAGAAGCGAGCCAGAATGAGCGAGTCGCCGCTTCGGTAGAAAACTGGAAACGCAAACTGCTCGACCTAACCAAGCGCAATCGCGCGTTGAACTTCAAAATGAATAAAATATCGACGATCATGGACCATGCGCCTTTGATGGCGCCCCGAAGATTAAAACCGACGTGGGCTTGCCGCGAGTTTGAACTAAATGATGATTCGAATTGATCCCTGGCCGGCTGAGTACGAAAGCGCGTTCCAGATCGAGGAGCTTGAGCCCGATTCGGAAGGCAAAATCTATACCGACGTCGAGAACATCGAGTGGCGCGCTGTCGAGCCGAAGCCCGGTCCAAGGCCCGAGCCTCTTCATTTCGTCGATGGGGTCAGGCGCGTGGAGACTCGCATTATTCTCGATGACGAAACCGGTCGGATCATTCGAGGTCTCTTCGGCTCATTCGCCGTCGGCTGCGTTCGCGTCGAACAAAACACAGCCGCCTTCCAGGAGATCAGAGTTGGACGCCGCATAGTCGTAGGCACGGGTGCCCCTCTTGAAGATCAGGTGATCGCGGATGCCAACTCGGTCAAGATCGGAAATACTGAACTGACCTTTGAACCGGTCGCCGCATCCGACAACAAGCCAGCCGCCGCCGTCGAGTGCTTGCAGAACTCGATGCGGGAAGCCGAGGCCCGTCTTGCGGAAGAACTGTCGAGAGATTCGGCCTGTGTATTTGCCGACGGACCGCTCACGTATTTCGCCGGCATCAATCAGCCGGCGGTTGGAGTAATCAAGCGGCTGGTCGAAGCTTATCTTCCGTCGCCGCAGTTCGACCTCGTGCGGAGGCTTAGAACCGGCCGACGGACGCCGCTTTTCATGATCACTAAAGGCCAATATGATCGCTACTCGTGGTATCTCAGAGTAGGTGAGCCGCGCGCAGTGGATCACGACGTTGCCGGAGTGTTGAGGCTCGAAGTGCGAACGGGTCTCGGGCTTCAAAGAGCGATCGAGCTGGCCGATCTATCCTCAACATGCTTGCCGAATTTTACCGCGGAGTCATTTCGCGATCCGCGCTCGCCTCAGAACCTGATGCCTGTAGGCTCGCTTGAAAATGAGCTGCGTCATAGGCTGGGCGATTCGTTGACGATCAGAAGGGCGATTGAGGCGCGATTGTTTCAGGTAAGTCAATGAGCACAGAAATCGGAAAGGTCCTTGGCACCCAAGACGCGGAGCCGCTCGAATTTTGGATCGCGGTGTCGCCCGATCAAGTAGTTCAATTGGACGATGTGGTTTTTGTCACCCGCGAGCTGCCGAACGGCGGCCGAGTTTCACTCTACGGAATCGTAGACATCCTGAAGGCGAGACACGAAGGCGCGAGATTCGATAGCGATGTGTTTCTATCCGAGCAAGGAATCTTTCCACTGGGTAAATCGATAATCGCCCACGTGTCCGTGACCCGAGTCGAACCCGAGATCTTCGTGCCGCCGCTGCCGGGTCAGTCCGTATTTCGAGCTGCCGGAGCCGATCGCCATCAGGCGCTGTTCTTCGATTCGATGAATACGAAGTTTCCGCTTGGGCTTTCGCGAGACGGCGAGGTGGTCTACGGCAATTTGGAATTCCTGGACGGCTCGCGAGGCGCGCATATAAACATCTCCGGAATTTCCGGCGTCGCTACCAAGACAAGCTACGCGACATTTCTCCTATACGGTCTTTTTCAGAGCGGAATACTGGAGGAGCAGGCGACGAACACGCGAGCGATCATATTCAACGTCAAAGGCGAAGACCTGCTCTTCCTGGACAAGCCGAACGCGCGTCGAAAGCCTGAAACGAGTGAAGCGTACGCGAAGCTCGGTCTCACTCCGAATGCGTTTTCGAGCGTGGCCATTTTCGCTCCCGTTAAAGCTCGGGAAGAAGTCCTGCTGCCGGACACCGGCAGCCGGCAAGAAGGCGTTACCGCGTTTTGCTGGACTATCGAAGAATTCTGTCGCGAGCGGTATCTTCGTTTCCTGTTTGCCGAAGCCGACGATGAGACGAGTCATCTGTCGGCGGTCATAGATCGCGTCGAGGCGGCCCTGGCTCTGGAAGCCGATCTCAGCCCCTACGAGACGTTCGATCATTTGGTCGATTTCATATGTCTGAGCGTTACTCACTGGGTCTCAGCGGCGCAGGGAACTATAGCGGCTTTCGAACGGCGGCTTCGCGCCGCTTCGTTTCGAATCGGGCATTTGATTCGAGGACGGGTTTCCGAATCCGATCGTCACCGCATCGATTGGAAGAAGAAGCAGGTCACCGTAGTTGATATTCACAACCTTCACGACCGCGCCAAGCGGTTTGTGGTCGGCGTCGTTCTTCGCCGGATGTTCGAAGATAAGGAGAAGACCGGTACGGCCCGGCCGCTTGTGTTCATCGTGCTCGATGAGTTGAACAAGTACGCGCCCCGGGATGGCTGGAGCCCGATCAAGGAAGTGTTGCTCGATATCTCGGAACGCGGCAGGAGCCTGGGGGTCATCTTAATCGGCGCTCAACAAACGGCAAGCGAAGTCGAGCGACGAGTGGTCGGCAACTGCGCGTTCAGGGTTGTAGGCCGGTTGGATCTGGCCGAAGCGAGCCGCGACGAGTATCGATTCTTGACGGCTGCGAGCCGGGGCCGCGCCGGTATCTTGAAGCCCGGCTCGGTCATCGTTCATCAGCCGGAAATTCCGACTCCGCTGCTGGTCCAGTTCCCGTTTCCGTCATGGGCTACACGGGTCAGCGAGGTCGAAAAATCGGGCGGCGGTGATCCATTTGATGGGTTTTAGCGTGCCGGCCATTCAACTAACAGCCTGACTGTCGGGCGTAATTCTGTAAGCAGTTTCAAGCGAAACAAAATCAGCCCCAACATGGCTTTGCTGACGATAAATCTTCTTTCATCTCGCCGTGGTTTAGTTTTCACATTCTCCAACTGAGACTTTCACGCTTCGCAGCCCGGCTCGCAACATCTTTAGTTTGTCGTCGTGAAACCTGAGAGCCGATGCCAAAACTGACTACTCGGAGACAGGAAACCGAAATAGGCTCCGGCAAGCAATTCTGGGCAAGTCATTGGATTCACCGCTGTCTACAGGCAATGGCGCTGTACTTAGCCGAGCTGCGGCCATCTGAAGTGCGCGCTAAATGAAGACTGGCAGAAATACTTATGACAGACTTGGCATTCTTATCGCAGGATAACTGGTACGCGATTCAAACTAAGCCTTATCGCGAAGACAATGCCGCCAGCAATATCAGGAGGCTTGGGCTGACGGTGCTGCTGCCAAAAATTAAACGCGAAAAATCCGAAACGGGGAGCCGACGGGTGATGGTGAAGCCGTTATTCCCGGGATATCTTTTCGCGCGCTTCAGGCCATCTTCTCATCTCCACTCGATTCGATATGCTCGCGGCGTCAATCGAGTGCTCTGCACCGGCGAGGTTCCGATACCTCTAGGCGAAGAAGTAGTCAACGCGATAACGGACCGCATAGGGGCCGACGGGTTCGTGCGGAACAACGGGGTTGTGCTGCGTAAGGGCGATCCGGTGATCGTTAACGACGGTCCTCTGCAGGGATTGGCGGGAGTATTCGAACGCGAGCTTTCGGATGGCGAAAGAGCCGTGATTTTGCTTAAGACCGTCGAGTATCAGGCCACGGTCCTTATCGAGAAGATGCGGCTGCGCCCCCAGGCTCAAACAGATTCGTAATCCAATGGACTATATGAGACAAATGGGAAGAAGAGGAGCAGGAGAAAAAATGGCGGCGGTCCGGCCGGCCATGATACGACCATGTTGCGACCATTTTACGACCGTGTTGTGTTGATTGAATTCATGATAAAAGGAGAAGATTATGAGCTGGAGTGATCCGGATAGAGAAGACACGACGATTTACAAGGTCGTGGTCAACCACGAAGAGCAGTACTCGATATGGCCCGAGTACAAAGAGAATCCGCTTGGGTGGACTGACGCCGGCAAGTCCGGCCCGAAAGCCGACTGCCTAGCCTACATTAAAGAGGTCTGGACGGATATGAGGCCGCTCAGCCTGCGAAAGAAAATGGAGGAGCTTGCGAAGAACCCACCCCCGCCGCCTCCGGCTCCGGACCCGAATCGACCGAAGGAGAAGAGTCTTGTAGAACGCCTCTGCGAAGGCGACCACCCGGTCGAAGCAGGGCTGCGGCCGGAGCGCACGACCGCACTGTTGAAAGAGGCGATCGACCGCAACTACGTGCACATCAAGTTCACCGACACGAAGGGCGGAACCGAGCTCGGGGTCAGGCTGGACCGCGACTCCTGTAACTTCGGCGGAGCGGACTTCGAAAGTGGAACGGGCACGGTTCACATCGAAGGCGGTTTGACGCTCGACTATGTAAAGGTCAAGTGCGTCGCCGATCTCGATCTCTCGACGCTCGAGGGGCGAGGCCATCTCGTCCAGGCCAGCGCGGCATAGAATTCCAACGGCTCCCTCCGGCCTCTGACTGCTTATCTCTCACGTAGAGGCCCGGTTTTTCGCGGATTCCAGGAGGCCAATGTCTAGCCCATAACAACCCAGAACGCACCCTGAGATCAGGGTAAAATGCCGGTCGATCGAGCCGCGGCAGCTCCGGGCGCTGCCGCAGCCCGATGAAACCTTGATAGCTCAGTAAGGAAACACGCGGACGGGCAGACGCCGGCGAGCCGAGGGAGCTACAAACATGCACAATGACAGTCTTCTCATAATCAAGGGCAGCGAGGTCCTTTCTCTTCTTGCAGGGCGAGAAAGGGAGCTCCTCAACACGGTCAAGCACGCTTACATAGCGCACGGAAGCGGCGCCAGCTCATTGCCTCAATCCACCTTCTTGAGGTTTCCCGGTGATGAGACCAGCCGAATTATCGCGCTGCCCGCGTATCTGGGCGGCGACTTCAACTCGGCGGGAATTAAATGGGTTTCGTCTTTCCCTTCAAATCACGATTTGGGGCTCGATCGCGCCTCGGCGGTGATTGTCCTCAACTCGGCTAAAACCGGGAGACCGGAAGCTTTCCTCGAAGGCTCGCTCATCAGCGCCAAGCGGACTGCCGCCAGCGCAGCGCTCGCCGCGGCTTCTCTACTGAAAGAAACGGGCGAGCCTGCCGCGTCGATCATCGGTTGCGGGGTGATCAATTTCGAGATCATACGGTTTCTGCGCAGCGCCTGTCCGGGCATAAAGCGGCTGAGCCTGTTCGATCTGGATGGCCGCCGCGCGAGTTTCTTCCGGACGCGGTGTGAAGCTGCGTTTCCGGATTTGAATATTTCGATAGCGGAAAATCTCGATGCCGCGTTCGCGGGCGGGAACCTGATCTCTTTTGCGACGACCGCGACAGTGCCTCACGTCTCCGACATTTCATCGTGCAGACCGGAGAGCGTGATTCTGCACGTTTCGCTCAGAGATCTTGCTCCGGAAATAATCCTCTCCGCGCACAACGTCGTGGACGACGTGGATCATGTATGCAGGGCTCAAACATCAGTTCATCTGGCTGAGCAGAAGTCCGGCAATCGCGACTTCATAGCTTCGACTCTGGCGGACGTACTCGTAGGCACGGCAAAGCCGAACGCCGACAAAAACAGAGTCACGATATTCTCACCCTTCGGACTCGGCGTATTGGACATCGCCGTGGCTACGCTCGTGCGCGAGCTTGCGACCCAGCAGGGGGTCGGGACGGCGATCGAATCGTTTCTTCCGGATTCGTGGGTACAAAGCGATCGGGCTTAGTCTGAGTTTGCCGGAAAACTTTCGCGAAGATCAAAATTTCTTTGAAACCAGGAGAAGCGGCCGCAAACTTAGATTTTTGAGAGGAGTAAGAATGAATACCAACGGCAATCCGCTTATTCGCCTGGAAGACGTCTCAAAGGCCTTCTACACCGAAGAAGTCGAAACCCACGCGCTTTCGAAAATCCACCTTGAAATAAATAAAGGCGACTATGTTTCGATCGGCGGTCCTTCGGGCTGCGGAAAATCAACTCTTCTTTCGATTCTTGGATTGCTCGACACGCCGACTGCCGGCTCCTATTTGCTCAACGGTGAGCCCGTTGCGGACCTGGATCTGCGTGAAAGGGCGCGAATCCGCAACAAAGAAGTTGGTTTCATATTTCAGACCTTTAACTTGATAGGCGACCTGACCGTGCTGCAAAACGTGGAAGTGCCGCTTGCCTATCGCCGGCTCAACGCCGCGGATCGAAAGCGCCTCGCGAGCGAAGCCCTCGAGAAGGTCGGGCTGCCGCACCGCGCCAAGTATCTTCCAAGCCAGCTCTCAGGCGGACAGCAGCAGCGTGTAGCGGTAGCCCGAGCAGTGGCTGGAAGCCCTTCGATCTTGCTTGCCGATGAGCCGACCGGAAATCTCGATTCCAAGAGCGGCGAAGCTGTGATGGCCTTGCTTCGAGAGATGCACGAAGGCGGTTCAACGATATGTATGGTCACGCATGATCCTCGGTACGCGAACTACGCCGATCGTTATATCCGCCTTTTTGATGGGCGCATTATCGAAGATGAAGAAACCCGCCTCGAAGAGCGGTTGCAGATAGGCATCGCGCAGGCCGTATAGCGCGGAGGCTAAAACTAATCACATCCCACTTTTTTCTGATAGGAAGAACGCAGATCGCCGTTTTTCTTCACGCCTCCTTCCATCGCTGATCCAAAGGCGCTGATCCCCCGCCCTTATCCAAGTCAAGTCACATTCTCAATCACACCTTGAAAGCGTCGCCGCATCTTTTCGTTTTGTTTTTTTCCTACGTACTATTACCATTGGAAGCTCATCGAGCACATACATACTGAATTAATATAGGAGCGAAGATTATGACCGAGCGAATATTCAATTTTGCAGCCGGCCCTGCTGTTCTACCTCTGCCTGTTCTGGAAGAAGCGCAAAGAGATCTGCTCGCCCTGCCGGGCGTCGGCATGTCGGTGCTCGAGATCAGCCATCGCTCGAAGACCTTTGATGAAATTATACTTGGGGCGGAAGCCGATCTGCGCAAGCTGGCCGGCATACCGGATAACTACCGCATCTTGTTCTTGCAGGGCGGAGCCTCACTGCAGTTCTCGATGGTTCCGATGAATCTACTGCCGCAAGGGGGAACCGCGGATTATATAATCACCGGCTCGTGGTCTAAGAAAGCGATGAAGGAGGCGCAGCGCATCGGCCAGGTTAGCGTCGCGGCTACAACCGAACCCGATAACTTCAATCGAACGCCGCGCCCGGAAGAGATCAAACTGAATCCGGCGGCCGCGTATCTTCACTTCACCACCAACAACACTATTTTCGGAACCGAATGGAGGCATGAACCCGACAGCGGCGACGTGCCGCTCGTGGCCGATGCCTCGTCGGATATCTTCAGCCGTCCGATTGACGTTAAGAAATATGCTCTCATTTATGCCGGCGCGCAGAAGAACCTGGCCCCCGCTGGGGTGACCCTCGTGATTATTCGCGACGATCTTCTGTCTCGCATACCGAAGGGGCTTCATACGATGCTCGATTACCAGACTCACGTGAAGGAAAGATCGCTCTACAACACCCCTCCGGTATTCCCGATTTACATAATGCGGCTGGTGCTGAAGTGGCTGATCCAACAGGGAGGCCTCGAAGAAATGGAGCGCCGAAACAAGAAGAAGGGCGATCTGCTTTATGGCGCAATCGACTCCTCAGGCTTCTATCGAGGCCACGCATTGCAAGACAGCCGTTCGCTCATGAATGTTACGTTTCGTCTGCCAAGCGAGGAGCTCGAAAAGGAGTTTGTAAATCAGGCGACCAGGGCAGGGATGGATGGATTGAAAGGCCACCGGTCGGTGGGAGGGTGCCGAGCCTCGATTTACAACGCCTTCCCAATCGAGGGTGTGGAAGCGCTCGTTGGCTTCATGAAAGAGTTTGAGCGAACGCACGGCTGAAGCGTCAAAATTCGTGCCTGTGAGATAACGAACTCGGCGTTTAAGGGGAGCTACAGTCAAAAACAGGGTGGGCCGTGTCTCCAGCGGCCGCCCTGTTTTTGCGTTAATGAGTTACGCCTGAATTACGCAAAAGTCGAATTGACTTAATTCCCCGGATGCGTGCGGCGCCTCGTTTCGCGCAGCACCGTGGCGTAGTTTGTTCCGTTGTAGGTTATTCCGGGAATTATTTTTCCTGTGACCCCAATATACCCATCTCTGCTTGGGACGCCGTATCTCTCAGTGAAAATCCAGATCTTTCCGGTGCCATCGTCGATCTCATAGACGCCCTTGTCCAGCGCCCCGTATGAACGGTTGACCCGGCCCGCTACGGTTACTTCTCGATTGTAAAAGCGGCCTGGATCACGTGTTATATCTCCAATTCGTATGCGTTCCGGGCACGCGGTTAGAGCTAACGACATCAGGGCTATGGATACGCCCGCGAAAATTCTGGCCTTCATCGGTGTCCTCCTGTCGAGTTGTTTGGATAATACAAGCGACTTTCCTGCGAATGATGTCCGCGACTCAATTCCGCGGCGCATTGTAGCAGCTATTTTGAGACCGCGACGGGCGTAAAGGATGCCAGCAAACCTACAGAAAAGAGGAGCATAGACTTTGGAGGGGTCCGAGGTTGGATGCGCTTCTGATGGGCGCAACTGTCCTTCGTGACATCCTTGCATAGCTTGAAACGCCTGTGTTAGACATTCGACAACTGACGGAGGGATTCGTCATAAACATCAACTCGGGAAGGTTCATGAGAGGCAAGATAGCTATCTTTATCGACGGGAATAACTTATTTCATGCGGCGAAAGCCGCGGGCGTAGAGATCGACTACGCGAAGTTCCTGACATTTCTGAGGCGTGATTCACACCTTCTTCGCGCCTTTTTTTACACCGGTGTCGACGAAAAAGCCGAACGCCAGCAAGGCTTCCTGCTCTGGATGCGGAGAAACGGATATCGCGTAGTCGAAAAGGAATTGAAGACTTTTGCCGACGGCACGAAGAAAGCAAATCTTGACGTCGAGATTGCCGTCGATATGCTTTCCCTCGCCGATAAGTACGAAACCGCGGTACTCGTCTCCGGAGATGAAGATTTCGCGTATGCAATAAACGCGATCGCCTACAAAGGCGTGCGCGTTGAGCTTGCCGGCTTCCGCAGTAACACGAGCCCGCGGTTGATCGATGTGGCCGATCAATTCATTGAGCTGGACTCGCACATAGACGAGATTATCAAGACCGACAACCGGCACAACCATCACACAAACTCGCGGGTCGCCAACGGCGTTACCAGAGTGCGCGACGAGTTCGAGCCCGAATAATTTCCGCTTTATCAAAAAGCTAGTCCGCCGAAAGCCGGCGACCGATCACGAGACGCGATCTCAATGGATTAGAGCTGCGAATGACGCCGAGGTCTTATCTGATCGTTTTGCGCGGCAGCTTTTCGTTCCGCATAGCGGTTTGATAGACGAAGTAGGTCATTACCGCCGCCGCTTGTTTCAAATCGCCGGGTTGAATTCGATCCAGTACATCCTGGTTTGTGTGGTGCGTGCGGGTCTCATATTCAATCTCGTCTTGTATGAAGTTGACCACCGGCAGACCGATTTGATCGAACCACGCGAAGTCCGAACCCCAATCGCCGTTGATGGTCAACGTTGACGCGCCGAGTTCTTCAAAGGGCTTTAGCCACGGGCGCAGAATGGGGCGCAATCCCTCGTTGCCTCCGAGAAAGACGCCGCGCACTTTTCCGGTTCCAGCATCGAAGTTGAAGTATGCCGAGAACCTGTCGTATTCGGGAGTTTTCATCAACCGGCGTTCTGATTGACCGCCCCCATCATTACTGGTTTCCCATTTGCCGAAGTGCTTTTCGACGTAGAAGCGAGAGCCGCCCGCTTGCTCTTCGCCTCCCCAAAGAGCGATGCGAATCGTGCGCCGAGGTTTCAACTTGAGCGCTTGAAGGATTCGAACCGTTTCCATCATTACCGCGACGCCGGCGCCGTTGTCGGTTGCTCCAGTTCCCGCATGCCAGGAATCGAGATGCGCTCCGATCATTACAACTTCGTCCTTCAGATCCGAGCCCGGTATCTCCGCGATCGTATGAGAACTCATCAGGTCTTCATCGTGAAACCGCACTGAGAGATTCATCGCGAGCTTCACTTTTTCGCCTTTATCCAACATCCGCAGTATTCGGTTGTAATGCTCGACCGCCACGACAATCTGCGGTGCTATCCTGGGCGCGTCCGGAGCCCATGGTCTGATGCGTTTGTTCGATGGCGTATCGGCAGGCTGTGGAACGGAAGCGCTCATTACGGCAATCGTGCCGCCGTCCGCGACGAAGCTCGGCTCGAGTATTGCGGCCGCGCCTTCCTCCGCGATGAAATTGAGCTTCTGTGCCGAGAACTTCCCGCGCGCGATCTCTGCGGGAGTTGGTTGAGGCGCCAGAACTGGGTTGTCAGGCGGATACGGCTCGTCGTCGGCATACTTCAACATATCTTCGGCCGTCCATCGCGTAGCGAGCGGTTCAAAGTGAGCCGACACGGAACGAAGCGACGACGTGAGCACGATCTTCCCGCGCAATTTGCCTTTGAACCGGTGTAAATCCTCTTCGGTTTTCGCGTTCACGTAGACAGCCTCGGCAACTACTTCGCCGGGTGTTCCCGGCGACCACGCTTTGGGATATGCGATAAGAGGAATTGCTTGCGGCTCGACCACCTGTGCCGAAAAGCTCTGAAGCGACCAGCCGCGGCCGAAAGGCCCCCACGGCTCCAGGTGCGCATCGCTCAATTCCCAGGAAGCCAGCTTGTCACGTGTCCACGTCGCCGCTCTCCGATAATTTGGCGAGTTCGTCAGCCGCGGACCTATGACCTCAGTCAGGTAGCTGAGCGTATCCATCAACTGAGAATGGTTCACTGCTTCGTCTTTGATTCGCGCGGCGTCATCGTTTGTCGGCGCGGCCGCCTGACGGGAGGAAGCGTTTATAGAATTTGTTGATAGAGGGTTGAAAAAAATAGCTGCGAGAAGAAGCGGAAGAATCAACGCCCGATACTTCATTTGATAACCTCCCCTGTAAGCGGCTGGGCAGAGTCTACCTTGCAGGCGGAAGAGGCGTCCATTGTTCCCCCTCACACGCCTCACACGAGTTCCGGTGACGAGCAATCGTGAAAAGGGGCGGCCCTCGGCGGCCGCCCCACAGGTATTTAGATTTTCGCGGTCTTACTGTCTTACTTGCCGCCGGCGAGTTTTCCGATAAGGCTGAACAACGGCAGGTACATCGCGATTACAATCGTTCCGATGGTCACGCCGAGAAAGAGAATCATCATCGGCTCCATTAAGCTCAACAGGTTTGCGATCGCCGCGTCGACTTCCTGTTCATAGAAGTCGGCGATCTTTGCAAGCATCGCATCGAGCGCGCCGGTCTGTTCGCCGACTCCGATCATCTGGCTGACCATAACCGGGAATATCTCGCTCGCTTTAAGAGGCTCGACGAAGGTTTGGCCCTGTTCGATTCCAAGGCGGACCTTGGTCACCGCCTCGGACACGATGACGTTGCCAGCCGTCTTCGCGGTGATGTCCAATGATTCGAGGATCGGCACGCCTGAGCTGAGAAGCGTCGAAAGCGTGCGGCTGAATCGCGCGATGGCTATCTTCTGCATGATTACGCCGAGAACCGGCAACTTGAGAATCGCCCGGTCGATGAACCGTTCTCCTTTAGGCGTCCTGTACCAGGCCTTGACCGCGAAGAAGATGACGCCGATTACTATCGCGATCAACCACCAGAAGCCGGCCATGAACCGCGATATGGAAACTACGATTTCGGTCAGCCAGGGAAGCCGTTCTCCGGGGCCCAGCAGTCCTTCGAAGATGTTCTTGAAAGCCGGTATCACGACGATCATGATCACGGTGATGACAAGTATCGCGATGATGATGACCGCGATCGGGTAAATGAGAGCGCTTCTGACGTCGCTCTTCAACTTGACCATCTTTTCCAGATAGGTCGACAGGCGTTGAAGAATTATGTCGAGGATACCGCCCGTTTCACCGGCCGCCACCATGTTGGTGTAGAGAGGTTCGAAGACACGCGGATGTTTGGCCATTGCGTCGGCCAGCGTCATACCGGACTCGACGTCCCCTCGCGTTTGCAGGATTACTTTTTGAAATGCCTTGTTGTCTTGCTGCTGACCCAGGATTTCGAGACATTGCACGAGCGGTAATCCGGCGTCCAACATCACCGAGAACTGCCGGGTGAAGAGCGCGAGTTGTTTGTGTTTGACTTTCTCGCGGCCAACCTTCGGGAGACTGATCTCGCGCCCTTTTTCGCGCGCGTTTGTCAGTATGATCTGCTCGCGCCTCAGCAGCATCTCCAGTGCTGAGCGATTAGTAGCCACCCGCTCTCCCACTACCATCTCGTTAAGGCGGTTGCGGCCCTTGAATACATAAGTTGGCATTTTAGACCCTCACTGAAAGCTCTTCTCTGACAACTGTTCGATCCGCGGGGGCACCGCTGACGCATCGGGGTGCTGGAGCGGCGAAGGCGCCCGCTTCGCCCTTGCACCTATTGCGTTTCATTTTCCTACTCGTCCAAAAGGCGCCATTGGCCGTTGCGGTTGCCCAGGCCCGCGGCCCGGGTTTGGCGTGCCGGCAGCGCCGACCGGCGACTGGCCGCTTTGCAGCGCCGCGGCTCCGCGGCTGATCAAATCCTGGAGCTCGTCTACGTTGGACGAGCGAGATAATGCCATCTCGAGCGTGATTTGCTTCTTGAAATAAAGCATCGCCAGGGATTGATTGAATGTCTGCATCCCGTATTTTTCCTGGCCGGTTTGCATGGTCGAATAAATCTGGTGAACTTTGTCCTCGCGGATCAGGTTTCTGATAGCGGCGTTGGGCACGAGGATCTCCATTGACAGGCTGCGGCCCTGTCCATTCGCTTTGGGAATCAACGATTGTGTCAGGATTCCTTCGAGCACCATCGAGAGCTGCGTTCGAATCTGGGCCTGCTGGTGCGCGGGAAAGATGTCGATGACGCGATTGATCGATGAGACGGCCGAATTCGTATGCAATGTCGCAAACGTAAGATGGCCTGTTTCCGCGATTCTAAGCGCCGTTTCGGTAGTCTCGAGGTCTCTCATTTCTCCGATGAGCACGATATCGGGATCTTGTCGCAGAGCGGCTCTGAGCGCGTTCGCGAACGAATGCGTATCGCCGTGAACCTCGCGTTGATTCACGATGCAGCCTTTGTGGGCGTGCAGGTATTCGATGGGATCCTCGACGGTGATAATGTGCTCGTGCCGGTCGCGATTTATCTTGTCCAGCATCGCTGCCAGCGTCGTAGACTTGCCGGAGCCGGTAGGCCCGGTGACGAGCACTAATCCTCTTGGTTTTTCGCAGAGCCGATGAACGACGGTTGGCAGCCCGAGATCCTCGAAAGAGCGAATCTCGTACGGGATGGTACGGAACACGCAGCCGACGGCTCCGCGCTGATTGAATATATTGGCGCGGAAACGGGAGAGCCCTTTGATTCCGAAGGAGAAGTCGAGCTCCAGCGTCTCTTCAAACCTGTGCTTCTGCGCGTCGGTAAGAACCGAATACGCGAGTTGCTTGGTTTCCGCCGGAGTCATGTCGCCGTATTCGAGAGATCTCAACACCCCGTGGATTCTCACCATCGGCGGTGAATTGGTCGTTATGTGAAGGTCAGAGCCGTTAAGCTCGATTAGCTTCTTCAGCAACTCACTCAGTGCAACTTCCGCCATGCTACCTCCCGACGCGTAACTTGAGCGCCGCGGCGCGCTGTTACTTCACGGTTTCTCGAACTACTTCTTCCACGGTGGTCAGTCCGCGGCGAATCTTCTCAAGACCGCTCATTCTCAGCGTCAACATTCCCTCTTCCATTGCCTTGCGTCGCAGCTCGAGCCCCGATGCGCCCACGAGGATCAGTTCGCGCAGCTCGTCGGTTACTTCCATAACCTCGTACAAACCGACACGGCCTTTGTAGCCCGTATTGTTACAGGCCGCGCATCCCATTCCTTTGTAAGCCTGAATCTCCTTTGACTCGCTGGCATTAAAACCGACGTCAACCAGCGCTTCAATGGGCACGTGCAATTCGGTCTTGCACTCTTTGCAAATTTTGCGAACGAGTCTCTGCGCCTGAATAAGATTCACGGATGTTGCGACCAGAAATGGCTCAATGCCCATGTTCATCAATCGGCTTATCGTGGAAGGCGCGTCGTTCGTGTGAAGCGTCGACAAGACGAGGTGGCCGGTTAATGCGGCTTTGACGGCAATCTCGGCGGTTTCGAAGTCTCGAATTTCGCCGACCATTATGATGTTCGGGTCCTGGCGCAGGAATGAACGAAGCGCCGCGGCGAAGTTGAGCCCGATCGACTCCTTCATCTGAACCTGATTAATCCCGGCGAGATTGAATTCGACCGGGTCCTCGGCGGTCATGATGTTCGTGTCGATCGTGTTGAGACTTTGAAGGGCCGAATAGAGAGTCGAAGTCTTTCCCGAACCCGTTGGGCCGGTCACCAGCACCATTCCGTAAGGCCGTGAGATGTTTCGTTTGAATTTTACGAGGCTTTCGGACTCGAAACCGAGTTGAGTCATGTCCAGCCGGAGGTTTTCTTTGTCGAGCAACCTCATCACGATCTTTTCACCGTAGATCGTCGGCAGCGTCGATACGCGGAGGTCAAGTTCTCTGGAACGTCCGTCGAGTTTCACTCTTATCTTGATTCGCCCGTCCTGCGGTAAACGCTTTTCGGCAATGTCGAGCCGCGCCATGATCTTCAGGCGCGACGTGAGCGCATCCCTCATCTTGAGCGGCGGAGACATTATGTTGTGCAGCACTCCGTCCATCCGGAAGCGGATTCTGAACTCGCGTTCATACGGTTCGACGTGAATATCGGACGCCGCCCGTCGCAGGGCGTCTACCATTACGACGTTAGCCAGCTTGACGACCGGCGCGTCGTCGGCCATTCGCTCAAGGTTCTCGAGATCGATCTCTTCCTCAAGGTCTTCGAGCTCGACGTCTTCGAGGTCTTCGCCGTAGACGTTCTGGTTGGTGGATTCGGCGACGAGGTCTTCCATGACCCGCGCCAATTCGATCTCTCGCGAGGTTCCGTAATATTTCGAAATTGCGAGCGCGAGAGCGGGCTCGCTCACCACGACGGGCTCAACCGAGAGCCCGGTCATAAACTTGATATCGTCGATCGCAAACACATTAGTGGGATCGATCATTGCCAGGGTCAGCGTTGATCCCACGCGCGACAGAGGAAGCACTGAGTAACGTTCGGCGGTCTCTTGCGGTACCAGCGAAACGGCGGCCGAATCAACCTCGAAGAGATCGAGATTGACCGAAGGCACGCCGTATTGGCGGCTCAGGACGGCCGTGACCTCTTCGTCTGAAAGTATCCCCAGTTTTACCAGCGTCGATCCGAGCCGCCCGCCGTTGATCCTCTGGAAATCGAGCGCCTCTTTGAGCTGCTGGGGTGTGATCAGATTTTCTTTTAAAAGGACCTCTCCAAGTTTAGCCGACATATCTATTCCAAATCGCGCCAGTCTCTTGTCTGGTTATGGGGTCCTCTTGCAGTCCGGTCATTGCTTCTGGGCTTCAGCCTGCGGTTTCCGCCGGCATTGTTCAGGGCCTCACGGAGCTCTCGAGGAGTCAGCGCTTTGCCTGAGCGCCTGGGCTCTCCCCGGAGAACCTTGCCGTCACAGCTCAGAAGCAAGAGCGCGCGAGTTCGAGGTCAATTCATCCTTCAGACCTTTCACTTGACGCGCGAACAGATCGCAAGGGTCAAAGGGTCCTTCTGAGAGAAACAACTTGTAATTCGAAACAACGACAGAATGACGAACTGTCTTAGGGGCAGGACTTGTTGTGCGGGGGAACTTGATGAGGACCTTCAAGCGGATATAGCGTGATCTCTAATCGCTCTTAAGCCCTGTACCCTTGTAACATTGGACGGGGAGGGGTGTCAACAATAAATCTTTTTGGGCCTTGTCTGCCGGCGTATCGCTGCTTGTGCAGTAATGCTGAGCTTCATCCGCGCTCTTAAACTGACCTGAACAAAATTCACTCGGCTTCCTGAAGAAGCTCAACTCAGGAGCTTGTAGCCTGCCGCCACAGCATAGAAGAGAAGCGCCGCAATCAACGCCGAAAGCGGAATCGTGAGCACCCACGCCCACACCACCCGGCCCGCGATTCCCCACCGAACGGCCGATAACCTGCGGGTAGCTCCCACGCCGACAATGCCGCCAGTGATCGTGTGAGTGGTGCTTACCGGAATGCCGCCGTATGTAGATATAAAGATCGCCGTCGCGCCCGCGGTTTCGGCCGCGAATCCGCCCACGGGCTTCAGCTTTGTTATTCGCGATCCCATCGTATGCACGATGCGCCAGCCGCCGGACATAGTCCCGAGGCCTATGGCGGTATGGCAGGCCAGCACTACCCACAGTGGAATCTGCTGGTGAGCCCCGGGATTAAAATTAGAAGCGACCAGCACCGCCGCGATTATTCCCATCGTCTTTTGGGCGTCGTTTCCTCCGTGGCCAAGGCTGAAAAGAGCCGCGGAAAGGAGCTGCAGTTTTCGAAAGAGCTTATCGACCTGTTCCGGGAGATGATTCCGGAAGATCCATAGTATCGCTGCCATGAATGTAAAGCCGAGCAGCATTCCAACAAGCGGTGAAATGAAAATGAACGAAATCGTCTTAATCCATCCCGAGGCGAAGAAGAGGCCCTCATAGCCTCCGCGCGCCGCCAGCGCTGCCCCGGCGTAGCCGCCTACAAGCGCATGCGACGAGCTGGATGGAAGCCCGTAATACCACGTTATTACATTCCACACGATCGCGCCCGCGACGGCGCATAACAACACCCAGAGGCGCCATTGTTCGGCGATTGCTTGGATGTTGATCATATCTCCGGCGACCGTCTTTGCTACGCGCGTTCCGAAGACAGCGAACGCGATGAAGTTGAAAAAGGCCGCCCAGAGTACCGCGATGCCCGGCGAAAGGACGCGGGTCGACACAACGGTCGCGATGGAGTTTGCGGCGTCGTGCCAGCCATTGACGAAATCGAATACCAGGGCGACCGCGACGATCAGCACGACAAAGAATAGAGCGGCTGTCATCGCGAGGGACCTCGTCTTGCTATGACTTCAGGATTGATTAAAGCGAATCGAGTGAATTGCAGTGAGTAAAAGCTATTAGTAGGCATGAGGGGAGTTTCTTGGCGAGTATTGTTTGTTCTATTTGTTCTTGACGACGACGGCTTCAAGCGCTTCGGCGACGTCCTTGCAGCGATCGACCGAGTTCTCGAGCGATTCGTAGATCGACACCCACTTGATGACCTCGATCGGATCTTTCTCTTCCTTGAAGAGCCGCGAGACGGCTTCGCTATAGAGTTGATCGGCCTGCTTCTCGAGGGCGCCTATTGCCTGAAGCTGTTCCTTGAAATTCTCGCGATGCTCCAGCATCGTAAACGCGCGTTCGATTTCAACCGTTGCGTTGGCGAGAACATCCGCTATCTGAATCGCGTCGTTTCGCGGCTTAGTCACGTCATAAATGAGCATTCGCCGCGCGAGTCCGTTAATCATATCGATCACATCGTCCAGCTCGGTCGTGAGCAGATAGATGTCTTCCCGGTCGATCGGAGTAATAAAACTGGTGTTAAGTTTCTGAGTGATGCGAGCCGATAGCTCGTCGCAGGCGACCTCGATGGCCTTTATCTTGTCCGCGTAGGACGAACGGTTCGGGTAATCCTGAAAGAGCTGTACGAATACTTCGCCGCCTTCCTTTACGCGGGAAGCAAGCTGATTCAGCATGTTGAAATACTTGTCGTCGCGTGGAATAAGCCGCACGTTTTTCCTCGTCTCGCAACGCTAATCGAACCGGCAGGGACGCCCTGATCTGGTAAGAGCGCCGATCGGCGTTTCGTGTGATTCGCGGGTATTCTATTTGCCCATTCGGGCGGGTGTCAACCACGGCCCCATCGGCCTAACCACGCTGCTGCGCTGATCTTCCGAATGCGCGCGACGTCGCATTGCGTTTAGCTTGCCATTGTTCATGCCAGCCTCTAGCATAGCTGCTTTGCAAATATTGTCCGACAGGAGCGCGATGCCGGTAAGCGACGAGACAATCAATACGCTGGTGGAGGCAGTAAGAAGGATCAGCAGCTCGCTCGATCTCGATGAAGTTCTGGATACCATTCTAGACTCGTTGAAACAGTTGATCGACTATTCCGCCGCCGTGGTCTGTGTCGTAGAGCCCACGACCGGAGTCGTAAACGGCCTGAAAGTGAGGGGCTATCCCGGTCACATGCCGCGCGAAGCATTTGTCGAAACAGGCCACGGGATAATCGGCTGGGCTATAGAAAATAAGCGCGGGGTCTTTGTTAACGATGTCCGCAAGGATACTCGATATGTGAGAGCGCGGACCGAGACGGTCTCCGAGGTCGCCGCTCCAATCATTCGCGGAGACGGAGAAGTAATTGGGGCAATCAATCTCGAATCCGACCAGGCTGACAGCTATGGTCAACGCGACGTTCAGTTGCTCAGCATGTTCGCGTCGCTGGCCGGCTCGGCGATTGAGCAAACGCTGCTGCACGCGCGAGTTGTTCAACAGCACATGGCCGAGACCGAGCTGGAGTTGGCGCGCACGGTCGTCGACAGCCTTTTGCCGCGCTCGTTCCCGAGTCTGGAGGGCTTCGACATCTTTGGCATGACCATCCCCGTGCGCCAGGTCGGAGGCGATTACTTCGATTTCTTCGACGCGCTCACCGACCGCTTTGGAGTGCTGATCGCCGATGTTTCGGGAAAAGGGCTTGCCGCGGCCCTCATAATGGTGTCCTTTCGCGCCCACATTCACGCAACCGTCTTGAACGAATTCGCGATGAGAGTCGTGATGGCAAGGGTCAACAGCCTGGTTTACAACACGACGCAGGGCGACAGGTTCATCACGACCTTTTATGGCTTGATCGATCCCTTACACAAGCGGCTGTTGTATATCAATGCGGGCCACAATCCGCCGCTGCTTCTACACGCCGACGGCACGCGTGAGCTGCTCGAGGAAGCCGGCCTGCCGCTCGGAATATTCGAGGACTCCCGATACTCGGAATCGGTGGTCAACTTTCGAAAGAGCGATCTTCTGGTCCTGTACACCGATGGAGTCACCGAGGCGACCAACGCGGCGGACGATGCGTTCGGACTCGATCGGCTCGAACAGGTCGTAAGAGCCGAAAGCAACAAAAGCTCGCTTGAAATATGCGCGGTCATAGCAGCGGCGGTTCGCGATTTTTCCGCCGGCAGCGGCGGTCCCGCCGATGATCTGACGGTGCTTGTGATAAAGGTGAAATAACAAACCCGCCGTTCTGCAAAGCAACCGCTCGATGCTAGAATCGGCTGATGATTCAATACACGTTTCTCTCGCTCTTCCTCATTTTTCTCTTCGCATCCATAACTCAAGCGGCGCCGCCCAGGACGATGCGGCTTGACTATTATCACACCGGAAACTCGTCGCAAGAACTATTCAGTGTTGATCGCATAGTGATCGAACCGCTCCCGTGGTCAGGCAATCCCAATAAACCGATCGACGATACGAATCTCGGCAAGTACATCTTTGAAGTCCGCGACCGCGCAAGCAATCGCATGGTCTACTCGCGCGGGTTCGCTTCGGTATACGGTGAATGGGAGACAACCGACGAGGCAAAGAGCGCGAATCGCACCTTTCACGAGTCGTTGAGGTTCCCAGCGCCCGCCTCGCCCGTGCAAATCGTTTTGAAGAAGCGCGATGCCGTCAACGCCTTTCGAGAGATATGGTCTACATCGATCGATCCGAGCGATAAGTTTATCGACCGCTCCACCGCGGCTCGCCCCGCTCCGCTGCTCGAAATTCAGAAGAGCGGCGATCCGGCAACCAAGGTGGATTTTCTCATTATGGGCGATGGATACACCGCGGCGGAGTCAAAGAAGTTTGAACAGGATGCGCGTAGACTTGTCCAGATTTTATTCGCGACATCGCCGTTCAAGGAGCACCGGGGTGATTTCAACATCTGGGGATTGTGTCCCCCGGCAGCCGAGTCGGGTATCTCGCGGCCCTCAACCGGCGTCTATCGCCAGTCGCCGCTCGGAACAAGCTACGACGCCTTCGGATCCGAGAGATACGTCCTTACCTTTGACAACCGCGCGATGCGCACCATTGCATCGTTCGCGCCTTACGAGTTCATAGAGATAATTACGAACTCGAGGACCTATGGAGGAGGCGGCATATTCAACCTCTACAGCACGGTCGCCGCTGACAGCGCTCAGGCGCCCTATGTCTTCGTTCACGAATTCGGGCATCACTTCGCGGGGTTGGCCGACGAATACTACACATCGCCCGTTGCATACGCGCCCGCCGCTAATCGAATCGAGCCCTGGGAGGCGAATGTCACCGCGCTTGGCGATGCTAAGAATCTCAAGTGGAAGGATCTGGTTGCGAGCGATACTCCGCTGCCCACTCCGTGGCAAAAGGAGGAGTTCGAAAAACATTCGCGGGAGTATGGCAAGCGGCGAGCGGAAATTCGCGCCGAGAACCGGCCCGAGGAAGAGATGGAGGCTCTCTTCAGGGAGAACCGCGAATTCGAATTGAAGCTTTTCGGCGCTGAAAAGTACGCAGGCAGAGTCGGCGCGTTTGAAGGCGCGATGTACGAAGCCAGCGGCTATTATCGGCCTCAGGTGGACTGCATAATGTTCACCCGCGGCAAGGTGTTCTGTGCGGTTTGTACACGCACACTCGAACGAATCATCGAATTATATTCGCGATAACATCAACAAAACCGAGACCGACGAGCGTACGCCATTATGGGAAGGCCATTCCTTAAAGAAAGTCATCAATCTTCCATTCATCGTTCTCGGTTATCGGCAGGTCGGCAGGAAATTCGCGATCAAGAGCATACTGGCGATCTCGGGTTTATCGATCTACCTGGCGACAATTCATTACCCCGATGTGACACCGGACAAGCTGTTCACCGCTCTGTTTGGAGGATTCTTTTGATCCTGGTTCCGGTGCTGAGACGCGGATAGGAAGCCTCAGAAAACCGGGGCCGCGAGCTTCTCGAGCATAACCGACGATGCATTTTCCACATCCGAATGGAGAGAATTTCCATGCGCGTCCATCGTCACAATGGCCGGGAAATCTTTGACGCGAATATGCCAGATCGCTTCAGGTATGCCGAGCTCCAGAAGGTTCACATCCAGCACCTCTTCTATGCAGCGGGCGTAATACTGGGCGGCGCCTCCAATCGCATTCAG
>QHVH01000052.1 GCA_003222245.1 Blastocatellia bacterium AA13 | reverse complement strand
CGGCGGCGTCGCCTTCATTCGAGCGCAGAAGGCGCTTGAAGGGTTCGACCTGGATAACGACGACGAGAACATCGGAGTGTCGATCGTCAAGCGAGCTCTTGAAGAGCCGTTGAGACAAATCTCGGTTAACGCGGGCTACGAAGGCGCGGTAGTAGTGGACAAGGTCAGGAGCGAGAAGAACTCGTCATTTGGATTCAACGCGCAGACAGAAGAATACGGCGACATGTTGAAGATGGGCGTAGTTGATCCGACAAAGGTGACCCGATCCGCACTGCAGAACGCGGCTTCAATCGCGGGACTGCTGCTGACTACGGAAGCCCTGGTCGCGGATATTCCCGAGAAGGAGAAAGACGCTCCTCCGATGCCGGGAGGCGGAATGGGCGGCTTTTAATTGCATCACCCATCGCTACACGATTCCAAAAAAACAGTCTGAAGATCGATATCGGGGCGGCCACACCGGGCCGCCCTTTCTTTCTAGGAGATCATTTGTACGCCTTCCTGTTAGCCATTCCGCGGCAGCTTACTTATCGAATGATCGATAAGCATCCTTATAAGCGAGCGACACGTTTCCCAAACCCTTCGGCGGTTCAAGCTTGATCTTGATCTTATGCCACTTCGCTTTTTGATTCGTGCTGGTAGGATAGAAGGCGATCGAATATTGATGCCGAAGCTCCAGGGCGATTCGCATCGTGATTGCCATTAGCTCGTCTTGGTTATGAAAATCAGGAAAGAAGGCGCGCCCCCTGTCATCTCCGCGATCGCCTCAAGCACTCCACGTCCATAATCGGCAGGCATGTCCGTGAAGGGCTCCGTAACTCCGATCGCGTAGATGAGAACGTCGGCTTCCTTGAGCTGGTCGCGAAGCTCTCTGTATCCATACCGGCTGTGATTGTCCTGTCCATCTGAAATGACCAACAGAGCCTTTCTCGCATGCCTTCCCTGCTTGATCTTCTCAACAGCCACATAAACAGCGTCGAACAACGCGGTTGATTGGCTGGCGTCAACGAGCGTTAGGTGACTGAGCACGCTTTCAGGCGACGTTGTAAAGTCCTGAACCAGGATCGGACGGCTGTTGAATGCCATCAGAAAAACATCGTCGTCCTGGTGCGACGTCTCAAAAAAACGAGTGAGAGCGGAGATCGAACGATTGATGCGCCCGCGCATCGAGCCTGAAACATCGTAGACGATTCCGATTGAGATGGGCGCGTCTTCGTTTGAAAACTCGGCGATCTTTTGTCCAACCTTATCGTCATACACCTGAAAGTTGTCGCTCTTCAGGCCGGTCACGACCTTACCGTATGAATCGGTAACCGTGACCAGCACATTCACCAAATTAGATTCCAGGAGGATCTTTGGCCCTGAATTGCCCTGCACGCGTGTGCCCGCCGCGGGAACGCTCGGTTTGACGGGATTGCCCTCGGCTCCAGCGGCTGGTTTCGTGTCCTCGCCTGATCGTTGATCACTTGATTGCTCAGTCGATCTGGCCAGGGTTCCAACGCCTGAAAGCTGCATCGCAAAGAGGGATGCAACAACCGCAATGAAGATTTTATAGATTATTACCGCTCGAAATCGAGGACGCATCATGACCGGTTTTACTTCCTTAGATTGGTTCAACTCAGTACATTCTGTCCGGTCTGCGTCGCAAAGAATGTCTGCGTCGGAAATGCTTGCAAGTCTCGTTCGCGAAAGCAGCGATTGGCAATCGTGAGGTCGGCAAAGGTAGGGCGAACCCGCGCAGTCCGATGGCAAAGGGCGTTGCATGGCCCTGACGATGATGCTGTGATTATGCTGCCATATCTATTGACGAAATTTTACCGTTTGTTTGCCGCACTTCGAGTTTGTCTCACCCTGTGAGGTCTCCTATAATCCCGCTCGCTGTGAAGACGAGTATAGACAGACGAGACGGCGCCTGCTTCGCCGTAATGGCGGTGTCGTTCGCGTGCGGTCTATGGATATCGTGGCAGCGATGGGGCAACCCGCTTGTCGATTGCGGGCGCGAGATGAACGAGCCCCTGCGTCTGGCTCAAGGTCAGATGTTGTATTCGGATGTCCGCCACATCTACGGGCCGCTCTCGCCTTATCTCAACGCGGGTTTGTTCAAGATATTCGGTCCCTCGCTCGCCGTCTTATGCGGAGATGGAATAGTCACGGCAATGATCATCGTAGTGCTTGTCTACTGGCTGGCTCGAAGACTGATGGGCAGGGTTGAGTCGACCGCGGCTGCGTTGAGTGTGATGTGGCTTTGCGCTTTCAAGCAAGCTGGAAACTACATACTGCCGTATTCGTTCGCCGCCCTACACGGCTCCGCCTTCGGTCTGCTCGCGCTTACTCTGATTCTAGCCTATGTAGACATAGTCACTCAGACTGACGTTGCCGATCGTAAATTAACACCACACTTATTCGGACGGCGATCGGCGCGTATAGTCGCCGCGGGCTTATTAACTGGATTGGCCTTGCTGGCGAAGACCGAGATGGGGATACCACCGTTGTTGACCGGCGTCCTTGCGGTTGTATGGCTCAACCGAAGCAGCCCGCGATTATTAACGGCAAGGCTCTCCGCGTTTATTGTACCGGCTGCCGCAATTGTTCTCGCGGCCTATGGTGTGATCGCCGCGCGCATCGGGGTTCGTTCGCTGTTCGGCGACAGCTTCCTGTTGCTGATCAATATGCCGTCGGAGCTGGCGTACTTCAACAAACGAATGTCCGGGTTCGACGATACGATCGGCTCCTTGATTCAAATAGCTGGAATGAGTTTGCGCGTAGGTCTGTTCGCGGCGACGGTGGGATTGCTCAGCCTCGCAATATCCCGCTCGCGAAAGGGCAACGAAAACAGGAGCAACGGCAAACCCAATCAAACGGGCTCAGCGCAATTATCGCTGATGACTCTCGTTGCTGCTTTCCTGTTTGTAGCTGTTTCTTTTGCCGGGCGAATGCAGTTGGAAAAAGGGCCATATCTGGCAATGCCCGTGATACTAATAGCGCTGATTATCGCGGAGTTTCGCAGTCTGATCTCACGCGGCGCCGGCAAAAGGGAATCGATCAATTCTAATTCAATCACAGTGCTTCTGTTATCCGTCTACGCGATCACAAGCCTCGTAAGGGTGCTGCTTCGTGTTCGAAGCGGAGGCGCATACGCATCGTACCTATTACCGGTCTCGGTCATCTTGTTCGTGCTATGCGCGTCTCGGATCGGCCCTGATCTCTTGAAGCAAGCGCGGGCGGTCAAGCTTGCTCGCGGAATCATGCTCACGATCATTTTTATGTGGATCGCCGCTACTGCTGCCGTGTTTGCGGGGCGCTATAAAAAGGACAACACCTTTACGTTAGCTACATCGCGGGGAACGATGCTCGTTGCGAACGATCTCGGGGCGGCATTCAAGCAAGCCATTGAATTCGTCGAGAGCGAGACAGCGCCGAATGATTCGCTTGTTGTGTTGCCGGAAGGAACGTCTATTAATTTCTTCACCGGCAGGCCCAATCCGCTGCGAGAAGAAATCACGACTCCGGGTTTTCTTGACGATGAGGGCGAGAAGCGGGCGATTCATCAGATCGAACAGGCCGATACCAGGTTTATCTTTATAGCGAACCGGCCGACTCCGGAGTTCGGCGCGGTTGTGTTTGGACGTGATTATTGCAAACACCTTATGGGCTGGATCGAGCAGAACTATTCGTTGTGCGCCGTCTTTGGGAAGGATACCGGCGCCGACTCTGAAATAGGAGATCGGACTTTCTTCATCAAGGCATATCGAAAGAAGTCCTGAGATAAACGCCGCGCAGTCATCGTTGCACGTCGTCGGTCGGAATCCGTATGCCCCTTTCGGCGGCTGTCCGCTTCGCGGATTCGTAACCGGAATCTACGTGACGGGCGACACCGATACCGGGGTCGTTTGTCAAAACACGGTTCAATCTTTTAGCGCCTTCCGGGGTTCCATCGGCGACGGTCACCTGTCCCGCGTGAAGCGAATAACCTATGCCGACGCCTCCGCCGTTGTGAATTGAAACCCAGGACGCGCCTGAAGCTGTGTTCAAGAGCGCGTTCAGAAGCGGCCAGTCCGCGATCGCGTCCGATCCGTCGAGCATCGCTTCGGTCTCACGGTATGGCGACGCCACCGAGCCTGTGTCCAGATGATCTCGGCCGATTACGATAGGCGCATCGAGCTTTCCAGTGCGAACCATGTCGTTCATTGCTTCGCCAAACTCGGCGCGTTCGCCATATCCAAGCCAGCATATTCGCGCGGGCAGTCCCTGGAAGTGAACGCGCTTGCTTGCGAGCCGCAGCCAGCGCGACAGAATTTCATTGTCGGGGAAGAGCTCCATCGCAAGCCCGTCCGTCTTGTGGATGTCCTCGCGGTTGCCTGATAGAGCTACCCACCGGAACGGCCCCCGCCCCTCGCAGAAAAGCGGCCGAATGTATTCAGGGACAAAGCCCGGAATTTCAAAGGCGTCTTCGACGCCTGCTTCGCGGGCATGCGCTCTGATGTTGTTGCCGTAGTCGAACGTCACCGCGCCCATTCGTTTCAGATCGAGCATCGCTCGTACGTGAGCGGCAATGGCAGCCATTGAACGGCGTTGATATTCCTTCGGATTATCCCTCCTAAGTGCAAGCGCGTCATCAAGGCTCATTCCGTTTGGCACATAGCCGTTTAGGGGGTCATGAGCACTCGTTTGATCCGTGAGAACATCAGGCACGATCCCTCTTCTTGCGAGTTCCGGCAGAACATCCGCGCAATTGCCTACGAGTCCCACTGACAAAGACTCGCCCTTTGCCCTGGCTTCATCGAGAAGGCGAAGCGCATCGTCGAGGTCGTAGCTAATACGATCGCAATAGCCGGAGGCGATTCGCTTCTCTATGCGAGAGGGATCAACGTCGATTCCCAGGAAGCACGCGCCGTTCATCGCAGCCGCGAGCGGTTGAGCGCCGCCCATTCCGCCCATGCCTCCGGAAACTACGAGCCTTCCATCGAGCGAGCCTCCGAAATGTCTCGATGCAGCGGCGGCAAATGTCTCGAACGTTCCCTGCACGATTCCCTGACTGCCGATGTAGATCCAGGAGCCGGCCGTCATCTGGCCGTACATAGTCAACCCCATTCGCTCCAACTTGTGAAACTCATCCCAGTTTGACCAGCGACCGACCAGATTCGCGTTTGCGATCAACACGCGCGGGGCGAATTCGTGTGTTCGAAAAACGGCAACCGGCTTCCCCGATTGAACGAGCAGTGTTTCGTCATTTTCCAGGCTGCGTAGAGAGGCGACAATCGCGTTGAAGGCCTTCCAATCGCGCGCGGCCTTCCCCGTTCCTCCATACACGATCAGCTCATCCGGTTTCTCCGCAACCTCTGGATCGAGGTTGTTCATAAGCATGCGAAGGGCTCCTTCCTGATGCCATCCCTTGCAGCTCATATCGCTCCCTCGCGGCGCCCTAACAATAGTTGGTTTAGTCATAAGGCTTCGTTGTATGCCGTTGATTTTATCAGAAGTATCCGTGAGAAGACCGGAACAAAAGAGTCCGTTATAACCTTATCAGGGGATACAAACGGATATTTTGGGGAATTTGCAAGGAGGGGGCGTTGTAGTAATCTATAGAAGCGCGCGAAAAAACGGGAGCCCCATTCCCGCGAGTGCGTTAGATCGAATGAGCAGAAGAGGTCGAGATGATCAAAGTTGAAGAGCGCCTGATGGACCCCCGCATGTTTTTCTACATGGTGCTCTCCATTGTGATGTCCGGGTACGACGCCGTTGCAACCATGCGTCACATCGGACGCGGCATCGCTGCGGAGGGCAACCCCTTAATGGATTCCTTGATTCGACGAAATGCCGTCGAGTTCTTTTTGATCAAAATGGCGGTCACCGCCGTCTGCCTTATGCTTTGCTACAGTTTCTCGCACCTGCGAACCGCGCGGATCGGCATACAACTTACGGTCGCGCTCTACTCGCTCGTGTGCCTTTATCACGTCGGAATTCTGATCCTCGGATAGATCGGCGGCGCAGTTTAGTTTCAATGCCCTTCAGTCGCGCGAGGTTGATCTCATCAGCTCAAGTCACCGACGAGATCAACAAGCGACTCAATGTATCCTGAGAGTGGCGCATCCTGCTCAAGCGCCGGGACTCGATCGCGAACGCGGTTGTAGACTTCCGTCAATAGAGGTCCGGGCCTGAGGGGCTTCAAGAACTCCAACCCCTGAGCAGCGCACATCAGCTCGATCGCGAGAATCACCTCCACATTTTTAACCACCTGCGTAAATTTGAGAGCCGATGTCATACCCATGCTCACGTGATCTTCTTTGTTCGCGGAAGTGGGAAGGTTAGTGACCGATGCCGGATGGGCAAGCACGTTGTTCTCGGCGATCAGCGAAACCGCGGCCACCTGGGCGATCATCATCCCTGAATTGGTTCCCGGGTGAGGGGTGAGAAACGCGGGCAGTCCTGAGAGATCAGGGTTCACAAGCCGCTCAACGCGGCGCTCCGAAATAGTGCCGAGGTCGGCGACCGCAATGGCCGCGTAATCAAGGGCGAGCGCGACTGGTTCCCCATGAAAATTGCCTCCGGACAAAATCTCTCCAGCTTCCGGAAAGATCAAGGGATTGTCCGTAGCGCTGTTGATTTCTATCTCCAAAATTCTTTTTGTATGAGCTATGGCATCGCGCACGGCTCCATGCACTTGAGGCATGCACCTGATGGCGTATGCGTCCTGGACTCGCGGGTCGATTGAATGGTCTCGATGTGACTCACGAATCTCGCTGTTTTCAATAAGC
This sequence comes from Blastocatellia bacterium AA13, assembly GCA_003222245.1. Classification (GTDB taxonomy): domain Bacteria; phylum Acidobacteriota; class Blastocatellia; order UBA7656; family UBA7656; genus QHVH01. The sequence continues at coordinate 26,424 of QHVH01000052.1, read as the reverse complement.
TGGCGCAGCCTTCTCGCGCTTGCGGTCTGACCCGCGTGCGGCCGCACTGCCTGAATCTTTTCATCGAACGCGACCGGTGTTCCTTTTAGCGCTTCCAGCGTCATAGCTCCCGTGACATCGGCGGCTTCGGCGAGCCGCTCCGCCGCAAGAAGCGCAAGGCCTCCGACGGAAGTCATCGCCTGGGTTCCGTTAAGAAGCGCGAGTCCCTCCTTGGCCTCCAGGACGAGCGGCGGAATTCCCGCGCGGGTCATTGCTTCGCTGCCGCTCATCAACTTGCCTCTATATGTTGCGTCACCTTCGCCGATCGCGACCAGCGCGAGGTGCGCCAGCGGTGCGAGATCTCCTGAGGCTCCGACTGATCCGCGCGATGGTATCCTTGGGTGAACGCCTTCATTCAACATTCGAATCAACGTGTTCACGACAAGCTCGCGGCAGCCGGAGAACCCCTTCGCAAGCACATTCGCTCGCTGAAGCATCATTGCGCGCACAACTCGTTCGGAAAGAGGCTCACCGACTCCGCACGAATGCGAGCGAACCAGATTAACCTGAAGCTCTCTCAGCCGGTGGGCGGGAATCGTCACGTCGGCGAGCTTGCCGAATCCGGTGTTTATGCCATAGACAACGTCGCCGCCGGCGACAATGGCTTCCACAAACTTCCGTGCACGGTCGATTCCGTCGATTGCGGTTGGATTAAGCGAGACTTTTTCGCCATCTGCTACTGCGCTGGTTTGTTCGAGAGTGAGCGACGAGCCATTGATCTCTATCATCGTGCAATGAAGTATTCATTCGGTCTATGGGTGAGTCAATCAAGAAAGGAGGCCTGGTGACTGAGACGTGTCTAATTCTTCACTTTCCGACGACTCGGTGTGCAGAAAATACGTCATTAATCGGCATGGCCCGTCAGAGTGATTTCTACCGCGATTTCAGGATGAAGGCTTCGATGGACGGGGCAGCTTCGCGCCGCACGCAATAGCTTCACCGTTACAGCGTCTGAAACAGTCGCGGCGATATCGATGCACACCGCTAACCGTTTTACTCGTTTGGGCTCTTGCGAAAGCTCCTTGTTTACCTCGATCGAGATGCCCTCTAGTGATATACCGTTCCGGAGTGCAACTCTGTCGATGCTGGTTGCTATGCAAGCGCCTAGCGCACTTGCCAGCAGGTCAGTTGCCGAGAAGGCGCGACCATCGCCGCCGTATTCCTTCGGAAGATCCGTCTCAATCACGGCGCCGGACGCGATATGCTCAATATGGCATCTACCCGGGCTGATCACATTAACTTTGATGGCTGCCATAAAACTATGAATCCCGGACCACCCCGTGTTTAATCGCAATAGTGCTGCAACGAGGAACACTCAATCATACCCGCATCGCGAAATCGTCGCGGTGAAAGTTAGAGAGTATCATGTCGGCAACCGTCAAGACGCTCGGATTTCAAACACATGCGGAATCAAAGTTCGCGTGGGCTCCCTAAGAATGAACATTCCGCGAAGCTGCAGCCGTATACTATGGCGGCATCTATCACGCCGCTAATCCAACATTTTCGAAGAGTCAAAGGCTGGAAATGAAAAAGCTATTTCTTACGGTATTTCTAAGTTTCTGCATTGCCGCATTCTGTGTCTTCTATTGTCGGCGATCAAACAATCTCTTACTCGGCAAGGTTGAAGCGAGCGTTGGAACGCATCAAGTTGCCGTGACGGACTGTTACCGATTGAGTGTTCCTCCGCCGGAAAGGCTTCCGGACACTGAAGGCGGACAAGCAGCTTATCGCTTTGCGCCCTGCAGAGACGCCGAAGTCGTGATCCGAGGCGAGGATTTGGAGGTCAATGGACGACACTACGGTCTCCTGAATAAAAATGACAGCGTGACCGTGGACCATGGACAAGTCCTTGTTAACGATCGCGATGCAAGCCCGACCAGCAAGTGAGCGAACCGCAAAGCATGCCGGCTGTAGCAGACGGCATATCAGGCGAGCAGTCTTACTCAATCGAGAATTGAATCAGCGAATGAGCCTCGCGTAGAGCCGCTTCCGCGCGCGCGGGCAATTCGGCACGGCTGAAAATGAAGCCGAGATAACTCGCCCCTTCAGGAGGTGGAAGTAATTCCTGAGTTATATGCGCCGTGATGACGACATCCTCGATTTCCTTCACTCTTAACGCCTCTTCAACGCCGGTGATGTGTCTGAGCACACCGGCGCGCGGAATCGGTATCATCATGACCCCGGCCGCGGATCTCTCCCTCTCAATATTCGAAGTATCGTAATGCAGTGCGTGCAATATTATTAGTTCTTCGAGCGACACTCCGTCCGTAAATCGAAGGGTGCGAGAACACAATCCTCCGATCGTCCGCGCGGCAACCTCGATAACCCAGGCGCCGGATTCATTCACTCGAAGCTCGGCGTGAATTGGGCCATGTGTCAGCCCCATCGCCCGAACCGCCGCGGAGGTGGTGGACTGAATCTCATCTTGTACTTCTTCTTGGAGGCTCGATGGAGTGACGTAGATGGTCTCCTCGAAGAAAGGGCCATTTAATGGATCGGGCTTGTCGAATATCGCGAGCACTCGCAGAAGCCCGTCCGTAACCATGCCCTCGAGGGCGACCTCGAAGCCCGGTATGAACTCTTCCACAAGAGCATCGCGAGACGATGCTCCCGCGCGGCGGCTGACCTCTGGAAGTGAGAGAATTCTATCTAATCTGTGAACCGCATCAACGAACTGCCGGCGATCATCAGCGCGCATTACCCCGCGGCTTGTTGACAGAGAAACCGGTTTCACAACCGAGGGATAAGAGATTTGCTCGGCGACGGCGTCAATATTGTCGTCGAGCGAGAAATGAGTGAAGGCGGGCGCCCGAACGACGGCGGACTTCAGCGCAGTTCGCATCCGATGCTTGTTTCTTGCCGCCTCTGTCGACTCGAGGGAGTTGTGCTTCAAGCCGATGCTTCGCGCAAGATGAGCCGCGATAACGGCCGTATTGTCGTCGACCGGGATAATCGCATCGATCGGATATTTCGCGTTATAGGCAAGCACCTCGCGTCCTGCCTCCTCGGGATCAAAGAAGCTCAGCGTGAGGAGAGTATCGGGATTGCTTGCGGCGAGGGTATTTTTTCTCTCGCTCGCGGCCACTACTTCGACGCCGAGTTTAAGCGCCGCATCGAGGAAGGCCTTCGTGCGATAGGTGGTGGTCGGCAGAAGTAATAAAACTCGAGGCACTTTCTTCTTTCCGAATCGTAACTCTACTCAGAAAGCATTATACCGGTCAGAAAAAGGGGGAGTAATTTTTTTACAACGCCCGAGCGGTAAACCGTGTTGGCTACTTGCGTCTTGGCCCCCTTTCTCGGCTAAATTGCAACACATGAGCGAGGGTCCCATCGCGAATATCAGAGAACTGCTAGAGTCACGCGCCGCGAGGACTCCTACAAAGAAATTCCTGATTGCCGAGGTGGGCGCACAATCCTTCACTTATGAATCCTTTGATAAGGTCGTGAATCAAGCAGCCAATCTCCTTTTGAATGCAGGAGCAAAAAAGGGAGACCGCGTTGGCCTCTTCCTTCACAATCGACCCGAATACCTGATGTTCTATTTCGCGTGTTTCAAGATCGGAGCCTGGGCGGGGCCGATCAACGCCCATCTAACCTTCTCCGAAATCGGATTCGTTCTTACTGACTCCGAGCCCGTCATTGTCGTGACCGAGACGCGGCTTCTGCCGGTGCTGAGCGAAGCCGCTAGAATTTCGCCTTCCCTTAGCGCCGTTATTATTGTCGATCTGGAGACCGGCGCCGATCCCAAGATCGACGTCAAAACCCTGGATTATCGCGTTGAGGCAGGCACACAGCCAACACGGTTGGCTTCCATTGAAGTATTGTCCGAAGACGAAGGGGTAATCATCTACACGTCGGGGACTACAGGTAAGCCCAAAGGCGTTCTGCTCACTCACGAGAACTTACTAGCGAACGCCCGTCAGATCGCGGAATGGCTGAAGCTTACCGGCGACGATCGAGCCCTGATGATAATGCCGCTCTTTCACGTAAATGCACTGATGGCGACGGGAATGGCCGCGCTGTGGGCCGGGGGGAGCATTGTATTGTCCGAGCGCTTTAGCGCCTCGCGTCACTGGAACACAATCGCCAAGTATCGAGTCACGTATTTTGGTTCGGTTGCTACTATGCTGTCTATTCTCAATCACACGTATCCCGGTGGAGTTCCAAACGGAGCCGATATATCGGGTCTGCGCTTCGCTTTATGCGGCTCTGCGCCCGTGCCGGTTGAAGTAATGAATACCTATGAGGCGCTTTTTGGACATCCTGTGATCGAGGGCTACGGCTTGTCGGAGTCTACGTGCCGCGCGACCTTCAACCCGATTGAAGGGAGCCGGCGGCCGGGTTCGGCCGGGCAATCAATCGGAAACGAGATGAAGATATTTGACGAAAACGATCAACAGGTCGCGCCGGGCGTCGTGGGTGAGATCGTGTTGCGCGGATCGAACATAATGAAGGGCTACTATCACAACGAAGCCGCTACGCGAGAGGCCTTTCGCTCGGGATGGTTTCACACCGGAGACCTTGGGTACTGCGATAATTACGGCTTCTATTACATCGTCGATCGCAAGAGCGATATGATCATTCGCGCCGGAGAGAACATCTACCCTCGCGAGATCGATGAAGTCTTATATCGGCACCCTAAAATAAAGGACGCCGCGACCATCGGCGTCCCGGACCCTCTCTACGGAGAAGAGGTAAAGTCATTCGTCGTATTGCGCGAGGGTGAAGGCGCCTCGGAGGAGGAGATTATCGAGTTTTGCAAGGCTCGCCTGGCCTCCTTCAAATGTCCCAGGTCCGTTGTCTTTCTTGAAGACATTCCCAAAGGCCCCACCGGCAAGCTCCTCAAGCGAGAGTTGCAAGCTCGCATGAATACGCCCCCCGAGAATCGCTAACCTCGTGCTCGTCCTCGCGACGATTTCGAACTGGATTCCCACACTACATCATTTTCTTCATAACCTTCGATCGGCTCGAGCGGGCCTGTGGATCCCGAGGAGATTTCGCGGAGCGCTATCTCGTTTTTAGAATCCAGCTCGAGAGTTCGTCGAAAATACAGCCTGGCCTTGTTGGAAAGATTCGCCTCTTTGAACAGCAGACCCAGCCTGAGAGGTATCGACGAATTAAGGGGGCTCAACTCGCCTGCCTTCTCCAGATGTTTCGCCGCTTCATAGCGCAAGCGAGGGTTGCTCACCAGTGCGCCTCCGAGGTTGCAGGTTACGTGACATCCTTTGTCATGCGTATGAGCGTGATGAGCCTGTGAAAGGATCAACAGAGTTAACGCGAGATAGTAATGATGGTTGGGTTCATTCGGGTTGAGACGGACCGCTTCACGAAACAGATGCTCGGCGGCATGAACGTCCTTCTGGTCGTATCGCGCGCGTCCCTGCATATAATTGTGATGAGCAACCTGCTCAGCGCTTATCGGCCTGCCCTGTCTTCTTTGACGCGGCCGGGCCGCGGGTGGCGCAGTCGCGACCATTCCGATCGTAACTCCCGCGGGTTTGCGCGGCGCCCGCGGAATCGATTGAACCAGCGGCACCGCCCGTGCAGTCGAGGCCACAACCGGCGCCTTTTCACTGGGCTCGATACGCGCGAGTCGAGGAGGAAGCACGAGTCGAGGAGGAAGCACGGGAACGTCTATGGTTTCGACGACTGCATCTCTCTCTCTGTTTTCGTGGACTTCGTGCGGCGTGCTCGCGTTTGGGTCAGCGAGTTCGTAGCGGAGCCGTAGATTTGGATCGGTCAGCGTCACCCTGGCGCGTCTGATCTTCTCGGAAAGCGCGTCAAGCCGGTCAATGAGTTTTACATCGTCCGGATAAAGAGCTTTATAGAAGTCGAACATCTGCTCGAGCTCGCCGTGCGACCTGATGATCACTTCGGATGGAGCATCTCTGTCCACTCCCAACATGTGGTAGTAGTCGCCTTCTTCAAGCGATTGAAGTTGGCGTGAAATAGTCTCATCCAGAGTCTCGGGCGGACCGGCAACCTGCTCTTGATCGCGCCTCACTGACGCGGGCGTTTCCTCTCGCGCCTCTGGCTCAGCAGCCGGTTCCGCGGTCTGAGCAGCAGCAGGTTCTGGAGTCTGAGTCTGATCGCCTTGGGTCTTAACACCGCTCACTCCCGAGACAGCTTCACTGAGATCCCGGTTCGCACTATCAAAACGAAGTAATCCGAGGGTCAGCAGCACTGACAGAGCCGCTCGTGCTTCGCCTTCCGCAAGGCCGAGGTTGGTCGCGACATCGCTCAAACGGGTCGGAGAGGTTATGCTCGAAAGAATGTAGCTTTCAGCCGAGTTTAGATTCGCCGACGAAGCATATGAATCCGTGTTTGAATTGGCGCTTGTTATGACTCGTTCGTTTGGAGCAATTCTGTCGAGAAGGCCCGATATGGAAGAGCATCGACGCACACCATCTATGATTAGAGCGGCGGCGGTGCAGTCAAATGTACGGTTGCCTTCGTACCGGACCGATTCATCCAGCGCGAACTCGCCTTCGTCCCATTCGAAGAGCGACAAGGCAATTTCACGAGACAAAATCTTGCTCAATTGTGAGATGACCTGTTCAGCTACGAGCTCGCGCTCGGCGAGATACCGGCCGATCTGCTGTTGACCGCATAGCAGCTTCGCGCAGGCCAATAGCTCGGAGCTAGCGTGTCCATCCCGAATCAGTATTGTTTCCAGTTGTTCATCTGGAAGAGTACTTACTGAACCGACGGGCAGACCCTCATCAAAGAAGAGTCCCTTTGTAATATCGCTTTTCGACAGTGAAAGTAAGCCGCTTTTACGTTCCTTAGCAATGTCGCTTATCAACTCGCCGACCAGACGGTCGGCGAGATTACCACCAATGTTCATAGTCATACTACAACTCGAGAACTGGGGCGTGACGGATTAAGTGGACCCAGGCAAGCAATCCTAAAAGGGCGCCTCATATCTTATGTTGAACGGGAGACGGCTTCAATAGTTTTTATGTTCTCAATAACTATTTCGACCGGCAGACCGTCACCCCATCCATACTTTTCGCGCGAAAGCCTCTGCGCCAGGCACCACGTTTCGCTGTCTCGCGTTTCGTCGACTATTCGAGCATTAGCTTCCAATGTGTAATCGCCGATGTGAATCTTGACTCGCGAGTTCTTTTGAATGTTTTTCACCCACTGAGCGTCGAAATAATGCTCGGTAAGAACGTAAAGGCTCTTTCCAGAAGACACGAACCATATTTCGATTTCGCGCGGCTCGCGGCTGATTCGACCTGTTGTGGTCAGATAAAGCACCTGACGTCCGGCCGTGATGCGTTCAATCGCGCCCGCCGTTACTCCTTCGGCTTGTGGTGCTTCGTCCATTCGTGAATGCTCTCGCGTATGAACTCGCCCAGATCTTCGAACTCCTTGGCGCTCTTCTGCCAGAAATCACGAAAAGTCTCCGGATCGAAGGAGACTCCGAAATCACCGGGCCAGCGCGGTGATCGCGCCTCGTCCTGATAATATGCCGAGAGCTGACGACACGCCATGGCCGCGACAGTCGCGGAGCTGCCCGGCGGCAGCGGTTCAAAGACGGCCCCAAGATCGGCATCGATCTCTCTGAGCCGCGCAAGAACGCGGTTATATTGATCGACGCAGTATGAAGCCGCGGAGGGACCCCCGCCGGTCCACTCAGATTGAAGCGCCATTCGCGATGTCTGTCTCAAGACATTTACGAGTTTTAAGATTTCCTTTTCTCTTTCCATAATTCACCTCTTCAAGATTTCGAGTGAGCCTTTCGCTACCACGCGACTCTGACGGTTCCAAAGCCCCGGCGCCGTCGGTGACGGCGACCGCCGCATTCCGGAGACGATTCGTCTTCGAAGTAAGCGGCCAATTCGCGAGCCGCGATACGGGTTATCTCCGGAGGAGCCGAATCGGCGAGAGGTGCGAATGCTTGGGCGACGGCGGGCTCGAGTTGAGTGAGCCGCGCCAGCAGCCGGTTGTACTGGGCGGCACAAAACTGCGCGGCGTCGGGCTCGACCTTATTGAACGCGGCATAATTCGCGGATCGAGCCACGCGCCGCAGAACATTGACCAGTTTCTCTATTTCCTTATCTCGTTCCATTTCTCACCTCGTGATTCAAGTAGTTCTCGCAGAAGTTTTCTTCCGTGATGAAGGCGCCACTTCACGGTTGAAACCGTTACGCCCAGGAACGCAGCGATCCGCTTCAACCGCATTTCATCGAAGTAACGAAGCCGCAGCACGAGCGCATAGTCCGCGGGCAGCTCATCGAGACCGTGTTTGACGGCTTCGTCGGCCTCCCTGGTATCGATCAAGGGCCGTTGAAGCGCGCTGATGCGTTCGAGGAGCAGCTCATCCATATCGACTCGCCGAGACTCGACGGCTTGCTCGCGCTTTAAATACCTCAGAGCGCGATTCCTGGTTATCGCGGAGAGCCAGGCCGCAAACCGCGACGGATCATCGATCGAAGGCAGAGCTTTGAATGCGAGAAGCAGAGCCTCCTGCGCCACGTCCTCAGCCTCTTCGCGGCCGACAATCGATTGCGCCGTACGGACAACGGCGGCCCGGTAACGGGAGGCTACGTGGTCGAAGGCTTCAAAGTCGCCAAGTATGGCCCCGACCACGAGCACCTCATCCGGTACGTCCCTGCCTGTCTTGGACATTTCAGCTCCAACCGGCTTTCGCCACCGGCCCGCATGATTTATAGAGACATGTTAGATGAAAAAGGTTAGAGGCTTGAGTAAAAGGCCGCTTTTCGCGACAATTGTCGGGCTGCAAAGAAACTTTGTTCGCACGTTCTCCGTTTACCAATAGTCCGGCAGCCATTCCTTCGTACATTCGCACCGTTCCGGCCGGTTTCAGCGGATGGACATCAGCATCGGAATAAGGAGCGCCCGAATGAGTACCAGCAATAGTACGTGGCGCATTGCTGCCGTGGCTGCAATGCTATTAGCCGTTTCCGTCAGCGGCTTCGGAGCGGTTCGGAACAACGGTAAGAAGAAGATCGAATTCACAACCGAATCCAAGGAAGCCAGGGATTACGTTTCCCAGATAGTCAGCCAGATTGAAACATTCCAGGTCGGCCCCCAAACAACCGCCCTCGCGAAAAAGGCCGTGGAGGCCGATCCTAAGTTCGCGTTTGGCTATTACCTCCTCGCTACAACAGCCCCCACCCCGGCCGAGAACAAGCAGTATTCAGAAAAAGCTGTAGAGCTTTCAAAGAATGCCTCCGACGGCGAGCGGCGTTACATCGAAGCCGTATTGCTCACGCGCGCTCAGAAATTCGACGAGGCAATCTCAATCTTTCTCGACCTCAGCAAGTCCTATCCGGATGAGCGGATGGTCCAGATGCTCCTCGGGCAGGTCTATACGAATACGGGCAAGCTGATCGAAGCAAAGAACGCATTTGAAAAAGCGATTCAACTCGACGGCGGAACCCCGCGCGCATATACCTTTCTTGGAAACATCGAATTGCTTAAAGGCGATTACGGCAAAGCGCGTCAATCCTTCAACGCGGCGTTGGCCAGGCAGGCAAAGGGCAGCGCTCCATTCGGGCCGAATTATGGGATTGCTTTCGCCTACATCTACGAAGGCAATATCAAAGCCGGGCTGAAACAGCTCGAAGCCTATCAAGCGGATTATGCGAGCTCGCCGCAGCAACAGAATTTCCCGGCGGTGTTCATCTGGAACTCGATTGCTCGCCTGCATCTGGAATACGGAAAGCCGGAAGACGCGATCAAGGCCTATCAAAAAGGCTACGATACGATTCCGGGCAGCAATCTGGATGAAATCCAAAAGAAGACGTGGCTCGGACGCCTACATCACGGCACGGGGCGAGCCCTCGCGAAGATGGGTAAGAACGAAGAAGCCTGGAAAGAAGCCGATCTCATTAAGAAGATGATCGAAGAAAACGGCAAGGAAGGCGAGGCATTCTGGCCTTCATATCATTATCTGGTCGGATACTTAAAACTGGAGTCGGGCGAGTATGACAAAGCGGTCGAACACTTGAAGCAAACCGATCTGACCGATCCTTTCCACAAGCTCCTGCTGGCCCGGGCCTACGACAAAACCGGCGATACCGCGAATTCGCAAAAGCTCTATCGCGAAATCACCGAATTCAATCAGCTCACACTCGAAAGAGCGCTAGCTTATCCGGAAGCGAAGCGGAAGCTGAAGGCATAACTTGATTCGGAACACTATTCGAAGACGGGCGGCGTCAAAGCCGCCCCCTAACCAGCCCTGAAGAACGGCCTATTTATGGTCAAGACAATTGTTGGTAATCTGTCCGCCTTAGAGGCAACAAACGGTAACCAATCGACAGGAACAGATCTTCGTTTCATAATGGCTCACATGCCTGGCACACTTCGTGACACAGGCCTGTCGGTTGATGCACCTGAGTCGCCTCGCTCAACTTCTTCTAAATATCGCAAGGATCATGACGTCGATGCGTTCCGCGGCGCTAAAAGCGTTTGGATTCGGCAGGCAGAAATTTTTACTATTTCTCCGGATTACGGATTTGCTTCTGAATTCGCGTGCTCGGCGGCATTCCTCAACTCGCGGAGGTATCTGCCGAACACTCCGTTCCACGGCGGGATCACGATTGAAACTGCTCCGTAGCCTTGCGCCTGACACGCGAGCCTTATGATCGGATTCTGCTCGTCTGTCTCGATGTATCCAAATTCCTTCATCTTCCGGCTCTCTAATGGAGCTACAGGCGAGAGCTTTTCGGCACCGCCCAGCACTCCAACCCAGCACGTTCCGCAGGCCGCATTTCGGCATTGCACGGGAATCGGGCCTTCGCGAATAACACAACGAGCATCTCGAGAATGGTAGTCGCGCTTGTCGTTGGCGGCTGCCGTAGTCAGATGCTGCGTATCGATTAGTTTGAATCTTGCAATCTTATCGCCTTCATCAAAGGCAACGTTCCAGACTTTGCGATTTCCTCTGAGAAAGCCAAAAGGCCCCTGACTATTATCTTTGGCGCGAGCTTTTAGAATTTGCTCCGGGCTCTTCAGAAGCGCGGATTCATCGACTCGGCCCGCAGCCGCTTGAAGCGCCTTCAGCCCAGCCTGCTGAAGTGTCATGAAGCCAACCGCGGTTATGGCCGTAACCAAAGACGGGTTAACCTTGAGTTCGGCTGCAACGCCAGAGGCGACCTCTCGTATCTGAGCGGCCAGATCCAGGCTCGAAGGCGCCGCGTTCGAAAGCGCATGCGATTCGATGGCCTTTTTCACCAGCGGCCAGTAGCGATGCCCATACAAAAATCGATGCGAAGTATCGATCTGATCCTTGAGTTGGTAACGGCCTTGAAGCAACAACTGAGAGGTGAGTTTTTCCGGATCATCCGAGCCGTCGAGCGCGCGGCTGAGCGCGAGTGGGAAAAAGCTAAACCATATTCGCACGGCTGCTCGATCTACTTCGTGGATCGAATGAAGCAGCGACGTAAGAACTCTCTCCCAGGCCTGTTCGTCGTGTTGATTCAAGAAAGCAGTGAAAAGCGTTTCAGTAGTTTCGCTCATGTAGTGTGTGGTTTCGGTAATTCAATTTGTGATACGCGATTCTAGCAGTGCGTCCAGCGGCGCTCAAATCTGATTACTCGGAAGAACCGGATGTCTCGGTGATAAGACGATAACTTCGGTTGGAGCCGGCCCGCCCGCAGCGCATAATGAGCACATGACGATTATTGGGAGGCAATGATTATGCATTTCGAAATGCACCCGATCGGTGCGGTGCGCAGTCCGTTTTCGGAAACATCGCAGATACCGAAAGGATGCGGGGCCGAGCACCGCGCCGAAGGGGAGATCGAGATACTTCCAGAATTCGAGGTTGGCCTCACCGATATAGAAGGCTTTTCTCATCTGTTTGTGATCTGGGCGTTTCATAGGAGCGAAGGAAGTTCGCTTATCGGGAAGCCTCCTACCGACGACCGACCGCACGGCGTATTCGCGACGCGGTCGCCACGGCGGCCGAATCCCATCGGCCTCACGGTTGTCGAGTTGCTCAGCCGCGACGGCGCTCGCTTGAAGGTGCGCGGCGTGGATATGCTCGATGGAACACCGATTCTCGACATCAAGCCCTATTTATCGAGCATCCCCGCTGACCAGTTGAAACGCGGATGGCTCGCCGAAGCCGAAGAACGCCGTAAAGAGTGAGTAAAAGGGACCGCGAAAACGCTCGAGAAGCCGTCGCTCTGTTTCCTAAGTCACCTGCTGGAGGTTGATTGTCGCGAATATTTGGAATCATTTGGAATATTAGATAGCTTCACGGCTCTTCAGGCGCCACAGGCTTAATGACTTTCCGGAAATCCATAAAAATCTTCTCAACCTGTCCGCAGTCCGGCTTGAGTTCGGGCGAAGATTACGTGAAGAACATTGCCGAAGTCGCCCGGTGGAGCGAGTCTTACCAATTCGAAGGCATCCTTGTCTACACCGACAACTCCTTGGTCGATCCGTGGCTCGTCTCGCAGATTATCATTCAATCCACAAAGACGCTGTGCCCGCTTGTAGCCGTTCAGCCCGCTTACATGCACCCTTACGCGGCTGCAAAGATGGTTGCGTCGCTGGGTCACATTTATGGACGCCGCGTGTATTTGAATATGCTCGCCGGAGGATTCAAGAACGATCTTGAAGCGCTGAGCGACTCGACTCCGCACGATAGTCGATATGAACGAATGGTCGAATACACATCGATAGTCAAGCGGCTGCTGGAGAGTTCCGGCGCAGTCTCTTATTCCGGCGAGTTTTATTCCATTAAAAATCTTCGCATGACGCCATCGCTGCCTCCGGAGCTCCTACCTGGAGTCCTGGTTTCCGGCTCATCTGAAGCCGGCCTTGCCGCCGCTAACGCCATTGGGGCCACGGCCGTTATGTATCCCAAGCCGAGCCATGAATACGCGCACGGCGGCGCGCTGCACGGTTTCGGCATTCGAGTGGGAGTCATCGCACGAGAGCAGTCAGACGACGCATGGTCGATAGCTCGTGAGCGATTCCCGGATGACCGAAAAGGCCGGATAACGCACCATCTCGCAATGAAAACCTCGGACTCCGTATGGCACCGCGAATTGTCCGAAATGGCTTCGAGCGACGCTGATGCAAGCGGCGCCTACTGGCTCGGCCCTTTCCTGAACTATAAGACTTTTTGTCCTTACCTGGTCGGGAGCTATGAAGCCGTAGCCGGTGAGCTGGCTGGATATATCAACCTCGGCGCCGATACGTTCATCCTGGATATACCGCCGAGCCTGGAAGAGCTGCGGCATACGAACCTCGCCTTCGAGCTAGCGACGAGAGGCATCGCGCGATGACATCCCTGCTTCAGGATTGGCTTGCCAGACAGGCGGATCGGCGGCCTGAGTCGTCGGCTCTGGTAATGAAAGATGAGCGGATGACCTATGGTGAGCTTGAAGCGCGTTCGAATCAACTTGCGAGGCTCCTCAAAGCCGCCGGCTGCAAGCGCGGTGATCGAATCTGCTTTCTAATTCCAAAATCAACCGCGGCCATCGTGAGCATGCTCGGAATATTGAAGGCGGATTGCATTCACGTACCGCTCGATACTTCGAGTCCTGTGCCGCGGCTCGCGAAAATCATGCAACAATGCGAGCCCCGGTTTCTTCTGGCGGGCGGCGCGGTTGAAAACTCTCTCACGGCGCTTGTAAGGGAGCCATTTTCCAAGAAATTTCGAATAGGATGGATGTCGGATGCGGCGCCCGCCGGAATTACGGCCGAGTTTTCAACATCTGATTTGCCGCGCTATTCTCCGAATGAATTGACCCATCAGAATCGCGGCGACGATCCCGCTCACATACTCTTTACATCCGGTTCGACCGGCATTCCGAAGGGCGTAGTGATCACTCATTCGAACGTAGCCCGCTTCGTTGAATGGGCAGCGCGTTATTTCGGCATCACGTCGTCCGACCGCATATCGGGCCATTCGCCGCTGCACTTCGACTTATCGACCTTCGATATATTTGGAGCGTTAGCGGCCGGGGCTGAGCTTCATATGGTCCCTACTGAGATGAACCTGTTGCCCGGGAAGCTAGCGGAGTTCATCAGGGCTTCGGAGCTCACGCAGTGGTTCTCGGTTCCTTCTGTTCTGAACAATATGGCCAAGTTCGACGTCGTAAGATTCGACGACTTTCCGAGCCTTAAGCGGGTTCTATGGTGCGGCGAAGTGTTCCCGACGCCCGCCCTCATTTATTGGATGAGGCGGCTGCCGCAAGTTCAGTTTACGAATCTCTACGGCCCGACCGAAGCGACGATAGCGAGCTCTTATTACACCGTTCCGGTCTGTCCGAAAGAAGAGTCGGCTCCAGTTCCACTTGGCAGTCCGTGCGACGGGGAAGAATTACTCGTGTTGAATAACGACTTTCAGCCCGTTTCCAGCGGCCAAACCGGCGAGCTGTATATCCGCGGCGCGGGATTGAGTCCGGGATATTGGAACAATCCGGACAAAACCGCTTCGGCGTTTCTAGTCCATCCGCAAAGTACCGAGGGCGATCGAATCTACAAAACGGGCGATCTTGCCAAAAAAGGCGCCGACGATCTGATCTACTTCGTCGGAAGAGCGGATACTCAGATCAAAAGCAGAGGCTACCGGATAGAACTCGGCGAAATTGAAGCGGCGCTGAGCACCATTGAAATACTGAAAGAGGGCGCGGTTGTCGCGATTGAATCGGAGGGCTTTGAAGGGGCTCTCATCTGCTGTGCATACGCCGCGTTCTCGAATGAAAATACGACGCCGGTCATCTTGCGCAAGAGGCTAAGTGAAATACTTCCTGGCTATATGATTCCACAGCGGTGGATGCATTTCGAACGGCTTCCTCAGAACGCAAATGGAAAGATTGATCGATCCGAGTTGAAAAGAAAGTTCAGCAAAGAGATCGGCGGCAGCGACGACCGTCGACCGAGCGGAGGCGCCATACAATGAACCCCGTTATCGAGAGTTATTCAAAACTGGCGAGCATATACGACGATCCTCAGAACCTCGATTCCTGTTGGGGAGCGGTGGCGCGCGGCGCTCTCGGCCGCATCAACATCAGCGATAAGCACTCGCTAGTCGTGGACGTCGGATGCGGCGTGGGGCGTGAGATCGCGGAACTGGCTTCGCGTCATTCAACAAATGTGCGATTCGTCGGCGTCGAGCCCGCGGAAAAGATGCGCGAGATCGCGATTGCGCGAAATATGGATCGCGTGAACGTGAACATTCTGGAAGGCAGATTTGAGAATCTTCCGCTCGAAACCGGCTCTGTTGATTATCTATACAGCATCCTCGCGTTTCACTGGACGACGAATCTGAAACAATCCGCGTCGGAATTGGCCCGTGTATTGAAGGCGACCGGAGAGATGGATCTGTGTTTCATCGGCCGAAACAATGGCAGGGAGTTCATTCAGAAGACGACGCCGGTCTTTTTCAAGTATATGAGCCCGGCGATGATCATCGAAGCTGCTTCGCTGAGAAAGCAATTGAGATTGGAAGAGGCGTCAGAGCTATTTGAGAATGCATTCGGAGACCGATCTATCCAGGTTACGGAGTCATATCAAACCTATTACGATACGCTGGAGGGCCATTGGGCCTGGTGGGTCCGCATCGAAGGTCAATTGGTCAATTTGCCGGCAAGCGCGAGGGATGAATGCAACGAAGCGCTGAAAGGCGCCATAAGCACTCTGGCACAAGACGGCCAAATCCCATATACGGTCCATTTGCTGCACGTGAGTGTTCGCAGCCGGTAACCATCTTCTATTTCTATTCCTATTCCCTCCTCTCGCCTCTTCCTTGTACCCTGTCACTCTCCCCTGTCACTCTCCCCTGTCACCTATCCCGCGTCGCCTATTCCGCTCTAGCTCATCCAGTAGCGGCGCCTGCCCCTTCAAAATTTTCTTCCTCGCTACCGAGATCGGAAACCACGCGGCCCTGTCTACCTCGGGGAACTCGCACATGGTTCCCGATTTCGGCGGCCATTCAAGCAAAAACGAATTGCTGCGAACAGAGTGTGCATCCAATTCAGCTTCAATAGACCAGGCTTGAACGATTTTTCCTCCTGGCTGTTTAACAGGCATGAGAGGCTCGTAGTCTTCGGCGGAAATAACGAGGCAAGTCTCTTCGAAGAACTCGCGCTTGGCAGCCTCAAGCGGGTCTTCGCCTTCTCCGATAAGCCCCTTCGGAATAGACCAGGCGCCGTCATCTTTCTTCTGCCAAAAAGGTCCGCCGGGATGCACTAAAAAAACTTCCAGTTCCGTGTCGCCTGTCCTGTAGACCAATAGACCGGCGCTCCTCTTAGGCATAGCCCTTACCTCTGTAGACATAGTGTGAGCCGGCGTACCTCAATGGGTATTTGAAAGTCTCTCTCCTTCCACGCGCTTGCCTCGAGAATATCCCTTGATGAAGCCGCGCCTCGGCCTCCAGTCAATATCTACCGCTGCTAAGAAACCGCTGATACAAATGGCCTAACGTTTCACGTGGATTCAGATAAAAGTCCTCGGCGGGAACATCGATCCAGGCAAGATCGTCGTTGCATTTTGCGGCCGTTTCGCCGGTGAATTCTCTGATCACTTCAGCAGCCGGTTTCGCCGAATGATCTGTTCGCCACAGTCCAAAAAAGCGCTCGTGTAAGGCTTCGTCAAGCGGAGGCTCACCCCACAAATCTTCGTCGTAGTCCCCGAAGCACCACAGCATCGCCCCGGTCATCCCAGCACGCCTCAACACTGATAGAGACCGATCCGTGTACTGCGCCGCGGCGTCGTCCGTGATCAGCGGAATGCCGCCCGATGAAGATAGCGTCCGCGTCGATTGGGCTTGCGGCGCGGTCGGGGCGCCGAACTCTTCGAACAGCACTTCCTTACCGCCGAGCCATCGCGTCACCAATCCGAGAAACGGCAGCACCAGTTCATCGGTTTCGCTCCGAGCCCACCGGGCATAAATCGGATAGCCATGCATGCACAAAAAGTCGCATACCCTCGCCGCCTCCGCCGGTCCGAGCCGCCGATCTTCCTCCAGATCCTCCATATGCAAGCCGATGGTGATCGGATGCGATGAATCCACTACCCTGATCGCGCGCGAAATCGTCTCGAGCCATTCAATCGCAGCCTCGCGTGTGGGAGGGATCACGCAGTTCGAGTTCTCGTTTCCAAGGTCATACGCCCACACCGCCGAGTGACCGGCGAGCGTACGCGCGACCTCGCGAGCCAGCAGCGCCTGTGCTTGCAGAACACCGTTATCCGTATACCAGTTCTTTGGCTTCAATCGAAGGACCCGGCCGCCGGAGACGATTCGGAAGCGATTCGACTCTTCTTGAGATTCAAGCGCCCATTGCGGGAGCCAATTGACTCCGCTCATATGACCCGTGAAAAGAGTCACCACTAGAGACAAATCGCCTGCAGCCGCGAGATGGGCAACATCCACTAAACGCCTCAAGGCTTGTTGCGATACAACATCGGGCTCGGGCTGAAAATCTTCCCACAACAGGAACACCCGGACGCAATCGAAGCCCGCCTCTCGGAGACGCGCGAAATCCGATGCGGTCTCGGTTCGATCGAACCGCCGCCACCAGTACATAGCGCTGCTGACGGGCCAGTAGTTGATTCCGAGTCGAAATGAATTCACGGTTGGGACGGATGCGGAGTTGATCAATCGTGACTCTGAAATTACTCAGCGCGGCCGAAGTCGTCTTCGAGCCGCATGATGTCATCCTCGCCGAGATAGCTCCCGCTTTGAATCTCTATGAATACGAGTGTATCCGAGCCGGGATTCTCTACGCGATGCGCGGCGCCGAGCGGAATATCGATCTTGTCGTCTTTGTTCAGGATTGTATCGTGTCCGTCGAGCGTGACTCTTGCGGCGCCCTGTACCACCATCCAGTGCTCGGCCCGCTTCGAATGCTTCTGATAGCTGAGCCGCTTGCCGGGGAGGACCTCAATCCTTTTGACCTTATAAGTCTGGCCTTCATCAAGGACGGTGAAGGTTCCCCATGGACGCCTGTCGAACTTCGGATTATTAACTTCAGATTCGATGTTGCCTGCTCTGGCTTGTTCCATTTCGAAGAACCTCCTCATAGACTCTTATGTATGTTTCAACCATACGATCGCGGCTGAAGCAGGCTTCAACGTGTTGGCGCGCCCGCGCACGGTTGATCTCGCCAAGCCGGTTCACCGCGGCTGCTGCTTCATCCAGATCATCGACGATGAATCCCGTCTCTCCATCTCTGACGATCTCCGGCACCGATCCGCGAGGCCGCGCAATCACGGGAGTGCCGCACGCCATTGCCTCAATCATGCTGAGCCCGAACGGCTCGTCGAAGTTGATCAGGTGAAGCAGGGCTTCAGCCTGACCAAGCACCGCGTCTCGCTCCGCCGGCCCCACCGGTCCAATGTAGCTTATATTCTCGCCGTCGAGCCGAGGCTCCACCTCGCTTCGGAAATATTCCTGATCTTGAATGATGCCCGCAATGACCAGCGGCCGATTGGTGCGGCGGGCTACCTCAATTGCCTCGACTACTCCCTTTTCAGGATGAATGCGTCCAAAGAAGAGCAAGTAGCGGCCTCGCTCGCGCACGAACGTGAATTCTTCGAGCGGTATGCCATGATGTACGGTCGCAACGTAGGAGAGCCGCGAGCTGCGATCGGCGTCGCTGATCGAAACGTAGTAAGCGCGGCCGTCATATTTTTCATAGACCGGCAGAATCCGCTCAGACGAGAAGCCGTGGATCGTGGTCACCATCGGCGTCTGGATGAGCCCGCTGTAGCTCAGAGGTAGAAAGTCAAAATGGTTATGAATCAGATCGAATTCGGCGGCTCGTTCGACTACGTGCGAAATGTGCAGGCACTCCCAGACCTTCGCGTCTATCCGTGGGTCTTCGGAATATGATCGCGGACAGATGGCGGCAAGCTTCGCATTTGTTATCGAATCGGCGGTGGCAAAGAGCGTCACGTCAACGCCGCGTTCAACGAGCCCTTCGGTAAGCAGCGAGACTACGCGTTCCCACGGGCCGTAGTGTCGCGGTGGAACCCGCCACGAAATCGGAGCGAGCATCGCAATCCGCATACGTCTCCTTTACGACGGCCGCCCCCTGAGCCAATCCAGCAGCTCGCCTACATTGCCGGTTGCCAGAGCAATCGAAGTATCGGCAGCGCCGTAATAAAGGCGAAGGTTACCCGTTGCGGGGTCGTGCACCAGACCGCACGGAAACACCACGTCGCCGACATCTCCGACCCGCTCGTATGATTCGTCAGGGCCGAACACCCACTCGTCTCCTCGTTTCACGAGCCGCGCGGGATCCTCAAGGTCAAAAAGCGCCAGCCCCAAGCGGTATAGGCATCCAGCCGCCGTCATTCGCACGCCGTGATAAATCACAAGCCATCCTTCGGAGGTTTCAATGGCCGGAGGCGACAGGCCGATCTTGTTCGCGTCCCACCATGCGCCCCGCCGCGCTTCGAGCATCACGCAATGATCGCCCCAATGTTTCAAGTCAGGTGAGTATGACAGCCACATATTGGCGCGGGAGCCGGGAAAGCCCGATACAGGCCTATGAATAAGCACCCACCGGCCGCCAATGCGGTGCGGAAGCAGCGCGGCATCCTTGTCCTCGGGTGGAGTGATGACGCCTTTTCGCTCGAAGGTCTTGAAGTCCCGAGTGAGGACGAGCGAGACCAGCGGCCCGCTTGTCGAATAGGAGGTATAGGTGATCGCGTACCTATCGAGCTCCGCAATCCACGTAATTCGTGGATCTTCGATGCCCCAGATTTCTTCAGGAAATCTCTCGGGGTCTGACGACAACGTCGGCTGCGGATCGATTCGCCACGATGTAATTCCATCATCGCTGCGCGCCGCGGTCAGGTGCGAGATGCCGCGCCTGTCCTCTACTCGGACAAGCAAGAGCGTCTCTCCCGTGGGGAGAGCGGTTGCGGCCGCGTTGAAAACGCTGTTGGCGGGATATGGCCAACTGCTCGCGGTGAGGATTGGGTTTTGTTTATAACGACGGAAAAGCTCACGAAAAGTTGTGTTCGCCAATGATCAATGCTCCATGGAGGACGCCTTCGCCGCGCTCCTCAACATTGCTTCGGTAGATTCAGTCGCCTTCTCGATCTGTCCAGAGACAACCAGCAGAGTCAGCAATCCACAGATGACGGACTCCGCTCCCTGATTCATGCTCACGCCCTGAGGATCCAGTCCGTCGGCGCACGCACCGGTCGCGAAGTCATAGAGACGGGCGCCAAGGCGGTTTCGCCCCAGCAGCCATTCGGCGGCGGCGCGTGCTAGATCGACGTAACGAGAATCGCCTGTCACCTCATAAGCAGTCAAGCACGCCTCCGCGGTATAAGCGGCCTCGATCGGCTGCTGCCCGAAAACGGCTCGCTCGCCGTCGCGCCGGTACCAACCCTGATTACCGACAAAGTTGAATCGATCTTCACCGTAAGTGACATCAAGCAAAAACTCCAGCGATTGAAGCCCAATCTCCTTGAACCGTTCATCTCCGGTAATCAGATGGGCAAGCAGCATCGCCTGCGGCATTTTCGCGTTTGCATATGTAATGTCATCCCCAAACCAGCGCCAGCTCCCATCGGCGCGCTGCTCGTACCGCTTCGCAAGCCGGACGGCCGTTTCTATCAACGTTCGCTTTACCTGCGCGGCCCCGTCATAACGAGTGAGAAAGCAATATAATCCGCAGATCGCATATCCCATCGCACGCGGGTGCTCGGTGTCAAGCGCTCCAATCGCGCGCTCGAACATGTCGCTGGCAAGAGCGCGCATGCCGTCGACGGGCGCAAGCGCGACGGCAGCTCCAAGTCCCCATAAGGCTCGTCCCAGCGTGTCGTCGCTGCCGCGCTCGTCGATGAACTCGCGGCGATAATTCATAAAGTTATGGAAGTGGCCGTCCGGGAGCTGCGCGTATTTAAGAAAACTCAAATAGCGACAGGCTAATTCGAGGGAAGTCTGGTCCTCCGACTGCTGATTGTACAAAAGAGCCACCACCAGCGCGCGGGCCGCATCGTCGGTAGCATAGCCGTGGCTGCGATCCGGAATTCCCCACGTAGCATGTTGGATAATGCCCGTATCGTCGGTCATGCGCCTCAGGTGGTCCAGCTTTATCTCCGGCAGCCCCGCCTGCACTCCGGTGATTCCGCCGGCCGGCCGCAGGATTCGTTTGGGCCGCGCTTCGGACGCCGCGCGGGCGAACAGATCCAGGTACCGCATTCCGACTTCAGACCAGATCATATTCCGGCCGTATTCATAGGCTCGTTTGCGCATCTGATGCCGCTCGGCCTGATTTTGGATAAGGCGGCAAAGAGTCTCCGAAAGATGCGCCGCATTGCCGAACTCCACCAGAGAACCGCGTCCGTCCGATAGCAGCTCCTCGGCGTAGAGATACGGCGTTGATACCACGGCCTTGCCCATTCCGATGGCGTAAGCGAGAGTACCGCTGACTATCTGCTCCTTTGATTGGTACGGCGTGACATAGATATCGCAGGCGCCGATGAATTCAAGAAGCGCGTCCAGTGCAACATAGCGGTCGTAAAAGATGACGTGCTCCGTTAGCCCCAGCTCACGAACTCGCCGGTGCAGCCACAGTCTGTACTCCTCCCCGTTATTTCGCCGGACCTCCGGATGAGTAGCTCCCAGCACGATGTAGACGACTTCAGGATGTGCTTTGACCACTTCTGGAAGAGCTTCAAGAGTCATCTCAATGCCCTTGTTGCGGCTCAACAGACCAAAGGTCAGAAGCACAAGCCGGCCTTCCACGCCGAAGTTGTCTTTATAGTAGTTGGGGTCCACGAACGGAACGTCCGGTACACCGTGCGGTATCATCGTGACCTTTTCACGCGGCACGCCATAGACTTCGTTCAGGATCGGTATGGCTTTGCTGTTCAAGACAACAAGATGATCGGAGAGCGAGGCTACACGGCTTAGCGCGTCGCGAAATTCGGGAGGAGGCTGGCTTAGAACCGTGTGCAGTGTTGTTACCGCGGGTTTCCGCAGCGCTTTGAGAAACTCCGTAATGTAGCGGCCTTCCGGTCCGCCGAAGATGCCGAACTCGTGTTGAACGTTGACCACTTCGACGCTGGAAAGATTGATGTACTCGGCGGCCAGCCGGTAGTCGCTGAGGCGCTGCTGCCGAATCTCGAATATTACCTCGCCTGGATAAGGTTCGCGCTCGGGAGCACCCGTTATTGCGATCACTCCGGGCTGCGAGTCGGTGCGCAAATTAAGAATCGCATTGCGCAGATCATGTGTGAATGTGGCGATTCCGCACTCACGCGGGGGGTAAGTTCCTACAAAACACTCTGGAGCGCGTAGCATATAACTTTGCTTCATAATCCTTCTACTTTCATTAACATCCATACCTCATATTCGGCGCCGCGATTTGACGCGGCATTCTCGTTGAGTCGTTCGGTATCATCGACAAGGAGCCCTACATCTGAGGGCAAGACGCCCATTTGGATTCCACCGGTGCAACTTCGTCTAAACACTTTCTGGGGCGCTTCGCGCAAGGACACGGCGCACGCATTCCCTACTATCCGCGGGCAAGTGCGATGCCAGCGGAAAAAGTGCATTTAGCTGCTATCGATGGAGGAATGCGCGGTCGTGGCTTGGTTTCGGGCGCATCGGCAGCGTACATTCAGTGTAATAGATCAGACTTGAGGATCGCTTACCGAATAAGTTATCAACCCTCTTAATAGCCTGATTTTTTTGGGCCGCTCCTCCATCCGGCGGAGATACCGCCTCTAAGGGAGACTCGATTCGATCTGCTGTGGAGGCTCCAAATCCTGTCGCGGAAATGGCACGCTCCTTGTAGGAAATAGTCCCTTCCAAGCTCAGAGCAGGGAGTGTCTTGCGGAGACTATCACTCCTTCTTAATGTCTGCAAGCTTGCCATCGCTCGTATCGCTCGTACCAAAACGCCCCCCACGAGAGTGGCGATGACATTAGTGTCTTTGTGAAGCAACAAGAAAGGAGTTGATTTATGGCTAACTTGGATCTCAAGAGAGAACAGAACCAGAGGAGAGAACAAAATCAGCCGGAGCAAACGGAACTTGCTCGCCGGGGTTCCTTGCTTCCGTCACTATTTTCTCTGGGAAACCGTGATTTTTTCACCGCGAGTCCGTTCGAGTTGATGAGACAGTTCACCGACGAAATGGATCGCGCCTTTGAAGATTTCGGTCTCTGGGGACGGGAGCGCGGCGGCGGGTTGCTGGGCGCGAGTTGGTCTCCAGCCATCGAAATTTTCGAACGCGGCGATAATCTTATCGTCCGAGCTGAGTTGCCCGGTCTCGACAAAGAAGACGTAAAAGTCGAGATGACCGACAACGGGCTAGTGATTCAAGGTGAGCGCAAACAGGAACACGAAGAGAAGCGCGAGGGCTTCTATAGATCGGAAAGGAGCTATGGTCAGTTCTATCGAACGATTCCGCTTCCGGATGGAATAAATGCCGATCAGATTGACGCCCAATTCAACAACGGAGTGCTCGAGATTTCGATTCCCATCCCTGAAGGGCAAAAGAGACGACGTAGCATCCCGATTGACATAACAACAGGGGGCAAATCGCAAAACGCCGGTCAGTCGGAACCCCGCAACTCCCAGTCCCAGGCTGCACAAGCCAAGAGCTGAGAGCCGCTAGACGATTCCGGCTCCATTACGAGAGTCACTGTTGGGGGCGGGCCAGTCACCGCCCGCCCCGCTCTGAAAAGGAGCGCCTATCCGGAGTCTATTGTTGAAAAGCGATGCTTGAAATACCTCCGCCTTGAATTCGAACGCTGATCACGACGGATTTTCCAGGCGTGATCAAGTCAAACACACCCTTTCCATCGGCGAGCGTTCCTTTTTGAACAAGCCGCGTGGAATCCGCGAAGACCGAGGCTCGACTGAAACTTACGCCATCGATGAACACCTCCGACCCATCGGTGAACCCGTTGCCGCTAATGATCATCTTGCCGCTCGGCTTTATCCTGATCCGATCAACCACCGGGCCGGCCGGCACGCCGACCTGATTCGAGCCGCCGCTTTCCACCTCCGCGCCCCCGCAGTTCCATACATTTGTAATCACGAAAAAAGATCCCGCGGGGGCGACGGCCATCGTCGTGGATAGTTGATCGGGCGGCAGGGACTTCCAGAGATTCGAAGCGACGAGCAGTACAGGCTGGCTATCCGCTTTATAGACGTTCACCCGCACGAGCGAGCACGGATCAGCCGCCGGATTTATGACGCTTGAGCGGCCTCCCCCGGCCGCGGAGGCACCGGGACCCGCACTCAGGTTGAGCGCAGTCGGCGTCGGATTCGCCGCAACCGATTGCTGCTGCATCCACGATAACGAAACGAGGGCTCCGCCTTGAACAGTTGCGGCAGCACTCGCCGAATTGTTATTCGGGTTGGGATCGGTGACCGCACTTGCGACCGTCACGGAAGTCTTTAGTGTTGTGCCCGACACCGCCAGCACGTTGACCACGTAGGTAAAACTAGCGGACCCGTTGGGAGCCAGCGTACCTATGGTGCATTTGATAGTTCCTGTTCCACCAACCGAGGGAAGCGAGCAGCCAATGCCCTGCGAAATCGAAGAGAAGGTCGTACCCGGAGGCAGAGGGCTTGAGAATGAGACGTCTGTCGCGATGTTGGGCCCGCGATTGTTGATGCGTATGGTGTATGTAAGCCTCTCACCTGATGCAACCGGTTCCGGGGACGCCGTTATGGCGGCTTCCAAATCAGCGCGGGCGGTCGTATCGAATACGCCGGTCGCCTCGACCGCTCGATTGTTGTCCGGGTTCGGATCCGAAGCGCTGCTGGAGACCGTGGCTGTGTTCGTGATTAGCGCTCCGGTTAAAACCGATGCGCCTACCGTAGCCACTATGGTGAAGGCCGCGCTGGATCCGGAATCCATTTTGGGATTCCTACAAATAATCTGCGCGCCCGTGGTTCCTATTGAGGGCAGATTACAGGCCCACCCCGAAGGCGCGGCGACCGATCGAAAGCCGGTCAACGGGTCAAGCACTTCCGCGAGCCTGACGTCGAAGGCCGGATCGGGTCCATTATTCGTGACGATGACGGTGTAACTAATGTCGGCTCCAGGCGCTGCTGGATTTGGCGCGCCGATTTTTGTCACGGACAGATCGGCGTGAGTATTCAAGCCTCCGCGAACGACGGTCGATTCATGAGTAGAGTTGTTGCCGGGGCTGGGATCAGGCGTATTGCTGCCGACGACCGCCGATGCGATGATGACCGCGCCGGGCTGAAGATCGGGCGGGGCCGTCATCGCAAGCTGAAAGGTGAATACTCCAGGCACGACCTGATCCCTGTTGTAGTCCACCTCGCCCGGCTGACCTACGGGCGCGGATTCGAACATCCAACCAGGCGGCACGGACGTGGAGCGGAAAAGAAGCCCTTCGCTAAAAGTCACGTTGAACTTCACCACTACCGCGGCGTCGGGACCGTTATTAGTAAGCGTGAGCGTATAGTTGATTATCCCTCCGGGCTCGACGGAATTTGATGAGGCAAATATATCCGGCTTCAGATCCGCTGCCGCCGCGAGCGGCGATAGCTCCGGAGCGAATAGAACGGCGCCGCCTGGGGCCGCGTTTGCTAT
Source organism: Blastocatellia bacterium AA13 (assembly GCA_003222245.1). Taxonomy (GTDB): domain Bacteria; phylum Acidobacteriota; class Blastocatellia; order UBA7656; family UBA7656; genus QHVH01. Next base: position 850 of record QHVH01000052.1, on the reverse strand, counting down.
ATGGCGAGGCTGCGCGATAGACCGTGCTGGAATAAACGCAATCACTATCGCCAGTACAAGAGCAAGACTATATTTCAACAACTGCTGGTCTCCCTTCTTATGCCTTCGTGCCGGACCCTGGCGCCATGACGAGCATTAACAGGATTAAGTGCGGTTAGGTTCGCACGGCAATTTCATCGAAGCAATAGAAAGCTAGCGGAAGATTCTGTCCTTTCGTCTTTTCGAGCGTGCGCCGCGATTATATGAGCAGGCGCAATGATTCGCTAGAGCAACGCCGACCCAATGCGAAAAACTCTCCTCTTGACAATCTACAAGAGAGCGGGTTATTCTGGCGGCCTCTTGTAGATTATCTAGGAGACAACCATGCCGAAAGCCAAAGCCGATTTGTTGCAGGGAACGCTTGACCTGCTGATTCTAAAAACACTCGCGCTTGAATCGATGCATGGATGGGGCATTTCGCAACGGATAAATCAGGTCTCGGACGGCGTACTCAATATAAACCAGGGTTCGCTCTATCCCGCGCTCTATCGGCTCGAGCAGCAAGGCTGGATCGAATCGGAATGGGGCAGTTCGGATAATAACCGGCAGGCGAAGTACTACAAGCTTACCAGGGCCGGAAGAAAGCAACTGGCTGAAGAGACCGAAGCCTGGGGTCGTCTTTCCGGAGCTATAAATCAGGTGCTTGGAACCACCTAACAGGAGGCGCGCGATGTTGAGAAATTTCTGGCGCGAATTGAGATCCCTTCTGCGAAGCAAACAAATGGAACGCGACATGGACCGCGAGCTTCGTTTTCATATCGACATGGAAATTGAAAAGAACACCCGAGAGGGAATGAGGCGCGAAGAAGCA
>QHVH01000072.1 GCA_003222245.1 Blastocatellia bacterium AA13 | reverse complement strand
GGATGGAGATAAGGGGAGAAGAGCGAGTACAGGAGCTGATGAGGAGGGTGCAGGAGAAGCAGAGCAAGGTGCTGAAGTACGAGACAAGCCCGTTGACACAAGTGCAGGGATGGAGCGAGGTCCCACGAGGAGTACCTCTGTTCAAGGTTGTTTTCATGTTTCAGAACTATCCCGCGGAATCGGGAATCAGCGAGCGAGCAGGCTCCAGCTTGCGGATCAGCGAGACTCAGCGTTGGTCCAGGAACAATTATGAGCTGGCAATTCGGTCCATACCCGGGAAAGAGCTACATCTGAATACCATATATGACGGTGGCAGATTTGAGGCAGCTAACGCGGAGCGATTGCTGAGGCACCTGAAGCGAGTATTGGAAGGGGTTGTAGAGAACGAGACAGCCAGAGTAACAGAGCTGCCGATGATGAGTGAGGAGGAGCTGCAGCAGATAATCATCGATTGGAATCAAACAGCGGCAGCATATCCGCAAGACCGTTGCGCGCACGAGCTATATGAGCAGCAGGCAGATCTGAGACCTGATGCCGTAGCGGTCGTCTACCAGACAGAGCATGTCACCTACGAAGAGCTGAACCGGAGAGCGAACCAACTGGCGCGCTACCTCAGGAAGATGGGCGTGGGCGCCGAGGTGAAGGTGGGGCTATGCGTAGACCGAAGCCCCGAGATGATCATCGGGTTGTTAGCTGTGATGAAGGCAGGCGGAGCTTATTTGCCTTTGGACGCGGCATACCCTCCCGAACGCCTGGACTACATGATCGAAGACTCCGGATGTCCGGTCATCGTCACAACCGCGAATCTGCTCGAAGGCTTACCTGTGAGCTGGGCGCAAATCGTTATGATCGACGAGGACTGGCCCGCTGTTGCGACGGAATGCGACGGAAATCCGGAGCTAATCACCTTACCGGAGAATCTCGCGTACGTGATTTATACCTCCGGTTCTACGGGCAAGCCTAAGGGTGTCGGACTCACTCATCAGAGCCTCTGCAATCTCGCCGTAGCTCAAAATAGAAACCTGCAAGTTGAAGCCGGTGCATCGGTGTTGCAGTTTGCCTCGTTCAGTTTCGATGCTGCTACCTGGGATTGGTTGATGGCGCTGACATCCGGGGCGAAGCTCGTTTTGATCTCCGGAACCAACGCACAACAGCCTGAGAAGGTCCTGGAGTTAATCGTCACGCATGACATAGAGGCGGTGACGCTTCCGCCTTCAGTCCTGATGAATGTTCCGAAGCGGCCGGCGCCGGCCCTCAAGACGGTGGTCGTTGCAGGAGAAGCGTGTCCGAACGAACTCGTAAGCCAATGGAGCAGCGAATGTAGGTTTATTAATGCGTACGGGCCTACAGAGAATACCGTGTGTGCGACCATGACCGGAGCAATAGCGCACGGTGAGAGAGTCACTATTGGTCAGGCAAACGAAAACACACACATATACATATTGGGCCGGAATCAGGAGCCGGTGCCGGTCGAGGTAACGGGAGAGATCTATATCGCCGGGCTGGGACTGGCCCGAGGTTACTTAAGTCGGGCGGACGAGACGGCGGACAAGTTCCTGGCAGATCCTTTTGGAGACGATGGACTACGAATGTACCGGACCGGGGATCTGGGGAGATACAACGACGACGGCAGCATCGAGTATGTCGGGCGAGTTGATGATCAGGTGAAGGTCCGCGGATACAGGATCGAGCTCGGGGAAATCGAAGCCGCGCTCAATGAACATCCGTTTGTAACGCAGGGAGTAGTCATCGTTCGAGAAGACGAATCGGGCGAAAAGCGGTTGGTCGGATACGTGGCAACCCGGCGGCAGGTAAGCGGCAAAGAGTTGAAGGAATATGTGCAGAAGAGACTCCCCGAGTACATGGTGCCCAGAGCCATCGTGCATTTGGCAGAGATTCCGCTGACGGCAAACGGGAAGGTGGATAAGAATGCATTGCCTCGTCCGGAAAGAGCAACCCGAGAGGCGGATGAGAGGCACAAGGGCGAGCCGAATGAGATAGAAACCGTAATGGCGGGTATCTGGACTCAGGTGCTGAGAGTCGCGGAGGTTGGAGCGCAAGATAACTTTTTCGATCTCGGCGGACATTCACTGTTGGCTGCCCAGTTAATCTCGAGAGTGCGAGAGGTTTTCGGAATAGAGCTCCCACTAAAGGCGATCTTTGAAGCAACGAGTCTCGCGGATTTGAGCCGGAGACTGGAGGCGGAGTTGAGGGCCGAAGTCGGATTACGGATACCGCCAATCGAGAAAGTGTCGAGAGAAGGGACCTTGCCTCTTTCGTTCGCGCAGCAGCGAATGTGGTTCATTAACCAACTGCAGCCGGGCGGATCAATGTACAACATACCATCTGCCCTCAGAGTAACAGGCGAGCTTAAGCGGGAGCTGCTCGAGAGAGTACTGAGCGAAGTGGTAAGAAGGCACGAGGTCCTGCGGACGAGGTTTGAAGTAAGAGAAGACCAGCCGGCGCAGGTTATAGATGAAGCCAGTCCCATCAAAGTGCCGGTTATCGATGTGAGCCGGCTGGATGAGGCGCAAAGAGAGTCAGACGCGGCGAAGATAATAAAGGAAGAGGCAGGCCGGGGCTTCGATCTGAGCAATGGGCCATTGTTCAGAGTAGTGCTGGTAAGACTGGCCGAGCAGGACCATATGCTGCTTTTTACCATGCATCACATCGTCTCTGATGCATGGTCGGGGGAAGTGCTGATCCGTGAAGTTTCGGCGCTCTACAACGCCTACAACAGGGGTGAAGTATCGCCTTTGTCAGACCTGCCAATCCAGTACGCCGATTACGCGGCTTGGCAGAGAGCGCTACTGCAAGGAGAAGCGCTACGCGAGCAGGTCGACTATTGGAGAAATAAGCTGAATGGAGTCGAGGCGCTCGCGTTGCCGGTTGATCGCACGAGACCTCCGCAGCAGACTTATAGCGGATCGCGTGAGCCGATCGTTTTAAATAAAGAACTGATGGGTTCGATCAGGGAATTGATCCGGCGAGAGGGGGTGACGGTTTTCATCCTGCTGCTTGCGGTGATCAAAGTACTGTTTCATCGCTACACCGGACAGATGGATATTCCTATCGGCTCCATCGTCTCAAACAGGAACCGGCAAGAGACGGAAGGCCTGATCGGGTTCTTTATCAATACTCTGGTGCTGCGGACAGATCTGACGGGAGATCCCACGTTTCGCGAGTTGCTGGGAAGAGTCAGGCAAGTCGCGTTGGAAGCTTACGTACACCAGGAAGTCCCCTTTGAGAAACTGGTCGAGGAGTTACAGCCCGAGCGAAATCTAAGCCATACACCGCTGTTTCAGGCGATGTTCGTTCTCCAGAATACGCCTCAGGCAACTATCGATGTCGAGGGGTTGCAGGTGCACAGTATGAGTATCGAGCGAAGCACCGCAAACTTCGATCTGGTGATATCCCTGAGTGAAACCGGCGGCCATCTGAGCGGCGTCATCGATTACAAGACTGATCTGTTCGATCGCGATCGGATCGAACGGCTGGCGGGACACCTCGATGTACTGCTTGCCGATGTAGTTAAACAGCCCGGCAAGCGGCTGTCTCAGGTTTTGCTGCTGACCGAATCCGAGCGGCGACAATTGGAAGAGTGGAACGGCACGGATCGCGAATACGGCCGGTGGCGCAGCGTGACAGCGCTCATCGCGGAACAGGCAAAACTCGGTGGCGAGAGACTGGCCGTAGAGTTCGAGGACCAGGCCTTGAGCTATGCCGAGGTGAACAGGCGAGCGAATCTGCTGGCGAGTTATCTCAAGCGACATGGAGCGGGACCGGAAAAAGTAGTAGGAGTTGCGATGCGGAGGAGCCTGGATCTTGTGGTGAGCCTCCTTGCGATACTGAAGGCCGGGGGAGCTTACCTGCCGATAGATATCGAGTATCCGGTTGAACGAATCGATTACATGTTGAGCGACGCCGGAGTGGAATTGTTGTTGAGCGAAAGCGAGGTGTCGCGCGAGGGGTGGACTTATGAAGGGGAGGTGCTGTGCCCGAACAGGCAATGGGACCAGGCCGGCGATTGTAGTGTTGAGTGCGATGATGAACGAATAGCTGAAGACAATCTGGCGTATGTGATCTACACGTCGGGATCAACGGGTCGTCCCAAGGCAGTAATGAGCACGCATCGAGGGCTCTACAATCGCCTGATGTGGATGCAGGAAGCCTATGAATTGAAGGAAACGGACTGTGTTTTGCAAAAGACACCCTTCAGCTTTGACGTATCTGTCTGGGAATTCTTCTGGCCGTTGATGACCGGCGCAAAACTTGAAGTGGCGCGGCCGGATGGTCACAAGGATAGTGGATACCTCGTAAGCGCGATTCGCGATCATCAAGTCACCGTCCTGCATTTCGTACCATCGATGCTGGCTGTTTTCCTGGACGAAGACGATCTCGAAAAGTGCGGAAGCATTCGACAACTTATTTGCAGCGGCGAGGCGTTATCGCTTGATTTGCAGCAACGCTTTTTCGAGAGACTGGATTCACGATTGTCTAACCTCTATGGTCCCACTGAAGCGTCTATCGATGTAACTTACTGGCATTGTCATGGAAATGATGAGCAAATGACGGTGCCCATCGGATACCCTATTTCCAATACGCGGATACATCTCCTGGACGAGCATTTGCAGTCGATCCCGATTGGAATCACTGGCGGCTTGCATATCGGAGGCGTGGGCTTGGCGCGGGGCTATCTGAATCGCCCGGATCTTACCGCTGAGAGATTCATTCCCAATCCATTCAGCCGTGCGCGCGGCGAACGCATATACGAAACCGGAGATCTGGCGCGGTACATTCGCGATGGCAGCATAGATTTTCTCGGGCGACTGGACCATCAGGTGAAGATTCGCGGCCTTCGAATAGAAATCGGAGAGATCGAAGCGGTGTTGAAGCAGCATCCGTCGGTGTCGGACGGCGCGGTCGTTGCTACAGCCGATGCTCACAACGATAGGCGCATAGTAGCCTGCCTGGTAATGCGAGATCCGGCCGTGACCGTTGAACAGCTACGAAGCTTCGCGAAAAATAAGCTGCCTGACTATATGGCGCCCGCGGCTTTTGTGTTTATGCAGGCGCTTCCATTGACCCCTAATGGCAAAGTAGACCGGCGGAAACTCGCCGCTATCGAAAGCTCGCAGAATGAGTCTCTAAGTCATTATGTAGCTCCGCGAACACCCATCGAGGAAGACCTGGCGTTGATTTGGCGGGAGCTTCTGAAGAAGGAAAGAGTAGGAGTATACGACAACTTCTTTGAACTGGGTGGACATTCTCTGTTGCTGACACAGCTTGCTTCGCGAATCCGAAGAGTATTCGAAGTAGAGGTGCCCTTGCGCGTCCTCTTCGACGCGCCGACGATCGTCGGAGTAACCAAAGCCATTGCGGGAATGCAGATCGACCTGTTGGACAGCAATAGAGCAGAAGAATTGGTAAATCAGTTGAAACGCCTCTCTCCGGAAGAAATAAGCGCACTACTCGAAATACAAGGCGCATAACAACCAAGCGCCATGAGGGTAAAGCACTAGAAAAATAATCGCCGGAAGCTGGGTGCAGCTTTCGAGTTCTTAATTTCCCAACCCGCCTCATGGGTGGGCTGGCCGCTGTCTGTTTGCGCTGAATATCGGGCCCACAATGAAGATTCTGCTTACCATGAATTTGCCTTATTTCCCCTCTCACGGTGGGGCGAATAAAGGCAATCGCTATCTGCTGGAGGGTCTCTTCGAGCGTGGCCATTCGAGTCGAGTGGTGGGGCCGGCGCTGGGCGCGCGAGACAGGTTGACTCATTCAGAGCTTCTCAATTTACTCGCGCAGCAAGGAATAAGAGTAACGTCCGATGCCCACAGCGACAGCTTCACGATAAATGGGGTCGAAGCTCAGGCCGTCACGGATCGTTCGCGGTTGCGAGCGATACTGGAAAATCAAATTCGCGAATTTCAACCGGACTGGGTTCTTGTTTCATCCGAAGACCCCTCTCAGAACCTCCTTGAAGCCGCGCTGATCGCGTGTCCCGGGCGTGTTGCTTACCTAGTTCACAGCCCCACCTTTCTCCCATTCGGACCGCAGTCATTTTTTCCGAGTCCTATCAGAGTAAAGACGATCGAGCAGGCGGCCCTGATCGTCACCTGCAGCAGGTCCGTCCAGAAATATGTCCATCAGCATGGCGGGCTGGAATCGGAAGTATTCTACTGGCCGGCATATGGACCCGGGCCCTTTCCCGATATGGGTTCTTTCGAAAGAGGTTTTGTTACGCTGATTAATCCGTGTGTGATCAAAGGGCTACCCATATTTTTGTCGATTGCCCGGCGCTTACCTGATATCGAATTCGCTGCTGTGCCCACGTGGGGCACAACCGAAGCTGACAGAGAACAGTTGAGTCAATTGGCCAACGTGCGGCTGCTCGACCCGGCCGACGATATAGAGGAGATTCTTAAACAAACGCGAGCGCTTCTGATGCCGTCATTGTGGCCTGAAGGCTTCCCGCTGATCTGTGTCGAGACCATGCTTCGAGGAATTCCGGTAGTTGCCGGCAATATTCCGGGCCTGGTCGAGTCAAAATTGAATACGGATCTGGTAGTGCCGGTAAAACCAATCGAGCGCTTTGGCGAGCAGCTTGACGGTAATTTGATTCCGATCCCGATCGTTCCCGAGCAGGATATCGATCCCTGGATAACGGCGATTCGAGATCTGTTGTCGAATCGCGAGCTTTATCGAGCGCAATCAATCGCCGCCAGGACCGCGGCCTTGAATTTTGTAAATGGCCTAAATGTAGATGGGTTTGTAGATTTGCTCAACCGCGCCGCCCATAAAACGTCGCGACAAGCGGATTCGCGCGCAGGAAAAATTAAGGGCAACGCTCACACCGCGGCCGTGCGCGGAGTAACCGACGATCTGACTCCCGAGCAACTCGCGGCGCTCATCATGTTGATGAGGAAAGAGCGTGCGAACCGCGAATCCGTTAAACCTCAGGACAGTCGCATCACTACCGTGTCCCGAGATTCGGCGCTCCCTCTATCATTCGCGCAGCAGCGACTGTGGTTCGTGCAGGAGCTTGAGCCGGATAGCGGAGCATACAATATTCCAACCGCAATGCAGATGGCCGGCGCGTTGAATACGGCGTCGCTGAGCCAGGGCTTGAGAGAGATTACTCGAAGACATGAGGTGCTGCGGACGACTTTCCCGTCTCGGAATGGAGAGCCCGTGCAGCGTATCGCTCCGCCGGGAGAGTTGCCGCTTCCGATTATTGATCTGAGCTGCGTGCCGAAAGTGGAAGATTTCGCACGCAGAATCGCGGCAGACGAAGCGCGGCGCCGGTTCGATCTGGCAACTGGTCCTCTGCTGCGAGTGAGCCTGCTGCGATTGGGCGAGTGCAATCACGTGCTGCTGGCGACCATGCATCACGTAGTGAGCGATGGCTGGTCCGGCGGAATTCTCGCGAAAGAATTCGCGGCGCTCTACGAGTCCTATCACAAGGGTGAGCCGTCGGGGCTTTCCGAGCTGCCTATCCAGTATGGCGATTTCGCGGTGTGGCAGAGGCGATGGCTGCAGGGCGACGAGCTGCGGAATCGACTCTCGTACTGGACACGACATCTGGGCGACGAGCTGCCCGTGCTCAAATTGCCAACTGATAAGCCGCGCCCGGCGCGGCTGTCGGACCGCGGCGCCCAGTGCTTGTGTATTCTGCCGGCGACATTGTCGGATTCATTGAAGGCGCTCAGCCTCGAGCAGAATTGCACGCTCTTTATGACGTTACTGGCCGCTTTCAAAACCCTTCTGCATTACCTGACGGGACAGATGGCCATACCGGTGGGCACGGACATCGCTAATCGCAATCGGCCGGAAACAGAAAAACTCATCGGGCTCTTCGTCAATCAACTCATACTGCGTACGGAGCTGTCGGGCGAGCCAAGCTTTAAAGAACTGATGGCCAGGGTCAGAGAGATAACTCTCGGAGCATACGCACATCAGGATCTTCCTTTCGAAAAACTGGTAGAAACATTGAACCCTCATCGCGATGGGAATCGCAGTCCGCTGCTTCAAGTAAAGATGGTGCTTCAAAATACTCCGGCTGATGAGGTGCGGCTTCCCGGACTGACGTTGAGTCCGATAATCTCGCCGCCAGGCACGGCTAAATTCGATTTACTGCTCAACCTGAATGATGCGGAGCAAGGGCTCTATGCGTCGCTGCAATACAATACGGATCTGTTTGAATACGGCACGCCGGCGCGCATACTCAGACGATTCCATACCCTGCTTGACCGATTCGTGGAGCGGCCGGATGCCAGGCTCAATGAGCTGATTGAGTTGCTCCTTGAAGAGGACCGGCGCGAAGCGTTGGAGAAAGAGGAGCAACTTGAGAGCATTCGTCTGGGAACGCTCAAAGGTGTAAAACGGAAGGCCTTCGCAACTCGCGAACAAAGAATCGCTCGCGAAGAAAACATCGGGGAAGAAAACATCGGGAAGGATGATCTCTCACCCGCGAGGGAGATCAAGCTGGACAGCATTCGGCATAGGCCTGGACGCAAACCGCTCATTGTGACGAACGCTGGGTTGGTGACGTCAGAGCTTCAGGAAGGATGTACGAGACTCCCGCTGGTGATGCGTCCTTCGGTCGAGGGTGTGGACCTGGCTGCCTGGGCGTTGAGCAATCGTAAATTGATCGAAGATCACCTCTTCAGACACGGTGGAATTCTTTTCAGGAACTTCAGCGTTTCATCGCCTACATTATTCGAGCAATTCGCGACTGCGTGCTCCGGCGGACTGTTGCCATACAAAGAGCGGTCATCGCCCCGGACGGCGGTTCATAAACATGTTTATACTTCCACCGATTATCCGGCCGACCAGAGCATATTTCTCCACAACGAGAATTCCTATCAACGCTCCTGGCCATTGAAGATTTTCTTCTTTTGCGCAGAGCCGTCGACGCAAGGTGGAGAGACCCCGATTGCCGATTGCAGGCAGGTACTGACCCGGATCGATCTGAAGATCAGGCAGCGGTTCATGGAAAGAGGCTGGATGCTGGTTAGGAATTTCGGCGACGGCCTCTCTCTTTCGTGGCAATCGGTGTTTCAGACGGATGACAAGCTTGCGGTCGAAGCGTATTGCAGAGGGGCGAGCATTGAAACGGAATGGCGGGGAGATCGCCTGCGGACGAAGCAGGTTCGCAGGGCGTTGGCGACTCATCCGACTACGGGTGAAATGGTCTGGTTCAATCACGCAGCCTTCTTTCACGTCTCGACCCTGGAGCCGTCGATGCGCGAAGAGCTGCTGTCTGGGATGGCCGAGGAAGACCTCCCTAACAACACCTATTACGGTGACGGTTCACCGATCGAGCCTTCCGTGCTTGAAGAGATCCGAGAAGCTTATCGCCTCGAGACGGTCAGTTTCGCGTGGCAGAAGGGCGATATCCTGATGCTCGACAATATGATGGTCGCGCACGGGCGTAATCCTTATGTGGGCCCGCGAAAGGTTCTCGTCGCTATGGCTGACCTCTTTGTTCCGGGCGCCGCAATGTCGGGTTAAAACAGAGCGCGAGCTTTGTGTGAGAAGCTTGAATACTCCACACGGCAGAAGCTGTGAAGAAAATCCGGTGCTCAGAGACTTGAGGATTCAGGTCAATCATAACGATCAAAAAAATCACAGGTTGGGAAGGGAGTTCTACTCCCGCTCTTCATTGGAGGAGCGTGCCTGGCAAGTATTTCACAGCTTCGGCAGGTGCGGATTGTCAGAGTTCGTACATCGGCGGTTCTGTGTCCTCTCTTTTAGCAGGCTGTCAGGAGCATAGATGCAAGAAGGTATGCTGGAAGGGTTTCGGCTTTCGCCGCAACAGAGACATCTGTGGGGATTGCTGCAAGAGGGAAACCACGCGGCGTATCAGGCGTGGTGCGCGGTAGCGATCAAAGGCAGGCTGAATCATTCCTGTCTCGAGTCCGCGGCGGAAAGCCTGATTGCGCGCCATGAAATTCTGCGTACGAGTTTCCGGTGTCTTCCCGGCATGACAATTCCAATGCAGGTCATCAACGAAACGGGTGATTTCATCTGGAAGGTAGATGAACTGTGCGCGCTGGATCCAACGGCATTGTCACTTGATGACTTCCTTCAGTCGGCCTCTCATACCTTCGATCTCCAGAACGGCCCTTTTTTATCTATTCATTTAATAAAGCGCGCTGAAGATGACCACGTAATGATCGTGAGCCTCCCCGCCATTTGCGCCGATTCCGTCGGACTGCGAAATCTGATCGTTGAACTCGGCCGCGGTTACGCCGCGGCGATTCGCGGCGAGGAACCAGAAGGTGATGTTCTGCAATACGCCGATCTCGCCGAATGGCAGAATGACCTGGTTGAGTCGGAAGCAACGCGTATTGGGAGAGAGTACTGGGAAAACCTGAAACCTCTCAGCCGGCCCCTGCCACAGCTCGCAAGCGAGAGACGGCCGGAGATTGAACTGCGCTTCGAGCCTCTCGTTTATGAGCGCGAGATTGCGCCCTCGCTTGCGACACGGATTGAGTCGATTGCGCGAAGCCGGAACACATCGTTTGAGAAAATTCTGCTGGCCTGTTGGTACACGCTGCTGTGGCGGCATACGGGACAGCCGGAGATTGAGATCGGCGCGGTCTTCGATGGTCGGCGGGCGACGGAGATCGAAGATGCGCTGGGGCTGTTTGCGAAACATTTGCCTGTCTCCTGCCGGCTCGAGGAGGGGCTACGGTTCAGCGAGCTCGTTGATCAGATCGACGAGGTATTTGTGACGGTATCGAACCGGCAGGAATATTTTTACTGGGACAAACTTCTTCCGCCGACTCCGGCTGAGCCGATGGCGCCGTTCTTCCCCTTCTGTTTCGAACGTGAAACAAAGACCGCGAGCTTCATCGCCGGCGACATCTCGTTTACGACATTCAAGCTGTATTCCTGTCTCGACCGGTTCAGGATCAAACTCTCTTATGCCTTAAACGCCAACGGGCTGGTACTGGAACTTCACTACAACTCCGAATTGTTTCGCGCGTCTGACGCCGAGCTTCTTGCCGGGCAGTTCCAGTCGTTGCTGCGGAGCGCAGTCGCTAATCCCGAGGCAAGACTCGATGATCTTGAAATGATGACGGACGCCGAGAAACGGCAGATCTTTACTCAATACAATTCGGCGATGACCGGCTGGCACGGGAACAAGTTCGTACACGAGCAGATCCTGAATCAGATGAAGCGCACGCCGGACGCTGTGGCCGTTCTTTATGAAGCAGAACATCTCACATATCGGGAGTTGAACGAACGCACCACCATGCTCGCGTCTTATCTGCGAGATTCAGGAGTCGGGCCTGAGGTGGTCGTTGGCATCTGTATGGGACGCTGCCTTGATCTGGTGGTCAGCGTATTGGCCGTGCTCAAGGCCGCGGGCGCGTACTTGCCGCTCGATCCGTCGTATCCGCAAGAACGCCTTGCCTACATGCTCGAAGATGCGGCGGTGACGGTGTTATTGACGCAGGACTCCGTGCGTTCGCGTCTGCCGAAGATTGAACGGGCGAAGCCGATCTCGGTGGAGACCCTCTGGGAAACTATCCACAAGAGGCCTGTGCGGGACTTCGAAGCGATGGTCTTGCCGGACAATCTTGCGTACGTGATCTACACGTCGGGTTCGACGGGAAAACCCAAGGGAGTCATGCTGAGACACCGGTCGTTGACGAACTATTTGTTATGGGCGATCGGTCATTATCCTCTGGAGCGAGGCTGGGGCTCGCCGGTTCATTCCTCGCTCAGTTTCGACCTGACGATCACATCTCTTTTCACTCCATTGCTGGTGGGCGGTTGCGTTCACCTGTTGTCGACCGTGGTAGAGACGGAGGCGCTCGGCGCTGCTATCGTTGACTACCCTGAATACAGCCTGGTCAAACTCACTCCGGCGCATCTTCAGTTACTCACCGAGCGGTTAGGAGACTTTGATTTTGACGGCGCGCCACATTCGTTTGTGATCGGCGGAGAGAATCTCCCCGCGCAGACGGTGAAATGGTGGCGGCAGCGAGCGCCTGCAACGCGGCTCTTTAATGAATATGGACCGACCGAGGCTGTAGTCGGCTGCTGCGTCTATGAAATCGACACACAAAACGACGTGGAAGAAGGGCGAGCCAACGTTCCCATCGGCCGGCCGATCGCCAATGCAGGTATCCACATTCTGGATGGGGCGCGGCAGCCTTCCCCGGAAGGAATAGTTGGCGAACTCTGCATTAGCGGCGAAGGGTTGGCGCGCGGCTATCTGAATCATCCCGATCTGACGGCTGAAAAGTTCAGGCCATCGGAGCATCTCGAAGAGCGGGGCGCGCGCCTTTATTTGACCGGTGACCTGGCGCGCTATCTTCGCGATGGGCAGATCGAGGTTCTGGGCCGCATCGACGGCCAGGTGAAGGTTCGCGGCTATCGAATCGAGTTGGGGGAAATTGAGGCTGCCCTGCGCGATGTCCCCGAGGTTAGAGAAGCCGTCGTGATGGCAGTCTCCGAAGGGGGTCAAAACCGGTTGATTGCGTACATCGCGGCAGGTGAAAAGCCGGCGGTCGACTACAACCGATTGCGCAGGTATCTGCGGCAACGCCTTCCCGAATACATGATTCCGTCCGCATTCACGACGCTCGACGCATTACCTCTGACGGCGAACGGTAAGATTGATCGGAAGCGCTTGCCGGCCGTGAAAGATGGATCCGCGCAACTGGAACGAGGATATACGGGTGCTCGAACGCCGGTAGAGTCGATGCTGGCATCGACCTTTGGAGAAGTCCTCAAAGTGAGCCGGGTTGGAATACACGATAACTTCTTCGATCTCGGAGGCCATTCATTACTGGCAACACAGGTAACGTCGCGAGTGAGAGAAGTCTTCGGAGTCGGCATCGGCGTAAGGAGCATTTTCGAAGACCTGACTGTAGCAAGGTTGGCTAAGAGAATAGAGGAAGCCCTGAGAGCCGGAGAAAAAGACGTAGCGCCGCCGCTCGTGAAAGCGCCGCGAGCGGACAGAATCCCGCTTTCCTTTGCTCAGCAGCGGATGTGGTTCATCGATCAGTTGGAGCCGGGGAGCGCGGCTTACAACATACCGTGCGCTGTTCGGCTCAGAGGTGATCTCGACACGGATGCCTTGCGCAAAACTCTGAATGAGATCGTCGCGCGCCACGAAGTGTTGCGGACAAGTTTCCCATCGATGAATGGACAACCGCGACAGGAGATCCTCGAGCCTGGTGATTTGCAACCGGAGTATATAGATCTCAGCGCTATGGATGAGACCGAGCGAGAAATCAGGCTTCTCTCGGACCTGCAGGCGGAGGCGAAGCGAGGATTCGATCTGGCGAGCGGACGACTGATCCGGGCGGTGCTTATAAAGCTGGCGATAAACGAACACGTGTTTATGGTGACGATGCATCACATGGTCAGCGACGGCTGGTCGCTGCAGGTCATCGTGAGAGAGTTCGCTCATCTATATGAAGCCTTCAGCCAGGGGCAGGAATCGCCGCTTCGTGAGCTGGAGATACAGTACGCGGACTATGCGGTGTGGCAAAGAGGATGGCTGAGGGGAGAGGTACTTGAAGCTCAGCGCGAATACTGGAGGAAGCAACTTCAAGAGTTGGAGTCGCTGGCGCTGCCGACGGATCGGCCCAGGCCGTCAACAGCGACCTACCGGGGAGCAAGCGAGCGGATAGACTTCCCGGAAGAGCTTATGCAGAAGCTCAGGCAGTTGAGCAAGAAGGAAGGGGTAACGGTTTTTATGACCTTGCTCGCAGGCTTCCAATTACTATTGGCTCGCTATAGCGGCCAGGAGGACATCGCCATCGGAACGCCGATCGCCGGAAGAAATACCGAAGAGACTGAAAGGCTGATCGGATTGTTCCTCAACACTCTGGTCATGAGAGTCAATGTAGGAGGCAACCCGAGCGTCAGCGAGCTGCTCGCGAGAGTTAAGGAAGCGGCGCTTGGAGCCTATGCACACCAGGACATTCCGTTTGAAAAATTAGTAGAGGAGATACGTCCGGAAAGAAATCTTTCACACCAGCCGCTGTTTCAGATCTGGTTCGTAATGCAGAACATTCCTGCCGAGAGGATAGAGCTGCAGGGGCTAAGCGTCGAGAGCCTTCCAATCGAGAGCGGCTTTACAAAATTCGATCTTATGCTGTCGTTGAATGAGGGCGAGAAAGGCTTAACAGGTTCGTTGCGATACAGCACTGATCTGTTTGCTCGCAGGAGCATCAGGCGATTGCTGTCGCACTATGAGCGCATACTGGAGGGAATGGCCGCGGAAGAAGAAACCGATTCAACAGAATCTGAGACCGACGGGACGCATTACCAGCAGACGGCAATCGCTTGAGCCCTTTGTACGCACAGTTATCAAAGTTCGTCGATTAGTCGGATAAGACATAAACACGTAAATATTTCAGAAATCTTATCGATTCTGTTTATTGCCTTACGTGACCGATTGTAGTCGCACTCAGGCAATCTTAAACTCTCAACCTGCTGCACGAATACCAGGCTTAAGAAGCAAGGACTCAAAGCATGGCGAAGAAAACCGCGCTTGGTGTGATGGATCTGCCTCTCATAAGCCGTGACGAATGGGACGAGGTGATCGTTGAGTGGAATCAAACGGCGGCGAATTATCCGCGGGAACGCTGTGTGCACGAATTGATCGAAGAGCAGGTAGCGATGATTCCGGACGCAGTGTCGGTCGTGTACGAAGGAGAGCACCTGAGCTACGGTGAACTGAACCGTCGAGGCAATCAACTGGGACATTTCCTGCGGAAACTCGGTGTCGAACCCGAGGTGAAGGTGGGTCTGTGTGTAGAGCGCAGTATCGAGATGATCGTTGGAATTCTGGGAGTGATGAAAGCGGGCGGGGCTTACGTGCCATTGGAGGTAGATCATCCGCGGGAACGACTCGCCTATATGATCGAAAATGGCGAATGCAAGACGACGATCACAACCAGAGACTCTATCGAGAAGCTCGCACAGATCCCGACGTCTGTTGTGAACCTCGATATTGAATGGGGGCAGATTCGGCAGGAGAGTGAGGAGAAGCCTGAAGCAGCGATCACGTCTGAGAATGCTGCGTATGTGATCTACACATCGGGATCAACGGGGAAACCGAAAGGTGTGGAGGTAGGCCATCGGCAGTTAGTGAACTATGCGACGGCGTTGATAGGGCAATTGCGGCCGAATCAAGGAGCGTCGTTTGGGGTGATATCGACGATAGCAGCGGATCTAGGAAACACGATGGTGTATCCGAGCCTGATAGGAGGAGGAAAGTTACACATCATTAGTAAAGAGCGAGCATGGGATGCGAAAGGACTGGGAGGATATTTCGCCGATGAGCAGATCGATTACCTCAAAATTGTGCCGTCGCACTTGAAGGCGTTGACTGCGAGCAGGGGCGAGGTGATTCCGAACCGTGTGCTGGTGATCGGAGGAGAGGCAGCCGGAGCGGACTGGATAAAGGAGTGGAGTAAGCAAAAGCCGGAATGCCGGATAGTGAATCACTACGGTCCGACCGAAGCCACGGTAGGAACACTAACGCAGGAGATTAGGGAATCAGAGAGATGGGAGAGCGCAAAGGGGACGGCGGTGTTGGGACGGCCGATCAACAACACGCAGGTGTATATCCTGGACGAGAGGCAGGAACCGGCGCCGGTAGGAGTGGCCGGAGAGCTGTACATCGGAGGAGATGGGTTAGCGAGAGGATACGTGAAGCGGGCAGGAGAGACGGCGGAGAAGTTCATAGCGAACCCGTATGGAGTAGAAGGGAGCCGGATGTACCGGACGGGAGATCGAGCGAGATATCAGGAAGAGGGGAAGATCGAGTTCCTTGGGCGAGTAGATGATCAGGTAAAGGTGAGAGGGTATCGAATCGAGCTGGGAGAGATAGAAGGAGCGCTCAAAGAGCATGAATCGATAGAGCAGGCGGTGGTGCTGGCGCGAGAAGACGAACCGGGAGACAGACGGCTGGTTGCCTACATAGTAATGAAGAAAGGAGCGGGCAGGAGTGAGCTGAAGGAGTATTT
>QHVH01000051.1 GCA_003222245.1 Blastocatellia bacterium AA13 | reverse complement strand
ATCTGCCACCTCAGTGTCGCCACCTTTGACCGGCGATACTCGTCAGGCAATGCCCCGTCCTTGAACAATATGCCGAGGTTGTAGGTCAGCACTCCGATTGCAAAGTACACGGCGTTGGCAGCCGTTTCTCCGCACGGCATCTGCTCCATTGCATAGCCTACCTTCAACTCTTTGTGCCAGTTCTCGGATTCGCCCCTGCCGTTGTGTTTTCTTATCACCTCACTGGCGCTGTCAACTTCAGGCCGATTGCTGGCTACCGCGTGATGACGATAATGAGTTTGCTCAAACAACCCCGGCTGAGGATTGACCCATCTCAGGACGATCAATCGAAATGCTTTCTTGGGCCAGTTCATGCAGTGAACCGTCTCGGCTATCTCCCGGTCAGTCTCCATTCCATCCTTGTCGTAGTACTTCCGCCATTGATCATCCGGTATTTGTTTTATTGCTTCTTTGACCGCTGCATCTTGGTCGGCAGTGATGCTGAAGGTTCGACCCGCCTGCGAGTAATGATCGATAACCTCGCCCTGATAGTAAGCGCTGTCGCTGCGCAGATAGATATCCTTGTCCGGGGGCAGCTTGCTCTCGCACGCAAGCAGGAATTCCTTGGCCTTACTACCGGCCGACTCATTCCCTTCTCGAAACTCCCAATGCACGCACACCTCATTCACATAGGCCATCATCGGCTGGTATCCCCGAACCTTCTTGTAGGTCCACTGCGCTTCCTGTTTGTCGGCCTCGATGATTGTCGCATCCGGATCCAGCGTTAATTCCTCTCCCTGCTTGGCCAGGTACTCAACGATCAGCTTCTCATTGATTCGCTCCGCGGCTTGCGTCCCGCCTTTTGTTCCTTGCCGCCTCAGCCAATTTCCTATCGTTCCCGCATCGGGCACCCGCTCCAGCCCGAGTTTGCTCAATACTCCTTGCTCTGCTCTTAATTCCCTCACGTCTTCCAGCGACCGCCCTCCGGCCGTCAACATCCACACCAACGGCCTAACGAATTCGCTCGCCTTGTAGCCCCGCCCTGATCCCGGCCCGGCGAACTCCTCATCCACACTCTCCCATAGCCCCTTCGCCCGAGCCCATTCCTCTAACACCATTAGCCCACCTAGCGAAGTCAATCTCTCTTCGCTCTGCTCCAGCTTGATCGATAGCAACGTCTGCTGTACTTTCTTGGTCATCAATCACCCTGTTGGTGCTGTTATTTTGTTTCGTAAAACTCTTATAACATGTTTACCAGCAGGGTTTTTCTCTTTCTTTGGGTTTTTTCAATCGCGATTCTTGGGTCCCTGTCGAATTTTTCTTCGATGCGGCGAAAACGCTTCGCCTTTTGAGAAGAATGATCCATCGTGTATAGTTTCTGGTTTTGCACGAACGAGCACATAGCAATCTAGTATGTGGAGATTTTCAATGAGTCAGAAAGGATTCACTCTCTGGTTTACGGGTTTGTCGGGCGCGGGCAAGACGACGCTCGCACGCCTGGTCGAAAAAGAATTGAAGCAACGCGGGCACAAGGTAGAGGTGCTCGACGGAGACATCGTAAGGACTAACCTCTCAAAAGGGCTCGGCTTCTCAAAAGAAGACCGGGACACAAACATTCGGCGCATCGGTTTCGTCTGCGACCTCCTCGCCCGAAACGATGTTGTAGCAATCGCGGCCGCCATCTCGCCTTATCGGGAGATTCGCGACGAAATACGAAGAATAACCACCGCTCCCTTTATAGAAGCATATGTGGAGTGTCCGCTTGATGTGCTGGTTGAGCGCGACGTCAAGGGGCTCTACAAAAGGGCTCTCGCGGGAGAAATAAAGAATTTCACCGGAGTTGACGATCCTTACGAAGCGCCGGGCTCACCTGAGGTTCTGGTGAATAGCTCCACCGAGACTCCGGAAGACAGCGCGGGCAAAATAATCAACAGGCTCGTCGAGTTGCGCCTTGTACAAGCGGCTCTGGAAGCCGCGCTCAGCGAAGATGAAGACTCGGTAGTACGGGCTCGGCTCGAAGCGCTCGGATACGTTTGAATCCAAGCAACAAAGACAATCAGTAAATGAGATCCGAATCAGGCCACGTTCAAGATGGGCTTATTTGACAGGTTCAAATCAAAAGCGGCGAAGCGCGCGGTAATAATAGGGCTCGATGGAACTCCATACACGCTGGTTCGTCGATTCATTGAGGACGGAACCATGCCGCGGCTTGCCGAGTTGGCCGGCCGCGGCAGCCTTTTACAGATGGATACATCCGTTCCCGATATTTCCTCCGTGGCATGGACCTCTTTCATGACGGGAGCAAACCCGGGGCGGCACGGAATCTACGGATTCCTCGACCTGCAGCCAAACAGCTACAAAATCTTCTTTCCAAATTCAAAACACATCCGCAGCGCCACGCTTTGGGACGCCGTGGGCAAAACGGGTAAGCGGTCGGTTGTCATTAACGTGCCCTCCACTTATCCAGCCCAGCCGCTCAACGGAACTCTAATCGCCGGGTTTGTCGCCGTCGATATCAACAAGGCGACCTATCCGCAAGAACTCGTGCCGGAGCTGAAGCGAAGAGATTATCGAATCGACGTGGACGCTCGAAGAGTTCAGGAGTCTCACGATGCGCTGATGGATGAAATCCTGACCACGCTCGACCGCCGCATCAAAACTCTGCTGTGGCTCTATGACAGTCAGCAATGGGATCTGTATATCGGCGTCGTTACGGAGACCGACCGGCTTCAGCATTTTTTCATGGATGCGATATTCGACGAGCAGCACAAGTATTACTCCGCATTTAAGGACTTCTATTCGAAGGTAGATCGGTTCGTCGGCGAGATTGCATCAAGGCTTCGCGACGAGACAATGATACTGATGAGCGATCACGGCTTCACCAAAATCGAGCAGCAGGTCTATCTCAATCGATGGCTCGTCGAACATGGATTCTTGAAGCTAAAAGAAAATGCACGCTCGATCGAGGACATCGCGGCGGGATCGCTGGCGTTCGCTCTTGATCCGGGTCGAATCTATATCAACACAAAGGAGAGATTCCCCGATGGAATCGTGGACAAGGCGGACTCGTCGAAGATTCTCGCTGAAATCAAGGTCGGCATGTCTGAAATTACCGCCGGAGGAGCCTCGATAGTGAAGCGCCTGTATGAGCGCGACGAGTTGTTTGCCGGCGACTGCATAGATAGCGCGCCCGATCTCTGCATTCAGTCTGTTTACGGTTATGATCTCAAAGGCGCGGTCAACAAGACTCAATTGATGGATCGCGAAGTATTCACCGGAATGCATACTCAGGATGATTCAACTTGTTTCATCAATGCTTCGGCTGATGAAATCAGAGAGGGCAAGCCTCACATCACCGATATTGCCCCCACCGTGCTGGCGGCCATGGGAATCGAACAGCCGCCGGGTATGGACGGCCGTTCGCTGTTTAGAAATTCCGGGAACTGATCATGAAACGGCCTGCCTCTTCTTCAGATATTCCGGTTAATGCCCATCTATCGGCGGGTGCATTTCCTCAATGAAAACGGCGATCATAGGACTCGACGGAGCGACCTTCGACCTCATCAACCCTCTGGCTGATGCGGGCCGCTTGCCCGTGTTGTCCCGCCTGATGAAGGAGGGCTCCGCCGCGCCGCTTCGATCGACGATCCTGCCCAACAGCTTTCCGGGATGGGCAAGCTGCACGACGGGCACGAGCGAAGGATTGCACGGGGTGTTCTCTCCGTTCATCAAAAATCCCAACAGCTATTCGGTGCGGGCCATGAGCGGGCGAGATATTATGACTCGCACGATATGGGACTACGTCACCGAGCAAGGCGGGCGCTCGCTCGTTATAAACGTGCCGACGACATATCCGCCCGAACCGCTGAACGGTCTTATGATCACCGGGATGCTCACTCCCAGCCTCGACTCTGATTTCACTTATCCACCGTCGTTCAAGGAAGAGATGCTCGCGGGAATTCCGGCATATGTAATCGAACCGGGACGCGATCCCGATCGCCGCAAGCGTGCACAGGAATTTCGCAATGCCGTGGATATGCATGAGCTGGCGGCGCACGCTCTGATGGATCGAGGCGACTGGGACTTTCTGATGATCGTCTTTTCCGTGCTCGACCGAGCCCAACACGACTACTGGGCGGATATGGACCCCGAGCACCCGCGCCACGATCCGAAGACGCCTGCCGAGTTTCGCGAGTTCATACCCGAGATGTATCAGCGGCTGGATTCGGCTATCGGAAGGTTGATCGAGAAGCTTCCCGGCGATACTCGAGTCTTTGTGGTCTCCGATCACGGCTTCTGCGCTGAGCGAATGGAAGTACGAGTCAACGAGCTTCTCGCCCGAGCGGGCCTGCTCACGTTCAAGTCATCTTCTCGACGCGGCAAAGCATTCTTCCGATCGGCTCGCGAAAAAGTCCTGAGACGCCTTGGCAGAAACGAGCTGAGCGGAAACGTGCTTGATCGAAAGGTACAGTACGGCTCCGCATTTCTCGATGAGATTGATTGGAGCCGAACCGAAGCATACTTCGCGCAGGATAAGGGCGTCTGGGTCAATCGCGCCGGCCGCGAACCGGAAGGCATCGTCCGCGAAGCCGATGTCGAAGATGTTCTCGCCCGCGCTCGAGCCGCAATCGAAGGACTCGTCTGCGGTGAAGATGGGCTGCCTGTATTCGAACGCGTAATGACGCGCGCCGAGGCGTTTGCGGGACCTTACGCAGACCGCTTGCCGGATCTTGTGATGGTCCCTCGCCGTGACGATTACGTCTACAACGAACGACCGGGATACGGTGAGACTATCGTCGAAGCTGATTCAACTACCGGCACCCATTCCAAGGACGGCATCTTCATCGCGTGGGGAAAGGACGTAACTCCGGAGGGCCGATTCGAAGCCCAGCCGAACTTGCGCGACGTGGCTCCCGCCGCCCTCCATTCCTTAGGATGTCCGCTTCCAATCGACATCGATGCCAGATTGCTGAGCGAGATATTCTCCGCGGATTCGGGGCCGATGCGAGCGGGCAGTTGTTTTAAAGAAGCGAGATCGACGCCCGACGGAGTTTATACATCCGGGGAAGAAACTCAATTGAGAGAGCGGCTCCGCGCGCTCGGGTACATCGAATAGCATTTTAGATCACGAGTAGCATTTTAGATCATGCCTCCGAGAATTCTCGTCATCGGACTCGACGCCGCGACACTGGATTTGATTGAACCGTGGCTCGGACGACTTCCGGCGCTTGCAGGTCTTGTGAGCTCCGGCTTCACGGCCCGGTTTCTCTCTACGCCTAACATGCACAGCGCGTCGTCGTGGACGTCAATATTGACGGGCCTCAATCCCGGCCGCCATGGCCTGTTCGTTTTCTCGGATCGCGATTTCGAAACGGGCAAACAGCTCTTTTTCAAGGGCGGCGATCGAACCGGCGAAACGATCGGCGCAATTTTGTCGCGGCACGATCTCACCTCCGGTTTCGTGAATGTCCCGATGACTTATCCCGCCGAATCGACAGAAGGCGGTTTCATGATCAGCGGGCTCGACGCGCCTTCGCTGAACGCTGACGCATTCCGACCCGAGGGCCTTCGCGACGAGATTCTCGGCCGGTTTCCGGACTACACATTCAGCCCTCCCTCGCTTGGCGACATGATGCGGGCCGGCAAGATCGATTCGGCCCTGACGGCATGGATCAGACTCATAGAGACACAGACATCCGTAGTCGAATATCTGATCGAGAACCGGCCCGTCGATTTCCTGATGACTGTCTACACGGCGAGCGATTGGGGAGGCCACAATCTCTGGCGGTACATCGGGGACTCGTCGTCTCGGTATTTCGATTCCCTGCTTTCAATTTATATCGCGCTCGATTCCGCGATAGGCAGACTGCTCGCGCACGCGGGCGAGAATACGCAAGTCTATGTGATTTCGGATCACGGAATGGGCGCTCACAGCGGCGCGTCTTACCATTTGTCAGCGTGGCTTGAAAAGCGCGGTTACATGTCTCGAAATAAAAAGCGCCAATCGCTCGTGGGCAGCACTCGCAAAGCCGCTCAGAAAGTCCTGCCGACTTCGCTCAAAGATCGAATCAAAAAACGGATCGGGGATGAAAAGCTCAAACAAATTCAGGTCGCGGATAAAGACACGTTTTACGATTCGATAGATTGGCAAAAGACCGCTGCGTATTCCGAACCCGGCAGGCACGTAGTCAATATAAATCTCGCCGGTCGCAATCACGCCGGTATCGTGCGGCAATCAGAATACGACGCCTTCTGTGAGACCATTATTGGCGATCTTAGATCCTGGATGGATATCGACGGGAGTCCCGTAGTCGAACGCGTAGCGAAACGGCGCGACGTTTATCAAGGCGATTTTGTAAATCGAGCGAGCGATCTTCATATCTATTGGAACCCAACTGCGAAGATGGGACCGCCGCCCGAAGAAGTTAAAGCGCGCGGGTTCTGGTGGAGCGGCGATCATCGCCCTGAAGGCATTCTCATCTGCAGAGGCCCCGGCATCAGGCACGGCGCCGCCGCGAACAATCCGATTGTCTACGATCTTGTTCCGACTCTGTTACATCTTGCGGGTTTGCCGATTCCGGAAGGGCTCGATGGAAGAGCGATCGAGGAGCTGTGCACGGAAGAAGTCCGGCTCAACAATCCGGTTCGCTTCGATCGAAGCTCCGTTGGAGAAACCAATGATAGCGGTTCGCTGAGCGAGTCAGACGAGAAGAAGATCGAAGAAAAATTGCGCGCTCTGGGATATCTGTGAAACGCGCGCGCAATCAGCGGCGATCAAAGAATCGAAAAACAATGTAGGGGCGGGCTTCCGTGATGCCCGCCCCTCTCGTTGATTCGATTTGCTATGTCGCTTGCGATTCGATGTGGATCGATCGCTGATTCGATTTGGATCACTGGTTGTGATTCGACCAAATCGCCGTTTCGTTAGTCGCTCCTATTCGAGGAGGGGCCGGCACGGAGGCAGCACGGAGACCCGTCCCTACATCTATGACGATGTCGAGTACTTCATCGGCAGCGCCCAGTCTTAATGCGGATCAAGGGGCGCGCGTTCACGCGATTAACATTGCGCTCATCGTTGTCGCACTGGTCGCGATGTTCTGGCGCGTATTTTTTCTCGGCGAAACGCTGATCGATCTTCGAACCCTAAATAATCAACTTCCGTGGGGCGCGCAGGCAGGCGATTCCCGAGACTATCCGTATGACCGCCGCGACCTCACCGACATGTATGTCACTCGCGAATATTTCGCGGCGCAGGCTTATCGAGACGGCGAACTGCCTTTGTGGAATCCGTATACGATGGCAGGTCATCCGATTTATGCCGATGGAGTAACGCGGATCTTTTCCCCTTCTCTTCTCCTTTACAAATTTTTTGACGTACCGCTCGGCTATTCGCTCGCCCGAATAATGGAGCTGATGCTGGGCGGAATTTTCATGTACATCTTTCTTATCGCGATCGGCGCGAGCCCGCGAGCCGGGCTGATGGGAAGCCTCGTATTTGTTTTCTCGGCTCACTCGATGCTCCACCTGAGCGGACTTGGATGGTGGGGCGGGTTGATGTGGCTGCCGTTGATACTGCTCTTTGTTGAACGGGCGATAAAACGGAACCGACTGACGGACTCGGTTGCGGCGGGGATCCTTCTTGCCGCGCAATTCTATTGCGGCTACACGCCGAACGAGATCTATTACGTCGGCGCGATAGCGCTTTACTACGCCTTCGCGGCGCTGCGCGGCAACGATAATCGCCTTTCTTACGGACGCGCGCTCGCGATGCTCCTCTTAACCGTGGGCGTCGGGTTTGCGATCGCGGCGCCGGAATGGATGCCCGTTGCCGAATTACTGCGCCAATCAAACCGCCGAATAGTTCCAACCGAAATCGGCTACATATACCTGCCGCCTTGGTATCTTGCCACTTTTATATTTCCGCACCTGTTCGGATCCGCCTACGACGCAACCGCGCTCAGGATCTTCACTGCAGTCGGAGTCTCACACGATCATATTCTCTATATCGGAGTCGCGGCGCTTGCCCCGCTCTTGTTCGGTCTGTTTTATCCGAAATTTGTGCAAACGGGTGAAAAGGTCAGAAGAGACCAGCGCGAAAGTTTCTTCTTGATGCTTCTGGGAATCTCGCTCGTCGCGATGATGGCCGCCCCTCTCTATGTATATCTGACGAGGTTCGTACCCGTGCTTCAGACGATCCGAGTCATAGTGAGAGCCGGCGTGCTCTTCATCTTCGCGGCTTCAGTTTTGGCGGCGCTCGGAGTTGACCGCCTCTTCGCCGCCAATCGCGATGCTTTGGCAAAACTGGCGACCTGGTGGAAGAGAGGAACCGGAACAATATTCATTTTAGTCGTCCTCACAACGACCGCGGCTTACGGGTTAAGAAGCGCTTCGCGGATATCCGCGGATTCCCATGGAGTCGCCGCATTCGCTCGTCGCGCCGTCGACTATTTCTTCAAACAATTCACTCCGCCGAACGCGGCGCTCCTGATACCTCTCGCGTTGTTGATAATGACGGCGTTCTTGATCGCTGCGCTGTCAAAGGATCGCATCACGCCTCGCGTTTTCTATTGCGCCTTGCTTGTACTGCTGGTCGGCGATCTTTTTTGGAAGAGCGCGGAGTTCAATCCTACCTTCAACGGGTCAAAGATATTCCCGAAAACAGAGATGACTGAGCTCATCAAAGGCCTTCCAGCGGGCCGCGTATTGATAACGCCGTCGGATCTGGATCTGAATCGCAAAGTAGAAGAGTCGGAAAGCCGCGAGAAGATAATTGCTCCGCCGAACACGATGCTCCCGTATAAGATCCCTGTGATAACCGGGAAAGACCAGCTCTTCCCAAAGTGGTACCGAGATTATTGCTCGCTCATCGAACCTCAATCGAATCTGAGTCACGTCGCATTCGATCAAAGCGCGTCTCGATATTTCGATTTGCTCAATGTCCGGTACGTGCTGACGCACGATTCAAAACCTGCGCCAAACGGCCGCTTCATAGCGCGAGCCGAAGGCCTTTTGCTCTATGAAAATCCCAATGCTTTTCCAAGGGCGTTCGTCATAGGCAATGCGATATTCACAGGCGACGAAAAGGAGTCGCTTGGATTGCTGCGATCGCCGGGCTTTGATCCAAAGACGTCGGCAATCGTGCTGGCAAGTCGTTCATTGGACGGTTCTCCAGGACTCGCTCCATCAACTATGATTCCGGCTCATATTATCGAAGAACATAGAAACAGCTTGAAAGTAGAAAGCGAAACGGAAACAGACGGCTGGCTCGTGATCAGCGACACTTACTATCCAGGTTGGAAAGCATCGATAGACGGACAACCGACCGAGATTTACCGAGCCAATCACACTATGCGCGCGGTGAAACTGGCCGCGGGCCGGCATATGGTATCATTCGTGTTCGCGCCGCCGATCCTGCGAATCGCGTCTTACATCGCACTCGTTGTCTTGGCGGCATCGGTGCTGATCATCGCGGCAGGTTGGTTTATGAACAGGCGCAGCAGGCTGAAGCGCGAATAGAATCAATCACCGATTGGCGCCGAAGGCCGATTCCAAAGCAGGCGGGACTCACAAATCTACGACAAGATCAAAAAGACCCTGAAGCACGCGTTTACCTTCGGCATCGGCAGCGTTGCCAGCAGCGCTTACGGCGTCCTGCTTCTTCCAATCTATCTCCGAAAAATCAGAACCAGCGAGGTCGGCCTACTGGGTCTTGTAACGCCGGCGCTTACCATCTTGACGATCGTCCTGCAGATGGGTCTCAATCACGCCTTTTTTCGGCACTATTATGAGACTGACGACCCGGAACATCGAAAACGGATTGTCGGCTCGACGCTCTTATTCCTCCTTGCGGTAACAGTGCTCGCGATGCTGATTCTCCTGCCGCTGGCGCCTCAGATTTCGAGCATTGTCCTTCGCGGAGACGACGGGCGCGACTTGTTAAAGGCAGCGGGAGAAAACCACGCCGAGCTGATGCGGCTGGTGTTTCTTACCTGTTTCTTCGAAGTCATTACTACGGTGCCGGCCTCGATACTGCGAGTGAACTTCCGATCCGCGCGGTTTTCGGCGCTCAGTATCGTCTCCCTGCTGGTGCAGTTTGGCGCAATCACTTACATGGTTTTCTTCGTCGAGCCAAGCGCCAAAAGCGTTTTGACAGGGAGGCTGCTTGGAACCGCCTTTGAAGCGCTGATTTTTTTCTGGGCTGTCCGGCGCGAGCTCAGCCTGAAATTTTCAGCAACGGAGCTGCGAGGAATGCTCGGGTTCGGAGCGCCTCTCATTTTCGGCCAGCTTGCCTTTATTCTCTTCACCGCAATCGACCGCTTTTTTGTCGAGCGATACGGCGGCTTCAAGGAGGTCGGCGCTTATACAATCGCGAACAGCATTGTCTCGGTGATCTCGATCTTGATCACCGTGCCATTCAGTCAGGTCTGGACCGTGATGCGGTTTTCAGTGATGAATGAGGAAGGCGCGGACGAATATTACGCTCGCGTGTTGACTTACATGGTAATCGCCGGAATGTTTCTCGCGCTGTGCGTATCCGCGGTTGCAGGCGATGGAATCATACGGTTCGGCCTTCAGAAATACTGGCCGGCCGCGGTGGTAATACCGCTGCTTGCGCTTTCGACGGTGTTGGACGGCGCTTCGCGAGTGCTCAATGTAGGGATCACCCTGAGAAAGCGAACTATCCTGTCTCCTGTCGTAATAGGAGCGGCGCTCGCGGTCAATCTTGGTCTCAACGTCCTGCTGATTCCGCGCTACGGCATGCTTGGCGCTACGGTAGCCACTCTGCTCTCTTACATCGCATTCTGCGGATTCAGGTATTGGGCATCGTCGCTGTTCTACAAGGTGAGATATGAGTGGGGGCGCGTATCTTCGGCGCTGGCGGTTGGAAGCGCGATAATAACCCTCTTCTATATTATCGACTACTTCAAAGGCGCTGGTACATTGCGCATGGGCTTCTACATCACGCTTCTGATAAAGGTATTGCTCGCACTTTCATTTCCAGGATTTCTCTATCTCCTGAATTTCTACGATGAAAAGGAGCGGCGCAAATTATCAGAGCTGTCTCGGGAACTCTGGGGCCGGATCAAGCAGTCCAACGCAACTGAACCTGCCGTCAACAGCTTTCCTCTGTTGGCTCGCTCTGAGGCGCTTTCGGAACTTCCCGCCGATCCGAAACCGCTCGCGCAGCTAAGCAGCACCGCGGCAGCGCCTGCCAGCCGATCGCTAGAGAATGACTGATCTGGATATTCCTCTCACAATGAGAACGCGAGGTTGGACTCGGCCGGAATCGCTTCAGCTTGGGCTTCAGCTTATAGCGTGCGCGGTTGTCTCGTTCGCTGTACTTGGGATCTTTCTTCGCCACGGAGTCGCGCCGGCAGTGATCGGCTATAACCTCTCGCCTGCCGAAAGAGTGCTGCAGGGCGAGGCCCCATACCGTGATTTCTTGTACAACTACACGCCTGGCGTTCTGTGGCTGAACGCGGCGCTGTTTAAGGTCTTCGGGACAAATCTCGCTACGAGCCGGGCGGGTGTGTTGATCGCGCGAGTTTTAGCGATCCTGCTTCTCTTTTTGATTTCGCGGAGATTTCTATCGGGATGGCGCCTCGTCCTGCCGGTGATGATGGCTTTAGCATGGGTCGGTTACGGCGATGTCCTCAAAGTATTCCCGACTCAATACGGAATGGTGTTCGTACTCGCCTCCTGTCTCCTCGTGTTGAAGCGGCGTGAATACCTCGTTAATTGTCCTTCGTCATTTGTTACTCGAAACTGGCTGCTCGTTCTGGCCGGAGCTAGCGCTGGTCTGGTCTTTCTCTTCAAGCACAATGTCGGCTCATACGTTCTAATCGCCGGATTGCTGAGCGTGTTTGAACCGCTGGAGCTTCTGTTCGACAGGACCGAACGCTCCCCAATCAGATCAAGAGTCAAGAAGGTCCTGCCGATCTTGCTAGGATTCGGAGCGATCGTCGTTTTGATGTCGCTAATTCTAGCGGCTCAATCCGCGTTCGTACCGATGTTCAAGCACTTCCTGAATCATGCGACAGCTTACGGCGAGGCAAAAGGGATCGCATTGCCCCATCCGCGCGTGCTCGGCTTCTCGACCGTAGCGCTCGTCCTGATCGTAATTGCCGGAGCATTCTGGAGCCGCCGTGCCCCGCGTACATTTCCGATTTATGTTCTTGCCGCTGCGTGCCTCCTCGCGGCGGCGGTGCTCGTTTCGGGCCTGGGATTGGCGGGCGGGTTGGGCCGCTCGCTGATCGCGCAGGCATATTATTTGCCGATCTGGGCCGCCGGCGCCGCATTCGTCCGAGTAGCGGCCGCAATGCAGCGTAAGCCGCGGGCAGTTGCGGCCAAAATCTCGAATGCAATCCCGGAGGCAATCGATAATTCAAGACGCGCCGGAGTGATGACGCTGTCATGGTTCAGCACGGCCGCGTTCTTGGAAGTATTTCCACGTTCTGACCTGGATCATCTTGTTCGCGCGCTGCCGCTTTCCCTGCTCTTGGTGCTCGCGCTGATTACAGCGTCAAGCGGAGCAGGCCCGAAGCCATTAACGCAGCTCAGTCACCACCGAGTTTTCATAGCAAGCGCCGTGAGCATTCTCATCATTGTTATTGGAGTCCGAGTCACATGGTCGACTCAGTTCGTTTCGGGGTTGCGATGGAAAGAAAATGCGCCGCTCACTTTTCAACGAGGGTCGTGGGTTGCGGGAGAACCGGCGGAAGCAGCACGCTTGAATGCAGTCGTAGATTATGTGGCGAACAACAGTATTCCGGGCGATGCGATTTTCGCGCTCTCTCGTAAGATGACCTCGGTTTATTTTCTGTCGGGAAGGGAAAATACTACACGGCTGCCGTGGTTCGATTCAGCCGGAGTAACCAAACAAGACCGGGAGCGTATCTATCAGATGATCGCAAACCGCGAGTTCAGGCTAATCCTGATCGGAGGCGACTTGACCGATGAAATCTCGGAAGCGCAGCAGGTCGACGCGGATGAGGCCGACCGCCCTCACGACCGGGTCATTGGATTTATTTCGCGCGGCTACGTAATAAGCGCAATGAACAACGGGGTCACCATAATGGCTCCCAGGATCGATTAAAGGTCTGAATACGTCCTCTCGGAGGCCGCGTAACAGACCCTTGAAGTTTGCAGGGTCCGTCAGTAGACTAGGGAAACAATATGAGCGGAATGAAGTTTCGTAGAACCTGTTCATCCTGCAACGCGACTTTCTTCTCCCCAGACAGAAAGGCTTCTCTCTGTTTGAAGTGTTCAAAGAAGCGCGTTGTGAAACACATTCCGGCGCCAGCGCCGGCCGAGTACAAGCAGCCGGTCCAGGCCGTTCGAGTAGCTCCACGGGGCAACTTTCCCAGAAGCGCGCCCGCCGCTGCTCAACCCCGGAGAGAAAAGACCGCGCGATCCCCGAAAACCGCCGCTCTGACGCCCGAGCTGCGGGACAAGATTATCGAGTGCTACGAGAACAGCTATACCGATAAGAATCTCAAGATCAAAGACATTCACGGGGAAATCGCCGAAAAACTCTGGGTCAAGCGCAAACTCGTCGCCGATGTCCTACGCGAGCTGAATCAAACGAGGGTCGAGTTCACCAATGAGCTGAAAGCTCGCGCTATCGAGATGTATAAGCGCTTTGTGGAGAACGGACACAGGCCGGACGGCGGACGCCGCAAAGCGATCAGCGTCGCATTCGGAGTTCCGTACAAACAGGTGATGAACGCGATAAGAGAGTGGTCGCTCTCTCAATATGAAAAATCGCCTACACCCACTCCATCCCGGCAACAACTCTTCGAAATAGAGAAGACCTACTGGAGTGAGCTCGAAAAGAGCCGTTACGGGCTTATCGAAATGCCCGATAGAATCGCCGAGCAACTCGGATACGTGACCAGATGGCAAGTGCTCCGATGGCTCGACGTGCTGCACGACGATGAACGCGCTTTCGTCAGCGTCTCGGATCCTTCGCCCGAGCTTCAGGAGCGCATCCTTGAGGAATATCAAAAGTATCTGGATGCGCCCGCGCCGCCCGAGCACGGGTTGCATATCACAATCGCGAACAACATTGGGAAAGTAAGCCCGCGACAGGTTCATAAGATTCTTCAAATTCACCGGCACAAACGGCGCGCCAGCTACCCTCATATCTGATACCTGATGAAACAGGTCGTTCAGAATTTCCGGACAGGCGAGCTCCTGGTCGATGAAATCCCGCCTCCGGCGCTCAGACCGGGCGGGGTCCTCGTAAGAACTGAATATTCCCTTATTAGCGCAGGCACCGAACGAACCACGGTCGAGACTGCGCAGAGCTCCATTATCGGAAAGATCAGGGAGCGTCCGGATAAGGTCAAACAAGTAATCGACACTTTCAAGCGCGAAGGCCTTCGCGCCACCTATCAAAAAGTCAAAGCCCGTCTCAATCAGGTAACTCCCCTCGGCTATAGTTCATCCGGCGTTGTACTCGAAGTAGCTGAAGGCGTGACGGAATTTCGGCCGGGCGATCACGTGGCGTGCGCGGGCGCGGGCTACGCATCTCACTCCGAAATCAATTTCCTACCAAAGAACCTCTGCGCTCTGGCGCCTCCAAATGTATCGATGGATTCAGCCTGCTACACGACCGTTGGAGCCATTGCGCTCCAGGGCGTTCGACAGGCCGAGGCAAAGCTGGGCGAGATCGTAGCCGTCATCGGCCTCGGGCTGGTCGGCCAGCTCACGGTGCAGATTCTCAAGGCAGCGGGCTGCCGCGTGTTGGGGATCGACCTAGATCGCCGTATGTGCGAGCTTGCGAGGCAGTCAGGAATTGATGCCGTTGCAGTCGGCGACGAAGAGGCTCGCGGCGCGTGCGGGGCGCTCAGCGGAGGCCGCGGCGCGGACTCTATAATCATTACCGCCGGATCAAAGTCCGATGGGCCGATTGAGCTTGCGGCGGAACTCGCGAGGGATCGCGGTAGAGTAGTGGTTGTTGGACTGGTCGGTTTGAACATCCCCAGAAACGAGTTTTATCACAAAGAACTCGAGCTGAGACTGTCCCGGTCTTATGGACCGGGTCGCTACGATCCTCAGTACGAGGAGAAGGGCGTCGACTATCCGATCGGATTTGTTCGCTGGACTGAAAAGCGAAATATGGAGGAGTTCCTCCGGCTCCTCGCGGACGGGAAAATCAATACCGATGCGCTAACCACTCATCGATTCAAGATTGAGCACGCCAATGACGCCTACGATGCAATTCTCGGCAAAAGCGGAGACGCCGAAGGCGCTTTGCGCTGCGGAGTCGTGCTCGAGTATCCAATAACTATCGCGGCTCAATCGGCGCGCGTCATAGCTAGAAAGCCTTCGGGTTCGGTTGCAAGCGGCGATATCGGAATCGGCTTCATAGGCGCCGGCGCCTTTGCGAAGGGTGTTCTGCTGCCGATCGTAAAAACCCACAACCGCGTACGCCTGACCGGTGTCGCCACCGCGACCGGAATCAGCGGCAAGAACACCGCGGAGATGTTCGGATTCGGATACGCTGTTACCGATTACCAACAGATTCTCAATGACGACCAGACCAATGTTGTTTTTGTCGCAACAAGGCACGATTCCCATGCGCGTATTGCCGCCGAATGTTTACGCCGGGGAAAAGCGGTTTTTGTCGAAAAGCCGCTCGCGGTGAATCAAGATGACTTGAAGCTGATCGCAAGCGCGCTCACTGAGACAGGCGGGCTCCTGACCGTTGGATATAACCGGCGATTCGCTCCCCTGGCAATGGACGTAAAACAGCGTTTGGCCGGCCGTCGCGGTCCGCTGACAATAGTCTACCGAGTAAACGCGGGAGCGCTTCCAGCGGGTCATTGGAGTCACGACGAAGTAGAAGGCGGCGGAAGACTCGTGGGCGAAGTATGCCACTTCATCGATTTTGTTCAGTACCTGACCGGCTCGCTCGCCGCTCACGTGTTCGCCGAAGCTGTATCGGCTTCGACGATCTCGGGCTCCCCGGACGACAGCGTCATCGTCACG
The DNA here is from genome assembly GCA_003222245.1 of Blastocatellia bacterium AA13. GTDB lineage: Bacteria > Acidobacteriota > Blastocatellia > UBA7656 > UBA7656 > QHVH01. Next base: position 17,610 of record QHVH01000051.1, on the reverse strand, counting down.
ATCTCAATGCAGGACGGTTCGATCGCGACAATAGTATATGCCGCCGGCGGCGACCCCTCCGTTGAGAAGGAGCGCGTAGAAATTCTCTGCGAGGGGAGTGTTGCCCGGATCGATGATTTTAAGTCCGGCGTCTACGTCAAAAACCGGCGAGAGGTTAAGCTCGGCGGCCGCACTCAAGACAAGGGTCACAAGAATGAGATCGAAGCGTTCCTGAGCGCCGTAAGAAATCAGACATCGCCGCCAATCGATATGGCATCGCTTATGGCGACGAGCCTGGCAACGTTTAGCGCGCTTGCGAGCATACGCGCCGGCGTGAGAGTGCCCATAGATTCGGCAATGCCGGATAACTCGAATTAGCTTTCGACAGGCGTATTTTAATGTTCATCGAGCAATCAAACAAATGTAGGGGCGGCGCTCGGTGACCGCCCCTCTTTTCGCTGCCGGGCTTCGGGCCTAACAGGAGGAGGAGAATCGCTAATGAAGACCGCTCCCTTTGTCCTCGCGCTTATCATCATCGCCGCATCATCGGCGCTTGCTCAGTCCTCGGCCGACGTGGTCAAAGCGTCGGGCGCGCTTTCAGTCGACAAGGTAAAGCAGGGCGCGACCGTGAAGGCCGCGGTGGTAGTCAACATAAGCCAGGGCTATCACATCAACTCGAATCGACCTCTCGATAAATTCCTGATCCCGGCTGCCTTGAAAATTGAGCCGTTGAGTGGAGCGACCGCCTCGGCCGCCATCTATCCTCCGGCAAGCATGCGCAAGTTTCCTTTTTCAAAAACGCCCATGTCGGTATTCGAAGGCCGCGCGATTATTCGATTCACACTGCGAGCGCTCCCTTCATTAGCTCCCGGCAATTACACCTTGCGAGCAAAGCTGACCGTGCAGGCGTGCAATGATCAGGCTTGTCTGCCGCCTAAAACGCTGGACGTAAGCATACCTTTTGAAGTCGTGCCCGCAACCGCTCAAGTCAACAACATCAATGGGGACTTATTCGGAGCGCCGCGACGCGGCCGATAAGCTGTTTGTTTAAGGTACATGCTTGCAGGAACTTATGAGCAGCAACTATGATGTTGGCTCCTTGCGACGAGTCTGGAGCATTTGGCAAATTCGATACTCCCCGATTTGAATGCAGAGCGAAGCCTGTTTGAAGCCGCTAAAAACGCGAGATGGCGAGAAAGTCGACGCAACGGCTGGAGTTGGGGTGAATGAGAATGGCTGAAGAGGCTTTCAGTGTTTTAGAACGGACGGCGCGAGCTTCAAAAAGAGGAAGGGCGATTTACTGGACCGTTCTCTTATCTTCATTTTTATTACTGCTCGATCTTTCAGTTTCAATTCTCTCGTTTATCATCGCCTTCGGCGTGCGGCATCAAACAGCCCTGTTCAGCCGTTCGTTCGGAGCTATCATACCCGCCGCCGTAGCCACCGACTTTGAACCATACGTAATTCTCCTGCTTATCGTACCGCTTGTTAAGGTGTACTCGGCGAGACGATTCGGCCTATATCGTTTTCGCGGTGAGTTCTCGCTTGCCGGTGATTTCGCGAACATCTTCAAAGCGTCGACCATCTCGTTCATGGTGATGGTGATGATAGCTTTTCTGTTTCGACAGGGCTTCGCATTCGAGAATGGAAAGCTGACGACTCGCGACTTTTCGTATTCGAGGCTTGTGTTCGTCTATGACTGGCTCTTCACTCTTTTTCTATTCAGCGTGACCCGAGGCTCGCTCAGGTTCGCGCAGATGTTGAGCCGTCACGGCGGAAGGAACCTCATTCCCACCATCGTGGTCGGCCGAGGCGAAATGGCGCAGGTCTGCATCGCGGAGATATCATCGAAGCCTCGCCTTGGCTATAAGCTGGTTGGAGTCGTGACGGCGGGCTCGGGCGATGACGCGGAACCAGCTTCCGGCGCGCGAGTGTTGGGCGAGTTTCGGGAACTGCCCGGCCTGGTGAAGCGATTCGGCGTCGAGGAAGTGCTGATAACCGACACCCAAATAAATCCGAGACAGATGTTCGAAGTCCTGATGGAGTGCGGCCGCGATCACCACATAAACTACCGCGTGGTACCCAACCTGTTCGACTGCCTGCCCGGCAAGACTGAAGTGACTACGATCGGCACGCTGCCGATGATAAAGCTCTATGAAGAGCCCTTGCGCGGCCCGCAACGTGTTCTCAAGCGAGGCTTGGACGTAGTGGTAGCGCTCGGAATGCTGGCAGTAACGTGGCCGTTGTGGCTTGTACTCGGAATCCTGATCAAGCTCGGATCCAAGGGCCCGGTCTTTTACCGCCAGGAGCGAGTCGGCATGGACGGCAAGATGTTCTTGATGATCAAGTTTCGATCGATGCGAATCGAATCCGGCGACGGTCCTCACCGCGAGGTTATGACGAAGATGCTCAACGGTGAGAACGCGAACCAGGGCACGGATCAGGAGCCCATTTTTGGAAAGGTGAAAAACGATCACCGGCTAACCAGCATCGGCAGCTGGATGCGCCGGTACTCGCTGGACGAGCTTCCACAAGTCCTGAACGTTCTATCGGGCCGAATGAGCGTGGTCGGCCCGCGCCCGCCGATCCCTTATGAAGTCAGGCAATACAAGGACTGGCATCGCGCTCGATTTCACGTCAAGCCGGGCATCACCGGGCTGTGGCAGGTCAGCGGCCGAAACCGGCTCCACTTCGAAGAGATGGTCCGCCTCGACATTTTTTACATCGAGAACTGGTCTCCGCTTCTGGATCTCAAGATCATGCTCAAGACGATTCCGGTGGTGCTGCGCGGCGACAACACATATTGAAAACAGCCCCCCTGAACATATTCGACTTTGTTTTACAAAGTACTTGACAGCATTCGGATCGAATACTAAGATCGGCGCGTGGCGCTGAGACACTCAATGATAAATCCAGCCAGACGAGCCGAGACCGCCGATCCGCCCGCGTTACACGCACGGGCAATGGATAATCTCCGATACATACGCGAGACGATGGAAAGCGCGTCGTCATTCACCGCCGTTTCCGGCTGGGGCGCGGCCATTGCCGGAGTGACCGCGCTGTTCGCGGCTTTCATAGCAGCCCGGCGACAAAGCGAGCGCGACTGGCTTATCACTTGGATTTCCGAAGCAGGGTTGTCTTTGATCGTCACCGGAACGGCCCTTTGCTTGAAAACGCGAGCGGCTCATCTGGCGATCCTATCGGGCCCCGGTCGCAAATTCACACTCAGTTTTCTTCCACCAATGGCCGTAGGCATTCTGCTTACGATAGCGCTCTACCGCGGCGGGCTGGTGTCCATAATACCGGCAATGTGGCTGCTCCTTTACGGAACCGGAGTCGTGACCGGCGGCGCGTTTTCGGTTCGAATAGTGCCGGTCATGGGGTTCTGCTTCATTCTGTGCGGCGCGGCCGCGCTTTTTTCACCGGCTGAATGGGGCAATTACTTTATGGCAGGGGGATTCGGACTGCTCCACATCGTGTTCGGAGTTGTAATCGCAAGGAGGCACGGTGGCTAAACAGAGCGCCCTTTCAAAAGAAAAGCAGAAGAAGGCCGATACCCTGGCCCAGCGGCTAAGAGGAGTTCGGGGACGCAGCGACGAAGGCGGCATGCCTGACTTCGACCGCCTGATTCACGAAAGGACAAGGCTCGGAATTGTGAGCGCGCTTGCGGTGAATGAGGCCCTCACATTTAACGATCTGAAGAAACTTCTAAAGACCACGGACGGCAACCTCAGCGTTCATGCCCGCAAGCTCGAAGAAGCCCAGTACATCATCTGCACGAAGTACTTCGACGGCCGACTCCCAAAAACCGAATTCCGATTGTCCGAGCCCGGCCGCAGCGCTCTTTCACGATATCTCGACCACATGGAAGCCCTGATCCGCGCAACACGCGACAAGTAGCTCAAATTTTTTTGGAGATATACTTTATGATGCAAAGAGCTTTGATATCCCAACCTCGTTCGCTGCATACGGCGATTATTATGGACGGCAATGGCCGATGGGCCGCGGCGCGAGGACTCCCTCGCGGCTACGGTCATAAGGCGGGCGGAGACGCGGTTCGGCGCGTGGTCCAGGCCGCGGCGGAACTCGGCCTCGGCACCCTCACGCTGTATGCCTTTTCAGGCGACAATTGGCAAAGACCCGAACGCGAGGTTAGCTCGCTGATGCGGCTCTTTCATTCATACCTCCTTTCCGAAACTGAGAAGTGCGCATCCCACGGCATTAAATTGAATGTCATCGGCAGGCGCGACAGGCTTTCTCCCCCGTTGATTGAAGCCGTCCGCCGCGCCGAAGTGATCACAAGCCGCGGCTCCGCGCTTCAGTTGAACATCGCCATCGACTATTCAAGCCGGGATTCCATCATCAATGCCGCCCGTCTGATCGCGGACGCATCGTTCTCTCGGGAAGCATTTTCGAGAGCGGTTGCTGACGCTATGAACCTTAAGGGGCCCTCTTCGGATGTCGACCTTCTCATTCGAACCGGCGGCGAACAGCGGCTGAGCGATTTTATGTTGTGGGAAAGCGCCTATGCCGAGCTCTATTTCACCGACAAGATGTGGCCCGATTTCGAACGCGCCGATCTTGAAATCGCCCTTCGCTCGTTTCAGGCGCGTGAGCGCCGCTTCGGTCGATTGCCGGAAGCCGCTGCGATATGAAAAGCCCGGTTGTGTCTAATATCCACATCAGCCCATACGAAAACGCGCGGCCATAGCTCTGTTTCAAGCGCGTTTGCAGCCGCCTGTCAATTTTTGATAAAACCTCTCTGGCGACGGCGCCGTCTGCGTTGGTCCTTTAGCGCCTGCAAATAAAACTCGGAAGGATTAGAGACGACTGATGTCCGAACAAGACTCAAACGGCCGCAAGCCAATACTTCTTTACTTTGTTCTCCTTGCGGTGTTCGGTGCGGGGCTGTGGTTCATCCTCAATAGCGGCTCGAAATTGAAGCGAGACGACATTTCGAGCCCGCCGTCAATTCAGGCCCAGTCGAACGAGCAGGACCCAGCAGCCCCGGCCCAGCCGGCGCCGTCCACGAGAGGGCTTGGAAGCGTGCTCATCGAAAATGCGCGCGGCTCGCTGAGCGTTCTCCTATTACAGATCATCGTGATCATCTTTGCAGCCAGGGTCTTCGGCAGGTTGTTCCTCAAAATAAATCAGCCGCCGGTCATGGGGGAAATGTTTGCGGGAATCGTGCTGGGGCCATCCGTGCTCGGGGCAATATCTCCAGGAACCGTGGCCTTTCTCTTCCCGGATTCATCTATGGGAACGCTGAGACTGTTGAGCCAGATCGGCGTAATCCTGTTCATGTTTGTAGTGGGCCTGGAGCTCAACGCCGGACACGTGCGGGATAAGGCCCACGCGGCAATAATGGTCAGTCACGGCAGCATAATAATTCCCTTCTTTCTTGGAGCCGCGCTTTCGCTCGTCATCTATCTTCCGCTGGCATCGCCGTCGACGACGTTCAACGCATTCGCTTTGTTCATGGGAATCGCGATGAGCATAACCGCGTTTCCGGTATTGGCCCGAATCATCGAGGAACGCGGAATGACCCAGTCTTATCTGGGAAGCACGGCTCTGGCCTGCGCCGCGGTCGACGATGTTACAGCGTGGTGCATACTCGCCGTTGTGATTGCGATTGTTCAAGCAAACGGATTGCTCTCCTCCGTATTCACGATAGGTCTCGTCCTCCTGTTCATCGGGTCGATGCTCTTCGTTGTGAAGCCGCGGCTCGGCAGGCTGCTCAGGCAGGACGGCGAAAATGAATGGAGGAGCGCGGGCATAGTCGCCGGCGTGTTTGCGTTTGTACTCGCGTCCGCCTGGTTCACTGAGATCATCGGCATTCACGCGCTCTTTGGAGCCTTTTTTGCCGGAGTGATTATGCCGACCGCGAGCGGCTTCCGTTCCTTTCTAAAAGAGAAGCTGGAGACGTTCAGCTCTTCGGCGCTGCTGCCGCTCTTTTTCGCCTTCACTGGACTGCGCACTCAGATCAACCTGCTCAACGACATGAATAGCTGGCTGTTGTGCGCGGCAATAATCGGAGTCGCCGTCGTAGGCAAGCTGGGCGGAAGCATGTTGATGGCGCGTTCGACTGGAATGAACTGGCACGATTCATTCTCTATTGGAATCCTGATGAACACGCGGGGCCTGATGGAACTCGTAGTGCTTAATATCGGATATGATCTCGGGATTCTTCCCGCGCGCATCTTCGCGATAATGGTGCTCATGGCCTTGGCTACCACGTCGATGGCGGGACCGCTCCTGTCGTGGATAAAGCTGAAAGAGGCGCGAGTTCTCCAGGCGGCCTCGGCATCGTGACCTCAGTAGACGGAGTTTTTCTGATTACGGTCTGCGACCGTGACTCTTCTCGCATCCTACATCTTAAAGAACTCGATTCATGGCGGCGCAGTATAAAAGGGATCTTGCCTTTATTCACGATGCAGGCTTCGCGGATTGGGCCCGCAACGCCGCGCCGTTCATTCTCGAGCGGCTAAATCGGCCCTATATTCGAGGGGAGTTGGTAATCGATCTCGGGTGTGGAAGCGGCGTGCTTGCTAAGGCGCTTGTGGAAGGCGGCCATTCGGTGCTTGGGATTGATCTCTCGAAGGAGATGATTCGCATCGCAAGAGAATCCGTACGGAAGGCGCGGTTCAAGGTGGGATCGCTATTCGCTTTCAATTTGCCCCGCTGCGGGGCCGTCGTTTCAACAGGTGAATGTATCAACTATCTCTTTGATTCCGGTGCGAACCTCGGCTTGAATCGCGTATTTAGAAATGTGTTCGCCGCACTAATGCCGGGAGGAGTCTTCATTTTCGACATAGCCGAACCCGGACAACTCAAGGGACGACCCACGCGATCGTTTACCGAAGGCGACGATTGGGTTGTGCTCGTCGCCAAAGAAGAGGACAAGGGCTCATCAATTCTGACACGCAGAATAGTGACGTTTCGAAAAGTCGGACAAGTCTACCGAAAATCTGAAGAGATCCATCGACAACGGCTCTACCGATCTACGGAGGTCGCCGCGGAGCTTCGTAACGCCGGCTTTAGAGTTCGAACTCTCAGAAGCTATGGCGACTTCGAGCTTCCCTCCGCTCACGCGGTATTCGTCGCGCGAAAACCGGGCTAGCTGCAGCGTCTCGCGTGTCGCGTGTCGCGCGCGGGGTGTCGCGGGCCGTGAAACGAAATGGAAAGCAACAGAGAGTCGCGCAACGGGCGAGTCGCGTATCGTGGAGTACTCGCGACAGGAAGACGTTACCAACGGCATTCGCTAGACATTTTCACAAAAACCTCAAACTAAAAAATGTTAATAGTAGACGGTGATAAATGCCTGTGATATCTTCTCAGCTACGGCAGGCGTCGGATTAATGCCCCTGAGGTTTGAGGGAAGCGGCCAGGAACGCTTCGATGCCCTATCGAAAATTCGCATAAAGCAGAGTGTAATGTGTGTCCAGCCTTCAACGCTGGAGTGTTTGGCCCTTGTCCGCGGCAATACAAAGAACAGAGGTACCCATAGGATGTTAACGGCGTTTATGAACTCGCGACGCGTGATCTCGCTCGTCATAACAATCAGCCTGATCGGCGGAATAGCGGCGGCAAAACCGCATGGCCGTCCTTCACAGAAGCGCAAGCCCGCTTTAAGAACAGCGAGATTCAACTCGCGCGGCGGCTCGCCTAGAGCGCGAGGCCGCGCCGGCCTCAAGTACAACAAGGTGAGGGTCCGCGGCAGGGATGGACGCTGGCGCTGGAAGCGAGTCGCGATTCGCACCGCCAGCGGTACAGCCCATACAGCGGGTGTCTATAATTTCCTGACGTCATCCTGGTCCACTGCTCAATCGCAGCCCGGTTTGAATTACACTACCGAGCCTCTGGTCTCACCTCAACCCGCTCCCGTTCAACCGTCCACTCAACCGGGAGCAGACGAGCGAGCGGCTAATTCAGCCGTTCAGCCGGCTGATCGAGCCGCACCGAACATGGTTTCAAATGCGGTTTCAAATACGCCTGGGGTCCCAGTCAATACGCTTGTTCAGGCGTATGTAGACAGCCTCGAATCACGGGGATTCAATTCGGACAATCAGGGTTTCATAGTCGAGACGCTCGACGGACAGGTGCTTGCTTCGCACAATGGGGACAGGGCGTTCAATCCCGCTTCCGTGGTCAAGGTAGCAACCTCTCTGGTCGCCATATCCAAGCTTGGTCCGGATTATCGCTTCCGCACGTCGTTGTACACGAATGGAACGGTCGATCCCGCCACCGGAACTCTCCATGGATCGCTGTATCTTCAGGGCACCGGTGATCCCGCCTTCTTTAACGAAAACGCGATGCTGATCGCCGACCAATTGAATAGAAACGGCATTCGCGCCGTGGATGGAAACCTGATCGTTCAGGGCCTGTTCTGTTTCAACTTTTCGACAGCACGCGAAGCCGCAGCCAAGGCATTTCGCGCGGCTTTGAATCCGGACACCTGGACCGCGGCTGCAAAGGCCGCTTATCCGCGATTCTTGTCGATGAAGTACGCGGAAGAACGCGCGTCCAGCACGGGCGATTCGGGAGCAAGGCCCGTTGTTGGCCCACCCTGCCTCAAGATATCGGGTCAGACGATCACGGATTCGCAGGTAGGGACCGCGGGTCTGAGGCTGCTTGCCGTTCACACATCGCTTCCTCTCGTTCGAGTGCTGAAGGGACTGAATGACTTCTCGAATAACTGGATGGCTACGGTCATAGGCAGTCAGGTCGGAGGGCCGGATGCAGTCGAACGATTCCTCAGCACCGAAGTTGGATTGAAAGATGAGGAGCTTCGGATCGCGACCGCTTCCGGACTTGGAACGAACCTGGTTTCGCCGCGCGCGATGGCCCTGATTCTGCGAAAGCTCATTGCCTATCTGAACAAAGAGCGGCTCGGTATCGAAGAACTCTTACCGGTTGCCGGAATCGACGCGGGCACTCTGGAGAAGCGATTCACGGACGTATACAGAGGGGCGGTAGTCGGCAAAACCGGTACGCTCGGCAGCCAGGGCGCAAGCGCGCTTGCGGGAGTGGCGTTCACGCGAACCCGAGGACCGCTTGTATTCGTGATCTTCAATAAGGGTCGAGCGATTCACGCTTTTCACGAGGCGCAGGACGAGACAATCAGAAAGGTTATTACTTTCTGCGGAGGCCCGGCGCCGATCCGCTACAACACAAATGTAGCGCCGAGGCTCTCACCTGCCGGCGCCGCATCACAGAGATAGCCGCAAAGATAGGTCAGCCGCGAAGCGATTTCTGCTCGCAATGACGAAACTACAAAAGGGGTTGCTGGTTTGGAGCGTCTGCGCGCTCGCCGGAGCCGAAGCAATTAAACACGCTCCTCTAAGCGAAACGGTTTCGACGACGATTGGAGTGGCCGAGCTTGTCCTCGCAATCGCGACGGGAATCGTGTTCGGGCTGAGCGTTTCAAAGCGCGGCGCCTGACGAGAGCGGGCTCATCGATGAATTAATCGCACGAAATATAAACGCCGAGAGTGTAAAGCTGAAGAGCCGGGAGCGACGCATCGCTCCCGGCTCTTTTTGCTTGCCGCTATCTACGGGATGCCTCGGTGATGGGTTTACTTCAGATCCTCCGGCCGGGAGGACGATTGATCAGATATGCATTGCGTTTGTTTCCCAAAATAGTTGGGCGTCCGTGACGCGAATGCGTCGCTTCACCATGGCTTCTGGGTTGTGTTATAAAAGCACCCATCCAGGTGACAGCAATTGCCGACTGGTATACCTTCAATTCACAAAACAGGAGCCCATTGTTAGATGGATGAGCCATCTTCCAGGAAAAAGACCTGGTGTTTGACTGCTCAAGCCTTTGAAGAGCTGCTGCTCCGGCTGGATGCCGATCAAGAGCGCGCCGCCGCCATTTATGAGAACATCAGGCGGAAGCTAATAACTTATTTCGAAATCCGCGGCTGTTACTTGTCCGAAGAATATGCGGACGAAACTTTCGACCGAGCCGCCCGGCGCCTTATGGAAGGCGCACAGATCTTCGCCGGTGATGCCGCCGGTTATTTCTACGGCATAGCGCGTAATCTCATACACGAATACCACGACGCTCCATGGAAGCTTCATACGGGTCTGGACGACTTGAGCCCCACCAGATATCCGTCAGAAGACCCCGACAAATCAAAGCGTCTGGAAGAAGAGAGATCAGATCGCGAGAGCCGGGTCGAATGCCTGGAACGATGTATCGAAAGTCTACAGGCGGACAGCCGCGACCTGATCATTAACTACTATCAGGGCGAAACGGGCGCCAAGATTAAGAATCGTAAGCAGCTTGCCGAGCGCCTGAAGATACCTATCAACGCGCTGAGAATTCGGGCTTTGCGGATCAGGGAGAAGCTCGAAGACTGTGTAGAGAACTGTATCGGATCGCTTCCGGCGTGAAATGAATTTAGCTTTTCTCCATTAGCGAAGGGGCAGGAGAAGGTGTTTAAAGTGGATTCCAATGAGGAAAGGCTGGTCAAATACCTGCTTGGTCAGATGCCTGACGACGAAATAGAGGCTCTTTCCGAGAAGGCGTTTGCCGATGATGCCTTGTACGACGAAGTTCTAGCCGCGGAGCGCGAGCTTATAGACCTGTATGTAAATAATGATTTGAACGAACGCGATCGGCGCGCATTCGAAGAGCGCTTTCTCTCGGACCGTCGAAAAGAACGGGTCGAGTTTGCCATAGCTCTGAAGACCGTAGCGGAAAACGCAAGAGCCGCGGAATCAAGCCGGCGCGAGCCTAAGCGTTGGAGCCTCGCGAATCTTTCCGCGTTCTGGACGTGGCGTCCGGGGTCCATCGCAATAGCGGGAGCCGCGGTTATAGCTGTCATAGCCGCCATTGCGGTTTGGCGTTCAGTGAACTCGCAGCCGGACGTTAACGAAGGGATCGCCGCGCTCGCAAAAGCTTATAGCGATGAAAGACCGGCGGAAGTACGCATCACAGGTCTGGGCTACGCTCCGTTTTCAAATCAGCGCGGCGGCGCTCCTCGAGTAAATCGAGAATACAGAGATCTGGCGGCGACGCTTCTACTCAGGGCAGCCACGTCTCGGCCGAGCGCGGAAACCCGTCAAGCCCTCGGGAAGTTCTACCTGACCCAACGCGATTTCGATCAGGCGATACAGGAATTCGAAGAAGCGCTCAAGAGCAAACCGGAAAGCGCTCAGCTACATGCCGATCTCGGCGCGGCGCTTCTGGAGAAACAACGGGCCGTTTCCTCCGGCAACAACCTCGAGGATCTCGGGGGCGCGCTCGAGCATCTCAACAAGGCGCTCGATCTCGATAAATCTCTTGCCGAAGCGCTGTTCAATCGAGCTCTCTGTTACGAAAGCCTGATGTTGCCTGAACCGGCGAAGCGAGATTGGAAATCATACCTTGAGATCGATCGCGGCTCGGGCTGGGCGAACGAAGCAAGGAGCCATCTCAATAATATTTTGGAACGTGAAAAGGTCTCGACCGGCCGCGTCACCGGCGAAGATCCTTCCGCCGCGTTTCTTGCGGCGTTCCAACAAGGCAATGTGAATGCCGCGTGGGAAGCATTGCAAAAGCATCAGACGTCGGCGGGCAACCAAGTCGTGGATCGCCTTCTCGATCGAGTAATACAGTCTCCCCATGAGCAACGCAGCAGCGCCGTCGCGGCCTTAAGTTTCGCCGGAAATATTGCCGAGCAGAAATCCGGCGATAAGTTGATTGGAGATCTCGCGCGTTTTTACGGCGGCAGCGGCAAAGGCGCGGCGCCCGAGTTGGGTCGCGCAAGAGCGCTGGTAGAATCGGCGCGAAAGCTGACCGTGCAATCGCGATTGGCCGAAGCCGAAACTCTTTGCACGGGCGCCAGGGAAATCTTCGAACGCGCAGGCGACACCGTGGATTCCGCCTCTACTCAGTATCGAATCGCCCAACTTCAGTTGAGGCAGGCGAACGTTCGCACCGGCCTCAGTCTGTTCTCGCAACTGAGCGAGACTTGCCGTGAACGCGGCTACCGGACTCTGCTTGGCTCGGTATTGAGATCAATGGCCGATGCAAGCGACAGTCTGAATCAACACTCGAACGCACTGGCGTACAGCCGCGAGGGCCTCGACCTCGCTCGCGAGGCCGGAGACGTGGATGGACAGATCAGCAGCCTGGTGCAGATCGCGCTGTGGTATCGCTCAGTTGCGGCTTCCAGGCAGGCTTTGGATTCTCTGAAAAGCGCATTGACGCTCGTTGCGCCCGACGCCTCAGCGGATGGAGTAGGCGCCAATCAGCTTCGGCTGATCTATGGAGTCGGCGCGCATTGCTTTGCTTGCGCGGGGCTCTACGATGCGGCGCTCGATTATCAACGAGAGGCGTTGCGACTTGCGATAGAGACGGACAACCCGTTGCTGAAATCGCGAGCCTACGTTACTATGGCCGCCTTCTACGGAAAAGTGAAGAACTATCCCCTGGCCATAGATAACGCAAAACTCGCAATCGAGGCCGCGGAGCCGCGCGCCAACGAGCCCGCGGGCCGCGAGATGATCGCATTCGCATCCCTGAAAATGGGAGACCTCTACCGCGAGTCCGGCAATAACAATGAGGCAATTACCGCCTACGATCGTAATATCGATTTCTACGACGCCCGCAATTTCCCGCTGTACAGTTTCTCGGCTCATAAAGGAAAGCTGCTCTGCGACATTGATCGCAACGACGATGCCGCAGCCCAGCGCGAGCTCGAATCCGCCCTGACGGTGCTCGAAGAATCCCGAGCGAGAATCGCGGAAGAGAGCAATAGGAACACTTTCTTTGACAGCGAAGAAGACATCTATGATTTGGCTGCCGGGTTTGAGTTCGTCAGGCACGGGAATCCGGTCAAAGCGTTCGACTATTCCGAAGCGTCTCGAGCGCGGTCGCTGCTGGATTTACTCGACGCCGGTACGCGTGTAGTCAAAGACAATCCTCGCGCCGATCTTCGACTTTCAACACCGGCGAGCCCGATGACGGCGGCCGATATTCAGGCCCGCCTCCCGCGGCGAGCACAGGTTCTTCAATATGCGGTGTTAGTGGATCGACTTCTCATTTTCGTAGTCTCGGGAAGTGAGATTAACGCACAATCTCAGGTAATCTCGCTTGACGAATTGAACGCGAGAGTGAAGGCATATAGCGAAGCGGTGTCGCGGCCCTCCGGGGACGACGAGGCGATAACACGTTCGTCGCGTGAACTCTATGAACTGCTGATCAAACCTGTGAAGCCTTTTCTAGACGTGCATAAATACGTCTGCATCGTGCCCGACAAGATTCTCAACTACCTGCCGTTCGCCGCATTGATTTCGCCGGAGAGCGGGCATTACCTGATCAGCGATTATGAGATCGGGACCGCCCCGAGCTCGTCGGTATTCATACGGTGCTGCGAGGCAGCGGCGCTTCGCGGTGAAAAGAAGAACGAGCGGTTGTTATGCGTCGGAAACCCCAGCGTCGATCGCTCAGTCTATCCGAAGCTGCGCGAGCTTCCGTCAGCCGACGTGGAAACGGCCGCAGTAGCCGGCTACTATCCCGTTCATCGTCTCCTTTCCGGCTCCGCCGCGCGAGAAAAGCCCGTTGCAACAGAAATGGAGCGATCCGACGTCATTCACTTCGCGACCCACTACATTCCAGACGAGCGCGATCCGGTTCACTCGCGCCTGCTGCTCGCAAAATCGGCCGACACAGGAACCGGCGCCGCGGATTCGGATGGTTCGCTTGAAGCCTGGGAGATCTACGGGAGAAATCTGACGCGGCCGCGCCTGGTTGTGCTGGCGGCCTGTCAGACGGGGATTGAACGGTTCTATCGGGGCGAAGGCGCAATAGGAATTTCGAGGCCTTTTATCGCTGCCGGAGTACCGGTCGTAGTCACCAGCCTTTGGGCGGTTGATTCGGAAGCCACCGCCGCGCTCATGATCAGTTTTCACGCAGGTAGAAAAGTCAAAGCGAGAACCACGGCGGACGCATTGCGCCAGGCCCAATTGGAAATGATCAACGGAACGGATTCGAGATTCAAGCGGCCATATTACTGGGCGTCCTTTGCGGCAACCGGCGGCCTCACATCCTTCTGAAAAGCGAAAGGAGTACTGTCATGCCCAGCGGTACAGTCAAAATCTACTTCACCGGTTTGTTGTGCCTTTACAAAGAAACAGACCCCGAGACTAATCAGGAGTTCATTGAGGTGCGATCGCTGTCGGATGCTTCCAGCCACGAACTTCAAGTGCTCATCTTGCCGGATGTAGTGCCGAAGGCCATACCGGCGGGCTCTTCCATAATGCCGATCATCCTTACGGCCGGATCTACCCGCCTTGACCAGTTCATAACGATATACGGCGGCGCCGAAAAACCGACGATCCCGAGCTTTCCTCCAAAGGCCGCAATAAATTTCAACGACCCGGAGTACTACGGCCCAACGCCGGTTCCTGATCCGAGCGGGCAAATGGCTCCAGCCGTCAGGATATTCAATTGCACCTTTCCTCCGTCGATGCAGCAAACCGCTGATCTGGAGCGGCTAAAGGGCGGCGAACCTGACGGCAGTGTCACGGTTGTAAATACGTTCGGCGCTCTCATCGACTCCAGCCAGGAAACCGTGGGTGTAACTGTAGCCGGTCTTAATCCCATTGTTCTTTCACAGGAACTAGCCTGGAGGATTTACATCAGCAACACCGCGACCTATGCGACTTACGGAAGAGTAGGCGTCGAGCAAACCTCGGATTTTCTGTTCTTTTATAGAGCGTTCACGACGGTTCCAATGGACGATCGCTTCAACTTCGTTCCGGGGCTCGCTCTAATCTCTTCGGAGGTGCCCTGTCTGCCCATCGTGCTGGATGAGTATGTGGGAATAGAGAGCGGCGTAGAGCGAGCGCAGAGAGTTCTCCTTCCTAAGGGAAAGAAGAAACGATGAGCTGCATAGAACCCTCTCGAATGTTTCTTACTCAGGTAAGGCCTGAAAGACCGACGATATAATAGCGCCAGGGGCGACGCGCTACGCGCTTTAATCGTGCGATGAGCTATCTTCCCTGGAGGGCGCACCTCACCGCCCCTCCCAGCGCTGGGCCGTCACCACAAGCGAGAGTCGACGGCTCAGCGCGCTTTAAATTCACGCCAACATCACCATCAATCCAGCTTGATGGCGTGTGCCGATTGCAATTTTGACGATCGCGGAATGTCTACGTTTTCTTGGCCCTCTTCCGTCCGGGCCGAAGCAAATCACGAGGAATTAACTTGGTGAGTTTTCTGATATAGGTGGGTGTTACATCGAGCTGGGCCGCCGCCTCCTTAGCATTGCCCTTTGCCTTATACAGAGCCCGAGCCCAGAGCCATTTCAGCATCGAGATGCGGGCTTCGGCGAGCGTGGGCATACTTGAATCCGAAATAATGAAGTAATGTTCGTGACCGAGCGATTCGAGCTGTTTGCTGGCGGCTTGCCAGATTTTCTTCAACTCGGGAAGATTGCGCTGCTTGAGGGCGGCTCCGACTTCGGTAATCATCGAGGCGGCCTCTACCGGTTTGGAAGCGCAAATTGCTTGCGCGAGGAGCGCTTTCACCTCGAGCTCGAGCAGTTGAGCCTGTAAGTCTTCGGCGGCATCCAGAGAATCCCTGAGGGCGGCCGCGGCCTCGATCTCATTGTGCAGCGCCAGATGAAGCCTGCCGAGCGTTCGGTTTGCCTCGGCGCGTTGAGACTTGCTCCCAGCCTGCTCGGCTATTTCGACCGCGGCTTGAAGCGCTTTTTCAGATTTATCCCATTCGTGACGCGAGAGATGAAGCCGGCCCCTGATTTCAAAGGTGGAAGCGAGCTGCGTGTAACATTGCACATCGGCTACTTCAACAGCGTGACTCAGATAACTTTCCGCTCGGCTGTAGTCCTTCATGAATATCAGGGCCGAAGCAATGTTGCTGAGTGTAATGACTGTATAAAGCTTGTGGCCCATCTGCACGAATGCATCGTGCGCGAACTGTAGATACTTCAGCGATGTTTCGTATTCGCCCATCGCGTTGAGAGCCAACGCAATATTGACGCGCGCCACGGCCAGGCTGTAGTCGTCCCGCGATTTGAGCAGCATTCTAATCGCTCGCTCGAGTGACTCGCGCGCATCCTCCACGCGGCCGATACGCTCGAGCACGCTTCCGTAGCAGAGAAATGCAACACCCAGCCTGTATGCTCGCGCCTGCCCTCCATAGATGATCACACTTTCCTGGAACTGAGCAGCCGCCTCATCCCAGCGATCCATCGACCAAAGCGCTTGACCCTGCGCCTGTGTGGCCTCGGCGAACGTGAACTCGTCGCCTTGTCCGTTGGCGACGGCCTTGGCCTGTAGAGCGACGCGCAACGCTTCGGCGGGTTCCGAGCGCCGATTCCTGAAGACCGAGATCATCAGCAGCACGCGGCCCGCAACCAGAAAGGGAACCTGATCCATGCTTTCCAGGTAAGGCGACAGCGCCGCTTCCATTTCATCGATGCGGCCGGCGCGGCCGTGAATCTCCGCGGCCATCAACCGCACTCGCGCCATCTCCGCGTCAAACGGATCACCTGCGGCCCAGTCTTCAGGGAGAGACCTCCAGAGGCGGTCGTAGTCACCGGCCTCTCTCATCTCTTCCAATATGGCCATGTCAATATTCTTCCTGGTCACAGGCGTCTCCCATAACAACCTATACCGACCTGGGGGCGTTTCGTTGAGCGCAATTATTAGACCGAGCGCCTGAAGTGTCAAGGAGGGGCGGCCGCAAACACAATTGGCGACAGCGTCAACGACACTACAAGAAATGGTAGTATGAAACGCACAGAAAAATGCTTTCCAATAGTCTCGCCATAATTCAATTCGAGCGCGTAAGGACAGGTTAATTGCCGTTTGCGACTGGTGATAAATGTGTACGGCCGACGTACTGTGTTCCGCGACGATCCAAAGTGCATTTTGATTGAATCCTGGTGAATGAGTCGCGCATTGGACCTTTAGCACGTCGAGGCGAGCGCTGTCTCTCGTGTATTATGCTTGGTCGCGCCCGCGTCGCGGTGTCGCGGGAACAGAGTCGGAATGCTGACACAACTCGATATCGCCCAGTCGTTTCAATCACCGATCGTGCGCGTGCTCCTCGCGTTAATAGGAGCGGCGCTGCTGTATGTGCTTTGGAGAGAAGTCCGAAAGATCCCACCCAAACTCTTCACCCTGATGACGACAGCGTTCGTAGACATGGTTGGCCTGCTGATGATCATTCCGCTCCTGCCATTCTACGTAAAAGAACTGGGCGGATCCGGAATCGAGATACTCGGCCATCGTTTCGGAATCGGAATTATCTCCGGATTTATCGTAGCCGCGTTTACCGTCGCACAATTGATAAGCGCTCCAATGTGGGGGCGCTTTTCTGATCGAGTCGGACGGCGTCCTACGTTGCTGATTGCACTCAGCGCGGCGGGCCTCGCTTACCTGATCTTCGGCTTCGCGCATTCGCTCATCGTGCTGTTTCTTTCGCGACTCGTGCAGGGAGCCGGCGGCGGTACGGTGGGCGTGATCCAGGCTTATGTCGCGGATTTGACCGAGCCGAAGGATCGCGCGCGGGCGCTTGGATGGCTCTCGGCGACGACCAACCTCGGCGTCGCTCTCGGACCCGTGCTCGGTTCCGTCGCTATTTCGTTGGGCCGGCGCGATCTTATGCCTGGT
>QHVH01000092.1 GCA_003222245.1 Blastocatellia bacterium AA13 | reverse complement strand
CTCGTACTGCTTCCTCTCAAGCCGCTTCCCCAATCTCCGCTTGCGCTCGCTCAGCCTCTTGTGGTCTCTTTTGTTCACCTGAAATGTGTTCCTTTCTTGAATCGCAGCTTTCTTTCTTACACTTGAAACTACGTTCAGGAGCACATTTCAGCTACTCTCTTCTTGGATTTATTTTTCTATCACGCTGGTTTTAGGACTAGCAATCAGACATCCCGAACTCGTGCGGCGGCTGGCGATTTTCGGCGCGGCGTACAGATCATTTGAAGAATCGTTTCCGCCTGATGTTCTTAAAGTTTTTAAGGAAGCCACGCCGGAAACTTTCGCGCCGAAAGAATTGAAAGAGCCATACGAGAAAATGTCGCCCGCTCCAAATTGGGAAGGATTGGCAGCGAAGATACTCCAATCGGTGAGGAACTTTAAGGGCTTCTCGCCGGAACAAATGAAAGCCATAAAAGCGGACGTCTTTATCAGCGCGGGCGATCACAACGATGTCAGTCTTGAGGATATCGTTGAAATGCACAAACTGATTCCGAAATCGCAACTGGCGGTTTTCCCGAACACGGAGCATGTGGTTCTGATGACAAATCCAGATAAGGTGCTTGTTCAAGTCAAGGAATTTCTCAATGCTCAGAAATAGAACGCGGCGACTTATTCCGCGAAGCTCTGGCGGAAGCGATTGAGACCTGGCGCTGGTTCGGGCGATCGGCGAGGGCGAGAATACCGAGACGATAACTCGAGACGAAGTGTTCACTTTGCTGGAACGGTGAGGAGTGAAGACGGAGTTCAAGGCCAGTTTGGCCAAGGTCATAGAAAACATCAGGAACCAACACGTTCGCAAGCGCGTCCAAGGAGCGATCCAACAGATCGAGGATGCGCTGAGCCTTCAAGATACGGCGGGCCTAAAGAAGCTAAAGGGAAGTATCTGCGGCAACAAGAGTCGGAGGCTGACCTTCTTCAGCGGCAGCTCGAGTCGGATCCCAGGCATCAGAAAACGATGACTGAGCTTCGCGAGCGGATCCTTGCGCGTTCGAACGTACAACATAAGAAGGTTAATCAGACTCCCATTCGGACAATTCTTTATCAAGCTGACCGCTGACTGATTGCAAACCACATCTAACACCCCTATAATCCGCGCGGTTTGGTCAACAGGCTGATTTGCGCCGTGTTCGCCGCATAATCGGTCACACAACGTATTATCGAGTTCCCACGACGGCGAACCGGCAGAGAATTTTTTATATAGCTTCAGTGCGCTAAGGAACGACGATCAAGGCGGAAGGCAACCATGCCGAAAAACTCTTTGCCCTGAAACATCGAATCAACGCCGCTTGCTTGTAGGTCGTCTCAGCGTTTTAACACCGCCGGATGCGCTGTGCTGAAATAAGGATAGAACGAGAGGATATTGCTCTATGAGCGAATACACAGGAAACATCTTTGATGAGATCGAGCGCAAGTTCGACCAGGCCAGCGACCGCTCTGAAACCGGCATGCACGATTCGCCTCAATGGATGCGCCGCTGTTTCATGACCGGTAAGCAGTGTATCTTCTGCCCGCACGAAACCGTGTTTGAAAAGGGTGAAGGGTCACGGAAGCGCGATTCAGTTTTCATTATCATGCCCTTCGAATCCAATCTGGAGACCTTCTTCGAATGGAGCCTGCGTCCCTATTTGAAGCATTTCAAAGTTAAAGAGGACAATATCCGGCGCGCCGATCAGTTCGCCAATACAGGCTATGTCATGTGCGAAAAGATATGCTTGCGTATTCAGCAGGCAGGATTTGTTGTGGTGGATTTGTCGCTCTACAATCCAAACGTCTATTACGAACTCGGCATGGCTGTGGGCCTGAACAAGCCGCTTCTCGCCGTGTGCGATGCGAGCAAGAAGGCTAAGGTGGAAAAGCTATGCAGGGCCATCGGAATCAATTCCGACGAAGTTCTCTATTATCCCAATGTCGGCTACATTGACGTGGACAAAGCCCCGCTGCTCGAGCGAATACAGAGGGTAAAATTAGAGCCGCGCAAAACGACCATGAAGACACTGGGGCTGCTGCTTCGGAAGGAAGACGAGAAACCCGAAGAGGAGAGTCCATTTGAAAAACAAGATATTCATGTGAGTTTTCCCAAGGCGCTTGAGGCCGCTGTTGGAGTGGCAATGCGCATGTTGGAAGAAAAGCATCTCGGAAAACTGACAAGCCACGGCGGAGCCGGCGCGGCAGTATCGGATCCCGCGGCCCAACTCGCTGCTATGCTGAGTAAAATGCAGGAGAAGGAACTGAAGGATCTTCGCGGATGTGTGAGTACCTTCATAATGGACGAAAAACGCCAGCCCCATTCCTTCGAGGAAATATCCCGAAATCTAAACTCGGCTCTGATAACAATAGTGGACCTGGTCTCGCAAGATGCTCTTTCCTACTTCTGGCTGGGCTATTGTCATGCCCGCAATATCAATATTATCCCAGTCTATCGTGAAGAATCAGAGAGGAACTCCACAACGAACGGGCGCGCATATCAGCAATATCCCGCGAAATCGCCCTACGAGGAGGCCGCCGGGCCGGAAAGGCGGCGCCGTCCACCCAAAGAACATATCCTGGCTTTTGATATCCGCGCGCTCTGGTATATGTGGCACAAGGAAGAGGAGGCCAAGAAGCTGGCTGAGAAACTGGCCGCTGTATTTGAGCCGATTCTTTTGCGCGACGTAGCCACTCAGCAGCGGCGAATCTTTTGGGAGCGGCTGACCCGCAGCGGCAAAGTGCTGATCTACAATGGCGCAGTCCATCATCAGAGTCTCAACCGCGAGGTGGTGGGAGATTGGGATTTGCGGACGGCTTCAGAACTGATCAGCTACCTATCATCTACTGATGAATCGGTGATGCCCGACCTGAAAAGCCCGTTATACTCTCCAGAAACCATCGCGGAAAAACTGGGCAAGACCGCGGACAAAAATTTCCTGCGAGTGTATGCCGAATTGGTTAAGGAACAACTCAAAGGCAAGAACTGCCTTATTGTTGCTTCAGCAGACGTGAACCCAATTACGGAAATAATTCTCGCCAACGTGCACAAGAAAAGGACGGAGCCGGCGTGTTTCGTCGAGGCCGACCTCTCAAAGGAGACCTCGCTGGTCATTGCGTTTAAAGGCGAGTCTCCTGTAAGCGACGATAGCACGACGTTGCCGCGCCATTTTTGCAGGGTTGAAGGCGCCTCCGACGAACGCGGCTTTTACATTGATGGCCACAAGCGATCGCAGATCTATTATTCTCAGGATAAGGCAGAGAGGGAATTTCAGATTCTTGCCCATTTGGTTGTAGCACGGAATCCGTTTTCAGAGGAGAACGTGGTTGTTATTCTTAACGGGGTCAGCGGGCCGGCAACCTATGGTCTTGCCCAACTGCTCACAGGCGCCGGCGGCGCCAAAGCGTCCGCCTCGGAGAAGCTGCTAAAAGAAATCAATGAAAAATGGGCTAACCGCGTTGAGGTGGATCGAAAATTCAAGGGTGTCGAGGCTATTGTGAGCGTCAGCGTCTCTCCGACTCAGCCTCAAAAATCGGCCGTCAACCAGGACGACTCACAACTCAAGGCGGAGATCGATAACGTACTGTTTGATAAGCGCGCTGTCGGAGAATGGAAGTTTCTGACCGAGGAGGACTGCGGCTATGCTATTAACATCGGCAATCCACGAGAGTTCCCGAACAATTGAATTTGCCTCTGATTCTTCACGGGCCTGAAAGAGCTACACCGTCAAGCTGGTCTTTGTTAAAACTTAGACCGTGTAAAAGACAATGAGATCGGAGGAACGGAGAATGGAATCTGAAGTTCCGATTCGGTTGGTGTTGGTCGAGCCGCCCGGCGGCGTTGACTTCGCCATCCAATACGGAAAGGGCGCCGAGTACGAATGCCTGCATGTCCAACGGCGCAAGCAACGGGACATCTCCTTTGAATTCTCCGTGACGGTCGCGGAGAACCCCAAAGACGGTCTGCCGAATTTCAAAGGACCGTTTGCGCAAGGTCCGCTTGGGAGCAGGTTCATTTATGTCGATGTTGGAACCTATGCTGGACAAAAGAACACTCAGTGGTCGCGCCGAATGAAAATCTCACTGCAAGGAATCACGTGGGCTCTCATAAAAAAAGCCCTGAGCAAACCTGGTTACGGGCTGTCGGCGAGCGTCGCGGGAACAGGCAAGGACGGCGGTCCGAATTGCGCTACCGTGCAGTTAATCGCGGGCTGGGAAATCATCAAAGAAGATCGTGATAAGTCGAAAAGGTAGGGAAGCGCGGCTTTCAAGCACGTAGACGCCGGCCGGAGCTTTCCTCCAATATTCTTCTCCCATGCGATTGTGTGAGGGGGTATTAAGGATTACTCTGTATGGTTATGTCCCAACCCATGTTGACTCTTGGACTCATTGGAACCTCCAACAAAGAAAACGAGCATAGAGTCCTTGTCCATCCCGCGCACCTGGAACTATTGGATGAGGGAACTC
>QHVH01000001.1:322500-323723 GCA_003222245.1 Blastocatellia bacterium AA13 | reverse complement strand
TCCACGGGGTCTTTCCGTCTAGACGCGGGTACCCGGCATCTTCACCGGAACTACAAATTCGCTGTGCTGCTCGTTAAGACAGTCGCCAGATCGTTACGCCATTCGTGCAGGTCGGAACTTACCCGACAAGGAATTTCGCTACCTTAGGACCGTTATAGTTACGGCCGCCATTCACTGGGGCTTCAATTCAAGGCTTCGCTTGCGCTGACCTCTCCTTTTAACCTTCCAGCATTGGGCAGGCGTCAGCCCCCATACGTCGTCTTCACGACTTTGCGGAGACCTGTGTTTTTAGTAAACAGTCGCCTGGCGCTGGTCACTGCGGCCACCTCGGGCTTGCACCCTACCGTGGCACCCCTTCTCCCGAAGTTACGGGGTTAATTTGCCGAGTTCCTGAACGAGCATTCTCACATGCGCCTTAGGATTCTCACCCCACCTACCTGTGTCGGTTTGCGGTACGGTCGCATCACAACCTCGTGCCCGAAGTTTTTCCTGGCATCTGGGGTCACCGACTTTAGCGGCTATTGCCTTCGTCCCACGCCTCAGCCTGATGTCGGGTGGATTTGCCTGCCCGACGGCCTCGACGTGTTCAACCGGATATCCATCACCGGTCTCGGCTACCCTGATGCGTCACTCCACACTCAAACGGTTGTTAGCGGTACAGGAATTTTAACCTGTTTGCCATCGACTACGCCTCTCGGCCTCGCCTTAGGGACCGACTTACCCTGCGCAGACGAACTTAACGCAGGAAACCTTAGGTTTTCGGCGCGACTGATTCCCACAGTCGTTATCGCTACTTATGCCGACAAAGTCTTTTCCACACGCTCCAGGCTTTCGCCGCCGAGATCCGAAGACCTCAGCCCGTCCTTTCGGTACGTCTTCCCTGCCTGTGGAATGCTCCCCTACCATCGCGAAGTTAAACTCCGCAATCCCAAGCTTCGGTACCATGCTTAAGCCCCGTTGAATTGTCGGTGCAGGGCTGCTTGACCAGTGAGCTATTACGCTTTCTTTAAAGGATAGCTGCTTCTAAGCTAACCTCCTGGCTGTCAGTGCGTCCCCACCTCCTTTTCCACTTAGCATGGATTTAGGGACCTTAGCTGTGGGTCTGGGCTGTTTCCCTTTCGACGACGAAGCTTAGCCCCCGCCGTCTGACTCCCGCGCTTGACTTACGGGCATTCGGAGTTTGGTAGAGTTTGGTACCCGGTGAAGGGCCCTAGCTCTTCCAG
>QHVH01000001.1:0-317500 GCA_003222245.1 Blastocatellia bacterium AA13 | reverse complement strand
CGCAAGTCCATTTCGTCGTAGTCGCAGATCAAGCGTTCGGGATCCTTAGAGTCGTATGACTCCTGATCGAGCCATATCTGAACGCGCCCGTGTTCCTGAACGCATAGTATTTTTTCGTATTTCACGTAATGGCCGGTGAGCTGGCCAAATTCATTGAATATATATGGAGGGATTAGGTGACGAATCTCGTCGAAACCTATGACCATTCTTCCGCCTCTTCTCCGATTCTTATCACTGCCCAAGCTAGAATTGTCCGGCCTTTGCTCGCTCATAAGCCGCATCGATTGCCAAATCGCTTCCCTTCGCGGCTTGAACGGAAAGGAAATCGCATCGCTCATTTTCCTGATTGCCGGAATGGCCCCGAACCCACTTAAACTCTACTTTGTGAATATCGCAGAGCTTTAGCATTTCAGCCCAAAGATCCGGATTAATGACCGGATCCCTATCCTTATTACGTACCCAACCAAGACCTCGCCATTTGCGCGCCCATCCCTTCGTCATGGCATTTACCAGATACTGCGAATCGCTATAGAGAGTCACGTTGCAGGGCAACTTCAAAGCGCGCAGAGCGACGATCGCCCCCATGATTTCCATCCGATTGTTCGTGGTCTTTCGGAAGCCGCCGGAAAGCTCTTTTCTATGATCGTTATATAGCAGCACGGCTCCATAACCCCCCGGCCCGGGGTTACCCAGGCAGGCGCCATCCGTGTAGATAACAACATTTTTTTGTTCGCTCAACTGTGTCGATCTTTCTTCGGCCGCTCAGGCAACGCCGTGTTTCTTGAGCCATTCCACAAACCGGTTCCAAGCGTCTTCCGCATGTTCCTTTCTATAGGTCGAACGATAGTCAGCATGGAATCCGTGAGGAGCGTCGGTATAAGAGACTATCTGTGACCCACTGGCGCCATTGTCCAGAGGAATTCGCATCCGCTCTACAGTATCGGTGGGAATTCCTTCATCAGCCTCCCCGTACAAACCGAGGACCGGCACATTCAAGCTCTCGGCAATATCGATCGGGTGGATTGGCGTCATCTCCTTGGAACCGCCGGCCGCGCGACGAGAACCCCATACCAAGCGCCCGCGGCTCTCACACTTGCATTATGATAAGCATCAGATCCTCTTCAGCAATTGGTCTTCAGCCTTCAATGTCCAACCTACGACATATGCGACTCTCTTGTTGAAGCCAGCAGACTACCAAACGGCCCCGGTCTTTTCCACGAGATGACAATGCCAATTGCATTGAATTATCGAAGCTCGACACGCATATGACTGAATGTATAATCGCTGCGGCGAGAGTATGAAACTGTGGCTTTCGAAGACGAGCGATGTACCGGTGCGTGACCAGCTTGCGACTCAAATCGCTATGGCGATACTTAGCGGCGACTACCAAGCGGGTCAGAGACTGCCGAGCACCCGCGAGCTTGCTCTGCGATTGCATATTCACCAGAACACCGTAAGCGCGGTATACCGCGATCTGGCGCGTCGAGGCTGGGTAGAATTTCGTAAAGGCTCCGGCATCTACGCCCGCGCACATTCGCCCGCCGAGCCGGACCAGGAACACGCGCTCGACTTTTTGATTCGGTCCTTTTTTGAAAGCGCGCGCCAAAAAGGCTACTCACTTGCGCGGGTTCAATCGTCCATGAAGCGCTGGCTCGAGATGCAACCGCCCGATCACTTTCTTGTGGTCGATCGCGAACCCGAGCTGCGCCGAATCCTCGCCGCGGAGATCGAGGAAGCAACCGGCGTAACAGTCAAGACGGCATCGCCTGACGAATGCGCCGGGCCTTCGATGCTCACCGGAGCCGCCCTCCTTGTGCTAGACAACAATCGGGCGGAATCCGTTATGACGTCGCTGCCTCCGGGAACTCAATTGATCATGCTGAGGTCCCGATCGCTGCCGGTTTCTCTGCAAGGTAAAGGCCCGGTTCCGCCCGACGCGTTGGTCATTGTTGTATCTGTGTGGCCCGATTTTCTTGAGTGGTCCCGGAGGGTTCTCGTGGCTGCCGGGGTCGAACCCGATGCCCTCAGCCTCCGCGACGGCAGAAAGCGCGGCTGGCACAAGGGTATTGCGTTGAACGCGTTGGTAATAGCGGACACTCTCACAGCCCGCGAAATTCCCGCGGGTCGCGACGTACGGGTCTTTCGCATCATCGCCGACTCGTCAATCGATGAGCTAAGGAGATTCATCGATTCACTGCCCGTTCCGCCTTCGTCCGTTGACCGTGTGACAGTCTAATAAGTGTCACACGGCCGCCAACAACACCCTCTGTTTAGCAGTATCCTAAAAATCGCTTAGTCGCACCCGCATTCCGAGGGCGTCAATGCCCGGTTTCGTGGGAGGTGGAGTTATGAACAACACGCAGGAAGGTAAAACCATAGCGATAAAGCCATGCGCGCTCTGCGAAGCAGGGCTTCTTGAAACCGACAAATATTGCCGCCGCTGCGGAAGTCAGAATTCGAATTCGCGATTGCATGAGGCGGCTGACGCTTCCGACTCAGCAGCGCGCGAGCGCGTAACGCATCATCTGGATAAGGCGGATATCTGTCATCCCGTTTCGGGACCGCTTATGAAGGCGGTTGCCCGCGGTATACCGGCCGCCTCTTCGTCAGGCGCGCGTCAGTTACTGGGCCGGAGATTGATTCTGGCGTTTATCTCCGTACCGATCTGGCTGATGATTGTGCTTCTTTCGCCATTCGATGCGTACACCGCTGCGAAGATAATTTCGAATCGGATCTGAGTTCGCTGGTTCGGAGCGCTCCCAGCTTTCTTTATGACTATTGAGACAGTACGGCGTCTATCTGTTGGAGCCTGATTGTCGCCGGTCTGTTAACAGGAATTTCTAACGAGGGATCATGAGAGCAAGATCGACACGCTTCGCTTTGTTTATGGCCGTCTCGGCTTTGACGATGTGCGCAGCCCGCACGTTTAGCGATAAAGCGTCCGCTGCCGTAAGCGGCCCAGAGGCGGCTAGCCGCGCGCGCGAGGTCCTGAGCAATCGCTGCTTTCGATGTCACGGAGCAAACGGAGCCGCGCGAAAAAACGTGTTCGTCCTGGATCGGAACCGACTTCTCTCGTCGAAGATTGTAATACCGGGACAAGCGGATTCGCTCTTGCTTCAGGTAGTGGAGACGGGCGCGATGCCCTTTGGCGGACCGAAGCTTGCTGAGCAGGAACGCACAGCCCTGCGCGATTGGGTGTTGGCCGGCGCTCCTGATTGGGAAGATGGGCGGCCGCCCGTTTCCACCTTTATATCCGAGTCCGCAATCCTGCGGCTCATCAATCAGGACCTCTCGAATTCCGATGAGAGGGCGAGACCGTATCTCCGATACTTCAGTTTTGCTCATCTCCACAATGCGCGGGTTCCCGCCGCGGAGTTGCGGACATACCGCGAAGCGCTCTCGAAGCTCATCAACAGCCTCTCGTGGAGCCCACAAGTCACTTCGCCCTCCGCAATCGATCCGGCACAGTCGATCTTCCGAATCGATCTTCGGGACTACAACTGGACGGCCGCGACATGGAGCGCGGTGCTTGCACTGTATCCTTACTCCGCTGTCACCGATGAGGCCGTGCCTATACTGGAGCGCACTGGGGTCAACATTCCTTATGTGCGCGCGGATTGGTTCGTAGCCTCAGCATCGGCCTCGCCTCTTTATCACCAGGTACTCGGTCTGCCTGCAACTGCGCAGGAGTTGGAGAGGCAGCTTGGCGTCGATGTTCTCCGCAATATCGCGGAGGAGAAAAACGTGGTTCGCGGAGGCGTGCGTAACAGCGGCGTCTCGCGGAATAACAGGGTGCTCGAGCGCCACATTTCAACGCACGGGGCGTATTGGAAGAGCTATGACTTCCGCGGCAGCCTGGACGAACAGAGCATCTTTAAGAATCCTCTAATATTTCGGCCCGCCGGGGGCGAGATCATCTTCAACTTACCAAACGGGCTTCAGGCGTACTTTCTGGCGGGTCCTCGAGGGGAGCGGCTGGACCGGGCGCCGGTGAACATAGTCGCCGATCACAACAACCCTGACAGTCCGATAGTCCAAAACGGCCGCTCCTGCATGAGCTGTCACTACGACGGAATTCAATTGTTCAAGGACAACGTGCGAGAGGTCGTAAGCGCGACCAGCCTCGTATCATTCGATCGCGAGAAGGCGCTCGCGATCTATCCTGAACAGAGCCGCCTCAACAAATTGTTCGCAAGCGACGCGGCCCGTTTTCGCAACGCGATCGATCAAGCCGGCGTGCAGCGTGCTAATAGCGCTCTGACCGAGCCTATCAATGCGCTCTATCACAGATACATTGCAGATCTGAGCGTCGAAGAAGCAGCGGCAGAGACAGGCATGGATGAGAAACAATTTCAGGCCCGCGTGAGCCGGAACGAACGGCTCATATCTCTTGGATACGGCCAATTGACGGTATCCAACGGAGGCATGAAGCGCGATATCTGGGAGCGGCATTTCGGCGATCTGGCACGCGAGCTGGAGCTCGGCGCGAACATCCCTCCCAGAGTTATCAGGACGGCTTTTCAGCCTGTTCCTGTTACGCGTAATAGTCTCATTCCAGGCGCCGCGGGTCCGTTATCGAATCCCTCGGAAGCTCTGCGCGGCGCACGAACGATTTTCATCATGTCGAGGTCGGGATATTTCCATGCCGACGATCTTGCCGGCGAGCTTGCAAAGCGGGCGCTATTTCAACAGACCGGTATAGCGATTACTAAGGATCGGAATGAGGCGGATCTAGTTATCGACGTGGATCGAGCAGTATTCACAACCGAATTCCCATACAGCCTAATTGATCGGCGCACGAATACCGTGGTCGCCGCGGGTCGGGTCAATTCATTATTCGGCACGGTTGCCGGAAAAATAGCGAACGAATTGATGCGGAAACTTGAAGCTGCCTGGACCGGCTCCGTTGAGCGCGGTTTTAGCCCGCGCGCCTTTCAACCGTCCGGGCGATCTTAGTTCAGATCACTCCTTCATCTGTTTTTCAGACCATCTTTCACCAGCAGGCTCGATCCTGCGAGGAGCCTTTTATGATTGTGAGAATGGGATTGTCAATATGAATCGTGTTTCGGTTTGAATTTCGCGGGTTGGGAGTTACATCGATGGAGCTCAAGTAAGGATCGGAAGGATTATGAACGTGTCTAGAAGAGAGTTTCTCTCGTTTCTGAAGGCCTCTTGCGAGCATCATCCAGAAACAGAGCGGCGCCATAAAGAGATGTTCGCGGCATAGAAGGACGTCGCAGCATAAATGAAGCCATCAGCTCCGAATTGCCTTTGACCCACCTTCGGCACAAACAACAACCTACTTGCACTCACGTATCGCTCCGAGAAGCCGAGCCTTTGTTCGTACTCGCCTATATACGCCAAGACGAAATCTCGAGCCGCCGCGGGTTAACTTGAATCGATCCGCCTGCGCTATAATCTCCATCGCTCCAGGAGCCCCTTCGAACTCTAAATCTCAATCGCAGCCAACACGATTCGAGAATGGGCGGTGGGAATGACGAGCCAGCAAGAACTCATTAAGATTTTACGTGATGCCTACTCGGGGGAGCGGGCCGCGGCATATGCATATCGCGGCCATTGGAAGTCCCTGAGAGATGCAAGCGAACGCACGCGCATCAGACAAATAGAAGATGAGGAATGGCAGCATCGCAGGGACGTTGGAGCAATGCTCGCCGCAATGAACTCCGCGCCCGTTCGTTTTAAAGAACTCAAGATGCTTCTAATCGGGCGTGGAATCGGCTTCCTATGCCACGTGATCGGATGGTTTCTGCCGATGTACTTCGCCGGGCGACTTGAAGGAGGTAATGTAGTCGAGTACGAAACGGCGGCAGCATGGGCTGCCGGAGCCGGTCTTACTCACTTCGAGTCTGGTCTGCGCGAGATGGCCGCGCGAGAAAAAGAGCACGAGGTATATTTCTTCAGCGTAATCGCGAATCACCGCTTGTTGCCTTTGATGCAATCAATTTTCGGCTGGGGAGAAGCCGGCAAAGTGAATTCGCCAATTCCATAGGGTTCCGGCTGCGATTGTGACCTTCCCTTCCATGGCGGATACTTTCTGGTTTAATGGAGAGCGATGACTGAGTTCGAACTGGCCGCTCGCATATTCTTATCGTTCTTTTTCGGAGCGCTCGTAGGCATCGAGCGCCAATGGCACCATAAGAACGCCGGTCTCAAGACAAATACGCTGGTTGCGATCGGTGCAACTGCGTTCGCGCTTGTCTCGGAACACGGTTTCGGGCCCAACAGCAACCCCGCTCAGGTGGCCGCCGGCGTGGTTACCGGAATCGGCTTCATTGGCGGCGGCGTCATAATGAGGCGAGGCGCAAGCGTTCAAGGGATCAATTCCGCCGCAACACTATGGGCCACCGCCAGCCTGGGCCTCGCGATAGGAATCGGATACTACCGTCTGGCGGTGACATTGCTCGCCGCCGTCTTGGTCATTCAGCTCGTCCTGAGATCGGCGGCAAATTGGATCGATCGACGCTCTGGTCTGCTTGCTCCGCAGACAACTTATGATGTGGTCATCAGATTCGAGGAGCGAGCCCGTGACGCCGTATATGGGCTTTGGAGCGAGTTCAGCGCGCACGAGGGGATTTCGGTTCTCAAGTGTCTCGACAGAATAGATGCCGACGCGGGCCGAATACTCGAAGCATTCGTGTGCCTGCCCGCATCGGAAAAGGACGAACTCTCGCGGCTTGGCACGAAGTTGTCCGCCATCAACGGCGTGAGGAGTGCTGAGTGGGGCCAGCAAGAGATGACCGACAAAGATTGAGTCTCAACTCTGATGAGCATGGCTTCTCATTCTATGGGACCGAAATTCCTTCTAGCAGTCTTCGTCTTAATCTCCATTGGGAGTTTTGCGGCGGCTCAGGAGGCCGGCGCACAAAAGAAGGATGCAGGCGCTCAGGAGCCGCAACAGTCACCGGTCGAACAGGCAGACCAGAAAAAGTCTAAGCTGACGTTTTCTTTATATCTTTTGAACGACGATCAGAACTACGATGTGAACCTTCGCCATCAATTTGGACAGGTCGTCGCGTGGCTCGCGTTCTTCCACGATCCCAAGGGAGAGAGTCTCGCCAGAGTCGGGGCCGAATACGATTATCAGCACAAGTGGCTATTGTTGATACCGACGTTTGAGGCAGGCATGAATGGGGCGCTGGCCGGATCGCTTTATGCGGAGCTTGGAAATCAGAACTATGCGATCCTGGGCTATTCGCAAACGAATCTAAAGCCTTTCAACGATCTCTTTTTTGATCCGAGCGAATCGGTTCAGATCGGAGCAGGCCGAAAGATCAACGGGTACGACCGCATTTATGGTTTTACAATATTCGACGTGCGGTTGCACACGCATCAGCAGAACACGCATGTGTTGTGGCGGCATCGCCTCAATCGCGACAATGGAATCACTCTCGATCTGCTGTACAAATCCGGCCGCGGCGACGATGGGCGCCACATTCACGCGAGCGGAGTCGGCATCTACTACGATCGGCCCACGTGGTTCTGGAAAGCTTACTACGATCCATTCGTGAATTTCAGCCGGCAGGCAATGCTCAGGCTCGGAGCCGGCGTCAAGTTCTGATTTGATGGCTGCTGCATCGTTCGAGCCCAAGCCGAACGCGCGATTCGTAAGCTTCCGTGGGACGCATCGACAGCGCTTTCTCAAAAAGCCTAATTGCGCGCTCGGCATCCTTGACCGCAAGCGCCGCTTCCCCGCCCTGTACGCACGCCCTTAATGTCAATGACCCGTTATTAGAGAGGCTCGCCAGCCGGTCGTATTCAACGGCGGCTTCCTGGACCATGCCTGATTTATAAATATAGTCGCAGATCGTCATCCAGTCGTTTGGCGGAATTCGAGGAGCGATTTGGTCCTCGGGAAAGGCCGAAAGCAGCGAGTCGTACGCGTTCAAAGCCGCTTGCTTGTCTCTTCTAGACAGGCAGCGTCGAATGATTCCGGAGTACGCGGCGTTCATCTCGCCATAACTCCTCGTCAACGCGTAGATCTCAGCCAACATGATCATCGCTTCGAGATCATCCGGCTTCTTGCTCAAAAATAATTTCACCTTGTCGCGCGCGGGATTCAAATGCCCAAGAGCTACTAACTCGCGCACCTCGGCTCCAACCGCCGATTCGGAAAATTTCATCGAGAAGAAATTCGTCTTCAAATTAATAGATTCGAGCGCAACCGCGAACAGCGCTCCGAAGAAGAACCCTCCAACGTGAACCGAATAAGCGGTGCCGGAGACCATTCCTCGTTCCTTGAAGAACCACCACAAAAGCATCTGCGATATAAAATAATAGGGCAGGAATATGTAGGCGGGGACTCGCTTGATTCCAAACGGCCGCTTTCGAAACAGCAGGAACACAGGGAAACAAGTCGATAACCAACCGATCTTCAACCGAGTCTTATGCAACGAGACCAGATAAGCGCCCATCAATCCACTGATCGCGCCTGAGGCCCCCATCGCAGGCCCGTTAAACGGAACCATCAGCGCCGGAATGCTGGCGGCGAGACCGACAAGAATGTAGAAGGCGAAGAATATGCTTCTGCCCCAGAGCATCTCGAGGCTCAAGCTTATGGCAACGAGAAATATCAGGTTTCCAACGAGGTGCAGGAGGCCTCCGTGGAGGAACATCGCGGTTAGCAACTGATAGTACTTCCATCTTCCGTTTGGCGCGATGCCGTATTGAAAGAGAATATGAGAGTCCATCGCGCTCTTATACGACTTCATTAAATCGTCGAACCTGATGAAGAACTGTTCAATCTTCTTGTCGCCGAGATAACGCCGCGCCGCCAAATCGTTCCCGGGCTCTATTTTGTAGAAGTGGTTCACAGCGATCAGCTTGCCGTCTATCGCGAGCTCGGCGTCGGTCAGGCGCTTCTGAACGTCGTCGAGATTCAAATAAGAGGGGTCCTCTTCGAGAAAACTGAGCAGTCTTATCTTCGCGTCCAGCAAAGCTGAATCTTGCTTCTCGAGAGGAAGCAATGTCACCGCGAATACCAGAATATTAATAGCGACCAGGGCGATGGTAATGATCGGAACGCGTTTCTGTTTTTCGCGTTCATCCCCGAGAAGGATCGGGTTGAAGAAACCCTGGAAGAAAAGCACCAGAATCGAGGCAAGGAGTAAGAGAGTTCTAATTTCCATTGATCCAGCCTTTGAAAGCCTGGTAAGAGGGCAGGAGGAGACCGCTCGTGTCTTAAGGAATCGTGAGGGAGCAGAAAAGGGGCATTGAATTGCCTGAGATTACCAAAGACCGAAGGGGCATACAATAGTCTTGCTCAGTCAGGGCTCAGTCAGGTTACAAGAGACAGGAAGAGAAGGCGCCGCGTTTCATGCGCCAGGTCTCACAGGGTAAGACATTTGGATTGGAGAAGCGAGGCCCGCTCCATATCTATTCCGGAGCGGGCGATTAACTCTATTTGAGTCCCTTGCTACCCCAGTGGCGCGTCCTTGGCGTCAGAAACTGAAGCGCAATGACAGGTCGACTCTTCTGTTGTTTGCGACACCGCCGCCGCCAAATCCGCCTCCTCCGAAGTTGATGCCTCCGGCAGCGAGTGAGGTCGACTGGCCGAAGAACGGAGAGCTCAAGTTTCCGATCGGTGTGCCGGGATTCGTGTGATTGAAGATATTCGAAACGTTGACTGAGACAGTGACGTTGAAGGGTCTATCGCTGCCGCCTCCCGCCATCATCATCGCAGGCATTCCGCCGGGACCGCCCCCTGGCCCGCCGCCTCGTGGGCCCTGTGCGCCGCCTTCGAATCTTGTACCTCCGGCGCCTCCGCGGAATCCGCCGCCGCCGGGCCCGCCTTGCCCCTGATTCGCCGCGAGCCTTGATGAAGCCGACCGTCCAAATCCGAAGGTCTTGCTGACCCGCAGATTCACGGAAAAATAAGCCGACCCCTCACCAAAGTTTCGCGGAATGATCTGTGCGCCGGGCAGTGGGTTCAAATCGAACGCGCCAAACGGAGTGATTTTCACGCTGGGTCTTGAAAGATCGGTTGCGAACGCGGGCCGCTCGTTGGAAATCGTATCGCCGTTTGCGTCGACGCCGGTGACGATGTTGAACGGTGAACCTGACGACATGAAGATAAATGGGTTCAGACTGACCTGGTGCGGAAGATTTATCGAACCAAAGATAAATGCTCGGTGCCGAACGTCGAACGATGCTCGTCCAAACTCGCCGCGCAAGTCGTACGTGTTCGCCGGAAAAGAGCCCGCGCCGTCCGTGTCGCCCTTGGTGCTTCCAAGCACATAGGTTCCGGTTATGCTCACGAACCTGTTGAGCCGATTCGAGAGATTGAAGATCAACTGATTCTGTTTGAAGATGCCGCTCGATTCATACTCAAAGACGTTGTCCGCGATTCCGAGTGGTCTGATTCCACTGCCGCGAACAGCCGGATTAACAGTGCCGGGCAGAGGCGCATTGATGTTCCTTGAGCGCAGATAGTGCAGACCTCGCGAGTTCAGATAGGTCGTCGTAAGCGTGAAGCCATGCGGCAACTGCCGCTCGACGCTCAAGCTCGATTGAATGGTATACGGAGCGGAGATGTCTTTCGCTATGCGATAGGTGTTCTGAGGGAGCCTGAATCGCGACAGCGACTCGATCGATGGCACGAGCGGGAACACGCCCAGCACAAGCGGATCGACTACCGTGAACTGCTGCTCGTTGATGCCGTCGAATCTTCCTGACTGCAAAATGAGCCCCTCGGAAACGCGCTCGTAAAAGACTCCCGATCCGCCGCGAATGACCATCTTGGGCTGGCGTCCCGCGGTTGCGGCTCCGGGCGACCACGCAAACGAAACTCGAGGAGCCAGATTCGAATGGCTTCCGATGTTTGTCTGCTCTTCGTATCGCAGGCCGTAGCTGAAGGTAAGATCAGGCCGGAATCTCCAGTCGTCCTGAACGTATCCGCCAAAGTCCCATTGCCTGACCCCGGCCGCCGGGTTGCCGCCGGAAATCGAAAGCTGAGAAGGCTCGCCTCCTCGCGCCGCGATATCGGCGGGCTTCAGACCCTGTTGCTCAAAAAGCAAGGTACGTCGATACCGTTCGAGGCTGGTTATGTCCGTGAGCAACGGCTGACCGCCGGGGCCCAGCACGATCTGATTGTTCGCATCAAGAACAGGCGCCGGACCTCCGAAGAAGACATATGTGCCTCCAAAGTTACTCGGAGAGAGATCGTCGATCCGAACCCCTCGGAACCGAAATCCAAACTTCAGCGTGTGTTGTTTCAGCGCCCAGGTCGTGAAGTTCTGTATTTCAAGCCGGTCGGAGATGTTGTTCGAACGCCCGATGTTCGCGCCGCCTCCAGTGAATGCGTCCAGCACCATTATCGTAGGAATGGAATTATCGCCGATTTGCTCCCTGAGACTTCGCACCCACTGAAACCGGGTCTCGTTGACCATCGCTGAATTCAATACGGCTGTCTCCGTCAGTTGAAGTGTGTGATCGCTGTTGGATACGGTGAATGCACGAGTGGGCAGCGAGAATCCTCCGATCCCCATGTTCTTGAAGCTATTGTTGCCATAGTTGTAGCGCGCGATAAATGTGTTGTTCTTGTTGAGCTGATAGTCGAGCCGGAGACTCGGATCGGTCATGCGTCGCGGCACAACAAACGCCTGACTGAACTGCTCTACGTTGAGCGAAGGGTCGAGTATGGTCGCGTTAATGATGGCGTTGTCGTCGATGTCGCGGTGAAAGACATTCAAGAAGAACGAGGCTTTCTTGGCGATAAGCGGGCCGCTGAAACTGGCGTTGACCGTGCTGTACTGCGAATCAGGCTTGTTGGTGACAAACGGATTTCGAGTGTTGAAGCTCTGATTGTTGTAGGTGCCGAATACGGAGCCGTGGTATTTGTCGATCCCCGGCCGGGTCAATATCTCTATTCGGCCAAAGCCAATTCGGTCGTTTTCAGGCGCGAATGGATTCTGGTTAATGCGGATTTCTCGAATCGCTTCCTTGGGCGGCATATTGCCGCCGGAGAACCCGTCTATGTAAAGCTGCCCTCCGTTGGGTCCCGCTGAAGGCCCGGCCATCGCTTGCAGCGCGGCGGCGAGATCGTCCGGATCGTCCGGCAGCGCGTCGAGGTCCTTGCCCTTGAGAATTATCGCGCCTTTGTTGGCGTCGGGATCGGTGCTGAGCGGGGTGTCGCTGGATGTGATCGTGACCTTTTGCTTTTCGATGGTGGCGGTGAGCTTGATGTCGAGGGGCTCACGCCTGCCGGCCGCAACTTCGACCGCTTCGTTCTCGAAGAGAGCAAATCCGGATGCAATGACTCTCAGAAAGTACTTGCCAGGCGCCAGACCGTTGAATACATAGGCGCCCTGATCGTTCGTTGCGGCGTTCTTCTCGACGTTGTTTGAATCGATGAGAGTAACCGAGGCGCCTACAACAACGCTCCCCAATTGGTCAGTCACCTGTCCGCGCAAGCTTCCGGTGTTTTGGGCCGCGACTAAAGGGGCGGCGAGAAAAAGGGCGAGAACGAGGGCCGAAATCCGCTTCATCAATCTCCACGATCGCTTCATACTCCAACTAGCCTCCCCACTATGAGCATCTGACCAAATATTCATTTCTTTCTGTTGCTCCGCTACGGCGGTGAAATTCCAAGATCGAGCACGCCCGCCGGCAGGCCGGTGCTAAGGTTGACCGTGCGACGAGGCATCCCCGCGCTCTGCAGTGCCGCGAGGACCGCGTCGACGCCAGTGACCAGCGTTATCGCCGTGAGCCTTGAAGCATCCGCGCCGACTGTACTCGAAACCGCAATCACATCCCCGGGCTTTATCTCCGTTAGCGTCACCGGCGGCATTCGCTCCAACATGTCTTGAAAATCTCCGCCGCCTTCCATACGCGGTCCCGAGCCCGGTCCGCCTTGCATTCCCGGTCGCCCGGCCGGCGCTGCTCCTGCCGGCGCTGCTCCTGAAGGTTGACCGCCTTGTGCACCCGCCGGCGGCCCCTGTGGACGGGCGCCCGTTCCCGCGGCGGTCCCGCCCGCTGCTCCCGCCTGTCCTCGCATCGCGAGGAACATCGCTGACTGAGGAGGTATGCGCCTGAGCATCGAATCGGCGTTGATTACCACGGTAAGCGGCTGTTTCGACCCGAGCATCTCGACTTTGATTTCTTTGGAGTCAGGCGAAACGGATTTGACCGTGCCTCCGATCGTTCGAAAAGTGCCGAATACTATCTGCTCGGCGGTGAATCGCGCTCCGTCCGCTGATTTGTTTCCGAGCGCGCGGAGTTGATCTCCCACCTTGAGCTCAACAAATAGGCTTGAGGAAGCATCGGCGAACTTAACCGAATCGGGCGCATACCTCCGATACTGTGTGTTCTCCGCTGCCGCCACTACTACCGCTTTGACTCCCTCGAGACTTCGCGCCTGAATCGTGATCTCGCGAGCGTCAGCATTGAGTGCGGAGACGACGCCCGAGATGCCCCGGCGTCTCCATTCGAGCCGTTCCTGTTCGTGTCGCTTTTGGATGTCGCCCTTCGACATAACGACGAGAGTCTGGGCCGGAACCGATTTATGATCCTCGCTCACTCGGCCTCGCGCGTAGATCTTGTCACCGACCGCAACCTCCGCCAGCGTCGTCTTGATGGCTTTGTCCAGTGATTTCTCACCAGGAGGCACGCGCAGAAATTCAGTCTTGTCATCGAGCAGCACGATCACGATGTTTCCGGCGTCCGTCTTGACGACCACCCGTTTGCCGGATGCGTCGATCTCCGTTACTTCGGCAAGCACACGCGTCTGAGTGATGGCTGGATCGGGATTTTGCCGCGCTGAGGCAGCGGCGATTGCAGGCTGAATCGCGGGTAGAAGCCCATGAACGGCAAAGGCAGTGAACAGAACTGCCGGCAAAAAGCTTCTCGGATTAGGTCTCTTCATCATTTTTTGCTTACCAGCGGAAATTTCGAAGCGGGACAGAGTATCAAAAGGCCTCCTGAAAGGAAATCGCCGGCCTTCGTCGGCAACGACAATTCGTTCGTAACCTTCCATCCGGTAACTCGAAGGGGCTGCAAAGAACACCGACTTGTACTAGACGAAAATGCGCCAAGTTCCGTTACGAAAGTTCGAGGCAGTCAGGTTCCATCGAGCTGTGCCGGGATGAAAATCGAGCATTGTAATTATGAAGAAAGGTTCCGTTTTCTTCGGCGCGAGCGTAAGACCGGAGCGTAAGACCGCTTCCTTCGCAAGGCTGGTTTTTTTTCGGTTGAGGGTTCCCGTAAGCCCGTGCCGTGCGCGGATCAAGAAGCTGAAGATGTGAGAATTCTTTGCGGCCAGGGTACAGCGCGAGTAAAAGGGGAGGGTGTATTTCTCAGATTTGAGGCTCCGATTTTACGGACCGCGCGAGCAGCTCACGAATTTCCGAATCGGCAGGCTGAATAAAGTCTTCATACCATGAAGCTTTGTCGCCGAATTGAGTCTGCGTATCCAGGGTGACGCACCGATCAACGAGAGGGCAGACGGCATCCACGACCATGCGTGACATCATCGGAGCCGCGATTATGATCTGCCGGGCGCCGAGCTGTCTCAATACCTGAACCGCGGAGTGCAAGAGCCAGACCGACGCGAATCCATCATCGGTGAGTATCGCAGTCTTTTCACTCAGCTCCTGCGCCCGTCGCGGACCACAGTAGGCAGCCCAACGTTTTTCGAGATCCACTTTCTCTCGGGCAATAACCATATCGACAGCCGCCGGCGAAATCTTAAGGTAGCTTATTACCTCCGCGTCGAGGACTGTCGCTCCGCCCGTTGAAATCGCGCCCATTTCGAGTTCTTCATTGCCTGGCACCGGGAGCCTTCGGACGAGTAACGGTTCCAGCGACGCCCCAATAGCATGGGCGATCTCGGACCCAACCGGCACGCCGCCTATCGGCAGCGACAGCACGACTACGTCTCGCCTGCCGATATATTCGGTGAGCTTTTCGGCCAATAGTCGGCCTGCCTCTTTTCGGTTACGTAGTCGCATATGATAAAGACCAATTGCGCGACGATCGCAGTCGGTGATCGCTGAAGGGAGCAATAATCGTGCCCGCAATGAATGAGGCTAATCTCGCGAATGCGCAGGCAATCTGCGGTATTAGGCGCACTCACGGTGGAAAAACACTCGGCCGGCGCTGAGAGTTCTTCAGGCATGTCAAAGCATTACTTGTCGTTCGCTCACCCTTTTCCTAAAATGACGCTTCATCCAAGGCTATGGCCGCGCTATGAGAGAAACCTTCACGCCCGAAGAAATCGCAGTTCTATCGCCTTACGTAAGTAATATCAATCTTCCGGTCTTCACGGTTGGGAACCTTCCTGAAGAAGTCGTCGCCGTTCTGTTCGCCTATTACAGCAGAAGCAAGGAATCTCTCAGGCGCAATCTGCTCAAGCTTATCAACGAGCAGGATGTCGAGATTTCAACCCGCGGATCGGCCGTCGGTCCCGTCGAGACAGCAGCTTCTCTGGCCGCCGCACGCGAAAAGGCCAAACAGTTTCACGAAAAGTGGGTTGTAGGATATGGGCACGCCTCGGTTGCGGAACACGCAATCGCGCATATCGCTATTGAGGACGTCTCCATCGTCGCCAGCAAGATCATTGAGGACAATCGACTGGCGAGCTACACGGAAAAATCCACGCGCTATGTCGTATTCGATCCCGAGAAATACTACAAAGCTCCGGAACTGACCGGGAGCAGCTCCGAGAATCTCTATCGCCGGACTGTCTCGTCTCTTATGTCCGCGTACGCCGAGTTGACGCCGAAGGCGATCGACAGGATCAAGCTCCTGCTGCCGCGAGGCGAAAAGCAAAGCGAGATAGCTTATAACGCCGCCTGTCGAGCGAAAGCCTGTGATGTTCTCCGCTACATACTTCCCGCCGCAACGTTCACGAATATCGGCCTCACGATAAACGCACGCGCGCTGGAGCATATGATCACCAAGCTGCTTTCGAATCCTCTCGCCGAAGCGCAGCGGCTCGGGAATATGATCAAGGCAGAAGCCGAGAAGATAATTCCAACGCTCCTGAAGTACGCCGATCACAATGGCTACATCGCGGAGACCAATTCCGTGATGTCGCGCATTGCATCCGAGACTCTTACGAAGCCCTCGGCGATCGAGAATGCTTCCGAAAACGGCGTCAGCCTGATTCGATTCGAGAGCGACGTTGAAGATCAGCTTGTAGCGTCGATCTTGTACGGCTATACACAGACGGCCGCGGCCGAGCTCATGGCCGCTGTGCGATCGATGACGGCCGATCAGAAGGAACGAGTGATCGACGAATATCTCAGCCGCAGAGGCAAGTGGGATGAGCCGCTGCGGGCGCTCGAACACATCTACTATACGTTCGAGGTGCTGGTTGACTACGGCGCTTTTCGCGATATACAGCGGCATCGAATGGCGACGCAAACGACTCAGCTATTCACCGACGTCCATGGATACGAAACACCCCCGGAGATAATCGAGTACGGCTATAAAACTCTCTTCAACGAGTTGATGGAACGGGCGCGCTCCGCCTATCAGACGATCAGCGGGGAATTTCCGCGAGAGGCGCAATACGTCCTGCCGCTCGCCTATCGTCAGCGCGTCCTCTTTACATGGAATCTGCGCGAGATTCATCACTTCGTCAGCTTAAGGTCCGCGAAGCAGGGACACGCGTCTTATCGATCGATCGCGCAGCAAGTGTACCGCGAACTGGAGCGCGTTCATCCGCTGCTTGCGAAATACATTCGTGTTGACCTCGCCGATTACGCGCTGGCGAGGATCTGAATTCAACCGGTTCCTCTGACGTTCACCGATATGATCACACTGGAGATCAAGCTGCTCGACGAAGCTTTACCGCCGCCGCGGTATCAACACGACGGCGACGCCGCGCTCGATCTTGCCAGCAGACTGGATGTAGTCCTGGAACCCGGCGAGCGAGAGACGATTCCAACTGGAATCGCGGTCGCGATCCCGCGCGGTTATGCGGGCCTCATCCTGCCCCGGAGCGGACTGGCTTCGCGGCACGGAATATCCCTTGTGAATTCGCCGGGGCTGATCGATTCGGGTTATCGAGGCGAGATCGCGGTCGTGCTGATCAACCTGGATCAGCGCGAACCGTTTCATATAAAGCGCGGTGACCGCATCGCGCAATTGATGATTCAAGCCGTTGAAGAGGTCGCCATCGCGGTTGTGCCTGAACTGGACGCGACGGATCGAGGCAGCGGCGGGTTTGGCAGCACCGGCCGAACCTGATACCGATGAGGTAATCGGTTTAATTCAACGCGCGTTCAACTGAATACGATTACGTTCAACTCCGGAACATCTCACAGGTCCGAACATCTCACAGGTCCGAACATCTCACAGGTAAGGAAGGGAACTTGCTCCCGCTCTTCTTTCACTCGATTTCTTCACTCGAGTAAAAAAGAGAGCAGAAGCACCTCCCTTCCTGACCCATCAACAGTTCAACTATGGATTGCTCTTGTCTTTGCTGCCGTTGTGCCTTTCAAACCATGCCTGCAAATAGAGCTGCTGGAGTAGCTGGTGAGACGGACGCCTCCACCCGTGATACTCGTCAGGCATTCGCACCAGGAGCGTATCTTTTTTTAGCATCTTCAGAGCGCGGTAGAACTCTTCGCTCTGCCGGATCGGGGTTCTGAGATCGGCCTCGCCCGTCATGACCATGGTCGGCGTCTTCACGTTGCCTACGTAATGAAGAGGCGAGCGAACCGCGTATTCGACTGGGTCCTCCCACGGGTACTTCTGAAACTGATCGTACCAACTGGGGCCGTCGGTGTTTCCGACAAACGAGTGCCAGTTAATTACCGGTCTCATCGAAACGGCGGCCGCAAAACGATCCGTGTGACCGACGATCCATGCCGTGAGCACGCCGCCTCCGCTTCCTCCGCAGACGTACAGCCGCTTGGAATCGATCCAACCCTTGGCGAGCGCCGCGTCTACTCCGGCCATGAGATCGTCATAGTCTTTACCCGGATACGAGTACTGGATTCCGTTGACGAAGTCCTGTCCATATCCGGTAGATCCGCGCGGGTTGAGGAAGAGAACACCGTATCCATTGGCCGAGAAATTCTGGAAAGACCAGTTGAAAGCCGTCGAGTACATCGACCACGGACCTCCGTGGATCCAGAGCACCATCGGATATTTTCTGGAGGGATCGAAGTCCGCGGGCTTGATGAGCCAGCCCTGAACCTTCAACCCATCCTTTGAGTTGAACCACATCTCTTCGGCGTCGCCGAGTTTCAAACCGGCCAGCACGTCGTCGTTGACGTCCACCAGTTTCTTCATCCTGCCCGAATCGCGCACGCTGAACGTGACGAGCGTGCCCGGCTCTTTCAGGTTCGAGCGAACCGCCGCAATCTGTCCGTCATTCGATATCGAGTAACCAAGAAGCACGTCCGGACCATCGGTGATCCGCTTTATCTTGCCGTCGAGAGAAGCGAAATAGATATGAGACGCGCCGGACTCCTCCATCTCGTAGTAGACCCCGGAGCCATCCGACGCCCAGCGCACGGCTCTTGGAGAACTCGGAAGATTCCCCGCCCAGAGCTTCTTGTTTCCGCCCGCATTGTCCATCAAGTACACGCTCGAAAGGTGATTCGTGTAGTGCTTCTCATCGTGGCCGGTGTAGGCGATCCATCTCCCATCCGGCGAGACCTGAGGATTGCCGTCCGGCCCGTTTCGGTCGGTCAACGGCTTGATCTCGAGAGTCTTCAAATCAACCGCGTAGATTTCGCTGTCGCCTCTCAGATATTCAGCATCGGGCTTACGAATGGCGCTCAAGTAAATGGTCTTTCCATCGGCCGACCAATCTGGCGCATTGTGATTGTATTTGCCCGAGGTGATCTGCCGGGGAGTACCGCCAAGAGCCGCGTCTATCACGTAGATCTGCGTAAAGCCCATGGGAAGAGGTCCGCGTCCGTCGGCCGCCCATGTCAGGCGGTTCACGATGACCGCGGGTCGCGCCCACTGGGCGTTGCGCGGCCGCTCGGGAAGCTTCACGGCGAGTATGGGATCGCTGTCCGGCTCGAAGGCGGTGAATGCGATCCGCTTGCCGTCCGGAGACCAATTGATTCCGGAAGGCGCTTGTTCGAGATGAGTGAGCTGGGCGGTTTCTCGAGTGTCCACCCACAGCACGTGCAACTGGTTTGTGCCGTCTCTGTCGGACATAAACGCTATTCGTTTACCGTCCGGAGACCACACCGGCGCGCTGTCGCGCCAGGCGCCGCTCGTCAGCTCCCGAATCCGTGAGCCGTCCGCGTCGACTATCCACAGATTGCTTACGTGTTCATCCTTGACTTTGTCGATCCATCCTCGAGTAAAGACGATCTGTCTTCCGTCCGGAGAGATCGCGGGGTTGCTCACGCTCTCCATATTCATGAATGTTTCCTTATCCAGGACGGCTCTTTTCGATTGGCCGAATGCGGCCGTGGAAAGGAGCGCCGGGACGAGTACGATCAATATCGCTCGAAACTTGTTAAACATGTCGTTGCCTCCAGATGGACCTCTCCGAAGAGCGGTCGAAATACGGGCTGGTTTCGTTGGTGTCAAGCTCGGCTATTATGAAAATGCCGTCGATTCCACTGCGGCGGGGCCAAAATACTCCCGGCTGCTGCGAGAGTCAAGAAAGTCGATTGAGTCGGTCTCGCCGACACGATGAAGGTACTGTGATCCGCTGTCAGCGTCGAGAGGGCATTGAAGATGATGATACGCATTGAAGATGATGATACGCATTGAAGATAAGGAGTTCCCTGGAAAGGTACTGATATCGCGGATGTGTGAAAATAATTCATCACTTCGAGCAGGTCGCTCGGAAAAAGTTACCTGGTGTATGCAGTAAGCTCCGTCACTTAGAACAGGGCTCCCGCCCCATGAGCAGGCGCACAATGCGTCGAGTTTGCGAACACTCACCCATCTAAATCATAGAAAACTAGTAGATCGCTCGCTCGAGATGCGTGAAGCGTCGAGTCTCCGAAAAATTTGCACGGCAATTGCACGGTGGGTGTCGCGGATGAAGGATGAAATTCACAAACGGTGCTTCGAAAGTGATCGGTCACACCACTCATTATATGAAAGAAGGTGTTGCCCCATGTTTCGAACGTGGCAATTCCACGCTAGCTTTCGACCGTTTCTTTGCCGGTCTCATGCGGCCATCATCATCGTCAAAAATGAGTCGCATAGGGCCGGCCCTTGGCCAGCGGAGGTATGAGC
This sequence comes from Blastocatellia bacterium AA13, assembly GCA_003222245.1. Taxonomy (GTDB): domain Bacteria; phylum Acidobacteriota; class Blastocatellia; order UBA7656; family UBA7656; genus QHVH01. Next base: position 297,319 of record QHVH01000001.1, on the reverse strand, counting down.
CTCGAGCGATTCGAAGCCAATCTCAGTCCCTTGTTTAATGGAGGAATTATGAAAAAGCTGTCAATCTTGAGCGCCTTCGTGGTGCTGCTTAGTGTCACCCTGTGCATTCCTACTCCGGCACAGCAAAAGACGAATCCTAATGGCACGCATGACTCGAACATGCATGACTCGGGGTCACAGGCCATTAATAACAATGCTCCCGCCGCGAATCCTATGAGGATCTCGTCCGGCGAGAGAATGAAAGTCAAGGGTGTGATCGTGAGGCGCGATGACAACAACATGGTGACTATGCACGATCAGAGCGGATCGGAACTGACCGTGAAACTCACACCAAGCACGAAGGTCGAAGAGAAGAAGAGCAATCCATTTCGAGGCTCCAAGAAATATACCCAAGCTCAGTTGCTCCGCGGACTGAACGTGGAAATCGAAGGCCGAGGTGACTCTTCCGGCGCCCTGGTGGCCGAAAAGGTCAAGTTCCTGGATGACGATTTCAGGGTAGCCCTAACGGTCGATTCGCAGGTAGTTCCAATCGAGCACCGGATGGGCCAGACCGAAGACCGAGTCTCCCGTGCGGAACAAAACGCCGAGAGGCTTTCCGGACAGGTCGAGGAGCTGGGACAGGTAGCCAACCTGGCCAAGGGTGGAGCTCGGGCAGCGCAAGAGACCGCCGATGCAGCGGTCGAAGGCATCAACCGCACTAATGACCGAATTTCTTCTCTTGACGACTATGAAGTGAGAAAGACGGAGACCCTATCCTTCCGCTTGGGAAGCGCCGTTCTTTCACCCGAAGCGAAATCTACCCTGGATCAGATTGCCGAGCAGGCGAAGACTGAAAAAGGGTTCGTAATCGAGGTTCGCGGTTTTGCATCAGCCGACGGTTCCGAGAATCTCAATCGGCGTCTGAGCCAGCGGCGCGCCGATGCGGTAGTTCAGTATCTGGCCGAGCAGCACGATATTCCATTGCGCCGCATTGTTTTGCCCTACGGCTACGGGGAAGCCCAGCCGGTAGCAGACAATTCAACGCGTGACGGCAGAGTGCAAAATCGAAGAGCCGAAGTAAAGATCCTGGTGAGCCGAGGCTTGGGTAATCCGGTCAATGTCCCTGGCCGGACCGTTGGCACCAATCGTGAGGACTAAAGTCTTGGCGTCCGGACCGTTGCGTGATCGACGCCGCACACTGGCAGCTCGGAGTCGATCACCGGTCCGGCAAGCTGCGATTCAAAGCGGGACCTTGTGTTTGGATCTCGCTTTGAATCGCCCTGCGGTTGATCTTTGACGTTAATAGAACGGGAAGGGGGAAAGAACGGTGAACCCGCGGCTCTTATCAATCTTTCTACTGTTGGTGTCCGTTCTTTGTTCTATGGTCGCGGTCGGATCCCCGGCTGCCGGAGCAATCAGCGTTCGACATTCCCTGTGGGCTTACGCCCAATCCCCCGACCCCAATCCGAAACAGAACCCGGCACAGAACCAGGACGAAGTCGTTCGTCTGAGATCCAGACTGGTTCTCGTGCCGGTTTCTGTTTCGGACGCATCCGGCAAACCCGTACGCGATCTAACCGCCTCAGATTTTGTCATTGAGGAGGATGGGCGAAGCCAGGAGATCGCCCAGTTTGGAAAACCCGGCGAAGCCCCTCTTGACATAGCGTTGCTCTTTGACGTCTCAGGAAGCATTCATGCTCAGTTCGTATTTGAGCAACAAGCGGCTACCCGATTTATTACGGAAGTTCTCAAGCCCGGCGACGGCGTGGCCGTATTCTCCATAGGCGCTATCCCGAAGTTGGTGGAACCTAGGACCGCTAACCGCGATAAAGCGATCGCCGGCCTCACTGCAATCCAGCCCTCCAACGAGCCTACCGCATTTTTCGATTCAATAGTGGATGCCGCCAAGTATCTCGCGAAGAACGCGGAGCCTGGAAGCAGGCGCGTAGTCCTCGTGGTTTCCGACGGCGAAGAAAATTTTAGCGTTCGCAGCGGGCTTGCTGACGCGCTGAAACAGCTTCAAGAGACGGATTGTCTCTTTTATTCCATCAATCCAAGCGGCGCGTCGATCAAGCTGAACCGCATTAGCGTGAAAGGACAGAGTAATATGGAGGCGATGTCGACGCAGACCGGCGGTAAGGCTTTCCTGCCCGAAAAGACCGACGAATTGCCCGGGGTATTCACACAAATAGCCGACGAGCTCAAGGCCCAATATATGTTCGGCTATTATGCGACCGATGAGCGCGCCGACAGCGGATTCAAGCGAATTACGGTTCACGTTGCAAATCGGGCCGACCTCCGCGTTCGCGCCCGCCAGGGCTACTATCCACCAAAGCCTTGAGCGCCTTCCCGGCGCGTCAACACCCCGCACAAAGCTGATCGGTTAGCGCCGATTTCCCGCTGATTGCTGTCCGCTATTGAATTGCCTGTCTTTCGCAATTAGAATCTGTCCGCTTTTGGCTCTGGTTCGTGCAGATGGGACTGAGACTGTTGCGGGAGACCTGCGCATGATGCCCTGTAGGGTATTTCGAGGTGGCTTTCTCTTTCTCCTCTGCGTTGCCGCCATCAGTAGCGAGCGCAAAGGCCCTTCAGCCGCCGCCTGGAAGCCAATCAAACCCGAAGATTTCAAAATGATCGCGGCCGACACCGGGGATCCCGGCGCGGAAGCCGCTATTCTCTTTCGCGAGGGCGATCTCAACGATGATGCGGCCGAGGGCACAAGCCTGAAAGTCTACGTCAGGTTGAAAATCTTCACCCAGGCAGGCAGGCGCTACGGCGATGTACAACTCCCTTATCGCCCCGGTGAAGTGGGCATCAGCGATGTTCACGCGCGAACCGTAAGACCGGACGGAAGGGCCGTCGACGTTGAGAGCAAAGACATTTTCGACAAGCTGGTCTCCCGGACTTCTCGCGGTGTATGGCGAGCAAAGACATTCTCGCTGCCCAGCGTAGAGGTTGGCAGCATTATCGAGTATCGATACCGCCAAACCTATCCGTCGGGCTTTCGCTATTTCGCCTTCGATCTTCAATCCGATCTCTTTATCAAAGAGCTGCGCTACAGCATTCAGCCTCAGTCGCTTTCGAAGCTCGACGTAAAATGGGTGACGATAAACGGCGACGACAAACGTTTCGCTCCGGTCTGGAATGGCTCATATCAGATCAAGGCGGATAACATTCTTCCCTTCCGCCGAGAACCTTTTATGCCTCCCGAGTCGGCGGTCAAGACGTGGGGCTGGCTCTACTATTCAAAAGAGAGTCAGGACGATGTTGATAAGTACTGGATTGAATACGGCCGCCGCGTCTATGCGGCCGCAAGAGAGGAGACGAAACCGACGAAACTGATTCGCCGGGTTGTTCACTCGATCACCGTTTCAACCGATACTCCCAGGGAAAAGATCGAACGTATCTATGAATACGTTCAGAGAGAGATCGAGAATTTTTCTAACGCGCCGGAGGCGCACGACGCTCGCGACTCCGAAAAGATTGCGCCCAACAACTCCGCGGATTTGACTATCAAGCGCCGCCGTGGAACCGCGCGCGATATAAACAGGCTCTTCATAGCCATGTTGAGAGCCGCGGGTCTTAATGCGCACGTAGCCGAGCTGACGACTCGCGATGAGAATTTCTTTCACAGTTATTTTACAGACTCATCTCAGTTCAATAGCGAGATGACCGCCGTCGTAGCGCAGGATGGAAGCATTCGCTTTTTCGATCCTGCCGCCGAGAACTGTCCGGCCGGAATAATCCCCTGGGAAAAAGAGTCCGTTGCGGCGCTGGTCTATGGAAAGCACAATCCACGATTTGTTAATACTCCGATAAGCCAGGGTTGGGATAATGCCGAAGAGCGGCTGCTTACTGTCGCGCCTACTGAATCCGGAGAGCTGAGAATCCATGAAGAAGACTCCTTCAAAGGACAGCGGGCTCTCGAACAGCGCAACACGTGGTCTGATTTGTCGGAAGAGGGGCTGCGGAGGCTCGTCGCATCGGAATACATAGAAGCCTTCGCGTCGGGCGCGGCGAACGAAGCGACGCTCAAGGTCGAGGACCGGAACCACTCGTCCAAACCGCTGTCAATAATCTGTGATTACACGGCTGCCGGAGGAGCCCAGTTAACCGAAAAAAGACTGATACTGGGAGTAAGGCCGTTGATAAGAAGCAAGGCTCCCGTATTCACAGCCCCGCGCAGGTATAACGACATCTATTTTCATTATCCGTGCGCCGAGCATCAGCGAATCACGATTGAGCCGATGGACGGATACGAGGCGGAAGAGTTGCCCAAACCAGTCGAGGTGGATATCGGAGCCGCGCATTATCGAGCGGTATTCAGCAGAGCCGGCAATAGAGTAGTCTTCGATCGAACTCTCCTCTTGAATGCCATCACGTTCACAGCCGAGTCTTATCAAAATATAAAAGACTTCTTCGATCGCGTGAATGAGGCGGACGGAGCGCCGGTCACCTTCAAACGCACGCAATGAATCGCAGGCACAATCAAGCGACGCTACGCTATCGTCACTTCACTAGCTAGATAGACATCCTGTATTGCGTTAAGAATCTTGATGCCTTCCGGCATCGGCTTTTGGAATGCCTTTCTACCGGAGATGAGGCCCGTGCCGCCCGCTCGCTTATTTATAACCGCCGTTCTGACCGCCTGCTGTATGTCGTTCTCGCCCGATGCTCCGCCGGAGTTGATAAGGCCCGCGCGGCCCATGAAGCAGTTGGCGACCTGATAACGAGTCAGGTCTATCGGGTGATCGGTCGTCAATTCTGAATACACCTTTTTGGACGTCTTGCCGAAATTCAACGCGTTGTAGCCGCCGTTGTTCTCCGGCAGCTTCTGTTTGATTATGTCTGCTTCAATCGTGACGCCGAGATGATTGGCCTGACCGGTGAGATCGGCCGCGGCGTGATAATCCGCTTCTTTGGTTTTGAAACCTGCGTTACGCAAGTAGCACCATAGCACGCAGAACATTCCGAGCTCGTGCGCATGCTGAAAGGCGCTCGTGACCTCCTGGATTTGCCGCTTCGATTCCTCGGAGCCGAAATAAATCGTAGCTCCGACGCCCACGCAGCCCTGGTCGAAGGCCTGCTCGATCGATGCAAAGAATATCTGATCGTAGCTGTTTGGATATGAAAGGAATTCGTTGTGATTGAACTTCAGAATGAACGGGATCTTGTGAACGTACTTTCGAGCGACCGATCCCAGGATGCCGAGCGTCGTAGCCACGGCGTTACAACCGCCCTCGACGGCCAGTCGAAGAATGTTTTCAGGATCGAAGTAGTCGGGATTAGGCGCGAACGAAGCACCGGCCGAGTGTTCGACCCCTTGATCGACCGGCAAAATTGAAACGTATCCCGTTCCTGCTAATCGGCCGTGTTCGAACAGCGTCGCCAGATTTCTCAGTACCGCGGGCGACCGGTCAGACCCAACAACTACTCGGTCGATGAAGTCAGGCCCGGGCAGATGTAGCTTCTCTTTCGGAATCGTCTTTGACTTATAGGTCAATAGTGCTTCTGCTTCTTCACCCAATATTCGCTCGATCTCCGTTATCATCGCACCCTCCGCAAGATGGTTTATTAGTTCGTCCTCGGCATGAAGCAATTTTATTCGGCGTGAAAAAATGATATTCGTCGGACGATGCCCACGCAACCTCAAAGCAAACCAATTTCTACAGGCGTAATAAAAAAAAGAGGCGCGCCGTTTGGCACGCCCCTTAAGCTAGAGAATGTACGCCCCTAGAGGAGGTTCTAGGTTCCTCTCAGCAGAGAAACCCTCAATTCGAAAAATACATTGAGCTGTCTAACTTTTTGCGCTTTGAAAATAGGCGGGAATACTTGGGTGTTACTGTTTTGAGTTCGAATTTCGGTTTCGTTTCTGGGTGTCGTGTCCACTGTCGACTAATGGGACATCTCCGTCGTGCGTTCCCTGTTTCGGCTTGTCGGGCAGATCTAGCAGATCTTCGGGCCAATGGAAGCCGGGATTCAAAGGAGAACCAGGCTGATCTCCTGAATGCATCTTGCACATCTCGGTCGGCTGACTGCCTTCGATGAAGTATTCAGTCCGATGTGAAGAACAAGCCGTCGTGGCGAGCTGCCCCGTTTGCGGATCGATCTCCGCCTCCGTAATTCCATCGGGCTTTGAAAAACTGTCGCCGCTGAGGTCGGGCCGCACAGCCAGAGCCTGTTTCATAAAGCTGGTCCAGATCGGCAGCGCGGACTTGGCGCCTTCCAATCCCAGCTCTGAGTTGTCGTCGAATCCAACCCAAACCACACATACAAGATTCGGCGTGTAGCCCGCGAACCACCCATCGCGAGAGGTCCCGGTCTTGCCCGCCGCCGTCGCCGTGAACCCCATCGACCGCGCTCGAGCGCCCGTGCCATGATCCAAAACATCCTGGAGAATGTTGGTCATCAGCCAACTGATCTGGGGCTTCAGCGCAGGACGCGAGCTCGGAGCCGTCTTCGACACCGCGAGGCCGGTCGAGTTTGCCACGCGAACAACAGCGCGCGGCTCCGTAAGAATGCCGCCGTTGCACAACGCGGTATATGCCCGCGCGACTTCGAGCGGAGTCGCCTCCGCGGTTCCAAGCGCGGTTGCGGGGTAAGGCAAGGGTCGCGAGAGCCCGAGTTTTTCGGCGAGCCTGACGACTTTGGTATATCCGACTTTTTCGGCTACTCGAACGGTTACGACGTTCAGCGAATGCACAAGACCTTCCCGCATCGAAACATTCTGATTCGAGTAGACCTTTCCGAAATTATCCGGCGAGTAGGTCTCTCCCTTGCCGTAGTAGAACGTCTCCGGCGCATCCATAAACACCGATGCCGGAGTTATTACTTCGTCGCTGGACTCTTCATAAGCCGTGTTCAAGGCAGCCGCATAAACTATCGGCTTGAATACCGAGCCTGGCTGCCGATGCGCATCGACCGCACGATTGAGCTGGCTCTGGCCGTAGTCGCGCCCGCCGACCATTGCCAGCAACTCTCCCGTCTTGGGATTCATCGCGACCAGTGATGCCTGGAGAGTTCCGGGTGGCACGGGGTTCTTACGCCTCTTAGCGAAGATCTTATCGAGCTGCGCGAGTGTATCGTTGACCGCCTTGTCAGCGGCTCGCTGCAGCTCCATGTCGATTGTCGTATAGACGCGATATGACTGGTTGGCGAGATCGCGGCCCGCCATCTCCGTTGACATCTGCTGCTGAAGATAATCCACGAAATAGGGGGCGCCGACGTTCATCGCGTTCTTCTTAGGCTGGATATTCAGCGGCGCCGCCTTAGCCTGCTCGCCGAGCTCGCGCGAGATCAACTCGGACGCCACCATCGAATCGAGCACCTGATTTCTACGGGAGCGGGCGCGCTCTGGCTCACGATAAGGAGAGTAGAGACTCGGGCCGCGAATAATACCCGCCAGAAACGCGCTCTCGGGCAGAGTCAGATTCAAAACATCTTTATTGAAGTAAGTCGACGCAGCCTCGCCCACTCCGTTAATCGAGTAGCTCCCGGACTGCCCCATATAAACTTCATTGGCGTACAACTGAAAGATTTCCTGCTTGCTCAGCTTGGTTTCGAGAACAAGCGCGATCATCATCTCTTGAAGTTTGCGTTTGAGCGTTCTCTCCGGCGTCAGGAAAAAGTTTTTTACGAGCTGCTGAGTTATCGATGATCCGCCTTCCTGAACCTCGCCTTCGCCGACGTCGCGGTAAAGCGCGCGTACCAGGCCGCGAATGTTGATGCCGCGATGCTCGAAGAACTGCCGGTCTTCGATGGCTAACACCGCGTTCACGTAATCCTTTGGAAGATCCTTGAAAGAGACCAGCTTTTGTTTCTGACGTTTCTCGTTCGAGATGGCGGTCATCATCTCGGGTTCCAGCAGAATGGAATCATAGTTCCGCTTCGTATCGAGATCGGCGATCCTGGTAATACCCTTTCCGCTCGCGCCGAACGACAAGACTACGTTCGGAAACTGGCGCGCTCCGTCGATTACGGCATCACCGCTCGAATGAATCTCGATTGCGTTTCCCTTGATCTGATACCTGCCTCGTTTCGAGTCGGCTTCTCTCGTGGAGTCCACGTAGCCGATTCCATCCAGGTAGCTCCTGATTGCGGTAAGACTGAGCGGCTGCCCCACGTGAACGGGCCGTGGAGCCGCGAACAGACCCGTAGTTCGAACCTTCACGTCGCCGCGAAGGCGGGCGTCGATCATTCTCGAATATTTGAAGTAGAAAAAGGTAAAGACCGATACACAAATCAGAAGGAGGATGAGATAGGCGGCAATTTTTCGAGGCGTAAAGAGTCGCCTGAAAAAACCGGGACGTTGGTCTATATCCCGTTTTATTGCCTGAGTGACCGGTCTTTTTGTAACGGTAACCAAGTCTATTGAACTTCCACTGATCCCAAATTCTTGCCCAAGTTCTTGAAGGTTAGATTCCCGTGCACAAATGAGTTGGAGGCCCAGTTTTTGCTGGATCTCCGCCCCAAGACTCTAGCACCCGCCGCGCGCCGATTACAAGCAACCGGGCTTTTGTCTGAATCATCAAGTCGATTTGCGGAGCATGTCGAATCCGCTCTTGCTATTGGCTGCGTATTGATCGTTCAAGCTTGTCCGATGACCGGTTGCGACTCTTACCGAGCGGGCTTTTGAAGGAGAATGGAGTTGTTGAGCAGAGGCGGCGTTGCGACGGATCGGAAACATGGTACCTACCGTTGCTGTGTGATAGACTTTTACATAAATTTTCGGCTAGTTCGAAAGCCGGATGCGTCGGCGCTCATTATGGTTTTTCTTCATAAAGACCGAATTCAAACTTAATCAGCAACCGTCTAACATGAAAGAGCTGTTTGGAATTAATCATTCTGCGAGGGAATCATTGACTCTGATGCGATACACGCTGGTATTCCTAATCAGTTTTACCATTTTAGCAATCCTCCCGCCGAGTCGCGGTATAGCGGGAACCCTGGTTCCTCAATCCGGAGCGAGCGCCGTCCTGCGAGTCATAGTGACCGATGAAGCAGAGAAACCCGTGGCAGGGGTAAAGCTGGATCTCAAAGTGAAATCAGCCATCGTTGGCTCTTCGTTGACCAACGAAAAAGGCGAGGCAGAATTCGCGAAAGCGGCTCCCGGTACGTATGAAGTCATCGCCTCCAAAGACGGCTTTGAAAGCCTGACGCAAAACAATCTAGTAATCACGGCAGGACAGCCAGTCGAAATTCGGTTCGTGATGTCGCCAAAGATCGAGCTGAAGGAATCGGTAACCATCAAAGCGAGCGAAGCGCCTCCGATAGAACAGGGCGCATCGCCTCCGACCGAGCTGCAACGATCAACCGTAAAAAATCTTCCCGACAGGCCGGCGACGGTAGCCGACACTTTACCGTTGGTTCCGGGGGTTGTGCGATCTCCGGAAGGAGGCCTGAGAATCGCCGGTAGCGGTGAGCACCGTAGCGCCCTCATCGTGAACTCCGCCGATGTGACCGATCCGGCTACTGGTCAATTCGGACTGACGGTTCCAGTGGACAGCGTCGAAACCATAAACGTATTCAAAACCCCGTACCTCGCGCAGTACGGCCGATTCACTGCCGGCATTGTTTCAGTTGAGACTCGCAGGGGCGGCGATAAGTTCAACTTCGAACTTAATGATCCGCTGCCGGAATTTCGGATTCGAAGCGGCCGCTTGCAAGGCGTGAGAGAAGCATCGCCGCGCTTCACATTCAACGGCCCGATTATTCCGGGGAAATTCTATTATTCGGAAGGCATCGAGTACGACCTCGAAAAGATTCCGGTTCGCACGCTTCCCTTTCCCTTTAACGAGACCAAACAGCAGTCGCTCAATTCCTTTACGCAACTCGACTATGTGCTGTCGCCCACCCACACAGTCACGGGCACGTTCCATTTAGCGCCTCGGCACATGAGCTTCGTGAATCTGGACTTCTTCAACCCACAGCCGGTCACGCCGACTTTCAATGCCGGCGACAATACCGGCATGCTGCAGGATCGCACCACGCTTGGGACCAACCTGCTGGAGAGCACGCTGGCTCTGAAATTCTTTCACGGAGACGTCTACGGCCAGGGCCAGTCCGATATGGTGCTGACTCCGACGGGGAATAGCGGCAATTACTTCAGCGAACAGAATCGAAAGGCCTCGCGGATCGAGTGGATTGAAATGTATTCGCTTGCTCCCATCACCGTGGGCCGATACGGAGCTCACAACCTGAAATTCGGCTCCACGGTCGCGCGAACGACCAATGAGGGAGAGTTCCGAGCCCGCACGATTAGAATAGAAGACGCCTCCGCGCGTCTATTAAAGCAAATCGATTTTGTCGGCGGATCGCCTTTCGACCGTAGCGATTTGGAAACGGGTTTCTTCGGGCAGGATCACTGGGTCATGAATCAGTCTCTGTCCTTTGACATCGGCACGCGCTTTGAACGACAGGGTATAACGGAGACTTTTCGCATTGCGCCTCGTGTGGGAATGGCCTGGGCTCCGTTTGTCGGGAAGCAGACCGTCTTACGAGGCGGCTTCGGATTGTTTTACGACAGGGTTCCCCTGAGCGTGTATTCGTTCGACCGCTATCCCGAGCAGTCGGTCACAACGTTCGGTCCTGACGGCGAGATAGTCGACGGTCCGCGTCTTTTCGCCAACATCACAGACCAGGCGGAGCGCAGCGCAACTCCGTTTGTCTTTGGAAAGAACCAGATCGGCAACTTTGCGCCATACAGCTCAACCTGGAATATCGAAGTGGAGCATCCCGTTTCTCGAATTCTCAGGTTTAAAGCGGATTATCTTCAGAGCAATTCATCGGGCGTCATCCTGGTCACCCCAAAGGTCGTGCAGGGCAAGGATGCGCTCGTTCTCGGAGGCGGTGGAAAATCGCGGTATCGCCAGCTCGAGTTGACTGCGCGTCTTTCCTGGAAAGAGGCGCAGGAGTTTTTCTTCTCCTATGTTCACAGTCAGTCGAAGGGCGACTTGAACGAGTTCAATAACTATCTGGGTAATTTCCCGTTTCCGGTTGTCCGGCAGGACCAGTTCACCAATCTTCCGGGGGCCGTTCCGAATCGATTCCTGGCCTGGGGCGTAATTCAACTCCCGCTCAAGGTGCGCATATCGCCGATCCTCGAGTATCGCAGCGGATTTCCATACGCCGCGGTTGACTCCGCTCAGAACTATGTCGGCGTAGCAAATTCGGATACGACCCGCTATCCTTCTTTCTATTCACTCGATACACGCATCTCGAAGGATTTTCAGGTGAGCCGCAAATATGCGCTTAGGCTCGCGGTGAGCGGATACAATCTGACCAATCACTTCAATCCCATCTCAGTGCACGCAAATATCGATGATCCCGCCTCGGGCGTTTTCTTTGGTAGCCACAAGCGCCGGTTCAAGCTCGATTTCGACGTCATCTTTTAATATTTTGAATTGGTGAAGCCCGCCGCAGACTTGATCAACGCTCCAGCCGTGGACTCCGCCCTCAACGTCCCATCAAAATTCCCGAAGCGTCGATGGGCGCCCGTATTTCTAATTGCACTGGGGCTCTTCATTTTTGCGGGAAGCGCTACAGCGCCGCCGGCGCTGCTCGACGACGCGGACTCCACGCATGCCGAAGTAGCTCGCGAGATGGCCGGAACCGGAGACTGGGTCTCGCTTCAGATGGACGGTATCCGGTACTACGAAAAAGCACCGCTGCTGTACTGGATGATCGCCTTATCATTCCGTCTTTTCGGCGTGACGGAGTTCAGCGCGCGGATCCCAATGGTTCTGTCGGCCTTGCTCGCGATACTGGCGGTCTGGGCATTGGCTTCAAGGATGTTCGGAGACCGTGAAGGCTTCTACTCGGGAGTCGTCTTTGCCACCTGCGTCGGGCCTTTTCTATTCACGCGAATCCTGATTCCTGACCTCTTGATAACGGCGCTTCTTTGCTGGTCGATCTACTTTCTCGTCAGAGGACTCGACAGCCCGGAGCGCCGCCCGGCAAGCTATCTTGGAATCTTCGCCGCATCCGCGCTCGCCTTTCTCACAAAGAGCATGATCGGCGCTGTATTTCCCGCGCTTATTATCCTCATCTTTCTCGTCATCACGCGCAGGCTCGGCGAGATAAGGCGAATGAGGCTGATCACCGGATGTCTAATTTTTTTGGCGATCGTGGTTCCCTGGCATTTGCTCGCCGCGATGCGCAACGAGCACTTTCTGTGGTTTCACTTCATTAATGAACAGGTCTATAGATACCTCGGCCTGAGATATCCGAAGGACTACGACACGGTGCCGCTGCCGGTATTCTACGCGCTTCACCTGCTCTGGTTGTTTCCTTGGACCTTCTGCTTGCCCGCGGCGTTCAGATACATACCTCGCAAGTTGGCGGGATTCAGCAGAGAAGAATCGATGACGCTGCTGCTGATCGTCTGGGTTCTCATTATTGTAGGTTTCTTCTCATTATCTACGCGGCAGGAATACTACACGCTGCCGGCGATTCCCGCCCTGGCTGTTCTTTGCGGAAGAGTTCTTTCCGATCTCGAGCGCGGTCTGAAATCCCGATACATTACAGGCGCTTATTCGGCGATGGCATTCCTGGGATTGTGCGCGGGAGTAATCACATTGCTGGTCGTGAAAGCAACGAGCGGCGTCGTTATCAACGGAGACATTTCATCGACGCTCACTCGCAACGAGCAATATTACGCGCTTTCGCTCGGGCACATTTTCGACCTTACTCCGGAGTCGTTCGCGGCGCTCAGAACGCCGCTGATTGGAGCCGGTTCTGCGCTGCTGATCGGAACCGTTCTTGCGCTCTTACTTTACCTTCGCGGAAGGCGACTGTGGTCGGCGCTTGCGCTTGCATCGATGATGGCGGCGGTATTCTTCTGCTCTCACGAAGCGATGAAAGTGTTTGAGCCATATCTCTCGTCGAAACCCATTGCGATGACTGTGGCCGGCGTAATGAAACCGGACAATATGCTTTTCATAAACGGCGAGTACGAAAGCGGCTCTACATTAAGCTTCTATACGGGTCAGCCGCTGTTTATGCTTGGCGGCCGCACCGCAAACCTCGAGTTTGGCTCGTATCTGAAAGGGGCTCCGCGGCGTTTTTTCGACGACGAAGGATTCCGCGAATTATGGCGAGGAACGGGACGGGTCTTTATCGTCTCGGACGATTCCAAACTTGGCGAGTTGCGCCAAATCCTTGAGCCGTCGCCTTCATTTGTTCTCTATGCGAGCGGCGGAAAGACTCTGCTCTCCAATGCTCAGTGATGATCTCCATTTTAATTTTGCCTTATTCGGTCATTTGCTATACTCTGTTCCGACTTGAGCAGGCCGCATTTCACGCAGCAAATATTAAACAGAATGCTACGCGCGCCGAAGCCGAAGAAGTCCGCGGCCGGAAATATTTCTATCGAGTCGCATCCGCTGTAGAAGTCGAAGTCGGGCGGCTTTATTGCGCTGGATCACAACGGCCTGGATCACAACGGCATGGATTCGCTCCCAAGTGAGTGGACGGTTACCGAGTTATTAAGGCGCTGCGCTGTTCGGCCGGTGGATGACGCTGCGTGGGCCGAGTTCCTGAAGCGGTATCACTCCACGATCCGAATGCATGTTTCCAGAACCTTCCATTCCCGAGGCAAAGATCAGGATCGCAGACAGCAATTCAGCGAAGATTCGATCGAGGACCTTGTTCAACTCGTCTATTACCGGCTTATAGGCGAAAGCAGCATCGCGCTGAAGCGCTTCGAAGGCGCTTATGAAAATTCCATATACCAGTATCTCGCGATGATCTCCAGGAACGTGGTCCGAGATCACTTCCGCGAAATGGAAGCGCTCAAACGCCCGAAAATAAGCCACTCCCTTACGCAGTTAGTGGATAACGACGGCGAAATCAGATCGACGCTCAACGGCCTAGGCTTCGAAGGCCGCATCGAAGCGGCGAGTACAATAGACTTCACTTTTGAAGAGATCGAGCGCGTGCTGATGAAAGCAGCCGGCTGGCGCAACCGAGACCGCGATTTGACGATCTTCCGTTTGCACTATCTCGAGGGATTGACTCTCGAAGAAGTCGCAAAAGCACTAAACCTTCATATGACCACGGTCGGAGTCAACTCTATAATCACCAGGCTCACGACAAGAATAAGAAAAATCCTGGATAGAAGCTCTTCTCCCATACACCGCTGATTCGCCGCCCGTACTACTCGTACAATCAGCAACACACACGCAAGCCAAGTAACCGGCTTGACATTGATGCCGGTCGACACCCAAAAGACTCGACAAGTGTACGTCGATGATGCGCTGCCAGGCGCTTTTCAAGGCTTCCACTCGCGGCACGCATCTTGAGCGATAGCTCCAAGTCACGAGATTGTGTCCGAAAAAGCAGTCTCGAGAAATCTTCGCCGCGAATCAGTGCGGAGATACCTGATTGCCGAAATCAAAGCAGAGGTGTTTTATGGCTAACCGGAATGAACCGCAAGACGACGCGCTGCCGAATCACGACTCAAATCCACCTGACCACGAGCATCTCGTACAGGAGAATCTCGCCCACGCCGGCGCGGAACGGATGCGAGAAGAGCTGCGCCAACATCACTCGACTAGTCCGAAGCTGACCGGAGGCGATCTCGACGCAGACTGGCAAAACGCGAACGACGTGGGCGATGAAGCCGTAGGCGGCCATGCCCCTACTCCCGATCAGGATGAAGTCGATGAGATCGGCCGCGCTTTCGGAATCGAGCAGGGCATCGATACAGAGGTACACACGCACGACGAGATATTGGAAAAACGCGACAGAGACCGATGGGAGCTGGATCGCCGGTCCGCCGATAACGATGCGAGCAGTAGCTAACTCGAGCCTCTTTCGAATCCGCGTGTTGCGAGACACTTCAGGTCGATCTCTTCCAAGTCCGGTGCGGGCGATACTTCAAGTCGATCTCTTAACCGTGAGGGGGTCGACATCTCGCAACGCGGAGTCGCCCTCAGTCTTCGAGCGCTTTATAACGCTGAAGCCGCTGTCAGCTTCCAGGACTACAGCCTCCACTTCATCGAGCGAGGCCACGCCGCTTTCTCGAACGGCAGCCAGAATCTCAATGTCAGGCACGTGCTCGCGATCCATGGTGCTCTTCTGAAACTCGCCCTTGTAAAACAACAGCGCCGGTCTTGATTTGATCATACGTCGAACGAATCGCTGTTTTATTGAAAGCCAGCTAACCAGATGTTGAAGCGCGATGATCGTTGCAAAGGTCACCAGACCCTCGACCAGCGCAACGTCCTTTGACAAGGCTGTCTGTGCTAGCGTCGAGCCGAGGGCCGTCGTTATTACAAAGTCAAACGGATCCATGGTCGAAAGAGTGCGCTTGCCTGAAAGCCGCAGCAGCAATACCAGCGCGAGGTAAGCCATAACAGCGACGGCCGCGATTCGCGCAAGCGTAGACCAACTGCTGAAGATCACAGGAATGCCTCCGACTTCCGGCTATGGCTGCCGGGATCTACATCAGCGGAGGTCGATCCCAATTGCACTCTTCTTTCCGATTCACGCAACCAGCCGACAAACAGCGCAAGACCCGCTACAACGTAAACCAAGCCGGCGGGTATCCACATAATCAGTCCGCCCAGTTGCTGGTCTTCGAAATTCGTCAGGCCCCACGCATTGGCCTTATCCCCGTATGCGGGATACCATAGCGATCTCGAAAATGTCAGGAGCGCGCCCAGAACGCCGCTGTGAATTGAGGTCGTGAATACGTAGAGCACGCCGGCTCCGTATCCCATCAGGCCGCGGCCATGAATCAAAGCCCACCAGAACAATACCGCCGACAGCAAGAAGCTCAGGTGCTGGACCGCATGAATGACCTCATTATTGAGCGTGGCTTGAAAGAGCGACGGCACATGCCAGATCCAGAGAGCAACAGCGTGTATAGTCCATGCCGCGAGAGGGTTGGTTGCCGCGCGCCACAGCGCCCTCCAGCCCGCGGCTCTCGTCAGCTCGCCAACTCGCTTTCTCCATTCGAACGGCAACCCCCACATCGACACAATTGCGGGCTGGCCGAGCACCAACAGCGGAGCGGCCGCCAGCATCAACATCTCGTGTTGAGTCATATGCGCCGAGAATAGAACCCGTCCGAGCGGGTGAAGAGGCGAGACCAGCGCAACAACAAGACCAAGCCAGCCGCATGCGCCTGCCGCCGCTTCCCACTTTCGAATACCGACTCCGACTCCCGCGCTCCTCCACAGACGGCGTAGGCCTCGAAGATAAATCCAGCCGGTGATTGCGAGCGACAGCACTACCAGTGGTTCAAAAGCCCAGTCCGTCCATAGATCGGACGGATCCGGCGGCTCATCTCCGTGCGCGGATGCCGATAGCGCCATCAGCATCATTGCCGCGATGCATACGAGAAGAGCTTGCAGCCGAAGCCGCGGACCGTGTTCACGTCCGGACGAGCCTTCGATCCGGTGTCCATTCAATGCAAACATGGATTCAGAACCAGAGCGGCTATTGTTTGCGCGACGATGACGATGAAAAACAGAGCATTGAGCGTGAGACCGAGAGCAGCCATGAATTGACCGAGTGACGGCTCTTCCAGCTCTACCAGAATAAGCTCGCCCTGCGATTTCAGATATCGAAGCGCCGGCGCCCCTCCGGCGGTTATCAGCGCGAGCGATACAAGCGCGGTCAGATATATGAGAGCGTTCGAGCCGGCCTTGCAGGCTTCAAAGACAAGAAGGTAGCTCGTCTCAAAATTCAAGAGCCATACAATCGGACCGACGAATAGCGATGTCAAAAGCAAAACGCGCTTGCTGCCGCTTTCCATTCTCTCCTCATCACGTACTCCCATCAGCCGAGCCGGGGACCCCAATACAAGATCGCGTATAGGGGAATCCAGACGCCTACAATCCAGTACCAATAGACGGCGGTGACGGTCAGATCGACCCGATGTTTTGCATCGAGTCCTCTAACGAAGACGTATGCTCCAAGGACTGCTGTTTCGAGCGTGCCTGTGATCAGATGGGCGAAGTGCAAACTTAGGACAGCCCATACGATGGATCCATACGCGTTGGCGTCCCACTTGAAATGAATGTCGCGAAATTCAAAACACCTGAGCGCAACAGCCGCGGCGCCGAAGATAATCGATACGACAATGGCGATTCTCACAGCCTTAATTTTGCCCGCTCGCGCGGCTCGATCGAGCAGATACATCGGCACGCAACTCAAGAGCAGCAATATCACGTTGCTGGTAGGCGCAAGCAGATCGGGAGCCGTATCGTAGGTGGTCGGCGGCACGTTGCGCGGCGGCGGCCAATAAGAAAAATTCTGATGAAAATAAAAATAACAGGCGATGACTATCCCGAACATCGTCGACTCGATCGCGAGAAGCAGCAAGTTTCCCCACCAGATCGGTGCGCGCCCATCGAACGCGTGTTCCGGCAACTCTGAACAGTTTAAGACCGATCTCTCGCTCACGTCTGTTGCTCCAGAGACAATCCGTCGCCCGTTGGAAGCGATCGATGTCTCTCGGCTTCAAGCGCCGCAGGCTCGCTGTTCGGCCAGAACCATCCCACGAGCGCTATGAAAGTGAGCGCCGCTCCGATCGGTATCGCCCAGGCCGTAAAGATCACGCCGATGAAAGTGACCGCCGTCGCTGCCGCAAGCACGAGCGGCCATATCGAAGAGTTCGGCAGCTCATAGCGATGATCCGGCGCCGCGGTGATCGTGTGTGTGACGAGGGCCTCACGTACATCGGTGCGCAGACCGGCTACGACCGGGGTATCCGGTTCGACCGTCCACACCGGATATCTATTCCGAACCGTGGGAATGTAGAGAAAGTTGTAGCTCGGAGGAGGCGAGCTCGTCGCCCATTCGAGAGTATCCGAGTTCCAGGGATTGTCTCCCGCGGGAGCTCCATGTCGGCGGCTCCAGAATACGTTTATCAGAAAGGCGATGACGCCCGCGGTGAGGACCGCGGCGCCGATTGACGCAAGCAGATTCAGCGCTCCCCAACCAGTTTCGGGCAGGTAGGTGTACACTCTGCGGGGCATTCCTTGGATTCCGAGTTGATGCATCGGAAAGAACGTCAGATGAAAACCGATCAGCATCAACCAGAAGTTCAGCTTCCCGAGCCGCTCGTTCATCAGCCGCCCGGTCCATTTCGGAAACCAGTAATAGAGAGCTCCAAAAAGCGGAAAGATTGCCCCGCCGATCAGAACATAGTGGAGATGAGCGACTACGAAGAAGGTGTCGTGCACCTGAAGATCGAGCGGCGCCGACCCCAGCATCACCCCCGTCAGCCCGCCGATCACAAAAGTGAAAACAAAACCGAGCACGAACAACAAAGGCGTTTTTAGCTCAAGTCTCTTGCCGAGCCAGAGCGTGGCAATCCAGCAAAATATCTGAACTCCGCTCGGTATCGCGATCATTATGCTGGCGCCGGTGAAAAAGCTCTGCCCGAGCTGCGGCAGAGGCGTTGCGAACATATGATGCACCCACAAGCCAAATCCTATGAATCCAGTGGAAATCAGCGAGAGCACCAACGCGGTATAGCCGAATGCGATACGGCGAGCGAAGGTCACGATAAGCGTCGAAACGATTCCCGTTCCGGGAATAAAGATTATGTAGACTTCGGGATGGCCGAAGAACCAGAAGAGATGCTGCCACAGCAGCGCGTCGCCTCCTTCGGCCGGATTGAAGAAATGAGTGCTGACCCCCGTCAACCGATCCGTCGCCAGCATCGAGCTCGCGAGCATTATCGCGGGCATCGCAAAAATGATCATAAACGCGGTCACCACCATCGCCCACACAAAGAGCGGTATTCGATTGAGCGACATGCCCGGCGCCCGCATCTTGAAGGCGGTTACGATAATTTCTACGGCGGCAACGAGCGCGGCGATTTCGGTGAACGTGATCATCTGCGCCCAAATATCCACGCGTTTACCCGGCGCGAAATCGGGTCCGGAGAGCGGTACATAGCTGAACCATCCGGTGTCGGGGCCCGTGTTTGACAACAGGCCCAGATAAAGGAGAATGCCTCCAGTCAGGTACACGTAGTAGCCGAAAGCATTCAGCTTTGGAAACGCAACGTTGCGGGTGCCGACCATCAAAGGCACAAAGTAAAGACCGAGCGCCGTCATGATCGGAACCGCGAACAGAAACATCATCGTGCTGCCGTGCACTGTGAACACCTGGTCGTATGCATCGGGCCCGAGGAATTCGCTCCGAGGCCTTGCGAGTTGAATCCGCATCAGCGCCGCGAGTATTCCGCCAAATAAAAAGAAGATGAATGCCGTGACGATGTATCGAATCGCAATCGACTTATGATTCGTGGTGGTGAGCCATCCAATAAATCCCGGTCTCGTCTCCCACGAGCGCTCGAGCTCGGCGCGGTCCCGCTCGACATCGAGCGTAGCCGTCTCAATGTGAGCCTTTCCCGGCTTGCTCCTTTCGTTGATCATTTCAGGCTCGTCAAATAGTTGAGCAGATCGTCCAGATTCTCCGGACCAAGCACGTTCGGAGGCATGCGGTTGCCCGGTTTGATCTTCTGCGAATCCGTCACCCATTTGGCCAGATTTTCACGACTGTTCGTCAGCGTGGCGGCGGCAATCGAAGTTCGGCTCGCGAGATGAGTGAGAGGCGGCCCGATATTGCTGTTCGCGGGTGTTCCGCCGATCGTGTGGCACATGACGCAGGTCGAAGACAGGAACACTTGTCGGCCTCTTTTCTCGGAATCGTTCGACGGCTGTACGGCCTGTTGGCTCTCGTGGTTATACCAATCCGAAAAATCGCCGTCGGACTCGACAAGCACGAGGAAACCCATCTGCGCATGTTGAAACCCGCAAAACTCCGCGCATTGTCCTCTGAAGACGCCCTGCTTTTCGGGCCGGAATATCAGCCTCGATTCCTGACCCGGTATCAGGTCCTTCTTGCCCATCAGATTTGGGGCCCAGAAGCTGTGTATGACGTCGTTCGAAGTCAGAGTCAGTACAATTTGCCGTCCCTGCGGTAGACGAAGCTCGTTTGCCGTAATAAAACCGCGGCTTGGGACGGGATCGACGTATTGAAATTCCCACCACCAGCGATGCCCGACTGCTTTGATCTCCAGTGGAGATTCATTGCTCAGAAATGAGACTGCGCGGCCCGTTGTGAAGCTGAGACCGAGCAGTACGAAAAGAATTGCGATGGTGACCGCAAGTGCAACCGCGGCCGCGCGAGTGGCCTTACGCTCTCTGTTTGTGTTGGGACTCAGATCAACAGGAGCGGTCTGCTCCCGCGCCGATCGTCGCCTGAACACGGCATAAATCAGCGCCGCCGTGACGAGGGCGAGGACCGCGACGGAAACATAGAACATCACCCACCACAGATTCGCGATCCGACCTGCCTGCGGAGTCGCCGGCTCAACGCTGGAATGCGCGCCGGACAAATCCTGAAAGAACATGAGCGCCGCGCAGCAACACCCGGTGACGCGATATCGACTCTGTGTTTCTTTGTGTCGCTTCATCGGATCGGTTACCGCGGCTTCCCTGAGAGTTTCGGTGATTCCCGCGGCCTCGACTGCTCTGGTGAAGACGTCTGCATGTGATCCGAGCGGCCTGGAGCCGCATTCGAGCCAACCTGGCCGCTCAAGCTTCTGACATACGCGACCAGTTGCCAGACCTGATAGTCGGGAACCTTGCCGCGAAATGAAGGCATCCCGTTAGGACGTCCTTCGACGATGGTTTCGAAGATGTTCTCCGGTTTGTCGCCGTAGAGCCATTCATCATCCATCAGAGCAGGCCCGATGCCGCCGCCTCCGTTGAAGTGACATCCGCTGCAGTTGTATTCCTGGAACAGCCGCTTGCCTTCGGAGAGCGCGTACGCGTTATCTTCATACTCGTTTTTGACTGGGCTCTCGGGAGTTCTGGGACCGGGCTGAAAATCCGTCATCCTGCTGCCTTCGGCGGCGCTCGCGCTTGGCGGTTGTACTCTGAAGCCTCGCTCTTCACGTTTGCAGGCCGCCTGGAATATGAGCAGAGCGAGAGCACCCATACCGACTACTCTCAAGCGCAACGCCGGCGGTGAACGACGCGCAGGTCTTGGGAACAATAATATCCCCTCTCGCATAGTCATCCTTTGACGCGAGGAATGCCGTATTCGTCGAGGATGGCTTCGATATCCGAACGCTTGCGCTCGAGTATGCTTTCCAACTCCTGCTTGAGAGCGCCTTCGCCCCGCCGTATTCCGATCGAGATATCGAACACGAATGGCAGGGACCCCTCCGACCTCGGCGACACGGGCGCGATTTCGAGCTGCACCGGTTCATGCCTCGCGAAATAACCCGCGAGCGGTCCCCAGGCTATGCCCACGTCCACGTCACCCGCCGCTACCGCGTCGATAATTCTCGCGGGCGGGTTTTCTTTCGAGTAGTCGCCATACAGCGTGTACCCGATAACGCTGCCGACGATTCCGCGATTTGTCAGCGCGTGGGCCGGAGGCGTGTTTGCCAGATCGTCCCCAACAATCTGCACGCCTACTCTCCATTTCCTTAGTCGCGGATCGTCAAACGATGTGACTAGAAGCCCGCGATCCTTGCGAGTGACGAACACGTAAGTCGATCGGTAGTAGGGAGCCGTGGTCAGAGCCATTTCAGAATCGCTCGGAAGTCCCATCACTACATCACAGTCGCCGGACTTCAGCGTGTTTCGAATAAAGCCGCGCCGCTGGGCCCACCACGTGTATTCGACATCCGCGTTCATCTCTCGCGCGATCAACTCGGCGATTCGGTTTTCAAAGCCTTCGAGACGACTGTTTGAAAATGGAAGATTGTTCGGGTCCGAGCATACGCGAAGCACGCGCCTTGGACTCGCGTGACCCTGTCTGATGCACCCCGCGAGCAAAGGTCCAAAACCGAAGAGCAGCAGAATACAAGCCACGGGGACCCGCCGACTTTGCAGGGCGGAAAATTTAAGGGAGTGCGAATACATAAAGCATCCCCCCTTTGACCGTGTTCTTCGGAAGATCGCTCATCGCATTGTTGAAGCCGAGCGCTCCGCCGCCGTCTCGAGGATCGAGATTGCCGGCTACGATCGCTCCCGACCATCCGCCCACGCCTGACAGGATAGCGACGTATTGTTTGCCGTCCGGCCCGCGATAGGTGATTGGCTGTCCGATGATTCCTGAGCCGCATTTGAACTGCCACAGCGGCTCTCCCGCGACGGCGTTCACGGCTTTGAACCAGCCGTCCATGGTTCCATAGAACGCGACATTAGCCGTGGTGACCAGCGCTCCGCTCCAGACCGGATAGTCCTCCTTAATGCTCCATACTTCTTTAGCGGCGACAGGGTCCCAGGCGCTGAAAACGCCGCGATTGCCTCCGGGGCCTGCGTACATCTTCACGTTCATTCCGACGTAGGGAGTCCCGGCGATGTAGTTCGCCTCAACGCTCTCGGCATCCTGACAGAGATTGTTGTGCGGCAGATATAGAAGGCCCGTCTTCGGCGAGAACGCTGAAGGCTGCCAATCCTTAGCCCCAGGCGACGCGGGACAGATTTCGCGAACGACCTTGCCTAATGAAGCGGATTTTTCCGGATTGTAGATCAGCCGGCCGGTCTTCAGATCAACGCCCTTGCTCGTGGTTATATACGCGAATGGCGTAGCAGACAGCACTTCTCCGCTGGTGCGATCCAGCACGTACACATACCCGTTTCGTTCCGGCCGCACCAGAACCTTTCGGGTGTGCCCGGCTATGGGTAGATCGATTAGGATTTGTTCGTTGACTCCGTCATAGTCGTGAAGGTCGTGAGGGCTCCACTGGTAGAACCAGAGCGCTTCGCCGTTGTCAGGATTGCGCGCGAAGATACCGCAGGTCCACTTGTTGTCTCCGGGTCGCTGATCAGGATTCCAGGGTCCCGGATTGGCCGTGCCGTAGTAGATGAGATTCAATTCCGGATCGTAGGAAATCCAGCCCCACACGCCGCCGCCTCCGATTTTCCATGCGTCCGGAGGCCAGGTCGTGACGCCAAGATCCTTGCCCTGGTCGGCTTCATAAAATGGCTTGAAGTTCGAGCCGATCAAGCAATCCACGTCGGGGCCCGTGCTGTAAGCCTTCCAGGCTATCTTTCCGCTACTCGCATCAAGAGCAGTCAGCCAGCCTCTGACTCCGAACTCACCGCCGCTGTTGCCTACAAGAACTTTGTCTTTGACCACAAGCGGAGCCATTGTCATCGACTCGCCCTGATTGATGTCGCCTACCTGCGTGTTCCACACCTCCTTGCCGCTCTGTGCATCGACGGCAACTGTGTGATCGTCGAGAGTGTTGTAGAAGATTTTTCCATCGTAAAAAGCGGCGCCGCGATTGACTACGTCACAGCACGCGACTCCTTGGGCAGCGGAGGATGGCTTCGGCTCGTATTTCCATTTCATCGGGGCGCCGGGCTTCGTCAGGTCGAGAGCGTAGAGAATATTTGGATACGGCGTGACGATGTACATCGTGTTGTTCACGACGAGCGGCGCGGCTTCGTGCCCGCGGTTGATACCGGTGGAAAAGGTCCACGCGACTTTGAGATCCCTGGCGTTGTCGACGGTGATTTGATCGAGACTGCTGAACCGATTGCTGGAGTAATTCTTGGCAGGCATCAGCCACTGCCCGTCATCCGGCTCGTTTGATCCGCTCAATCCGCTGGGCAGCCGAACTTCACGAACTTCGGCATTCGATTGAATGGGCCGCGAGCAAGAAGCGCTCGCACAAGCGAATAAAGCCAGAACGACCGCAATGTTTTTAGCGATGTGAGATTTGGATGGTTGCATTCTTCGATATAAGAGGACGGGTATAACCTCTCTGCGTCAGCCGCTAACGGATCAGGCGCGACTCCGCGCCACTGTGCACTTCGCGCGGATCGATGATCAATAGAGCGACATCGACATCCGCCCCTCTCATCCAATCCTTGTTCTTCAAAGAAGCTCCCCTGCGTCGACGCGCAGACCGGTCTTGAAAGTGAAAACCGGCCTCAAGCGTATAAAGGGGCGGCCACGTACCTCCGCCCCTCGACTTATTCTTCAGCATTACGCGAAGCAGCATGAAAGTAGAACCCACATCCACTAATGCCGCTCGATCAACTTAGCAAGATGTATGCCCGCCAAGCAGTATTCCAGCGGCTCGAGAATGTTCGATCTATTGCGTATGTCTTTGCTGCCCGCGGGAATATCCGATCGTCAGTTCACCGCGTCTGTGAGTCAATCTGTCTCAGGAATGCGTGTATTGATATGCTGCAAACCGAGAGAAGGCTGTGGAAGGAATCATTACAGTAAAAACTGCGCGAGCCGCACCTCACCTAAAGTAGCTTTCACTTGAAAGAATTAAGCACAAGCCCCGCGACCGCTCCGATCAATATGAGCCAGGCTGAGTTCAAACGAAGCAGCATCAACAGCCCGAACCCTACAAGAAATAGCACCACCGTCGGAACATCAATGAGCGCGGCCTTGCCAAGCTGAAACGTAACCACCGCCATTAACGCCAGCGATGCCGCGATGACTCCATCGAGAGCCGATCCCAGAATCGGAGATTTTCGAATCCGCGGTACGAGCGGTCCGCTTATGCCGACGAAGAAGAACGCCGGCAGGAAGATTCCTATCGTTGCTACAACCGATCCTTTGACGCCGCCCAACAAGTAGCCGATAAATGTAGCGGTCGTGAACACGGGTCCCGGAGTGAGTTGACCCACGGCAATCGAATCGATGAGCTGCGCCTCCGTCAGCCAGCCCCATCGTTCAACCAGATCAGCTCGAAGAAACGCCAGCAACACGTACCCGCTGCCAAAAAGCACCGAGCCGATTTTCAGAAAGAAGAGTAACAGCGACCATAAGCTGAACGGCATTACCGCTACGCCCGCCTGCAGAGCCTGTACGACTCCTCTCAGGGGCTCCGAAGTTATAAGAGCGATCAACGGCAGGTCGTTCTTAGCTGAAGTAGTGAACCATCGCACTGCTGCAAGCATCACCGCCGATCCAAGTAGGAGAACCAGCTCATTCACTCCCATTAGGCTGAGCGCCGCGCATACGACGGCTACGAGTGCGAGGCGCCACGTCTTCAACTCCTCGCGGAGAAATCGCCAGAGAGCCTGAAGGACGATAGCGATAATGATGGGTTTCATTCCATACAGCAGAGCTTCCGCCTGAGGCAGTTTCCCGAATCGTACATAACCCCACGCAATGGCTCCGACGATAAGCGCGGCAGGCAGGATGAAACAACTGCCGGCGACGATCAGCCCGGGCCATCCGGCGCGCTGGTATCCTACGTGGATCGCCATTTCGGTCGAGTTCGGACCCGGAATCAGGTTGGTTGCACCGAGCAGGTCGAGAAACTTCTCGCGGGTCAGCCAGCCGCGCCGCGTGACGATTTCATCTTCCATCATCGCAATGTGGGCCGCGGGCCCGCCGAACGCAATTGTGCCGAGCTTCAAAAATAAAAATGCGAGTTCAACCAGAGGTGAATCCCTTACGAGCGGCGATCGCGCCTTTGGGGCATCGCTCGAATCGGGCCGGTCGTTGGTCATTCGGTGGGCTTGCGGCTCACGCCTTAACAGGCGGAGGCGGGGGAGCGGTAAACTGAGCGAGGTCGGCAAGGCTGAGACTTGTCTCTATGTCGCCGATTTGTTTGACCGCGAGTTCATAACCATCTTCGCCGAACTGCTCGTGCTCGATGTCCTCGAACTTGTCATTCATCTCGTCCAGTTGCCTTGCGCTGAGTGTCTTCTTCCAGGCTGGAAATATAATCGTGTCTTCTCGAGCCGCGTGGTTTCGATACATCAACACGAATGAATCAAGCGTTCGGGCAAGAGGCTCTGAGTCGGTTGTCAATTTCGGACGGCTGGCGACCTCGACTATGTAGTCGGTTATCTCTCGGCCTCGCTGATGCTGAGCCGTAAGCGTATCAACTATGTTTGCGTAGGCGCCGGCGTTTTCTTTCGAATTTTTAACCGCCGGAAATATGTAGGCCTCTTCGAGCTTTTTCTCATGGTAGTCTTCGCCGAACGCCCTGAAGAGCTTTGCTGTTTTTTGCAAAGCTCCGGGGTCGATCGCCGACGGATTGGAGCGGAGCTTCAACGCCGCTTCGGTGTAGACAAGCAGCGCCCTCCGCAACACGCCGTGCTCGCGCATCAGGTCTTCGGTCGCGGTAACTTCGCCTGCGGCCTCCTTTGAGCCGTCCTTCTTTTCCTTAGGCTGCTCGCCGCCGGCCTGCATAGGTGAATCTGGTTTTGAATTGCAGCCCGCGAGCAGCAGCGATGCGCCTACGAAAACTGACGATTGCAGAAATCTGCGTCTCCCATCCTCGCCCATAGCACCTGCCTTTCAAACTCAATTTCACCAACCAATTTCTTCGCGATTAGCTGGGAGAGATTCCTAAATGCCCAATCAGACCTGTTCCGCCGTCTATGAAAACATCACGCAGGGCGTTTCCATGCGAGCATCATTCCATCACGAATCGTCAGGCATACGTTCTCGACCCGAGGATCATTTTGCACGAGGTCGTCGAATGCGACTATTGCTCGTGTATCCTCGTCCTCTGGATCGAGCACTCGTCCGCTCCAGAGAACGTTGTCGGCGACGATCAAACCGCCGGGCCGCAGCAGCCCCATGCATCCTTCGTAGTATTTCGAGTAGTTCACCTTGTCGGCGTCAATGAAAGCCATATCCAGCTTGCCTTGAAGCTCGGTCAGACCGGCGATGGTTTCAAGCGCGGGTCCCATTCGGATCTCGATCTTCTTGCCGTGAGGGCTCTCAGAAAAATATCGCCGCGCTATTGCTTCCGCCTCAGGGTTCACGTCACACGTTATGAGCCGGCCGCCGTCGGGCAGGCCCTCGGCCATCATCAACCCGCTGTAGCCGGTGAACATGCCGATCTCCAGAATGGTCCTGGCGCCGGTGAGCCTCACCAGCATCTTCAGGAATTGGCCTTCGAGCCGCCCGACCTGCATCTGAGGCGATTCCATTTTCGAATAGGTCTCGTCGCGAAGCCGCCGGAAGATCTCGCCCTCGGACTTTGTGTGGTTATGCGCGAATGTTTCGATTGCTTCCGGTACAAGCGTGATCATTAAGTTTTCTCCTCATCTCGGAAATTTTGCGCATCGGAAATTTGCGCGGAAATTCATGTTGTAATAGTGAGTTCAGCGAGCTTCCGCTCGACCTCGGACGCCGAGTTGAATCGCTGCGCGGCGGACTTCTTCATCATTCGTTCGATAAGCGAGACCAGTCCGGGCGGCGCGTCTTTTCGGTGCTTCTTTATCGAGTGCGGCGCGCGCTTTGTTATGGCCTCGATCGTTTGAAAATAGGTCTCTCCCTGAAACGGTAGCTTACCCGTGACTGTTTCGTAGAGGACGATGCCCAGAGAAAAAATATCAGACAGGTGAGTTACTTCGTCGCTGCCGGATGCCTGTTCGGGAGACATATAGCTGACCGTGCCCATCAGGACGCCCGGTTCGGTAAGCTTTTCATGCGACGAGTCGGAAGCCGATAGCGCGGCATTGCGGCTCCTGGACGCGGACGCTCGCTCGGGCAAGCGGACGGGTTTGGCCAGTCCGAAGTCGAGCACCTTTACCTTTCCGCGCGCCGTGATCATTATGTTGCCGGATTTGATATCGCGGTGAATTACTCCGTGTTCGTGGGCTTCGGCGAGCGCATCGGCAGCCTGTCGCCCTATCGAGATGACCGTCTGGATATCGAGAGGCCCGTTCGCGAGCCTTGCCGAGAGCGTATCGCCTTCCACGTATTCCATTACGATGTATGGATTGCCCGCCGCCTCGCCGATTTCATATATCGTAGCGATGTTCTGGTGGTTGAGCTTCGAAGCCATCCTCGCCTCTCTCAGAAATCGGCGCTTCATGGCTTGATCTTCTACGTAGCGCATCGCGAGAACCTTGATCGCGACCGGCCTCCGAAGCTCCGAATCGTATGCTTCGAAGATCTCGCCCATTCCACCCGATCCAAGTGAGCGCCTGATTTTGAACCTCCCGATGTGCCCCTTCGGTTCTATCAGCGGAGGCTCCAACAGTCGGGCCTTTTCGGTTCGAATCGCCATCGCCGCCAGGTCCGTTTCGCGAAGCTCGGTAGTCAAAGCGGGCGCGCGGCCGACAACGGTTTCAAACAGGGATGAGAACAGGCGCGGGCCTCGGTCGTCTTCGATGAAGTAACCGGCTCGCTTGAGATCGGCGTATATGTGCTTTTGTTCTTTTTCGATTTGGCCCTGCTGCGAGAAGGCAAGAATGCAGCGCCGCGAGCTTTCGCTCATGTGGTCCCAGATAAATCGAAGCTGGCCCTTCGCTTCATCAAGAAAGACCGCTTCGACCTCGTCGCGCGCGAGCTTTCCTCCGCTGTCGGAGAGATGATCGAAGTAAGCAGAACAGGCGATCTGGAGAAAGTATGGATGATGGCCCGCGATTTCCATTATTCGCCTTGCGTACGGCTCGAGCGGCAGGCCGGCGGCGGCGGAAGGCCCGCTTATCAGTTCGAGCGCCTCCTGACGCGAGAACGCTCTCAGGAAAACATTGGTGAATATATTGAAGAACGGCGAGTCGGCTATTAGCTGCGTACGGCAGAGTTCCTGAAGATCGCGGGCCGAGCTCGTGACGTAGGCCACGTCGTGATTGTTGGCTATGGAGCGAAGAAACGAATAGAACTCGAGGTCGAACACGCGGTTCGCGGTTATTGCGTCGAACTCGTCGAACAGAACGATCAGCTTTCGGCCTTCGCGGTGAAACCGCTCCAGCAGCTTACCTACGGAATCGAACTTTGGCTCCAGTCGGGCGATGCTTTCGTCGCCGATTTCTCGGGCGACGTTGGTGAACAGCTCGCGGAAAAACTCCTTGAGCGTGAGCTTGCGCTTCTGCTGAAGGTCGATCAGCGTGAACGCGTATGACGAGTGCTTGTCCAAAAAGCGGCCGCGGATTTCCGGATTGTTAATGAAGTGCAGGAGCGACGATTTTCCTATCCGCCGCTCGCCGACTACCGAGATTGACTGCGGTCGGGATGCGCCGATTCTGGAAAAGATCTTCGCTACCTCGCGAGTGCGTCCGTAGAATTGCGAGGGATCTTTGATCGCAACGCGGTTCAGATAGGGGTTCTGGTTCGCCACGTGGTTTCCGTTTAATGCGTTCGCACTTCGTTGACTACCTGCCAGATTGAATGCGCGCGGTGAATCCATTGCCGCAGCAGATCCATCTTGAATCTAAATCCGTCGATCGCGTCTTTGTCCAGGAACTCTCGCCGGAATAGTTCCTCCAGCGTCACTCTGATCGTGTTTTCGGACAGGTGAACCGGATAATCGTTCTCCTGAACCGATTCGCGAAGCTCGGCCGCTGTCGCAAAGGCGTCAGGATCGGCAAGCCTTTCGGTCAACAACGAGAGCGACAGTTTTTCATCGTCCGACAAGCCGTCCCACGCATAGATCATCTGCGGTAGAGGATTATCGATGATCTCATCGATTACGGTCTTCAAATCCGTGAGTGTAACCCAGTTCCGACGATGTTCATTCACATGATCGACCATATTCTGACAAATCACCTGCGTATAAAAAGGCTGGCCCGCGGTGAGTCGGTAGATTCGATCCAAGACGGAACGGCCGAATACGAGCCGGCCGTCAACGGGTTCGACTATCAAACGGCGCGTGTCGTTCTCGGAAAGAAAGCCGACTTTTCTAAAGAGCGATCTCCTCAACAACTCGCGCCAGTATTTCTTATCGCGTTCCTCGAGCCTGCGCGAGCCGGTGAAGATCAACGCAAGGCGCTCCTTGTTATCCATCAATCCGGCCAGGAAAGTGAACAGCTCAGGCGAGAGGCGGCCGTCATCCACTTTTCCTTCCAGCAGCTCGTACTCGTCGATCAGAAGGAGCAGCGTTTTTTCTTCGAGCGCGCCAAGCACATCATCCAGAAAATCGAGAAAGAGCGGATAAGGATTGCGATGGCCGAACTCCGGAGGTCTCACTTTTGGCGCGGTTTCAGAGAAGGCCGCGCTTCGATCCGTCCGGCTCTCACCGCCCGGGGTTTGAAGCGCGTGCGCGGCCATATCGAGCCGCGAGACCGCGTCTGAAATCAGTCGACAGACCCTTGCGAAGAACTCGCTGTCGTCGGCAATCACCATCTCCTGCATGTCTATGAATACCGGCGCGAAGCGATCGCCGAGCCGCCCGTTTGAAACCTGATACAGTATCGAGCTCTTGCCGACGCGCCGCTCGCCGCAAAACACTATGACGACTCCCTGGCTTGCAGCCTCGAGCTTCGTTCGCACGTAGCGAAAATCGTCTTCGCGTCCATAAAACATCTGCTCGGTTCTGATCGGATTGCCGACGATATACGGATTGGGCTCGATCGGAACATAGTTTCGGAGCTCTTTGGGCAACACGTATTCGCGCTGCTGCACTTTTCTGGCGGCGGCTACGGCAGCCACGGCCGCCGCGACCAGCGAAACGGTGACGGCGTAGAACCACCAGCGCTTCCAGAACGGCGAGCCAACAACGAACGAGAGTCGAACGGCAGGCGCGGCGGCGCCATAGAGATCTCGATTCAACGCGATCAACTCGAAGCTATGGCTCCCTTCACCAATCTCGAAGATCGGAATCTCACGCTCCGCCGATTGTTGCGCCGGAAGTATCTGCCATTCGCTGTCCTTGCCCGCTGATTGAATGCGGTAGAGGTATCGAACCGGTCCGTTCATGCTTGCGGCGGCGATATGGAACGTCAGTTTATGCCGGCCGTAGGAGATCTCCTTTACGGCCGGCGCCTTGTCCGCGTTATCCGCGATGCCCAGAGTTTCGCCGTCTGTTTCAAGCGAAACCCGCGCGAGAGGAGCGGCCCTGACCGGCTCGTGTCTCAGAGCGCCTACTTCAGTAGCGATCCAGATCTCTCCAAGCGTGTCCTGCGAAATCGATCTGATTCGGCGGGCCGTAAAAGCGTCGTTCTCGCTCGAGTAGACCGCGGACATCACCCGATCTCCGATCAAACTGAATTTCTTCAGGCCGCCCTCCTCCATTCCAGCCCAGAGGTAACCGTCTCGATCGGTGAACAACGTGTCCGCGGGTTCGGTGTCGAATTGGGTCAGCGCCCGTGGAGATGCAGACTCGGCCTCGAATGTTTGAATTCCCGCGCGAGTCGCGACAGCCATCTTTCCGTTCCATTCAGTCACCCAGCGGGTGTCGGCGTCCGCGAGACCGCGCCCCTCGTCGACAAAATCAAAAGCGCCTGTCGAGAAATTGATGATCGCGACGCCTCGCGAAGTCGAGCACCAGATGCGGCCGTCGGGCCCCTCCGCCACGTGCCTTACGTCGTAGGAGCTCAACTCATCGAGGCTACGAAGCACGCCGTCCCTGTAGACGCTGACCCCTTTGGCCGTTGCGAACAAGATAAGCGAGCCGTTAGCCGCGGCTTTGACCCATCGAACGTTATTCGATGAAAGCCCGTTGCCTTCATTCAACTGAGTAAGCGCTTTACCGGTGAGCCGGAATACCCCTTGATCAGTTGCAAACCAGGTCGCCCCGCTGCGGTCTCGCGCCACTGACCTCACGCCTATGTTCGCCTTAAAACTCTCCAACGGTAAGAGCCGTTCCGCCTCCATCACCGAAGTGCCCGCGCCGGTGGCAAACCAGAGACGTCTCATATGCTGCCCCTGATCCGAGGGCTCGGACGGCGACTCTTCTTCGACCTGCCTTACATCGTTGTCGGACAGGCCCCGGCTGGTGTTGAAATTGACGAAACTGTAGAGGTCGGCCCGTACCGCCCCGTTGTCGGTGCCGAACCAGAGATTCCCTTCCCTGTCGCTGATTATCGCGGCCACATGGTCGCGATCCAGCGCGCTCAGCCGCTGCGATTTGTTGATGTCCGAGTCATAAACAAAGGCGCCTCCGGAAGAGGATGCAAGCCAGATGCGCCCCGAACGATCCTGGGCGACCGCGCGGACATCCGACGCCGGAGCGCCATCCGTCTTTGACTGATCTTTCAAAGGACTGACGAGTTTCTCTGCTTCTACATAGCGCATGCCCGCCGGCGAGGCGAGCCAGATTCTTCCGCCGCGATCCGAAAAAATGCAATGCAGGTCGGACGCTGCTCCCGCGGGAACCCTCGCCTGATCAGAAACAGATGCCGCGGGCGCGGCGCCGCGCGCAGGACCGGAATCGAAGAGAATGAATCTGGCGCCATCGAACCGATAGGCGCCGTCGCTTGCCGCCATCCAAATCCGGCCTTCCGAGTCCTCTGTTGTCTGTCGGACATCGGGCGAAGCCGGCCCGCTCATCTGTTCGAACCTGATTCCTTCTCTGTTGGAGCTTCTGAACTCGCCTCGCGTCGTCGCGGCCCAAACCACGCCGCGCGAATCGATCAGAAGATGACGTACTTCGATCCCGGTCAGCTCATCGGTCACCTGGCGGCCCTGTTTTGTAACTACTTTGACGCCGTTCGGGGTTGCGAGCCAAATCTGACCAGCCCTATCTTCGGCTATCGAGCGTACATCGACGCCCGTCAGCGACGAGTAAGCGGAATCGGGCGACGACGAAGATTTGAAGTCCGCGCCGTTGAAGCGCGCGACGCCTTTGTCGGTTCCAAACCACATCCATCCATCGCTGTCTTGAAAGAGAGTCTGAACGTTTTTTGATGGGAGATTCGGCAGCGCGTAGCGGCGAACCGATTTATCGTTGATGGGAATAACAGGAGCAATGGAAAGCGGGAGCGCGAACTCGGTTGTTACCCTGCCCGCGGACACGAACACATCGCTTTGATATTCTTCGAATCCGCGCTGCGTTGCTGTAAGCCGATAAGACCCCGGCGCCAGCCTTCCAAAATAGGCGTCGCCGCTTTCATCGGTAACGGCCCGCGCGGATGGCGCGATCGCCGTCGCGGATGGCGAAGGCCCGCGTTCGGTAACCTGGAGCGTCACGCTGACGCCGCCAAGAGGCAATCTGCTTGTTGAATCGAATACGGCAACGTGAAGGGACGAAGGCCTGAGGACCATCGCGTTGCTGAGGACTTCTCCGACCCGCGCGATTGTGACGGCTACGGATTCCTTTCGATAGCCCGAGGCTTCGGCTGTAATTCTGTACTGACCCGGAGCAAGATTCCTGAAATCGAATCTGCCGTCAGCCACGGTCAATGCGGAGACCGAGAACTTCTCAGAGGTAACGCTTACTTTGGCATCCGCGACCGGCAGCCCCTGCTCATCATGCACGACGCCGATCAAGCTGCCGCCGTCGAAATGCAAAGTGGTCGCGGCCGCACTCCAACATACCAGCAAGAGGGCGACACACAACATTCGGAGACATCTGAATCTCCAGCGAATTGCCGCGCGCGCGCTGGTCTGTCGCTTCGCTTCGGTGATTTTCTCTGCCTCGCTCAGATGTCGAGATTTCTGACATCGAGAGCATTATCCTCGATAAACTTTCTTCGAGGTTCGACCTGATCGCCCATCAGCACGGTGAATATTTCATCGGTTTCGACGGCATCGTTAACCTGAACCCTCAATATCGTTCGGTGCTCGGGATTGAGCGTCGTTTGCCAGAGCTGTTCGGGGTTCATCTCGCCCAACCCCTTATAACGCTGAATGGTGATGTCTTTTTTCGCGGCGCTCATAACGTGCTCGAGCAGGAGCGGCCTGGATTCCAGAATGGTCTGGCTTCCATTTTCAGAGACGACAAACGGTGGATTGCTTAAATCGTGAAGATCGCCGTAGAGCTGTATCGCCTTTTGAAATTCGACGTGCGTTGCCAGCTCCCAGTTAACGTGTACGGTGTCGCTCCCGCGGGCCTTCGATATCGCTACTTGAAACTTGCCGTGCTCTTCGTCCCGACTGACTTCCGTTTCGTATCCAAGCTCGGCGATCGCGGCGGAAATCCTCTCGAGCATTCGCTCGCTCTCGAAAACCTGATGGAGCTTTAGCGCTTCGCCGGACTTCATGGCTCCGCCAGGTCCGGCGAATCCATCGATTACGACGTCCACCAATTTGCGGTCGTGCATCAGGTGGCGCTCGAGCTTGTCGAGATAGGTGTCGAGATCGGCCAGCTTTTCAAGCATCTTCCGAAGCTCGGCGCCTCTGAAATCAATCCCTGTTGCTTTGATCGTCACGGTGACATTTTCGGTCGCCTTGCGCATCAGGAACTTGTTCATTTCCTTTTCATCGATCATGTACTGCTCGCTTTTGCCCTTCTTAACCTTGAAAAGCGGAGGCTGAGCTATGTAGATATGCCCGCGATCGATAAGTTCGGGCATCTGCCTGTAGAAGAAGGTGAGGAGGAGTGTTCGAATATGCGAACCGTCAACGTCGGCGTCGCACAGGAGGATGATCCGGTCGTATCGCAGCTTCGAGACATCGAAATCATTTTGGCCGATTCCCGTGCCGAGAGCCGTAATCAACGCACGTATTTCAGAATGCGAAAGAATCTTGTCGTAGCGCGACTTCTCGACATTGAGAATCTTTCCCTTCAGCGGCAGGATCGCTTGAGTACGCCGATCGCGGCCTTGTTTCGCCGAACCGCCCGCGGAGTCGCCCTCTACCAGGAACAACTCACATAGCATCGGATCTTTTTCGGAACAATCCGCGAGCTTTCCAGGAAGAGAGGCCGAATCGAGCGCGCCTTTGCGGCGCGTCAGATCGCGAGCCTTTCGCGCGGCTTCGCGAGCGCGGGCGGCATCAATGGCTTTCGCAATAATCTTGCGAGCGATGGAGGGAGTTTCTTCGAAGTGACGGCCGAGATTCTCGTTGACGAATTGCTCGACGTTGCCCTTCACATCGGAATTGAGCTTGCCTTTGGTCTGGCCTTCGAATTGGGGCTGAGGAAGCTTGATGCTTATGACGGCGACCAGCCCTTCTCTAACATCCTCAGGAGCCAGCTTCTCGTCGTCCTTTTTGAAAAGACCGGACGATCTGGCGTAGTTGTTTATCGTTCGAGTCAGCGCCGCCCGAAACCCGCTGAGATGAGTCCCGCCGTCTACCGTGTTTATGTTGTTGGCGAACGAGTGGACGATCTCGTTATAGCTGTCGTTGTACTGGATTGCGACTTCGATCCCCACCGGATCGGCGTCCGTGCCGCTCTTTTCGAAATAGATCGGCTGAGGGTGCAAAACGTCTTTGCTCTTGTTGAGATGTCTGACAAATTCCGCGATGCCGCCCTTATAGAAGAACTCGTGATTCTTCTCCGTGCGTTCGTCGAGAATCGTGATTCGTATGCCGGAATTGAGGAAGGCTTTTTCCCTTAGCCGTTGGCTAAGCGTATCGAAGTTGAATTCGGTCACTTCGAATATTTGCGTATCGGGCTTGAAGCTTATCTTGGTGCCGCGCCTGCGCGTCTTGCCCGTTTGCTTGAGCGGCGCAAGCGGAACTCCGCGTTCGTATTCCTGTTCGTATGTATTCCCGTCGC
This sequence comes from Blastocatellia bacterium AA13, assembly GCA_003222245.1. Classification (GTDB taxonomy): domain Bacteria; phylum Acidobacteriota; class Blastocatellia; order UBA7656; family UBA7656; genus QHVH01. The sequence goes on along the minus strand of QHVH01000001.1, from coordinate 262,035 downwards.
GCCAGATCTCGACTCGCAGCCACTCCGATAAAAAATTCACAACCGAAACGCCGACTCCGTGGAGACCGCCCGATACCTTATAAGCGTTCGTATCGAACTTGCCGCCGGCATGCAGGATCGTCAACACGACTTCGGCGGCTGATTTCTTTTCTTGTTTGTGTATATCGACCGGAATGCCGCGGCCGTTATCTACTACGGTGATTGAATTGTCGAGATGGATTATGACGTCGACGCGGTCGCAAAATCCCGCGAGAGCTTCGTCGACGGAATTATCAACGACTTCATAGACCAGATGATGCAGTCCAAGCTCGCTCGTCGATCCGATATACATTGCCGGCCGCTTCCTGACAGCGTCGCGGCCTTCGAGAACGGTAATTGAACCCGCTCCATATTCTTCAACGCCTGCGTCCCTTTCCTTACCCGATACGTTATTAGTCGCTCTGCTCATTGTTTAAGTTTATCTCCATCGCTGGTTGTATTATCGCCATGCTCATTATTCGAGAGCCGGTGCTTCTTCTTCATCGTATGCGTCGAGAGTCTGTACCTCGAGTGCCTGTCGGGTTGCCGGGGCCGCGGTTTCGTAGAAGGCCGGCGTGTCTTTTGCAATCCGGCCTCGTTCGACAAGAAGGACACGCGCGCGATCCCGATAACGATTCGCTATGGCGCGGCGTGACGTGCTTACGAACGTTTGAGCCCGTCCTTCGAGCTCCGAAATCAGCGCTTCGATCCTGCCGCGATCAAGCTCTGCATCGATGTCATCGATCAGGAGAACCGGTCTTTCTTCGTAAGTGGAAGTATAGATTGATATCTGGGCTAAAACAAGGAGAAATAAGGTACTTCGCTGCTGTCCGGCGCTGCCGAATCTGGCCACCTCGCGACCGTCCGCCAACAGTTCAATATCGTCGCGATGGGGCCCGATCAGGCAATGTCCCGCGGCGATCTCGGCCGGCATTCGCAGCGCTAATCGCTCGTGGAGAAGCTCGCTGTATCGGCTCAGGTCGCCTTTCCCTTCAAGGCACGACCGGTAGCCAATAGAAACCGATTCGGCTCCGAAGATCGCTCGCCCATGGTTCTCTCTCTCCAGTTGCGCCTCTGCCATCTGGACATAGCTGGATCGAGCCGTATGAACCTCGCTGGCAACCGAAATCAATTGTTCGTTCCAGACTTCGATCTGCGAATAAAAGCGAGCCGGACTGCCGCTTTCCTGCGCCGTAACAAGAAGCTTGTTCTTCTGTTTAACCACTCGGTTGTATTCGGCGAGTCTATCAAGATACGCCGGCGATAGCGCTACTATCCCTCTGTCGATCAGGCGGCGCCGATTGCTCGCGTCTCCCCTGATAACCTCCATTCCTTCGAGGGATAGTGAAAAAACGGTCAGATTGCCGAGGTACCGGGACAGAGTTTCTCGCTTGCCGTTGGCGTAAAGCTCTTTTGACGATGGGGAGATTAGAGTTTGAAGTTGTTTAGAGATCGACTCGCGCTCAGTGAGCCCCGTAATCAGCGAACGAGCCGCGTCAAAGCTGATACAATCGCGAAGCTGGCTGGTTCTAAACGATTTTGTCGTGCCGAGAACATAAACTGCTTCGAGCCAGTTCGTTTTCCCCTGCGCGTTGTCTCCATAGAAGATGTTCAGGGAAGGGCTGAAATCGGCGGCGCCTTCCAAATTACGGAAGCCGTCCACATCCAATCGCGCGAGAATCATGGCCGAATCTTAACACGATAAGCCGCAATGCTCCTTTCGCACTTCCGCATATAGGATTCATCTCCGCAGCCGCTGAGAACGGCCAAGCGAAAATCTTTTCCCGGTAAGATCCGTGAGGGCGCCCGAAAACCACACACGCTGGGGAAGCTGCATACGTCAGCAGTCAGTGAGCAGGCATGAGCTTTGCAGCTAGTACGTTAGACAGGGGCAAAGCGCCAAAGGCTTCGCCCCTGTTTCTGATCTCAATGTCCTCTAATGCGCATGGGGTCATACTAAGTTCATACTCAGTTTGCTTCCCTTTCCATCATCGTGTTATTGATCGGTACCTTATGTCCTACAATTGTCTTTAAGTCCCTGAGCAATTTAATCCTGGAGCAATATGAACTCCGTCATTGTCGTCGATGATCTTCACAAGAGCTACAAACCCAAAACGAAGGGGCAGTCGATCGAAGTCAAGGCAGTGGACGGAATATCCTTCAAGGTCGATAAAGGCGAATTTTTTGGTTTGTTAGGGCCGAACGGCGCCGGCAAGACGACTACAATCGGAATTCTTACGACTCGCGTGCTGCCGACAGGCGGCAGAGCAACGATCGACGGCATAGACGTAGCTCGCCAGCCGGTCGAAGTGAAACGCCGAATCGGCGTAGCCTCAGGTGAATAATCTCGACCGCAGCCTCACCGGCCGCGAGAACTTGCTGTTCCACGCGGAATACTTCGGCATTCGGAAGCGAGTTCGAGAACAGCGCGCGGAAGAGCTGCTGACGCGGTTCCAGCTTGTCGACCGCGCGGACGAGAAGCCGACTGCCTATTCGGGAGGAATGGCTCAGCGATTGAAGGTTGCGCGAGCGCTCATGCATGATCCTGCGATCCTGTTCCTTGATGAACCCACGACCGGACTTGATCCTCAAGCGCGCCGCGCGATGTGGGATTTACTCGCCGAGCTTAATTCGAAAGGCCAGACGATTTTTCTGACGACGCATTACATGGAAGAGGCCGATCATTTGTGCCGGCGCATCGCGATTATGGATCACGGCAAGCTGCTCGAAGCAGGCACCCCGGCCCAATTGAAAGCCAACGTTCCCGGCGGCTACCTGATCGAGCTACAGATTCAGAACAAAGACGGAGAGGCCGCGACGCTCGCGACCGCGCTGCAAACGATGGCCGGCGTTGCCGAAGTGAAGACGCAAAATGATCGAATCCGGTTGTATGCAAATAAGGTCGAGGGGCTTCTGGCAAACGCAATGCGCGTGGCGAGTGAGCAGAATGTCATGGTGACGGATGCACATGTCTCCGAGCCGAGTCTCGAAAACCTCTTCTTACATCTGACGGGCCGCAGCTTGCGCGATTAACGAGGCGAAGATGAATGGGACAATGATGGCTCTGCTGCATCGCGATATGCGAGTGGCAAGACGGGAATTGAAATACTTCATAATGCGCGTCGGGCTTCAACCGCTGCTGTTTACATTTATTTTTGGATACGTGATGCCGAGGCAGGGCATCGTCGCGCGAGGCTACGGAAATCTGCTGCTGCCGGGCATACTCGCGCTGAGCATGACGCTCTCCGGGATGCAGGCAGTGGCGTTGCCGCTCGTAGTCGAGTTCGGTTGGACAAAGGAGATAGAAGACCGGCTCCTGGCTCCGATAAGCATTAAGGGCGTAGCCCTCGAGAAGATCCTTGTAGGCATCATTCAAGCCGTCATAGCCGGGTTGTTTGTGCTGCCGCTCGCCTGGTTGATGATGAGATCAGGTCTGGATTTGCAGGCGGGCAATGTTGCGCTTCTGATTTCGGTAGCTCTTCTAACGAGCTGGCTGTTCGCCGCGCTCGGGATGGTCGTAGGCACCCTCGTAGCGCCGCAACAGATAGGGCTCATCTTCAACGTACTGATTGGCCCGATGATATTTTTCGGATGCGCCTACTATCCGTGGGAAGCATTGAAGGTCATTCCCTGGTTCCAGAAATTCGTTCTGATCAACCCGCTCGTATATGCCAGTGAAGGCTTTCGAGCCGCGTTGACTCCTCAGTCACCGCATATGCCGTTGTGGTTGATTCTTGGCGGACTGATCGGCTTTTGCGGATTGTTCACCTACGTGGGGTTGAGTAAATTCGAGCGCCGTGCGCTGGAGTGAAACGGTCGACAATCGAGCTTCTCTTCCAGCTCGGAATGCGGATGAGAGGCGCCAGGAGTGTGTAATTCCCTTTTGTTAGAGTCCTACGTCAGCAGAAGCCGCTATCGGCATAGTCGGCGAGGTCGAACCGCCCTGAGGCTCGATTGTGATCGCCGCTTTCTTGATCTCTCCGATACCACGAGGGACCTCAACCACCGTAACGCCGCGCCCGGAGTCGTCGGTTGTCAGGACGCCCGCGCTCAACGGAGCCGATGTGATGAACCATAACTGATAGACCTTGCCTTCGGGCGGAGGAGGCATATTCAAAGCAACAATCCATTGGCCCGCCTGCTTATTCCAATAGATCTTGGCAGGATCCTTTGATTGAGACTGTTCAGATCCTCGAACAAGCTTTATCATGCTCGATCCCGGACTCTCGAGGGCCCTCGCTATCAACTCGAGTTCACGCGCCCTTGCGGATGCGTCCGTCAGATTCACTCGCAGCGCTCGAACTTCGTCGTCAATCGTCGCCAACCGCCGACGTTCTTCATTCAAAGCAGAATTTGTTTTTGACCAAAAGGAAGCGGCCAGAATCGCGACCAGAAGTGAAGCAGCGACCGCCCAGACAAGATAAGACCGAGAACGCGTAGTGCTCTTCAGGATTGGCTCGGGAATAGAATTCGGCGTCGTAGGGCTGGATTCAGAAATCGACGGCCGCTGAGTCTGGCTATCTTTCTCGATTCTTGCCAGAAGCTTATCGATAACGCCGGCGGGAGGCTCGGCCGAAACAGCTCCGAAAGAAAGCTCGCCGACGACGGCTTCGAAGCCGCTCAACTCCTTCGAGCAGATCGCGCAGCCGTCGCGTAGATGAATCTTGAAAGCGCGGGCTTCGTGCTCGCTCAGGGAACCGAGCGCATACAGGGCCGCTCTCTCTTGATGATCTTCGATTATCATCTCCTGCCCCGGTGAGTCTGACTCATGTTCCACCTTTTCCCAGAGCGCGCCTCGGGACTCCAACGCAAGCAGGCTCTTTCTTTGTTCTTCGAGCTCGAGCTCCGTTTTGTGGACAGCCTCGTAACGATCCGGGCCGACGATGAGCACAAGGGCCCCGCCGACCGTGTGCAGATTTCCATGTACGCTTCCAACAAGGGCGCACTGATAATCACCTGGTCCGAATACCTCATCGCCGAATCTGAAATCGCCGTCGATGACATAACACTCTTCAACGCTAGGATGATCGTGAATCGGGCATTTGGCTCCGGGGCTAAGCCTCACAAGATTAGTGACCGTGCCTCGCGCCTTGTCCGTGAACAGATGCTTTTCGAATATGCCCGCCGCAATTTCCTTCCAGAAGGTGTTGCTCGAACGTTCCGGCCTCATCCTCCGCAAGCGCTCCCAGGGCATAGAGCGAGGCGTTTTCTCGCACTTCATCGTCGACTGCTTTATGCATCACTGGCTGCCTCCAAGAACGGGAGCCAACGCCTCTCTCAGCCTCATCATTCCTAGACGTGTTCGAGTCTTCACCGTCCCCAGCGGTTGACCCAGCGTAGCCGCGATCTCGCTATGGCTCATTCCGGAATAGTAAGCCAGCTCGATCACCTGGCGCTGTTCAGGCGCGAGCTCCGCTAACGCCTGCCTGACGATAAAGCGGCGCTCCGAGATGACCGAGTCCTGCTCGGGATCGGCGCTTTCAGATCTAACTGCCTGCACCGTGTCCAACGGATCTCTTCGCTGCTGCTCCTGGCGAGTGGAGCGCACGCGATCGATGGCGCGAGTTCTGGCTATGGTCATAATCCAGGCCAGGGGCGCGCCCCGCTTCCCGTCGTACTGGCCTGCCTGGCGCCACACCTGCGAAAAAACGTCCAACAATACTTCTTCGGCCGACGGCGCCTCGTTAACGATTCTAAGCACCAGGCCATAGACCAATCTCGCTGTAGAATCGTAAAGCGTTGACAGCGCCGATTGATCTCCCTGCGCCATCCTGCCGATCAGGACGGCCCAATCTTGATCCCTCGCTGAAAACTCCAATGAGCCTTGAGGTGATCCCACCCTTTATTTCCCTCTCCGTTGTGTGTGTTTACGTAGTCGCCGGGCAATTCGGATTCCTTGCGTCAGGCGATAGATCCTCTGAATCCGTTTCGTCATGACCGCCCGTAGATGGAGTAGCCGATGATAACCCGAACACCAGCTAAAGACAAAGTCTGATGCTGATTCATCTCGGCAAACATTAATCTGGAGGAATTCTTGAATGATGAAGAGAACACTTGCTGTGATCGCCGCGGCCGCTTCGCTGGCTCTTGGATCGATCACTATGGCGTCGACCACTATTAAGAGCGATCCGGCGGTCAAGTCTTTGTACGAGCGACTGGGCGGCAAACCCGCGATCACCGCGGTCGTCAACGAATTTGTAGGAAACGTAGCAGGCGATAGCCGCATAAACGGCTTCTTCAAGAAGATCGCGAGCGATCCCAAAGCGCTCAACGCTTTCAAAGGCAAGCTTGTCGATCAGATCTGTCAGGCTTCAGGCGGCCCGTGTAAATACAAAGGGCGCGATATGAAATCGGCTCACCGGGGAATGGGAATTTCCGATTCCGATTTCAACGCTCTTATAGAAGATCTGGTGAAGGCGCTCGACAAATTCAACGTGGGCGCGACCGAAAAGGACGAGCTTCTTGGAGCGCTCGGCGGAATGAAGGGCGACATCATAGGCCAGTAATCAAAACGCAGGGGAGTTGGACCGCTCCACTCTCCCCCGCCCATCTTGATCAAACAACTTCATTGATCGACTCCGGCAAAATGGATTCCTGCCGGAGTCCTTTTTACTTCACCGAGACGTCGTAAACTCTGAATGTGCTGATGAGTGAGGCGTCCGTAGTCGCTCTAAAAGGCAACGAACCCCGCTGCCCTCAACACCTATCAAAGCAAGTCAATCAAGTAGCTTTGCTTTAAGTTCCTAGACACTCCAAGTCTGTCCAAGTATCTGGACAAAGACACTGGCCCAATCAGCAAAGCTAGGAGGACCCTGAGTTTCCCCAGGAGGAGAATTTGTTTCTCCTGGGGGATCATTCATATCCCCTGCCAAGGCTTGCGGCCCAGCAAGACCTAACATAAATACCAACATCAGAACGGCTACAACCTTTTTCAGTTTACGCATTGAAATTACCTCCGAAGGTTAAGAGAGAACAACTGACGGGTGCTAGTCTAGAACAGCAACAAGGGGATTTGGCAACTACAAAGTTTTGTACTACAAAGTTTTGTAACCTACCTTGAGAATAAGCCAGTCTGTCAGGGGCATTCAGTAAGAGAGGTTGCCCCAGTGGGATTGTTCTAAACTGTATAGGGACAGTTTGACCCGCGAAGCTCGACAGGCTGAAAGGACCTCTTAGACATAGGCTCCCGCCGTGCCTCCGTTCAGATTGCTGAAAGTTGTAAGGGTAGCGAGCAAGGTTCCGCTCGTGCTGCGAACCTCGATGAACAACTTGTCAAACTAACTTTTCTTCGCTGGCGTTGATCAACTGTGCTAGATTTAATGAGCACTTATTGATTGAGCGCCAGCGAGGATCTTATTAGTGATATCCACCGCGCCTAAGGTTGAACGGCTTCAGTCAACCATCGAAAGCGTCATAAGAGGCAAGCCGGAAGTGGTAGAACTGGCTCTGGCAGGCGTTTTGGCCAGTGGTCACCTGTTGATCGAAGACGTCCCGGGAGTCGGCAAGACCACTCTGGCGCAGGCGCTGGCTCGAAGCTTCGATTGCACGTTTCAACGGATTCAATTCACCTCCGACTTGCTCCCTTCCGATATAGTCGGGCTCGAAGTATTCAACCAGCAACTGGGCTCGTTCCAGTTCAAACCCGGGCCGATTTTCGCGAACGTAGTTCTGGCCGACGAGATCAATCGCACCACTCCAAAAACTCAATCCGCGCTGCTTGAAGCGATGGCCGAAGGCCACATAACGGTGGAACAGGAAACCTACCAGTTGCCCAAGCCTTTCATCGTTCTCGCCACACAAAACCCGGTCGAGCATCACGGCACCTATCCGCTGCCCGAATCCCAGTTGGACAGGTTCTTGATGAGGCTGCGAATGGGATACCCCGACGCGGAAGATGAGAAAGACATTCTGCGGCGGCAGTCGCTGACCTCCGCTATCGAGCACATTAAGCCGGTTATGCACAGCGACGAAGTTCTGGCCCTCCAACGGGAGGTGCGAGAGGTAGTAGTCGAGGACTCTCTCATCGATTATCTGATTCGCATAGTTCGCGCGACTCGAGAATCGGAAATACTCGACCTGGGAGTCAGCCCGCGCGGCAGCCTCGCTCTCTATCACGGGTCCCAATCGCTTGCTTACATCAGCGGCCGCGATTTCGTCATACCGGACGATATAAAGCGGCTCGTAGTTCCCGTCTTTGCTCATCGCGTTGTTGTTAATTCCCGCTATTCGACCGGGCTTCGCAGATCGGAAGAAGCCGAAGCCGCTCTTCAGGAGATACTCAAGACCGTCAGCGTGCCGCTTTGAGGTGAAGTATGGATCGCCGCGCATGGCGGGACTTCTTAGTAACTCTGGCGCTTCTTGGCACGTCCTTCGTTATTGCCCTGCTCAGCTCCGCGGCGGCGGAACAACATCAGGGACAGGTTGCGTGGTTGGCGGCGGCAGTTTCCCTGTTACTTGCGCTCATAGGCGCCCTCTACATAATTCCAAGACTAGCGCGCAAGGTCCAACTCGAATTTCTGAGGTTCGCGGTTCGAACCAGCATCACTGCGGAAGGCGTCTTCTTCATCGTCTTTCTCGTAGTCGTCGGGTTCGCGGCATGGAACACCGCCAACAATCTTCTTTACCTGATCCTTTCCGCGATGCTTGCATTTGTCATCGCAGCGAATTTCATGGCTCGGATGACTCTCGCGGATATTTCGGTTCAACTGCGTTTTCCCGACCACGTATTCGCCGGCGAACCCGCCTCGCTTTCCGTCACCATTTTGAATCATAAGAAGTTGATCCCGAGCTACAGCCTCATAATCGAGGCGCTGACCGAAGACCGCAATTCACCCCTCGAAGACGATGAGGAGGCAACGGATAATGACGCGGCATCGCTCCCGCCCAGCGCCGGATCTCTACAGCTCGGCAAGTTGGCTCACTTCGTGCTGGTGCCTGCCAGATCCAGCGCCCGAAAAAGATTGGAGCATACGTTCCGGCGGCGAGGCCGGTATCCGATTACCGCGTTTCGGATCTCCACAAAGTTTCCGGCAGGCCTGTTGAAGAAATGGCGCAACGTCGACGCGACCGGCGACATACTTGTTTATCCAAAGCCGCGGCCGCTCGACGACTTTTATCACGCGCTGCCGATGCTATCCGGACAGGTAAGCAGTCTGATCCGCGGATCAGGCGACGAGTTGTTCGGCATCCGGCGCTATCACCCTTCCGATCACATGCATCACATCGATTGGAAGGCCACCGCGAAATCCATGAAGATGATGGTGCGCGAGCACACCCGCGAGGACGAACGGCGATTGACGATAGTGTTCGACACCTCGCGGCCCTCGATCGACAGCTCCCTGCCTCACGGCCGTGAGGCGACCCGCATTTTTGAACAGAGATTCGAACGAGCGGTCGTAATGGCGGCATCGCTGGCAAACCATTTCATACTCGAGCGCGCGGACGTAGAGCTAATCGTATCCGCCGAAAATCGAAATGTTGAATCGGGAACCGGTCTCGACCATCTATACCGGTTGCTCCGTTCCCTTGCGGAGCTCGAACCGGATCGCGTCGAGCAAGAAACGAGAAGCGGGGGCGGGCTTTTCAGCCGTCTTCGTCGCCGCCGCAAAGTGGAAGGCAATTCTGAGAGCAAGACTCCTCCGGCGCCTAAGCCGGGCGGGCTCTCTCGCCTGATCGATAAAGTACCGTCGCTCGCTGATGAGCGGCGCTTCAAAGTGCTTATAACGCCCGCCGCGAAAGGAACGATTCCGGCAAATGTGTGGCGCAGCGCTCACGTCGTTTTCATGGAAGATCTGTGATTCGCGCGTCGGGCTCGGGACGCAAAGGCGAAACGGAATCACAAGAGGAGAGACCCGATGCCGCTGATTCGAACACCCGAACACCGGTTCACGGACCTGAGAGGCTTCAATTTTTCTCCGCACTATGTCGATATAAACGGCGCTCGAGTTCACTACCTGGATGAAGGAGAGGGCGAGCCGATTCTCTGTCTTCACGGCGAGCCGACCTGGAGCTATCTATATCGCAAGATGATTCCGATCCTTTCTCAAGGCCATCGTGTCGTCGCTATGGACTTCATCGGTTTTGGCCGCTCGGACAAGTTCACCGAACCGAGCGAGTACTCCTTCGAGATGCATCGCGCAACCGTTGAAGGATTCATCCGGGCGTTGGATCTGACCGGTATTACCGCCGTGGTTCAGGATTGGGGAGGCATTCTTGGGTTGCGCGTCGCAACCGAAATGCCGGAACGGTTCGCTCGCCTGGTCATTATGAATACAGGCTTGCCGACAGGCGATAAGGCTCCGACCGAAGGCTTCGTGAAATGGCGCGACTACGCTACAAGCACGCCCGATCTGCCGATAGGACTGATCGTCAAGCGAAGCGCGGTTGATCGTGATTCCATAACGAACGACATTGTTGCGGCTTATGATGCGCCGTTCCCGGACGCACGTTACAAGACCGGGGCTCAGATGTTCCCTTTTCTAGTGCCGATCGAACCTGAGCAGGCCGGAACGCGCGAAATGCGAGAGACTCGCGATGCGTTGTCCAGATGGACCAAGCCTGCACTCGTCGTGTTTTCGGATGGCGATCCAGTTACAAAAGGCGGGGACCGCTTCTTCAGGAAACTGATCCCATCCACGGCTAATGAACCCGAAATAGTCATCAGAGGCGCCGGCCATTTTCTGCAGGAAGAAAAAGGCGAGGAGATCGCCGAGCACATCGTTAGCTTCTTGGAGCGAAATCCCGTTAATTCGATTTGAGCTGCCGTACGACGATACTCATCCCGAGCTTCCTTAGCCTTCAAAACGTCGCGAAGCTATCTTGGGATGTTCTTTCCTGCACGCGGCTCTTGTCGCCGGTGTGGCGTTCAGGAACAATGACTCTTTATCGCAGTCGTGAATAGAACCGCACGGTATTAAGACCTTGGAATTGCCTCAAGCCGCGCCGCGTCGCGCAATGCGGCTCCGCAGATGTGCGAGGGTCCTCGTTCTCGTGCAACCACCAAAGAGGTTGCGGACGAGTACCATCTCTGCCGCCTGAATACCTGCTGTAGCCTCCTGCCAGGAAGATGGAAGCTTTATATCTAGCGGCCTTTGGCTGCGCTACGGAACTGATACCTGTTCCTTTTATTCGGGCGCGCGCTTGAATGCTCTCTGTGCCGCTCTGTAATGTTCCGCGCCTTCGCTTTAACGTTTGTTCGAATAGTTCTTCGGGATTAGCTCTCAATCTGATCAACAGATCACCCGCAAACCGGTCAATATGATTCCGTTCTACCCACCGCGCAACGGCATCGCATATGTGGTCACGCGCCTTGTTCAATCGTAAATGGAATTCCGTTAGGAGGTTATGCGCGCAACAATCCGCCTGGCACACGCTTTGCCCAAGAGAGCACGGATTGAGTTATCTCCTTCGGCGAAATGCGAAGCGCCTGGAAGGCTCAGGGTCCGAGCCATAAACACACTTGCGCCGTCCAGTTCTTTTTGTAAAGACGATGGACTCATCAACTCTAACAAGCTCGAGCAGCCTGATCATTCAATGTGCCGGCATTGTGCTGGTCGCGCTGCTGACGTTCTTCATGACCCGTTCCATCAGACGGACGTTTCTCGACTATTGGACTATCGCGTGGTTATGCCTGTCGGCAGCGTTGATCTCGTTACTCCTTGACTTCAATCGCGCGGGGCTACAGTCGGTGCTCTACTCGGCCTACATGCTGCTCGAATACGGCTTCGGATTCTTCTTTTTCGCGGGCTGTAGGAATTATGTTTCAGGCAAGCGGATCACCGCGAGACATATATACCTGATGACTCCGGTCGTGGTAATGGCTGTCGCGGCTCCCCATCTGACGAATGACGTCAACAAGATCTTCATTCCTCACGCGGCGATTATCGCCCTATTCTTCGGAGCCGCCTACTTCACTTTGGGTCCCAGGCGCCGCGGATCCCCGAGCCCCGGCCTGAAGGTAATGTCGTTTGCCCTGATACTCTTGAGCCTCGACTTCCTGCACTATGTGCCTGTCTTTTCATATGCGTTGATAAGAGGAACTCCGCCGCTCGCGTATTTGAAATACACTTTTATCTATGACCTTATTTTTGAAATTCTTTTAGGATTTGGCAGCGTGATGGCGGTTATGGAGGACCTTCGCTACGAGGTAGAAGGCGCCAATCGCGAGCTTACTAAAGCAAGAGACAGCCTGGAGATCCAGGCGAGAATGGATCCGCTGACGGAAGCTTTCAATCGTCACGCATTCTGCTCGCTGGTTGAGCAGAGCGGCGACGTACTAAAAGGCATGGTGTCGGGGTGCGTTGCCGTGATCGATATGGACAATCTCAAGCCCATTAACGACTCGCTCGGTCATGGAGCGGGCGACTCGGCTATACGGGTGGTCGCGCGAGCTATTCGATCCGTCATTCGCCCGTACGACCTGCTATTTCGATGGGGAGGCGACGAATTCCTGGTCGTGCTGCCCAATGTAACCGAAGCCGAAGCTCTGAAGCGGATAGGAAGACTGAATGAGGCCATCCGGGAGCAAACACGCATTCTGAACCCACCGGTGAGTATCACCGTTTCTTCCGGAATCGCTCCCTTCGCATCGATGACCGACATAAAACAAGCCATCGAGCTGGCGGATACCAAAATGTACGCGAGAAAGCATGTATCGAAGGCGCTTCGGCAGAGCGCAGACAGGGTCTACATCTCGTTATAGTAGGCCACAACTTCAGCCGCTGGTCCAATCTTTCCCACTTGCCCGTCTATCAGAAGAAGTGCGTGCTCGCACAGGTGCGTGATCATCGCAAGGCCGTGAGTGACAAACAGGACCGTCCTGCCGCTTCGGGTTACGTCGTCGATTTTGCCAAGGCACTTCTTCTGAAACGCGGCGTCGCCGACGGCGAGCACCTCATCTACAATCAGAATTTCGGGATTCAGATGCGCGCCGACGGCAAAGGCAAGCCTGACATACATACCGCTGGAATAATGTTTCACGGGCGTATCGAGAAATTTCTCGACTCCCGCGAAGGCCACTATCTCGTCGAACTTATCCTCGATTTCGCGCCGCTTCATTCCGAGCACGGCCCCGTTCAAAAAGACGTTCTCTCTGCCAGTCAGATCCGGATGAAACCCGGTGCCGACCTCTAGAAGGCTTGCGACTCTACCGTATAACTCGGCTCGCCCGTTGGTGGGCTCGATTATTCGCGACAGGATCTTTAGCAGCGTCGACTTCCCGGCGCCGTTCGGACCGATGATACCCATAACTTCGCCGGGCATGACTTCGAAGCTCACGTCTCGGATCGCCCAGATCATATCGTCCCGCGTTCGCCCATTTTGCCGAAAGCGTTTAAACGGGGATCGAACCGCTTGGACCAGGGACTCACGCAGGGTGTCGTACCGAACGGAAGGCGCTTCGCTCGGATTGATGCGAAACTGCTTGCTCAAGCCTTCGACTTTAATGATGGGTTTCATAATTGGCGCTAAATGAACTCGGCGAAGTTCCGTTCCATCTTCCGAAACCAGTAGCACGCGAACAGGAATATCAGAATAGTCACCGCCGTCGAGTAGCCTAACGCCGGCCATTGAAGAGGATGATTAAAGAGACAGGCTCTATACCCTTCAATGATCCCGGTCAATGGGTTCAGAATCATCATCCATCGCCATTCATGTGGCACGAGACTGGACGGATAGATTATCGGAGACACGAACATCCAGATCTGAATAAGGAACGGCAGCGCATAACGAACGTCCCGATATCTGACGTTAAGCGCCGACAGCCATATACCGATGCCAAGCGAAAACATCGTAGTTAGCACCAGCAATGGCGCCAGCAATAGATACGACCACGTAACCGGAAAATGGTAGTACGCAAGCAGGCCGACCAGCAGAAGCGAGGCGATTCCGAAATCGACCAATCCGGCGCCGATCGCGGCGCTCGGAATGATCAATCTCGGAAAGTAAACTTTCGTGATCAGGTTGCTGTTGCCGACCAGGCTGTTCGCGCCGCTGATTACCGCGTTTGAAAAGAACGTCCACAGCGTGAGCCCGGTGTAAAAGAAGACCGGGTATGGAATTCCCTCGGTAGGCAGCTTAGCCAAAATACCGAAGAAATAAGCGAAGATGATCATCGTCACAAGCGGCTGCAGTATGGCCCACAGCGCGCCAAGCACGGTCTGCTTATACCGCACCTTGATATCGCGCCACATCAGGAAGTAGAGCAGCTCTCGATAAGCCCAGAGATCGGGAAGATGCAGCGGAATCAGTCGCCGGCTGGCCTCGATTACTACGACCGGATTCTCGGGCAGTTCCTGTGTGTGCGCAGGCGCTCCATCCCGATTGCATGAGCCAGACGTTTCCGTCTCGGTGGGGTCGGTTGCGGTCACCTTCATCCTGAGGCTTTCTGAAACAAGCCCATCATTCTTAGCCGACATACTGGACCAACGTCAAGGTATCGCTCTGGTATTGCCCATCTTAAATAACTCTGCAAACCCCGATCACCGCCGCATTCTATAGGCGCGCCATAATTCAAAAACAACAACGATAACAGGCGTTCTTCGAACAGAACTGAAACTGGTAGAGGGTCCAACCCTCTCAAAATTGGCGTGCCCAGTCCGTGCGCGGCGCGATGTCGGAGGGTTTATGCACAATACATTGCTCGACGGGCGCTTGAACAAAGAGCCCAATCTTTCACTACCCGGACGGCTTGCCTATGAGATCCGCGAAGCCTTTGATGAAATTCGCGGAGATCCCGCGGACTTTTTCACAAACCTATTCAGAAATACCGGCGCTAACGGCGGTCGCCGCAAGGCCGTGTTGAGACTCGGGCTGGCGATCGCGCTGCTGCTCGATGCGGTTCTCTTCTCTGCTGCATTGCTCCTTTGGTCGCGCGATACGCACGGGACGCCCGATGGCGCGCAGCAAAGAATCGTCCTAATCAATCCCGCTATGAGATCGCCTTCCGCGAATATGCCTCGCGATGACAAGGAGGGCAGCGGAGGAGGCGGAGGCGGTAAAAACAGCCTGGAACCTGCGTCCAGGGGACTGCCTCCCCCGTTCTTTCCCGAACACTCGCTCATCGCGCCAACCACGAGAGCAACAGTGAATCCTCCCGCCCTTCCCATACCCGAGTTCCTGCTGGGAGATCCACGACAGAATGTCAAACGAGACGACTTGATTCCCACCGGTCTGATTAACGGAGTCATCGCGCCGCCCTCCGATGGACCGGGGACGAACGGCGGCGTTGGGAACGGTAAGAATGGCGGAGTCGGATCTAACGACGGACCCGGCACGGGCTCTGGCAACAACGGAGGATGCTGCGGAGGGGACTACGGGCCGGGCGGCAGGAGAGGCGCGGCCGCTACCCGCGTGGACACTCAACCAATCGCGCTGAATCGCCCGCGGCCGAACTACACCGAAGAAGCACGCAAGAACAAAGTTCAGGGAGTGGTTGTAGCACGCGTGCTGGTAGGCGAGGACGGCCGGGTCAAGCAGGTGTTGATCGTAAACGGACTCGCGGATGGACTAAACGAAGAGGCGATTCGGGCGGCCTCGCAGATTCATTTCAAACCCGCGACAAAGAACGGAGCAGCCGTAGCCTATTGGATTCGCCTCGAAATCGAATTCAATATGAGATAGCGGCGCTATACGCGGTTCGATTTGTGAGCTTCGCCATCCATTTCTACTCTGGAGCGCCGGGTGGGACCCCGCTTCTTCCACCCGGCAAGCGACCACAGCTTTATGACGAGGCCGTGTGAGGCGTAAAAGGTCGAGAAGATAAGCAGAGCCCATCTTGAATAGAACCACACCGTGACCACGCAGAGGGCGAGTCCCAGTATCAGGATTCGAGGGTGATAATTGCGAGCCCCCATTCCTTTGAAGCTCGCATAGCGGATGGTCGACACCATCAGGAACGCCAGGAATGCGACGAGAACCAACAGCAAAATAGCAAATGCACTGCCGTCGATGCGGAACGTTCTTCCGAATATTTCGGGCTCAAACGCTTCAATGTGATAAAGCGGAGTCGGCTTGAAGTGGACTATAGCGGCGATAAGACTCGCGCCCACCGGTATCGGCATGCCTACGAATGCTTTCTTATCCGCGGCGAGGCTCTTGGAGGGGAGGTTCGGCGACGGCTTGCGCGCCTGAACGTTGAATCGGGCGAGCCGCAGTGCTCCGCAAATCACAAACAGAAATGAGACCATCCAGGCGACTTTATGAAGCTGTGCCGCTTCCCCGTAGCCCCATGTGAAGGCAAGCAAGGCAGGGGCGATTCCAAAGGAAAGCACATCGGCTATTGAGTCGAGCTCGAGGCCGAACTCGGTAGTCGCGCCCGTCATTCTCGCGATACGCCCGTCCAGTCCGTCAAACAGGAAAGCGAAGCCGATGTTAATGGCAGCGCGATCAAAGTGCTCCGCGGCATTTGCGACATCACCCAGCGACAGCGCCTGGGCGCCGGAAAGCGATTCCATAATCGAATAGAAGCCGCAAAAGATGTTGGCCGTCGTGAACAGGCTCGGCACGACGAATACGCTCTTTCGAAAGCGGCGCTTCATTCGAGATCGATCCGCGGCTGAGCCAATGTCGTTGTCGAGCATATTCGACGCTCCATTCCGACCGTCAGTACAACAATATCAAACCTCGGTAGAGGGCCGCACCCGAGCGAGGATCGTTATTCCTCCAATGACTCGTTGTCCCTTAGCGATGAGAATTTCGGCTTCCCCCGGAACGAGCACATCCATTCGAGAGCTAAATTTCATCAAGCCCACGCGTTCGCCTGCCGAAACATGGTCGCCCGGCTTTTTCGAAAAGACTACCCGTCTCGCGAGGGTTCCGGCGATCTGCCGGAATACAACTGTGAGACGCGCCCCTTTGACCGTGACCACGTTTTGCTCGTTCTCTACCGAGGCGATGTCTCTGGATGCGATATGGAAGGAACCGGGTTTATACACCGCGTCAACTATTTCACCCGCGATCGGGGAGCGATTAATGTGAACATCGAGGGGTGAAAGGAAGATCGAGATTTGAGTTGCCGACGCCGTGTCCTTAGGATCGAGCCTTGCGATCTGAACGACGCGGCCATCCGCGGGCGACACTATAAGATCATCTCCGGCAGGGGACCGGCGGTCGGGGTCGCGGAAAAAGAACGCCATAAATACCGCTAAAAGAGCGGAAAGGACGGCTCCGACCATCAGTCCCAGAGCACCTAGTACAATGGCGGGGATCAAGAAAAGTAGGATAAAGGGTATGCCTTCTTTGGCCATCGGGTTCACAAAAAAAGGTCACCCCCTTGCAGTATGGTCCAGGAGCGCGTCGGCCGCGCCGCCTCTCTACTGCGTTTGAGTAACCATCGATCTTTGTTTAAGTAGCGTCTGCTATGGCGCTCGAGAGACTCAATGACTTGCGACCTGTTCTTGTTTATATTGGCGCAGGATGGTCTCCATCTGGTCTTTTAGATAAAGCTTTTTCTTTTTGAGGGTGGCTTCTTCCATCTGCTCGTCAGCGTTGGGGTAGTGTAGGGCGGCCAACTGGGTGAGTCTCTCATCATAGCTTTTGTGCTCGCGCGCCAGTTCTGCGAATTGAGTATTGCTGGCCAACAACTGCTGCTTTAGCGCTTCGGTATCGGAAAACTCCATAGATTCTCCTCCTTTGACAAAGGCACTTTTGAAAGACCAGGGCAAAACTAGGAAAATGGTACTCGAAAGGGATAGTCGTTGCAAGAAGTAGAAAGAAGTAGGTGTCGTGTCGGCGATCAACCAAAGATATGGTGAGCTCGACAGTCCGATTGGCAACAATTACTCCCCCGAACTCACCTTGTTTGAGGATTCCAAACCAGCCTTTCCAGCCTCGGCAGGTTCAACCGCGCGAGTTGTACCCTCTCGGTAGCTTTTGGGGGTCAGACCGGTTACGGCTTTGAAAGCCTTCGTGAAATGGCTCTGGCTCTGGTAACCGACCGCGCCTGCTATGTCGGAGATGGATTCTCCGGTATTGATCAACAGCTCGCGAGCCTGTTCGAGCCGGAGGTTTGCAAGGTAGGCGTGCGGGGTGACGCCTGTGACCCTCCTGAAAAGCCGCGCGAAATGGTATTCCGATAGATAAGCCGCTTGCGCGATCTCCTCGATTCCGAGGTCGCGTGAGTAGTTGTCGTGCATGAACTCCATTGCACGACGCAGCCGCCGATCCACCGGCCCTGCCCTCGACAATTCGATCAGCGGCGACCTCTTAACGCGAAGGTGAGATCTCAGGAGGACGATCACAAGCTGACTTATGAGCGCGTCCAGCATCGCGTTTCGGCCCGGCTCTTCGGACAGCACTTCCGCGGCGATCGCTCGAGCGATTTCGGCCACCGACCTGTCAGACGAATACGAATTATTGAATGCGATATCGGCCCCGGCTTTGGTAAATCCGGCATTGATCGCGGCTTCCGCAACGGCCTCCGCCGTTATTCCCACGGATACGAACTCGAGATCGCTTCCGTTTCCCGAATGGCTCTGAAAAGAATTAGTAAAGAGCGACTCTTCCGGCGCTGCGACTAGATGGCTGGAGCCGATCTCGGCTTCCAGCATTCCTGACATTACCGACGTTACCGTGAGATATGGATGGGAATGCGCCTCGAATCGATACGCCCCCGCGGCTCTGTAGCGAACTACAAATGCACCGTGGCTGACGATCCTGTTTTTATCCTCATTCATCGATCAGAGGCGGGCTGCGATTCGATGAGATCTCTCAAGCGATGCGGATAGTTAGTCATGATGCAATCGACTCCGCTTTCTATGAGTCGCTTCATAGTCAGGCGGCCGTTCGCCGTCCAGGCCGAAACAGCCATTCCTCTCTTGTGCAGAGCCGCTATTCGGCGTCTTGTTGCGAGAGCGTGATGCAAAGCGGCTTCACTCGCCCGCGCCCGATCCACCGCTTTCGCAATCGCGCGGGTCGCTGGAATTGCTCCCTTTACCAAGTGAAAGGTTAATGCCGTGCGAATAGACGGCTGTATCTTCGCGGCCTCCGCCATAAGCTCGTGATCGAACGATAGCAGCGTTATGGATTTTTCCAAACCGGATCGCTCAATTGCTTGAA
The DNA here is from genome assembly GCA_003222245.1 of Blastocatellia bacterium AA13. Lineage (GTDB taxonomy): Bacteria > Acidobacteriota > Blastocatellia > UBA7656 > UBA7656 > QHVH01. Next base: position 242,964 of record QHVH01000001.1, on the reverse strand, counting down.
GCGTAGCTTCCAGCAGCGGCATCCTGGTTAGCGGCGTCCCCTTGAGCTCAACGTAAATACGACTCAACGTGAATCGGGCCAGCAAAGCAAGCACTTCGTCCAGGCTCGGCACTCCGCGGTGAAAACTGCTGAATGCGGCTGCATTCGCCGTGCGTTTCCGTTTTAGAGACATTCTGGCTTTGAATCCGCCTCCCGCATTCAGAGCGGCGAGCTCGCCCGCTGACAATAAAGAAACAAGCCCCGCGCTGTTAGTAGTCCGGTTGAGCCGATGGTCGTGGATCACGACGGGGCGTCCGTCGGCTGAGAGGTTCACATCCATTTCGACTCCATCGGAGCCCATTGGCGCTGCAAGCTGAAATGCCGCAAGCGTATTTTCAGGAGCGCAGCCTGAAGCCCCGCGATGCGCTATGATGAGCGGTCTGGTTTTAGACATTCGCCAAACGGCAGCCAGAGATGCTATTTCCTTCGAGGCGCCGGCCGGGCCGCGTATTCGGCATCGAGGCGTTGTTTCGTTTGCCTCAGATTCCGGGCCATACCTTCTCGCACTTCTCCCGTCAAAAGGCTCCGCTTCACCTTGCTGAAGCCGCCTTGCAGACCGTCTGCTCGCGAGCGATTGAGATAAACGAGATATGCCTCCGTCCCTTGAGATCCCGTGTCCGCCAGGTGAGTGAGGCCGAGCGACGCATCGAAGTAGTGGTTTGCGTAGATCTGCTTCGAAGCGATCAAAATCTCGGTCTTGCTCCTCTTAAAAATCGTAACGTGCGTAAGGCTGACTACGGCCTTGAGCCCAAACTTCTCCTTCGACCAGTAGACAAAGCTCTCGGCTCCAGAGAGCGATGCGCGCGGGTATTCGTCCAGATACTTATAAAATTCAGGAGCGTAGTCGAAAAGATAGGGAGACTGCTTTAGCAGAGCTCTCGATTCATCCTCAAGCCTGACCGGAGTCCGCTTGTCGTCGTATTCGGCAAGCGCGGCATTCCCTTTCGCGGTGTAAGACATCACGTAGTCGAGCAGCACCTGGCGAAATAGCGCATTCGCTTTCTCGCGATAATCCTGCGCCGCCCAATCAATCTCGGTTTTGAATCGCGTAATGGATTTCGATGCCAGCTTTACTTCGCAGTCGCCGGGTTCGCACTTTTTCAGATCTTCGATATCATCCGGTTCGAGAGTGAGTTCTCGAAGATCAGCGACTACAGGCAGCTTGCTGAACTTTCCGATTTGAAGAACGGCCGAATTCTTCTTGAAATTCGCAATATCTCGAAACTTCTCAAGGAAGAACTCTTTCGTAGCCTTCAGCCGTACGATACCAGCGGCAGCGAGTTCCTTCGGTTCGGCCGTCTTCAGCAGCTTTACGATAGCCTCACCCCGATCCAACGACTCAAACTCGGTGTCGGATAATTGGAGGACGTTGCCGGCTAGCGCGGGGAGTTGCCGGTCGGGCTCGAACCGTGACAGATAGGCTGGTCTCGACCAACCTACGCATAAAGAAAGGAACAGGCTCCCCGTTCCGATTGTTCTTAACGTCACGGAAGCCGTGTTTCCCGTATTCACGTCGTTAGCCTCCTTCTCCGTATTCGCAGGCCTTATCAAGCTTCAGCAGATCCGACAACTGGGAAAGATTCAGCGCCTGTGCGAAATACCGCGCACCGCACATCGTAAAGCCTTGAAGAGCATTGCCGCAAATACAGTAGTAGCGTCAACCAGGCGTCAATCAGACATGGCATAAAGGTTGCGCATCCTTGACGCTGTAAGTTGGCTTTACGGTTTCTCGTTGTCAGAGATGATCTCAGCAACGTAGAAGCCTGAAGCTGAAAGGCGGGCAGCGCAATGAACACGGATAGTCGCGACATATTGGACGTCTTGAAATCGGAGCTGCAGTTCCTTGAGCGAGGGGGCTACGGCAGATCGGTACGAACCCCTTGGCAGCCGACTTCGGTCTTTCTCGATTCGCTCTCCTGCATAAATTACGGCGACCCGAACCGCACTCTGCCTTGCGATCAATGCATGCTCTCGACGCTTGTTTCTTCAGAGGGTCTTAAGGAGACGCTTCCCTGCCATCACATTCCGCTTAACGAACACGGAGATACCATTCAGCTCCTGGAGGACCGGGGCGATCAGGAGAAGCTCGTCGAGACGGTAAAGGATTGGCTCCGGCGCTCTATAGACCGCATTGAAAAGGAGCGAGGCAAGATCACGTGCGACTGGCCCGCCGCGGCGAGTTGAGCATAAGACTCGGCCTATTGTGAATGACCGAGAGTTCGGTCCAGGTTCTGGCTTACACCGCGATTCAGATTCAAAGGACGTCATCCCGTGGAACCATCAAGAGTCGGCTGCCTCCAATTTCATAGGCCTGTGGATCGCGATTAAATTTTTCGCTTCGAATACTCCCGATGATCCCGGTCTCAAACCCGCCTGAAAGCTCTGATCTTAATAGCCTCAAAAAAATGCTTAATAAGTGTGGCGGTTCGCGTCATGGACTAGTGGGAGCAGAGTGACCTCCCTCGCGCCCGGTCTTGGGGTAATTCCGGGCGTATACCGATCCAGTTAAATAAGCGACCAACAAAATATCTTTCTGAGCATCCATCCGTTGATGCTTCACCCGTAGTCTGCCCAAATCAATCCAAGCGACCTGAGAAAGAAGAGCGGAATGGAAGAAGGAACGATCCTGCTCCTCGACTTGTATCCTAAATCCGGTCTTGCCGCGTCACTACACCGGATCCTTATAGAGGACCGAAATCATAATTTGCGCATAGCGTCTGTCGAGCTTGAGAACGATTCAGATAGTCTTTTCGAAAGCGCGCAGTCACTCCTGCGATTATATGCTCCCGAGCTGATCCTGATAACAAGGCCGGAAGGGATTGCGGACGGGGTATTGGAATGGATCGCCGCAATAAGACGCAACACACAAGCGCCTCTCGTCATAGCCGCCGCGGAAACCCAGCCCGGGGAGTTGCTCAAACTGCTGGCTGCCGGCGCTTCGGACTTCATCCTATCGCCCTTCAGGGCGGAAGAGATAATTCCGCGCGTTCTGAGGCTTATCGAAAAGCCAAAACCGGTTGATCTGCTTCAGACCCTGAAAGAAAAGGTCGGCCTGGCTCAGTTGATCGGAACAAGCTCTGTCTTTCGCGAACAGACGGGGAGAATTCCGTCCGTATCCAAGTGCAATGTGAATGTTCTCATAACAGGAGAAACCGGAACCGGAAAAGAGCTTTTTGCGCGCGCCATACACTACCTCAGCGACCGCGCCCGCAAACCGTTCGTTCCGGTCAACTGCGGCGCCATTCCCGTCGATCTAATTGAGAATGAGCTGTTCGGCCACGAGAAAGGAGCCTTCACCGGAGCCGGGGCGGCGCGAACCGGCTTGATCGCGGAAGCCGAAGGCGGCGCCTTGCTGCTTGATGAAATCGATTCGCTCCCGCTGATGGCGCAGGTCAAGTTGCTCAGGTTTCTGCAAGAAAAGGAATACCGTCCATTGGGCTCCGCGCGAACGCAACGGGCGGATGTGAGAGTTATCAGTGCAACCAACATCGAGCCGGCAGCCGCGGTCGAGGCGGGCCGACTGCGGCAGGATCTTTACTACAGGCTCAATATCATTCAGTTCGCGCTTCCTGCCCTGAGGGAACGGCGAGAAGACATACCTCTTCTTGCGAGGCACTTCCTTACGAAGTATGCGAACGAGTTTCAAAAGAAGCTGCGCGATATATCGCCCGAGGCGATCTCTACGCTTACGTCTTATTCCTGGCCAGGGAATGTTCGAGAGTTGGAGCACGTCATTGAGCGCGCCGTGATTCTGACGGAAGAGAATACGATAGGCGCGGACGCAATAATCTTGCCCGAATGTAAGACAAGGGATCAGCACGTATCGCTGCGCGAGGCAAAGGCTCGCGTTGTCGAGAAATTCGAGAAGAGCTACATCCAGAATCTTCTGCAGGCATACAAAGGCAACATCAGCCGCGCTTCGGCGGCCGCAAAGAAGAACCGGCGAGCTTTTTGGCAGTTGATTAAAAAGCATCAAATCGATGTGGCCCTTTTCAAGGCCGGCGAATGATCGGATCTCTGCTAATGGCGGCGGCACTAATGGCGGTGTTTCTCGATAGCCTTCAGAACTCGTGATAATATCCCGTCGATCAACTAACAATACACCTTATGGAAGATCTCGAAGAAATACACAAACCGTCTGAAGGAATTAGAGAATTATTTAAAGAAACGGGCGCGCTGCTCAACGGCCATTTCGTTCTCACGTCCGGTCTGCATAGCGAAAGCTATCTGCAATGCGCTCTCGTCCTTCAGTATCCCAAACTGGCCGAACGACTGGGGCAAGAGCTGGCTTCCTCGTTCAAAGCTGAGCACGTTGAATCTGTAATAGCGCCGGCGATCGGCGGCATTATAGTGGCGCACGAAGTCGCCCGCGCTTTGGGAATCCGAGCTCTCTTTACCGAGCGAGAAGCGGGCGCCATGACGCTACGGCGCGGATTCACGGTTAGAGATGGAGAACGAGTCTTGATAGTAGAGGACGTCGTCACCACCGGCGGCTCAACCCGGGAGACGATTCAGGCGGCGGTTGAAGCGGGGGCGACCGTTGTTGGAGCAGGTTCTATAGTCGATAGAAGCGGCGGAAAAGCGGATGTGGGGGTCCGCCGCGTATCGCTTTTGAGCCTGAGCGTGCCCGCCTATAGTTCGGATCAGTGTCCGCTTTGCAAACAAGGCCTGCCGGCCGTCAAACCCGGTAGTCGAAAAAACTTGAAGATTGACCCGTCTTAGCGCTGGTACAAGGTTTGAAGGGGTGACATGAGTCAGCAACCTGAAAATGCGAGTCTGGTAGAAGTCACCGGACTGAAGAAATATTTCTCAACAGGCCAGGGTATCTTGCGACCACGAGCCGAGGCGGTTAAAGCGATCGACGGCGTCAGTTTTTCAATCAAGCATCGTGAGACCTTCGGGCTGGTCGGCGAATCCGGCTGCGGGAAATCCACGACCGGCCGCTGTATCCTACGGCTGATCGAACCTACCGCTGGACAGGTCAGGTTCGATGGAAAAGATCTGCTGTCGTTTGGGCGAGAAGATTTGCGCCGCCAGCGCGGCCACATGCAGATAATTTTTCAGGACCCTTATTCTTCGCTCGATCCAAGGATGAAGGTCAGGGACATCATTGAGGAGCCGCTGATCGTTCATCGCCGCGGCAAACGAAAAGAGCGCGAGGAAACAGTCAATCAGCTCCTGTTGAAGGTTGGCCTTAAGCCCGAACACGGGATCCGTTATCCACATGAATTCTCCGGAGGTCAGCGGCAGCGAATCGGGATTGCCAGAGCACTGGCCTTATCGCCCAAGTTCATAGTCTGTGACGAGCCCGTCTCCGCGCTGGATGTGTCCGTTCAGGCCCAGGTGATCAACCTCCTACAGGAACTTCAGGAGGAGCTGGGTCTTACCTATCTATTCATTTCCCATGGGCTCCCCGTAGTCCAGCATTTAGCTAATCGAGTCGCAATTATGTATCGGGGTAGGCTGGTCGAGGCGGCAACCGCGGCCGAGATTTTCCAGAAGGCGCTTCACCCCTATACGCAGGCGCTGTTGGCGGCTGTGCCGACGCCGATTCCGGGACAAAAGCACATCAAGAGGGACAAAGTGCCTGATCGGTCCGATACGAAGACCGGCTGTCGCTTTTTACCTCGTTGTCCAATTTCAGAGCCGCGATGCTCGCGGGAAGAGCCTGAACTTATACAGGTCAGTCCCGGGCATTATGTGGCATGCTTCGCGTCCGCGTAACAGAATTTAAGAGGAGCACCACCTGTGTCACGAATGCACATGTTAAGGCACGCTGTCCGCCCTCAAATCGTGGTTTTTCAGCAATTACAACTACCCCAAAAAATTGGAGAATGTAGTTGCTTTTACGAAGGATTCGATATAGAATCCAGCGTTCCTCATGGCGGTCTTATAATACAGTTACTTATGCTTGCAAAGGGCAGTGGGTGGAGGGGATCCACGTGGTCAAGCAGGCACAGAATTAACGAAGTCTAGCAAAAAGATCCAAGGGTAGCAGTTCGGGTTCGCAGTTGACTGCGAGTTTCAAGCAGAGGGTGGGAACAGCTCCGACCTCTAAGGTCATCTAGTGAGGCGGGAGCCGATTTCAAAACCCTAGCGGCTGGCGCGCCCGTTCGATACCAATTGTGACGCAGTTCAGGAATGAATGTCTTTCCTGGGACGCCGGGCTGACCCCCACTTCAATGTGGTTGCTTCGGCGCCTTAGTTCTAGAGGAGGAATAATGAAGAGACTCATCTTCGTTGCGATCTTGTGTCCCTTAGCTGTTGCCGCGTTTTTACCCGCGGCATCCGTGCAAGGAGACGATCGCGGTAGAACAAGTAAAAATGTTACCTTTTGCAAGGATGTCGCACCCATCCTTCAACAGCATTGCACGCGCTGCCATCACGACGGAGGCATCGCTCCAATGCCGCTGGAAACTTACAAGGACGTAAGGCCGTGGGCTGCGGCAATTCGCGAAGCGATCCTGGAGCATAAGATGCCGCCGTTTCATGCGAGCGGACCGCAAGGTTATTTCATCGGCGATCCGCGCCTTTCACCCGAAGAAGTAGCAACCATATCCAAATGGGTCGATGCCAACGGCCCGATGGGTCGCGCCTCTGATATGCCGGCTCCAAGAGTGTGGAAGGATGATTGGACGGCTGGTAAGCCCAATATTGAGTTGAGCATGCCAAGCCCTTTTCTGGTAAAGCCGGAGCGGAAAGATGACTATGCTTTCTTTGTTTTGAGTCATGTCTTTGCTGAGGATACCTGGATCAGGGGAGTCGAGGTAAAACCCGGAAATGTTCAAGCCGTTCATCACGTAAACGTCTACATGCTGCCTGCGTCTGAGGCCAACCTACCGGCCGGTCGCGTCGACGACGTATTTGATCCGGTAAAGTTGGGGGCTACCTTCTATGTGGCGTGGGAGCCGGGTTGTTCGCCGCTTATTTATCCAGCCGGAGTAGCGGCCCTTATTCCCAAAGGCTCTCGTCTTGCAATGCAGGTTCACTACGCGCCGACCGCGGTTCCGCTTACGGATCAAACACTACTTGGCGTACATCTGGCCGATGGCGTGATTGAGAAACAAGCGCGAACGCTTTACGGAGGAACCAAGACGCTCGATATTCCTCCGGGTGCGGCGGATCACCAGGTAGTGGAGCAAAGGAAAGTTCCAGAAGATGCAATCATTACAGGCTTTACTTGCCATCTGCACTTACGCGGAAAGTCATTCCAGCTCCGCCTGCATTATCCTGACAACCGCGTAGAGACGGCCTTCGAAGTACCTCGCTTCGATCCCAACTGGCAAGAGGTTTATCAACTTGCTCGCCCGATTAAAGTGCCCAAGGGAACCGTCGCGGAATATGTGGCGACCTGGGACAACACCAGCAAGAACCGCCTTAATCCCGATCCGAATAAACTGGTTCATTGGGGTGATCGGGTTGAAGACGAAATGATGGATGGATATCTCTACTATCTATCCGAAGGCGAGAAGCTAGAGCTTCAAGTCAAAGGTGGGATCGCCAGCAATAAGAAATAACCGAACCGAATAACGACAAATAAGCTTCACAGCGGCAACCGTTGGGCTCCGCCGCTGTGAAGCTTATTTGCTTTTAGTGAGACTTGAGAAAAAGACGGCTCGAAGATGGCGTTCGATTTTTGAGTTTGTTCCAGCAGTCCAGGATAGACTTCGGGAGGTCAACTTGACGATTCATCCTGGACTCATTGGGATTCTGAGCGTCACGGCAGTTCTCAAAAGAAATCCGGGCCGCGGAATTTTATTCCGCGGCCCGGATGCATTTTATGATCGTTGAATTCAGCTTACTTCTTCTTGCCGAATGATCGAACCTTGCCTACGACTGCGTTGACTTCTTCGTCCGACAACTTGCCCCGGAAAGATGGCATGTTCTTCCCCTTGCCGTTTTTTATCGTCTCGACGATCTGCGCGTCCGTACGGCCGCTTTGCCATTGAGCCTCTGTAAAATCAGGCTGGCCCTTTGCGCGCCAGCTCGGAAGACCGTGACCGTCTTTGCCATGACACAGCGCGCATTTTGCCCCAAACACGCTGTTGCCGTCGGCCACCGCAAGCGAAACCTCACGATCGACCGCCGGCGCGCCATTACTCATTACTCCCAGCGTCAGCGCCGCGAATGCCGACGCCGCCGCAATTTTGAAGGTCTTTACCCTCGACATAAAACCCAGCCTCCTCATAAAGAATTTTCAAACCTACAACTGCGTAGCATGCATCATCCCTTGCCAAGTACCCTTTCGGCCTTTTCGACAAGAAGATCGCTGGAACAGTCCGCAAAGATAACGATTTTACCCTCGGAAACCGAACTATCGTAGTTCTTGAGAGCGCCGCGCCTACCCAGGCCCGACTCATAGAGCATACAGGCCAGCGAGAAGAGTATCGCGCCCAACATGGTCAGCTCGAACGCTATTATTCCGAACGCCCACGGCGATACGATCGGCATTCCACCCGTTACCACGCCAACCCGCTTGGTCGTGATCACCGTCAGCAACACCGCGGATGTTGCTCCGAGAATTCCGCCCAAGATTGCAAACGAACCGATGTGGCTTCGGCTTCCGCCGGCCTCTTCGCTCTGATGGATCGGTTCATTCGATAACAAGGTGATTGCCTTGCGCTCGAAGCCTTCGCGCAGCAATTCAGCCTGCGCGGCGAGCGCTTTCGGGACGGAATCAAAGATCGCGTGAACTCTATTTGGCACGAAACACCTCTATACATTTTCCGGGTGTGCTAGTCGCCATGCGCCACCAGGCGCTGAGGCTCGGCTACGCTACCCGCGTGATCAGCTAGGGTCAACCCCTCCTTGAACTCCCAAACCGCAACAATCGGGAAGAGCTTCGTAAATACCGCGTACAACAGTACGAAGTATCCGAAGGTACCGGCGGTAAGCGTGATTTCAACCCAGGTCGGCCGATAGCTTCCCCAATTAAAAGGAAGCGCCGGTTGAGAAAGGGTCGGTACGATGATCAGAAAACGTTCCAACCACATTCCGACGACGATCAGCGCCGATGCCGCTACCGTACCGGAGATGGTACGCAATTTCTTGATTGCCAGGATAGGCATCGGTATGACAAAGCAACACACGACCATCGCCCAGAATAGGGGCGCATACGCTCCGCTTATCTTCGATTGAAAGACCGCCTTCTCCACGCGCTCGTTACCGTAGTAAGAGGTAAGGTATTCGGCAAAAGTGAAGTAGAACCAGAGCAGACTCATCGTCAGCAGCAAGAGCCCGAGATTATTGAAGTGAATCGGCTTCAGATACGCCTCCAGATGGAATACCTTTCGAATAACCGCCATCGCCATTATCAGCGCGGCGATACCCGAAAAGATCGCTCCCGCCACGAAGTACGGACCAAAGATGGTCGAATGCCACATCGGTCGAATGGTCATCGCGAAGTCCCACGAGACTATCGTGTGCACGCTGACCGCAACCGGAATGATGATCACGGCCATTACGCCCACAGCCTTCTCGAGCCTACTCCATTGAACTTGCGTACCTCGCCATCCAAGACTGGCTATCGAATAAATCTTATGTCGAAGCCCTTTCGCCTTATCTCGCACCAGGGCGAGATCGGGAATCAGCGGTAAATAGAGATAGATCAGCGAGCCGAGCAGATAGGTGTTGATCGCAAAAAAGTCCCACAAGAGCGGCGAGCGGTAGTTCGGCCACAGCCCGCGAGAATTCGGATAGGGCGCAAGCCAGTAAAACAGATATGGCCGTCCGAGATGGACGATTGGAAACATCGCGCCGATCATAAGTGCGAAGACGGTGATAGCTTCCGCGCATCTCGTTACGGGCCGTCGCCATTCTGCACCGGTCACCCTCAATATCGCGGAAATCAACGTGCCCGCGTGTGAGATGCCGATCCAGAACACGAAGTTCGTTATGTCAAAGGCCCACATCACCGGCCGATTCAAGCCCCATACTCCGATTCCGCTATATAGCTGGTACCCAAACGCTCCCATCGCGGCAAGAAGCAATGAGCCGCTGATCGCGACCGTGATATACCAGCCTATGCCCGTCTTGAAAACGGGCCGAAGCAAGTCGGAGTTTATGTTGGATTTCAATACGTCTTCTTTGCTCATTACTCACCAAACAGAAAAGACATCGCCGATCACCTGAGTTCGCCAATAGTTCTTCGGCTGACTTTGTCGCTTCGGCTGAAATTGATCATTTCCAGTGAGCCGCTCTCCTGCCCTTTTTTCAAAGGCTGAAGAGATCGGCGCTTCACACTACTCAATTCTCTCTGACAAGCTATATCAATCGCCCCGGCTCAAATAGGTCACTCTGGGCTTCGTTCCGAGTTCTTCCATAAGCCGTGAGGCGCGGCCGCTCTTCGAAAGTCGCGCCACCTCGCTCGTTGGATCGGCGATGTTCCCGAAGGTCATCGCGCGCGCCGTGCACGACTGGACGCAGGCCGGATTAACATCACCGTCCCGGATCTCCCTGCCTTCATCCTTGGCCTTGTCCTCACCCTTTCGAATTCGCTGAATGCAGAACGTGCATTTCTCCATCACCCCTCGATAGCGGACGGAGACTTCGGGATTCAGCGATTTCGACAGCGGTTCCGGCCAAACAGGATCGAGAAAATTAAAGAAGCGCACCGTGTACGGGCAATTGTTTGCGCAATAGCGCGTACCCACGCAGCGGTTGTAGACCTGGCCATTCAAGCCTTCATCCGTGTGATATGTCGCGTACACCGGACAAACGGGCTCGCAAGGCGCTTCCTCGCAGTGCTGGCACATCACCGGCATGAACTTCACTCGAATATCGGGATACTCTCCCTCATAGTATCGCTCGACTCTGATCCAGTTTACGGATCTGCCGCCGGCGGCCGGTCCTTCGCCTGCGATCCGAATATTATTCTCGGCATGGCAGGCGACAACGCATGCTTCACATCCGGTGCATCGGTCGAGGTCGATGACCATCGCCCACTGCGGCTTTTTCGATTCGACTTTTTCTTCCATTTAGCTCCCTAGCGCGGCGTGTCGATCTTCTCGGGCAAGCTGGTTCCGAATCGAACCAGTTTCGCCTCGCCCGCGGCCTTGGCGACGCTCGCGCGAACACCAAATCTCTTTTTCGCGTCCCAGTATGGACCGGCAATTGTCGCCGGATTCACTCCACGGCCCTTCGCATACTGGCCATACGCCGTGTGCCCTTGTCCATAAGGCATCGCGATAACGTCGGGCCGAATAGCGGGAAACAGAACGGCGGGAAGCCGCAAAGAGCCGTCCGCTGTTTTCACTTCAACCAGATCGCCGTCCTCAATATGAAGCGAAGCAGCTGTCTTTGGATTGATCTCTACCCAGCTTCCCCAGAGCACCGACGTAAGCGGATCAGGCAGCTCCTGAAGCCAGGGAAGGTTCGCATGATCGCCGTAGCCCAGTGCTGCATGCTCATAGGCGAGCACGAAAAACGGATAAGCGTCATTACTCGGCTTAGGCTCTCCGGTGCTTATTGCAAGCGGCTGATCTCCTGCTTTCGCGCTTTCTAAGCCCGAAGTCGAACCGGAAGGCTTCGAATCGCCGGTCATAACTCCGCTCTCGAGAAGGCTCTTCCAGTCTTCGTCCGAGATTTCCGCGGCCTGGCCAAAAGCCCGCCGAACTTCCGACACCGCTTTCCTTACGCACTCCTCGGAAGATTCGAACGGAAGCGGCTGGCCAAGCTGCCGGCTAACGTCAATCAACACGTCGGCGGTCTGCTTAGTATCAAATTCAGGAGATATGGCTGGACTTGCTATCGCGGCATAAGGTGTCGGCGTTGGTTGCAGCGCCCGCAAATCGGCGTGCCATACCGTGTGATGGGCGGTCGCGGCTTGAATATCCCAGCTTTCGAGATAACTGTGATCGGGTAGAATCAGATCGGCAAGCTGGGTTGTTTCGTCAATGAAAGGCGAGAAGCTGACGATGAATTGAAACGCATTGATCCTATCCGTCATTTGCGGAGAATGAAAAACCGGATTCATTCCGTGAATCAAGAGCGCGCTGCCTCCGCCTTCATAACCGTCCTTCTCCGATAGCGGAGCCCATTTGATCGGCTTGCCTGTTCCAAGCTTCGCCAGCGGATCAAACTGCTCGACTTCAAAAACGCCGCCCGGCATGTTGAGATTCCCAACCAGTTTATTGAGAAAGTGGACTGCCCGGATGCTCTCTCCGTCGCCGAGCGCGGCGGCTCCTCCGGCGATCGCAAGGGGCCGCTCGGAGGCTGCAAACTCTCGCGCTATTCGGACAATCTTCTCGGCCGGGAGATTAATGTCCGCCTCTGTTTTTTCAGGCGCGAATTCATCGAGTGTTCCGTTTGCGACATTCGGAGACACCGGGTTGGGAGTCAATTTTTCCCGAATAATAACCTGAGCGATCGCCAGCGCAAGGAGGCCCTCGGTTCCAATTGCCGCAGGCAGCCATTCGTCTGCATTAGCGGCTGTCGTGGACATTCGCGGTTCGATCATCACAAACTTGCCGCGCCTGCGATTCTTACCGCGTCTGAATTCGCCGTAGGCCAGGGAGTACATGACGGGTGATTGCCACGTCTCCAGGAACCGCGCTCCAAAAGAGAGCAAGTATGTCGCGTTGGCTATATCGAAAACGGCTCGCTGGCCTGTTCCGTTGAATAAAAGGTCGTCGTGATCGCTGGACACGGGTGCACTAATAAAGCGTTCTGATCCGAACGAGGACATAAAGTGTTCGGCGGCGATGCGATTCACGTTAGAAGTATTTCCCAATGAGAAGGCAACAGAGGCCTGACCATTCTTGGCTCGAATATCGGCGAGCCGATCAACTAGAATCTTGGCGGCCTCGTCCCACGATATCGATTCGAACTGGCCTGAGCCTCGCTCGCCGGACCTCTTCATAGGCCCCTTGACTCGATCTGGGTTATACAAAACCTGAAGACCCGCTTGACCACGAGCGCACAAGGCGCCCTTGTTGACCGGATGTAGTGGATTTCCTTCGATCTTGTTGGCAGCTCGCTCTCGAGTGCGAACCAGGATACCGCATCCCGCCGAGCAGAGCGCGCACGTGCTTGCCTTCCAGTAATCGATTCCTGGTGTGTAAGTGTCGTCAGGAATCAGGGCGGGAATGAGAGCGTTTTCGGGATTGCCGCACCCGGAAAGCAAGGTCGTGCTGGCCGCTCCGACTCCGGTTAGTACTATGAATTCACGGCGCTTCATTTTTGGTCCTCTAGCTGAAGAATTGCGGTCTCACAGCCGGCCTGATCATACAAACCGCTTATCGGTGACAGATCGAACAGTCGACGCTTACCCTATTCTCTCGATGGCATTGAATACACCATCCCATCGAATGATCCACGTCGCGCTTGACGCGATGCATCTGATTCACTTGCCCGTGGCAGGTAGTGCAATCAACTCCGGCGCGAATGTGCGGCTTGTGAGTGAAGAAAACGTCGGCCTCTTTTTCGATCCAATAAACCCGCTTCCAGGGCGGCTGCTCGGATCGCGATGAATAGGCTGCGAGCTTCTGGATCTCAGGGCTCTCAGTTTTCATCGTTTCGTGACATATCATACACTTCGAGACGTTCGGGATAGTCGCGAAGCGGGATTTGTCGGCGTTTTCGTGGCAGTCCGTGCATTCGAGCTTAGGCGTGTCCTCTCCCTGCTTCGATGTGTGCTGCCAGTGATCAAAAGCGATGGGCTGCGCCGGTTCAAATGGCTTTCCAATGATTCCGGAAAGAAAAACCACGCTCACGGCTGCCAGTGCCAGAAGAATCAAGACGACTTTCCACGATCTCATAAAGATATGCCCGAACTATGCTTTCCCGATTTCAAACTACGAGTAAGATTCGTTAACGGCACACACCAATAGAAAGCCCTTTAAGAGGTCTTTTTAGCCAGATGTGCCCGCAGCTCCGACTACCGAAACGGGCGAGTTGGAAACTCTACGCAGAGATAAGCCAACAGCCTGCTCGTTGCCGGTCCTGGCATATAAGAGGGTTTACCACAACGTCGCCTCTATTCCAGTGAGGTCGGAATCCGACTTAGCAACATCCTCGCGCGAAGCTGTGCTCTGCGAAATTCAACCCTGCCTTGAACCACGACTATGATAACTGCATCGGACAGTATAAACGTCAATATGAAAGCGATCTATGAGGGAATCAGCCACGCTGCTCCATTCGAGACGCGGGATAATATAACGTTAATTACAGTGAAGTCAAGAAGTTTGTAAAAAAAATTTTTGTTGCGTTCCGATGCTTCAAAGAGGGTCGCCCGGGGCAAGGTGTCCATCTTTTCCCCACTTCGTCTCTTTAACATTTCGCTCTCTTGCAGTCGCTTCTCTTTTCCCCTTCGAGCGCCGGTATGATTGCGCAGAACTTAAAAAGGTAGTAGGCTTTCGCGGTCATTTTTACGTTTTGCAGAAACCGTAGCCAGGAAGTCTCGAGAGGAATACATGGAAAATCAAAGCGACTCCGGAGCACCCCCCTATGGCGCGCCTCAAGCTCCGATCTCCCAAGGAGAACCGGCGCGTATGGGTCCGTTACAACGAATCTTCGGCGTTCTGTTCTCACCGGGCGAAACCTTCGCGGATATTAATCGAAAACCTACGTTGGTCTCCCCCATAATTGTCGCGATGATAATGGCTCTTATTGGAACCGTCGTCTTCAGCATGCGCGTCAAGGTTGATTGGGAAAAAATGGTTCGCGACAGGATCAGGACTCAGGTCGAAAAGACAGGCGGAAGCATGCCGGGCGAGGAGCAGATCCAACAACAGGTCAATATCACTAAGATGATCGGTAAGCTCAGCCCGATCCTCGTCGTGGTGGGAACGCCTATCTATTACGTAATTCTTGCCGGGATCTTCGCGCTTGCGCTGATGATAATTCAGGCCAAGAGCACCTTCAAAAAAATCTTCTCTGTCGTCCTATGGAGCGGGGCCGCAACCGGCATTGTAGGGACGATAATAGTCTGCGCCTCGCTGATGGTGCGCGACACGGAGGGATTGGACCCTTCAAAGCCGGGGGCTGTAAGTCCGACGAATCTTGCTGCGTATCTACCAACAGACATACCCAAAGCGCTCGCCTCGATAGCGGGCTCGCTGGATGTATTCACGATCTGGTTCTTGATTCTGCTCTCAATCGGGTTCGCGGCCGTAGCCGGGTCGAAACGAATCAATACCAGCAAAGCAGGCACGGTAGTCTTCGGCTTGTGGATCCTATGGGTCTTCGTCAAAGCTGGATTCGCGGCTCTCGGACTTGGCGGTTAAGATAGGCCGGGAATTTTTTACAGCCTATTGCATTCCAACCGGCCTGCGAGCATGTCCTCTCGCAGGCCGAAGCTCGCTACCGCCGCGATTTACGTTTGCCGACTTCGGGCAGCCTGACCGGCTTTGAGTCATTCGTTCTTTTTTGCCATCCACAAAACGCTCATTCACGTATCGCTTCCTTGTGCTTTAACGGCAAGGTAACTCAGCCCGTCTCCGTTTAGCCGCGGCACACATATTGCTCACTTCTGCTCTGCGTGTTGGTTCATAAATGAGATCGGAGGAAAAGAGAATGCGGCAAGACGCTTCGCAAGTAGACCTGGTAGACATATTGGAAGAGATGCTGTGTCAACGCGCGATGAAGGGCTATCGCCCGGTTATTTATATGTCGTCATTTATCGACCTTGAGTGCAACATGCTCATGCTGTTGAATGAAACGGCGGAGGGGATCGATACCGGAAACCTCATTCCGAAGTCATCGAAATCCGGTTATCACGTTGTAATGAACTAATCAGCTCTGCCCTATTATGACTCGGAGGGATAGGATCACATCTCTCATTCATATCGGAGCGCCTCGATTGGGTCGAGGCGGGCGGCTTTCATAGCGGGCCACAGTCCAAAAATCAGACCGACAGTACACGAAACCAGAAATCCCATGATTACGGCCCAGGCGGGAATGCTCGACGGAAGCGTCGGAGCTAACCGCTTAAGCCCCAAACTGACCAGCCATCCAAGAACGATTCCAATGAGACCGCCGACCCCTGTGAGCGTGATGGCCTCAGTAAGAAACTGCCAGATGATGTCGCCCTTGCGCGCTCCAATTGCGCGACGGACACCGATCTCCTTTGTTCGCTCCGTCACCGAGACCAACATTATGTTCATCACCCCGATACCACCGACCAGCAGACCGGCGCCGGAAAGCGGAAACACGATAATGCTCGCCACTGAAGCCACCGCGCTTATCGATTCGTAGATCGCGCCAGGCGTGCTGATCCCGAAATCATTCTCTTTGTGCGGCGAAACTCCGCGCCTGCGCCTTAGCAGTTCGGTTACATCGTCCACCATCTTGCCAAAGACTCCCGGTCTGGCTCTTACACTGAGGGTGATATCTTCAATTTCCGGATGGTCGCGCTTCAAGGTGTCGAACGGAACGAGTACCTGACGATCTTCAACGGGGTCGCCTCCAAAGAGGCCGCCCGGCGCCTTCTCCATGACGCCGATCACTCTATATACCTTTCCTTCAACTTCGATTTCATGGTCAAGGGGACTCATGCCGCCAAAGAGGCTATCCGCGATGCCGGCCCCGATGATTGCCACCTGATCGTGATGCTGTTGCTCCGAAAACGTGAGGAATCTGCCCGCCCTTATATAGACATTTCGCACTTCATCATAATTCGCGGCTACTCCGAAGATGAGCGGTCGGTTGGCTTCGATTCCTCTGTACTTGACTACAGGCTGAGACGAAGAGGGTGCGAAGGAGCCGCTGATCATCGTGGGACTCACTCCAAGGACCGAGGGCAGCTCGGCTATGGCCGCGGCATCCTCGACGGTGAGGTTCTTGCGAATCCGCTCCTCTCGCGAAGGCCTGCTGAAGCGGATTCCAATATTGGTGTATTTTGAAACAAAGACGAGATCGGGTCCGAAACGCTGAGTCTGATCCAGAATGAATTCCTGCATGCCTGTCAGGAATGAAGAGATGGCGATGACTGTCATCGTTCCGCCAATGACGCCAAGCATCGTCAAAGCGGAACGTATCTTGTGCGCACGAATTGTATCGAGCGCCATCAACACGTTTTCGCCTATCTCTTGAAAGTGCATTTATCAGTCAGCTCTCAACGCAACGATCGGGTCGAGCCCGGCTGCGCGGTTTGCGGGATATATTCCAAAAAAGAGGCCGACGAGGGTTGAAACGGAGATTGCGATTATCGGAGCCCACAGCGGCACGGCCACCGGCACCGGAGCTATCTTGCTCACCCCGCTCATCAATGTGATCGCCATCAACATCCCTATAAGACCTCCGAATCCTGATAGCATCGAAGATTCGACCAGGAACTGAACAAGAATGTCGCGCCTCGTAGCGCCGAGGCTCTTGCGAATACCGATCTCACGGGTCCTCTCGGTAACGGTCGCGAGCATGATGTTCATAATCACGATTCCGCCGATCAGCAGCGAGGTTCCGACGACCGGAAAGGCGACTCCGGCTACTACCTTTGTAATGGATCCGAAGAGTTGCTCGGTCTCTTCATCGCTCGCTATAGAAAAATCATCCGCCTGGTTGTAGTTCAGCTTGTGTCGGGTACGAAGCACAACCCTGACCTGATCGTGAACCCGTTCCACGTCGGCTCCCTTCTTCGCTCTGACGACAAAGGTCAAAGATCGCCGCGATCCGTACTCTTTCAAAAAGGTGTTCATCGGCAACAGGACGAAATTGTCCTGGGAAAATCCGAGTACAGTTCCAAGCTCAGTGGCTACTCCGATGACGCTGAATTTGTCACGCCCTACTCTTATCTCCTGGCCGATGGGATCGCTCGACGGAAACAGACCCTTTGCGACATCGGAACCTATGAAGCAGACATCCCTGCGGTTGTCGTTATCGAACTCGATGAAATATCTGCCCTGGGCTACTTCCAGGTTTGATAATGTGATCATGTCCGGCGTCACGCCCTGAACACCGACGGATTCAAGACTGATGTTGCCGTATCTGATGTCCTGCGCCGTTCCATCCTGTGCTCCGAGCTGATCCGCGAGTGTGACGCCGGCTCGAAGCGCGTATAGATCATCGATCGTCAGATCGGGATTTTTACGAAGTGCATCAAGGAACTTCTGAAAGTCTCCAAAACCCGTAAGGCTTGCCTTCTGGACGCGAAACACGCCGGAGCCCAGCGTAGCTATTTTTTCTTTTATGTAAACGTTCGCGCCCTCGATAACCGTCGCCACCGAAATCACTACGAACACACCAATAATTACTCCAAGCAAGGTCAGAAAGGATCTGAGCTTATGAGCAAGAATCGAAGAAATCGCTATTTTCGCGGCTTCGAAGAAAGTGTGCATGGCCAATGTGAACTATTTCCGGCTTAGCGCAACTCATTAGTATAGAAGTGCGCGGCAAACACGGGCAAGGCCCGCCGTCGGGGCGGTAAGAAATGCGAGAGGCAATGTCGCAGTATTAAGTCGCGGATGTCATTCCTGTCATTAGGGCTAAGAAAAGAGGGAGCACAGTTCCACTCCAGAATGGGAAGTGCAATCGCCTATTGCCGGCGACGGGCGGATATTCAGTAGGCCCGGAGTCGCTCATCGCTGTTGATTCGGCCGTCCAGTATGTGCAGTACCCGATACGCGTGTGCGGCAATATCATGCTCGTGAGTAACAAGTATGATCGTGTGGCCCTGTTTATGCAGAACCTCAAACAGTCCCATTATTTCTTGAGAGGTTTGAGAGTCGAGATTGCCTGTCGGCTCATCGGCGAGAATGATCGAAGGGTTATTCACAAGCGCTCGCGCTATTGCAACTCTCTGGCGCTGGCCGCCCGAGAGCTCGTTGGGCTTATGGTTAATTCTGTCGCTAAGCCCAACCTTCTGAAGCGAGACTTTGGCCATCTCGAGTCTGGTGGTACGAGGCGTTCCATTGTAGATGAGCGGCAGCTCCACATTGTGCAAAGCGCTGGCGCGCGGCAGTAAATTGAAGGTCTGAAAAACGAAGCCGATTTCTTTATTGCGAATCCTCGCCAGTTCGTCGTCGTCCATCTCCGATACGAGCTTTCCATTGAGCCAGTACTGGCCCGATGTCGGCGTATCCAGACATCCAATCAGGTTCATCAGAGTGGATTTGCCCGAACCGGACGGTCCCATAATGGCGACGTATTCACCGTGCTGAACATCGAACGATACGCCTCGAAGCGCATGGACCTCCTCCGAGCCCATCATATAGGTTTTCCACAAATCGTCCGTGCGTATTACGATTCGCTCGTCGGGAACCGTCCCGACAAACTGAAGCTCACGTTCCAAAACTGCTTCTTCGATCATATCGTCTCCCGTTTCCATCTACGCTTTCTTCAGCCTCGATTCTCTATTTGCCAGGAAAACCGGGGACTCGGATCCTGTTCGATGATACCGAACTGCCAGCACGCCTTTAAATTGGGCTTCTAACTGGGTTTTGACTGATTCGTTCCGTTTTGTTGAGTTTCCGTCTTGGGCTCCCGCTTTACGAGATCTCCCTCTTTCAAGCCTCGCAGGGTTTTGTACGGGCCGGTTATTATCTCATCTTTTTCGTTGATGCCGCTCTTAATTTCAATCTCCTGATCGCCCTTGATACCGGTCGTCACCTTTACGAACTTGGCGCGGTTATTCTTATCGTAGACGAATACGCCTTCTACTTCTTTTTTCCTGGAGATCCCGGTCGCACCTGATTGATCCGGCTTTGCCTCCTGATTCTGGTTCTGATTCGCCTCTTCCCGAGGAACAATGGACTGTAGCGGCACGGCGAGCGCATTCTCAACCCGTGCGGTTGTAATTATCGCCGTTGATGACATACCCGGCTTCAACTTCGCCCTGACCTCCGGCGTCGGGTTCAGCTTTATCTTAACCAGAAAATCTCGAGCTTCTTGCGTGGTAGAGGTTGAGCTTATCGTCTGTCCCGAGCGCGTTATCGCCGAGGCGCCCTTTTCAATGACCTCGCCCTCGATCTCCACTTCGCCCAGCGCGTCAACCTTGACCTTCACTTTTTGTGCGATGGCCACGTCCGCTATGTCGGTTTCGTCTACCTTGATCTCGGCGTTGATTTGAGACATATCGGCCACGGTGAGTAACGGAGTTGACGAGAAGTTTGCCAGAGCGAACTCACCGACCTTGACGGGAAGGCTGGAAACGACGCCGTCTATGGGTGAGTATCTGGTGGTCTTCTTTAACTGGTCGGATTGAATATCTAACTGCGATCTGGATTGACTCACGCGCGCATCGGCGGAATCGAGCGCCGACTTGGCCCTTTCAACACCGAGCTCCGCGTCTTTGACCTGCTGCCCTAGCTGCCTTAGCCGCGCCTGCTGAGCGCGAACGACAGCTTGAGCCTGTTCGAAGCGCGATTTTGCCTGATCAAAAATCGACTTTGAAATAACCCCGTTTTCAACTAACTGGAGATTTCGATTGTATTCATTCTCGTTGAGCTGAAGGTCTGCTTTATCTCGCTCGAGTTCGGCCTGGGCGGCGGCAAGGTTGGAATTCGCCTGATGAACGTTATTTTCGCCCTGTTGGACTGCTACGCGGTTGTTCGCCACGTCCGTTTGAGCCACTCGGACCGCTGCTTCCTGTCCGGCAGTCTGCATTGAAAACTGCGTTGCATCGACGCGCACCAAGGGCTGACCTTTCTTAACGGTGTCACCCTCGCTGATGTAGATCTGTTCTACGCGGCCCGGCACTTCCGCCGTGAGGTTGTAAAAATTGACGGGTCTGATTTCACCCGAAGCAGTCACCTTTGACTCAATGAGCGCCCGCTTTTCGACGACGGCGGTCTGAACCGGCTGACCCTCCTTGGTCTGCATGGCTCTGGATAGAATTATGATTGCAATGAGGCCGACCACGGCCGCGGAGATTATTATAGTCTTCTTTTTTTTAGTGATTGCCATTGTTATTGAATGTTGTCCTCCCTAAGTCTGTGGGTGCCTGAGCAACCGTATCTAATACGCCCTCTTTTTTCAGGGGGTTCCCGAAAAATCCCCGTCATAACCCTCAATTCCAGAGGGTCCAAAATAGGTAGAAGAAAGAGAATTATGAGGGGCCCGCGCGAAATCAAAATCATAACCGTCGCGGCTAGCGCCGTCAAAGCTCGCGCCCTTCCTACAACAAAGTTCGCTCCTGGGAATCGCTCAGCTTAGACTGGAAGAATTGGGTGATTCGCCTGAGATATTCACGCTTATCGTATCGTATCGCTCGCGCATGGCTCGCTCCTTCGACGATCCACAATTCCTTCTGACAAGCGAGCGCGTTAAAGATATTTTCCGAATGAGCCGTAGCGATCAGGCGATCCGCCGTGCCGTGTACGAGGTGAACGGGACACTTGATCTCGCCGGCGAGCGATAGGGGGTTAACCGTCCGAACGTCGAACTTGCCTCGATAATTCGCTACCTGTATAGCAGACCAGAGAACAGGGCTGAGCACCGGACCGGGCATATGCGTGACCCGGCGAAGGAATTCCGACGTAACTCTTTCAAGCGAGGCAAACGGACTGTCCGCCCATACAGCGCTAATCCAGGGGTTGCGAGCGGCTACTTGAAGCGCGATTGCGGCTCCCATCGATTCGCCCGCCAAACCGATTGCCTCTCGCCGCGCTCCTTTTTCCCGAATCAGCCACTCCAGCGATGATTCGACATCGCGAGTTTCATAAAACCCGTATGTTACATAGCGCCCCTCGCTGCTGCCGTGAGCACGCCCATCAAGCACGAGCACGCTGAATCCCGCCTGCCTTAGACCAAGCGCGGCGCGAAGCACATCAGTCCTGTTCTTTTTGACTCCGTGCAGCACGACTATCGTAGGCGCGGTCTCAGCCGCCTTCATCCACCAGCCGCACAAGCGGGTTCCATCAAAGGAGGCAATCACTACATCTTCAAGCTCGATCCCGAGTTTATGTATAAGCTCGCGAAGGTGCCGGCTCTTCAGTTGAGCCATTCTCTTCAGCCGCGGCCTGATCAAGAGCCCCGAAAGAGGAATGCTGGCAACTCCCAGAAGAAATGTGAGCGAACCCACCGTTCCCAGCGCCACGAGTCCCGCCCGTCGAAGCCATCTTGGGGCGCCTACCGCTGCCGGCGCCGCGGACAGCCTTATCGGAGTGGAGCCTTTTGCTCCCAACTCGGTCATCGACCTCTGAGCAGCGCTCCAACGAAGATCGGATTCATCGATGCGTTTTCGCCGTGTCGTCACCGTTTCCTCCTCGTACGGCCCGTATTATCGCTCAATACTCCCAACTACCTCAGCGGGGAGCAAATAGCCGGACAGTTCAATAATACGCTTGCCTCCACACCTTGTTCGGCCGATTAGATGCAGCGGAGGCGCCAGGAGGTTGAAAGCAAGAGCGCGAATCGCCGAGCGTCGCATATCAGGAATTCAGGAAAGAGGGGTCGCCGAACAAAGCCAGGCCCGTTGTTCCTCTGACAATGGCCCGTCCCGAAGGAAGAGGGGATTAGCGGAAAGCGAATCCTTCCCAAAAAGCCAGTGATAATGCACATGTACAAGGCTCGGGAAAACGTCCGCCGCCAGCGCCGGATCGATTCGACTGTGCAGATGCAGCGGATAGTTGTAAGTCATAGGCAGCTCTTGTACGCGCGTACTCGTGCTCCAAATCGCGACAGAAAGGGCTGCCTGGTTCGATCCCCAGAACTTTCCCACCTCTGAGCTCACCCAGCCTGCACCGGCTTGAAATGCCGGGCCATCAGCATACGGCCGCAGACCTTCTCGAACGGACTTAAAAAAGAAATCCGCCCAGCGATGCAGAATCCCCAGCTCGCTCCGAACAACCACAAGGCCGCCGTTGTAATTGGCCTTAATTGACTCACAGTCAATGAAAGATTTGCCCCAGGGAATTCCCTCATAATCAGCGCCGCAACAACGGCAGAGATCCCGCCAGTAGGTGTCGAACAAATCCATTCGACCCGAGGTAGAGATTCCTTTGACATCTACGGGACGGACTGCCGCATCGACGCCGGGAGAAAGAACGAATTCACGCGGCTCGCGAAGAAAGATCGTGTCGCTGTCCAGTATCACAAGTATGTCGTGCCGTCGCGTGGCTTCGATGTGAGCGGCGGCCGCCACTCTATTAGCGGATCCGTATTCGGGACACTCCGTGTTGAGGATAATGTCGGAATACTCAACCGCTAACTTGTCCAATTTCTTTCCTGCGTGCCTCGAAATTCCATGTCCTGCGCGCGGCGAGAGGGCGTAGATTGAGCAGTTCTTGAAAGGTCCCGTATAGCGCCTGATGCTCTCGAACAAAAGAAGAGCCTGGGCTTCGAGTACACCGCCCTCTATGCATGCGACGAATCCGACATCGGGCTTATTCTCGCTCTCAGCCGCCGATTCCCCGCTTGAGGGTTCGAATCGAGCGCTCACCGCGCCTTTGATTTCTCTCAGGAGAGACACCGTTGGATTTTTACCGTTATGAGTGGAGGACTAATGAACCTGTGCGGCGGAGGCTCGATACACTGCGCCGGCCTCATCGCACATTTTTAGATAGAGGTTAAGCACGTCCGCGGGAACCTTGCTCTCCATCAGCTCTGGCGTCATCACCCAATTGTGTCTGAGCTCCGTGGAGACACTGGAGCAGGCTTGATCTATTGTCTGCTCGGAGGTGGATATCTTCAGGAGCTTCAGAACGCGGCGCAACTCTGCCTGTGGATTATGAAAATATGAGTTGTAATGCGTGACCACGCGCTCGGAAGGAAGTGTGCTCGAGAAAAGCCTTTGAGAATATATCAACCATAAATGCAGGCCGAAGGCGGGCGAAGAAAAGCCGCGCTTATGAAGGGATCGCGCCACTTCGATGGGATTTCTAAGACAGACGACTGTTTTGAGTTCGGGGATCAAGCGCCTCCAAAAAGGAAGCATTATTGAATTGCGCGGGTCCTTCCAACCCCATATCTGATTGGTATCAAACCGCGCGATAAGCTTGGCAGCCTCGTTGCGAAGCTCAATCATTTCGTCGCCCAATTCCCATCCTTCGGCCATAGGTGGAGGCAAGTCCCATCCACCGCCCAATTCCGCCAAAGCATCTTCATTCAGTCTGACGAACTTGCGGTTCTCCCAAAAGCCCGCTTCATTATCGAACGCGGAAGCGGACATCTCGGCGTCAGGACCGAGATAAACGCCGCACAAATTTAGTAGCCTGGCTATCATCGAGGTGCCGGAACGATGCATACCGGCAATGCAAACGGTCATCGATCTCCTTTGCGGGGAAAGGTGTAAGCCTCGGCGGAATTCCAAAAGGCTCTACTATAGAAAAGAACTCGATTGGCAACAGAATTCTACCCGCGAAGCGATATTATGCAAGAAGGAGGATTCTCTTCGCTCGCGTTCGTTTTCAACGAGCCCGGTAAAAAGCCATTGCTGATCGGAAGGAACTATTCTTCCGCCGGGTCCGGATTAGCCGACGACAAGGCTCGACTCGGATCGACACTCTCAGATCTTCGCGCAATGAAAAAGACAAGAAGTCCAAGCAGGGCCGCGAAGCCTGCTGAGCGGGCGTCACTCCAGGGTATACCCGCGAGGAGCCACACGGACAACGCTGTTGCTACAACGGCGACCGCTATGCCGGCCGGTGCGGTAAATCGCGGCGAGGGCACGCTATCCTTGTAGCGCAACACCGGAAGCGCAATGCATGTAGCCATGTAAGCGAGCAGGCGAATCACCGTGCTGATTGTAAGCGCCGACATAAAGGTGCCCTGCAATGTTATTCCCAGCATGACCGCTGCCGAGACAAGTATCGCGATATGAGGCGTGCGGAAGCGCCGATGCGTTGCTGCCAGAAACGGCGGAAGCTGCCGTTGTTCCGCCATCGCAAACAAAATACGCGGTCCAGCCAGCATCGTCGAATTGAGCGTTCCACTGACTGAAATCAACGCGCCGACCGAAATGATAGATGCCCCGGCAGCGCCGAGGAAGCCGTTGGCGGCATCCACGAGCGGACGCTCGGAATTCGCCAGTCCCGGCAAGGTTCCTATGCAAACCACCTGAATCATCACGTAGAGCAGCACAACTACGGCCGCGGAAACCAGCAGTGCAAAGGCCATGTTACGTCGCGGATCGCGAATCTCTCCCGCAGGTATCACCGCCATCTCGAATCCGCTGAAGGCAAAGATCAGCAACAGCACCGCTTTTGAGAAATCGCCATAGCTGGGCCCCGCCTGAGCAGTGAATGCCCGTAGGTTTATGAAGAACAACCCCGCCCCAACGAACAACAGCAGAGGCGCAAGCTTGAAAATCGTGAAAAGATTGTTGACTACGGCGGCTTCGCGCACGCCGATGAGATTGATCGCGGTCAACGCGATGAAAACCAGCGTGATAACCATTGCGCGCGTCCAGCCGGACGCCGCCGCAGGCCAGAAGAAAGTGAAGTAGCCCAGCAGCAAGTTACAAAGCGCCGCGGATCCGGTTACCCGCGCCAGCCACAGCAGCCATCCAACCTCAAAGCCGACCAGGGGACCAAAAGCCACTCGCGCATACAGATATGGTCCGCCCGTTTCGGCGAACCTGCTCGCCGCTTCGGCAAAACAAAGTATGATAAGTATGGTCAGTAGAGCACAGACCAGATACGCCGCCACACTCCAGGCTCCAGCCAGCCCGTAGATCTTTGACGGCAGACCAAAGATCCCTGCTCCGACGAAGATGTTGATGGTCAGGCCTACAAGGCTCCATCGCCCCATCCCTCGCACCAAGCCTCTTTGCGATTCTTGTCCCATGTATTGGATTCATTTCCCCTTTTTCAGCCTTCCGCGCTTGCGTGTATAGCTATTTCTGAAGAGGCAAACAGATTCGCGGCGACGCGCCTGGCTTATGCCAGCCGACGAGAGATGTAAGGATGTCGATTTCCAGCGATCGCGGCAAGGCGCTAATAGTGATTGCGCCTTCAATTCGGCTATGAATAGTGTTAGAGCTGTTCAGCCCGCTGCTCGCCGCCGCCGTCAGTTGCGAACGCCGAACCCGGAACGGACCGAGAGGGGAGAGGCTTCCGCTATTTGACTTCTACTTCTTCGGGTAGTTCATTCACATCGGAAGGTTCATATGGAAAGTACAAAGCAAGTTGGTCGCCGACCTCTTCGATTCCTGCAACAAGCCCACCGGTAAAGTCTCCGGATCTGAATCGCTCGGTGACCCTTTCAATCAACGAAGACCAGAACTCGCGGCCTACTTTTTCGTGAACTCCCTGATCCCCCAATACGACAAGTCTGCGGCGCGCAGGAACCACGAAGAATAGCACTCCATTGCGCTGCTTCGTTCCGGTCATACCTAGTCTGACGAACGCCTTCTCCGCGGCCTTTTCTACGCTGCCCCAGAACAGCGACGACACCGAGACTCTGATTTCGCCGGATGTTCGCCGCTCGACCCTTCGAATGGTCTCTTCGATCAGAGGGCGATCGATAGTGCGCATCAGTTTGCCGCGAGTCATTATCTGAGTCATACGTGAATCAGTCTCCAGTAGCGATGCGGCATCACCACGAACCGCTTGCGCCTCCGCCTCCGGATCGTCCGCCGCCGCCGCCAAAACCGCCGCCTCCCCAGCCGCCGGAATTGTCAGAGCCGCGCCGCCGTCCACTCGAAAGAACATTCATCAGTAGGAATATTGCCAGGGATGGATGAGTCACCAGCAGGATCAAGAACAGCACCCCGATGATGCCAAACACAATCAGTTGCCAGATTGAAAATGATCTTCCCTGAGTTCCCGGACCTCGCGGCTGTCGAGACGTACCATCCGATTGTCCGATCCCTTCAGGACTGAGCAAGTGGGCAATCGCGGCCGCGCCCGCGGTTACGGCGCCATCATGATCGCCTGCCTGAATTCGCGGTACTATGATTTCGCGAATGATGCGTGAAGCCGCGAGATCGGTCACCTGCGGTTCAAGTCCATAGCCGACCTCGATGCGGACCTGATGGTCGTCCGCCATTATGAACAGGGCTATTCCATCATCGAGGCCTTTGCGTCCCACCTTCCACGCTTCAAATGCGCGCACCGCCCAATCTTCAATAGGCGGCCCCCCGGTAGTCTTGCCGATATAGACGATGAATTGGCGCCCAGTTGCAAGCGCGAAGGCCTCTAGTTTTCTGTCGAGCGATCGCGCGGCGTCCACCGACATGAAGCCGGCGTCATCGGTGACCCATCGCGCGGGCGCGGCCGGAATCGGTGTTTCTGCCGCGCCCGCGAACGCAGTCGCAAGGAGGAGAATCAAAAGCGCGAATCCAGCGCGCATTAGAACTTCACTGCGGGAGCCTTCTCGGCGCCCGGCTGAGATTTGAAATAAGCCTTCGATTGAAAACGTTCTCCAAATAAGCCCGCTACTAACACAGTCGGAAAACTGTTCCGCTTGGTGTTGAACGCCTGCGCCGCTTCATTGAACCTCATTCGCTCCACCGCGATGCGATTCTCGGTTCCTTCGAGTTGTGACTGAAGATCGCGAAAATTTTGCGTCGCTTTGAGATCGGGGTAACGTTCGACAACAACCATCAGTCGGGACAGAGCCGACGAGAGTTGGTCTTGCGCCTGCTGAAATCGCTCGAACGCGGCGGGATCATTGACGACGTTCTGAACGGCGCCCGATGTAACCTGTCCGACTTTAGCCCGAGCTTCTGTTACGGCGGTCAGCGTCTCCTTTTCGAAATTGCTCGCTCCCTTGACTGTCTCTACCAGATTGGGCACGAGATCGGCTCGGCGCTGGTAGGTGTTTTCAACCTGCGCCCACTGCGCTTCGGTCGCCTGATCCAGCCTAACCAGGCCATTGTAAGAGCCCGCTACAGACAAGCCGAGCACGAGCACTACAAGGACGAATGCGCCGGCGATCAACAGACCCGTTTTATTTCTCATCATCAGCTCCTGTTAGAAACTCAAAAACCCGATCAGAGTTGAGATTCCTCCAGCCGGAGAAATACCCACATAATACTGAGTGAGTTTTAGCAACCATCGTGCCATTTTGAGGAAGCGAATATGGCCAAGATTCGTATGATTTCATTGGCTGTGAAGGCGAATTCCAGTTTGCGGAGGCGGAAAATCGCTCACTTCTGGGTTTGTGTGTGTGAGAGCTTGAGAGAAGCCGGCGAGAGTTTCGAGTTTGGGCTATGTTGACTCACACCGATGTTGCGTTGTATTCTTCGCCTTCGCTCATCTGGAGCGTTCCGAGTTGATAATTAGAAGTGGCGATTTAAGGTAAATTGCTCCACGTTAAAAACTGCTAAACAGCCCAGGTTCAGCCTCGCGCAGTTTAGCGCGGGGCTTTTTCTTTTGAGGAAGCGGGCAAGACTAAACGCAATGAGAGATTTTAAGGAAGCTGTCACCGACGACCGCGTCTACGTCTTCGACGGAGCGATGGGCACGATGCTCTATTCGCGAGGCGTTTATATCAATCGCTGCTATGATGAGCTCAATCTCACCGGCGGAGACATCGTGTTCAGCGTGCAACGCGACTACGTAAAAGCCGGCGCCGACATAATCGAGACAAACACCTATGGCGCAAACCGCCTGAAGCTCTCGGGGTACGGGCTTGACGACAAGCTATTCGAGATCAATAACACGGGCGCCCGGATTGCGCGCGAAGCCGCGGGTGATCGCGCGTGGGTAGGCGGCGCGATGGGCCCGCTCGGAGTTCGCATCGAGCCTTATGGGCCGACTTCGGCGGAGGAGGCGCAGGCTCTGTTTCGCGAACAGGCTGAAGGGCTGCTCGAAGGAGGCGTCGATTTATTCGTGCTCGAGACGTTCTCCGATATAACCGAGATCAAACAAGCTATCATTGCCATTCAATCCATCTGTGATCTGCCGATACTCGCGCAGATGACGATTCAAACCGACGGCAGCACGACATACGGAACCTCTCCTGAGGCTTTCACCACTGAATTAGATGAAGCAGGCGCGGATGTGATCGGTTTGAACTGTTCGGTTGGGCCCCACACAATGCTGGAGGCCATCGAAAAGATGCACGGGGTTACAAAGCGCAAGCTCTCCGCCCAGCCGAATGGAGGACTGCCTCGTCAGGTCGACGGACGCCTTTTTTACATGGCGTCGCCCGAATACATGGCAAAGTACGCGAAGCGGCTGATCCAGGCCGGAGCAAAGTTCGTCGGAGGCTGCTGCGGAACGACCCCGGAAACTATCAAGCAGATCGCCAGCGCGGTGGCCGCACTGTCTCCGGGCCGATCCACGGTTCCGGTCTTCGTGCCCGACGAAAAGACGCTTGACGTCAAAGTTACTCCACGCGAGAAGAAATCCGAATTCGCTCGGAAAATCTGCGCCAATCAGTTCGTAACGTCGGTAGAAATCGTGCCCCCCAAAGGCTGCGATCCGACAAAAATGCTTGAACAGGTCAAGCTTCTGAAGGAGGCCGGAGTCGACGCGGTCAACGTTCCGGACGGGCCGCGGGCCCAATCGCGAATGGGCGTACTCGCAGTCTCCACATTGATAGAGCAGAAGGTCGGAATCGAATGCGTGACCCATTACTGCTGCCGCGATCGAAACCTGCTCGGGATGACGAGCGACCTGCTGGGCGCGGCCGGCCTCGGCCTCAAAAATCTCCTGATCATAACCGGCGATCCTCCGAAGATGGGGCCGTATCCGGATGCTACCGCGGTCTTCGACATCGATTCGATCGGTCTGACGAATATGGTCAACCGGCTGAATCACGGTCTTGATATCGGAGGAAATCCAATCGGCA
This sequence comes from Blastocatellia bacterium AA13, assembly GCA_003222245.1. Taxonomy (GTDB): domain Bacteria; phylum Acidobacteriota; class Blastocatellia; order UBA7656; family UBA7656; genus QHVH01. The sequence goes on along the minus strand of QHVH01000001.1, from coordinate 213,312 downwards.
AGCCCACATCGTTCTATATAGGCGTTGGCGTCAATCCATGCGCCGTGGACCTGGAATACGAACTCAGGCGATTCGAATGGAAGGTGGAAGCGGGCGCGGAATATGCGATCACACAGCCGACGTTCGATACCGAGCAGTTGAGGCGATTCCTGAAGCGAATCGAGCGCTTCAGAATTCCAGTCATAGCCGGAATCTGGCCTCTGGTCTCTTATCGCAACGCGGAATTCCTGGCGAACGAGGTGCCGGGAGTCGTTGTTCCCGAATCCGTGCTGGAGCGAATGCAGCGAGTAACCGATAAGGACGCGGCCCGCGAAGAAGGCCTCGCAATCGCTCGCGAGACACTGCTCGAGATTCGCGATCTCGTGCAAGGGGTCCAGGTATCGGCGCCGTTTGGAAGAGTTCAATACGCGCTGGATGTATTTTCGATCTTGTGAGGAGCGGCGACGCATGCCCGATGTAATCGTCCTTCAACACGAGCCGTTCGAAACGCTGGGGACAATCGAAGATTCGATTCATCCTCGCGGCATATCCTCGGCTTACATTCGTCCGTTCGGCGGCGAACGGACGCCGAGCGAGCCAGGCGATGCGAAAGCTCTGATAGTTCTTGGCGGGACGATGGGAGTTTATGAGCAGCAGCGGTTTCCATTTCTCACGGATGAGATTCGCCTGATAGAGCAGGCCTTGAAGAATGATCTACCGATTCTGGGGATATGTCTCGGAAGCCAACTGCTTGCTTCGGCGCTTGGAGCAGACGTTTACAAGGCGGCGAGAAAAGAGATCGGCTGGATTCCCGTTTCATTCACGGCGGCGGCGCGAACTGATTCGGTGTTCGGTGAAATCGCATCGCCGATCAACGCATTTCACTGGCACGGCGATATCTTCGACCTGCCTGCCGGAGCGGAGCCGCTCGCATTTTCACAACTCACAAAGTGTCAGGCTTACAGGTACAGTGAAAACGCATATGGACTGCTTTTTCATCCCGAAGTCACCCACGAAATCATCGTCAGTATGATCGAGTCGGGAGCCTCGGAGTTAAAGGAAGAAGAACTCAGCGGGCGGCGCATTCTCGAAGAAACGGATCAGTGCCTGAAAGCGTTTCAGAAAACCGCCGCCGTAATATGGGATCGATGGGCCGCGCTCATCTCGCAAGAGAGAGCTACTCTCTAATATGACCGATCAACGCGAAAGAACCCGACTGCTGGAAGAGGCCGCTTCAGAGCGCATTCTCGTGCTCGACGGCGCGACCGGAACCGCCATCCAGGCTCATCACCTGGATGCCGACGATTTCGGCGGAGCATATCTCGAAGGCTGCAACGAGAATCTTGTCGTTACCCGGCCTGACGTCGTGCTCGATATTCATCGCGGCTACCTTGAGGCCGGCGCTGACATAGTCGAGACGAACACATTCGGTGGAACGTCAATCGTGCTTGCCGAATATGGTCTTCAGGACGAGGTTCACCTTTTGAATGAGACCTCCGCGCGGCTCGCTCGTCAGGCCGCGGCGGAGTTCACAACCTCGAGGAAACCTCGATTCGTCGCCGGTTCGATGGGCCCGACAACGAAGGCGATTTCGGTGACCGGCGGAGTGACCTTCGATCAGCTTGTCGATGCGTTTCACGATCAGGCGTCGGGGCTGGTCGCCGGCGGCGCCGATCTGCTGCTTCTCGAAACAGCCCAGGACACGCGCAATATCAAAGCGGGTCTGATAGGCATCCGGCGCTTGTTTGATGAAATCGGGTTTGCGGTTCCGGTCGGCGTCTCAGGAACGATTGAAGCAATGGGCACTATGCTGGCAGGGCAGACCGCCGAAGCGCTGGCCGCTTCTCTGATGCAGGCGAACCTGTTCTCAATCGGCCTCAACTGCGCGACCGGTCCCGAGTTCATGACGGATCACATCCGCAGCATAGCGGCGCTGGTCGAAACGCGCGTCTCCTGTGTTCCGAATGCGGGCTTGCCGAATGAAGACGGTATATATTTGGAGACCCCCGAGAGCTTCGCGGGAACAGTCGAGCGGTTTGTTCAACACGGCTGGCTTAACCTGGTAGGCGGATGCTGCGGAACCACCCCGGCGCACATACGGGCTCTCGCCGAGGTCGTAGAAGGCAAGCGACCTCGCTCATCTCAAAAGCACCACCGGACTCTGTTCTCGGGCATCGACTTTGTCGAAGCAAGCGAGGATCAGCGGCCGCTGATCGTCGGCGAACGCACCAACATCGTAGGCTCGCGCAAATTCAAGCGGCTCATAAGCGAGGAGAAATTCGAGGAAGCGGCCGAAATCGCCCGGCAACAGGTCAAAGGCGGCGCGCAAATCTGCGACATCAATCTACAAAACGCCGACCGCGATGAACTGTACGACGCCGATATGTTTTACGAGAAGCTGATTCGCGTCGTCAAAACGCCGATAATGATCGATACCACCGATCCGGTCGCCATCGAGCGGGCGCTGACCTACTGCCAGGGAAAATCCATTATCAACTCGATCAATCTCGAAGACGGTCTCGAGAAATTCGAACGCGTGACGCCGCTCGCCCGACAGTACGGCGCCGCGGTTATCGTGGGCTGTATCGACGAAGACAAAGAGCAGGCTCAGGCCATCACGCGCGAACGAAAGGTTCAGATCGCCGAAAGGTCATACAAGCTTCTGACCGAGGAATTCGGGATAAGACCCGAAGACATCATTTTCGATCCCCTGGTATTTCCGTGCGCGACCGGAGACCGGAACTACGTCGGAAGCGCCGTCGAGACAATCGAAGGCGTTCGCCTGATCAAGCAAGCGCTGCCGCTCGCGAAAACCGTGCTCGGCATCAGCAACGTCTCCTTCGGCCTGCCTGACGCGGGCCGTGAAGTGCTGAACTCGGTATTCTTGTATCACTGCACGAAGGCGGGGCTTGATCTTGCCATTGTCAACTCGGAAAAGCTCGAGCGCTACGCTTCGATCCCCGAAGAAGAGCGCCGTCTGGCGGAAGACCTATTGTGGAACCGGGGCGACGATCCCATCGCGCGATTCGCCGCGCACTTCCGCAGCGCATCTTCCCGAACCAGCAAGCGCGCGAGCGACCTTCCGCTCGATGAAAGACTGGCCAACTATATAGTCGAGGGAACAAAGGACGGCCTGGTTCCCGATCTCGATCTCAAGCTTAATGAAGCGTCTCCGCTCGAGATAATCAACGGTCCTTTGATGAGCGGAATGAACGAGGTCGGACGTTTGTTCAACAACAACGAGTTGATAGTCGCCGAGGTGCTGCAGTCCGCGGAGGCAATGAAAGCCGCCGTCTCTCACCTCGAGCAATTCATGGAGAAGACCGAGTCGAGCATGCGCGGACGCGTGATACTCGCGACCGTGAAAGGCGATGTCCACGATATCGGCAAGAACCTCGTAGACATTATTCTTTCGAACAACGGATATCGTGTGATCAATCTCGGAATCAAGGTCCTGCCCGAAACGCTCATTCAAGCCGCTAGAGAACATCGGCCTGATGCAATCGGGCTTTCGGGCCTGCTGGTGAAATCAGCGCAGCAGATGGTTCTTACGGCGGAGGATTTGAAAGACGCCGGAATCGCGCTGCCGCTCCTTGTCGGCGGTGCGGCATTGTCCGATCGCTTCACGCGCACGAAGATCGCTCCGGCATACGATGGAACGGTCATCTATGCCAATGACGCGATGAACGGTCTCGATATCCTGAATCGGTTGATGGATCCTGAGGCACGCGCCAGGCTCGAAGCCGAGCTGGTCAATAAAAATGTCGGCGGAACAGCTACGGCCCCGTCCGAGCCCATCGTAGAAAGCGAGCAGCGCAGCTCCAAGATTTCGCTTGATGTGGTGATTCCTCCCGTACCGGATCTCGAACGCCACGTCCTCGAAATCGAGGACCTCGACGAGGTATGGAGCTACATCAACCCGCAGATGCTGTATGGCCGCCATCTCGGACTCAAGGGCCGCTTCGCCGATCTAATTGCTTCAGGCGACGCCAAAGCTCTCGAGCTTGAAGAGAAGATCGAAAGAGTGAAGGATGAGTGCCGGTCCGGGGCGATGCGCGTGAAAGTCGCCTGGCAGTTTTTCGAAGCGGAGCCGGAAGGCAACAAGATTCATTTTTTCACCGAGAATTCGCGCCTGTATTCAGCGAATGAATCTACCGCGAGCTTCGGTCCGCCGAACACGATTGATAATACTCGTGAATTATCGCCGAGCGGCTCACCGGCTGAAACTTTTGTATTCCCACGTCAGCGCAAAGAAGACGGCGTGGCATTAAGCGATCTCGTGCTTCCACCGGAGCGCGACTTGAACGGGCGAATCCTCTGTCGGGATCACGTCGCGTTGTTCGTCACCACGGCCGGCGAGGGAATACGCGAGCGCGCCGAAGAAGCTAAACAAAAGGGCGAGTACCTGCGCTCATATGCGCTTCAGGCTCTGGCGCTGGAGACGGCCGAGGCGGCGGCGGAGTGGCTTCACGCGCGTCTCCGTTCGACATGGGGATTTCCTGATACATCGAATCTTTCGCGGCAGTCGTTATTCCAGGCGCGCTACCGTGGAAAGCGCTATTCATTCGGTTATCCGGCTTGCCCCGACCTCGAGTCTCAGGCCGGCTTATTCCGATTGCTCCAGCCTGAAGAGATTGGAGTTCAGTTAACCGAAGGCTTCATGATGGAGCCGGAGGCGAGCGTCTCGGCCCTTGTGTTTCATCATCCCGACGCCGCGTATTTTTCGGTTGGCCCGCAGGAAATGGCTGAGGTCGGCGCCGTGTAGCGGCACGATAAATCAACTGATCGATATCGTTGTTTTTAGTTCTCGCCTCACGAGCCGTTGGAACTTTCACGCCTTCGCAGCGGCCGCAAGAAAAGCGTCAGAGAATTTCTGCCATACCCTCGCTCTCGCATGCCAAAAGCCCGCCGCGTGTATTAGACTGATCCGTCAAAAAAAGAGAGGAGCCCTCAATGCAACGTTTTCTCGGAAGGTACTCGGCGTTTTTCTATGCGCTCTTGCGAATAATAAGCGGGGCAATGTTCGCCTGGCACGGCAGTCAAAAGGTATTCGGCGCCAATAGCAAGCCTTTGACATCTCTGTTGGGAATAGGAGGCGTTATCGAGCTAGTCGGCGGGATATTGATTGCCGTCGGCCTTTGCGCCAGCATAGCCGCGTTTATCGCGAGCGGCGAAATGGCCGTGGCTTATTTCAAGGCCCACTCGCCGGATGGCTGGAACCCGGTTCAAAATCACGGAGAGCTGGCTGTTCTCTATTGCTTTATTTTTCTCTATATCGCTTCACAAGGGTCAGGAGTACTCTCGCTTGATTCGATCTTCAGGCGGTCGAAACTACGGCGATGAATACAGGTGATAGGCTTTGCCGGAAAACGGCAGATGAAAACGCGCTTTTATCGATTTCCTGACTGTGCGACTCTACCCGGCCGAACTGCTCCAAAGCATCACTCCGAGCCGGCCGGGTAGAGTGAATCAATAAGATTCCGATACTTCTGCTCTACGATCTTACGCCGCACCTTCAGAGTCGGTGTAAGTTCCCCTCCGTCTATCGTGAACTCCTCAGGGAGCAGCGCTACTCGCTTTACTTTTTCGTAATCGGCCAGTTCCTGAGTGAGACGATTGACCTCGCCTTTCATCATCTCGACGATCTTTGGCTGCTCTATAAGCTCGCGTTTTTCGGCGGCCTTAATTCCGCTCTGTCGCGCCCACTCATTCAGCCTTTCGAAGTCCGGAACGATCAGGGCGGATACATACTTCCGGTTGTTTCCTATCACGATCGATTGCTCGATAAACTCGGACTGACTGAGCGCGCCTTCGATTAATTGGGGCGCGACGTACTTACCGGCGGAGGTTTTGATCAAATCTTTTTTTCGATCCGTGATTCGAATAAAGCCCTCGTTATCTATGAGCCCGATGTCTCCGGTCATAAACCATCTGCCATTGCCGGAGCCGTCGTTCGAAAAGACCTCGTCGGTTTCGCGATCCTTCTTGAAGTAGCCCTGGAATACGTGAGGGCCTCGCGTGAGTATCTCTCCGTCGGCGGCGATCTTCACTTCGACGCCGGGCAGAGGATGTCCAACGGTTCCTATTCTATTGTGCTCGAGCGTGCTTACGGCGATGACCGGAGAGGTTTCGGTCAGGCCATAGCCCTGCAGAACCGGTATGCCGGCGCCGTTGAATACAAGCGCGAGGTCCGCCTGAAGAGCCGAACCGCCCGACACGAGCCTCATCATTCGTCCGCCGACGGCCTGTCGCAGCTTGGAATAAACAAGCCGGTCCGCTATCGAGCGCTGAATATTAAGCGACAATGGAATATGCCGCCCGCTCGATCTTCTTTCCGCAACCCGTCTGGCCACTGAAAGCGACCAGTTGAATATCCTCTGCTTTCTTGGGCCGCCTTCCTCGGCAGTTCTCTGCATGCGCGCAAACATCTTTTCGAGAAGCCTGGGTACGGTGGACATCAGTGTCGGACGTACCTCGCGCAAGTCGCTTGCGACTGTTTCTATCCCGCCCGAATAGCAGATCTGAACGCCGTAGTGCAGGCAAAGATACAAAACCATGCGTTCGAAGATATGCGAGAGCGGCAAAAACGAAAGCATTATGTTGGAAGGTTCAATACTCAAATGCCTGCCGGCAGCAAGCGCGTTGAACACGATGTTGGAGTGAGAGAGGATCACCCCCTTCGGCTCGCCAGTTGTTCCGGACGTGTAAATAATCGAAGCTATGTCTTCGGGCTTCACGCCGCATGATAACGCTTCATAAAGGTCGGGGCGCCCGGCTGCGAGAGCCTCGCCTTCGGCTTCCAGTGCCTCGAGTGTGATGGAACGCTCCAGATCGGCAATAGGCTGGAATGAAACAACAGGGAGATCGGGCAATCGCTTCAGTACTTCAACTATTCGCTTTGCTTGTCGCGACGTCGAGATGAATAACATTCTGGGTTCGGACTCGCGCAGGATGTACTCGACCTGGGTGACGGACTGCGTCGGATAGATCGGCACATTTATCGCGCCGGCCGATAGAATCGCATAGTCGGTTATGCTCCACAGCGGTCCGCTTTCAGCCAGTATCGCTACTCGATCGCCTTTTGCGATGCCCCTCCGATGAAGGGCGAGCGTCAGGCTGCGTACGCGATTCAACAGCGTCGCTCCGAGCAATCCGGTCCAGGCCTTGTCTTTTTTGTACCTGAAGACCTCAGCGTCGAGTCGTGAGTTGATTGCGTCTTTGAAAAGCTCTACCAGTGTGCCGGGCTCAGTGCTCATGCGCCGGGCATTAAAACACAAAAGGTTGAAGGTAAACAAAGAACCAACACAGTCGGCACAGCGGCGTTGAACCGAGGCGGCTACTCTGTCGGCGATTGCTCAGATCGGAAACTTCGAAGATGAGCCAATATTCCGGCCGCGGATTCAAGGTCGTCAGGAGTGTTGATATTCTTAAAGAAATTCGCCGCGCCTGAAAGATGACTGAATTCCTCGAACGAAATAGTGCGAGTCGGCACGCGCTCGAACAGATCGCTCACTTTGCGCCTGCCGCTGGCGATCAACTCGGAGACCGGTCCAAATACCTCGCGCGAATAGACTGCGCATAGCGGCTCGAGCATCCCCTGCTGGTCCCGCGGAACCACCACGTTGTATTCGCCGATCTGTCTTAGCAAAAACTCGAAGAGCTCACGCGTGACGAAAGGAGTGTCGCACGCGCACAACAATACGCAACGAGTCGCCGAATTCGCGAGCGCGGTTCGGATAGCTTCAAGCGGACCGACGGCGCGATTCATATCGCCGAAGACAGGCAGTCCGAAACGATCGTATTCGCTGCTGTTAGCAATTATCGAAAGGTCGGTGACAATACCGGAGAAAGCGCCGATCACATGCTCGATCAGCGAGCGGCCATCCAGCTCGATGAGGCCTTTATCGCGGCCCATCCTCGAGCTGAGCCCGCCCGCCGTTATGAACCCCGCTGCGTCCATGGCGGCTCATTATATCAGCGCGTAATCATACAATCGTGCTGTCTTGAAAACATTCGCGCCGGTATTGTATAAGCTGACTCACGTCGCTGGCCTCCCCAGACGGATACTGTTTGCCCCGTAGAAACCAGAATGCGAAAGATCGCCATTACCGTTCTCATCTTCACTCTTGTCGGGGGCTCCGGCATAAGCACATTCAGCGGCGCCCGATTGGCGGCCGCATCAGTGAGAAAGGCTCCGACGCGATCCGCCGAGGTCATCGTCAAGCTCAAGATGGCATCGGGGGCCCTAACCGAAGAAGGCAGGCTAATCACCGTTAATCGAACCGCTGAAGGCGTTGCCGTGTCGGTCGGGGCGCATTCGTCGGAGCCGTTAATTCGCCAGGCTGGACCCGCTCTTAAAGCTCAGATCGCCGAGATCATTTCTCGACGTGGACTGGATCGCGTTTATGTGATGAAGATCGATCCTTCCGCCGATATCGACGCAGTTATCGCCGAGCTGAATCGCAACGAGTCGGTGGAATACGCCGAGCCCAATTATCTGGTTAAGCCCGGGACCGATATTCCGAGCGATCCGCGATTCAGGTTTCAATGGGGACTCAGGAACCTTGGTCTGGCGGTCGACGGTTACGGCGCAACTCTTGACGCGGACATCAAGGCGCTGGACGCGTGGGACATTACTACTGGAATCCGCGACATTATTGTGGCAGTTACCGACACCGGCGTAGACATCACCCATCCTGATCTCGCCGAAAATATCTTCAAAAATCCTGGGGAAGTTGCCGGCAACGGCCGCGATGACGACGGCAACGGCTATGTAGACGATGTGAACGGCTATAACGTAGCCGGGCAGAACGGCGACGTCAGCGATGTGCTCGGACACGGAACTCAGATGGCCGGAATAATTTCGGCTGTGATGAGTAACGGGGTGGGTATAAGCGGGATCAGCAGAGCGCGGATTCTGCCTGTGAAGTTCTTCAGGAAGACCGGCCCCGATCCCACGGATGTGGAAGGAACGGTGGCCGATGCCGCGCGAGCGATCGTCTACGCTGTCAGCGCCGGGGCAACAATAATCAATGCGAGTTGGGAAACGTTTCTCGATTCGAATCAGGTACCGGCAGAGTCGATCCGATCTCTTTCGGATGCCGTGCACGCGGCAGAGGACGCCGATATCTTGATGGTTTGTATAGCCGGCAATGAGGGTCTCGACAACGACACGGTCAAGCTATATCCCGGACATTATCAGCTTTCCAATCAGATAGTCGTCGCGGCTTCCGACTACAACGACGAGATATGGCACCCGCCGTTCAACCTGTCGGTAATCAAATCGGGCTACGGCCTCCGAACGGTCCAGCTATTCGCTCCGGGTGTGTCGGTCGACACGATTATGGCAAGAGGCAATTGTCCTCTATGCTCCGCGTCTGCTGATCCGAATGACTGGTATGCGCTTATCAGCGGGACCTCCGCGTCGGCGGCATTCACATCCGGCGTCGCCGCTCTGATTAAGAGCGCTTATCCGGAGGCTACTCCGCCGGTCATCAAACGACGGCTGATCGAAAGCGTCGATGTTCGCGATCAATTGAAGCCCTTTGTATCGAGCGGCGGCCGGTTGAACGCGCTCGGGGCATTGACGATCCAGCTCACCGTTGCACCGCCAATCCTTAACAAAGTCAAACTGAAGGGCGGCGGAAAGCTTCAACTGGTTGGCGACGCGTTTCAGCGAGGCGCTGTAGTGTTGGTTGGCGAAGAGAGATTTCTGACCAGACCAAAGAATGGAGATCTCAGCGTACTGGTCGCCAATGTTCCTGAAGATCTATTTCCGAGCGGAGGCGCCGTTTCGGTGACGGTTCGAAATCCCGACGGCGGCGCTAGTCAGCCAAAGATGTTTACCAGATAGCTCGCACCGGCAGGTAGATCATGTACTACTCTGTTTTCCGGGAGCAATGATCGAAAACTTTGCTGATTGTGCGTCGGCCGCTAGCACTGTAATTTTATATCCACCCTCTTCAGGGTAGGTAACCATGTAGCCTACTTTTGCGTTTTTAATCTTTATTGGCGGCATGCCCGCGCGGACTAAGGTCGCGTTTACCCGATAGTCGTCACCACCATCTCCAGACCTCAGATCGGTAACGGTAATCTTGAGATCACCGTTAAAGACCGTAGCGGGCTGTCCGACGGACACGCCAACCTGTTGACCGATTTGATCATTTGAGGCTGGCCCATTAGGGCGTTCCTGAAGCTGCTTCTTCAGGGTTTCGTTCTGTCTCCTTAAATCCCCATTCTCACCATCAAGAGACAATCGAGTGAAGATGATCGTCAATCCGCTCACCGCTACGAGCAGACTGAGCAACGTAATCAGTTCCCTGGCGGATTTGAACTTTGACCAGAAGCCCGATCTTCCATCACCGGTTTCCGCGGAGCCGTCGACGATAGGCTTAGCGGTCTGGTCCATGCCGCTAGCGCTTGGATTTGATTTCTTTCTCGACATGAGGCTCACCGATGTACTTGTCGGTGATACGCAGTATTCTGTCTAACAGCAGGGAGCGCCGCAACAGGAACCGCATTCCATCGTGACCGAGCAGCCGCAGATCGTTTTATAAGAACAAGTCACGCAGCAGCTCCCGCCGGTTCGACCGACGCCTCCGATCTGATCGCCGTCTTCACCAATCTGAAAGATTTGCTGACCGCTTCCATCGAGTGAGCCCGAGGGTGCCTTTCCTGTTTGCAATAGCCGCACGTGTAATTGCCACTGTCCGTGAACGAACTCGGCAGGAATCCAGTCCCCGGTACTGAAATCAAGCGAGCCGATCTTGTCGAGCCCAAGCCCGGCCTTTGTTCGATGTTCTTTGGGTGAAAAATAGGAAGCTAAATCAAAAACGGCGAGATTAACTTCGGCCCCCTCGGTTGCAAACGTGGGCACAAGTGCGATCGTGGAATTGTTCTCGGTTATAGTTATTGGCTGACTCTCAATTTGCGTTACCGTTCCGACAGTGCCATCAGCAAACGTGATCTCCAGAGTCACGGTGGCTGCATTGCCGCGACGGGTCTTCTGTTTAACGGCGCCGGAGGAGCCCGCATCCTGCGCCCGAAGATGCGTCGGCAATGCAAAAGCGGCCACAGCGATAATCACGGCTGCCGCTGGCAAGAGTCTTTCGAAAATACCATTGTGTCCCATTCATTTCTCCATACTCGAGGGTTTAATTATTATCTTGATAATCGGTATCCGGGTTTTGTAAATCAGATTTCTCGACTCCAAATCCTACTTCACCGAAAACGCGAATTGCATTCGCGTTCGGCAATAAACCATCGGTGATGATCCGTTCGCAACGCCGCTCGAATTTGTTCATACAGGAAAAAAGGCGCTTTGCTTTGCGGCACACGAGCGGATTCGATCAGACTTCCATCTGGTCGAAAACTCATCACCTGAAACAACTAAATATAATTGGCCAGCACCCTCCCTCTTCAGGGAAGATCGCCAGTCAGAATCGGGCAGAGCTTTGGAGAGATACGACTTCCTGATCGCCTTTTCGTTCCGAATCTCTTCTTGAAGTCAGTCAGCCGCGGTGCTCGCCATCTGATAGAGAGCCTTTCGCTAATCCTGTTTCTATTGGCTCTCAGCTATCAATCGTTCGACCTTCGCTCACAAAATCTGTATAACTGCGGATTAAACTACACATTATAGGTGACGCTTTATATTGGAAAATTTCATTGAAGTCAAGCAGTTCTGCAAAAAAATACGCAACGCCCGAACCGGCCAAAGCTCTGAACCGAATGTAACAATCCGCTTCGAAATCCACATTCCAGACCAGTCTGCTCAAGACTGAAGGCGCCTATGCTCACCGAGCAACCGGCGAAACAAGCCGGCGTGTTTAGATCGCTGACCTCACATCTGAACTCGAAGACGCCGCGCTTGATCGCGGTCGTTCGCCGAGTTCAAGGGCCGGCCATTTTTCAAGGAGCTTTGCCCTGCGCCTTCAATTTGCGGCGCGAAGGGCGACCAAGCAGCCCCCCTTCGCGCGACTCGGCAGATAGATGCTTCAGGGTTCCGAGGCCGTCGAGAAGCTACTTCGATCGTTTTGCCGTGAACTCCTGCGCTGGCTGAGTTCCGCCTTCTCTCGTGCGTGAGAATTTGATCTCATCGCCCGATACTTTTCCCTTGTAGAGCAGCTTCACGTCATTTCCGTTGAAGCTCGCGACGACCGTGAACGAAACCTGATCGCCGTCAATCTTTCCATCGCTGATCTGATTGTCGCCCTGCATTCCTGAAACTGTGCCGGTTAGCTTGGACCCTTCCGCCTTGAAATTGAAAGTGGTTTCGCGGGTTTGACCGCCGCGGCCTGGAACCTGAGCCACCCACTTACCGCTGATATCGGCGGCCCAGGCAAGCGCCACACTCGCGAGCACGAAGCAGGCGCAAAAAAACGCTATTCGGGTCTTCATCTAGAGTGATCCTCCTTGAACAGATTTTTTTACTTTCACTTTCCACTGACGAGGGATTGTGTTTATACCAGAATCCGCGAGCGATTCCTACCTGAAAGCCCACGTGAATTAACGCCGCTAAAGCACCGTATTAGTCCCGTAGGTACTCAATTGAAACCTACTCGACACGCATCTGACTGGAGCCTCCAAAGAGCTCAATGCTTCCGTCAATTTTGTCTTCTTTATTTTTGTGTCTTCGCTTCGACCGCCTTATAGTCCTGACCTTCGGGATAGACTAGAATCGTCACATCGGCGCCTTTGCTCGAGCCGGCTCGACCGCCCTCGCCCAGTCCAAGAGTCCTTATTCTGCTGTCATCCAGCTTGTACTTCTGAGCCAGCGCATCCCTAACTACCATCGCACGGGCCTGCGACAGAATTAGATTTTCATCGGACGAGCCCTTCAGCCCGGTGCGCACGGTTACAACCGCAAGCCCAAATGGATTCCGTTCGAGAAATTCACCGACCGGCTTTAGCAGCTTGTCCTTGCGAAGCTTTGCGTTGTCCGCGCCGCTGAACAGAGCCGTCGAATCAATATTGAATTGTTTGGCCGGCGGCTTCTCAGGCAGCTTTGCAATCGCGTGCTTGGTCAGCTCGGACGAATCAAAGTAACCGCGTTTCTTGAAGAATCCTCGCAGAAAGAAATTGTGCTTGAGCGCGTCCATGTCCTCTTTGAACGCAAGCGTTCCGCCTTGCGCCTGAGCGAGAGTCGCGTTCAGGTTTTGATAGGCGGTTCGATCGTTAAGGAGCGCGCCTATGGTGCCTTGCCCGCTGTCAATTTTTGTTGTAATCGACTTCAGATCGCCGCTTACAGCGTTTACGTTCGCTATGGCAACCTTGGAGGATTCGATCGCTTCAGTCGCGCTTTCGAGCATTTCGGTAGCTTTCTTTGCAACGTCCGCGTAATCGAGCGGAGGACGGCTCTCTATCAGGTCGCCATCGTGTATGGCAGCGCCTGCTTCCGAGCCAAAGGAAATTGACAGGTACTTCACTCCAAGCAGCCCTTCGGTTTCGATAGATGCGACCGAGTCCTTTTTGATCACGTTGCGCGTGGAGTGCTCCAGACTCAAGTCGACGGTGATTTTTTCCTCCGGGCGCGCAGGCAGACGGATCTGCTCCACCGTTCCGATCTTTACTCCGCCGGCTCGAACAGGCGCGCCTTCATCCAGTCCCGCTACATTGTCGAATGCCGCCTTTATGCGGTAGGTCCTCGAGAACAGGAATTCTTTGTCTCCAATAAGAAAGACCATAACCCCGAACATAATCAGCGCAATGAGCACAAAGGCTCCCAGGCGAGCGTTGCTGGACATCTCTAATCCCTCCCTTCCGCCTCTCGCAGGAACTTCGATACAAACGGATGGCCGCTGTCCTTCATCTCTCCCGGCGCGCCATCGAAAACCAGCCGGCCCTTATAAAGCATTACCACTCGATTCGCTACGGCGTTCACCGTCAGCATATCGTGAGTGACCACCACGAAGGACATTTGCCGTTCCTGTTGAAGATCCTGAATTAACTCGTTGATCTCCGCGGTAGTGATCGGGTCCAGCCCGGCCGTCGGCTCATCGAGCAGCATTATTTTAGGATCCAGCGCCAACGAGCGAGCGAGGCCGACTCGCTTCTTCATACCGCCGGAAAGCTGGGCAGGCATCTTGCGGACTTCGGCTTCCATTCCCACGCGCGCGAGCAGTTCGCGCACGCGATCCGTTCGCTCCGCCGTTCGCAACGTGGTATGCCGGCGAAGCGGGAAGGCCACGTTTTCTTCGACGGTGAGCGAGTCGTATAAGGCCGCCTGCTGAAATAGAAACCCGATCGTCTTTCGAATATTGTTTAGCTCCGTGAGACTGATCCGGGTGATGTCCTGCCCGTCCACCTCGATCGATCCCGCGTCCGGCTTCTGAAGCCCAATGATGAGCTTCAAGAGAACGCTCTTTCCCGATCCGCTCCGTCCCAGCACAGTCAGAGTCTCTCCGCGCCGCACCCGCAGATCGATGGAATCGAGCACGTGCTGCGACGCAAAGGACTTGCTCAGGCCCTGCAGTCGAATCGCGCTATCGTCCGCTTTGGCTTCAATATTCATAGTGGAAACAGAGTGAGTATCAAGCGCACCAACACAACATCCGCCAGGATCACAAACAGCGATGAGAGCACTACGGCCCCGGTTGATGCGCGTCCCACGCCTTCGGTCCCGCCCGTCGCTCTCATTCCCTGGAAGCAGCCGATGATTCCGATGATGAAACCGAACACGACTGTTTTGAAGGTTGCGGGCAGCAGATCGCCGAAACCGGACTGCTCAAGTCCCATCGTGACAAAGAGCTTCAAGGGCATCGGCTCCACGATCGTGTTTGCAATCCATCCGGCGACAATGCCGCAGAAATCAGCGGCGATGGTCAGGAGGGGCAGCATCAGCATGCATGCCAATACACGGGGCGCAACCAGGAATTTGTATGGGTTTACCGCCGAAGCTTCGATTGCGTCGATTTGCTCGGTGACTTTCATCGAGCCAAGTTCGGCTCCTATTCCGGCCCCAACGCGACCGCTCACGACCAGAGCGGTTATGATCGGTCCGCTCTCCTTCACAATCGATATCACGATCAAAGAAGGAAGCATTGATTTAGCGCCGAAGCGCGCCAGGCTGTCCCTGGTATGGAGCGATAAAACAACGCCGATCGCCGAGCCGGCGAGAGCGACGAGCGGCAGCGATCTCGCGCCGATTTCGTCCATCAGCCTGATCAGCTCGCGTAATTCGTACGGCGGCGTCAACGCGTCTTTGATCAAGCTCCAGGAAAAGACTCCTATATCGCCGAACCACTCCAGCCCCCGCGATGCAGCAGACCTCAGCCCTGTTGAACTGTCTCCGGGTCCGGAACCGGAGACCGGCCGTACGCTCACGGAAACTGCCAATAAAATTGCAGCGCACCAGACAAACTGTGACCAGAGTTTCATCCGTCGGAGTCCTTAAAATCGACCGCGCACTTTTATCCCTGCCCGCTTTCTTCTTTGCTTCCGCCCAGCACCGTCATTACCAGCGGAAGGGTAGTAACTACTCCTACGGTGAATAGCGTCCATCCAACCGCTTTTCGACTGTTCTTGCGCAGTTTCGGCGCCAGCAGCAATCCTATTCCGGCGCCCAGTATTCCGCGGGTTGCCGATATAAGTCCCAGGACGGGCAAGGCAATTTTAGTTTTTCGCATCGCTATTCTCCTGTAATCAATAGTATCTTCCGGGCCGCCATTCGCAACTACGCTGCTTCGCGACTGTGTACCCTTTGCAAACAACCTCGACCCGTTCAGTGGCCGATAATCGCGCGTTTATTGTTCCGGTTCAGGCTCTGGCACGGAGCCAAACTGTTCTTCTCGTCCAACTTTGGACTCTCGCAACGACTGTGCCCCTGATGGATCTGCCTTTGCGCGAGCGTGATAGTCATCGCCTACTCACGAAAAGTCTGCAGTTTCGGACATTTTTCGCGCCTGGAGCATAGGCATTCTGCCTGCTCATCTCTCAAAGAGGAGCAATCTCGGTTAAGGCAATTCAAGGCGATTCCGCCCGAGGTTGACGCAGGCTATCACCGTCCGTACGCTCCTTCAGGGAGTTTCATAGAATGAGCGATGGTTTAAGACTCGATGCACTTGCGATCGGAGCGCATCCCGACGACGTGGAGTTCGTCTGCGGAGGCACGCTCATGAAATTGAAATCGCTTGGCTACCGCGTTGGAATTCTCGATATGGCGCGCGGAGAAATGGGCACGCGCGGATCGGCTCAAATTCGCACCGCCGAATCAGCGCATGCCGCAAGTATTCTCGGCCTCGACGTGAGGGACAACGCGGAGCTGCCCGACGGCAGGATCTGGCTCAACGAGGAATCACGCGTCCGTTTGGTGCGTAAGATCCGGCAGTACAGGCCGCTGATAATTTTTACCCACTTTTGGGACGATCCTCATCCTGATCACGCTCACACCTGCCAAATAGTTCGCGAAGCCGCGCACGTAGCCGGACTCGCCAAGTACGATTGGGAAACGGGACAGGCGCGTCACCGCCCGCAATCCATCGCCCATTTCATGTTTCCGCGAACGGTCGCGCCGAGCTTCGTCGTGGACATCTCGGAGTTCGCGGATCGGAAACTGGCGGCCGCTATGGCTTACCGTTCTCAAATATTTGATCCGAGCAGCACCGAACTGGAAACCAACGTCAGCTCCGAGATGTTTTTGAAGCGGCTCGATGCAAGGCATCGATTCTATGGTTCGCTTATCGGAACGGAGCACGGAGAGGGATTCATCGTAAAGGAAACTCTCAACGTGAATGATCCCGTGAAGCTGCTGGCTCGAGACGTAAATATCTACTTGTAAGATGAAAATAGGCATCACCTGTTATCCATCGTACGGCGGGAGCGGCATTGTAGGCGCCGAGCTCGGGCTCGAACTGGCAAAGCGAGGCCACTCGATACACTTCATAAGCTACGCGCCGCCGATGCGACTTGCGGACGGAGCAACGCACGACCTGGTCCGCTTTCACGAAGTGAAGATGTTGACCTATCCGTTGTTCGAATATCCGCCTTATACGCTGGCCCTCGCGTCGATGATATGCGAAGCGGCGCGCGACTATGCGCTCGACCTTGTTCATATGCACTACGCAATCCCTCATTCGGTGAGCGCTTACCTGGCTCGCGAAATGTGCAAGTGCAACCGCTATCTTCCGTTTGTGACGACGCTCCACGGCACCGATATAACGCTTGTGGGCCGCGACCCGTCCTACCTGCCGATAACACGCTTCGGGATAGAACAATCCGATGCGGTCACCTGCATATCGGAGTATCTCCGGCGCGCAACGCTTGAAACGTTTCACGTCAGCCGCGATATAGAAGTTATCTACAACTTTATCGATAGTGAGTTCTACAGGAGACAACCGAATGACGCGGTCCGGCGCGAGATCGCTCCGAACGGAGAGAGAATAATACTTCACATCTCTACGTTCAGGCCGATCAAGCGAATCATGGATTGCATAGAGGTACTGGCCAGAGTCAATCGGAAGAATGCGTCCGCGAGGCTGGTAATGTGCGGTGACGGACCCGAGCGACGCGAGGCCGAACAGCTTGCCGCGCGGCTCGGAGTAGAAGGCAATGTTTCGTTCGTCGGCCAGCAGCCTCAGCTCAAGATCCGCGAATATCTGTCGGTCGCCGATCTGTTGTTATTGCCGAGTGAAAGCGAATCGTTCGGCCTCTCCGCTCTCGAAGCGATGTCCTGCGAGGTTCCCGTAATTGCAACACGCGTCGGAGGCGTTCCGGAAGTTGTTGACGACGGAGGCTCCGGTCGGCTGTTCGAAGTCGGCGATGTGGATGGGATGGCTGAAGCTGCCCTTGAGCTGCTCGAGGATAGCGACAAACGGCAGCGAATGGGATCTCACGGCCGTCACATAGCCGTCGCGAAATTTGCTTCCGAGAAAATCATCCCTCAGTACGAAAAGCTCTATGAGAAGGCTTCAGGGAGTAGGTGAGATTAGGTTACAGGACACAGATTTAGCGACACAGGTTTAGCGCTCACTCGTATTTCTATTCGTGATACAATTCTTTTTTCGCATTCAACTGAGATGAAAGAGCAATCACACCAAGGGGATTGTGAATCTTCCAAGCCATCGCGCTTCGCTCGCCGGCGAGGAATGACTTACCTGTTCGCGGTCTTTCCGCTCTTGCCTTATTTCTTGCTCCTTGGTGTCCAGCAATTCGAACGAGCCCTGACTTTTCACCCTCTTCCATTTACCGCCAGCCAATTCTGGCAAGAGCCCGCGGGAGCCGAAAACATATCGATCGTTACGCCTGACAACGTCTTCCTTAGAGGTTGGCTCGTCAAGTCCTCCGTGAAGCCGGCGATCGCAACTGTTCTATATTTTCACGGCAACAGCGGCAACATAGGAAACCTCGGCTGGCTGGCTGAGGACCTGGCTGACCGCGGCTTCGACACTCTCTTATTCGATTATCGCGGATACGGCATGAGTGAAGGGAAAATTCGCGACGAACATGACCTCTTCACGGACGCCGATGCGGCGTATGACTATGCCGTCGGCAAGCTGGGCGTCAGTCCGGATCGGCTTGTGCTCTACGGACAGTCGCTCGGGACGGCGGCCGTCGTCGATCTCGCCTCACGCAGAGAATGCGCGGCGATCGTTTTGGAATCCGGTCTGGTCTCCGCCGAAGCAATGGGAAAAGCCAGGACGCCGCTGTTCTACCGGCTGTTTGGGTGGCTTGGCAAAAACAGGCTCGATTCCAGGCAAAAGTTGTCGGCGGTTCATTGCCCGGTGCTGATTACGCACGGCGAGCCGGACAGCATCGTTCCAACCAGCCAGGGGCTCGCGCTGTTCGCGGCCGCTTCATCTCCGAAGAAACTGATACTCGTGCCAGGCGCTGATCATAATGTCTGTGGTTTCGCGGGCAAGAAGTATTTCGACCAACTCGGCGACTTCATGCGCGGAGCTATTGATCACGCCTTCCAACCAGTTCTCCAAACCGCGCAAGCGAGTCCGGCTCCTTAGCTCACGTAAATCGCTCGTCTACTTTCGCGCCTTTCAGGGCGGGATACTGGAGCAATAACGCGATCGGTAAACTAATCGGTTCCGGATGTCGGATCGAATAGTCTGAGCGGCCGATTACCGATAGAAGCCAGTTTGAGCCATGCACGCGCTCCATACTACACAAACCGACTCATCACGCCGCGGAGACGTCGACGTAATGCGCGCCGCGCTGGTGATCGGACTGGTGTTCTTTCACACCGC
The DNA here is from genome assembly GCA_003222245.1 of Blastocatellia bacterium AA13. Lineage (GTDB taxonomy): Bacteria > Acidobacteriota > Blastocatellia > UBA7656 > UBA7656 > QHVH01. Next base: position 194,143 of record QHVH01000001.1, on the reverse strand, counting down.
AAACATATTCGATTTGCTGCCGTATGCCGTCAAAAACGAGCAGACCAGCATTTTACTCATGCTCCTCGTTGGTTTCTTTTCTCAATGGGGCATGCCTCTGCTGTTCTTCACGGCTGGAGTCGCAACACGGCATTCATTGACCCGTAGAAGCGCCGGCGAGTTCGTCCTGGAGAGAATAAGACGCCTTTTGGTTCCATTCATCGTTGGAATGCTGGTGATCGTTCCGCCGCAACGCTATTTCGGGTTGTTGTCCAACCCTGACTTTAAAGATTCATTTCCGCGGTTTTATCCCAGGTTCTTTCGGATCGTCTTTGCACCGGACTTCCCTCTCTTCCTTTCGGCGGATCCGGCGGTCGGCTATTTTGAAATATCTCACCTGTGGTTTCTGTACTACCTGCTGATTTTCTCGCTGCTGGCGCTCCCGTTTCTCCTGTTTCTTAAAACGCAAAGAGGTCGTCTCCTCTCGAGCGGCCTCGCGAGATGGTTCGGCCGAGAGAGAATACTATTATTCGCCGTTCCGATTGTTCTGGTAGAGCTTTTCCTGCGATTTGGCGGATCGGGAGGATGGAATCGGCTTTCGTTCCTCGTGTTTCTGATATGCGGTTACGTGTTCGCCTCGGATGCCGAATTCGAACGATCGGCGCGTACTGCCTGGCCAATGGCCTTGCTTACGGGAATTATTTCAATAACCGTCTTCTTCTGGATTTCGGCGCTCACCTGGCAGTCCGGGGTCGATCCTAGCCGCGGCTATGGCGGGTTAAGCGTTCTTTGGCGAGTATCAAAGGCTTGTGCATCCTGGTTCTGGGTCGTTGCGATCTGGGGAATGGGTCAAGCCTATCTCTGGAGACGTTCGCTCAAGGTGAATGTACCGGCAAAGCATTCTCCTCGCCGGCGCACTTTCCTGGATAAGGCCTTCGCATATGCAAATGAGGCCGTGCTGCCGTTCTATGTCATCCATCAGACGGTTATAGTAATAATCGGTTACTATGTAGTGCGATGGAGCGCGGGCATATCAATCAAGTACTTTACAATTAGTCTGGCTTCGGTCGCGTTGACGTTCTTGCTGTACGATATTTTTGTGAGGCGAAGCAATATCACGCGCGTGCTATTCGGAATGAAACCAAAACGCCGGTCGACGGTCGGTGCATCTCCCGTTCAAGCAATAACGTGACGAATATGAAGACATATCGCAAAGAGCTATGGTTCAATGTTCCGACGCGGCGCGGGTTTATCAACATCACGCCGCGGGTCGAAGAGTGTCTGAGAGAGAGCGGAATCCGCGAAGGACTCACATTAGTCAATGCCATGCATATCACGGCATCGGTATTCATAAACGACGATGAGAGCGGGCTGCATCACGATTACGAGGTATGGCTGGAGAAGCTGGCGCCTCACGAACCGGTTAGCTTCTACCATCACAATCGCACCGGTGAAGATAATGCGGACGCGCATATCAAACGGCAGATCATGGGCCGCGAGGTCATGGTCGCCGTTACCGCCGGAAAACTCGACTTCGGCACATGGGAGCAGATCTTCTACGGAGAGTTCGACGGCCGCCGCAAGAAGCGGGTATTGGTAAAGATCATTGGCGAATGAATGTCCATCGTCGAGCGAAATTGGAGAACAATCAGCATCCTTCAATCATGTCTCATGCAGTCCTCCGGCGCATTGAAGCTGGCTGAGAAGCTGACTGATCCGCCCTGTGTAATGTAATCACACCGGCTCGCAATCTTGACATGGCTCTTGAGCCGCTGCTACATTCCGCGCGCAAGTTTCCGCGTCTCAACTGAAACACATTTTACGAGGAGGAGACGGTCCCATGACGTCTTTTAATGGTGTAGAAGTTCCCGCTGCCGGCCATAAAATAACGGTCGAGCGCGGAGAACTCAAAGTTCCTTCTGACCCCATCATCCCTTATATCGAAGGCGACGGCACGGGCCGCGACATCTGGCGAGCGTCTCAACTCGTGTTCGACGCAGCAGTCGAAAAAGCCTACGGCGGCGAGCGCCGCGTAGTCTGGTATGAGGTATTCGCAGGCGAAAAGGCGTTTAACCGGTTTGGCGAATGGCTGACGGACGACACCGTCACGGCCATAGCCGAGTTCGTAGTCGCGATTAAAGGTCCGCTGACGACCCCGGTCGGAGGCGGAATCCGGAGCCTCAACGTAACTCTCAGACAGGTGCTCGACCTCTACGCTTGCGTGCGTCCGGTGCGTTATTTCGACGGGGTGCCTTCTCCTGTAAAACGTCCTGAAAAAGTGGATGTCGTCATCTTTCGCGAGAATACCGAAGACGTTTATGCCGGAATAGAGTTCGCGTCAGGAAGCGAGCGAGTCGCCGAAGTTCTGTCGCTTCTCAACGACAAGTTCGGCTATCACGTTCGCACCGACAGCGGAATCGGAATTAAGCCCATGTCGCCGACAGGAACGAAGCGATTGGTGCGCCGCGCGATTCAATACGCGCTTGATTTCGGAAAACCGTCGGTGACCCTTGTTCACAAGGGCAACATCATGAAGTTCACCGAAGGAGCGTTTCGCGATTGGGGCTACGAGCTCGCTAAAGAAGAGTTCCGCGACAAGATCGTCACCGAACGCGAGACGTGGATTCTGGAGAACCGCGAGCGCAATTCTTCCATAAGCGACGAAGAGAACGCGCGAGCGATTGAGCCCGGCTTCGATCAGATGTCGGAGAAGCAGAGGGCGGCGGTAGTGGATGAAGTAAAGGGCATCCTCGCTACAATATGGAGCACGCACGGGAACGGCGAATGGAAGAACAAGCTTCTCATAAAGGATCGGATAGCGGACTCGATGTTCCAGCAGATACTCATTCGGCCCGATGAATATTCGGTAGTCGCCACGCCGAACCTGAATGGAGATTATATTTCGGATGCCGCCGCGGCCCAGGTCGGCGGCCTCGGAATGGCTCCTGGAGCCAATATCGGCGACAAGGCCGCTATATTCGAGGCGACGCACGGCACCGCTCCAAAATACGCCGATAAGGACGTGATCAATCCTTCCTCCGTTATTCTGTCGGGCGTGATGATGTTCGACCACATCGGATGGCGAGAAGCGAGCAAGATGATAGTCGACGCCCTGACGAAAACGATCCGACAGAAGAAAGTTACTTACGATCTCGAGCGCCAGATGGCGGGAGCCGTCAAGCTAAAAACAAGCGATTTCGCCGCCGCCATCATCAGTAATATGTAATTGACGGCACTTTGAATAGCTCACGCCTGATCCAACTCTCGAATGCCTGTTGCTGGGGTTGGAACAATTTAGGAATGCTGCAACGAAGGCTCCACAGGCTTCCTGCTTTAAAATGGAAACACGTACCAAGGTTGCATTGCGTCGAGTTCAATTCCGTAAGAATCCGCCGCGAAACGACCTTAATGATCTGACGCCCAGAGAATGGGTCGCCGAAACCGTTTCTGTTTGGACGCAGCGAGGCCTCGGTAAGAATCATCAAGAAGCGCAGATAGAAAGGGAGCATCCCGCGCCATTTTCCTATCAGGATGTAGCGCGACTCATCAGGTTCTTTTCAAAAAAAGGTGAAACGATCCTGGATCCGTTTGTGGGCGTGGGGTCAACTTTGAAGGCCGCCGCGCTGGAGCAGCGTCGTGGCATTGGCATTGAGCTCGAGCCAAAGTACAGCCGGCTCGCCAGGAAGCGCCTGGACACCGAGCTTCCGAAAGACGGACCGGTTTGCAGGGACCAGAGAGTTATTACTGGAGATGCATTTCGGGAGCTTCCGAAGCTCGAACCGGAGTCGATAAAACTGGTGATAACCAGCCCGCCGTATTGGAAGATCCTGCATAAGAAGGACCACAAGGTAAAACAGGAGCGCCTGGCCAAAGGTCTCGACTTTAAATATAGCGACAGCGAAAAGGATCTGGGAAACATCGCGGAGTACGGCCGCTTTGTTGAGCGTCTATCGGACGCCTTTCAACTTTGCCATCCGCTCTTGAAGCCCAGAGGACATCTTTGTATCGTCGTCGGCGACTTCCGCGAGAAATCCGCATATCATATGCTCCATGCAGACCTCGCCAATGCGCTGGGAAAGCGCGGCTTTATCCTCAAAGGACTTACGATTCTCTACCAAAAACATAAACGAATATTCCCGTATGGCTATCCGTTCGCATATGTCCCAAACGTTCATCATCAATACATATTGATACTCAGAAAAGATGATTGAGCAGGACTACATTCATCACGGGGACACCGTGGCATTCATGCAAACGCTGCCGGATGGATGCGCCGACCTCATCCTTGCCGATCCGCCCTACAATCTCAATAAGGAGTTCGAAAAACATCGCGACTTTGACGAGTGGTATCAGTGGTCAAAGACATGGTTGACCGAAGCGTGTCGGCTCCTGTCGAAAAACGGAAATATCTTCGTTTACGCCATTCACCACTATGCATGTTATCTCCAATGCTTTCTCTATGAGTGCGGTCTGGTCTATCGCAGGCAGATCATATGGAATTATGAGAACGGGTGGTCTCGCTATAAGAACGCCCCGTCCTGCCATTACGAACCGATCTTGTGGTTTGCGCGCTCAAACAATTCCACGTATCACATCATTCGAGAATCTTATAAGTCCACCGAACGGCTCAAGCATAAGATCACCAAGAACGGAAAAGTATGGACTCCGAATCCGGAGGGACGACAGGCTGGAGACGTTTGGGAATTTCCGACCCTGGCGGGCAAGCGTTTCGCGGCGGAACGAACAAAGCATCCGACACAGAAGCCTCTCGCTCTGACGGACCGCATCATCAATCACTTTTCCAATCCAGGCGATCTCGTCTATGTGCCGTTCGTCGGATCAGGGACGGAATGCGTTTCCGCGGTTCTTAACGGTCGCCGCTATCTTGGCGCTGAAATGAACGAAGACTACATAGCAATAGCAACCGGCCGGCTTCAGCAGCTTCGGTCCTGCGAGCTACAACACAGAGGTTCGCTGCCGTTTGGTGCGGTCGCCTCTCGGCGATAGGTGGTCTAACGATCGCGCCGGCGTCGTCGAGACGAATAAAACTCTGAAGAGTTCTTTCGCTTTGGCCGTTGTTATGAAGCTGATATCCTGCGTCCCCACTTGTTCCAACATGTTCCGCATGGGGAAATATGCAACGATTCGTAACAAATGACTATGGGACTCCCGACCCGATTGATGCCGTTGATTGATATAACAGCAGCGACATCGAGCCTAATCAATATTCATTACAACATTTTTGAGCCTCATTTGATCCGAAATCGACTTCGGTATTAGCGTTGCTAAGATCAGCCTTTCATTGCGGCTTAGCGGATCGATACACACGCTGCTGTTGATCACTAACGCCCAAAAGGTCGCGGGTCAAATCTCTCCTGACCTGCTAAGATATCGCGGCTCCCACAGCAGGTATCCCCTTGTTTGAAGCCCCACATTGAGCGCGAGCGATCCAAAAAAATTCAGTCCAACACTAGATCGGCTCACTCAAGAGAACATATAAATATGAGGCCTACTAATTTCAGAGTCTTTCGGAGCCGTTTCGGATGGATCGTGCTTGCAACATCTCTTGTAATAACCTGCGTTCCGATCATTAACTCGAAGGTTTCCGCGCAATTTACCGATGCTGTCAATGTTCTCACTCATCACAACGATAACTCGCGTACCGGGGCGAATCTGCGAGAACAACAGCTCAATACAGACAACGTGAATCCTCGCCAGTTCGGCAAGCTCTTCACTCGACAGGTGGACGGAGAGATATATGCCCAGCCGCTCTATGTCTCCAGTCTCTATCTTCCCGACGGCGGATTTCAAAATGTCGTGTTTGTCTGCACGATGCACAACAGCGTTTACGCCTTCAGCGCGGATGACCCCGATTTCGCCGCGCCGTTTTGGAAAGTAAACCTCGGACCCTCCATACCGTCCGCTGATGTTCAACCCTGTTGCCCGGATATCTCCAGCGAGATTGGAATCCTGAGCACGCCCGTGATCGATCTCGCAACACAGACGATCTATCTTGTTTCAAGAACCAAAATCGAAGATGGAACCTATCACCAATGGCTGCACGCGATTGATATAGCGACCGGACATGCCAGAGTTGCGCCTGCCGAGATAATTCTCGATGGATTCGATCCGAAAATCGAGAACCAGCGCGCGGCCCTTACGTTAAGCGGCGGAGTGATCTACATTGCGTGGGCTTCTCACAATGATGCCGGTCCCTATCACGGCTGGGTGATTGGGTATGACGCAAAAACTCTGGCGCAAGCGAGCTCCTGGAATGCAACCAGGACGGGGGCCCTGGGCGGAATTTGGCAATCCGGAGGCGGGCTCAGCGTTGATCCCGACGGAAGCATATATCTCATCACCGGTAACGGCGACTATGACGGCATATACAATTTCGGCCAGAGCTTCGTGAAGCTCCGACCCGGTTCGAACCTCGCCGTAGTCGACTGGTTCACGCCTCACAACTATGCCGAGCTGAATGAGGTGGACAACGACCTCGGATCGGCCCACCCGCTGTTGATACCGGGAACGAACCTGATCGTAAGCGGCGGTAAAGAAGGCATCCTATATGTCCTGGACCGCAACAACATGGGGCGATTCAACGACTCAGGTGATATGCAGATTCTTCAATCCTGGAAAGCATATCAGGGTCATCTCCATGGCGGCCCTGTATTCTGGCGAGGTCCCGCCGAAGATCTTCTGTACCTGTGGAGCGAAGACGACGTGCTTCGAGCCTACCGCCTTAGCAACGGCCTCTTCGAGCAGGATCCCGCGCGTCGCGGCGTTACCGAAGCCCCGCCCGGAATGCCTGGAGGCATTCTCTCTATTTCGGCCAACGGAAACCGTGAAGGAAGCGGGATTGTTTGGGCCACACACCCGCTGTTTGGCGACGCGAATAAATCGACCGTATACGGAATAATGCGGGCATTCGATGCGTCTGACGTTTCGAGAGAGCTATGGAACAGCGAGCAGTATGCCAACGATAGTCTCGGTTACCTCGCGAAGTTCTGTCCGCCTACGATAGCAAACGGCAAGGTCTACGCAGCCACCTTTTCCAACGAGCTTGTAGTCTATGGCCTTCTTCCCAGTCCGCGCCCGCCGAGCGGCGAATCAAAGCCTCAGATTGTGACTTCGGCATTGCCGGGCGGACGAGTCGGCCAGGCCTATGATGCCTCCATGGAAGCCATCGGAGCCGATCCTATGACCTGGGCTCTCGTTGGCGGCTCTCTTCCATCGGGACTGACTCTGGAACCGGATGGCGACCTAAGAGGGATCCCATCGGAGGCGGGCGAGTTTGATTTTCAGTTGAGAGTGTCGGACAAGTTCGACCAGTCGGCCGTGGCGGGCTTTCAGATTATCGTCGATCCCGCAAAGGGTATCGCGGTCGCGTCTCCGGCAACCGACGAAGTATGGACTCTGAAGCAGAAGAAAGAGATCAGGTGGACCGCCGCCGGCGGCGGCATCAGCAAGGTCAATATAAGTATCTCACGCGATGGGGGTCAGACCTGGACGACCCTGGAGAATAACGTCGATGCGGATTTGGGAGTTCTTAAGTGGAAGGTCACCAAGCCCAGATCGGACTTTGTCATAATCCGCATCACCGACTCCAGAAACCCCGGCTTGTTCGGTAGATCGGGACTATTCCGCATCGAGTGATCTCTGTTTCACTTCGATGAGGAGACTCTTTCAAATATTGCGAATGATATCCGAGCGCGCGCCGGCGAGTAAATTTTCGAATGCGCCTGTAACCTTTCGACGCCTTCAATCGTGATGCCTTATGAATGAGGCAGAGCGATGGAGGTACGATCATGGCCGGCAAACAAGACTCATACGAAGTGATCATCATAGGCGGCGGTCTTTCGGGACTCGCCGCCGCTGTCTATTTGGGCCGCGGAAAAAAGCGCGTGCTGCTTATCGAGCAGTCTCACTCACTGGGAGGGCGGGCCTCAACAAAACAACAGGACGGCTTTGCGTTAAATTTGGGGCCGCATGCGCTGTATCGCTCGGGCCCTGGAATCGATATCTTGAGTGAGATCGGCCTCGAAATCAGAGGCAATGTTCCAAACACGGCCGGCGGTTTTGTGGTAAACAATGGCGTGAAGCATACGCTCCCGGCAGGATTCGTTTCGCTGCTGAGCACCAGCCTTTTTGGAGTCTCCGCAAAGGTCGAAACCGCGAAATTGCTCGCCTCCCTTGCAAAGATAGATTCCAGCACGATCAACTCTCTGACGGTTCGCGAATGGGTAGACGCCCGTCTCTCCAACAAGCCGGTGAGAGATCTCCTGCTCGCTTTGTTTCGCCTGACCAGCTACGCGAACGCTCCCGAACTGATGAGCGCGGGGGCGGCGGTCGAGCAATTGCAAAAAGCGCTCGCGAAAAACGTCGTCTACCTGGATCTTGGATGGCAAACTCTGGTCGACGGTCTGCGCGACGCCGCAATAAAAGAAGGCGTGGAGATTAGGACTGCCGTGAAAGCCGAGTCAGTCGAAATCGGATCGACCGGAGAGGTCACAGGCGTCAGGCTGGCGGACAACCGGCTTCTAACCGCGAGCGCAATTCTAATGGCTTCCAGTCCGGGCGTGGCGGCTGCGCTGGTCAAGAATACGGCGGTTGAAGAGTATGCCCGATACGCGGCGCCCATCGAGGCAGCATGCCTTGATCTGGCGTTGAGCCGATTGCCCGATCCGCGCGCAAGCTTCGCGTTAGGGATAGATCAGCCCTACTATTTTTCGGTGCACTCGGCAGCGGCAAGACTCGCCCCGGACGGACGCGCGTTGATCCACATAGCTAAGTATCTAGCTCCCGACGACGCGGGTTCAGCACAAGGCGTCGAACACGAACTGGAGTCGTTCGCGGATCTTATTCAGCCGGGCTGGAGAAAAGAGATCGTCATACGCCGGTTCCTTCCCAGGATGGTCGTCAGCAACGCCGTGCCGATGGCCAATCGCGGCGGTCTGCAGGGGAGGCCCAAGCCTGTGGTTAGTGAAATCCCTGGATTGTACTTGGCCGGAGATTGGGTCGGAGACGAGGGTCAGTTAGCGGATGCCAGTTTGGCCAGCGCAAAGAAGGCTGCCGAAGCAATCTTATCCGCACCTTTGAGGTCATCGGAAAGTCGAGTTGGGGCGGCATCGGGGTCGCCTCAATTCCAATAACTTTGATTGAGTCGCCAATAGCGTCATAGAGAGTTATTAAACGACGGTGTAATTATAAGCAAGCCGTCCCAGCTCTTCGTTTCTTTCAGTACGCAGTATGCAAACAGTTTCAGCAATCGCCGGCCGCTTCCTCGAAACTGACAGGCGTTTTCTCTGGGCGCTCTGCTATCGAATGACCGGCAATGCGGCGGATGCTGACGACATCGTCCAGGACACTTTCGTCAAAGCTATCGAGAAGCCGCCAAGCCGGTTGGACGAACCTTTGCGGCCCTGGCTTGTGCACGTTGCGATGAACCTCAGCAGAGATCTATTGCGGCGCAGGAGGCGGCGCGGCTACGAAGGCGAGTGGCTGCCTTCTCCGATTCCGACCGATGATACATCAGACCTGCCTTCCTACGAGCCTCCATCCGCCGTAGAAGATTCCCCATGCACAAGATACGAATTGATCGAGAGTATCTCGATTGCTTTTCTTCTGGCGCTGGAAGCGCTGACTCCGTCTCAGAGGGCTGTGTTGCTTTTGCGTGACGTCTTTGATTATTCCACCGACGAGACTGCCGATGCGCTCGGCATGACCGCATCAAACGTAAAGGTGAGCTTGCATCGAGCACGCGCTCGCATGCGCGAGTACGACAAGAACAGGTCGATTCCAACCTCGTCATTGCGCGAAAAGACAAAACTGGCGCTGGAAAAATTCCTTATCTGTCTCAATCACCGCGACGCGGCTGGATTGGAGCAACTGCTCGCCGAAAATGTCATCAGCCTCTCCGATAGCGGGGGTGTCGTTGCCGCCGCGAGAGTTCCCGTTCGCGGCCGCAGCCGAGTGCGCAGACTGGTAATGGGCCTTAACGAGAAATCGGCCGGAACGTTTGATCTCAAGTTCGGCGACGTTAACGGCTTGCCGGCCGGCTTCTTTACTTCTCGAATCCAAAGAAAAGGCTTCGCCTCCAGATTCTGCTTCCAGTGTGAACTGGACGACCAAGGCCGGATCAGAAGGCTGTATACGGTACTGGCTCCCGCCAAACTCACCGCAATCAAATAAGCCGGACAGCTTCGTTGTTCATCGCCGACGACGAGCCGACAAAGACTCGCTGGCGCCTCATTTCTGATTCCATTAAGCTGAGTGCCTCTGTGAGCCCATTTCCAAGGAAGAGGAAGACAGATGAGGCATTTTAAGTGGGACGAAATCCCGGTCGAGCAGGTCAACGATAAGTTCATTCGCAAACTGGCATGGGACGGCAAGGTCATGATCGCGTGGATGGAATGCAAGAAGGGCTGTTACGTGCCGGCCCATTCTCACGAGAACGAGCAACTGACGTTTGTGATAAGCGGACAATGGAGGTTCGAAATCGACGGAAAGACGATCTTCGTCGGCGCGAATGAAATGCTGCACATCCCATCGAACGTCGTCCATTCGGCGGAAGCGGTCGACGATCTCGTCGCCTACGATATCTTTACCCCGCCTCGCGAAGACTGGATCAAAGGCGAAGACGCCTATTTGAGAAATGCTCCGTCAGCCCCGCCTACGAATTGAATTGGTTTAAGGCGACGCCGGCTACGATCGATAAATAGTGCTATCGGAACTATTCGCCTGATCGAGGTGTCAAAGGATTCAGAGCGTCGAATCTTCGTGCAAGGCGAGCCAACAATGCGAACTACCAAAGGCCTATGTAACAATGGGCCGCGCGCAGCAATTAATGTCACTCCTTTGATAGATGTACTACTCGTGCTTCTGATCATCTTTATGATCATTTCCCCGTCGGTCGCGAAGCTGCCCGTGAGAGCGCCACAGCCGGTCGGTCAGGACCTTCCGCCAAATCAGGACGAGACGCTGACATTGAGCGTGATCAGCGACGAAACGGTTTCGTTGAATGGCAGGAATGTCGCTATTGGAACACTGCCCGAATTGCTATCAAAGCTTATGCAAGAGCTCCCCGCTGATCAAAGGACGCTATTTGTTCGCGCATCCGGCTTCACGCGCTATGACTCGGTGCTTCTTTTCGTAGATATCGCGCGAGGCGCGGGAGTCTCAAACATAGCCTTGCTCACCGGAGAAGACTCGAAATAGTCGCAGGCCTATAAGCAATATTTTCCCGCCGCAATCATCGCGTCGGCGACGCGCCGGCGAGCCCTTATGGCTTTGAGCGGAGCGTGGTGCGCAAACCGATCGATTGAGCGTTCGATACTCTCTCCTTCGGTAGCTGTTTCCGCCGCGATCGCTCTTGCGGCGCGCTCTATTTTAGCCGCCGCTTCCCGCGTGAAGGCCCTTGTTATATCGGTTTGTATCGCGGCCTTTTCTGAACCCTGATTCGCAATCAGCTTTTCGGTTCGCAGTAGAGCGCTTTCCATCGCGTAGGTGTCCGCGGCCATTTCCGCGATGAATCCGAGCACCTCTTGCTCTTCCCGAATAGCATCGCCGTAAACCTTGAACGCCTCCGCGAACGAGACGAGAGTCATTGCCTTGGCTCCCTTAATCAACCTCTTTTCATCGCCGAATGGATCGTCCGAATCGACAGAAAGGGATGAAGTCGATCCCAGCAGTTGCTCCGCGCTTTGCATCAAGGGCAGCTCGCCCTTCTTTGCTCGCCGGAGCAGTTGCGTCGCGATAACAATCCGGTTGATTTCGTTCGTACCTTCGTAAATTCGAGCTATGCGCGCGTCTCTATAGCTGCGCTCCGCCGGATAGTCCTTGGAGAAACCATAGCCGCCGAACACTTGTACCTCTTCGTCCACCACCGTCGCCAGCGCTTCAGTCAGCCAGATCTTGATTATCGAACACTCCGGTGCGTAGCCCTCTACGGTTGCAAGGACCTGCTTAGGATCATCCTTATCGACTCGCTCCAGCGCCTCGTCGATCATTCCAAGCGTGCGATAAAGGATCGCTTCGCCGACGTATGCGAGAATCGCCATCTCGGCGATCTTCTTCTTGATCAGGCCGAACTCTGCGATTGCGCGTCCAAACTGATGCCGCTCTTTTGCGTACCGAACCGACTCCCCTAACGCGAGCTTGATTGTGCCGACGGAGCGCGCTCCGAGCTTGAGCCTGCCTATATTCAGCACGTTCAGCGCGACCTTGTGTCCCATTCCGATTTCGCCAAGCACGTTTTCAACCGGAACGCGACAATCTTCGAGCATGAGCGCGGTCGTCGACGAGCCGTCCAATCCCAGCTTCTTCTCTTCGTGGCCGCTGACCAGACCGGGGCCTCGCTCTACTAGAAACGCCGTGAACTTCTCTCCGTCTACTTTGGCGAAAACGGTGAACAGATCGGCGAATCCGCCGTTAGTGATCCACATTTTCTGGCCATTCAGGATGTAATGGCTGCCGTCGGGCGAGAGAACCGCTTTGGTTTTCGCCGCCAGCGCATCCGATCCCGAATGCGGCTCGGTCAACGCGTAGGCGCCGATCCATTCTCCGCTTGCGAGCTTCGAAAGGTATTTATGTTTTTGCGCCTCCGTTCCGAAGAAGACAATGGGCAGAGTTCCGATATTGACGTGAGAACTCTGGGTTCCGGCGAAAGAAGGCTGAAGAGCGAATTGCTCGCCGACTACGGCCGAGCTGATCTTATTCAACCCGAGTCCGCCATACTTCTCCGGGATATCGATGCTGAGCAGGCCAAGCTCTCCGGCCTTTAGCATAAGCTCGCGATGAACAGAGTAGTCCTTCGCATAGATTCGATCTTCCCGCGGAATCACTTCCTTGCGGAGGAACTCCTCGGCGGTGCGGGCAAACATATGCTGTTCTTCGGTTATGTCTTCGGGAGTGAACACCTCTTCAGGAAGGTGGTCTTCGACAAGAAAGCTGCCGCCTGTTCTTGAGTGCATCGCAGCAGGTGTGCTGGCCATGGCTTATCCCCGTTCTATTTAGAGTCGCGGAAGCGCTAGACGATACCACCGATGTAGAGAAGAGTCTAGCACGCATGCCGTCTCAGCACTGCATCTTTACTGCATCTTTAATAAACATAAGGTTTGAGAATTACCGACCATTCGGTCGGTTCGTCAATGCATCCCGGCGGCGGGCGTCAATTACGGAATTCTCGTTCTTCGAACTCGCTGATTTGACCACGGAGCCATTCGGGAACTTCTATCTTGCCGAGCGTCTTTGGATCGACACAAACATAAACGGAAATCGCTTTGCTGATTAATCGATCTTCATCCTTAGGATAAATTTCGAAATCGAATATAAGGCTGGTTCTTCCCATGCTCGATATGCGCGCATACACTTCGAGGAGATCGTCAAAGCGGGCAACAGATTTGAACTCAATGCTGGTTCGCGCGAGCACCGTATCGACTCCGGACTCGAGCAGAAACCCGTAGGTAAGACCCATAGCGCGAAAATACTCGGTCCATGCATTATCGTAGTAAGTCAGATAATTTCCGTTGAATACTATGCCTTGAAGATCGGTGTCGGCGAACCTCACCCTGAGTACGTCATGGAATTTGAATTCTGATTTCATGGAGCCGCAATTCTGACCGAAAGCCTCCGGCCAATCAAACAGTTTGTAATTGAATCTGACCCGTTACTGTAGTACTCTTCGGTTCACTCAGCCCAAGCCGGTCCCCTGATTCAGGAATTACAATAGGCCCGAATTCGCTGACGGGGAGAAACGCTATTTCGAATCCTCTAATAGAAGCCATAAAACAAGGTTCGGCGCCGAAGCCCGCGAAGATGGCCGCAGCCAAGGGCATGCTCCCGTTGACGAACGAGGAGATGCTCGAAATCCTCGTCGTGCTCGTAGCAGACGAGGCTGAGGACGTTCGTGACGCGGCGATCCAAACGATGGATAGATTGGAACCCGCGCAGTTCACCGCGATGGCATCCGACGAGAAAGCGCCGCCGCAAATCCTTGGATTCCTGGTTCTCTGGCAGCGCGCGCCAAAGGAGATGGTCGAGGCTGCCATCTTCAATCGGTCGACGCCCGATGAAGCGCTCGTGCAGCTAGCCGGGAAGAGTCCCGAGCCTCGAATAATCGAAACAATATCGCTCAAGCAACTGAGCCTCATTCGATGCCCTGACATAATCGACGCCATTCTAGCGAACCCTGCTCGCACGCCTGACGCCGAGCGCCGCGCAACCGAAGTCAGACAGGAATTCTTCGAGAAGCAGTTCGGAGCCAAGCTCGTAGCGGGCGAGCAGCGCGCCCGCGAAGGCGTCGCGGCAGAGCAGGCGGAGACGATTACGATTTCCGGCCTCGAAGACATGGTCGCTCTCGGCCTTGTCGAGGAGGGGATCGATGACTCGATTGTAGAAGCATATGAAGCTGAAGTCGGCTTGCTCGACGATTCCCCGCCCCTGCCTGAAGATCGAATCGACATCGAAAGCGTCGTAAACGAACTCGAATGGGAGCAGCCCGAACTGTTAAAAGAGCGAATGCCGGTATTTCAGCGTATCGCGATGATGAGCATCAAGGATCGAGTCATGCTTGCCATCAAAGGAACGCGCGAAGCCCGAACCATCCTCGTACGCGATCCGAACAAAATCGTCGCCTCCGCCGTGCTGCGGAATCCCCGCCTGACGGATCAGGAGATCGAAGTCATCGCTTCGATCAAGACGGTTCCGGAAGAGGTTCTGCGACAGATCGGAACGAACCGTGCTTGGACCCGTTCCTACAATGTCATTCTGAACCTGGTGAGAAATCCTCGCACGCCTATCGCTATCAGCCTTGGCATCTTGAATCGGATTCAAACTCGGGATATGAAGGCGCTTTCAACCAATAAAAACATTCCGGATGTAATCCGCAGCGCCGCCGCGAGGATGTACATAAAACGCAGCCACGGTTGAGCCGCACTTAGATCGAACCTCGGCGCCGGCTTACAGCGTATTGCAATATGCAATCTCAAACCGAGAAGGAGGAGAAATGATTAGCTGGCTCATCGGAACGTTGATCGTCGGCCTTATAGTCGGTGCGATCGCAAGGCTGCTTATGCCCGGCCGGGATTCGATGGGGTGCCTTGCAACCTCACTTCTCGGCATTGCCGGCTCATTTGTTGGAGGAATTATCGGCAGGGCTCTTCTCGGACCGCGGCCCGGCTACTGGCATCCCGGTTTCCTTCTATCCATTATCGGCGCCGTGCTCGTACTCTGGATTTTACGAATGGTCAGGCGCGCTTGAGAGCACGGTAATCTTCGGGATAATCAAAATCAGTAAGAATTGCATCGGTGGCCGCTTCCACATAAACCGTCTCGCCGGAATAGCGTCGAACTATCCGGCGAAGCCCCTCCGCCGGATCCATTTTAAAAACCTCATCTTTCAGTTTTAAGTCAATAATGATCGGATGTCCCTTGCGACCCGAATACCGAGGCACGACTATTGATGGTCGATGCGTTAGGTACGCGTCGACAACCTGATCAATTACGGGAGCCGTGATTTGGGGTTGATCGGCAAGCGAAATCAACACTGCTTCAGTTCCAGGAGCTACCGCCGATAGGCCGCATAGTATCGAGCCTGCCATACCCGACCGGTATTCCGCATTATGAGCGAACCGCACCTCCCTTTCGCCAATTGTCCGCCTAACGTCGTCATCTCTGTGACCAGTTACGACGATTACTTCGTTCGCTTTAGAAGCAAGCAATTCATCGACGCAGCGCTCGACGAAGGTTTTGCCTTCAAAGTCGAGGAGCTGTTTGAAGGTTCCCATCCGCCGGGACTCTCCAGCCGCAAGTAAGATAGCTGAAATCACGTGGGAAACCTCCAGATCCCTCATTTTGATGCTGAAGCGAACTCAGCCCGCAATCGGTTTCGGAATTAAAGGTGGAATATTACCGTGTTCGTCAAACCAATAGGTATCGGCTATCATCTCAATTCGTGCAATTCAGGAGATGGCAATGAAACTTTCAAGATTCTTTGCAATATTCGCGATTCTCGCCGCGGCTATAGCGGCACAAGGACAACAGAACCTCTCGCTTATGAGCCTCGACGGAACGAGTGTGGCTCTATCGAGCCTTCAGGGCAAGGTAGTGGTGCTCATGTTCGCGGGAATTCAGGACCCCCAGTCTCGAGAGGAATTCAAAGCGCTCGATACTCTTGTTCAGCGGTATCGCGATAAAGACGCAGTCATCTACTGGGTAAGCATCAATCCGGCGAGCGCCGCCAGCGACGAGCGGCTTCGCGCCCAGCGCGGAGCGGCCAGCGTTGCCATTCTCCGAGATCCGAATCAATCGGTGTTCAAGCATTTCGGAGGCCTTCAACTGCCCACCGCTGTAATCCTGGATCGCAAGGGACAAGTACAGGGAAAGCCGCGGGGCGGTTTCAACCCGAATGCCGATTTCGTCAACGATCTGGCGACGACCGTAGATTCACTTCTTACATCCAGGTAATCTCTCTGCCGGTTCGGTGGGGTTCGGTGGTAAAGAATACTGCGTTCTGGTACAAACTGAGCGATGATAACTCAGCCGGAATCGTGTCGGACTTTTCTAGCGCATTTTCAAGACCTCCGTCAGGAACTCCTCGAGCTTATTCGATGGCTTGTTGAGCAGGAATCGATGACAAGAGTCGCGGCGGCGACCACGGCCATCGCAGAAAATCTTGCTGAGAAACTCCAAGCCGATGGAGTTCAGGTCGATACGTTCACTGATGCGCGTTATGGCACGAATGTACGAGCTCGATACCCGCTCGAGAATTCCAGTGAGTCCGCTTCAGACAACAAACAATTACTTATTATCGGCCATATCGATACCGTTTGGCCGATGGGAACGCTCGCCCAGCGGCCGTTTCGAATTGAAGATGGACGAGCATACGGACCAGGCATTTTTGACATGAAATCGGGCGTGGGTTTGGCGGTATTCGTGCTGCGCACGTTCAAGAAGTTGGGCCGCGCAACCCGCCGACCTGTCACGTTGTTGTTGACGTGTGATGAGGAGACGGGCAGTCATTTTTCTCGCGAGCTGATAGAGGAAGAAGCGCATCGCTCAAAGGCCGCATTAGTCCTGGAACCTCCGATCCCGGGAGGAAGAGTCAAAACCGGTCGAAAGGGCGGAGGCGAATTCGAGTTGCTGATCAAGGGCCGTGCGGCTCATGCCGGAAACGATCCTCGAGGCGGAATCAGCGCGATAACCGAGCTCGCGCATCAGACCCTCGCAATAAACGCGATGAGCGACTACGACGTAGGAACGACGCTCAATGTTGGCGTCGTGAGCGGCGGCGTATTGTGCAATGTAATCGCCGCCGACGCGAGAGCCAGCATCGATATGCGCTACTCCGTCGTCGCTGAAGGCGAGCGGATCCTGCGCGCGTTTGCCGCATTGAAACCGGTTCTCGATGGAGCGAAGGTCGAGATAAGAGGACAAATAAACCGGCCCCCTCTCGTTCGAAACCCCTCGATCGTGAAACTCTTCGAGCACGCCAGAGAACTGGCAGGCTATATCGGGTTCGAGCTTGGCGAAGGCTCCGTAGGAGGCGGGTCTGACGGCAACTTCGTCGCTGCTCTTGGAGTCCCCGTGCTGGATGGTCTGGGAGTCGACGGCGACGGAGCGCATGCCGAACACGAGCACATAATCATCGATGACATTCCGCGCAGAGCGGCTCTGCTGGCCGCGCTCATTGAGACTATTTGATTCCTGGAATTGATCAGGCGCGCGGCTGCGATTTCATCAGTTCTTCGTAGACCTGAACTACCCGGCGGCGGGTTTCCTCAAACGTGCCGGACGTATCGATCACGTAATCAGCGTAGCGACGTTTTTCTTCCGATGACATCTGAGCCGCAATCCTGACCTCCGCTTCCTGGCGGCTGAGGCCGTTCCTCTTCATTAGGCGTTCAGCCTGCTTTTCCCTATCGCACAATACGACGATGAGTTTATCGAATCTGCGATAGCCGCCGGACTCGATCATCAGCGCTGCGTCGATCACGGCTATGCCTTGAGGATTCTCTTCCGCGGCCAATGCCAGCAAACGGTTCTGCTCTTCAAACACCCTCGGATGCACGATCTCGTTTAGCCGCTTCCGCTTTGCATCGTCCGGGAATACTATAGCGCCCAGTTTTGCTCGATCGATCAATCCGTCCGCGGTCAGAATCTCGGTCCCAAACTCTTGAACAATATCCGAGTGAGCCGGACGGCCGGGTTCCATCACGGAATGAGCGATCTTGTCCGCGTCGAAAGTCACACAGCCCAGCTCGGCAAGCACCGAAAGTACGAAGCTCTTGCCTACGGCTATGCTTCCTGTCAGACCTACTTTCAACATTTCGGCTCGGATTGCGGAATGGGATTGGACCTGTCAGCCGCGTCTTCTTTTCATTGCGGCAAGCGTGTTCTTCATCAGCATGGCGATTGTGAGAGGGCCGACTCCACCCGGCACCGGTGTCAGATAGCCGGCGACTTCGGAGACTTCTCGCGGGTTTACGTCTCCAATCAGGGTCGAGCCGTTTTTCTCGAAGGAGGCTCGTTTCTTCGGGTTGTCTCCAAACAATCGCTCGAGGTCGCCCGCGTCGGTGACCTGGTTGGTTCCCACGTCGACTACGACGGCTCCCGGCTTCACAAAAGTCGCGTCGACCATCGCCATTCGACCGACGGCCGCGATCAGTATGTCAGCCTCGCGAGTTACAGCAGGCAGGTTTTCGGTTCGCGAGTGGCAGATGGTGACGGTGGCGTTGCGGTGTAACAGGAGGAGCGACATCGGGAGTCCGACGTTGCGGCTGCGGCCGAGCACAACGGCGCGCGCGCCCTTGATAGGAATTTCATAGCGATCGAGCATCTCCATTATGCCGGCCGGCGTGCACGATCTGAGGCCGGGCTCGTTCAGAGCCAGTCGCCCGATGTTTTGACGATGAAACCCGTCGACGTCTTTGGCGGGATCGACGTTGTCCAGTACGAGCGCGGAGTTTACGTGTTTTGGAAGCGGCAACTGAATCAGAATGCCGTCTATCTCATCGCGCGAGTTCAAATCGCCGACCAGGGCCAGAAGCTCCTCAGTGGTTGTTGTCTCCGGCAACTCTATTTTCTCGGAATAGAGTCCGAGTTGGCCGCAGGTCTTCACCTTGCTGGAGACATAAATCTGAGAGCCGGGATCGCTGCCTACAAGCACTGCGGCCAGACCCGGGCGCAGTCCCCTGGTCGCGAGTGCAGCCACTTCGGCCGCGACCTCGTCTTTAATCGCGGCGGCAACGCTGATCCCTTCCATTATTTTCGCCGGCATATGAATCCTGATCCCCGACAGTTCTGGCTGTGCGCCGTGTGAGTATCCTATGCCCTTGAGAGGGGTGTCAAATTTCGTCCAAAAAGCCGCTCTTGCTCCGCTCATGTGCGCGTGTGATAATTCACTCCACTCCAAGATGAAGAACCTCGGCATCGCACTCACACTCTTTATTCTATTAACGTCATCGACCGGCCGCATCGTCTATGCGCAATCGCAGCAGCTTGCGGAGGAGGCCCGATCCATACGGGCGGCAATGGATGAGCGCGATAGCAATCGAGCAGAAGCGCTCGTACGGCAGTTAAGGACGGCGTCTCCATCGGTATTTACCGCGAACAATTATGACTATCTGTTAGCAAGGTTGTCCGAGCGACGAGGCTCGACGACCGAGGCCGCTTCTCTCTACCAGGGCGTCTTAAGCCGTGGTTCGCTCTTATCTCAGTATTCGCTCTTTCGGCTTGCGACGATCGCGCGCTCTGGCGGCGACTTCGCGCTCGAGCGACAGCATCTCGTGCGACTGCTGGCTTCGTATCCCTCCAGCACACTTGCTGCTTTCTCGAGAGAACGCCTTATCGACAATGCTATCGACCGAGGAGACTACCGAACGGCGGCGGCCCAGTTGCGGCCTATTGCCTCCCCGTCGGGCGTTCGCGGACGCGGTAATCTGGCGAAACTCGGTAACTGTTATTTGCAGATTGGTCAGACCGCGGAGGCTAGAACCGCTTTTAGTCAATTAATCGAAGGCTCGCACGACGATTATGCGCTGGCGGCGGCGCTGGGACTCGACGAGATCGAGCGAGCAGGCGCGCAAAAACCCAGTGAGTTTGAAGGGCTCCGGCGAGCGCGAATTTATCTGGATAACCGCCATTGGACGGAAGCGCGTTCGCGCATGCTCGACATTATCAATCGATTTCCTTCCAGTCCTAATCGATCCGAAGCCCTTTACCAGACCGGATTCACCTATTACCGCGAGGACGACTATGATCGCGCGGTCGAGTGGTTTGATCGCGCGCACAAAGAGTCTCCCGGCAAAAAAGACGGCGAAGAGGGCTACTATTTTGTAGGCACGGCGTTACAAAAAGCGCGCAGGTATATAGAAGCCGCCGTGCGCTACGCCGGCTACATTACGGCATATCCACAAGGCGAGCGGCTGGAAAGCGCCTATCGCAATCTCGTCGACTGCTATCGATACGCGGGTAAAGACGCGGAAGCCATCGAGTGGTCAAAGCGTATGGAGGAGCGTTTCGCCGGCGGACCTCTAGCGGTGGTGGGTCTCTTCAACCGCGCGAAGATCGAGCTGGTTCGCGGTAGAAACGAGGCAGCGCTCGAGTTGTTCACGCGCCTGCAAGCTCATCCCGTAAGCGCGAAGCTGATCGGCGCGCCGGCGGCAGGCGAAGCCGCTTTCACGCGGATCTACATCCTCGAGCAAATGGGCCGCCTCGGGGAAGCCGTTCGATTATATCTGCCTGTCCCTGAAGAGCGGGACAATTACTATAGTCATCGCGCTACCGCGAGGCTGCAGGCGATCGCCTCGACCGATGCAGGCCTAAGGGTGATCGAACCCATTCTGCGGAATTATAAGCAACAAGCACACGCGGCGGTTTCGGCGGGCCGATATGCTGAGGCTAAGAACGCCGCCAATCAGGCGTTGCGGTTGACCACGAACGAAGGCGAGCGCCGAGATATCCTGGGTCAGTTGCGAGCCTGCTACGAACATCTGGCGGGATATTCATCTTTCGGACATCGGAGCATCGTGCCGGTCGGACGCGGCGTTATCAGTGAAGCATCCAATCCGGCAACGTTCCCTTCGCATGCGGCTCTGGCGGCTGAACTCCTGTTCCTGGGTCTTTATGACGACGCGTTGCCGGAACTCAGACTGGCGGGGCTCAACGGAGCGGGTTCAGGCGGACCGATTGTCGAGAGCGGATCATCGTTTCGTGCGGCTGATCGAGCCGCGGGCGACGTTCAGTATTCGATGGCGGTCTACAGCAATCGCGGAGAGCAGTCGCATTTCGCCATCGCTTATGCGGAAGGATTGCTGAGATCGCTCCCGCGGGATTATCGGATCGAGCTGCTGCCGCGCGATCTAGCGGAGATGCTCTATCCGGCGCCGTACTTCGATCGGTTGAACCGGTACTGCAAACCCGGCAAGGCTGATCCCAGACTCGTTCTTTCGCTTGTAAGACAGGAGAGCCGCTTTAACCCATCGGTTAAGAGCAATGCTTCGGCGCGAGGGCTTCTGCAATTCATACCCGAGACCGCGGCAAAACTCGCGGCGGCGGAGAAAATCGAGAATTTCAAGCTTGACGACGTTTATGATCCACACGTCGCAGTGCGGCTTGCGTCACGCTACGTCTCGGATCTTTCGGAGATGTTTCACGGCAATGCATCGGCGATCGCCGGTTCGTACAACACCGGTGAACAGAATGTAGAGCGCTGGATTGCGCGCGCGGAATCGAACGACCCGGATCGCTTCTTTCTCGAAATAGCCATACCGGAAACAAAGGACTACGTCGCTAAGGTGATTAACAATTACTGGGCGTACCAGCAGCTCTATCAACCCGACTTGAGACCACACAGCCGCTTCTGATTGATCTCGCCTTCGCTGCTACAAGCTATCGCAAAGCCGTCGGCGGCGTGGGCTGCTTATCACTAGCCGCCTTCTTTGTCGGCTTCGTCTTATCGCCGGCCGGTTCGGCGCTCTCTGAAGCGGCAGGTTTCGTTGATTTGGGATCGCCCGCCTTGGTCTTCGCTTTTGACGGCTGAGCTTTTGAGGGCTGACTTGCAGCAGGGTTGGCGTTCTCTTTCTCGGAAGCCATCAGGGCGTTCTTGTTGTTCAATGCGCCGCGGCAGACCGCGAGCTGAGCCATCACCGAGCCTTCTTTTGATTCTATCGATTTGGCCAGCATCAAAGCGTGTTCGAAATCCAGGCTCGCCAGTTGTGGAAATGTCTGAGAGAAGCTCGCGGATGTAAGTCCCAGAGTATCGGCGACGTATCCCTCGAGTCCCGAGTTCGCGCTCTTGCTGAATTGATCCATTTGAAAGTCAGCAATCTTGGAGTGATTGATCGCTTCGACGGCCGAAGTCATTATTTCAAATCCTCGAATCGAGTCGAATCGAGCGGCGCTTGCCGCCAGCACCACAAGGGCGGAAGCCTTTTCACCGGTATTTTCCAACTTGAGGAGAAGCTTTTCGGCTTCAATCAGTAATGTCCCGGCCGCGATCGTGTCCTTCTTTTCAAGAAATTTATTGAGAACAGCTATAAACATGTTTACCTGTTGCTGAGGATTGCCGATCGCTCGCGCGTGCCGAAGCGCGGTTTCCGTATCTCCCTTGGCTAGCGCGGCCATCGCCGCAAACATCCGGACGATCATGGAAAACTCGTTTTTCATTTCGCCGTTGCCCATCTTTTCGACCAGCGCCAGCGAGTTATCATAGTCTCCATCCTTGAGCGAGGCGAAAACAGCCCTCAGATAAGCCATGCCTTTTTCATTTTCGGTCTTGGCATTCTCAGCCTTATCTATCAACTCGGAAACGGTCGCCTGGCTGAAGAATTCCGCCATCTGATCGCGATCCGGGCCCGCGGGAATTGCGCTTAGCATCTCGCTCATACGCGACCGGATCTCGAGCGCTCTTTCGGGCATGTACCTGTCGAAATACGGAGTGATCTGCATAGCCAGCATATAATCGATGCCGGCCATTGCCTTGCCCAGTCTCCCTTCAGGGTCCGAAGCTGACGACCCTTCCGGACTAATCATCAGTTGATTGTAGACAAAATTCAGAAACTGGGAGACCAGGCTCGGGTTCACTTGCCTTGTCGCACCCGGATTGAGATAGGAAAGGTCGGCGCCTCCAAACAAACCGAGGCCCCAGTCCGGAAACACGTACGGTCCCAGCGATGCGATATTAAAGGATACTCGCCCAGGTTCTTTGAGTGCGGCTGTCAAAGCTGACAAAAACAGATCGTCTCCGATCGCACGATCCTTGGCGCCGATCATCATTAGCGTCATCGGAAACTCCGGTTGAATTCCGGAGTCCAGGCTGCGCTGCGCAAGCTGTGCGGCGCGAGCGGGATTGGTCGCGACAACGCTCATCGCGAGCTCAAGGTAGAGTTGCGCCTGTTCGCTGCTTCGTCCCATGAAGGGAGACGGCTGAGCATCACCTTCCGACGGAACATCGATGACAGTCTTTGACAATTTCTCCGCAAGACTGATGTCGCGGCGTGCTATCAACTGAAGCACCTCGATTCGAAGCTGCGAGTCCGGAGTGAAGCGAGGCTGGGCCTGGGCTTCCCGCCCTACCGCGCCGTGTGACTGCCTCATAATGAAGATCGAATTAAACGCTTCCTTGAACATATCGCGGGCTCGAGGCTCGTCGTAATCCCACAGCACGTCGGCAATCTGGCCCCTCGCTCGTATCTTCATTCGGTCAGAGCCGAACCCCTTCGCCGTTTCGAAGAGTTGCTCCAATAAGTACAAGGCCCGCTGTTGTTCCTGAGTCAGTGTTTTAGTCTTTATTAGAGGAGCTGGTGCAGCGGTTGGTTCCTTTGTCGCCGCCTTTTGAGCGGGCGGGGTTTGTGCCTGCGAGATCACGCATACGAGCGCGATCTCGGCTAAAATGCCGAGACTTCGCAGCGAAGACATTATTTCCACCTCATAGGATTATAGGAATGGTCCGGTCGATCTCTTAGCTCGATCGCTGACTCCGAGTGACTTGAGCGAGCACGACTCACGGGAGCAAATACGTCAGAGCCATTATGATCGTTCGGAGAAACGAGTCAAGCGCGAAGGAAGAGTGTAATGTAACCCTCTGCTTTTGACCGGCATTTGCCTTTCATTTGCCTTTAATGTAGCCTCATTTCGTAAATAGAAGGCAGACGAAAAAAACTACACTACCAGCCGAGCGAGGTTAAATACATGCAAGACGAAGCCGGCAATGCAACAGGAACTTTCGAGAACTCAGAAGAAATAAGGAAGGCTTTCGCGGAATTGCCTTTCGATAGAAAGCTGACGACGCTGTTTCGGATCGAGCTTGATCTCGTAGGCGATGTAGCCGAAGGGGTGGCGTCGGGTGTCGAGAATATTTTCAAGGACGTGGCCTGCTGGTTTTCCAAGGAGACGAAAGCCGCCGATTCCGAAGGCCGTTCTCACGCAAGTTAGTCTACTGAACGTTTTTGACAGCTCGTTTTCGCAGCGAGCAATCAGGAGTAAAACTCAATGAGCGAGCAATTGGTGCTTCACGACCCGCTTTATAAGCTCGCCGTCAGGTTCGGCAACGGCGAGGTCCTCACCTTCGTACTTGAGGATCCGCTTGATTCGCGAGCTATAAAACCTGAAACTCGCTACGCGATTGTGAGTTCTTTTCTACGCCAGAACCCCAGTGAGTGCACCGAAGTGGCGGCATTGAATATGCGCGACATAACGTTTCTCAGAACAGAGCGAGTCACGCTGGAACAACTCGCCATATCGCACCGAATGCCCGGAATCGGTTCGCCCTCCAAAGGCGATCCCGATGATCGGCTGCCTAAAGTAATTTCACAAATCACATTCATTTGAGCTTATGAAATTGCCATCCAACTCGCGCATGTCGTCCGCGCTGGGACTTGTCCTGTTGATGATTTCGGTCTGCGGCTGCCAGGATCAAGCAGCGATCGAATCCGAAAACGCCCAGTCGCAAAAAGAAAGCTCATCTAAAGACTCACAGGGTATAAGCTCGGCAAAGGCGTTCGAGCACATGAAAAAAATGGTCGAGTTTGGCCCACGTCCGTCGGGATCTCCGGCCATAAAGAAAACACAGGACTATATCAAGAGTGAGTTGACGAGCTACGGCTTGAAAGTGACCGAGGACGACTTTGTCGGCGAGACGCCGAAAGGCAAGATTCCGATGAAGAACATCATCGCGGAAGTCCCCGGCGCCGCCGGCGACATTGTCATGATCTCCGGTCACTACGATACAAAACTAATGCCGGGGTTCGACGGCGCCAATGACGGTGCTTCGAGCGCGGCCGCTGTCCTGGAGATGGCGCGAGTGCTCGCGAAAACAAAGCCCGATTATACCGTCTGGCTCGTCTTCTTTGATGGAGAGGAAGCTGTCGTCGAGTGGACCGGCGACGACAACACCTACGGAAGCCGCCATCTCGCCTCAAAGCTTACCGCCGACAACCGCATCAAACAGATTAAGTCCATGCTCCTGGTCGATATGATCGGCGATTCCAAACTCGATTTAATGAAAGATCTGGATTCCACGACGTGGCTGGTAGACCTTGTTTGGAAGACCGCCGAGCGAACGGGAACCGGCAAATACTTCCTTGGGAATGAATCCGGCTACAGCGATGATCATATAGCGTTCAAAACGGCAGGCGTACCCGTCGTCGACATAATCGATTTTAACTACGGGCCAGGCAACTCTTACTGGCATACCACCCAGGACACAATCGATAAAGTCAGCGGTGATAGCGTAAAAGCGGTGTGCGACACGGTGCTCAATACGCTGCCCCAATTGTTCAAGCTTCTAAAATCAGGGCTTCCCAGAGAGACCCGAATTCCCAACTAATACGAATCGGAGGAAGACTCTTGAAGCGGATCGCTGTCATCCCCGGTGACGGCATCGGACCTGAAGTCATAGCCGAAGCTGTCGAAACCCTGAAACTCGCGCAGCGCCTTTATCACCTCGATCTCGATTTTACGTGGTTCGACTGGGGCGCCGACAAATATCTCGCCTCGGGGACCACCCTGCCCGAAGGTGCGCTCTCAATGCTGTCGGCGGACTTCGACGCAATCCTGACGGGTGCGTTCGGCGATCCGCGTGTGCCGGATAATCGACACGCGGCGGATATCCTGCTCGGCATGCGAATGGGGTTGGATCTTTATATTAATCTCCGGCCGGTCAAGCTCCTGAACCGCAAACTCACTCCGCTAAGAGAACGCGATCTATCCGATATTAATTTCGTTGTGTTTCGCGAAAACACCGAAGGCATGTACGTATTCATGGGCGGAAACTTCAAGAAGGGTACACCAGACGAAATAGCGATCCAGGAAGAAATAAATACGAGAAAGGGAGTTGAGCGCATTATCACTGCCGCCTTTGAGTACGCGCGCGAACACGGCCGCCGCAGGGTTACGATGAGCGATAAATCGAATGTGCTCACATACGGCCACGATCTCTGGCAGCGCACTTTCAAAGAGGCGGCAGCGCGCTACAGCGATATCGAAGCCAATCATCTATACGTTGATGTGCTGGCTATGTGGATGGTGCTCGACCCCGGCCGCTTCGATGTCATCGTCACCAACAATTTATTTGGAGACATTGTGACCGATCTGGGAGCCGGTCTACAGGGAGGACTTGGGCTCGCCGCTTCGGGGAATATCAATCCCGGCAAAGTCTCCCTGTTCGAGCCCGTTCACGGAAGCGCTCCTCAATTCGCGGGCAAGAATGTCGCGAACCCTATTGCGGCGGTTTTAACCGCATCAATGATGCTTGAATATCTCGGATTAAATGAACCCGCGCGAGCCATCGAATCCGCTGTTGAACGATGCGTCGAGGAGGGCCTGACTACTTCCGATATCGGCGGCGCTCTTGGAACAAAAGAAGCCGGCGATGCGATCCGGCGACAACTCCATGCAGGGTAGCGGATTTTTCCCGAGGATTTCCCTCGCAGCGAGCAAGGTTAATCGTCGGAAGCCTTGAGCCTGCCGTGTCCGTTCTTCTTGGCGTGCGTACGGATCTCGATGCGCTCCTGATAAAGAGCAAGCGCCTTAGTAAGATACTGACGGACCCGCGTCAGTCTTAATCTCGTCGACGTCATTTCCAGCAGTTCCTGCTTCGCATCATTCTCAATCGGTAGAAGCGAGGAGATAAAGAGTGAGAACGGCTCGATGTCTTCCGGAAACGAGGTGCTTGGAGGCGCGCTCGGCTCATTGAGCGATCGGATGGTTTCGATAAACCGCTCAGCCAGTTCCCTGGTCTCGTCGAAGAAAGCGGTTAGATCGTCCTCGAGGTCGCTCTCATCCCAGAATGTCTCGGCTCTCGCGATAAGAAACGGCACGATCTGCTTGAACTCGAGCACCCGGTATCTCGCGGAACCGGTTGAGAGAATGTTCATTCGGCCTTCTTCGAGCGGCATCACGGCGCTGATTGCCGCTTCGCACCCCACGCTTCCGATGTGAGGCGCCGTATCTTCGCCGACGCTCGCATCGCTGCGGTACGAAATTCCGAAACAATTGCCGTTGTCGATCGCGTACCGCATCATCGCCTTATAGCGCTCTTCAAATATGTGCAGAGGCAACAGCGCTCCTGGAAATAGCACTACATCAAGAGGAAAAATCGCGATAAGGCTGATGTTCTCGTCGGGGTCAGATTCCACGCGTTCATTATATCACCGGTCGGTGATCAAGAGTTGCGGAAAGAAGTTTGCGTTCTATGCTCCAGGCGTTGAATGAAAATGCGCGCTTGCCCGCCGCAGGCACGGAGGCGATACTTCAAGTATGTTAGGCCGTCGCCTAACAATACTAATTCTTAATGGAACCCTTGCTCAGAGTTGATAGCATCGAAAAAATATATGAAGGCGCCCGTTCCGTCGCTGCCCTTCGCGGAGTGAGCCTGAATGCCGAAGCCGGTGATTTTATCGCGCTCATGGGCCCGTCCGGATGCGGTAAATCAACTTTACTTCACATAATCGGAGGAATGGATCGCCCTACTTCGGGAAGTGTAGTCTTAGGCGGTAAACGCATCGACTCCCTCCCCGAAGAGGAGCTTGCGCGCGTGAGACGACGCGATATCGGATTCATCTTTCAGTTCTTCAAGCTGCTTCCAACGCTTTCAGTCATCGAGAACATCACCTTGCCGATCCTGCTCGACGGCGGCTCGGACCGCGAAGCTACGTCCCGCGCTCGAAGTCTACTCGAGCGCGTCGGGCTGTCGGCTCGCTCTTCACATTTTCCGGCGGAGCTTTCAGGAGGCGAAATGCAGCGAGTCGCAATCGCTCGCGCCATCATCGCCAAGCCCTCCCTTCTCCTCGCGGACGAGCCTACCGGCAATCTCGACAGCGAGAGCGGCGCCGAAGTAATGAAGCTCCTCGGCGAATTGAATGTCGAGCATAATGTAACGGTCATTCTCGCAACTCACTCCAATGACGCTGCGCTCGCGGCGCGGCGCACAGTTCGAATGCGCGACGGTCTGGCCGAGACCGATATAAGCCTTTCAGACAATGCTGATCGCATACTTCAAGCTCTTTAGGCGATTCATTCTCAGGGCGCTGGCGCGAAGTCCGGTTCGTTCCGGAATAACTCTCGTCGGCATCGCGCTCGGAGTGGCGGTGATGATATCGATTCGTCTCGCGAATGCGAGCTCGCTTGATTCATTCAAAGCGGCGACCGGTATCCTGGCAGGCGAAGCATCTTTGCGGATCACTGGAACAGCCGGCCGCTTCGACGAGCTAAAACTGCGCGAGTTGGATTGGCTCAACCAGTATGGCCGCGTGAGCCCCGTTGTCGAGGGCATCGCAATGATGGGCGAGCCGGGCGATAAAGAATTCCTTCACGTTCTTGGGGTGGATGCATCCAGAGACCGGCCGGTTCGGGATTATCACCTGTTGAAGCTCAAAGAGGATGGATCGGAGCCGACTACTCAGGAACTGCTGATAATGATGGCCGATCCCGGCTCCGTGATCCTGACTGAAAAACTGGCGCATCGAAAAGGGCTCGCGATAGGCAGCACTATTTTTCTGACATTTGGCGACTCGCGGCAGAGGTGCGCCGTGCGAGGGCTTTTGCTGGATCAAGGTCCAGCTAGAGCGCTCGGCGGAGATTTTGCGCTGATGCAAATTGCCGCCGCGCAGAAAGCATTCAATCGGCCGGGGCTTCTCGATAGAGTGGATTTGAAGCTGAATGCCGGAGTTGACATTCAGCAAGCCGAATCCGACATTGCGCGAAGGCTGCCGGATGCTCTGATCGTGTCTCGTCCTGATGATCGAGCCGCCGAAGTCGAGCGAATGATCTCGGCATTTCATTTCAACCTGAATGCGCTCGCGTCCATCGCGCTGTTGGTCGGGTTATTTCTCATCTACAACACTGTCTCCGTCTCGGTAATCTCACGTCGCGATGAGATAGGGATACTGAGAGCGACGGGAGCGAGCCGGCGGCTCACGCTCGCATTATTTCTCGGCGAAGCCGGGTTGCTGTCTTTTATCGGAACCGTCGTCGGCATCGCCCTGGGGCCGTCGATGGCTAGCGCCGCGGTGCGCGCAACCGCGACAACCGTCGAGACATTTTACATAGCGAACATCGCAACGGAGTCGGCCGCAGGTCATCACCTCGGCGCGAGCGAAATTCTGATCGCGTTCGCGGTAGCGCTGCCGTTGTCGCTGCTGGCCGCCGCTCGTCCCGCGCTCGAGGCATCAAGAGTCCATCCCAGCGAAGCCATGAGCGGAGCCGAGCGGTTGAAGCGGAGCCTTCGTCCCTCATATCGATTGCTGCTCGCCTCGTCGTTGCTGATTGCCCTCGGATACATATTGACTCTGCCGGGACCGCTTCACGGATTGCCTGTATTCGCTTACCTGTCGGCGATGGCGCTTGTATTCGCGGGCGCGTTTGCTGCTCCAAATGCAATCTGGTTTTTAAGCGGCGTGGGCCGGCGCGTGATCGGTCTGGCGCCCCAACTGCGGGTTGAAGCCGGGCTCGCCGCGAGCAATCTTCGAGGAACGATACCTCGACTCGCGATATCGATAGCCGCCCTGTCTATAAGCCTCGCGATGATGACGGCTGTTTCCATTATGATTTCCAGCTTTCGCGAGACAGTAACCTATTGGGTCGACCAGACGATGGTCGCGGACATCTACGCAAAGCCCGTCACTCGGACCACAACGACGTCGGAAGGCGAGATCAGCCCTGAAGCGCTCGACTTGATTCGATCTTTGCCGGAGGTCGCTGCCGTCTCGTCGTTCGGCTCGCGCCAAGCGAGCTATGAGGGAAACCTCATTACGATCGGCGTCAGCGATTTTCGTGTTGCGCTGGATTACGGAAGGCTCCTCTTCAAATCGCCTGCAAACGCGAAGGAGCGAATGCGGGCGGCGATCGGGAAGGATGAGGCGATCGTATCTGAAAGCTTCGCGATCAAGTTCAATAAAAATCCGGGAGACGAAATAGATTTGCCCACGCCGGCGGGAGTCCGGCCGTTCAAGGTCGCCGCCGTTTATTATGACTATTCCAGCAATCGAGGGACGGCCGTTATCGACCGAGCCGCTTATGAGAAGTACTCTGGGGAGACTCATCCCGGCAGCCTTTCGATCTATGTTAACGCTGGATACGAGCCCGATACGGTTAAGGCAAAGATCGCGGATCTGATTGCCGGCCGCTACCAGCTTGTCATATCGACCAACAGATCGCTCCGACAAGAAGTAATGCGAATCTTCGACAGCACTTTCGCGATCACATACGCGCTCGAGTTCATAGCGATCACGGTTGCGGCCCTCGGCGTGATCTCGACGCTCCTGGCGCTGATCATCGAGCGCCGCGGAGAGATAGCCGTTCTCGGATTTATCGGAGCAACCCGCGGCCGTATCCGCCGAATGATCTTGATCGAGGCGTTTCTAATAGGCGGTGTAAGCCAAGCCATAGGAATCGCTATCGGCGTACTGCTCTCGCTGGTTTTGATCTATGTGATCAACGTTCAGTCATTCGGGTGGACGATTCAGTTTCATTTTCCAATATGGTTCTTGATCCAATCGACTGTCGCCATGCTCGTTGTATCGGCGCTTGCCGGGTACTATCCAGCGTCGCGCGCAGCCCGAGTCGACGGTATTCAATTCGCGAGGGAAGAATAGACGCAAGCTCCAAAGCGACTTGCGCACTCCATAACCGAGCTTTCCCCGAATCGCACTTCCCGTGAGAGGTTTTCGGATGCGAAGGCTGCCGCGAAAATTGGATTAAAACCGGCTCTGTCTACGGCCAAAGCGGGTGGGAATCGGGTACGTTAAAAACTATTCTCGCGTTTGGATCGTGATGCTATGATAGCGCCGCCAGGCTCTTGCCCCACATGGCCTGGTTTTAAGATGTTTGTGGGAAATAAAGACTGGAAATACTCGAAAGGGGGAAAATGCCGCGGACTTTCGGCAGGTTCCCCTTTCGCGGCTTGAGAGAATAATTCTCGTGCTTTCTGTCTGATTATTGGGCTTGACGCCTTCTTGTGCTACGGATTCTCCGCTTTGTCGCCCGTTCGATAGTCTCCAGACAGAGTACTCACGACGTACCATCCGGCAAATCGATTAGATTTTTGTTTTGAGATTAGCTTAGTGGTAAAAGTCGCTATTAGGCGCCGCTCATTCGCTCTCTTTTGCTATTTCGAGAATAGCCGCGCGCGTCTTAGTATCAAGCCGAAATCCCAAGCCATCGAGGCGATCCATTACAGGCGTAATCGAAGCGAGATGTCCAAGCGATTTGGCCTTCAGAAGCACACCTAAGGTTCCGGTAAATTTCACTTTGAGCAGACGCGCGTGACGTCTGGCGAGACCATCGTCCAGCAATACCAGAGAGCCCGGCGCCTCGACTGCCAGCGCTAATGCCTCGCGTTCTCCTGGACCAAGACCGGGAGCAATCGGCAACAAAGCCCGCTGGCTCGCTTCCCTGATGCGGATCCACGAAAGGGAGGTCAACTCAGGGAGCATCACTCTCGAGGCCAAACCAACTTTGATCTCACTTGCAACAGCCTCAGGTACGATAACCTTCGCATACAACTTATTGAGTAGATCGAGTAGTCCGATCTGAAATAAGTATTGTAGCGGTGAGGTGTCCGAGATCACCTCACGCACTGGCGAGGTCCTCCTTCAGTTCATCCTCGCTAAGACGAAATGTTGCCACGCCATAGTCAGCTAGCTTCGATAGAAAGACGGCTCGCGGTATTCCCGCAAGCGCCGCAGCGGCTCCAGAGGAGAGCCTACCCAGCTCGAACAGCTTAGCCGCCGCGGCAAGTCGCAACGTGCCCTCAACTTCAGTGGCAGACAATTTAAGTGCCACTAAGGCTTCATCGGGTATGCTCAGCTTGATTTCGCACATCGGATTTCCTCCCAGTGTTGACCCCCAATTTCGCGAGGCTTAATTGCTTTTGGTCTTCAGCTTATCCTCGTCGCTTGCCTCCGGCAAGTACATCAAAGGCTACAAACAGTACATCAAAGGCTCAGAACGTTTTGCAACGGGATGGTTTCATGGAGTCCGCATTGATCTACAATGAGACTCGCGCAATTTATGATTCGCGATGTTCGCGATCGAGTGGTAGTCATCCTCAAAGATCGAAAGCAAGGGGATCAGCGAATACAATCTAGCGATCCAAACCCGTGGTGTTATGATTGAACCCGTTAATTCCGTACACGTACTTCTCATATGCGGTTTATCTCGGCAAGCGCGTTCTGGTGGCTCTTTCTGGCTGCTCCGATAATTTTCTTCTATTTGCTCAAACTCAGACGTACCAGGCGCGTTGTCTCCACGACTCTTCTGTGGAAACGCGCCTTTGAAGAAATGGAAGCCAACGCTCCATTTCGAAAGCTCCGCAGAAACCTCCTCTTACTTCTCCAGCTTCTCGTGCTCGCCATCGGCGTGATGGCGCTCGCCAGGCCTACGGTGCGAAGCAACGCTCTCGTCACCGGAAACACCGTCATAGTGATCGACTCAAGCGCCAGTATGAGCGCGCGAGATGAAGACGTTGGCAAATCATCGAGACTGGACAAAGCAAAAGCTATAGCGCGCCGTATTATCGACGGCCTCGACTCCAACGCGCGAGTCGCTGTCATCGAGGCATCTTCCAAGTCCGTCGTTCGAAGCCCTGTTTCTTCAGATCACTCTTCACATCTGAGAGCAATTTCCGATATTGCTGAAACCGACACCGAAGGCGATCTGGCCGGCGCCCTGTTGCTCGCGGAACAACTTGCCAAATCCGAACGGGAGGCTTCCATAGCCGTCATTAGCGACGGCGCCGGAATAGCCCCGTCCTCCTGGGACTCGCGTGGAACGCCCACGCAGTTTGTAAGAGTCGGGCAACGCGCGGACAACGCCGCCATAGTTGCCATGAACTCACGCCGCCTGCCCGACGGCACTCATGAGCTGTTTGCATCGATCGCGAATTTCAGCGAGCGCCCTCGAGCATTCGATGCTGAGCTGCGAATCGACGGTCGGCTCGTGGATGCTCGCACCGTGAATGTCGGCCCCGCTCCCGTTGGCGGGCAGGCCTCGTCAACTCAGGCCAATCGCGCGGTCCTGACGTTCGACTCCCTCCCGACGCAAGGGGGGCTCGCCGAGCTGAAGTTGGACGTCGAAGACGATCTCGCATCGGACAACGTCGCATATGCCTACGTTCCCGATGCGAGGCGAATAAAGGTCGGCGTCAGCGCCGACAATCAGTTTTTGATTCAAGCGCTCGCCGTGAACCCGGCTATCGAAGCCGGCAGGTTAACACCCGATTCGAATGTGGATTCATTCGATGTGCTGGTAGGGGAAGGCGGCGCCGTCGCGAGCCTTGCCCGCGGACGCGCATCGCTTCTAGCGATCGATCCTCCGGACATATCCGGTTTGTGGCAGAGGAGTTCATCCAAAGAGGGGCCGAGGGCGCAGTCGTTGACCTTCGAACGCTCGCATCCGGTAAACGCCTATCTTTCTTACGGCGATCTGCACGTCGAGACAGCGTCGGCGCGCGAGACCTCCGCATGGCTCAAGCCGATACTCTCCGACCAGAGCGGAGGCCTGATATGGGCCGGAGACGACGGACATCGCCGGCTCGTGATGATCGGGTTTGATATTACAAAAAGCGATATCGCGTTGAAGGTAGAGTTCCCGATTTTGATTTCCAACTCGATCTCCTGGCTTGCAAGCCGGGACGTCGAAGCCGAGGATCGAGCCATTAGAGCAGGCCAGCCGGTGGACTTGAAATCGTCAGAGAAAGGGCCGACCTTGCCGATCACCTTGCCGGGCGGCCAGAAGATTGAAGCTACGCCGGCGCAGGGTTCCGTGACGTTCGCCGACACAAACAGGGTCGGCGTCTATCGCGTTGAAGGTGCAAATTCATTCGCCGCCAGCCTGTTCAGCGAATCGGAATCCGACACGACGCCGCGAGATTCGCTCACAACTCGGGGAGGCGCGCTGAAGTCTCAGGGGGAACGTCTCAAGTCGGAGCGCGAGACCTGGAGATGGGTCGCGGCCGCCGCGCTCGCGCTTCTCGCGCTCGAGTGGTGGGTATATCAAAGGAGGGTCGCTGCCTGAGCCCGCTCGAAAGTGAACGAATGGTCTACCGTCGCAATGCGAATTGAGCTCACCAACCCGCTCGCGCTCTTGCTTATCGCGCTGGTTCCTCTTGCGCACTATCTGGCAACGGGACATGTGCCATGGAGCGCGAGGAAACAAGCGCGCGCGGTATCGCGAGCGCGGATGAGGACGATGGTCGCCGTGAGGTCGGTAATCGTTCTCCTGCTCGTACTGGCGCTATCCGGATTGCGAATCAGAACTCGCTCGAATGATCTTGCGGTCATCTTTCTAATCGATGTATCGACAAGCATGGCTCGCGATTTAAAACAGCCTGCCCAGGCGCGCGACGTCGTAAATCTGGTCAACCGGCAGATTGATCTCGCCGCACCGAATGATTACGTCGGAATAATAGCTTTCGCCCGCGAACCGTCGGTCGAGCTTTCGCCGACGCGCAAAGAGATCTTAGGAGCCTGGCGTCTCTCCGAAATACATTCGAACCCGCCGAACGATTACACGGATATAGCGGCTGCTTTGCGGCTCGCTTCGGCTCTTGTGCCCGAATCCGCGACTGGAAGATTCGTGTTGATTTCGGATGGCAATGAGAATCTGGAGAGCGCTTCGCGGATCCTACCGTTGCTCAAGTCGCAGGGTATCGAAATAAACACCGTGGCGATGAAGAGCATTGGCGACACACGAGGACGGGCCGAAGTCGCCGTTCGCGATCTCGCCGCGCCCGCGAGCCTCTCCGAGGGAGAAGCCTTTGAGCTCAAAGCCTCCGTCGACAGCACGCGCGACACCGACGCGAAGCTTCGCGTCTTTGCAAATGATTCGTTGATAACCGAGCGCACGGTGCGGCTTTCATCGTCAGGCGACAACACATTTGTCTTGCCGCAGCGCATGGAGCGAAAAGGCTTCTACACTTATCGCGCGGAGATTGAATCGGTCGACTCCGATTCGATCATTCAGAACAACTCGCGAGAAGCTCTGGTGATGGTCGAAGGCAGGCCGAAGATCCTTTATATATTCGGCGATTCGCGTCCGTCTGCGGCGCTTGTCCGCGTGATGAACGACGCGCAGCTCGAGGCCGCGACAAAACCGGCTATCGGCCTGCCCTCGACGCTCGCGGGATTTCAGGACTACGACCTCGTTATCCTGGACAATGCGCCCGCGTCGGCTTTGACCCAGGATCAAATGAAGATGGTTCGCGCTTATGTTCACGACCTCGGCGGAGGCTTCATTATGATCGGAGGCGATCAGAGCTTTGGCGCCGGGGGCTATTACAAAACTCCGGTCGAAGAGGCGCTTCCGGTGTCTTTGGATATACGGAACAAGAAACACTTTCCGAGTCTCGCGCTCGTTCTGGTGATCGACGAGTCCGGCTCGATGAACGAACAGCAGTTAGGCCGAAGCAAGATAGAACTGGCTCAAGAAGCCTCTTTCGCGGCCGTCGACGCCCTTTCGGACCGGGATTCGGCCGGCGTGATAGCGTTCAATTCCGCCGCGGAGGCCGTCGTTAAACTCGCCGCGGTCGAAGACAAGCCTGGCGCCAAGAAAAAAATCGGAGAGATTGTGGCGGCCGGCGGTACCGCGATGTATCCCGGATTGAAAATGGCTTATGACTGGCTGCTGTCGAGCGATGCCCAATTAAAACACGTGATAGTGCTCTCGGATGGCGAAAGCGACCCCGGCGATTTCCTCGGTATCGCTCGCCAGATGCGGAACGCAGGGATGACCCTCTCGACCGTAGCCGTTGGAGAGGAGGCCGACTTCTCCCTTATGGAGTCGCTGGCGCGAATCGGAGGAGGCCGCTTCTATTCGACAAATCGTCCTGAAACGCTGACAAGCATCTTCACCCGCGAGACCTTTCTTGCATCCGGCGGCAGCATCATTGAAGAGCCGTTCGTGCCGCTTCCGCAAGCTTCGTCGCCGGCTACAAACGGAATCGATTGGGGTAGGGCCCCGAGACTGCTCGGATATGCCGGAACGAGCGAACGCGAGGCCAAAGAGAAAGGAGGTTCGCCTCCAGCCGTAACCGCGCTGGTGTCCGACAAAGGCGATCCTGTTTATTCCGTATGGCAATACGGCCTCGGCCGCTCTGCGGCGTTCACGTCGGATGCGAAGCCTCGATGGGCCGCGGAATGGATGAAGTGGCCGGGCTTTGGACAATTCTGGACCCAGATGATTCGAGATACGATCCGGCGTTCGGACACAAGTAAGGGGCTGAACCTGGAAGCGCGGCTGCATTTCGACACCTCAAGAGACTCATCAGCTACCTTGTCGCCGTCGCGCACCGGACATATTTCAGTGGAAGCTACGGCAGCCGACGGCCAGTTTAAGAACGGCCTCGCGTTGCAGGCGCACGTGGTCGGACCCGATCTCACGAGCATCGACGTGCCCCTACATCAGACCGCGGCCGGACGTTATGAAGCCGATTTCACGGCTGGTTCACGGGGAGCCTATATTGCGAGCATTCTCGATGGTTCGGGACAGCCGCTCGCCATTCCGGGCGGGGTTAAGTCTTACTCACCCGAATACTCCCTGGCCGGCGGTGATTCTGGATTGCTGGGCCTGATTCGCGACGTAACCGGCGGGAGCGAATTATCGACCGGCCCGGACTCTGATCCTTTGGGTCCCGCGGCAACCGCGGAAGCAGCTACGATCAATCTTTTTGAGAACAGAAAAACAAAGACCGCGCCGCACGAGATTTGGAGCAATCTGCTCCTGCTCGCGTTGATTCTCTTGCCTCTGGATGTAGGGCTTCGGCGAGTCCACGTTACGCGGGAAGATCTTCGGAGCTTTGCTCGAGGCTTATTATCGAGGGCTCGTCAGACTGTCGATATTGCGACAGGACGACGGGTATTCGCCGGCGCCGAGCTTCCGCTGGAATCCCTCGGGAAGTTGAAAGTCTCCCGCTCTCGAATCAGGCTCGGCAAGAGCGCCGATAACAACGCGATCGATCAAAGCCCGGCGGCTCCAATGCAAGCCGCGGCGTTAAGATCGATGAAGAATACGGAAACGCAACAGAGTTCAGCCATCCCCTCGACCCCTCCGCCGCCGCGCGAAGAAGGGTCCCCAGGCGCGCTGGCGGCGCGATTACTGGAAGCAAAAAAGAAGCGCAGAGAATAAGTGCAGCCACAGCTTCTTGGACACAAGGACAAACTACTCAGCATTGCTTGCGACCCGGCTTTTGCGAGCGTAGGCTAACGTTCCGCTGCAACGCACCGGAATGATTTTGCTTTTCCTGAACACACTATCGGAGGAGGAGAATGTCGATGAGAGTAATGCCCCGGCTCATATCCGCCACACTGCTGGCAATGACGCTTGCGGTCTGCGCTGCCGCGCAAGAATCGTCCAAAGGCGTCCATCAGTGGGAATCGGAGATCAAGAAATTCGAAGAGGCCGATCGTCAGAACCCTCCTCCAACAGGAGCAGTGCTTTTTGTCGGCAGTTCGTCGATCAGATTCTGGCGGACTCTGGAAAAAGACTTCCCCGATATCAAGGTAATCAATCGCGGATTTGGAGGCTCGCGGATCGAGGACTCAACTTACTTCGCGGATCGCATTATCGTTCCGTACAAGCCGCGGCTCGTATTGCTGTATGCGGGGGATAACGATCTCTCGATGGGCAAAACGCGCGATCAGGTTTTTGAGGACTACAAAGCATTCGTGGCGAAGCTGCGGGATCGGCTGGGCGACGTTCGCATCGCTTTCATCTCAATAAAACCGAGCCTTGCGCGCTGGTCTTTGGCGGACAAGATGGTTTCGGTTAACGAGATGATCCGGCGCTATGCTTCCAAAGACAAGAGGCTGATTTTTATCGACGTTTATTCAGCTATGCTGGGCGTCGACGGAAAACCAAGACCTGAATTGTTCGTCGAAGACGGATTGCACATGACCCCCGCGGGTTATTCATTGTGGAGGTCGATCATCGCGAAATACTTGAATTAGGCGCCGCGCGCTTACTTTCTGACGTATTTCCAATTCCTCACTTTGCCTTCGGCCATCCACTCGATGGCTTGAGCAAGCCGTTTTTGACGAGTCTCCGCGGTCTTTGCTTCAGCTATCCATTCGACATACTCTCGTTTGTTTGAGTCGCTGAATGCAGAGAATGTCGCCAGCGCCTTCTTATTCTTCTTGAGGGCCGCCTCCAAATAGTCCGGAATTACAAGCGCCTTCTTTTGAGTTGTCCTGACGGGCCGAGGCCTCTTGATACCCGAATCCTTCAGTTTAACCGCGTCCTTCACTTGCTTGAGAAGAACACTTTTCTTTGGCAGGTCTGAGAGAGTCGTAATCCTTCCGAACTGCCCCATGGCCTCGCGGCTCTTGCCGTCCTGGTCGGCCGCGCCTCTGATCGTCTGGTCCCAGAAACTGAAGGCGCAGTGTTGTTTGAAGGACGCCATGCTGCAAAGGATACCCTTGTAGATGAAGTGTGGAAATGACCACTTCATATCTTCTTCGATGTCAGGGCAGCCTTCATGAACAACTTCTCGAAGATGGCTCAGTATTGGTTTCGCAAACTCGGCTGATTTTGCAATGTAGGCGTCAACACGCGGATCTCTCTTACTCATGCGCAATTCTCCCGTGCTAGTTCGTTTTTTTACTGTTCATTCTCTTTGCGAACACTGGTGAAAGATCAAGCCGCTTAACAAAGCCTACTCAGGCCAGATCGTGAAATCGCGAAAGGCCAATCGAGTAACGTGACCGTTCATCCGTTGAAGCGCTTCGTTCAACTCGAGCAGTGTTCCCCTGCTGAGTTCCAGTTGGTGTTCGTCCGGCTGATAGGCGGTTCCAATCTTATAATCCAGATATGGCGCGCGCGTGTTTTCGATATGAGTGCCGAGAACATGCGTAACGATTTTGCCTCGCGTGAACTCAACCAGCCGCTGGATGCTCTGCGCGAATGCCGCGCCGTCGTGAACATACAGGCGGCCCGGATACAATGTATCGCCGGTCAGGAGTATTCCAGTCTGGCGATCATATATGGCGACGCCTGAGGCTTCGTGACCGGGGATCGGAATCACATCCAGGATTCGCTCGCCAAGATCATACTGAACAATCTCATCGGGCCAACGATGAACGTTAAAGAAAGCCTGGACCGCGACGGCTGCCGGCTTGACTACCACAGTAGCGGGAAGCGCTTCGAACTGGCTGTCACCAGCCGTATGGTCTCGATGTCCGTGCGAATGCGCAACGACAAGATTGATTGAAGCTCGCTTATTTCTTGCGAGCCATTGATCGATTACCCGCTTGACTACCCTGGCGACTTCGTTCTTGCCCGCGCCGGTATCCAATAACAGTACCTTGTCCTTTCCAAACAGCAGGTAGAGGAACGGCTTTTCATAGTGAGAACAACCGGATTGTCGGAGAATGTAGAAGTCCTCGTTGTACTCGTGTATTTGGAACTCCGGAATCTCGATGCATTTGGGTCCTCCCAGAATCCATGTTTTCGGGAGAACTCCAGGTCTCACTCCGCCGCCCTCCGGCTGCGGCGACTGAGAGATTGCCTGCTGCGCCGTCAGCAACAGGAATAAAAACGCGGCAACGAAACATACACGAATGATCGTAGAGCAGCTTGCCCGCTCGAACCTATCCAACATTCGGATTCTCCCTGACGAACATGATGAAGTCCGTGCCGACGGGTTCGACGCCCGCGTCTCTCAAAGCCGCGGCGAGCTGTCCTCGATGTCCAGTTCCGTGAAACACCACATGACTGAGGATCTCGTGAATCGGCGTGTTGAATGCGTCTCCTTGGCTGTTCTTGTAGCTGACGATGTTATTTAAGGCCGCTTCAGTAAGCTCGTTAAAGAATTGCTCATACGACGCCTTATTCCGCTCGAGCCATTCCGCGCACTCATCAAGAGTCAGCGCAGGCCAAATGGGAATCGACGACCAATCACGGCCATGCATCCTCGTGATCCATACCTTCTCAGCGGCCAGGATATGAGCAAACAATTTTCGAGCGCGTTCGTTGTCGCCAGTCGGACTCTTTAGCTTCTCCAGAACACGAGTATTGGCCCAGACTGAATATTGATATAGACGCAATAAGTACTCTCGCATAATTACTCTCACTTCGGGTGAAGCACATTCAAGAAAAGAAGAATTCTTTCGTCGAGAGGGCGGGCATCAGCGACGCCCGCTCTTCGACGTGGTTTCAAGTTTGTAAGATTCAAAGATGATGGACGGCGAGAGCGCAGCGCCTTAACGAAGTCCCCAGAGATTCATGGTCGGCCTGCTGCGACCCCACCCGGCTTTGCCATACCAGAATTCAACGCTCCGAATTCTGCGCCGGTCACCCGGGAGATCGATCGCCCGAGTCTTTTCACCGGAGCGCACTCGTTCCCTGACCTGGACGTCGTGATCTTGCCCGTTTTCAAAGTGAACTACTACTCGTTCGAAATCGATGTCGCCGCCTTTGATTCCAAGCTGAAGCGCGCGGAACCGCTCGCCGTTGTTTACGACGATTCGGTCGTGGTCATGGCGTCCGTCCGCATGGGCCTGTCCCAGATATTCCCATCGGCCGCGATAGCGCTCGTGATCGTCGCGGCGTTGTGCGCTCGAAGCCAGGGCGCAAGTGACCAGGAGGAGTATTGAAGCAATTGCGCGCAGTTTGTTCATTCGTATTTCTCCTTATTTAAGTTGTGATTGCTGCCGTAGTCGAGGGCGAAAAACTCAGCCCGAAGATCGAGGCATTGAGTCCGGTGCAGGCGCTTACACTACGCTACTCGACGAAGAATTCGCAACTTATTTCCCCAAATTTATTTTGTCCGAATGATCCACATGAATCGGCGGAGCGGCTTGATAGATGCCGATGAAAACCGAATTGCTGAGGGCCGTCGCGCGCGAGCCATTGAGCCTGAGTCGCCGCGGAGCATTGCCGCGATACTATCGAGCCGGTACAATTTTACATCTCATTTCAATGGTCTTAAAGGAGTTGCTGTGCCGGTAAGAAGACGAGATTCGGCGGCGGTAAATGTGGGCGGTGTGCTCGTTGGAGGCAAAAACCCCATAGTCGTCCAATCGATGACCAACACCGATACTGTCGATGTCAAATCCACGGCCACGCAGATCGAGGACCTCGCGCGGGCGGGCTCCGAGCTGGTTCGAATAACGGTCAATACGCGGCAGGCGGCTCAGGCCGTTCCTCACATCGTCGACCAACTTGGTGCTCGAGGTATCAGCGTTCCCATAGTCGGCGACTTCCACTACAACGGACATCAACTTCTCCGGGATTATCCCGAATGCGCTCGAGCGCTCGCCAAATACCGGATCAACCCCGGCAACGTCGGGCCCGGCCAGCACCACGACAAGAATTTTCAGTCGATGATTGAGGTCGCGATCGAAAACGATAAACCGGTTCGAATCGGGGTCAACTGGGGCTCGCTCGATCAGGGACTTCTCACCCGATTAATGGATCAGAACGCCGCATTGGCCCAACCCAAAGACGCGCGGCTTGTGATGTTCGAGGCCATTGTGGTCAGCGCGCTCGAATCAGCCGCGCTGGCCGAAAAGTGCGGGCTCGCGAGAAATAAAATAATTCTAAGCGCGAAAGTATCGGAGGTTCAGGATCTGATTCAGGTCTATGAGGATCTTGCGTCTCGCTGTGATTACGCGCTGCACCTCGGGTTAACCGAAGCGGGGATGGGCAGCAAAGGCATCGTGGCATCGTCGGCGGCGCTGGCCGTGTTGCTGCAACAGGGGATCGGAGACACTATTCGCATCTCGCTTACTCCGCGGCCCGGCGGAGACCGCACCGAAGAGGTCATCGTCGCGCAACAGTTGCTCCAGACGATGGGCCTGCGAAGCTTCACGCCGCTCGTGACGGCGTGCCCGGGTTGCGGAAGGACTACCAGCACCTTGTTTCAGGAAATGGCCGAAGACATACAGAACTACCTTCGCGATCAGATGCCGAGCTGGCGTGAACGATTTGCCGGCGTTGAAGAGATGAAGGTCGCGGTGATGGGCTGCGTAGTGAACGGCCCCGGCGAATCCAAGCACGCAAACATCGGAATTTCGCTTCCCGGCACCGGCGAAGATCCGCGCGCTCCTGTTTACATAGATGGGCGCATGTTCAAAACGCTTCAGGGCTCCTCGATAGTGCCGGAGTTCTTTCAGCTCCTGGATCAATATATCGAAAGCCACTACTCGCTGAAGCAAGAGGACCTGAAGAACCTGCCGGTTTTCTCGAGCTAATTGCGGCGCTTTGAGGGCTTACAATTTTCTACTCCGGCCGATCTACTGCTGGAACCCATTCTTGTTCATACCGGATTCCCAATAAGAGGTTGAGCAGCAGTCCGTAATTCTCGGTTCCTTCCTTGATATGATTGGCCTTCAGAAATTTGTCGTAAATCTTCCATTGAACGCTGCTGATTCGCGGATGATACCGTTCGTTCTGGCGCGACGAAATCGACTTGAAATCCTCAATGACCTCGGGCGCGAAGCGCGGGATTTTTTCAATTTCTTCTTGTGTCCAGGGAGCCGCGGCCGACCTCAAGTAAGGATATAGATTCAATAGACCGGAGTAGCGAACAAACGGAGAGCTGGAGCGCATGCAGGCGAGGAGCCCGACGTAGCCCGCCTCGGACTCATCCGCATAGCCCGCGATATGAGCCCATTCGTGCGCGATGATACCCGGTTTCTCAATCGCGAGGAGCCTGGAATCCGCGATCACTTCCGAAGCAAATGGATCGATGAAAGCGGGCGTGCCGGTTGCCGCGATGTATGCGTCAAGCAGAGAACGCTTAGGCTTTGAAACTCCGATGCCGCGCCTGCGACCGAAATCAGCGATCACCGCGTTGAGGGAAGGAAGAAGCTTTTTCATCCAGTCGTCGTCGGACGGCGCCGGCTCGGCGTGAAGCTTAATTCCCAGGCGGTTCAACTCGGTTATGGCCGAGACGGTCTGTCGCGCTAATGCGTCTCTTGAGATTCGATGCTCGTCATAATCCAGCCTGGATGTAAGCGGCAGGCGTCCGTAGTTGAACCCCCAGGCCAAGAGAAAAACCAGAAACAGCGCGGAGCCGAAGACCGCGGTATTGATTGCCATCGCAAGCGCGGCGCGAAGCCGGGCGCCGCGTCCTGCCTTCGCGATTCGTATCCACCACCATCCGACCAGGCCGACAAAGGCGGCGAAGATGAGCACATCCATTATCGCGAACGGAACGGAATTCGATACAAAAGCCAGAGGCGGTTGAATCAGAGGATAAATGCCGTTCGAATAGAATCGTTCGATCCAGGAGGATGGGAGTTGGAAGAGCGCGAGCAGAGCGGCCGCGACAATCGTGAATGCCTTGATGATGGGGGCTTTCTTGAATCCTGATCGTGCGCGGGCCATCCGTTTCTCTTTTACAACTTAAGAGCGTTCACGGCGCGCGTCAAATTAATTCGAGAGCTCGGCCCGGGCTTGAGGATTATGGTCCCCGATCAACGTCCAGTCTCGAGCGACTTCGCGCATCTTTTTCATATATTGGCGTTGAAGCAGGGCCTTTTGGCGTTGCGGTACGTTTCCTATTTCAAGAGCAAGCAATTTGTTTCCAAACACCATGAATTCTCTGAACTGCTCCAGTCCGATTCCTCTTCCCAGCAAATAGGGCACGAACCAGAAGTCATACGACCACTGCGGCAGCCAGAGCGATTCCTTTATTGAAAGAAACAGCTTTTCGATATGAGCCATCGCTTCGGTGCTGTTCATCGTCGAATGGCTCCACCCAAACCCTTCACCTTTGATGCCGTACTTTTCGCGCTGCCGGTCTATAGGAGTTCCGCTTTCACAATACCAGCTCTGCGCCCGGTAGTAATCGACCCGCGTCTCTCTGATGAAGCTCTCGGTTTCCGCGATTGTTTGTTCCGTCTCTCCCGGAAACCCAACGATGAACGAACCAAACGTCATGATGTTTCGTTCCCGCAGCATCCTGATGCCGTCACGGTATTTGTCAATAGTGGCCGCCTTATTCATATTCGTCAGGATTTGCGGCGATCCGGATTCGATGCCGAGGAAAACACCGCGGCATCCGCTTTCGGCCATCAGATCCAACGCCTCTTCATCGGAGTTACTACACCTGAAATATGAAAACCAGTTGAAGTTGTACTTATTCCTGATCATCATCCGGCAGAGGTCTTTGAATCGCGGCAGCGGCACATTGAAGGTGTCGTCGATGAATACTACGTTGGAGACACCGCCGAGATCGCGCATCGAATCCAGCTCCCTTTCAACCGTTTGAATGTCGGCCAGCGTGAGTTTTCCCGCCCGCGTAGGATAGTTGCAGAAAGAACAGTTAAACGCGCAGCTCCTCGCGGTCCTTGTTTGAATTGTCGGCCCGAGGATTGCCGCGTCAAACCGCGACCAATCGATATAGTTCTCATCGAGTGAATTCTGCTCCAGGAGCCGCGGAGTAACGACAAACTTGCC
The DNA here is from genome assembly GCA_003222245.1 of Blastocatellia bacterium AA13. Lineage (GTDB taxonomy): Bacteria > Acidobacteriota > Blastocatellia > UBA7656 > UBA7656 > QHVH01. The sequence continues at coordinate 149,269 of QHVH01000001.1, read as the reverse complement.
GTTGTCTGAATAAGCAATATTCGGTATTTCCGCTAAATCTCCGCCGTCTTTGAGACACTGAACCACTTGCGAAAGAGTCAGCTCTCCCGCGCCCTCGATGACATAGATGTCGGCCCCCATATCCTCGACCGCCGTTCGAAAAGTCTCAGTCTCGAAGTTGCGTGCGTGATTGGCGATAAGCGGTCCTCCCACGATTATGCGGACTTTCTTGTTATGCTCCCTTACGAACTTAACGATCTCGATTACCGGCATATTCACGACGTAGAGCGTTGTGGTTATGGCGATCGCAATCGGATCACGGCTCAGGAATTCCGCAAGCCGATCCTTCTCATACTCAAACAGGTTGATGTAATCGCAGTGGAGCCCTCGCTTCGCAAGGAACTGAGTCAAATAAACCGCGGCCAAATTGGGGATCTCGCCGGATTTCAGTTCTGTCTCGCGTTCGAATATGCGATCCGGTCTGCTTTGCCGAATGACCTCATTCAGGAGATCAGGAAAGGTCATCTTCCTGCCATCGATATCAACAAAGCTGAAACGCAGGTCGCGATAAGCTTCTGAAGCTTCGCCGTATTTCCTCAAAAGTCCTTCGTATTTATCGAATGGACTTTCGTAGTAGCCAATCACAATGCAGTCGTGGGATGGCCGTTGAGCTGGCATGACTGCCGTCATAGTTGCTCCTTTGTTCGGTTGCGAAATTGTACTGAGTCGATCTCAGTATCAGTTAGTTTGTGGAGACCCGACCGCGATTCTCGGCAAGAGCTGCCGCGGTCCGGCCCGTCGCGATCCGGCGTGTGTTGAAGGCGTGAGCGCCCGATTCGTATTTTAATCTTGTTTGAGAATAGAGACCGGGTCGACGTTCGCGGCTGTTTGCGCCGGGAAAAAGCATGCAAGGAGGGCGACCAATCCGAGCGCCGCGCCCGCGAACACGAAGACCAATACGTGCTCGGAAGCGACTCCGTAGAGCACGCTCGAGATGAATCGGGTGAGGGCCCACGCTCCAATCATCCCCGCGGCCAGGCCGATTGAGGTCAGCGTTATTCCATGCCCGACGACGAGACTTAGTATGTTCCGGCGAGAGGCTCCGAGAGCCATTCTGATGCCGATCTCGCGAAGCCGCTGGCTCACGTAGTAGGTTACAACCCCATAAAGGCCGACTATAGCGAGCACCAGCCCGAGGAGACCGAATATGCTTGTGAGGATCTGACCTAGTCGCATCGGCAGTATTGCCCTGCCGTCGTAAAAGTGAGACTCCATGGATTTCACATCGTAAACATGCAGATCGGAATCGAGTTCGTGGACCAGCCGAGGAGCGATTTCAGCCAGGCCGCCGACGTCGTCCCTTGCCAGCAGATGGAAGATGGCCTTCGGCTGATAGTTCTGCGCGAACGGCAGATAGAATATTGGCTGCGGCTGTTCGCCCAGAAAAAAGAACTTGGTATTAGCGGCGATGCCCGCGACTTCCAGGTATGGGCCGTTGATTTCAGTCTTGAACCGTTTGCCCATGGCATCCTGCCCAGGCCACAGTTTTTGGGCCATGACTTGATTCACTATCGCCGTTCGCGGGGTCTTTTCGGTTATGTAGTCGGAAAATTCTACGCCTTCGAGAATTGCTGTTCCCGCCGTCTTGAAATAGTCGGTGTCGACCACGTTGTAGAGAACACTCGCGGCGTCTTTTTCGGTGTTGGAAGAGCCTTCCACATAGACGTTCTTATACTGGCTTTCATATCCAAACGGCACAAAGCGGGCCATCGACGCGGATGATGTTCGCGGCTGCGATCTAAGACGCTCGAGGACGTTTCTATAGAAGGCCCTCCCTCTCGCTTCGTCATAGCCCTCGTTGTGAAGGTCGACGGAAAAGAGGAGCACCTTATCGAGTCTGAAGCCGAGATCGACGTTGGCGGCTTCCCTGGCTCCCTGTATGAACTCTCCAGCGCAGATCAATAGCACCATCGATACGGCAACCTGCGTAACGACGAGCAGACCGCGAATGTAGTTCCTTGCGCTGCCGGCTGCGCCGCGGCCCGCTTCCTTTAACGTGTGCTGAAGGTTCAAGCGCGAGGATCGAATAGCCGGAATCAGGCCGCAAATAATTCCGGCCGCTATCGAGACGACAAGCGTGAAGAGAAACGCGGTCCAACTGAGCTCCGAGACGAATTTGGCGGGCGCATCCGCCGAGAGTTTGATTTTAGAGAAGACCCGTGTTGCCCAGATCGCCAGCAACAGCGCGAGAATTCCGCTGCAGATCGACAGCAGGATGCTTTCAGCCAGCGACTGGCGAATCAGCCTCCATCGCGATGCTCCAAGCGCGGCGCGAATGGCCATCTCACGCTGGCGGGCAAGGCCTCGCCCAAGCATCAGGTTCGCTACATTGGCGCAGGTAATAATCAAGACCAGTCCCGCCAGTCCAAAGAAGACCGCGGCCACGGTAGGCAGCGAGCCCGCTACCGCTATGTGAGGCCTCGCCTCAATTTCGGGATAGGCGACGATTCCGACACCTTCATTGGTCCGCGGATATTGCTTCTCCAGTTGTTGCGCCAGGACCCCGAGGCTCACTCGGCATTGATTTATCGAGACGCCCGGCTTCAACCGTCCGATGACGTTGAACAGGCGCTCGTTTCGATCGGTCACCGCTCCTTCCAGTCCCGGAGAAATTTGATTTACAGGTATGAATGCATCAGGGGTGAAAAACGTCTCAGCGCCGAGAAATCCTTCGGGGGCGACTCCAACTATGACAGCCGGATGCCGATTAAGCGTGATGTTCTTTCCGACAATCGAGGGCTCGGCGCCGAATCGTCGCTGCCAACATTCATAGGTGACTACCACGACGGGATTGGCCAATGGCGCGCGGTCTTCACCGGTTGTGAAAAGGCGGCCTCGAGCTGGTTGAATGCCGAGCAGATCGAAAAAGTTCGCGGTCACTTCTTCAGCCCAGATTCGCTCGGGCCTGCCGTCGTAGGTGAGATCAATCGTCGTCGGAGTATACGCAGCGAGATCCGTGAAGACCGTGTTGTTGTCTCGGTAGTCGACGTAATCGGGAAACGACAACTGATCCGGGTGGTCAAGATGTCTGTCCTGCAGCCCGAGCACAACCAGAGCCCGCGGATCTTGTACCGGAAGAGGACGCAGCACGAGAGGTTCGACCAGACTATAAATCGCGGTATTGACGCCGATACCCAAACCGAGCGTGAGCAGCGCTACCGCCGAGAACTTCGGGTTCTTCAGAAGCAAACGCAAGCCAAAACGGATATCTTCAGGTATCAAGCTCATGGTTCTCCTCCGATTGCGCGGGATAAAACAACAAACAGGCGCCGCGACCAGGCGCGAGGCTTAAGAACGATCAAGCGACGACATAAGCGATTAAGCGCCAACCGCGCTGCTAAGCGACGACAGTCGGAATCTCGCGTATATAAATCCCAGCACGCCGATCATCAGAAAAATTATCGCGATAATGTAGTACACGAACTTAATGCCCATGGCATTCGCGACTGTGCCGGAGAGCATAAAGGCGATGACCTGGGTCGCGGATATCAGAGAGAAAGCGGTGCTGCTGACTCTTCCCAACAGCTCGCTCGGCGTATCCTCCTGAAGGATAGTTTGAGACGGCACGAGTACGTATCCGAGGCCAACCCCGAGCATAGCGCTGCCAATCAGCCCTGCCGTTATGGTTCCTATGAAGGCTAACAACAAAACGGCGACTCCGATTCCGGTGGTTCCAATGAGAATCGAATAGAACTTGTGGTAACCGTTCCCGAATTTCACGACAAGGACCGCGCCTACAGCCGTGCCGACTCCAACGAGCGAAACCATCGCTCCAAAGACTTCGGCCTTCGTGAGCAGAATGTCTCTGACATATGCGGCGGCGAGGGCGTCGAAAGCCCCGCCCGCGAAAATAGCGGCGAGGACAAGCACGAGCGAGAAGAGGATGAGCTGATGACGAAAGATGAAGGTAAGCCCCTGTTTGAACTCCGCCAGCAAGACTCTCATGCCGGATGAAACCTCGGAAGTTTTTGAGCGCGAGACTCGATCGAACACGACAAGGGAGGTCAGGATGCCGGATGCAACGAAGCTGGCCGCGTCGAGAATGAAGCAGGATTTCTCCCCGACAAGCCCTATCAAAAGCCCCGCGATCGCGGGACCCAGTATCTTCGAAAGCTGAGCCGATTGCGCGTTGATCGAGTTCGCTACGATCAACTCGTCTTTTGAAACCAGCAGCGGCATCGCCGAGGTTTGCGCGGGTTGAAAGAAACAGGAGACCGCGCTGAGCGCCAGAACCACTCCGTAGATCTCAAAAATATTCGCGCGGAATACCAGTACCATCAACAGCGCCGCCCGCAGGAGATCGCTTCCAATCATCGTGCGCTTGAGGTTCCAGCGATCCACGAAGACCCCCGCAAGCGGGCCGACAATCGCGGTTGGAATGGCATAGGCGATAAGAACGCCGCTCAATTGTTGAGGAGTGGCGTGAAGATGAAAGGCAAGCAGGCTGAAGATGGCAAGCAGCGCAAGCCAATCTCCGAAAGTACTGGTGAACTGGCCGATCCAGATAAGAACGAATCGCCTGTTCTTCATTACTCCGCTGAAACTGGCGCTTGCTTGCTGAACTTCCGTATCGGTCGTCGTCATGTCTCTCCCTGTTACTGTTTGTGCGCGCCCTTGGCAAGGGGCTGACCCGGAAGGCAGCCCGCGTCTGATTCGTCTAGTATCGCATCGAGCAGCTTCGCGAGGAGTTCCACGTTCGGATGAAAGAGCATGGTCTCGTGATACCCCGGCGTATTCTCAACTCGAACCGCATGCGACGAGAGTAAGTCCCAGAGGTAGGCGGGGCGCCGCCGAACCGCGGCCATCTCCCGCATTGCCTCGTCTCTATTGAGATCGGGATTCGTGTCCGCCTTGAATAGAGTTATCCGCCCGGAATAGATTCGCGGCTCATATTCATCAACCGCTCGAACTCGCGATTTAATGGCTCGCACGATTTCGCCCAGCGAGTCTATCGAAAGATCTACGTTCCCGACGCGAGTATCCACGCCGGCTCGGGCCATCAGATCCAGAACCTTCGCGCATTGATCAGCTTCCGTGAGATCAGCCAGATCTCCCGTAGTAAGCGAAATGCTCGCTCCGAGTTGAATGGATAACTCACGCGCCAGCGCCGTCAGAAGATACGTGAAATCGAATGTACCCTCGACCGTCGGAGGAACGCTGTCGAAGAGAGCGAGAAGGGCGGTCTTTTGGCCCGCGGCCGCAAGCTGCTGGGCCATCTCGAAGGCAAGTATTCCACCGTATGACCAGCCTCCCATGAAATATGGCCCTTGAGGCTGAATGGATCTGATCTCTTCTACGTATGAGGCAGCCCTGTCTTCGATTCGATTGAAATTATCTCCGTCGGTTGCAACCTCGATCAGGTTCGGCGCCTGAACGGCATAGAACGGCCTGTCGGAGGCCATGAACCGCGCGAGGTCGCGATAGCACAGCACATCGCCGCCGAGAGGATGGATGCAGAAGAAAGGCGATCTGGTCCCTTCGGACCTCATCGGTACGAGCGCCGATCGGGCGGAAATTGTGATCTTGCCTTCCAGAACGCGCGCGAGCTCCTCGACGGTGGGATACTGGAACAAGTATCTAAGCTCCAGCTTGACTCCAAAGACGGATTGAATCCTATCCGTCAATTTGAGCGCGAGCAGGGAATGTCCGCCGAGCTCGAAGAAGCTGGTTCTGATTCCGACCGGCGTGACGGCAAGCACCTCTTCCCATAAGCTCACGAGTCTTCGCTCCATTGCACTGCGCGGCGGGACAATCTCCGTTTCCAGATGCGACTCGGAAGGATCGGGGAGCGCGTTTCGATCCACTTTGCCGCTCGGCATTAACGGCATGCTTCCAAGCACCACCCAGCGGTTAGGGATCATGTATTCCGGCAGTTTATCGCGGAGAAGCCGCCGAGCTTCGCCAGGGTCGAAGGCGCCCGGCTGAATCGGAACGATGTAGGCCGCGATAAAGCCATTCCCGTTCGCATCCGCTTTCACTGAGGCCGCGGCTTCTCTGACCGCGGCAAGGCCAAGCAAGCTGTTTTCTATCTCGCCTATTTCTATTCGAAAACCGCGAACCTTGACCTGACTGTCGACCCTCCCGATGAAGTCAAGGTTGCCGCTCGCGCGCCAGCGCACCTGATCGCCGGTCTTGTAGAGTATCGCTCCGCCTTCCAGTGAGAAGGGGTTCGGCAGGAAGCTCTCCGCCGTCAGATCGGGTTTGTTGAGATAACCCCTCGCGATGCCTGCGCCTCCGGTATACAACTCGCCTGGTATGCCGATCGGAGCGAGCTCATAGCTTCGATCGAGCGCGTATGTTCGAGTATTGAAGATGGGCTTCCCGATCGAAACGTCATCGTCGCGCTGTTCGCGTTTGGCGGCGCTCACCCATACGGTGGCTTCGGTCGGCCCATAGGCGTTGAAGAAGTCCCGTCCGTCGCCCCAGCGCTTCGCAAGAGCTTCGGGGCAATCCTCGCCCGCGACAATCGCAAGCCTGAGAGACGGCAGGTCGTCAATCGGAAGCGCGCCGAGCACCGAAGGCGGGATCGTTAAATTCGTAATGTTCTCTTGCTTGAGCAGGGCGATCATATCGGCTCCTGGAATCAACTTGTCGCGTTCAGCCATTACCAGGCACGCGCCCGTTCCCAGCGCCATTACGATCTCGAATACGGACGCATCGAAGCTCAGCGAAGAGAACTGAATCACCCTGTCGGTCTCACGCAAATCAAAAGCAGCAGCCTGTGAGCGCAACAGATTGACTATTCCTCCGTGGCTCACCATCACGCCTTTAGGCAATCCGGTCGACCCCGAGGTGTAGATCAAGTAGGCAAGATTAGCAGGTTCGATATGAGGTTTGACTTCGGCGCCTCTCCTGCGCGCGGGCCGGCGGCTGATCTTATCGACGTTGATGACCGGCAATCGTTTTCGCGGAGCTCTGTCGAGGCTGGCGGTATTGGAGACGAGAAGCTTGATGCCGGAATCCTGTGCGATATAGCTCAATCGATCGCCGGGGTATGACGGATCCATCGGAACATAAGCGCCGCCTGATCTAAGCACTCCGAGCACGGCCGCGATCATATCCAGCGAGCGGTCTATGCAAACTCCGATACGAGTCTCCGGAGCCGCACCCCGTTTAATCAAGAGCAAGGCAATCGCGTTCGCGCGGACGTTAAGAACCTCGTATGAGAGGTGTTGATTTTCACACACGAGCGCAACTGCATCCGGCCTTGACCGGGCCTGCGCTTCGATCAATTCATGAATGAAGATCTCGTCGTAAATTTCATCCCTGGAAGAAGCCCAGTCGAACAGCAATTGCCGCCGCTCATCGACGCCGAGGATTTCGAGCGAGCCTATATCGCGTTCATCACCTCTGACAATGGAGCCGAGCAGCGTCGCGTAGTGATTGAAGATGCGTTCTATAGTCGTCTCGTCAAAAAGGTCGGTGCTGAATTCGATCCCGCACTTGAGGCCCTCCTCCGTCTCCATCACCATCATGCTGAAGTCGAACTTCGACCCCACGCTGATGATGTCGTCGGACGTTGCTTTCAGCCCGGAAACGTTCAGCCCCGCCGAGGGCGCGTTTTGGGTGATAAAGAAAACGTTGAAGAACGGATTTGAGCTCGGGTCGCGCCCGGGTTGGAGCGCCTCGACCAATTGTTCAAAGGGAAGAGCCTGATGAGTGAACGCCTTAATCGCCGTTTCTTTGACCTGTCTTAGCGCGTCCGTGAAGCTCGATCGGGCATTGAGCTTGATTCGCAACGCGAGGGTATTGACGAAGAAACCGATCAAGTCTTCTACATCAGGATGGCTCCGGTTTGCGACGCCGGTTCCGACTACGGTGTCAAACCGGCTGCAATAGCGCGACAAGAGGACGGCAAACGCCGTCAACATCGTCATGTACTCGGTCGCGTTTTCTCTCTGACAGATTCGCTTGACGCCAATCCTGATGTCTTCGTCCAGCGAGAAGAGGCGGCTAGAGCCCCGGTAGGTCTGAACTGACGGCCGGCGCCGGTCTGAAGGGATCCGTGTAGACGGCAAGTCGCCCGACAATTCCCGGCGCCAGTGTTCCAGGCTTTCGGCAAGGGCCTGTTCAGTTATAACCGTCCTTTGCCATGCCGCGTAATCGACATACTGAATCGATAACTCGGATAGAGCGGATTCGCGGCCTTCAACAAATGCCTGGTAGAGCTGGGAAATCTCATCTACCAGGATTCCGACCGACCATCCATCGCTCACCATGTGATGCATCGTGATCAAGACCAGATGGGAGGCATCATCGAGCCGAATCAGCTTGACTCTGAGCGGCGCTTCTTCGCTAAGGCGGAACGGGCGCGCCGTCTCGTCTCCTACAACACGATTCTTGAGCGCTTCTTTTTGAGAATCGGCTATCCGGATATCCACAAGCGAAATTGAAACCTCAGTCGAACGAGCTACGAGCGGCTCGCACTCGCCCTTCTCATTCGAAAACCGAGTCCTCAATATCTCGTGTCGCCGTACGACCTCGTTGAAGCTCTGTCTCAGAGCTTCCAGGTTCAGCGCCCCTTCAAGCCTGATGCCGGCCGGAATATTGTAAAAGGGATTTGCCGGGTTGATCTGATGCATGAACCAGAGCCGTTCCTGCGCATACGAAAGCGGAAGCCTCGCTCCTCCGGCGATCTTATTGATTTTTGCGGCCGCTCCAACATCCGAAGCTGGAGCCGCGTCGCCGATCGCGCCGGCCAAACCCGCGATAGTGGGGGTTTCGAAGATGGCCTTGAGAGGCACGTTCAATTTCAGACTTTCGCGGATTCTCGACATGACTCGAGTGGCAAGCAGCGAATGACCGCCCAGCTCAAAGAAGTTATCTTCGATTCCGATTTGATCGATGCCGAGTAACTCGCTCCACGCGCGAGCTATTCCCTTCTCGACCGTTGTCGTCGGGGCCACAAACTGATTTTGCAGCAGCGGACGGGAGTACTTCGCCGAGACAGGAGACTCGCGATCCGCTTCAGACTCAAGATCGCCGGCGTTTTCGTTGCGGCCGGAGCTCGACCGAGCGTGCGGCGCCTTTACTATGATTCGGCCCAGGTCGGCTTGCGCAAGCGCAATGCGAAACAGGACGGCCGGCGTGAGAGCATTATCAAGGCTGTTTTGCTGCGCGCTGGAATTTCCTGCGTCAATGGAGATATCCACAATGGAGATATCCACCGCATCGGGCATCGGCGCCAGCAGGCTTATCCAGGTCCTTCCGCGGACCTCGCGTTGGTATTCAGCGAATGAATCGGAGAAGAGTGCAGCCGCGCAATCGCCGATTCCGGAATCGGTCGCGCCATTCGAGTAGACCAGACAGAACGATTGCTCCATCTTGTCTACCACTCTCGCGAGCGCCTCGACTTCGCTTATTGCTGTTGAGAGGCGGTCGACGCCGTTCGAATGCTCAGAGGAGGGCGCACTCTGATCCGGCGCTTGAAGGAAATGAACGATTCCATCGATCCCGCCGAACGAATCGTGAAGCCGCTCGATCAAACTCCCGAGCTGCTCTTCGTCTCCCAAGGCTACGTTGATGTTCACCACTCGGGCCGCGCCAAGCTCCTCGAGCGCGGCGGAATTCACGAGTCGATGCGCTGAGCCGGCGCCGTTCGAGCCGGAGTTGTTGTTCGATTCCAAATGCGGCGTCGAACCGTCATTCGGACTCCTGGCAAGCACCAGCGTCGCCTTCTTGCCCGCAAGGTATCGAGCGATCGACACGGCAGCCGGTGAGTCAGGTCTCGTAATCAGGTAGACGCCGCCCTCGCCGACAGCGATTCCATCAACGGTTTTGGGATTGATCCCGAGCGAATCGAGCGACTGTACCCATCGATCTTTTCCTCGCAGAGCAATGACCTGATCCGCCGCGAATGATTTAATCTCAGGGAGCAGGAGCGCCGCCTGCCTTGCACAGGCTTCGAATCGATCGCTATTGATAGCGAGATCGATGCTGCGCGCGGATATGTTCGGCCTTTCCATCGGAAGGATCTTTGCGGCTGCGACGATCGCTGCCTGGTGCGGGATGCAATTGTCGCCTGAGATGACGCGATGCGCGCTGTTAGTAACGATCTCAAGATTGACCTTCGCGCTGTTTGAATTCTCCTCCAATGCGTCGGCGAGCATAATGAGGCCGCGCAGTATCTCAGTAGAATTCTCTGCGGTTTCATCAGGTGAGAACCCTTCGCCGGCCGAAAGAGTAACTCCGAGCATGTGAACAATACGTTCAGGATTCCTGTTAGCGGAGTGAAGCTCGCGAAACAACGCGCGATAGTGATCCGCGTTTAAGGGATCGATCGAAAACCAGTTATCGCCCACTCGTTCATAAGCCTTGCCGGTCTCAACCGTGATTACATCTTCGTTTTCATTCAGCAAGCGAAAGAGTTCCGCGCCAATTCCGAGCTCATCGAGAAAAATGATCGAGCGGCGGCAGTCGATGCGATCTCCCGACAACCGCACGCCGCGTTTCCAGGATGTTGTGCAGATGGTGGGCTGGTCAGAGTCTCCGGCATTAAGACCGGCGTGACGCGGGGCCGCTTCCAACCAGTAGCGCTGCCTCTGGAATGGATAGGTCGGCAAAGGCACGCGCCTGGGCCGCGCTTCGCCGTGATATGCGGGCCAGTCGATATCGACTCCCGCAAGCCACAGCTTGCCCAGGGTCAACGTTACGTTTTCGATATCGGCTTGCCGATCCTTGACGTGTCGAGTGGTCGAGAACGCATCCGCCCCGATATCGGCGAGCTGCTGTCGCGCCAGATTCGACAGCGTCTGCCCAGGGCCGACCTCAAGCAGAATCGGCTGTCCACTCGCGAAAAGAGCGCCAAGCCCTTCGGCGAACCTAACGGTGCTTCTGAGATGGCGAATCCAATAGTCGGGCTTTATCACTTCGCCCGGATCGACCCAGTTTCCGGTCACATTTGATATGAACTTTACGAGCGGCTCAGAGTAATGCAGCGTGCGAGCAAAGGCGCCAAGCCCTTCCATAATCGGTTCGACGATCGTGGAATGCCCGGCAGCGTTGATTTTTATCCGATGGTTTTCAACCTCCATAGAAGTCAACTCACGTTCGAGCTCGGCGATTTCTTCAACGCTGCCGGCCGCGACGCAGAGATTCGGGCCGTTGATCGCCGCGATCGACAATCCGTCCTGCTTCGCGAGTATCGGTTTTAAGTCGGCCTCGGCGAGCGATACGCTCAGCATCGCGCCGCTCGGAAGCGTGTCGATCAACTTGGCGCGATACGCGACCAGCGCGAGAGCGTCCTCGACCGAAAGCACTCCTGATACGCATGCCGCCGTGTATTCGCCCAGACTATGACCTATCATTGCGCACGGTGCGACGCCCCAGGATATCCACATCCTCGCCATCGCGTATTCAACGATGAAGAGAGCAGGCAGGCCGTAGGTCGTCTGCTTCATCCTGGACATCGCAAGCTCGTTCTCATCATTGGGGTACAGGATGTCTCTGATGTCGTAGGATTCGAGCCCAAGCAGGAGTTCCGAGCAATAGTCGACCGCCTGCCGATAGATCGGCTCTTTCTGATATAGCTCCCAGCCCATGTTTACGAACTGAGAGCCGCCTCCCGGGAAAATGAACGCTACCGGCGCATTTGTTCTGTCCGCCTTTCGAGAAGCAAATCGCCCGCTTGCAAGCGCGGCAGCTACTTCGTCCGCACTACGTCCTATGGCTACTCTCCGGTAGTCGAATGCTTCACGGCCCATCTGCAAAGTAAAAGCGACATCGCCCAGATGAAGGCTTTGGGACGTCATAAGATGATCTGCAAGATTGCCGGTCGCGGCTTCGAGGGCATCGGCCGTTTTTGCCGAGAGCACGATGAGCTGAATATCTCGTTCATCGCGCCGGCGCTCGAATGAGGGCGCTTCTTCCAGTATCACGTGCGCGTTGGTGCCCCCGATACCGAATGAGCTCACGCCGGCGCGCCGCACGCCGTTGAGAGGCTGCCATTCCTTAAGCTCGGTGTTTACATAGAAGGCGCTTCCGTCAATGTTGAGATTAGGGTTCGGCGTTTCAAAATGAAGGCTCGGCGGAATCTGTTCGTGATGAAGCGCGAGCGCGGTTTTGATCAGGCCGGTCACGCCGGCCGCCGCGTCGAGATGGCCTATGTTGGTCTTGACCGAGCCGAGCGCGCAGTAGTGATCTCCGTTCGCGGCGTGTTCAAACGCCTGATTCAATCCCGCGAGCTCGATTGGATCGCCGAGAATTGTAGCCGTTCCATGGGCTTCAATATAACTGATTGATCCGGCCTCGACGCCGGCCGCGCTTTGAGCGCGTCTTATAGCTTCGGCCTGACCGTCGGAGCTTGGCGCCGTGTATCCGACCTTATTCAAGCCATCGTTATTTATGGCGGAACCCTTGATGACCGCATATATGTGGTCTCGGTCGGCGAGCGCATCCGCGAGTCGCTTCAATACAACGATTCCGACGCCGTTGCCGTCGAGTGTGCCCGCCGCCCGCGCATCGAAGGCGCGGCAATGGCCGTCAGGCGAATTCACTCCGCCCTCAGTGTAGATGTATCCCTTGTTATGATCGCCGCTGACCGATACTCCTCCGGCCATTGCCATATCGCACTCGCCCGCCAGAAGGCTCTTGTAGGCGAGGTGCGCGGCGACCAAAGAGGTGGAGCATGCCGTCTGCACGTTGACGCTTGGACCTCGGAGATTGAGTTTGTAAGAGACTCGCGTGGGAACGAAGTCCAACCCGTTGCCGATTCGCACCTGCAACAAGCCGTAGCTCTCCGCCAGTTCCGGGTTGAGATAAAGAGGCGCGAGATACGAACTCATGCTTACGCCTGCAAAGACGCCGATCGGCCCTTGATACCTCGAAGCGTCATAGCCCGCGTTTTCAAGGGCCTCCCACGCGCACTCGAGAAAATGGCGGTGCTGCGGGTCCATGATTTCCGCTTCTCTGGGCGTGTACCCGAAGAACTTCGCGTCGAACAGCTCCGCGCCTTCCATAACGGCTTCCGCTTTGACGTAATTGGGATTCGACAGCAGTTCGGGACCGACGCCCGATGCCAGTACCTCCTCGTCGGAAAAGAAGGTCACCGACTCAACGCCGCCGCTGATGTTGCGCCAGAATTCGTTGATGTTGCGGGCGCCCGGAAAACGTCCGGCCATTCCTATGATCGCTACGTCGCCGTTGTTGTTCGCCGATACTCGCTCCGTCGCGGCTGCGTATTGGTTGGTTTGCGTTGCGATTTGCAAACGCGGGGATTCGGGTTCGAGGTAAGCCGCCAAACTATGAATGCTCGGGTATCGGAAGAGGTCGATGAGCTTTGGCGGATTGTCTACTATTCTCGACAGCTTTCCGTGCACTCGCGCAAGCAATAGCGAGTGGCCGCCCACGTCGAAGAAGTTATCGTGCACGCCGATTCGTTCCTTCCCGAGAACCTCCTTCCAAATGTCCGTTATGCGCTTTTCGATGTCCCTGACCGGCGCCTGGTACTCAGATTCGGAGTGTTCGAAGCTGACCGCGAGCTCCGTCAGCGCTCGGCGATCAACCTTGCCGTTCGGCGTAAGCGGCAGGGCTTCGATAGGCGATATCACCGACGGAATCATGAATTCCGGCACTCGCGCCCTCAGGTATGCCTTGATCTCGGCGGAATCGATGCGAGCGCCTGCGTTCGGCTCGCAATGCGCTATCAATATTTTTATTCCCGGCGAGAGGCTGCCGTCCTGAGCGATGACGGCGGCCGATTTGACGGAGGGATGATGGCAGAGATTCGCTTCTACTTCGCCGAGCTCGATTCGATGGCCTCGGATCTTAACCTGATAATCCTGCCGTCCGATGTACTCGATCTCTCCGCCGCGTTGGTAGCGGACCGCGTCTCCGGTCTTGTACATGCGAGCTCCGTCTCCCGCGAACGGATTTGGCAGGAACCTTTCGGCGGTCAGTTCCGGACGGTCGAAATAGCCTCTGGCCAATCCCATTCCGGCAACGTGCAGGTCTCCTGGAATATTGACCGGAAGCTCGCCGCCGAATTCATCGAGGACGTAGATCTGAGCCGCTCCGACCGGCCTTCCGATCGTAACTTCGGCGCCCCTGCTGATCCTCGTGAAGGTCGAGTAAGTTGTGTACTCGCTCGGACCGTAGAGATTGACTACATCTCGCGCCGAGGTCGTCGCATAGAGCTTTTCAACGAGCGCGGTCTTCAGAGCTTCGCCCGCAAGATTGATCGTAGCGATGCTGTTGGGGATCCTTCCCTGTCCAGCTAATTCAGCTATCGCTGATGGAACGGTGTTGATCAGAGTGGCTTCGTGGGCCGCATCGGAATCGGCAAGGGCCAGAGCATTCTCCAAAACGAGGACGCGGCCGCCGCAAGTCAGAGGCGCGAACATTTCAAAGACAGACAGGTCGAAGCATATCGATGTCGAGGCAAGCACGGCGTCGAGTTCGGCGCGGCTAAATTCTTTGACGGCCCACTGCAGGAAAACCGCGGCGCTCCTGTGTTCGATGGCAACGCCTTTCGGAATACCCGTTGAGCCCGATGTATAGATCAAGTAGGCAAGATTGCGCGGGCTCACCGCGAGATCGAGTGGGTTCGCGGCTTCGCTCCAAATATCCGAGGTCTGGGCTAATGAGACCTGGGCGGTCTTCTTGATTCCAGCGATCGCGCTCTCGCTGTCAGTCAGGAGAAGCTCGGCTCCGCTGTCGTCAAGCATGAACCTGACGCGATTCTCGGGATAGTTCGGATCAAGAGGAACGTAGGCGCCGCCGGCCTTCAGCACGGCGAGAATTCCAAGGATAAGATCGGCCGAACGGCGCATCATAATCCCGACACGGCTCTCCGGTCCGACGCCTTTGCGCCGCAGGTATCGCGCGAGCATATTCGATCTGCTCGACAACATGGAATAACTGATCCGGGAGTCTCCGTGAACTACGGCGATGGCGTCGGGCGTCCTGCCCGCCTGCTCTTCGATCAGTTGATTAATGCAGAGATCCTGCCTCGATTCGAACTCGGTTGAATTCCAATCGATCAGCAGTTGGTCGTGTTCAGCGGCTGTTAGAAGCGAATACTCGGAGATGCGAACGGCGGGCGCCGCCGCGGCCTGCTCAAGCAAGCGAATGTAGTGCGCCGCGAATCGCTCAATGGTATCGGCTTCGAAGATGTCCGTGCTGTATTCTACTTCGCCTTCGATGATCTCGCCGCGTTCGGTCAGGATCATCGATAGATCAAATTTCGCCGCGGCATTGGGGGCCTCAATCGCCTCGACTGTGGCGCCGCCCAGATGCGGCAGATCCACCTGAGCGTTTTGCAGCACGAGCATCACTTGAAATAGCGGTGTCCGGCTCAAATCCCGAGCGGTATCGAGTTCTTCGACCAGTCGCTCAAAGGGAACGTCCTGATGAGCATAAGCTCCGAGAGTCAGCTCGCGGATTCGACCGAGAAGCGTTCTAAAATCCGGGTTCCCGTTCAGCTTCGTCCTGATCGCCAGCGTGTTCACAAAGAAGCCGATCAGATCCTCGATTTCCTCGCGGTTTCTGTTGGCGATCGGCGTCCCAACGACGACATCTTCCTGGCCGCTGTATCTGTAGAAGAGGGTGTTTAATCCTGCAAGCAGCGTCATGAAGAGCGTCACGTGCTCGCGTCTGCTGGTGAGTCTGAGCTGCGATGTCAATCCTTCGCCGAAGGAAAACCTGACGACGCCTCCGTCAGCCGTTCTCAAATCCGGTCTCGGGCGGTCGGTCGGAAGCTCGATGACCGGCGGCGACCTCAGATGCTCTCGCCAATATCGCAGTTGAGTTTCAAGAGTCTCTCCCTGAAGCCACTCGCGCTGCCACACCGCGAAATCCGCGTATTGAATCCGCGGCTCCTCAAGCGGAGAGGCGAACCCGGCAACATATGCCTCGTAGATCGCCCGCAGCTCGCGCGCCCAAATTCCAAGCGACCAGCCGTCGCCCACGATGTGATGCATCGTGAGAACGATGAGGCTCTCGTCGTCTTTGAGCTTCAGCGCTTTCACCCGCAGGAGCGTCGGCTTGCTCAGATCGAAGCCTCGATCAGCGTCGGCTGCCATTATTGTCGTCGCTTCGGCTTCGGCGGCTGCGTCGTCGAACGCCGTTAGGTCTATTGCGTCTATAAAGACGGGGCTTTCGTTTGAGATGACTTGAAGCGGCCCGACGACATCGTCGAGAACGAAGCCCGTTCGCAGCACTTCATGTCTTCTGATTATTTCGGCGACCGCCTGGCCAAGAGCGAGGTGATTGAGATCTCCACGAACGCGAACCGCTACCATCAGGTTGTATGCAGGGTTTTGCGGCTCAAATTTATCCAGGAACCAGAGCCTCTCCTGCGCAAATGAAAGAGGCGGATTCGAATTATTTGTCCGCTTGCCGATCGACGGCGCGGTTTCGCTGCCTCTATTTTGCGAATCGTTTTCGATGAATCCGGCCAGGGTCTTGATCGTGGGATATTCGAATATGCTCCTGAGAGGCACTTCGATTGAGAATGCACGTTTGATTCTGGAGACAACCTGCGTCGCAAGCAGAGAGTGTCCGCCAAGCTCAAAGAAGTTGTCGTCAGGAGCGATGTTCGTGAGTCGGAGCGATTCACTCCAAATTCCCGTGAGCATCTCCGCGATGGGCGACAGCGGAGCTTCGAATATCTTCGAGGCGCTCTGAAAGACAGGAGCCGGCAGCGCTCTTCGATCCACCTTACCGTGGGCGGTCAGCGGGATCGTCTCGAGTTCGATATAAGCGGACGGCAACATGTAGCCAGGCAGGCGATCCTTCAAGAATGCGTTGACATCGCTCGCGGTCAACAGGCTGGCCGGCTCAATAACGAAGTAAGCGGCAAGCCGGGCTCTATCGCCTGCTCCATCGACTGAGACGACAGCTTCCCTGATTGCCGGATGACTAGAGATCGCCGACTCGATTTCACCCAGCTCTATGCGATGCCCGCGAATTTTGACCTGTCCATCGATACGGCCGACGAAATCGATATTGCCGTCCGGATCCAGCCTGGCGAGATCACCGGTCCTGTACAACCTGCCGCCGAGTTCTTCGGCGAAAGGATCAGGGATGAATGCCTCCGCGGTTTTGTCGGGCCGTTCGAGGTAGCCTCGACCGACACCCATCCCACCGGCGAACAGTTCGCCAAAGGCGCGAATCGGCGCGATACCGAGTGAAGCATCGAGCACATAAAGCCGCGTGTTCAACACCGGCCTACCGATAGCAGCGGCGGGCTGGCTCGATTCAGGGGTTCTGTACACGGGGTGATGCGACACGTCGTCCGAGCACTCGGTCGGGCCGTAGGCATTGAGAAGCGGAATGGACGGATAGAGGTCGAGCCAATCCGAACACAACGCGGGCGGCAGCGCTTCGCCGGTCACAAGCAGCCATCTTAAAAATAAATATGGGACATGCGTTGTAGAGGAATAAGCCAATTCGCCGATGATCGACTGCAACAACGACGGCACCACCTCGAGGATCGTGACATTGTGTTCGATGGCTGTCTTTAACAGGCCTGCCTTGACGATCTCCGTCGCTATGATCGACACACGTCCGCCGACCAGAAGCGGAGAAAGAAACTGCCATATTGAAATGTCGAAAGACTGCGGCGCGGTTTGAGCTACTACATCGTCGCCGTTGAGGCCGAGGTCCGCTACTTTGGCCCTCAGGTGATTGACCATTCCGCGCTCTTCGACTATCGCTCCCTTCGGAACGCCGGTGGACCCTGAAGTGTAGATTATGTACGCGAGCCGATGTGGATGCTGTAGTGGCTGGCCGCTCGATTCCGGTTGAACCCCATCAAGAGATGCCGGATCCTCAATCGATATCCTCGCGCCGCTGAACCCCGTGAATCTGGACAGGGTTTGAGCTTCGCCGATGAGCACCGCCGGCTGGGAATCTCTTTGGACAGCCGTGAGCCTGTGGTCGGGGTACTCAGGATCGATGGGAAGATAGACGCCGCCGGATTTCAAGATCGCAAGCATCGCAATCAGAGTCGAGATGCCCCGCTCCATGCAGACGCCGACGATTATCTCGGGACCAACGCCGTTATCGCGCAAGAGGCCCGACAGATAATCCGCTCGCGCGCACAGTTCCCGATACGACACGCTGAAGTCACCCGCGCTTGCGGCAATTGCGTCGCGCCTAAGCCGTGCCTGTTCTTCGAAGAGATCCGTAAAGGAAGCCTCATCCGGTGCGACCGCGGAGTCGTTCCATTCATAGACAATTTGGTGCTGCTGGGCCTCTGCCAACAACGGTAGTTCGGAGACGGGCGCCGCGGGATTCGTCGTCAGGTTCAACATCAATGTGCTGAATTGGTCCGCTATTCGCTTAATGGATGCCCTATCGAAAATGTCCGAGTTGTATTCGATGGACGTGAGCAACCGGTCGTCTGTCTCTTCGACAAAAAGCGTTAAATCGAATTTGGCGGTTGATGTATCTCGTCGAAGGACCGTGAGATCGAGATCGGGCCATTTCAGCTCTTCGCCATAATGGTCCTGTAGAACGAGCATGACCTGGAACAGCGGATTCACACTGAGGTCTCTTTCGGGGTTCAATCGCTCGACCAGCAGTTCGAACGGAAGCTCCTTGTGGCGATAGGCCTCGATCGCAGCCCGGCGAACCCGCGAGAGCAGGTCGTGAAAAGTCGGCCGTCCGGAGAGATCGATGTTGAGCACCAGCGTATTGGCGAAGAATCCGATCAGGCCCTCAAGCTCCGAAACGGTTCGATTCGCGATCGGCGAGCCGACGGTCAACCTGTCTTTGGAACAAAGCCTGCTCAAGAGCGCGCCAAAAGCCGCGGTCATTACCATGAACAGCGTCACGCCTTCTTTGTGCTTGAGGTCCGTGACCGGAACAGTTAGAGATACAGGCAGCGCGCTTGTATATACCGCGCCCTTTAGGCTCTGAATCCTCGGTCGGGGCCTGTCCGCGGGCAACTGAATCACTGAATCGAAGCCGTCAAGCCGCGGCTTCCAGAACGACACCTCGCTCTCGATCAGTTCTTCAGCCAGCCAGTCTCTTTGCCAGACAGCGTAGTCGACATATTGAATCTCGATCTCATCCAGCGCCGATTGAACGCCTCCCGCAAACGAATAGTAGAGAGACTTAAGCTCGCGCAGCAGTACGCCGAGCGACCAGCCGTCGCTGATTACGTGATGCATGTTCAGCAGCAATATTCGGTCGTCCTCTGTCAGCGTAAGCAGAAACGCGCGCAGGAGCGGCGGCGCCGTCAGATCAAAGTGACGTGAAGCCTCCGACCGCATAAGCTCTGACGCGGCGTTCTCGCGTACATCAACGCTCAGAGGCTCAAGATTAATCAGGCGGATGTTTACTCGAAGATGATTCTGTATAACCTGCAGAGGCTCATCCTCTATTGCAATGAAGCTGCTCCGAAGATTTTCGTGCCGCCGGATAATCTCATTCATCGCGGATTCGAGCGAGGCAATATTGATCCGGCCTCGAATCCTGACGGCGCCCGGTATGTTGTACGCCGCTGAATCAGGCTCCATTTGGGCGAGAAACCACAATCGGCGCTGCGCGTAGGACAACTCGGAACCTTTTTCTCGCGGTGCTCGCCTAATCGCTGGAATCAGGCGAGAGAGCGATGAGAGCCCTTCTTCGGATAGCTTTCTGGCAAGAGCGGAGATGGTCGGCGCCTCAAAGACCCACTGCAGCGGCACTTCTATCTGAAGCAGGTTCCTGATTCTGGACACCAGCCGCGTGACCATCAGGGAATGGCCGCCCTTCTCGAAAAAGTTGTCTTCGAGAGCGGGGTTCTTTATTCCGAGTGTGTTCGACCATGCCGTGCTCAGAAGTTCTTCGATCGGTGAAAGCGCAATGGTCCTTGTCGACTGAGACCCGACTACGCGCCCGCTTTCGCCGACGGTTGCCTGGTCCGATGGATCATCGGAATCGGAGGTGGCCCGATTTATTTCAAGGGACAGGCTCCTTAGAGTTCGTCCCGCGACAAGGCTGTCACGCGTCAATGCCGTCTGAAATGCGGCGTTGATTTCATCGATGGCTTTATCGGCGAGATCGTCATTGCCGCCGAGACGGTAGAAGCCGTCGGTGGGATCGATCGATGAATCGGTTGCCAGTGCTTCCGCCCAAATCTGCGCGATGATCTCTTCGATGAACCCGAGAGCGACCGATTCGCCTTTACGCTCAGCCTTCGATATTCCGATGGACTTGAGCGCTTCGCGATCCACTTTTCCATTGATGGTCAATGGGAGACTGGCGAGATGAACGAATGCGGTGGGGATCGTCTCTTCGATCAGCCGGTCCTTCAGGAACTCCCGAAGCGCCGTCGGGTCGAGCTCCGATTCCGAAACACAGTAAGCGACTAAGGCTTCGTTTCCGCCTTCGTCCTCGCCCACAAGCACCGCGGCATCCGTAATCGGATCGTATTCCAGAAGGTTGGCCCTGATCTCGTTCAACTCGACTCTATAGCCGTGAAATTTGACCTGCTCGTCTTTTCGGCCCAGATATTCGAGCGTTCCGTCGATCCGTCTCCCAAGATCGCCGGTGCGATACATGAGTTGGCCCGGAGAAAACGGATTCTCTATGAATCGCTCGGAAGTAAGATCGTCTCTGTTCAGATAGCCCGCGGCCAGGCCCGCGCCGGATATGAATATCTCGCCCGCCGCATAGTCGCCTACCGGATTGAGCGCCTCGTTCAGCAGGTAGATCTGTGTATTGGAAGCGGGTCTACCGATCGGTACGGTTGGGCCTCGATCGATACCCGGCCTGAGCTCATAAATCATGCAGCCGACGGTTGCTTCGGTGGGTCCATATTCGTTGTAGATGCGAACCGCCCGACCAAAAGTGTTGAAGATGTCTTCGGCGAGCTCCAACCCTAAAGCTTCACCCCCGACGATCAGCTTCTTGATGCGGCTGTCCTGATTGTTTCTATCTCGTATGAGTGCAAGGTGGCTCGGAGTCAGCTTTAGAACATCCACCGCGTTGTCGGCGATGACATCGATTATAACGGGCCAGCTTCCACGTTTGGGATAGATGACCACTTTGCCACCAGTCACAAGCGGCGTGAATATCGAGGTGACCGTCAGATCAAATGCCAGAGATGAATAAACCGCGTAGGAGAGGCTGTCGCCTTCGGAATAGACGCGCCGTGCCCACGAGATATAGTTCGTGAGCGTCTTATGCTGTATCTTCACGCCCTTCGGACGTCCGGTCGATCCGGAGGTATAAATGACGTAGGCGAGATCTTCAGGCGTTGCTCCCGAATCGACCGGCTCTTCGCTCTCCGAGCTCAAGTCATATTCGTCGTTTGTCAGGCCCGCATTGCCATCCAGACTGATTACTCTCAGGCCGGTTCCCGACAGATCCCTCTCCAGGATTTGCTCGCTCAGGACGATTTCGACGCCTGCGTCTTCCAGAATGAACCTGTTTCTCTCGAGCGGATGCGCGGGTTCAAAAGGCACGTAAGCTGCTCCCGATTTCAAAACACCGAGTACCGCGACCGGCATGTGCGGGCTATGATTCAGATATATCCCAATTCTTTGACCGCGGCCGACTCCGGAGCGCTTCAAGAGGTTCGCAACCCTGTTTGATCGCTTGTCGATTTCGTCGTAAGTCAATGTTTCGCTGCCGCATTGAACGGCAATCCCCTTTGCGGTGCGGCGGGCTTGTTTCGTAAAAAGCTCATGCACGCACTCTGAAGGATTTGAAGCCTCATTCCTGTTCCATTCGTGGATAATGTGAGATCGCTCAGTGTCATCTAGGACGCTCAGCTCACCGATGCACGCTTCGGGATTGCGTGCCGAATTATTTGCGATCGATCCAATCAGCGTCACGAGCTGGCGGAGCAGGACGCGTATTCGATCGCGCTCGTATCGGTTTGGATCGTAGACAACTTCGATCTCAAGACCATCCAACGCGGGGGTGAAGATCGCGGCGAGCCCGTAATGGCTCCTGGCTTTTGTGCGGATGTGCCTTACGTCGAGGCTCGTCGCCTGAGCTGTGAGCGACTGCTCGACGGGAAAATTCTCGAACACGAAGATAATGTCGAATAATTCCTCGCTGCCGCCTACGCCCGCCCACTTCTTTATCTCCGCAAGCGGAGTATGCTCGAAATCCCTTATCTCCAGTTGCTCATTCTGAAGCTCGTTGAGCCACTCGATGAGCCGAGCCGCGGGCGACACGCTGACGGCGACGGGAAGAGTGTTGATGAACAAGCCGACAATTCTATCGACGCCCTCCAGGCTCGCAGGGCGCCCCGATGTTACGGCGCCGAACATAACATCCGATCTGGATGACCATAGACCGAGCAATATCGCGAATGCGCCTTCAGTCACCGTGTTCAGGGTCAGCCTATTCCGCCTCGAGAAATCTTCGAGCTTCGATTTGACCTCCGCGGAAACAGCGGCTTTCTCTCGGGCGTGTCCCTCGACCTCGTCAATTCCCCGAACTTCGCGGTCGGAGATCGTCAGGGCCGGTCCAACGCCTGCAAGCTTTCGGCCCCAGTAGTCCGCGGCGCGGTTCTGATCCTGCTTCTGGAGCCACCCAATATAGTCGGCATACTGAGGAAGAGCAGCGGCTTGATTCAAGCGGCCGAGCAGCGAATCTTCATACAACGAAAACAGCTCGCGAACCAAAACCGCGAGCCCCCAACCATCCATCAGGATGTGATGAGCCGCGAGCGTCATCTCGTACCGTTCATCGGCGATGCGGCTCAAACGAACTCTGAAAAGCGGGGGCTTTGAAAGATCGAACTGCGAATCAAGCTCCTGATCCAACGCATCGCGCCGCGGCTCTTTCAGCTCAGCAGCCGCCGACGGATTTTCCTCGATGATCTCGGGATCGATTTGTTTATAAACGATCTGAACCGGTTGACTTGGACCATCCCATTCTATTGCGGTGCGCAGGACGTCGCAGCGGCTTATGAGAGACTGCCAGGCCTGATGAAACGCCGCGAGATTGAGCGCGCCGTTGAGATGGAACGCCGAAGCAGTCGAATACATACCGCGCGTCCGAGCTCTTAGAGAATGGAAGAGGATGCCTTCCTGCATCGGCGAAAGGCTGTAGACGTTCTCAGCTCCCGGCCTCGCCTTCAATAATCGCTCCGTCTCGCCGTCATCGAGCGGCGACAGCGGGAATCGCTTCGTGCCTGCGCTGAGGACGGGCAGGCTCCTGCGCGAACCGGATCTCTGCCTCGCTGTCTGTTGATCAAGCGCAGCCGCGCCTTCGAACAGCCGCACGAGCTCCTGCACGGTTTGATTCTGAAAGATCTGTTTTGGGGTTATGAAGAATCCGAGCCGGGCGGCGCGTGAAACGATTCGAATCGTGCTGATCGAATCGCCGCCAAGCTCGAAGAAGTTATCGAGAACTCCAATCCTGTCGATACCGAGCACCTCAGCCCAAATCGATGCAAGCTCCTGCTCAAGACCGGCCGCCGGTTCCACGAATCGCGCGCGGCCTTCCTTCATATCCGACGGGCGAGGAAGGGCCTTCGCATCGATCTTGCCGTTCGGAGTCAGAGGAAAGCTGTCGAGAAATACGACCGAATGCGGCGCCATGTACTCCGGAAGCAGGTCTCGCAGGAAGTCTCGAATCTGCTCGCCCGTAAGAGCGGCATTTTTCCTGGTTGTGACGTACGCAACAAGGCGGGTCTCATTAGACGAGCCGGTAAGGGCAAGGACGACTGTCTGCTCCACATCGGCGTGTCTCGATATACAAGCTTCGATCTCTCCAAGCTCGATCCGAAATCCGCGAACTTTTACCTGCTTGTCGGCCCTCCCTATGAAATCGATGTTGCCGTCCGGTAAATATCGGGCGAGATCGCCCGTTCTGTACAAGCGCTCGCCTTCCCCGAAAGGACTTGGAATAAACGACTCGGCCGTCAGAGACGGATTCTTCAGATAGCCTCGCCCAAGACATAAGCCGCCGACATGCAACTCGCCTGCGTGCCCTGCCGGAACTAATTCGGCGCAGCTCCGCGTCGGATAAAGATGCACGTTTGGAAGCGCTCTGCCTATCGGAGTCCTCTCGAAATTTACCTCATGCCCGCGGACGGTCTTGAAGTGAGTGACATCATCGGAGCATTCCGTCGGTCCATAGGCGTTCATGACCGGTACGGCTTCAGCCCGATTGAGCCAGGACGAGACAAGATCGGGAGGCAGCTTCTCACCGGTCACCACCAGCCATCGAAGCGGATCGAACGAGCTCTGAGACTCATCTATCTCGAGGATGGCGCGAAGCATCGACGGCACCGTTTCAAGAATCGTTACCGCTCGGGCGCTAACGTTTTCGAGGAGCGATTCCGGACTGTGGATGGTTTCGTCGTCGAATATCTCGACGCGCCCTCCAACCAGAAGGCTTGATAAGAATTGCCATACCGAAATGTCAAAACACTGCGAGGCCGTCTGGGCTATGACGTCACCCGAACCGATTTCAAGATCGTCTATCTTCGCGATCAGGTGATTGATCATTCCCGCGTGGTTGACCATCGCTCCCTTTGGAGCGCCCGTCGAGCCGGATGTGTAAATCACGTAAGCCAGGCTCTCAGCCGCAAGGCGCGGGATTGCGATTTCAACGCCGGGTTCTCGGGAACACTCGCCGGGATCGTTGAGAAGAACCAATTCGACATCATCGGGATTGAAAAGACTCGCCAGCCGCCTCGTGGTCAGTACGATCTTCAACGCCGCTTCGCGTACTATTAAATCCACTCGCTTCCGGGGATACTCCGGATCCAACGGAGCGTAGGCTCCGCCGGCCATGAAGACCGAAAGCATACCAATCAGGAATTCAGGGCTTCTCTCGATACATAGTCCGGCAAGCCCATCGAACGGCAATCCTTTTTCGACCAGCATCCCCGACAAACTACAGGAAAGGCTGTACACCGTTCGGTAAGTCAATTGCGTTCCATTAAACGACACGCACACGCCGTCTGCTGATACCGTTGCTTGTTTGCCGAACATCTCGACAAAGAGATCGGAGTCGCTGATCTCTCGCCTGGGGCTGTTCCACTCCTGCGTGAGTTGCAGCAACTCCGCGCCGGAGAGCATAGGCAAATCCGAAATCGGCCGGTCCGGCGACCGCGGCATACTTTCAATCAGCCGAACAAGGTGATGCTCCATTCTTTCGATTGAGGCGAGATCGAACAGGTCGCTGCTGTACTCGAAGCTGCCTCTAAGGCTGTCGCCGACTTCCGCCATCATCAAAAGAAGATCGAACTGAACGGATCGAGGGTTGAATTCGGCGGACTCTAAGGTGAGATTGGGAAGCTTGAGGGTGAACCCTGGAGCGCCGATAGCAAATGGAGAAAGCTCGTTCGACAGGACGTGCGGCTTCTGAAATATGAACATCACCTGAAACAGCGGTGACCGGCTTGCGTCCCGTTGGGGATGCAGCCGCTCGACGACAAGCTCGAACGGAAATGACTGATGCTCGGTTCCAGACAAGACGGTCTCCGACGTTTGTTCGAGCAGTACTTGAAATGTGGTCTGAACTGGAATTCGCGCTCGCAGGAGTATGGGGTTGATGAAATACCCCATCGTGTTTTCCATTTGCCTGCCCGGCCTGCCGTAAGTAGGAGAGCCGACTACAAAGTCCTCGCTGCCGCTGTAGCGGTGCAGTAAGGCCTGAAACGCGGCCAGCAGAGCAATAAACGGAGTGGTATTGGTCGTCCTGCAAAGCTCTTTGATTGATGACGTGAGACCGGCGGAAAGCGTGAACTGATGTGACGCGCCCTTGAATGATTGAGTAGTCGGCCGAGGCTTATCGATCGGCAGCTCCAATACAGGCGGTGCGCCTTCGAGCTGATTTCGCCAGTAGTCCCAGAGCAGGTCGCCGGCCTTCGTAAGAAACTGCTCCTGCCAGGCTACAAAGTCCCGGTACTGGGTCCGGCACGGCTTCAGCTCCGGCGGCTTCTTATTAAGCGCGGCCCCATAAAGTATGTCCAATTCGCGGATCAGGATTGCGAGCGACCAGAAGTCGGTAGCTATGTGGTGAATCACCAGGAGCATGACCGATCGCTCGCCGGGCCGCTCGAATATGCCAACGCGCAGCAAAGGGCCCGCTCCGAGATCGAAGGGCCTGTCGGCGATCCTGTCCATCTTCGAATCGAGTTCAGATCGGCCGGCGCTGTTTAATTCTTCGGTAATGAACTCGGGCTCGAGATAGTCGTGGATTCGCTGGTGAGGAACTCCGTCAATTACTTCAAAGGTGGTTCGCAAAGCCTCATGCCGATAAACGAGCAGCCTCACCGCCTCAATTAACGCCGCGGTATTTACATCCGGAGGAAGCAGGATTGCGCGCGCGATATTGTAAGCCGTCGTTCCCGGCGAGAGCTGATCAACGAACCAGATGCCCTGCTGACCTCTCGAAAGCCGAGACACCTCGACTCGCTGCGATTGAGCCGGGATCTCAGGGCCGGATCGCGCCGGGCGAGCCGGCGGCTGCGAATCAAGGGTTGCCGCCAGATCAGCCACCGTGCAGCGGAAGAGGCTGATTCTCGGCAAGCTCAGACCAAGCTCGGTTTGGAGCTTGTACTCGAGCTCGAGCGCGCCCATTGAGTCAATCCCAAAGAAGGTCAGCTTCTTGTTGGGATCGATGTCCGAGGGCTCGACTCCCGTTGATTGCGCGAGCTTGGTGACAAGCCAGGATTGAATCTCTTCTTTTCGAGAGCTCGGCGGATCCGGCGGCGGATCGGTGTTTCCAAACGGCTTCTCCTGCCATTGCGCAACGATGTCCAGCTTGTTGGAAAAAAGCTTTGCCCGAGTGGCTCTTCGCTGGATCTTTCCGCTTGTGGTTTTTGGAACCGTGCCCCGCTTGATGAGCACGACGGCGAAAAGGCTGATCTCGTTCTCTTCGGCTACCGCTACCCTGATCCCTTCTATCACCTCCTCGGCATCGAATTGCGCGTTTTGATTTATCTCCTGGACGAGAACGACCCGTTCCTGGTCGTCGAGATCGACCGGAAAAGCCGCGCCCGACCCCTGCACAAGAGCCGGGTGCGATGACTGCGCTGAAAATTCAATGTCCTGCGGGTAATGATTCGCGCCCCGCACGATGATCAAATCCTTGATCCTGCCGGTTACATAAACGTGTCCCTCGCGTATGAAGCCGTAGTCGCCGGTTCTAAGAAACGGACCTTCGTTCGTCGGCGAGATACAGGCGCCGAAGACCCGCGCGGTTTCTTCCGGTGAGTTCCAGTAGCCGTGCGCGACGCTCGGTCCTTTCACCCAAATTTCACCAACTTCCTGCTCGCGGCATTCGGTCAGGCCGTCATGGTCGACGATCTTCACGACTTGATCGAACACCGCCGGGCCGCAGCTAGCTATTTGCTTTGCCGAAGGTGTGTCGGCGGGAACTTCCAGAACCTTATTGGCTTCCAGGCTCTTGCCGTCGGCTGTAACGCCAACAGGCGCTTTATCGAATTCGATTCCCGATACGATGAGTGTACCTTCCGCGAGCCCGTAGCACGGCAGGAAGGCTTCACGCCTGAATCCGGCGGGAGCAAACTTTTCGGCAAATCTGTCCAGGGTGTCGAGCCGTACGGGCTCCGCGCCGTTGAATGCAACGTTCCAGTTGCTCAGATCCAACCGCTCGAGTTCTTCGGGGGTTATCTTGCGAGTACACAGATCGTAAGCGAAGTTCGGACCGCCGCTGGTGCAGCTCTTGTATCGCGAGACGGCTTCCAACCATCGAAGCGGCCGTTGAATGAAGCTCACGGGCGACATCAAACACGACGTGCCTCCTGCATAGACCGGAAGCAGAAGGCCGACCATCAATCCCATGTCGTGAAATGTCGGGAGCCAGCTCACGATCAGCGTGTCGCTGTCGTGGTAAAACCATCGATGAATGACCGAGGCGTTATGGATAAAGTTACCGTGGGTCAGTACCACGCCTTTGGGGGTTCCTGTTGATCCCGACGTGTACTGCAAAAACGCGATGCTGTCAGGGCCGGATTCAACGGGCCGCCACGCAATAGCTTCCTCCGGGCTGATATTCTCGGTTGCGACTATGTCGCGCGCTCGTCCTCCCGTTTCTCCGAAAAGCTGTTCAAACGACGGCGCCATGACCTCAGTTGTGAGAACGGCCTGTACATCCGCGTCCTTTATCACCGGCAGGAGTCTGGCAAGGGAGCGGGCTTGATGGCCGTGCATGGGCGCGCTTACGGGTACCGCTATCGCGCCCGCGTACAGGCATCCGAAAAATGCAGCTATAAAGTCGAGCCCGGGAGGGTAGGCAAGTAATATCGTTTTGCCGGAAACACCGCGATCCTGTAGAGCCGCTGCTATGGCTCTGGCTTGTTGATCGAGCTGAAAATAGGTAAGTCGCGCCTCTTCTTCTTCGCCGCCTCTGAGGTGAAGGTGAGACAGCTTGTGCGGGATCGACGAGGCTCTATAGGACAGCAGATCGACCAGCGACAATCGTAAGAAGTTCTCGTCCGAACTCACCGGCGGCTCCTCTCTTTTCGCAAATCTATCGATTTCGTTTGTCATTATTTTCGCTTCTATTTGGATGACTCGATGTGAATCGAGCCGTCACCGGATTCCGCGGAGACCAGTCCTCCGCCCCTGTTGAGTCTTCCCTCGATAGACTTACCTTTGACACGTCCGGTGACTGCTAGAGGCAGTTGAAGATTGATGTGCCCGTCCCTTGTCTTGAGCTTTACATCCGCGTCCAAATTGGAAGGCAGGCGGAGCGTCAGGCGGCCGTCGCCTGTTTGGAGCTGCCACGGCGATGCTATCGTCGAGCCTTGAACCGCGCTGATTTCAACGCGGCCATCGCCTGTTCGGACTCGCAAGTGGTCGAAGCGCCCGTCGCCTTTGATTGAGCCGTCGCCCGCGGTCGCCGAAAGGCTTCCTTCAACGCCCTGCACGCCGATGTCGCCGTCGCCGGCTTTCAGAGTCAGGTCACCCTTCGCTCCGTTGACCGCGATTTTCCCGTCGCCTGTTTCAAGGTTCAACCTAGCGGATCGCGGCGCGAATACCTCGATGTTAACGGGCCTCGTGTGAAGCCCAATGTGAAAATCGATTTTCGGCATGGAGACCTTGATATCGACGTTATCGCCGACCTGCGTATCGACTATGCCGACGCCGCCGTCTCCGACCTTGCGGTCCTTCGCGGTGACGCGCACGAGAATCTCGTTCTTATCCCATGCGGTTGTAGTGACGTTTGCATCGGATGTTTTGATCTTGAGATCGCCTGTTGCGCTGATGGGAAAACTCTTTTCCCATCTATCGTCGCTTCCTCCGAGTAACGCAACAAACAGGAGTAGGATTGCAGCCGGCATATACAGTTCTCCTCCGCGTCGAAGTTGAAGATGGAATAGAATTTCAACCTGCTATTCAGGCTTGGCCGATTTCATAGATAGGAAAGTAGCTGGAGGTCGCGCCGCTGGCGTAATCGCGGGCAAGGTCCGGAACCTCATCCCACTTGTAGGTTCTTCCGTTCAATTTCGGAAGCCATCCATTTTCCTCTGCAAACTGGACGGCTTCCACGCCCTGCGAGTAGCGGGCATAGTGAGTGTGAACGTGGATGTGCCAGTTCATGCATTCCAGCGCGCGTATGCTGGAAGTCCTCATCCCCTTTTTCCATCCTGCCGAGGTAATCACTCCTCTTGACCCGAGCGCCTTCAGAGTTGCTCTGAATACAGGCGTGCCGATGTAGTCGACGAAGATCGAAACGCCCCTGCCCCTGGTCAATTCGCTGATTAGCTCCAGAAATATTTTCTCGGATTTCAGATATCGGGCCCGAAACTCAGGGTCGGTGTCGTAGCGCTGCTCGTCATAGCTCAGGTCTTTGAACAGCCGTTTGTCGATTGGAATGATGGACGATTCCTTCATCAGCTTGAGTCGTTCAGGGTTCGAGCTGATGAACGCGGCTTCAGCTCCGAAGATCTGCGCGAGCATTATTTCGGCCAGCGATACTCCGCCGCCCCAAGCGCAGACGAAAGGCGCGTGCGGCTGCTCGTCGTCAAATTGAAGCTTCCAGCAGGCGAACGCGCGCTTCCAATTCGCCCATGCTGTTATATATCTGAGCGAAAATGCCGCCCATTGTTGCGGATCGTGCCGGGACTCCACGGGAATCTTAATCAGTTGCTCTGGTTTCAGCTTGGTTCGCTTCGCAAGTACTCCAATTGTGTTCGGCGCATCGTATCCAAGAATTCTCTCCGGATAGCCCATTGAGTCCGGGATCCCGTTGCAGAACACCATGCAAAGATCGCCCTCCCTGAGCGATGTGATCGAAGAGCCTGCTTTCAGGATTCGGACGACTCCGGCGTTTCCGATGACCACGCGCTTCTCGTTTCGGAGCCGGCAAACGTCAACCGGCTTTCTTTCGACCGCATGAGTCATGTTCGCCTCCCAGCAGCCATAAATAGGCTCGACCAGAAGCTCGTCATCGGTGATATCCGGAAACGAGAATACTTCGCGTCTAAGTTCCGCGGGTTCTGTTCGACCCTTGGTCTCGGGCCCTTCGTAGAGCACCCACGCTTCTGTCTGCACGATTCCCATAGATTCTCCTGCTTAAAGACGGCGCCCGTCGGATTCCCGTGAGGCGTCTGGCGCTGTCAAAAACTCTAAGTCTGGCGGCTCATATTTCGGCGGGAGTCCGCGGCTGTTTGGGCGCCTGTTTAGTGACTCAACAAGCCGCCGCTGATAGAGGCTCCGGCAGGTGACTGTCGCGTGAAAGCCGCAACCGTTTCAATCTGGTTTGATATATCGCCGAAGTGTTCGGCCACCCATTCGTCGGAATAAATCGTCTCGAGATAACGCTCGCCGCGATCCGGCAGAATGACTACCGAATTGGCTCCGTCAGGTATTTCCTGAGCCATTTTCCTGACGGCCGACAAGACGGCGCCCGAAGAGCCGCCCGCTAAGATGCCTTCTTTTTGCACCAATCTTCTACAGCCGACGACGCAATCAAGATCGGTGACGTGCACGCACCTTTCAGCCATGCCTTCTTTGAACAGAGCGGGACGAACAGCCGCGCCGTGTCCCGGGATCAACCGCTTGGACGATTCGCCTCCGAAGATCACGCTGCCGACCGCATCCACCGCAATCACCTTGGTCCGTAAGCCGTTGTTTGAAATATATTCGGAGCAGCCTCGAATCGTTCCGCATGTGCTGGTGGAACAGAAGAGATAATCCACTCGATTGTGTAGAAAGTCGGCAATTTCCTGCATCGTCTTGTGGTGCGCCCGAGCGTTGTAAGGATTTTTGTATTGGTTTGGGCAAAACGAATCGGCTATCGTGCGGAGCAAATGCTCGACCCGCTTCAAGCGGCCTTGAAGCAGTTCGCCTGACTCAAGGTCGACTTCGGTTACTACGTCGACTTCTGCTCCATACGCACGAAGAATTCGTCGATTTTGCGTCGTCGTTTTTGCGTCTACAACGCAAATAAGGCGCAGGCCAAAGTAGGCGCATGCCTGGGCCAGGCCGATCGCCATGTTTCCGGAACTTGACTCGATAATCGTTGTAGCCTGATGAATCTGGCCGCTCTCGATTGCCCTCTCGAGCATCTTGAGAGCAGCCCGGTCTTTTACGCTCCCGCCCGGGTTAAATGCCTCCAGCTTGGCATATAAATTAAATCCAATGTTACGAAAGACTTTCGTAAGTTTTACGAGGGGAGTATTTCCGATTGTATGCAGAATTCCGTCCATGAGTCGCGTCTCCGTATTAGTCAGAACAAACGTCCCGACTGACATGAGGGATTCCAGCGACGGGCGGAGCTAAAGTCCGGATCGAAAGGGCGCGGATCCTGATTGAAAGCAGGAAGAAATCGGTGTGGACAAAGTCAGCGGACAAGGCTTTAACAGAGTCCGGCCATACCGATATTCAATAACCGTAAACCCGATCGGGAAGCCAATCCTGGCGTCACTGGAATTGATTCATCTGAGCCGCGGGAGAAGCGTCAAGGCGGATATAAGCACGGATACCGCCGGCGCCGGCAAGTTTGTTGCGGCCGAGCCGCAGGCTGGAAGGCGTCGTCATTTAAGAGGGACAAACGACGCCGATGAACCATCCCTCCTGGACGGCTCAAGGACAACCTGAGATCTTTCGGGTTGGAATGTCGATTCGAATTCCGGTAGCACATTGGACCATGCACTATCATCCCTTGGGGGGCTGCATCTGCACGAATATAGTCGTAGGAACTCGCAGTGAGTGACATGTTTTTATTCCACTTTCGTTTAACGAGACCGGGCCAATTAGTGATTACGATTCGCGGTGTTTGTTCAACGCAAGTCGTATTCGTGTCTCATCTGGTGAGCGTGGTGTATCACAATCGGACGGAGCGCGTCAAGCATATGTGCACGCCGCTCACGCCGCGGAATCGGCTGAATGCATGAGGCGGATGTTATTGATCTATTTTATGAAGAGAACCCCTGGCTAGCGCTCTTCCCATAGCCGGGCCGATAGGGCAGGGTCAATCCCGCGCGATTATCGAGGGACTACTGTTGATCTTGCGGAATCCATTTGAGGCCTTTTATGCGCCTGACCGATTTCTTCCCTTACTTCACATTAAAGAGCTGAATGTCTTCGAGCATCCAGGCGCCGCCGTTGCGATAAAGGATGAAGAGAGCGGTTCCCGATTGATCTCTTCCGCCCGCGGTCGCTTTGACAGCGACGTCCAGGCCTATTCGATTTGCATCGATTTTGTCGGCCCGAAGAATTTCGCTCGTCCATGATGCAGGCGGGTTCACCGTCAGGCCCTGAACAAACTTCTTCAGGTTATTCTTATTCACAACGGTGAATAGCTTGTCGGAAGAGGGTTGTCTAATCAGCGTGTCTAGCTGCGAGATAAACCCGCGAATGGATTCATCAACCTCAGGAGACTTTCCAGCGGCGCGTTCGGCTTTGGCAGCTTCTTGACGAGCAGCGAATTGCGAAGGTGCATCAGCGGCTTCCACAATCGCCCGCCGCAAATTCTCAGCGGCGGCGCCGGATTGACCTCGCGCCATCGCTGCCGACGCAAGCGAAAGATGAGCTATTGCGAGCGCCGAGGAAAGGGGCGGAGTCGCTTTGATAGCGAGATTGGCCGCCGTCGATGCGTCATCCAATCTGTTCTCCGAAACAAGCACCCGCGACATCCACGCTTGAAGCAGCGAATTATTCGAATCGCCGGCAAGGGCTTCTTTCAATTTCGCTTCCGACTGGGGAAACTCTCCCTTATTGAAGGCGGCGATTGCATCAGTCAATAAGGTCTGGGACGAAATGCGAGTCGGCCTCGAATCATTATCATAGTTTTTCTGTATTATAAGCTTCCGCGGATCGACCTCGACGGTTGTCAGCTTTTCATCGGTTTGAAAATCCACCGAAGCCAAATCGTCAGGTCCGACCGTCACGTTCTTCGTCAATTTTCGGCCTGAGGCGGTTACGGCCAGCACGTCAACGGTCGCGGTTCCGGCGCCGAGGTTTCGTAGATTCACTCGCTGAATGCCGGGCGATGGTCCCGCCTGCGGTATACCGATGATAATATCCGGTTCGATAATCGAGTCCACCCATTGCTGGAAGAGCGAATCAATAGCCGGGCCGCCTGCCTTCACAGAGGCTGCACGAAAATCATCGATATTGACGATTCTGGTTGGAGCTCCTTCCAGAACCGATTTGAGCGCGCCTAGCAGCTTGTCGCGCCCAACAGTCTCCGCCATCAGCCGCAGGACCAGAGGTCCCTTGCCAAAGGCAGCGGCTCCGTAGCTGGGAAGTAGCATCGATTGGACGGACATTTCCGCGTCCCGTCCTGAAAGCGCCACCGGCGTATATAACGCTCTCATCCTGGCATAGACTTCGGATGCGGCTGCAGCTCCAAAGCGATCTTCAATGTAAAGAGACGCGAGATAGCGAGGCATAGAGTCACGGAGGAGTATCGGGCTGCGCGGCCGCTGCGCTGGACGATCGAGCTGTTCGGGCCGGCTGTCCTGACCTCTTATCTTTGCGCGGCCTTCAATCCAAACACGAGCGACACCGTCAGCAATCAACTCGATGGCTGATGCATCAAGTGCATCCTGTCTGAAGATCTGCTCGTTGAACACCAGCGCCCCCGGAACCGTCAAACCGCCTGTCCTGGCTGAAGAGATTATCGTAAATGAAGCTCCGGGCGGAGCGGGGCCGAGAATTCGGCTCATGAACTCGGCGGCCTTTGCTGCCTCATCGCTCATCCGCGCTATTTGATCGCGAACGCCCGCACCGTTTGCCCCCACGAGTCCAGCGTGGGCGTAAATCGAGATCTTTACACCGGAGCGATCATTGGACGCCGGGGCATCAAAGACTCCGGCCACGATTACGGGAAGCGAGTTTAGAGGCTGATCGAACGTGACTGATTGAGCGTTGGAATCGGGCTTCGCGACGCCGGATGAAGCGCCCTTCAGCCCCGCGTTTGAGGTGATCGTCATCGATACGGGCGCGGTCGGAGCGCCATAGAGCGTATATGGAGTAGAAGGCATCGGAACCCAGATCGCGTCCGGTGCGAGCAGCACTTCGCCCGAATATATGGCGATCAGCGGACTCGACTCAGGAGCCTCGATCTTATAGGTCAATTCCAGTGTCGCGTGCGCGCCTACGGCGAGAGAGGCGGCCGGCGAGATCACTATCTGATTCAAGGCGGACGCACGGCGGTCGTCCGTTACTTCGAAAGGCGCCGCGGCGCCGTTGAAGGTGCAGGCGCTTACTTTTGCCTGTTTATTAAGGCGCAGATAGATCTTTGATTTCGGGCTCTGTCCGAGATTTGCGACCGCCAGTCCAGCGCGCACATCCACGGCGCTCGCGGTCGCGTCAATTCGCGCGTTGACGCTGTAGCGATCGACTTCGACTTCCTGGGCGACAGCCAGGGAAGCTGCGATGAGAACAAACAGAGTTCCTGGTATGAATCTTCTCAACATCTATGAGGATCCTATAGATTCAAAATGTCATTCCGCCGGAAATAGCACTCAGGCCATTGTCATGGCTATTCGCACATTTATTCAAGCGCCGGACCTGGTTGCTCTCGAATGAGGTCGTGAATCGATCGGAGAATTCCGAGCAATGGCGAAAGCCGTTCGAGCGGGAGATTATTCGGCCCATCGGAAAGCGCTTCGGATGGCCTGTCATGCACCTCCATAAAAATACCATCGATTCCGCAGGCTACTCCCGCGCGGGCGAGATATTCTATGAACTGCGAGTCGCCGCCGCTCGTCGTTCCCATCCCGCCGGGGCGCTGAATGCTGTGAGTCACGTCGTAGATGACGGGGTAACCAAACGCCCTCATAATCGGGAACCCGCGAAAATCGACGACTAGATTGTTATAGCCGAAGCTCGTACCTCGTTCCGTGAGCATAACGCGTTGATTCCCTCCGGCGGTGACTTTCTCCAACACGTTCTTCATATCCTGGGGCGCGAGAAACTGCCCCTTCTTAATATTTACCGCGCGGCCCGATTTCGCGGCCTCGGCTATCAAATCGGTCTGTCTTGAAAGGAATGCCGGAATCTGCAACACGTCAGCCACTTCGGCGGCGGCGCTCACTTGAGTTACGTCATGCACATCGGTCAACACGGGAACGCCGATTTCCGTGCGGACGCGCCCGAGAACTCGAAGTCCTTCATCCATTCCAGGGCCGCGATACGACCCCGCGGAGGTTCGATTGGCTTTGTCGTAGGATGCCTTGAAGATATAAGGGATATCATGACTGCTCGCGCAGTCGCGAATCCTCTGGGC
This sequence comes from Blastocatellia bacterium AA13, assembly GCA_003222245.1. Classification (GTDB taxonomy): domain Bacteria; phylum Acidobacteriota; class Blastocatellia; order UBA7656; family UBA7656; genus QHVH01. Next base: position 113,620 of record QHVH01000001.1, on the reverse strand, counting down.
CATCATCAGCGCATGCGATTCGCTTTCGACGACACAGGGGCCGGCAATCAGGAACAACTTCTCGCCCCCGACATTGACATTACCGATTTGAAAGGGATTAGCAGCGACCGCCATAGAGACAAGCCATTCTACACGCTGGTCACATGCACCGAAAGCGAAATCCCGGCTTATAAGCGCCGATAAAAAGTAGGTACGCCGGTGTAAAGACTGGAGGGTTACGATAACGCTTAGGCTGAACCGCCAGTCACTGAGGGACCGGCGTGACCTAGAATTCAAGCGGCGACAAACGCCCGACCCGCAGGCCCCGGCGCGAAATTTGGGTTCACCAGAGCCTGCGCTTTAAGCCTACATTTCGAAGGCTTTAGACGGAATCGATCTCGACCAGCCTCTGAGGATCGAGCAGTGTAATCCTTCTGCGCCCGACAGCCACCAGACCGGCCTTCTTCAGCTCCGCCATCGCGTTCGTTACCGTTTCGCGATAAACGCCCAACTCATCGGCGATGTCCTGATGCGAGATGCCCTTCACCATATTCTCGCTGGAGGCCATTCTCAGCAACAGTGTCGCGAGCCGCGCCGGGATAGTTTGAAAAGCCGCTTGCTCGTGCTGCTTCTCGACCTCGACCAACCGCGAGCCCAGTCCCCGGACCAGGTTCACAGCCAGCGTCGGAGACCGGCTTATCATCGCCTCGAACTCAGGCGGCCTTATGATCGCCAACTCTGTTAAAACGAGCGCTTCGGCTTCCGCACCCAGCATCGTCTGCCCGTACTCCGGCATCTCGCCGAATACGGCGCCCGACTCCAGGTTCTTCACGCTGTACCGGGTGCCGGACGGCGCCTTCCTGAATACATTGACTGCGCCTGTTCGAACGAGAAAGAGAATTGGCTCGGCTTGCTCGACGGGAAAGATGCGCTCGCCCTTGTCGTATATACGAATCGGCAGTTGACCGTGCAGAGCCGACGTGATTGCTTCCTTGGTCGGCAGAAGATCACTAATGGTCAAGTAGCCGATCTTTGACGCGAGACTCAGCGCGGCCAGCGATCTTTTCTTGTCGCTTGGACCCTTCAGTCTCGAATCTCTCGAACGCCCTCGGCGCCCGGATCCATTCGCGGTGAGTGTTTCTTGTTGTTCCATGCTCGTCATTACCCTTATCCCTCTTTGAAGTAGTCTCGACCCACGCCTATCAGATTTATATAACCGGTTATTATCGTCCGATTGCTTCCAATGGGATTCTCGCTAGCGAGAGTACCAATAGAACCTACGGTCCCAATAGTGTGGGCACCCCTAATTCTATATTGTTTGTTATTCCTTCATAGTGTTATTAGCATCGCAAGGAGACAGTAGTTTCACTAAAAGGCGGAGGGAAGTATCAGACTGTTTCCGGCCTGCTGCCGCCCGTAATTGAACATTCTGTTTGGTACTTAGCCGGTTCCAGAGGCTCTCCGAGGCATCAGGAAATCCATGGCGGGAATCAACAGTGAAAAAGTCGCGGCAAGAATTGCCGGAAGGTAAAATAGCCATCGATCACCCAGTCGATCCATCGTGAGTCCCGATAGGGCTGGGCCGCTCAGGCTGCCAAATCCGAAGGCAAGCGAAAACAATGCCGTCGCCCGTCCAAGCCGATCCGATGCCACAATCTCGCCGATTATGGCGAGCGCAAGCGGGTATAGCGTTCCCGCGCTTGCGCCAATCAGAACCGCGATACCGATGAAAAATGGCGTACTCGACTGCGCGGTCATTAGAACGAATAACCCCGCTTGCAAAATAGCGCCGGCCAGCAGCGTCGAGTGCTTGCCGAACCTGTCGGCGAGCTTCGCAATTGGGATTTGAGCTGCGATTGCACCGACGATCACCGAAGTTATTATTGCTCCCATCTCGATATCGGCGATGCCTTTTCGACTCAGATAGAGCGGGAAGAGCGTCACAAGCGAGGACATCAGATAACCATATAGCAACCCTCCCGAGACCGGCACAACAAGCCTTTTAGATATCCCCGCTGCTACGCCTGACAGCGTGTGGTCGTTCGAGAGAACCCGCGGTACCAGCATCGACACCATGATCGCCGCGGCCCCGCTGAAGATAAAACATCCCACAAACGGTATCCATTGCCTTATGGAAAAAAGCGCCGTGCCGGATAACGGCCCAAGCGCCCACCCTATAGCAACCGAGAGCGCGTAATATCCCATTCGTCGCGCCCGCTCCTTATGCTCACTCAAGTGATTGATCATGGTCTCAGTGGCGACCGAAATCGCGGCCGCGGCAACGCCTTCGACCGCTCGAACCACGAAGAACAGCCACGTTTGTTCGATGAATGCAAATAAGAGAATCGAGATGCCGTATAGAGCAAGGCCGCAGACGAGCACCGGCTTGGCTCCGACTTTATCGGTTGTATGTCCTAGCGGGAAAGATGCCAGCGTGAAAGCGGCAAACATTGTGGTGCCGACCAGCCCCACAACAAACCTGCTCGCGCCGCGCTCGTGCAGGACAAGTGAGATTAAAGGGGCGACCAGACCGACTCCGAGGTAGCTTATCGCCACGCTTATGTAGATAGCGTATAGTGCTCTGACTTTAGTCAAGAGTCCTCCGCGCGGAAGCCGGAGAACGTATAATCGAAGGAAGCGGACGGCTATAATTGCACGCCTTCGCGCGTTGGACGGCTAGAAAGAGCACAGCTAATCAGACTTGGGGTTCCGGTCGCTGATTCGCGAAAAATTCACGCATCTGGCTCACGTATTTGTCGTATTCTCGGCTGCCGATGAACCGGGCGGGCAAAACAGTACCAAGAAATTCGAGATAGCTATCGGGCGAGATCGGCTTATTGCCCTCGAGCAGGAGCGCACCCGCGACGTCGTATGGTTGGAAAATTACTTCTTCATCGCCGCGCTTTCTAAAGAATTTCACATCAGGCACTCGCAGGATATCTTCAGGTCGGACACCGCGGCTCGGGTCTCCGCTCCTTTCGACTTCCTCCAGTACGCCGCGCGCAGCTTCGCGCGAAAGCGTAGAAACCTTCTCTTGAATCATCGCTACATTGACATTCGTAACGACGCCTTTCACTTCTTCAATGTACTCAGTTTGGGCCACGCCATTCGTCTTGTCCTTAAACCCGAAGGTGACCGCTGTCTCGCCGCCGTGTTCGTTGCCAAACATCTCGAGCCCGCGCGGAAACCATAGATTAAGGGCCTTCTGCATGTCCTGAATGCTGTAGTCGCCTTCACCCCGAGCGGCCATTTGTCCGATCTCTTTCAAGAGCGTACGCCCGCTGCCAAGGTGAAAAGCCTCCTCCTGCAACATTGGCCCCATGCTTCTCGCCATCGGCGCGTAACTAAAGACCTGTTGCATTTCGAGCTGGTACTTGCCCACGAGATCTATCACGGTCGCATAGGTGACATTGTCGAGAAAATCATTGAAATCAATGTTGAAAGCGTCCAGCACGTGATCGCCAAGCTCCATCGACAGGAGATCCTCGATTGTCTGCTTGGCCACGTCGCCGAGGCCCGGTTTTTTCCAGGAAGGATCGTTGTCCAGCACCCAAAACATCTGATAAGCATGTCTCAACTCTTCAGCCATTATACGCAGAACCGCAAATCTACCTTTATCGCTTATGGCTCCGTCGAGGGTGATTCGATGTTGCTGTATCGAGCCGAGCTCAGTTGAGCATTGGGCTTTTATAATGTCGCGCGAGCTAAAGAACATGTTTCCCACCATGTCTTTCGCCTGCTCGAACTTCTTGCGGCCCGTATACTGTCCGTAATCAATTGTGTCGGTCTTGACTTCGCCGATCTTGGCTAATAACCGGAAAGGAGGTTGACCCTTGAAGTGATCATCCCAGTGGCGCTCGAGGATGGCCAGATCAGGAAAATTCTTCTTTTGCCAATCGACAATAGCGTCGTGATACTTCTGGGTAATAGTTGCGGTGGTGTACGTGGCCATGCGAATACCTCCGACTGATTTTCCGATTCTGAGCCTCAAATAGAATATCGAACGAGCGTTCGAACTGTCAAATATAGCGTGCGCCCAAGGACACCGCTTTTATAATTATCCAACATGCCGCTGAAATGGCTCCCGTGTGCCTCAACTAGCGTCTACTCGAACGGCTCTTGACACCGACTGGCCACTTCGCAATAATGCCGACCTAAATGCGGGGGGAATGAACGAAGCACAACCTCGAATGAAGCACAGTATGAATTACAGGTCTTACATCGCGCTGAATGATGAAGCCGGCTGCTGGCAGGCTTTCTACTTTAGCTTTAGCAGCCCAAAGGAGCGGGTAGCGCGATGATTTGAGTTACAACAAATCGCGAGAGTTTAAGGCCCGCTGCTTCCACGAAGCTAGCGGGCCTTAAGTTTTTTTGGAGAAAGACTTGGAGAAAAGAAAATGAGTTTAAAGGTAGCTTATCAGGGAGAACGCGGGGCCTTCAGCGAAGCCGCCGTCAGAAAGATTCTGGGCGAGGCTTCCCAACCAGTACCCTACCGGAGTTTCGAAGAGATGTTTGAGTCAGCCGCTTCCGGAGAGACCGATTGCCTGCTTGCGCCCATCGAGAACAGTCTGGCGGGCTCGGTCCTGAAGAACTATGACCTTTTGGAAAGGCACGAACTTACCATAGTCGGAGAAACCTATCTCAGGATTGCTCACAGCCTGATCGCTCCTCGGGGCGTGAAGATCGCCGATGTCAGGCGCGTGTACTCTCATCCGGTTGCACTGGCCCAATGCGAACGGTTTCTGCGTGCGAACCCCCGTATGGAAGTTGCGCAGGCATACGATACGGCGGGAAGCGTCAAGATGGTCGTTCAAGAAGGCCGTTCTGATGAAGCGGCGATCGCAGGCCGGTCCGCCGCGGAGGTCTACGGCGCGGATGTGCTTGCCGAAGGCATCGAAGATCACGCTCAGAACTATACGAGATTTCTCTTGATCTCAGACCCTTCCCGGATTCCTCCGGTTCACGAGACGGCATCCGCCTCCAATGGCAAAAAGACAACGATAATATTCAGGGTCGCCAATAAGCCCGGGGCTCTGTTTCGATCACTCGCCGTATTTGCGCTCCGAGACATCGACCTTTCAAAGATCGAGTCGCGCCCCATTGAGGGGCGTCCGTGGGAGTACTCCTTTTATCTCGATCTAATCGGCGATGTTGCGGACTCGCGTATTCGGAAGGCACTGGCTCATCTGGAAGAACTCGCGGAGAGTCTCAGGATCCTTGGCTGTTACGAGCGTGCACAGTCAATTCACCTAAGCTAATCGACAAGAGAAAAGAGGACGCGATGATAGTTACGATGAGATCTGAAGCAACTCAGGAACAAATCGAAGGTGTCTCCGAGCGACTTCGCAAACAAGGATACGCGACGCACGTAATTCAACGCCAGGAGCAAGTCGTCATCGCAGCCGTGGGAGATGGAAGTGGGCCGGATCATCTGCAGCCGCTAGAGTCAGCGCCCGGCGTCTCGGAGATTGCTCCAACTTCTCAGCCTTACATGTTAGTAAGCCGGGATGTAAAACCGCAGCGAACAATCGTGAGGGCCGGGAATCTGGAGATTGGAGGGCGCGATCTCGTGGTGATGGCCGGACCGTGTTCGGTTGAAAGCCGTGAACAATTGTTGGAGACCGCCCACGCCGTCAGATCCGCTGGAGCCCGAGTTCTCCGAGGCGGCGCGTACAAGCCACGAACCTCTCCCTATGATTTTCAAGGCCTCGAAGAGAAGGGTCTCGAGCTATTGGCAGAAGCTCGCGAAGAAACAGGGCTCAAAATCATCACCGAGATCATCGCCCCTGAAGAAGTCGAGCTCGTAGCGAGTTACGCCGATATACTCCAGGTTGGCGCGCGCAATATGCAAAATTTTGCGTTGCTTAAAAAACTTGGAGGAGTATCGAAGCCGGTACTCTTGAAGAGAGGAATGAGCTCTACGATAAAGGAGTTTTTGCTTTCCGCGGAATACATTGCCAAGCATGGAAACGATCAAATCATTCTTTGTGAACGCGGCATAAGGACCTTTGAGCCCGCGACAAGAAACACACTCGATCTTGCAGCCGTTCCTTTGTTGAATGAATTGAGCCATCTTCCCGTTGTAGTCGACCCGTCACACGGAACCGGCCGTAGAACTCTCATTCGCCCGGCGGCAAAAGCGGCGATTGCAATTGGGGCGGACGGATTGCTAATTGAGGTCCATCCGCGTCCAGAGCAAGCCTGGTCGGATGGACCTCAATCGTTAACGCTGTCGGAGTTCGCCAATATTATGAATGAATTAAGGGGTTATGCTAAGTTGGAGGCGCGCCGGCTAAACTGACTATCAGATCTAAGTGCGTGGCAACCGGCGTCGGAGCTCGGAATCGAGTAAATACGTCAGACTAATTGCCCTTCACCTCGAGCAGTAGCTTATTTGCGGCCTCCAGCCAGCCAATATCTTTCTGTTTCGGAATGTAAGTCTCAAGATCATGCTGCGCATCCTGGTAGCGGTGCACGTGTTTCTCGACTAGAGCCCTATTAAAATAAGCCTCTATCAGATCAGGTGAATTCTGAAGCGCTGATGTGAAGGCCTCTATTGCGTCCTCGTTTTTGGACGGGTCGCTTTCGCCGAGATTGTAGAGCGCCATGCCCTTGAGGTTAAAAAGCTCTCCAGTTACAGGACCTGTCTTAAGCAGGCCGTCCACGATCATGAGGGCCTTCTGTGCGTCTTCCTCGCCGGCGTCTCGCTCCACCAGGATCTTGGCCATCTCAAATTGCGCGTCTCTTCTCGAAGGGATCTCGCCGTTCGGACTTACCTCACTAAGCGCCTTGTCATACTCCAAGTTGTCGAAGGTCGATACCTTTGCGACTCTCTGCCCGTGATCCACCTCGGAATACTCCATTCCAGGCATCTGGAGCTCTATTTTCCGGCTTGATTTGACTGCTTTCGCCAGCATTTTGTCGGCTCGCGCCGCGGAGGAGAAGTAGTTGCCTGCAAGAAGATAAGCGGAAATCACTACTGCTATAACTGCCGCTGCAGCCGCAACCATCCTGTAGGAAAAACCAAGGGCGGGCCTCCTCGATCTGGAAGGCGCCGCACCGGAACGGATACGCTCTTCTCTTTCGCTACTCTCAATCAGCGAAAGAACGCTGGCTGTTTGCGTCCGAAGCGCGTTAGCGTCTAGCTCGAACGGGTGTACCTCGTCCAGGAGTGTACCCGAGTTCACGCCTTTGACTAGAAACGCCAGTGAATCGCAGCAGTCCGCACACGAGGCCAAGTGCCGCTGAATACCGCGACGGCCAAAATACGCCAGCCTGTTTTCGAAGAAAGCAAGAAGTCTCGCTTCGTCCGGGCATTCAGTTTTATGTATGACTCTGTCCATTTCCGCCTACTCGATCCAATCGTTGTTGTCGAACCCGTCGGATCTTTGTTGAAGATGTCGGCCCCCACTAAGCCGATCGCCGTTTAAGACTCGATATGGGATAGAAAGGCTTTCCCATACCTTTTTCTCGGGTCTTTCTCGGTGCCTTCCCATTAAGTAATGACGGAAAAAAATACACGCCGCCAACAAATTTTTCAGCGAGCATTGGCTCCGGTACCAGCGCATGCCGCCGAGCAATATGGTTTCCCCCTTACAATTAGGGCCCTTGCTTCTGTTATGAACGTGCCACAGCCGACGCACTTTACCAGCAGCCTGCCCTGCCTTCTTGGGTCGTCCGCGGCTTTCGGACCGGCTTTCCTAAGAGGAGCAACCAACCAACGGAGGAATTTCCATAGGATGTAACCAATAATGAAGTAGGAGATCAGTCGAATCAGTGACATAGCGAGGATGCCGTCTCACTCCTTTGGGATCGCCACTGGGCGTCCGGCTTTGAGCGATTCAACCTCCGTTTGCAACTTTGAAATCATGTTGTTGCCAGGCTCGGCCTCTTTTAACCTAGCCAGGGTGTCCTCGGCGCTACGGGCGTCTTTCTTCAAAAGATAGGCCTGCACCATATGTGTAAGTGCGTGCGCGTCTTTCGGATTCGATTTCAGCACCGCTTGCAGATTTTGAATTGCCCGGTCGGCCTGAGGAGGCTCGCGATCTATGAAGGTTGCGGCAAGCTCAATTTTGACGTCTCGGTCATCCGGATTCGCTTCCAGCGATCTCTGGTACCACTTCTCAGCTTCGTCATAGTTCTTCTGGTCCGCGTAGTATTGGCCGACATAGGATGTAATTCCCTGTTTACCTGCTTCGGTCTTATTCAGGTCATAAGCCTTTTTTAGATATTCGATAGTCTCCGGGACCCGCCCAACCTGATTATAAATTCTGGCGGCGTCGACCTGCGCGTTGAAATCATTGGGGTTGTTTTTCGCTCGCTCTATTGTTTCCTTGACGTTTGCCATCATTGCCTGCGGGTTTCCGCCCTCGGCAGCATTCGGCCCCGCTGCCTTCACTCCTGCAGCGCCGACTTGGCCAGCGCCGCTTTCATTCAAGCTCTTCGTATAGAAGAAACCCGCCGCAAATCCCAGTATCAGTCCACTGGCTCCGATTATTAGCTTCTTGTTCAAAACGCCCCCTCTTCTTGCCTAAATTTGATGTCTCAGCGCGGATCACATACGGTTCACCCAACAAACGATTAACGCGGTCTGGAGCGGGTCTATAAGCCGAATTCTGTGCTGCGCACTTGAAGCCGGGTCTCGAAAGACGCGGCCGCAAGGCGCGGCGACGGTCATTCATCTAGGCGGAGGATTGCTCCTCGCGCTCGAGCGACCTACCCGGAAGCGCTGCTGCGAGTTCGCCAGCTTACGCCTATTCAGAAAACGGCGCGAGCCGGAAAACGCGAAGCAAGGAACGGGCAGCCTTGACGCCTCCCTATTTGGTCTTGCACCACGGAGAGTTTACCTAGCCACGGAATGTCGCCATCCGTGCTGGTGGGCTCTTACATTAAGCCCTGGCGGGCCCCACCGTTTCACCCATCACCTGTGCTTCAAAACGCTATTAGCGCCTCGAGCCATCGGCTGGTCTATTCTCTGTTGCACTTGTCATCGGGTTGCCCCGTCTGGCCGTTAGCCAGTCCGCTGCCCTTTGGTGTTCGGACTTTCCTCTCGCCTTCGATCAACTTCGAATCAACGATTCGAAGCCTCACGTCGGCCAGCGACCGTCCAACCCACTCCAAATCCTCGGTGAGTATAGCACAGCCAAACTGAGAGCGTGCAAAACCACAATGACTATTGGGCTGCATTTGCCCAATCATATTCGTAATATTCGTCCTAAATTAAAAGCGGACCGCGGTGCTTCTAATGATCGACCGCTGCAAGGTTGGAAACAATATTACTGGGATTGACGACTCGAATGGAGAAGCTTCCGAGGCTTTTGACCTTCTTCTTCTTTAGCTCGGCAATCAGCAGATCGGAGCCCTTCAACTCCGGAGACTGTTGTCTTACAACGTCCCCGTCTTTGACGAATTCGACGATAGCCCCTGACCTGAAATTGCGGCCGCTGATGGTGAGCTGCGTGACAGTCTCATCCGTTTCGCTGGCACGTGATTCCACGCGGCTTATTTCAGGACCTGACACCTTCAGCTCCTTAACTTCTGAAGGAACCCCGTCGCCCTCATTTGGGTTGACCACTTGAACTCTCAGCGGGCCGGCCTGGGCGATGATTTGACTCAACTGGTCTCCCTCTTTGAAGGAAACCACGAGTAGGCTGCTGGATCGGAAGTGAACTCGCTCTCTGCCCACTTCAAAGGCATTATTCGCGGCATCCGAAACAAAAACTCGCGCCTGCTTCAAAAAGTTAGCTCCTCGGATTTTCATCGAAGCCGTTTTGTCGCCCGCTACCAACTCCTGAGGGTCGAATACCGCTATTTCCGGCGGCAAGGCGCTGAGTGTTTTGGGATCTGAAGCGGTCCCGTCAGGATTCTTCACCACCACTTCTAGCCGTGCCGCTTCTTGAAAGAACCGCGGCCGAACAACCGCTCTAATCAAACTTCTCGTCGGTCTCCTAATGAGACTGGCAGGAACGGTCTCGCCGTTAATTTTAACTTGGACGGGATACCGGAAGTTGCGTCCACTTATGTTCAGAGTAAAGGTTCGTCCGCCCGCTACAACGTTTTCTACCGATGCAGTCAGAGTATCAACGCGAGGGCCGAATACGGTCAGAGTCTTTTCGTTCGACCGAAGATCCGAGATCCCTATGTCTTCAACGCGCACGTTAAGATCGCGTATGCTGGTGACGAGTTCTCCGTCGACTTGCGCCCGGAGGATGCGGTCACTTACTCGCTCGGTAGTAAGGCGAGTTCCCCCAATCGATATGACAGAGCTTGCTCGATAGTTTCTGCCAAATACATTCAGTGTAAATGGCCGGCGTGGTCCTCCGATCTCTGCCGGCGATAGTCGTTCAATCAGAGGATCGCTCGGCCGGGCCACGCGAAGAAACACAGGCGCGGATTCAATTCCATCAGCGTTACGCACAACGACGCTGAGACTGCCGGACTCGGCGAACACCGACTTCGACAGCCGCGTCGAAATAGCGCGGCCATTCCGCGGGAGCCTGACGCCATCCAAGGACACACCATTCACAACCAGCGAAGATCCCTGGCCGAAGTTATCTCCGGCGACCATAAGCGAGAGGCTGTTTGACCTGCCCTGCTCGACAACCTCAGGCGAAAGCGAATGAATCATAGGCGCATTAGTCGGCGAATTGTTCTCCGATTCGTTAACCGAGCCGTCGTAGCCTAAGACTACTACTTCATCGCCGTCAGGCCCCCGCCGAACAACCGCCACCGCGCGACCCCTGGTCGTCATCGCCGCGCTCATCAACTCGTGCCCCACGTTCTGATAGGAGTCCATCTCGCCCGTATCTATATTGAATGCGAACAGTACGCCCGTTTCCGATCCCACAAAAGCGGTTCGCGCGGATTGATGAATCAGCACGTTGTTCGCGCTCGAAAACTCAATTGGGCTCGGCGGATTGAATTCCGACTGGAGCGCTAATCCATTTTGATCGGCTCGAATTATCGAAACGCCGGAGGGCTTTTCAGCAGCCGGCCGTTTGATTTTAGTCACGGCAATCAGATCGTCGGCGCCCTCGCCTACGACGCTGATCTGTTGAGGAGAGCCGCCGATGCTCAGATGAGCCGACTGGTTTCCATCTACCGACCTGATCTTATAAAGAGTGCCGGAGGAATCCGCCGCGTATACCGACCTTCCGTCGGATGAAAAACCCGGGTTGTTCGCCTCAGCGAAAACGCCGTCGCCAGGATTGAAGCTGGACCCAAACTCGAGCTGACCCGCGGAGCCCAGCTTAATAATCGTCATAGAATTGGCGACCGCGCTTGTTATCGCGATCATTCGTAAAGGGGGTTCGTCATAGAGCGCAACCTGTGAGGGTCTGCCCAAGAGCGGTAATGTCGAAATAATCGCGCCGGTCTCGAGATCAAACGACATCAGCTCAGGATTACCGAAGCTTGATGCGATGACGCCAAATCGTGCGTCTCTGGTCATGAAAACGCGCGTGCCTGTGGTTATATTCTCGTTGAGCGGAAGCGCAACCACGGCCGAGATGCTCATTCTCTTCGGGCTGGTTGCATCGAGAATGCTCACGACGGCGGGAAATCCCTTTTCAGGATCATTCGGCGACGCGGCGGCGACAAATCTCTTGCTCTCAGTCTCCACGAGCGACACAGGCCCGGCGCTCTGACCAAGAACAACGGTCGAGACCAGCTTGCCGGTGGTCACGCTAAACGCCATCAGTGACCCGTCGGCGGTCGATACAAATCCCCATTTTCCGCTATTGGAAAGCACAGGAGCGTTGTGGCGCTCTATGGTCTTTCCTGCCGCGAGGGGGAGCGTGCGAGGACCGGTGAGTCTTAGTTTGCTTCCGCCTCCATACACCACCAGGAGGTTCGATATCAGAATGCAGCAAGCGAGCGCGCCCAGTTTTCGCTTTGACGGCGTAAGCTTGACTCTTTGTTGAGTTAACACCAGACGCGAACCTCCTCAGGGCAAGACGGCAATCTTATGTTTTATGAACGAGTGAATCAAGGGCTGTTACGACTGCGATCGCGTTAGAGCTATGAGATTACCAGATTCATGCGCGGCCATTAGCTCAACGCGCGCGGCGCGCCGAGGTTCCAGAAAGAGGCCATGCTGCGTATCGCCGTCATCGCGTCGTATCAATTAGTTTCCTGTCAGTAGTCTCCTGTCGGATCAAGCAGCCAGGATCCCACCGGCCGGTCTACAAGTTGTCGAACAAGCTGTATTGACCTTCAAACGGCCGCCGAAATGAATCAGTCGAGAGAGCAGCGCGCTTGCCTTCGATGCCGGCGCGCTTGCACGCGATCGCAAACATACCTCTGATCTGTTCTGCGTAGGCGCCCTCGCCGCGCATCCGTGAATTGAACCGCGGGTCGTTCAGCTTTCCTCCTCTCAAGCTCTTGATGTGGCTGAGGACCTTTTTCTTGCGATCCGGAAAGTGCCTGGTAAGCCACTCTTCAAAGAGCGGAGCAACAGCATAAGGCAGCCGCATGATCGTATACCCCGCGAATTTGGCTCCCGCTTGCACGGCCGCGCTGATAATCGAATTTATTTCGTGGTCGGTAAGACCAGGCACGATTGGAGCCGTAAGCACGCCAACCGGCACGCCCGCGCTTGCCAGAGCTTCAATGGCCGCAAGGCGACGCGCTGGAGTCGACGCGCGCGGTTCCATAATGCGAGCGAGGTTCTCATCCAGCGTGGTAACCGAAATAAACGCCGCCGCCGCATTCGAGCGGGCCATCTCCGAAAGCAGGTCGACGTCACGGCTAATGAGGTTGTTCTTGGTCACGAGCATCACCGGATTTCGAAATTCGGCGAACACTTCGATGCATCTTCGCGTCAGTTGGAGCTTCTTTTCGACCGGCTGATAAGGATCGGTGACTCCGCTGATGGCCACGACCTGCGGCTTCCAGGATTTAGACGACATATCCTTTCTGAGCAGCTCAGGAGCATCTTCTTTAACCAGGATCTTTGTTTCGAAATCCAGACCAGCCGAGAATCCAAGATACTCATGGCTTGGCCTCGCATAACAATAAATGCAACCGTGCTCGCAGCCGCGATATGGATTTATGCTGGCATCGAATCCCACGTCTGGACTGTCGTTATAAGTGATCAGTGTCCGGGAAGCATCCCTCAAAAGAACGGTTTGCAGCCCTCGCGAGTCTTCGCATTCGTCGTCGCTTGGATCGGGGACATAGGCCAGTGTTTCGAACCGGTTTGGCGGGTTATAACCGGCTCCGCGGCCGCGTATTTTGATTGGCTCGAAATCAGAGGGCACATTTCGAAGATGAACCGCGCTCGCCCGGCTGTCAAGCAGCGCTCCGAAACCGCGCCTCTTAGCGGGCTCTGAGGTCTTGAAGCTCCGACACCATCGGCTATATTATGCGCCGACAACGCAGTCGCTTCCGAGATTAATCAACAGCGAAAAGGGGACCCGCTATGCAGAAAGAACCCGGTTCTTCGATCGGTAGACGCATCTCACCCATTAGTCTGTTGATCATTCTTCCGCTTTTTCTGATGACCGGAGCGGGCGTCCTTGGTCAGAGCCGTGGACAAATCAAGGAACAACCAAACTGGGCCACATACTTTGGAACAACCAATGCCTGGAGATACAGTCCGCTCGATCAAATCAAGGCCGATAACGTGAAGAGCCTTGTTCCGGTGTGGGCTTTTCAGACCGGCAAAATCGAAGGCGGGCTCAACGCGACTCCGATCGTGATTGACGGAATAATGTATCTGATTGCGTCTGAGAATCGAGTCTTTGCATTGAACGCGGAAACAGGCGAGCGGCTGTGGACCTACAACTACAGATTCCCACGAGACCTGATCATTCCGTATGGGAAATTCAATCGCGGGCTCGCCGTCGGTCTCGGACTCATATTCTTCGGAACCGTGGACAATCACGTGGTCGCTCTCGACGCCAAAACCGGCAAGGAAGTCTGGAATGTCGAGGTCGAGGATCCGAAGATTTGCGGATGCAATATCAACGGCGCTCCTTTCATCGTTAACGATAAAGTGATAGTTGGCGGCACCGGCGGCGATTCAGCTCATCGAGGCTATATCAATGCATTTTATGCAAAGACCGGAAGACTCGCGTGGCGCTTCTACACGATCCCTGGTCCGGGCGAGCCCGGTCACGAAACCTGGCCGGACAACGATATGTGGAAGTATGGGGGCGGCTCTACGTGGCTGACCGGCTCTTATGATCCGGATCAGAATCTGATCTTCTGGGGAATTGGGAATCCGTCCTCTGACTTTCACAATGAGGTTCGACCCGGCGCGAATCTGTACACGGGCTGTGTTGTGGCGCTGGATGCGGACACCGGAAAGCTCAAGTGGTATTACCAGGAGATTCCCAACGATACCTGGGATTTTGATTCAGCCTATGAGTGCGTACTTATCGACATCACCCGCGAGGGCAAAACGCAAAAACTACTGGTTCATCCCCATAAGAGCGGCTTCACATGGGTCATCGACCGCACTACAGGCAAGTTTGTAAACGCGTGGCCCTACGTCGAGACAATTAACTGGGTTAAAGGCATCGACAAGGATGGCAAGCTGATCGAGCGAAACGAACCCGAGGTCGGAAAGTCCAAGCTGATTTGTCCAAACTGGGGAGGAGGCAGGAGCTGGAATCACTCCGCTTATAGTCCGCGCACCGGCTGGATCTACAACAACGGTATCGAATGGTGCGGCGACACGATATCCATACCTCAGGAGGCCAAAGAAGGAAGAGGGTTTGTGGCGGGTAACGTCACAATGAAAGCTCCGCCCGGCAAACCTATTACGTCCCATATCGACGCCTTCGATCCGTTCACGGGTGAGAAGAAATGGAGTCTGCCCACGAAGTACCCGATTCTCTCGTCTATGCTTGCCACGGGCGGCGATCTCGTTTTCACTGGCGATATCGAAGGCGCGTTCTTCGCTATAGACGCAAAGACCGGCAAGAAGCTCTGGTCATTCAATACCGGCTCAGGCCACAGGGGCGGCCCCATTTCCTATTCCGTTAATGGCCGGCAGTATATTGCGGCGCCGTCTGGTCTGGGATCGATCTTCGTCAGCGGGATGCCCTCAATCTGGCCTGAAGTGGCTAACTTCCCGGCGGGCTCCGCGGTATTCGTTTTTGCACTTCCTGAAGCAGCAAAGAAATGAGTTCGCGGATGAGATGTTTAGGAGAATTCTCCTAATCGAACCCTGTCACGGAATAAAAAAGTGAATCCCGCAACAAGAGCACGTAGTCGGATCAGAACAATACTGGGCGGGGTCGTGGCGATATGCGGGTTGGCCGCGATGCTCTACTCACCCGAATTGGGCTGGTCGTTTCAATCACAGGGGCCGGACCTATCCAAACTAAAAGACCCTGAGTTTATAGCGGCGGGTTCGAAGCTATTCGCTCCTACATGCGGATCGGGCTACTGTCATGGCACAGGCGGAATGGGTGGCGGGGCTCCTCGCATTCGAGACATCGGGCTGGATCCGGCATTTGCCTTCAAACGGATATCGGATGGCGCGCCCGGCACGGCAATGATGGGTTTCAAGGAGCAATTCAACAACGAAGAACTTTGGAAGCTCGTGGCTTTCCTGCTCTCATCTTCGAAGAATCAGACGCTCGCACCTGACCCGGTTATTCGACCGACTAACGAGACCAGTTCGAAAAGCCCGGAGGCCGAAAGGTCTAATATTGCGTCCGAGGTAACAGGAGATCCTGTCGCAGGCAAAGCTCTCTTTTTCGACAGTTCGAGTCAGGTCAGTTGCCATTTGTGCCACACGTTTGAAGGGTCGGGGACTCCAATCGGACCCGATCTGTCAAATTCTCCCGCAGGCGCTCAAGCGATTTTACATTCGATTGTGCTGCCCAGAGTCGTAGAGAACAATCGCTTTGTCATTCTCACGATGAAAGATGGCGAAATAATTAGAGCTGTAAAGAAGGACGAAGACGCTGAAGCAATGAAGGTGTATGATGTGACCGCTCTGCCCGCGGTGCTGCGTACCGTTCAACCTGAGAACATCTCGAAAGTAGAGCCGATGAAAGCGTCGCCGATGCCATCCGACTATTCGTCGCGTTATACGATGAAGCAGCTCCTGGATCTTATAACCTTTCTGAAGTCGTCCGGCCCTGGAACAACACGAGTCACACTGCGGGACTTATTTTAAGGCTGCTTGTGCACGTGACGTGAAGCTGGCTCGCAGGGCTTTGATTCGTGTATATTTCCGCCTCTGAACACGGTATTACACCAAAACAGGAGGTTATTCCATTGAAGAGCAAGATAGTACTGGCAGCGATGATTCTTGTTTGCTCCGGTCTCGCGTCGATCGCAAAGGAGATGCCGATGGGCGGTGGAGATGAGGCTAAGTCTATTTACGATTTCACGCTAAAGGACATCGAAGGCAAAGACGTCAAACTCAGCTCGTTCAAAGGCAAAGTTGTCATGCTGGTCAACGTCGCAAGCAAGTGCGGGTTCACACCGCAATATGAAGGCCTACAAAAAGTCTACGCCAAGTATCAGGGCCAGGGCTTAGTCATACTCGGGTTCCCCGCTAACAACTTCATGGGTCAAGAGCCCGGCACGAATGAAGAAATCAAGACATTCTGCTCTACGAAATACAATGTCACCTTTCCAATCTTCTCGAAGATTTCCGTGAAAGGGCCGGACATAAACCCGCTCTACAAATTTCTGACGGACAAAACAACCGATCCGGATTTCGGCGGCGACATAAGCTGGAACTTCAACAAGTTCCTCGTGGACAGGAACGGCCGCATCATTGCCAGATTCAACTCTCCGGAAAAACCTGAAGGCGAGAAAGTCACTCAAGCTATCGAAACCGCCCTCAAGTAGATTTCGATAAAGACGGTCGGCGTATTCTCTCTCTAGAAAGAAAGAATGCCGAGTCCGCTTGAAAGCGAACTCGGCATTCCCTCAACCTCAAACAAAGCCTCAAGCAAACGGCATATACACGCGTGGGACTCTTTCACTTAGACCGCAAGTTACCTCATAAGAGATAGTCCCGCTCGTGCGGGCAATCTCTTCGACCGTGATTTCGTTGTCGCCCTGGCGCCCGATCAGAACTACCTCGTCGCCTGTTCCCGCCGCTTTGATATCCGTTACATCTATCAGTGTCAAATCCATGCTGATGCGGCCGACGATCGGCGCATAACAGGCGCACACGAGCACGCGGCCGGTATTGGACAATGAACGGCTCAATCCATCGGCGTAGCCGATAGGAAGGGTCGCTATTCGGCTTTCTCGCTGGGTAACGTAAGTGCAGCCATAGCCGAGCGCCGCTCCAGCCGGTACAATCTTCAAGAATGCTATTCGAGTTCGCAGCGACATCACCGGCCGCAAGTCAAGCGGCGGCGTATCCGGCATCACGATATCGCGCCAATACCCATATATCAGCGCTCCGATTCGAACGATTCCACCAGGGATGTATTCGGGGAAGCAAGCGCCGGCGCTGTTCGCTTGATGAATCCAGGTCGGCTTGAATCCGCGAGCCCTGATTGCGGTCAAGGCTTCGCTGAATAAAAGGATCTGGCATCTTGTGAACTCTATTTTCCCCTTTTCATCCGCGGCGGCCAGATGGGTCATCACGCCGTCAAGCCTCGTATTCTCGAGTTGAGAAGCCGCCTCAAGAAACGCGGGAAGATCCGAGTAGGGCACTCCGAGCCGGTTCATCCCTGTGTCTACTTTTAGATGATAGTCGGCAATCACGCCCGCGGCGCGCGCCGCTCGATCCAGCCTTTCGAGAAGATCCACTCGAAAAATAACGGGCGTAAGCCGCGCGTTGAGCAACGCCTCTTCCTGCCCTTCCCAGAAACCGCCGAGGCACAGAATTGGGCGCGTGACGCCGTTCGCCCTGAGCTTAACGCCTTCTTCGGGCATCGCCACGCCGAACCATTCGGCTCCGGCGAATTCGAGCGCCTGCGCGCATTCGACCGCACCGTGGCCGTAACCGTTGGCTTTTATGGCAGGCATAATAGCGACGTTAGGACCCAGGCGTTCCCTTGTTGTACGAAAATTATGAACGAGGTTCGCGAGATCGATCTCCGCCCAGGTAGGGCGGCAGGCGCTAAAGACGGGGGATCGAAAATCGAGATGAAGCGGGCCGGCTCGATTGGGGGACTCAGCAACAACAATCTGATTGTCCAGAGCGCTGGGATCGCGATCGACTGACATTCAATACCCTTGGGCTTGTATTTTCACTCGTCTATACCAAACGCTCTGACTCTATCGCTCGTTCACTCTCGCCACATATTTTCAAAACGAGTGAACTCCTTCAAGAAGGCCATCTGCACCGTACCCGTAGGCCCGTTGCGCTGTTTGCCGATTATCAGCTCGGCCAGTCCCTGATTTTCGTCGGTCTGATTGTAGACCTCTTCGCGATAGATGAAGCAGACCACGTCGCTGTCCTGTTCGATTGAGCCGCTTTCTCGAAGATCGCTGAGCTGGGGCCGATGATCGCTTCGCATTTCAGGAGCACGCGACAACTGCGAGAGTGCGATTACCGGAATGTCCAGTTCCTTCGCGAGCGCTTTCAGGTCGCGCGAGATTTGCGAGACCTCCTGTTGGCGAGACTCGATCCGTCCTCGTCCCGCCATCAACTGCATATAATCGATGATCAGCAGGTCGAGTCCGTGCTCGGCCTTTAGCCGGCGCGCCTTCGCCCGCATCTCCATCACGGAGACGCCCGGCGTGTCGTCCAGGAATACCTGTGTCTCGCAGAGCCGCCTCAGCGCATCGGCCAGCCTCGCCCATTCTTCGCGGTTGAGATAACCGGTCCTCAGCCGATGAGCGTCCACTCTTGCCTCCGAACAAAGGAGGCGGGAGACGAGCTGCTCGGCCGACATTTCCAGGCTGAATATTCCTACGGTATTGCCGTTTTTCGCGGCATACTGAGCCATATTGAGCGCAAGCGCGGTCTTACCCTGTGACGGGCGCGCCGCGATAATTATCAGCTCCTGCCGCTGAAGTCCGGAGGTCATATGGTCGAAGTCCGTGAAGCCGGTCGGTACGCCGGTTATCATTTCCGGACGTCCGGCCATCTGCTCGATCTGCTCGAGCCTCCGTTGCGCCACTTCGCCGATGTATTGAAACCCCTGCCGAATCCGATCCTCAGCTATCGCAAAGATCAACGCCTCCGCCCCATCGACTATGGTCTCGGCTTCGTCTTCTTCGTCGAAGCATCTCGCGATAACCTGATTGGAAGCGTTGATCAGGCGGCGAAGCATGCCCTTGTTCTTTAGGATTCTCGCGTAGTGTTCAATCGTGTCGGTTCTTGGCACGCCGTCGATCAATGACGCGATGTAAGTAGCTCCTCCGACCTGCTCGAACTCGCCCGCGCGCCGCAACTCATCCGAGAGGGTTATCATGTCGATGGGCTGATTCTTTTCGCTGAGGACGAGCATCTTGTCGTAGATGCGTCTGTGGCTGTCGAGGAAGAAGTCGTCCCGGCGCAAGAGCTCGACCGCCTGATTGCAAACGGTATTGTCCAGCAGGATGGCCCCAAGGACCGACCGCTCCGCTTCGGCGTTGGAGGGAAGGCCCTTTTCGAGAAAGGGATCGGCAGTAGCGGAGCGGCTCATCTTTATTCCTGCGTTAAATGTGGAGAAAAGTGCTGCGGGAATACGAGGTTCAGCCCATATTCCTACACACAAAGGGTCGACAGATCCCTACGCATGCGCGGGGCTCATATTATTCGAGAAAGCTCTTGCTCACAAGCCGTCGCTTCGAAACCAGCTTACTCGTTGCCGCGGCTCATTGACGTGACTCAATCAGCATGTTGCAGAAGAGCGCGCCCTGTTCCAGGGCGTCGTCCAATGCCTTGTGAGTATGGGGCAGCTTGTCGAACCAGCTTCGAGGCATATTACGCTTGGTTGAATCGCGAAAGTCCTTTTTGAGAATGGCCATCGCAAACGTCTTTATGTCCAGCGCGGAATGCGAAAACGGACTTTCGCCGGTAAATTTCATCAGGTACCAGTAGACGAAGGTGAAGTCGAAGCCGGCGGGATAGGCGACGAATACGGGCTTGCCCGGCAGTTGCTTGAGCCATTGCACGTAACGCTTCATTGCGTTTTCGGGAAGCTCGAGGTTTTCGCGACAGGCCTCCCAGGCCTCCGGTTGGGTTTTCCACCATTCCATCGTCGCGGGATGTCCCGTGGCTCCCGGCAGCGTTTCGAGGTTGGCCAAAAATGTGGCGACGAGCTTTTTGTCGGCAAGGTAAGCCGCGGAGCCGATGCTGAGCATCGAATGAAGCCCGGGAACCGGGCCGTCCGCTTCGACATCAGTGCTCACGTATATTTCACTCATGCCGCACTGGAGAAACTAATCCCCGCCTCGAGTTAGTTGCTTATAAGGCCGGACGCCCGGGGCCGGCCGGCTTCGCCAAACTCAAACCTCCGCCGCCGGCTCGCTCTCGGATTCCGCAGGCGAGGCTTCAACAGCTTCAACGGGGGCTTCCGCCGCGGGGGCGCTTGCTTGGACTGCGCCTTCCTTTCGGACGAGCACTTTGATCGACGGAGAGACGTCCCTATGAAGCTTTATTGGAACGTCGTATTCTCCGAGTCCTTTAATCGGCTCCCGAAGCCCGATTCGACGCCGCTCGACTTTGTGGCCGAGCTCCTTGAGCGCCTCGCCTATGTCGAGGGTCGTTACTGATCCATAGAGAACACCGTGCTCGCCGACTTTTCGCTCGAACCTCAGCTCGATTCCATTAAGGCTTTCAGATTGCTGCTGGGCGCGATCGCGCTCGCGAAGCTCGTGCTTGGCAAGCACTCGACGCTGCTCATCAATCATTCGCTTATTGCCCGTCGTAGCCTCAATGGCAAGCCCTTGCGGCAGAAGAAAATTCCTCCCGTATCCCGCGCGAACTCGTACGATCTGACCTCGATTGCCGAGATTGTCGACATCCTCTCGCAAAAGCACTTCCATATACGCCATTTCAAAACCTCGCTCTAAAGGGCGGTCCAGCCGAATCAATCTCTATCCGACGCCGGCTGATTTAATCCGCTGGAATCAGGCCGTCACAAACGGCAGTAACGCGATATTGCGCGCGCGCTTTATAGCTTCCGCCAGCATACGCTGGTGCGGCTGGCAGGTGCCGGAGATGCGCCGCGGCAGGATCTTGCCGCGCTCCGGAATGTAGGACCCGAGCAGGCGCGTATCCTTGTAATCGACGTAGTCGATCTTCTCCGCGCAAAATCGGCAGGACTTGCGCGCTCTAATAAATCGGCGCTGGCCGCCAGACGGGCGATCATCGCGTCTTGAATCGTCGCGTGGTCTTGGATAACTCATGATTATTCTTCGTCCTCCTCATCGGATGTTTCGGCGACGGCGATCTGTGAACGGCTCCGGCTGGATCGAGTGGCACGGCTTGCCGCTGCTCGCGCGGCTCGAGCGGATCTGAACTTCTCGGCGCGCTTCAACTCCTGATCTATTCGAACCGTCAGGTATCGAATCACCGCGTCGGTTACGCGCATGCGGCGCTCGAGCTCGGCTATTTCCAAACCTGTTCCTTCGATGGTGAAAACTACGTAGTAGCCTTCGGTGAGTTTTTGAATCGGGTAGGCGAGCCGGCGACGGCCCATTCGATCGATCTTGGTTACCTGCGCACCCTGACTCGTGGCGACATCACTCAACTGAGTGATTAGCTTATCTATATCACCCTCCTCCGTCGTGGGAGAGATGATAAACATCACTTCATAAACTCTCATAAGAGAGGTTTCCTCCTTTTGGATGACTTCGGTTCGGCGCCCCGACATCGCCGCGGCGCATTCAAGTTTGGCCCCGGATCTTATATCCGGAGCAAGGAGCTTCTATCCACAGACTCTTGGCAAAGATCAATGAGCGTCTTCTACTTCGTTCTTCACCCGCTGGTTGAATTTCTGCATTGCGCTCTCTATTCCCTCGGTCAAAATAACCTCGACCGCGTCCGCCGCTCTATCGAGCACCTCATCGAGTTCTTGACGATTCCGCTTCGGCGCCTTTGAAAGAACGTAGCCGGATAGATCTGCGATCGGATGATCCGGCCTTATGCCTATTCTCACGCGAGCGAATTCATCTCCGCCTAGTCGCTCAATGAGCGACTTCATACCTTTCTGGCCTCCCGAGCTTCCACCGGCGCGAACGCGTATCAGGCCAAAAGGGAGCGCGACGTCGTCAAAGACCACAATCAGGCCGGCAAGGTCGCCGTCTCCGTACTTCAAAAGCAGCGGTCGAACAGCATTGCCGCTGAGATTCATGAAGGTCTGCGGCTTTGCGAGCAGAACCCTCTCGCCGCCTATCGCCGTCTCCGCGATCTTGGCTTCACTTTCGTCGCGGAACCGTTTTACTCCCGCGCGCAAGCTGAGCCTGTCAATAACAACAAATCCCAGATTGTGCCAGGTATCCTCGTACTCGGGGCCGGGATTGCCAAGGCCAACGATCACCTTCATCAATCACTACTTTTCTTCCTCGGTCTTGCCCTTCTTGATCACTTCGGGCTCGGCGGTTGTTTCGCCGGGGACGACCTCAGCGCCAGGCGCGGCCTCCGCCATTCGAGATGCAAGAACGCCCGCCACAAGTTGATGCTCGTCGCTCAGCACCTTAATTTTTTCGCGGTCGTAGACCAGATCGGCTACCGTCACGTGATCCCCGATGTTCATGTGACCAACCTGGACTTCCAAACTCTCGGGAATATCGTGCGGAAGACACTCGACTTCGACTTCGCGCATCGATATTTCAAGAAGCCCGCCGTCGGTCTTGACTCCAATGGGTTCGCCGATCGCGTGAATCGCGACTCGAACCCGCGTGATCGAAGTGAGCGAAAGTCTCTTTAGATCCGCGTGGAGCAATCGCCCCTTCAGCGGATCGACCTGCCAGTCTTTGATAATGACAGTCGTAGGCTCACCGCCTGGTAACGCGATCTTAAAGATGGTGTTGTGACCTGTGTCTGATCGGAGAATATTGGCAATATCCCGGGCGTTGATCGCAACCGCCGCCGCGTCCTGTCCTTCGCCGTAAACCGCGGCCGGGATCAATCCCTTCGCCCTCAGCCTCCGCGCAAAGCCTTTGCCATGCCCGTCCTTCGCCGTCGCCTGTATGGTTATATCTTTTATCATAGCTCAATCCAGCTCTTTACAATTCTTCCCGTTACAGCCTTCGATCTCTCGCCGCCGATCAGTTTCAGATAAACAGTCTGCTAACGGAAGACTCATCGTGAATCGAAACAATCGCGTCAGCTAGAAGCGCCGCGACACTTAAGCACTTAACCTTGGGCGAGCCGGAAGCCCGCTCAAGCGGAATCGTATTGGTAACCACGACCTGATCGATCGGAGATGCTTCGATCCTCTCAACCGCCGGCCCTGAAAAGAGCGCGTGAGTGGACGAAGCCAGCACGCGAGCGGCGCCGCTTCGCTTCAAAGCTTCGCCTGCTTTTACCAGAGTTCCCGCGGTATCGATCATATCGTCCACAATCAACGTCGTTCGTCCTTCGACATCGCCGACGACGTGAAGGACTTCGACCTCGCCGAGCCGTTCGTAGTCACGTCTCTTGTCGATAATCGCCAGTTCGGCGTTCAATCTCTTCGCGTATGCGCGGGCGCGCTCGACGCCTCCGGCATCCGGCGCTACAACGGTAAGGTCCGGAAGACCTAGGTTGTTGAAATATCCGACAAGCACGGGCGCCGCGAAGAGGTGGTCGGCCGGAATGTCAAAGAATCCCTGAATCTGTCCGGCATGAAGATCGAATAGCAACACCCGGTCAGCGCCCGCCTCGGTGATCAGATTCGCGACAAGCTTCGCTGAAATCGGAACGCGCGGTTTGTCCTTTCTATCTTTTCGACCATAGCCGTAGTAAGGAATCACAGCGGTAATGCGCTTGGCGGACGATCTGCGAAACGCATCGAGCATAATCAACAGCTCCATGAGGTTCGCGTCCACTGGTGGGCAGGTCGGCTGAACGACAAAACAATCCTCGCCTCGAACGTTTTCGAGTATCTGAAAATTGTATTCGCCGTCGGAAAAACGAGTCGTATTGGCCTGGCCGATTTCGATATGGAGTTTCTCACATATCTCCTCCGCCAGGGCGCGATTCGCATTTCCCGAGAAGACCTTGACGTCCACCTTGTCCCCCGATCGTTATCTATTGCGATCTATTTGCGCCGTCTGTCGCACTATCTGGCTGGGGAGGAAGGATTCGAACCTTCGGATGGCGGATCCAAAGTCCGCTGCCTTACCGCTTGGCTACTCCCCAGCACCCCAACCCGCAAAAACCGTATTGTGCGTTTATAACTTTCGCGCAAGGAGGGAGAAAAATGCGCGAGATCACTCGATCTCAAACAGGGTGTCCCTGTACTCGCCTCTGCTTACTGTACGGACCCGTTGTGCCCACGCGCCCTCCGAGCGAAAAACAGCAACCGCATTATCGGTTGCCAAATCGTTTTCAAAGACCCCGAATACCGTCCCACCGCTGCCTGACATCAGCGCGTGCTTTGCGCCAAGCTTGATCAGTTTCGTTTTCAGCGCCCCAATAGCCGGATAGGCTTCGAGGGCCGCCACTTCCAGATCGTTTATTCCTGAAAGCGCGGCCTCACTGATATGATTTGCTGCCGTTAAAGTAACGGGTATGATACTGACGGCCTCCAGCCTTGTCAATCGTGAAAGCTTTTCGTAAACGACGCGGGTTGAGACACTAAAGCCGGGATTGACCAGCGCTATCTCACTACATTTAACCTGCTCGGTCGGATAAACTTCTTCGCCCCTTCCAATGCCGATTGCTGTTCCTCCGAGGAGGAAAAACGGGACGTCCGATCCCAGGCTCGCTCCAATTTTAACAAGTATCCGGTACTCGACGTTTGTCTCCCACAGCTCGCAGAGGGCCAACAGCGTCGCGGCTGCATTGGAAGAGCCGCCGCCCAGTCCCGCCCCAACTGGAATTCGTTTCTCGATATGAATGCTTGCCCCGGATTTTATGCCGGTCTCCTTTGCCAGCGCGGCTGCGGCTCGGTGAACAAGATTCGTCTCGTCGCAGGGCACGAGGGGATCATTGCAGGAGATCTCGATAAAGCCGTCGGTGCGCTTTAGCCTGAGCGTGTCGTAAAGAGAGATGGTTTGAAGGAGCGTCCGCAGCTCGTGGCAGCCGTCTTCCCGCTTGAATAAAACGTCGAGTGTCCAGTTGATCTTCGCGTAAGAACGCACACGCAAGGATTCATTCATATAGGAAATTTTATAGAGGGAATCTCTTGGAACCAGGTTACCTGCCGATGAATACCTGTGTGAAGAATACCGTGCCGTCGCGGCCGATCCAGGCGCCGACGGCGGCAAATCGGAAGCCCGGCTCGACGATATTGCGACGATGACCCGGACTGCCCAACCAGCCGTGAACAGCGGCCGCCACGGGATTTATGTAGCCCCGTGACGAAGCGATGTTCTCGCCCACGGATCGCCAACGGATTCCGGCCTGTGCCAGCCTCTCGCGCACGGATTCGCCGTTGGAGTCGGTATGCGAAAAGAAGCGCTCTTCAGCCATTCTCCTGCTGTAGTCGCGAGCTACGAGGACGAGTTCTTTGTCGAGATCGAGAACCGGAAGCCGCTTATACTCTCGGTACTTGTTCACTTCGTCGAAACACTCATGCTCCAGCAGCTTGATCTCTTCCAGGGCGGCAGCGGATCGAATGTCATCGGGCCGGTGATTTCCAGAAGAGATCGCGCCGGAGCCGCCTCCGGCCGGAGACGCAATGACCAGGATCACCGACATCGCGAATAATAGTCCCGCGATTCGATACGCCTTGCAGTAGAAAACGAATGCTCTTGTCATCTTATCTCGCGCAATTTCGCTAGCGTAGAGATCTCGTTGCAGCGTTGTTCGCTCTTGCGGAAGCCAACTGGAGTTTGGACATTCGTCCCGTACCCAACCGAAAGTTCGTGCGCTGGGTAAGGCCGGAAAGGCCGACTATAAAACATTTTCAGGGGCAAGCGCGTCACTCGTCGCTCCTGGTCACGTCGCCAACGCCTGAAGCGCTGAAAGCGCGACATGGGCGCTTCGGCACCGCGCCGCGCAAAAACCAACAGCCTTGTTAAATTGAGAGATATCGATTCTTACTTCTGCTTGCTGAGCTTCTCTTTGAGTTTGTTGGCCTCGTCAGGGTCGGTAGCGAGCTTCAGCCCCGCTTCCCATTCCATTCGCGCTTTCTCCATCTGGCCGAGCTTCTTGTAGAGGTCGCCTAGATGATCGTGAATCGTTGCCGAACGCGACGAATATATGACAGCCTGCTCCAAATATTTTTGAGCTTCCTGTGTCTTACCCTGCTTGAACAAGAGCCACCCAAGCGAATCGAGAAAAGATCCATTTGTCGGAGCTATATTAACCGCGCGGCGAATGAAATCTTCGGCCTCTTGAGGCTTCTCGCCTCGCTCCGTCAAAAAATAACCCAGATTGTTGAGCAGTGTAGCGTTCTCGGGGTCGATCTCGAGCGCCTTCCTGAGCGTCATCTCGGAATCCTTGAACTTCTTTTGTCTTTCTTGAATGATCGACAACGTCACCAGCGGATCTACGTCCCGGGCGTCGAGGCTTATGGCCTTTCGCGCGCTCTCCTCCGCCTGTTTTAGTTGATTGGCTTCCAGCAAAACGCTGGACTTGAATGAATGTAACTCGGCGTCTTCGGCGGTGCCTTTC
Organism: Blastocatellia bacterium AA13; assembly: GCA_003222245.1. GTDB lineage: Bacteria > Acidobacteriota > Blastocatellia > UBA7656 > UBA7656 > QHVH01. The sequence continues at coordinate 87,012 of QHVH01000001.1, read as the reverse complement.
AACAGCGAGTCAACTGTCTGATCGACAGTCTTGAAGTCGCCAAGCTTGGCGGCTGCCTGCGCTCGCATGAGCTTGAAGGAGCGCTCTTCCGGGAACCGAGCGGATGCCTCGGCCGCCAGATCCCCAGCCTCTTTGTACTTGCCCTCATCGAGAAAAAGCCCGGCCGTCAACTGGTCGGCAAGCGTGCTCTTGGGGCCAAGGGTCTTTCTCATCCGCTCGAAGGTCTCGATAACCTTGTCGCGCTTTTGCGCGCTGCGATACGTGAGCGCGATTCGTTGAAGAATCAACCCGGCGTTTCTCTTTTCCAGCTCCTTATCGCTGACAGTTCCATCCGGGTTAAGGATTCCCCTGAGCGCTTCTTCATAGGTATCCACGGCCTTATCGAACTGATGCATCTCATCGTATGTTGAAGCCAGCGCGTATACGAGACCGAGGCTCTCCGACACATCCTGACCCTTCAGAGCCTCTTCGATGGTTTTAATCGCCTCTTCGCGCTTGCCCGAACGCCTTTGAGCATCGACAACGATTCCTATAGCCCGAACATAGAATCCGCTGTTTTTCGGCGCGCGCTTAATAACCGGATCGAGCCTTGTTATCGCCTCCTGGTAGCGGCCCGCGAACACAAGTGTTTCGGCGTAGTCGAAAATCAGCGGCGACGCCAGCATCATCTCTTCGCCGCCTTCCGACTTTTTGTCCTTCTTTATGCCAAGCGCCTTTTCATAGATATCCAGCGCGTCCTGGGTGCGCCCGATGCGGACCAGAGATTGGGCGAGCATACTCTGATACTCCAGCGTCTTCGAATCTATTTCATAGGCCTTGCGAGCGGACGCCTCGGCCTCCCTGAACTTTGATTTATCAAAATAGAGCTTCGCGCGGAAGTAGTAGACCGGAGCCAGTGAGCCGTCCTCGCCTGATATTCGCTCAATGGCTTTTATGGCGCTGTCCGTATCGTCCAGCTTGGTGTACAGATCGGCGATGATGGCTAGGACCGGGGCCTCTTCGCTTCCTACCTCCACTTTCGCCGTGGTGTTCTCCTTGGCGACTTCCTCGAACTCTTTGATGGCGGCCCGTGCCTTGTCTTTGTCGATCGTGGTTCCAACGATCGTCTGTGCGGTGTAGACGCGGCCAAGAAGCTTGTGCGTCTCGATTGAATTTGGAGCTATGCGGGAGGCCTCCCGCGCCTGGGCTTCGGCCGCGATGATGTTTCCATTCTTAAGGTAGAGCGAGCCAAGAGCGACCCGGAGTTCTACTGAATTCGGGTCGAGGTCAATCGCCTCTTTATAAGCGCCCACCGCTCCCGTGTAATTTCCCGATTGCTCGAGCCGTTTGCCTTCGAGGAATTTCTTGAGCGCGTCGGCGCGTTTGTCCTGCGTCGGAACGGCGGCGCCGGCCGCGGTCTGGATCGCGGCGGATACGCCGGTGGTTATTAGCGCCGCGATCGCGGAGGCGGTAATGATGACTAAAATCCTCTTTTTCAATTCAAAATCCCCTTCGAAATATTTGCTGCCGGATCTGACCGCTACCGGCTCCTGATTGCAAGGACGCCCCTAAGCATCCGTATGATAATGACTGCTATGATCCAGATACTCAATAGCTTTGATCCATGCGTTGCGTTTCGGCAAGGCAAACAGAACCACAGCGATTGATACGACTCCGAACCTGACCACGTCGAACCTGTCTCCTCCCAGCAGGCCAAGTACAAACCCGAGACTGACTATAAGCTCTCCGAGCGATGCCGAGAGGATCGTGCCCTTCATAAGGCGCGCAGGCACGGCTTCAACGCCGCGCCTTTCGGTTATCGATTGAAGCCTGCTCATCTGAAACATCGTTCTACGGACGAACACCGAAGCCAGCGCGAGCACTAACGCGGACCCGTACATAATATTCCTGAAGTCCACGCTGACGCCCCTTGCCCGGCTGCTGTCTATGATAAGAAGCCCGAGAGCAATGAAGAGCATTGCACCCGCAGCCATCGTCAATACGACAAGAACCAGAGTGCGATGGACTCTCCGCAGCTCCTGCAACGCAGTCGTCTGACGCGCGCGTGATTCCGTGCTGGTCATAAATCAGGGGGTCTGATGGTCCGAGTCGCCGGTTCGTGCTCCTCTTACCAGCTTACCGTTTTCAACGACAATGTCATCTTCGTTGCCGGCCTTGCCGTCCGGACCGCGGCTGGCCAATCTGTAGCGATCTGAAGTTCCGCTGTAGTCCAACTCCTGCGACCAGGCATCGAGCCTGATTACTTTTTCAAGATAGCGAGGACTGAGGCTGTCGATTAAGGCGGCCCCGCTCCCCGCCGTGACGTATGCGCGGTGCTCACGCCGGTAAGCTTCCAGCGCGGTCGCGATCGAGGTAAGCTCGGCCGCCGTGCGCAATATTTTCTCTTTTCGAATCGCCGTGTTTATCAATTCGAGCGAGTCCCATTGGCGATCGCCTTTTCGAATTTCCGCCAGAGACCATTTGCCGTCTTTGTCGCTCGTAAAACGAAACGCCTGTTCGACGGTGGCTTCAACAACCGCTTCGCCGCCGAGTTCGGATACTTTCATAATGTGAACGCGTTCCGGTTTGTCCAGACCAAGCGCCGTCGCAATTTTTTCGCGAGCCTCTCGCGCGCCAAGCTGTTTCGCAAGCACGAGACCTGCCGCCGAAACCAGTAGGAGAAAGGACAGGAGCAGCAGCAGGCGTGGCCGTTTCATTGCGGGTTACCTCCGATCCGAATCAAAGGAATTATGCGGCGCCGAAAACTAGCCGATACTAACAAAGGGCCGTTTCTGAAGGCAACGCAATAGCCCTGACGACATTCAATATGCTTCCACGATGCCTCCAGCGGAGACGCCGTTACGCGGCTCTTTTTGCTTCCGCCCTTTCGCATTGTTAGAATGACGCATTCCGATTCTGAGCGCTATTTCATATCGACGATGGCCGACTATTCCGCCGAAGCAGCCGACGTATCATCTCCTGTCGAAAATCTCCTAAGAAGCAGTGCGCTTGGCGAGCTCGCGCGTCACCTCCAAGAAGGCAAGCGCACGGTAGTAGTCTCAGGCCTCGCGGGGAGCGCTCGGGCTCTTGTCCTTGCGGCGATTTCGAAGCTGACCGGCCGCACGGTTCTATTCATCACTCGATCCAATAGGGATGTCGAAGAGTTTCGGCCGGATTCCGAGTTCTTCTACTGCGCCTTAAATGGTCTCGAAACGACCGGCGGAAACCTGATCACTATTCCCGCTTCGGAGCGCGATCCGTACGATGGGACATCGCCCCATGCCGAAGTCCTTGAACAAAGAGCGCTCGCCTTTTACAGGACCTCAACGGCGGCGGTCCGTAATCCTCAAATAATCATAACTTCTCTTCGAGCCCTCGCGGAAAGAACGGTTAGTCCCGATCAACTGAAATCGGCGGGTTTGTCGCTTAGAATCGGCGACGATATGCCGATCGAGCTCATCGTCGACCAGTTGATCGCCAGTGGATACGTGAGAGAAGAGCCGGTCGGTTCCGTCGGCGAGTTCAGCGTGCGAGGCGGCATATTGGACATATTCTCGCCGGCTCATGAATCGCCGCATCGAATTGAGTTCTTCGGCGACACAGTAGACTCGATCCGGGAATTCGATCCCGAAACTCAACGCTCGGTAGGGCGTCTGAACGAATCCATCATAGTTCCGATGCGTGAGCTCTGCATTCGCCGCGAAGACTTCATGAAGTGGGCGGATCGGGCCTCTCAACACTGGAATGACGATCGATTCAGGCGCGATTTGCGCGCGCACATCGCTCACGCGGGACGAGGAGAAGCTTTCCCGGGTTGGGAGTACCTTGTACCGCTCACCAAGCCTCTCAATTCGTCCGGCTTTGATTATTTTAAAGAAGCGCTGCTCGTCATGGATGAGCCGGCGGAGATCGAGCGAACGGCAGTCGAATTCTACGACATGCTCGAAGAACGCTATGCGCGTATGGACGACGAGGGCGCGCTGGCCCTGCCGCCGGCATCGCTGTTTCTAATGCCGGAAGAGCTGAGATCGCGGCTTAATGATTTCGCGCGCATCGAGCTGAGATTGCTCGGGTGTGCGGCAGCGGCAACAGACGAGCGCTTTCTTCCTCTTGCCGCGGCGCCTCCCACTTTTGAGATCCTGAAAGCCGCGCGCCAACAGGAGCCGGATAACGCCACACCGGAATTGCCCGAATCTCCGGAGAAGGCAACGACTCTCTTCTTACTAGCGCTTGCCCACGGCACGCCGGAGGTCGAGATCATCTCGCAATCACCTCGCAGGTATCACGGACGTATTCAACATCTGATAGAAGATCTTCAAAGCGGTCCCTTTTCGACCATCTTTGTGATGCCGAGCCTGGGGCTCGCCGAGCGCGTGCGAGATATGCTCTCGGAGTACGCGATATCCGCGGAACTCTGCCCATCGCTGGATATGACTCATCGCGCGGCGGAAAGAGTGATAACGGTCGGCCGGCTCGCAAACGGATTCACGCTTCCCGCCGCCGCGTTGTCGCTGCTGATCGAGACGGATGTCTTCGGCGATATCGAGAGGCAGGCGCCCCCTCCGCTTACTCGAAAACGGCCGCAAAAGAAGAAAAGCTTCGCGGCTTTCATGTCGGATCTTGGAGACCTTAAGGTCGGAGACTACGTGGTACACATCGACCACGGCATCGGCCAGTTTCAGGGATTGAGACAAATTGCCGTGGCCGCGTCAGGCACGGCCGCTCAATTCAACATGGCCGAGGGTCTCGTGAGATCCGGGGGCGAACGTGAGTTCATGCTTTTGACTTATGCCGAGGGCGCGAAGCTCTACGTACCCGTCGAGCGGCTCGATCTGATTCAGAAATTTTCAGCAGCGGAGGGAAACAAGCCTCATCTCGATCGGCTCGGCGGAGTGGGATGGGAAAAAACAAAAGCCCGCGCCAAACGGGCAATGCGCGATCTTGCCGAGGAGCTTCTAAAGCTCTATGCGGAGCGAAAGCTCGTTTCCGGTTTCGCGTACGGCGAAGACACGCCGTGGCAGCATGAATTCGAAGATGCGTTCGAGTATCAGTTGACGCCCGATCAGATCTCCGCGGTAGAAGATGTAAAGGCCGGCATGCAGTCCTCCGAACCAATGGATCGTCTGATCGTCGGAGACGTGGGTTACGGCAAGACCGAAGTGGCGATGCGGGCCGCGTTCAAAGCCGTCTCGGAAGGCAAGCAGGTAGCCGTGCTCGCCCCCACTACTGTTCTTGTTTATCAACACTACAAAACTTTTCAACAACGGTTCGGGGCCTTCCCCGTGCGCGTGGAAATGCTCTCGCGATTTCGCTCTCAAAAGGAGCAGAAGGAAGTCGTGAAGACGCTCGAGTCCGGCATCGTGGATATAGTCGTGGGAACTCACCGACTGCTCTCAAAGGATATTACGATCAAGGATCTTGGCCTGCTTATCGTCGATGAGGAGCAACGGTTCGGCGTCGCGCATAAAGAACGCATCAAGCAGATGCGAAAGCGCGTAGACGTGATCTCGATGTCCGCGACTCCGATTCCACGCACGCTCAATATGTCGCTGGCCGGGCTTCGCGACATGTCGATTATTGAAACCCCGCCCCGCGATCGTTTGGCGATACAAACCCACGTCGTACAGTTCTCGGAATCGGTGCTTCGATCCGCCATCGAGCTGGAGTTGCAGCGAGGAGGACAAGTTTTCTTCGTTCACAACCGAGTCGAAACGATTTATTCCATAGCCGAGCTGATAGGCCGCCTCGTTCGAGAGGCGAGAATCGGAGTCGGACACGGCCAAATGGGCGAGAAGGAACTGGAAGAGGTGATGCTCAAGTTCGTCCGGCATGATCTCGACGTACTGGTCTCCACGACGATTATTGAAAACGGCATAGACATTCCGCTCGCCAACACGATCATCATCAATCGCGCGGACAGATACGGCTTATCTCAGCTCTATCAACTGCGGGGCCGCGTAGGCCGTTCCAATCGCCGGGCTTATGCCTACCTGCTGATTCCGCCTGAAGACGAGCTTACCGACATTGCTCGGCGCCGGCTTGCGGCGATACGGGAATTCTCGGATTTGGGTGCGGGGTTTCGGATAGCTGCGCTCGATCTCGAGTTGCGAGGCGCCGGAAACCTGCTCGGCGCGCAGCAGTCGGGACACATCGAAAGTATCGGCTTCGACCTGTATACCTCGATGCTGGAGCGCACGGTTCGCGAATTGAAGGGCGAGCAGATAGACGAGGAGTCTTCGGCGAATATAAATCTCGGAGTCGATATTCGGATTCCCGAAGACTTCATTCGCGATATGAGTCAGAGACTGCGGGCCTATAAACGAATATCGTCGGCAAAGGACGAGGATGAGTTGAATGCCATCCGTTCGGAGATCGCCGATCGTTTCGGTCCAATTCCCGAGAGCGTGGCCTCGTTGTTCACGTATGCGCGCCTGCGCCGCGAGGCTTCACGGATCGGAGTTGTTTCAATAGACCGCGAGGCCGACCGTCTTACGATTAAGTTCGCCGAATCCGCGCGCATAGATCCCGAGAAGCTCGTGGGGTTCGTGTCGAAGGGGACCGCGAGATTCACTCCGGCCGGAGTGCTCAAGCTCCAGATTGAGAGCGATGACGATCAAGCCGTCATGCATGAAGTTCAAGATATTCTTACGACGCTTCAAAACTAAAGAGGTCGTAAATATGTCACATCGATTGTAGCAATCACGGCCTCTTCCGACGCAGTTCACAACACACTCGCACGTTCTTGGGTGTCGACACGCTGGAGCAAGTAAACGCTGGTGCACTGATCACAAATTAGAATGCCTCGCTCTCATGTATTCCCAGCCGCCCGACAGTTCTATCCAATAGCGATTGTCGCTCTTCTGGCAGTCGTGCTCGCGCTGATATTTGCGCGCAATCTAATCGACTTTCCAGTTTATTATGCCGCCGGGCGCTCGCTCTTGAATGGGAGGAGCGATCTGTACGCGCCTGATTTCGCGCGCGGACAGACAATGGACTATCGGTACCCGCCTTTTTTCATTGTCGCCCTCGTGCCGCTCTGGTTGATGCCCTACAAGATCGCGGCTTATCTCTGGTGTTGCTTCGGCGTTCTCGAAGCGGCGCTATGCATGTCACTAGTCAAGCGAGCATATCGTCGCCGGCTGAAGACCTCTTTGGCGTCGGAGGGCGTCAGTCCAATCGCCTGGGTGCTGGTCGCGCTTGCCGTGGGTCAGTACTACGTCATGATCCTTCACTACGGCAACGCTCATCTGACGGCCGTGGCTCTGTTATTCGGCTCCCTCTATTTGTTCATGAAGCGTAAAGAGTCAACCGCGGCGCTCCTGATGTCGCTTGCGATAACGATAAAGCTCACACCGATCTTGCTGCTCCCTTACTTCGCATTGAAGCGCCGGTGGAAATTTCTCGCATTGACTGCCGTTTTTCTCGCCGCAATCAATCTTGCGCCTATGTTCTATTTTGGCTTCTCCGCGAACGCGGAGCTCTTGCAAGGCTGGTATCAACGGGTGGTCGCGAGCCAGGAATACCACGAAATAAACGGCCCGATAAACCTGTCGCTGAAAGGGCAATCGAGACGATACCTCACTCACGTCGAATACGATCAACGGACTGACGGAGACACACACTATCCGCAGGTAAATATCGCGTCTCTGCGAACAGCTCAAGCCGACCGGATATGGCTGGCGCTTTCCTCGGCGGCCTTCATCTTCTGCTTAGGTCTGATATGGCGAGCTACTCGTGCGCGGACTTCTCAACCCGACGCCACGGCTGTCGAAAGCGCGGCGGAAACGCGGCGGGTCTCGGAATACGAGGATTCGTCGACCGAGATGTTGGAGCTGGGGTTGATGATCTGCCTGATGCTGTTGGTCGGACCGCTCACGTCAAAGATCTATTTCATCGCGCTGCTATGGCCGGCGGCTTGTCTCGCATTCGGCAAAAGCCGGGCCAAGATGTCCGGGAAAGATCTAGACGGGAAGATATCCTTTGGATGGATCGGAATCCTGATAATCAGCGCCGCGGGTCTTGTGCTGCCGCTGCTGCCTGGGCGTTCGGTCCAGAGACTCTTTCTCGCGGTTGGTATTGATTTTTATGTGAACCTATTTGTTCTGCTGTTGACTGCTCGGGCGCTGCTGGCGCTGTCGAAGCGCGAGACTCCAAACAGATCCGGCGCGTCGCAAAACCGATCCCCGCGATCAGCCAGAGCATCATAGCCACTTCCCCGTCTCCGAAATTGAAATGGACAAGCGAGCTGACATTGAATGCCGTAATGGCCCCGAGCACCCCCAGGCTTATCGCGCGATACGACCAGTCTTTCTGCGCGGCTTCGGATCGACTCAGCTTCCACATCTCACGAATGAAGATCGTCATGAAGCACGCGTAAAAGCCGAGCGCGGCCAGGCCCCACCACGTAGCCACTTGAACCGGCGTTGAATGAAAGTGGCCTACGGGAAGCTTGCCGCCGTCAAAGAGCTTATACTGCTCCTTGAACCCCTCGTCGCCTTCCGTTCCCCTGCCGATGCCAAGAACAGGGTTTCCGCGCACGAGATTGACCGCCTCTTTCCAAACCTCGAGCCGATACGCAGTGCTGCCTTCCTGGGGATCTACAAACGACACACCGCGCGAACGCTGAATCGCAACGACAGCAATCGGGGCCAGGATCAAGAGAAACAGTACGGCCGCCGCTGTAATGCGCCGCCGCGCGCTTGCAAGAGAGATGACAAGGACGGCACAGCCAAGGCCCGCTATCGGCGCCCTGGTCGAGGTAAGAACCAGCGCCGCGACTATCAAGCCGGCGCTCGCGATCAACAGAAAAAAAGGAATGGTCTTTCTAAACGGAAAAGCCACGATCAATCCCGCCGCAAGCGCGGCGATGAGCTGCAGTACTTCGGCGTATGTCTCGTAGTGACTATACAGGCCGGTGACTCGAAAGTTCCTTCCCGGTGAACTCACGAGCCCCAATCGATCTCTACCCGAAGCTGGAGACGCTTTGATCTCGCGCCGCGATACGCTGGTCTCGCCCAGCGCTTCTTTACGTTCGAATTTGAGAGTTAGCCGGCCGCGGCCGTTGTCGACTATGCGAGAGATGTCGTCCGGGCTGTTCACCTTCTCGCCATCCGCTTCGATTACGACATCGCCAGGAATCAGATCCGATTCCGCGAACGGGCTTCCCGCAATGAAGCCGTCGATCTTAACGCCTCGCCCCTTTGCCAGTTGTCCGGCGCTCCACGCGACGTTTATCAGGCAAGAGCCGACTATTGCTATGACCAGGAAACGCGCATGACGAATAGTCATGATCCTGCTGCTGACAAAGTAGAACGCGAGAAAGAACGCCTGGCTTCGCAGTCCACTGATACTCGTGGCTGGAACATACGAGAAGAAAGATGACGCGACACAGCAGGCGAAGAATCCGAAGAGCGCAAGATCGGCCGGGCTCTTCAGATTGTCGAATCTCCGGCTCCTCGCTAGCCGCACGGCCCAGGCGACCGCACCCACCAGCGCGCTGCCTTCAGTCAATGCAATCGAGTGCGGTGCAAATACGGCATAAAGAAAAAGCGCGCCGACGATGATCCGGTCACATACGAGGTCAATTCGGTTAACGGTTTCAGCAACCGATTGGCTGTGATTGGGTGGATTCGTCGACATTTCCAAGTTTTGAAGGAAACGGAGGCGTATGGAACTCGGGATCAATAGGGAGGTGAGTGGTCCCGATCGACTCGCAAGACAAGCAGAAGAATAATTTTGCGGTAGTTCATTGTCAACCAGCGGTTCAACGCGGTCAAACTTCAACGCCTATGCTTCAATGTCCGTATGTAATAGAAGTGGTGGTAGCCTGATGCGTATACCGCGGGCATCCACGTTAAGACTCTGCGACGAACCTTGGGTTTCAACTGCCCCATCGCCGTTTCCGATATTCTACTTCTGTCGAGCCTCAACTCGTTATAGCTGAGCACTCGGCCGCCGTCACTGATGAACTTGAACCCGTACGTCGGGTCATAGAGATGCCATCCATCTCCGTACCACACTTCGGTGACCGAATGCGTATGAGGGTCAGTCAGGCCATCGCTCAGATGAATCACCCGTGCCGTGTAGCCTCCGGTTTCCAACAGCGTCGCCATGGCATCACTCAGATGCCCGCAATATCGTGAGCCCGTCTCGAGTATTCTTCGCGGCGACCCGATTTCCCATTGCGTCTCGTTCAAGTTGAGTTTCGTTGCGACGAAGTCGTTCACTGCATCAACCCGCTCTTCGTCGCTGGTTTCCCATCAGTCAGGGTCTCATATAGCTTTCGATAGTAAGGCCTGTTAACCGAGTCGTATACTTCATAGCTTATCGAATTGAGGCCTTGCAATGCGCCTCTGTCGACCTGTTGCGCCCTCGATAGGTTGAAATCTCCAGCGTCAAAAACCCCGTTGGACGGCGCGACCGAAGGCGCCGGGACTGTCAAAAGCCGCGCGCGTGTTTCGCCGACGCTGAACACGAGATCATAGGCGGCCCCTGGATACCAGTCGACCCAGGGCAATACAAATCTCCCGTCTCTATCGGTTACGGTCGCCATCCCGGAAGGCGAATCGAGAGCCTCGATTTCAACGCCTGCTTCGTTGACATTTCCTGAAATCGAGATGAGCCGCGGAGGCTCGCCTCGTATCGTCCCCCACCGCATTTCAGTCTTTGCGATAACTCGCTTCAGAGTATGCCGGCTCTTCGCCGACCAGGGAAAAATCGACGAGAGCGTCAAGAAAACGAGGGCTCCGCTGCTTATCAGCACGAGCCCTATTCGTCTGGCCGTTCTCGCCATCCGATCTTGTATACAGTTCCGGCCACTCACCCGCAAGGCCGGTGCATGGTTTCAGTATGGTTTCAGGAGAGGAGGGGCTGCCGGCGAAATGATCTCTTGCTTTGTAATATTGCGGATTCCGCGGATCATTATTGTCAACTGCCACCATCGCTCGCTCTTTCGGTCGCCGCTCGGCGAAATAAAGTTCCTGACCCGGTATGAGAATCGTGACGTTAGGTAGTAATATAAGAAAGCGTGGCTGTTATCTGACAGATAAACGGAAGGGATCCTACCGAGATGCAAGCAAACGATATAAGAAAAGGGATGATCATTATTTACAATAATGCGCCGCATCGGGTGCTGGACTTCCAGCATCGCACGCCCGGCAATCTCCGGGCGTTTGTGCAGGCAAAACTCAGAAATATAAAAAACGGATCATCGACTGAAGTAAGATTCAGCTCGACCGAAAACATAGAGCGCGCCATGCTCGAAGAACACGAGATGGAATATCTTTACTCAGATGGCGATATGCAACATTTCATGAACACCGAGACTTACGATCAGATCGCGTTAGGCGCCGAGACACTGGGTGACGCAGTCAGCTATATGGTTCCCGGCACAAAGATTCAAGTCGAATTCTTCGAAGGCTCACCGATGGGCGTCGAGCTTCCACCCGCGGTCGAGCTTACGGTCGTCGAGACGCAGCCCGAGATGAAAGGTGCCACGGCTTCAAACAGCCCCAAACCCGCCAAGCTCGAAACCGGCGTCACCGTGCTGGTTCCTCCCTTTATAAAAGAGGGCGACCGCATTCGCGTTGACCCCTCAAAGGGGGTCTATCTGGAAAGAGCCAAATAGATCCGCGATATTTAGCCTCTATTTTGCGACGCTCGGTCTAAGCGCGTGATATGTACCTTCTCTACAGTCTGGCGTATTCGCTGGCGTTTCTCTTCCTGCTTCCGTATTTCATTTTTCAATCACTCAAAAACGGCAAATACCTTGAAAGCTTTTCGCAGCGCATGGGATTTCTGCCGCGCATTTCCGCCGATGATGACGGTCCCTCAATCTGGGTTCACGCGGTTTCGGTAGGAGAGTTCCTCGCTGCGCAGCCCTTGATCGCGAAGATTCGATTGACTCTTCCTGGGTTCAAAATAGTAGTCTCAACAACTACAATCACCGCCCAGAGGCTTGCGCGTGAGAGGAGCCCATCTTCAGACTCGATCTTCTATTTCCCATTCGACTGGCAGCTCTCGGCTCGAAGATCGCTCGAGAAGCTCAGGCCTTCGTGCGTTGTGATTATGGAGACGGAATTATGGCCGAACTTTCTTCGCCAATGCCGATTGCGGAATGTTCCGGTTGTAATTGCCAACGGTAGAATCTCCGACCGGTCCTATTCGGGTTACCGGCGCGCCGGACGATTTATCAAACGAGTACTCGGAGACGTGCATCTATTTCTCATGCAGACCGAAACCGATGCCGGTCGCGCTGAAGCGTTAGGGGCGCCGCCTGAACGCGTGCGAGTCTGCGGCAACGTCAAATTCGATCAGTCCGTTCCTTCTCGGCATTCGTCTGATCGAGCGGGATTCGCAAGGCTTATTGCATTAAGCGAGGGCGGGCCATTGATCGTAGCCGGAAGCACCGCACCGCGCGAAGAAGCGATGCTGCTGGATGCATTTCGCAAAGCGCGGCGGCGTCCCGGCTTGGCTGAAGCGAGGCTCCTGATCGCACCTCGCCATCCGGAGCGGTTTGAGGAAGTCGCGGAACTGATTACTCGATCGGAGTTCACGCTTGCACGGCGCTCGAGTTTCTCGGATGAATCGGCGTCTCGGATTGAGCCTGTCAAAGCCGAGGTATTGCTGCTCGATTCAATAGGAGAGCTCTCGAGCGCGTACGTGAACGCCAACGTCGTATTCGTCGGCGGCAGCCTTGTTCCCCGCGGCGGGCATAACGTAATTGAACCGGCTGCTCTGGCGAGGCCGGTCATAACCGGCCCTTATACCGAGAATTTCAGAGAGATAATCAAACTCTTCGTTCAGGCAGACGCCTTAATCCAATTGGAAGAGGAGTCTGAATCGGGACTGTCTGAATCGCTGGCGAATCGCATTGTTCAGCTTGTGGAAGACAGTGCCGCGGCTTCAGCGATGGGGCAGCGAGCCCGCGCGCTTGTCGAGCGCAACAGCGGGGCCGTTGATTGCATTCTGTCCGAGCTTAACGCATTAGTTGTGAGCGGGACTGGAAGGTTCTTGGCTGATACCGAAATGATACCGAAATGACCTGGAGGCCTAACAAACTTCTGCGAGCCGTGCTCTGGCTTCCGGCTAAGACCTACGAGATCGCGCTACGATTTCGCGTTGCCGCATACGAGACAGGTTACATAACCCCGCGAAGATTGAGCGCGTCGGTCGTAAGTATCGGCAACATAACTTTGGGCGGCACGGGAAAGACTCCGCTCGTGGAATATATAGCTCGATACCTGCGCGACGAGGACTTCTCCGTGGCAATATTGTCGCGGGGATATAAGCGGCGTTCCAGTGGAATAAAGACGCTCAATATACCGAGCGACCGGCTGAACGACGCCAACGTCGCTGACCCGCGGTCGCGCACGGGGCTGAATGTAAAAGAGAATCTCAAAGCCAGCCATTTTGAATATGGTGATGAACCGGTAATGCTCGCGCGAGCTCTGCCGGAGATTCCAATAATCATAAATAACGACCGCTACGAAGCCGGCCGGCTTGCCGAAAAAGAAACGAGAGCGGAGGTGTTGGTACTTGACGATGGGTACCAGCACTTACGCCTCGCTCGCGACCTGAACATTCTAGTAGTAGACGCAACAGACCCGTTCGGCGATTTCGAAGTCTTTCCCCTCGGCCGGCTTCGGGAACCGCTGTATGGGCTGAAACGCGCGGATGCCATAATTATCACTCGCGCCAACCGAGCTTTCGATCAAGCGCAGTTGACGAGAATTCTGAAATATTCATGCGGCGACAAGACGCCAGTTCTGTATTTTTACACCGACATTGTTCGACTGCGGCATCTGTCGAGCGGCATCAAATATGATGCGGAGCAATTCCGCGGATGGAACTCGGCCCTGCTGTGCGGAATCGGAAACCCTGATGCCTTCGCCGAAGATGTTCTGGAAGCCGGCATCAGCATTGTCAGTAAGAACTTCTTCCGCGATCACCATGCTTATACTCAGGAAGAGTTCGACCGCGTGAGCAAGGACTCGCGGATAGATGGAGCCGAGATCTTGATAACGACCGAGAAGGATGCGGTGAAGCTTGAAGGTCTCGTCGAACGTGAGCTGCCAATCTATGTCGCGGAGATTGAAGTCAAAAGCGATGACGAAGTCAGACTGAAAAGCCTTCTACTGAGGCGAGTGGGTAAGAAAAAATGACCCGTTCACTCCGGCAAGATCTCTGATGGAATAAGAATGGTCATGAACTCGGAACCAACAAGAGCTTCACTGCCTCATGCGACCGCACCATCTCGAAGCCGCGCTCGAACTCCGAGAGCGGTACGGTTTCCGGAGAAATGATCTTGTCCAGCTTGGCCTTGAGGCCGGTTTTCTCGGAAGCAAGCAGATCGAGCATGGCGTGCCAGGTCTCAAACATGCGGCGGCCGAAGATTCCTCGCAGGGTGACGCCCTTCCATACGGCGTACTTTCCGAAGTCGAATGAGCGAAGCGGGCGAGCCGGAATCCCGAGCAGCAAGATGTGACCGCCGTTCTTGACGAGTCTGCCGGCATCGCCATACGCAGGCTCGGCGCCGCTCATTTCAAGCACAACGTCTATTCCGCCGCCGTGCTCATCGCCGGCGCGGTCGAACAGCTCCTTCTGTTGTCCCGGAGCAGCTTCTTCGTTTGTATCAAAACAGAAGTCGGCCCCGAGTTGGCGAGCTGTTTCGAAGCGCTCACCAAGCTTTTGTTTATCGAATGAGCCATCAGGGTTTGAAAAGTCGGTTATATAAATTCTCGTTGCGCCTAACGTCCGCGCCACTGCCGTAGCCATCAATCCTTGAGCGCCGCAGCCGAGGATGGCTACGGTTTTACCTGCGACATTCCCCTCCATAACCGTGTGTACCGCATTTCCGAGAGCGTCAAGAAACGCGCCGAGCCGAGGTGGAATTGCTTCTCGGCCGCCGAAGCGTTCGAGATTAACCACATTTTCCGCGGGCGTCACCACATATTCCGCGAACGCTCCGTCGAGATGGAGCCCCTTCACTCTTATGTTCTTGCAAATGTGTCGTTGGCCTGTGCGGCATTGCTGGCAGTGGCCGCAGCTTATGTGCATCTCGCTCGTCACATAATCGCCAAGCGCGACGAGCTCCGAATCAACATCTTCTCCGACCTCGACCACTTCGCCGCAGAATTCGTGTCCGACGATGATCGGCCGATAGCGATCGACGGCGCCGCCGTTGTGCAAGAGCATCTCGTCTCGCATCCCCGGCTTTGATGTAATTTGATAAATGCCCTGGTCGGTACCGCATATAGAAGCGGCGACGACGCGTATCTTGACGTCGCGGTGACCCACTTGAGGCTCCGGCTCGTTCGCTGAGAAGCGAAACCCGTCCTCGGTGAGGTTCTCTTTTTTCAATGCTTGCATTCGGCTCCTTGCGACTTTCAGGGCGGCCAATTTATTTGATTTAAATCTCGATCAGGCGCTTATGATCGTCGTAGCGGCCCGGCGGAGTCGATCCATTACGGCATCGCCGCCTCCCGCGTCCGCGATGCCTTCAACGACGATAATCGCCGCCTTCTTTTCATCCAGCGATCGCAATGCCGCATAGATCGCTCTCGCATACTTTTCGGCGTCATCTTCGATGCTTATATATTCGACTTCTTTTAGATCTGGTTCGAGCTGTGAATAACCGATGAAGCCCACCTTCATTTCGGATTTGAAGTCGCGAACAACATCAATTGCAGATCGGCGCGCATCTCTTTCAACAAGAATCACGCGGGCTTTGGGGTTGTAGTGCTGGTATCTCGTACCGGGTGAATGCGCCAACGCCTCGCCTTCCGCTGCACTCAGCGATCCGATAACTCCTGAAATCATCTCTCGGGTTATCCAGCCCGGCCGGAGGATGGCGGGCGGATCGGAGGTCAAATCGAGCACGGTGGATTCGATTCCGATCTGCGTAGGGCCGGCATCGAGAAGCATTTCGATCTGACCCGACAAGTCCTCGGCCACGTGCTCAGCTTTGGTTGGGCTGGGCCTTCCAGAGGCATTCGCGCTCGGAGCCGCGATCGGCGTGTCCGCCGCCTTAATTAACTCCAATGCAATGGTGTTCGCCGGCATTCGAACCGCGACGGTGGAAAGGCCTGCTGAGACGGACCCCGCGAGTTCGGGTCTACGTTCCAGAACGAGTGTAAGCGGTCCTGGCCAAAAGGTCGAAATAAGCCGTCGGGCCGCGGGAGTGATCTCGACGACTACTCGAGCCAGCATTTCGCGGCTGCTGACATGCACAATCACGGGATTGTCGGCGGGCCTGCCCTTTGCTTCAAAAATTCGCCGCACGGCCCGCTCGTTCATCGCGTCCGCGCCTAAGCCGTATACCGTTTCGGTGGGAAATGCCACGAGACCGCCATCAAGGATTACCTTCGCGGCTGCTTGGATCGCTGAGGCTTCCGGTCTGTCGGGGTCAAGAGTTTTGATTATGGTTTCGATCAAATTCTTATTCGGTTGTCCCTCCGGCCCGGATGAATGCGAAGTGAAGGTTCTCCGCTCTCTTCTCTGATGGCTACGGCGCTCTATCGAAAGGCGGTAAAAAAAGGCGGCCCGAATCGGGCCGCCCTTCAAAGATGCTCGACCTTCAATAGTCGAAGTCGGTTTCCTTCTTCAGCCGCGTGATAAATTGATCGAGAGGCATCGGACCTTCATCGCCTTTTTCTCGCGATCGCACGGCCACCGACCGGGATTCGGCTTCCTTCAAACCGACCACGAGCATATACGGAACTTTTTCAAGCTGAGCATCGCGAATCTTGGCGCCGATCTTATCGTCTCGGATATCGAGTTCAACCCGCAGAAACTCAGCCGCAAGCTGCTCGTACACTTCGCGAGCGTAATCCGCGGCTTTTTCGGAAATTGAAAGTACCTTCGCTTGAACGGGCGCGAGCCAGACCGGGAAAGCCCCGGCATAGTGCTCGATAAGGATCCCGATAAAGCGCTCGCAGGATCCATAGATGGCCCGATGAATCACGACCGGCACGGACTCCGAGTTATGCTCGTTGACGTATATCAGCCCGAAGTTCCTCGGCTGCTGAAAGTCCAACTGAATCGTAGCAAGCTGGTGCTCGCGCTTGAGCGAGTCCTGAACCATCTGGTCGATCTTTGGCCCATAGAAGGCGGCTTCGCCTTTCTCGACCGTGTACTCGAGGTTATTAGCCTCGAGCGCGGCCGCGAGCGCGGCTTCGGCGCGATCCCAGACTTCTATCTCGCCCATGTACTTCTCTTCGTTTCGAGTACTGAGCACAAAGCGATAAGGCATGTCGAAGGCTTTATAAACTCGCGCGACCAGGCCCAGAAGCCTGGTCATTTCTTCGCCGATTTGCGCCTCGGTGAGATAGATGTGCGCGTCGTCCTGCTGGAACTGCCGGACGCGAGTCAATCCGGATAGAACGCCGGCCCTTTCATTGCGATGCAGCACGCTTTGCTCGGAGAACCGAAGCGGGAGCTCGCGATAACTGCGGCGCTTCGAGCCGAATATCACCATTTGCCATGGGCAGTTCATCGGCTTCAGCCCGTAGGCTTCATCTTCGGATTCGAAGATGAACATATTTTCTTTGTAGTGAGACCAATGGCCTGATGTTTCGAACAACTCCCTGTCGCAGAGCAGCGGCGCTTTAACTTCGTGATAGCCGTTGCGAACCAGCAGCCTTCGCATTTTGTCCTGCAGAGTCTGATATATGACCGTTCCTTTAGGGAGCCAGAAGGTAGAACCGGGAGCCCACTCGTGCATCATGAAGAGATCGAGTTCGCGTCCCAGCTTCCTGTGATCGCGGCGCTTCGCTTCTTCGATGTTATGAAGGTGTTCTTCCAACTCTTCTTTGGTCGGCCATACGGTTCCGTAGATTCGCTGCAACATCGGATTGCGCTCGCTCCCGCGCCAATAAGCGCCGGCAATCGATGTGAGCTTGAAATTGGCGCATATTCCCGCGCTGTCGGCGTGAGGCCCGGCGCACAGATCCGTAAACTCGCCGACCGTGTAGGTGGAGACCGTGTTGCCAGGTATGCCTTCGATAAGCTCGATCTTGAAGTTTTGCCCTCGCCCGCCGAAGAACTCGCGGGCCTTCTCTTTGTTCCACGTTTCCTGATGAAACTCGGCGCGGGTTTTGATGATCTCCCGCATCCGCCGCTCTATTTCCTCGAGGTCTTCCGGCGTCAATGCCCGAGGGAGCTGCATATCGTAATAGAAGCCGTTCTTGATTGGGGGTCCGATCCCAAACTTCACGTCCGGGAAAATTTGTTGAACCGCCGAGGCCATTATGTGAGATGTCGAGTGGCGAAGGCAGTGCAACAAATACTCTCTCTCGGAAGGAAAGTCTTTCGGCCCCAAGGCAAAGTCCTGATCGCTGTTGAAGTCCTCACCCATTAGTCGGGTTCTCCTTACCCTGGTTCGAGTCTTGTGAACGTCCGGTCTCGGGACGGGAAACACTTATCGTAGCATCAGCTTGAATGCGGCGGAAGGGCTTTCCTCCTCTTATTATCCGTAGTATGCGGCACGGCACGCCCTTCTTGTCGCAAATCGGACCCTAGGCTAAACTTTCCCCTATTCTCTTGCGTAGATTTTTAAACAATGTACAGTTCAAAAGCGCAGGTTAGCCTGTCGAGACTCAAATGCGGAGTTGATTCGATGAAAAGATACCTCTTTGTAGCGCTGATCCTCGCGCTGACGTTTGGGTTCACTTTTGGGCCCAGTTTTGGGCCCAGTTTTGCAATGCCGGGTGCAGCCCGCGCAACACTTGCAGTCACTGGCGAGAGCACTCCCGCGCAGCGGCACGAGGCCTTCGAAATAGTGTGGCACGCAGTCAAAGAGAAGCACTTCGACGCGACCCTCGGCGGCCTCGATTGGGACAAAGTTAAGCGCGATTATGCGCCGAAAGTAGATGCCGCCAAGAGCGACAATGAACTCTACAGCCTGTTGCAGCAAATGCTGGGCGAGCTCCATCAATCTCATTTCAATATCATTCCTCCAGAATTTATTGTTGAAGATGACACCAGGGAACCGGCCGGTGGAGGCATCGGTATCGATATCCGCACGGTAGACGACCAGATACTAATTACCCGAGTCGATCCCAATTCACCGGGAGCAAAAGGCGGTCTTCGAACGGGCTTCGTGATTATGGCGGTCGACAACACGCCTGTGAAGGAAATCATATCGAGATTCGCCAAGAGCAAAGAATCCCCGGCGATCACGAAACTGAGAATCAACCGATCCATACTGTCCCGAATCAACGGCCCTCCAGACACGCAGGTAAAGCTGGCATACCTCGATGGGCATGACAAAACCCAGGAAGCGACGATTGGGCGCGAGCGTCTCCCGGGCAAGATGTCGCAGAGAATGGGCAACTTCCCCCCGCAATACAGCGAGATCGAAGTAAAACGGCTCGAGGGCGGAATCGGCTACATAAGATTCAATATTTTCGTGATGCTGCTCAACGAACCGATCAGGGAAGCGATCAGATCGCTCCATGATGCGCCTGGACTCATCATCGATATTCGCGGCAACCCGGGCGGAGTCGGGGGCATAGCTCCGGGCCTCGTCGGCATGATGGAAGAGAAACAAGTCTCGCTCGGTACGATGAAAACTCGAAATAATGAAGTTAGATTTATCGCGAATCCTCAACCGAACGCGTACGCCGCTCCGATAGCTCTGCTGATCGACGGCATGAGCGCTTCGACCAGCGAGATACTCGCGGGAGGCTTGCAAGAGTTGAAGCGGGCCGTTGTCGTCGGCGAGCGAAGCGCGGGAGCGGCGCTGCCTTCGGTATTTGAAAAGCTTCCGACAGGAGCCCTTTTTCAATATGCAATCGGCGACTTCCGCACACCGAGCGGAGTGCTTATAGAAGGACAGGGCGTAAAACCCGATGTCGAGGTCAAGCTGAGCCGGGCCGCGCTGCTGGCGGGCCGTGATCCTCAGCTCGACGAAGCCGTCAAACAGATTATGAAAGCCGTTCCGAATCATAAGAGCCGAACGGCTTCACATTGAGTAGCTATGCGCCGCCCCACGCGCGTAAACACAGATAGAAAATTGATCGACAAACTGAGGCATTCAGGAAAGGAAAGGGATTTATGAAAAGAGCAGTGATTACGATGATTCTAGGGCTGGCATTTGCCGCCACCGCCGGAGCTGCCGGGCTGGGCCAGGGCGCCGCTCCTACAGTAGAGCAGATACTAGACAAGTATGTTCAGGCGATAGGCGGCAAGGCGGCAATTGAGAAACAGACGAGCATGACTGCCAAGGGTTCTTTTGAAATACCGGCGATGGGAATGGGCGGAAACGCCGAAGTGTTCGCCAAAGCGCCGAATAAGACCCTCATCGTTGTGGACGTCTCCGGCTACGGGGTCGTACAACAGGGCTTCAACGGAAGCACCGCGTGGGCTTCGGACCCGACTCAGGGCATTCGCGAGAAGAGCGGCGCCGAGCTCGCCTCCGCCAAGCTTGAATCCGAGTTTCACAAGGAGTTGAAGTTCAAGCAGCTCTTCTCGAAACTCGAGTTCAAGGGTAAGGAGAAGGTTGGCGATCACGACACCTACGTCGTCGTCGCGACTCCGACCGGCAGCAGTCCGCAAAAGATGTATTTCGATGTGACGAGCGGCCTGCTGGTAAGAACCGACGTCGAGCAGGAGACGCCGGAAGGCAAGGTTCCAGTCGAAGAGTACCTGGACGACTACAAGGATGTTGACGGCGTCAAGATACCTTTCACGCGCCGCCAGGTGCTGCCGCAAATGACTTTTGTCATCAAGCTGACCGATGTCAAGCACAACGTCACGATCGATGATGCCAAATTCAACAAGCCCGCGGGGCAGTAACCTGAAGTAAATTTCGTGGATCGATGCGGGCGAATTTGTCAGCTTTGATGGTTCACGTACTATTGTTCGGACCAAGCGAAAATTAATGTAGGGGCGGGCGTCTCTGCCCGCCTCTCTTTTCGTCACGCGCTCTTTTCGATAATCGCTAATTTCTCGGCAGCCGCGGTTTCTCCACCCGCGGCGGCGTGAATGCCTCCGGAGCCTGGCTATCCGATCTTTTCAGGAACCCACTTATCAGACCGATAAGAAAGAAAAAGCAGAGGTTCAAATCAGAGTACGCGCCGCTGGTGAGCGTCAGCCCGGGGATCCAGTAAGCCGCCAACAGACTCAGGTAACACGCGGCGGCAGTCCTCGTGCGGGGCTCCGTGGAGGACCTCAGCTTTCGAAGCCCGTACATAACCAGAAAAAAATTCGCGAGCAGGTAAGGCAGGAATCCCACCAGGCCCAACTCGGCCGCAATCCATAACGGATTTGAATGCGGCGTTGTGGCGATTCTCGTCTCGAGCGCATCTTCGATGGACCAGCTCTCGCGGGCATACTCGTGTTGAAGGTAGTCAGAATAGTTCCAGAGGCCGACTCCCGCCACAGGATGATCCGCTGCTACTTTAAGCGCAACCTGCCAAGTCGCAAGCCGGCTAAACGCATTCTCCGGATTCGCCAACCGAGAGTTGGTTGACGACACAACATAGAACGCAATTCCCGCGATTATGGTAATACCCAGCGGAAGAGCAATTGCCCTGAAGCTCAAGCCGTGGAGACCGACTCTCGTCCTGAAGCCGAATCCGCCATCCGATCGCGCCGGAACACCGCGCTTCAAGAGGCTCAGGGCGAAAATGCAGAGAACTATCGAAATTGGGATCACGCGATACAGCGGCAGGCACGATGAAATTAGCGCCGCCGCCGCCGCCAAAAGATGCGCCAGCCGGGCGCTCTTGTCGAGCCGGAGTCCCATCATCCCCGGCAACTCCAGAAGGAAGATACCGAGCAGCAATGAAATGATCGCGTAGGAAGAATCCGAAGCATACGGACCATTGACGCGAACTTCCGCTTCTCGAATGATCAGAGAGCCTTTATATGGAAAGAGGTTTATCTTCGTAAGAATCTCAACCAATCCGCACGACAGCAGAAAATATGCCAGCGCAATCGCCGCCAACAGCAGAGCCGCGCCGCGCCGCTCGAGAAAAAAGTGGTTGCGCGCTATGTGAAAAACGACTAGCGGAAGAGCAAAAGAATCGACTGCGATCTTCAAGCTGAAACCAAAGTCCTGAGATTTGACGAGCACGCTGACAATCGCCGCCGTCGTCAACAGAGCCCACAACACTTCGAATGGGGTAATCTCTAAAGCGCTCGCCGCGGATGTAGACCGGAGGATCGCTTGACCCGTCGGGCTCTCACCGATTTGCTTGTTAAGTCTCCGCGAGCGGGCTGCTCTCTGAATCAGAACCAACAATCCAACGGTCGTTATAGCAATGCGATCGAACGTGAGAAGAGACTGCTCCGAAGGATATTTCAGATAGAACGAGGCGAACGGAGTCGCAACGAACCATATCAGAAGCATGACCTCGACAGTGCGAGAGGATGTCGCGAGGCTCGTATAACTGCCTCGATCGAACGAGTAACAAACAATCAGGATTGCAAGCGCCGCCGCGCTCACTACAAGCGACTCTGGGACTCTTCCGATAGAGCACAACCAGGCCTGGACCGCGGCTCCGATTATGACGACTATTAACGCGATCGAACGAGAGAGGGACCATGAACCGAAGACTTGCACGGCTGCTTGAATGCCTTCGCCGTGCTTTAGCTGGTTTGTACCGGTTGGCTTCATCTAGAGTTCAGTTCCATCAGCGACGAATTCAAATCGACCACCCAGCCATCTGTACATTGGCTTCGCGAGGGCGATAACTCCGAGCGCCAGCAACGCGCCTGCCGCGACATCGATCACGTAGTGGTATCGCAGATAGACCGTTGCCACGATGATCGCAATACCGATTGGCAGCATGATCCAGAACGTCTTGAGCCTGAATCGGCGCGCGTAGTACAAGACCAACATCGTGAGCTCTGTATGCCCGCTCGGAAAACAATCTCTTGTTATCCCTTCCGCATTGTCGAGCGCACGACGAATCGCGGAGAAGAAGAGGAGCCCTGATAGTGGTTTTGTCTGTAGATCAGCCAGCAGAAATCGCGGCCCCACGGCAGGCACTATGATGTAACCCAGGTACGACAGATAGAAGCCTACCGCCAGAATAAACACGAAAAAGTCGAATGCTTGATATCTGCGCGCCCTCCAGAGAAGAAGGCCAAGCACCACTGGCAGGAAGTAATAGCTCGGATATGCTAACTGAAGAAGCTCAGTCAACGCCGGATGCGCAAATCGTTCGAGCCAGACCGTCGGGTTTACTCCGAACAGATTATGATCAATCGCCGCGAGCGCCTTGTCGTAATCATGCGGATGGATCCTTGGTATCAAATATTCGAGCTCTTTGTAAGTCAACGGTATCAGCATAACCGGATACCAATCATTCATTATTAAAACGAAGCGGCTTGCATTGATTCGACTCCGTGCTCGCGCCAGAAGAAAAATTCCGACAATGACGCACACGTGTAAAAAGCAAATGAGCCCCCACAATGTTACGCGATTGTTGAAAATGAGCGTCAAAATGGCAACGACGATAAGATAAGCGACGATCACCGTCGATGCGGGGACCAATCTTCGGAATCCAGTTTTGGCGGCGTTGGGGCCGATGGCGGGATCGGTCATTTTAGGATTGAGCAGAGTAGGAATACCTGTACGCGTCAGACGGCTTGAGAGATGATTTTGCGACTAGAGCCAGCCCTGTTTCCGGTACCATTCGGCGGTTTCGCTCAGGCCCTTTTCAAGCGGCACCTTCTGCTTATAACCAAGCTCGCGGACCGCGCGCTCCACCGAACACGCCCATCCTCGTTGGGAGAGATCGGTAACCTTGTCTCGATTGATGACCGGAGGCTTGTTCAGAATCGCAGCAACACCTTCAGCCGCCAGAGCCACAGCGTACGCGAGCGATTTCGGAATAGTCACGCTTCGTGCACGACGGCCGAGAATCTTAGCGAGTTGATTGGCCACCTCTTGCATCGTGTAAAGCTCCTCGCTGGAGATGAAATAAGTGCGTCCCAATGAGGCCTCGCTTTCGCCGGCGAGGACAATGCCCTCCGCAAGATCTCGCGCGTGAACCAGGCTGAGCTTCTTCTCATATCGCCCGATCTGCGGCGAGATCCCTCGAGAGATTGATTTGAAGAACTCATAGATTCCGTAATCTCTTGGTCCGTAAACCGCGGGTGGGCGTACGATGGCGGCCGGAAGCAGATCCTTCACCATTGATACGGCTTCTTCGCCCATGAGCTTGCTGCGACCATATGGAGTGATGGGAGAAGGCTCGGTCTCTTCGGTCACCGGCGAGCCGTTGCGGCTAGGGCCGACGGCGGCGAGAGAGCTTATAAGGACAAACCTTCGGATGTGATTCCTGTGCTTCAACGCCGCCCCTACAATTGCTTCGGTTCCCTTGTGATTGACGCGGTAGTAATCCGAAGCCCGTCGAGCGAACGTCAGCCCGGCCACGTGATAGATAGTATGAACATCATCCAGCGCGGAGCTCCAGTCGGCGCCGTCGTCGAGACCCCCATAGACAAAACTGACGTCAGGGTGCTCGAGATATTTCAAATTGCTGGTTCGGCGCACCAGGCATCGCACGCGCCGGCCTTTCTCGATGAGATGATCTACGAGGTGACTGCCCACAAAGCCGGTCGCGCCGGTAACGAATACGAATCCATCTTCTGACATTCGAAGAAAACTCCCCTCTTACAGCGCTGGTGATCATATCAAACCAGTCACAGACTGTGGAGCGTTTGCGAATTGGCGGAGCAGGGCAAAAATGAGAGCCTATCGTCTCATCCATCAACAGGCATCAAGGGCTCCGCAACAAAGACTCCGCAAGCCTCATTTGACCCGCGCATTGTACGGCGCTAGCTTAATCTCATGAGTAAAGCAGACCAACAGACCGGTATCGCGGTTACTGACAATGAGGAAATAGCGAATGCTCTCAGGCGCATCGCCGAGATGCTCGAATTCAAAGAAGAGAACCCGTTCAAGATCAGATCATATCAAACCGCGGCTGAGAACATCGGCTCTATGGATGAATCCGTGGCTGAGATCGTCAGCGGAGGCGGAGCCGCGGAGCTTCAGAAGATTCCCGGGATCGGTAAGGCCATCAGCGCGCAGATTGTGGAAATAGCGCAAACCGGCAAGTCGTCTTACTTCGCTGAGATCACTCAGGATGTGCCGGCCACCGTGATCGACCTGCGCAAGGTATCGGGCATAGGGCTTAAGACCGCCCGGCTACTTTACAGAGACTATGGCATCAAGAGCCTTGAGGAGCTGAGTGTATTTGCTGCCAGCGGCGCGCTTGCAGCGGTTCCGGGGATGGGCTCAAAGACCTTAGAACGAGTGAAAGCGTCCCTCGCCAGAGCGCTGAATCCGCCCGCTACTAAAATCTGAAAAACGGCACAGGCATTGACTCCACTATCGATCGCTCTGGCGTCCAACACCTGGGAGCCTCACACACGGTGCCTGACACCCGACCTCCGGCCCTGCCGTAGACTTGAATTCCCGCCCTGCCATTATTAGTCTAGCTGAACCCGACAGGAGCCCCGAGAATATTCCGAAATCTGGAGGTGACCGCATGCCGGAGACGGATCCAAAAATTGAAGCGCTCGCGTTGAACGATATCGCGCGAAACGCCGCGTATCAGCTAAAGGCAAAGCATCCTACACTCATCTTCACCAGTGGACGCAGAGACAAAGGAGACCAGGCTCGTGCGATGGCCAGCAATGTCGTGAGCAATCGCAAGTGGATTGTTCAGACCTATATGGCCAACGATGTGAGCGCCGCCTGTCAAAAATGGGTGGACGACAATCCTCAGGCTCAAGTAGCGGCGGACATCGCGGCCGGTCTGCTATCGGTGCTGAACGGCTTCGACGACGCCGAGCTTCGTCATTTAAGCAAACACCTTTCGGGTGATGCTTTCGACGTGCAGCCGGTCACGGCCAACGCAACACAGATCAAGGCCGACATCCGGGCGCTAGCGGGCCTGGACAAGTTTCTCGAAAAAGAAGGCGGACTTGTTCGCTGGCACGCGCAGTTCAAGTGAATACAGTTTGAAGGCCCATCGGAACTTGCCGTGACTCTCACTGGCGTCGCAACTGCGATGAATGGCTATGGAAGTATGCGATGGCATGAATACAGGGCGACCGTTTGGCGACTGATCCGCGCCCAATGCATCGTGCAGTGCGGTTGGCGACTCCACAGTTTGCGCGTTTTTGTTTGCTTTGGCCGTTCTGTTTCCTTTCGCCGTTCTTGACGATCAATAAGCACGCTGTTATCAATCTAGGGTCGCGGCTGCCGAGTCTTTTATCAGAGAAGGGCTCGTGAAGTTCAATTCAAAAGCGATATTTCTGCTTCTGCTATGCGGAAGCTTCCTGGGTTCAAGCCTGCTGCTGCCGGGTTCGCGCAGCCGGGCGGAGATCCTCGTAGACATCTCAACTCAGTTCATCGACGTGCCGGCCGGTTCATCTCCCGAGCCGGTGAAGCTCGCGGCGACATTGTTTCAACCACGTTTTTTCCCATCAGCGCCCGCTGTTATCTACATCCACGGCTGGGGCGGGCATCGGTTGACCGGCACGGACAACCTTGCATACTACGTAGCGGCGGCGGGCTACACCGTGCTCTCGTACACAGCTCGAGGTTTTGGGCATGGTGAATCCGGAGGCCGGGCCACGCTTGCAGGTCCCGACGAACTCAGCGACCTGAGCCACATAATAGATTGGCTGCTGAACGATCCCGATCACGTAATCGGCCCGCACGTGACGAAGATCGGCATAATTGGCGGCTCGTACGGCGGCGGTCATGGTTTTCAATTCTCTTCAGACCCGCGGGTTTCGGCCGTAATTCCACTAGTAGGGTGGACCGATCTCGAGCAATCGCTCTTTCCAAATGGCGCGGTCAACTATCGTCTCGGAATCGGAGAGTTCTACTCCGGTCTCAATCGGGATGTAGGCTCACCACCCTTCTTCAACTATACGCCGCTGGAATTCCAGATACTCGATGCGGCCGCGGAGGGGAGGCTTCCGAGCAGCAGCGTCAGGCAGGTGCTTCACACCCGCTCGATTGCTCAACAGGATCAAAGCGGACGCGAGATTCTGGATCAGTCGCGCCAGCCTCGCGCTCCGATATTCATTATTCAATCGTGGGATGATTATCTTTTCCCGTCGACTCAAGTGCTGGACGTGTACTCGCAGATAACCGCGCCCAAACAGATATATCTCGGACGGCAGGGCCATCCACCGGAAGGGCACACCTTTGAAGGAGAAGATCTCTATATCGCTACGCAGGTGCTTAGATGGTTCGACCGCTATCTTCGAGGCGTCGGCGCCAAGGATTCGCGCGCGGTAACAAGCGCTCCGGCTCCGTTCTCCGTCGTGCCCTACGCCGCGAAGCAGTACCCTTCGAGCGACATTGTACCTGAGGCATTTTTTCTAAAGCCGGGCGGGGCTCTAGCAAGAAAGAAAAAAGGCCCGGACGAGCCGGGAACCGCCGGCGGTATTTTTCGTCCTGAGCGAGTGCGCGGCTCTAATCTCGGTTCGGAGATACCTTCACAAAGCGATATGCTGAGTGCACACGCCGATCGGATCGGCGTGCTCCCGCAGAAACTCGCTTATACGCTCCCGCCCTGGGAAACGCAGACCGAGATGATCGGCAGCAGCGAGTTCACTCTCAATATCAACAGCTCGACTTCCACCGACATCGACCTGATAGTCAGAACATACGATGTCGCGCCCGATGGCGTCGAAACAGAGGTGACGATCGGGGTCACGAGGGTTACGGGTCTTACCCCGAACGAGATTCGAGCAGTGACCTTCAGGGATTATGGAGACGACTGGGTCTTTGGGGCCGGCCATTCGCTTAGAATCAAAATCTCGAACATTGATTTTCCTTCGTTCAGACCCCCGGGAGCCAATGACAACGTTCCGTCCGAAGTCACTATTCATACGGGCACGAGCTTCCGATCGAAGATTGTCGTGCCGATTCGCCAGATGTGATGAATTCGGGTCAGGCTTGATCGACAGGCCTGACCCATCGCGCCGAGTCTCGTCCGTGCCAAACGATCTATAGTTCGACGAAACTCTGGGAAGAATCCTCTGCTCGCGCGCGTCTAAAGACAAATTTCAACATAGGAGACTTTATGCGAAGAACAATGGCTGTCGCGTTGCTGGTGGTTTTATTTGCGGTTTCGATGATGATTACGCGCAAGACAGACGCCGCCTCTGACTGGATCGCGGCTTACGCGCGCATCGACAAAGTGGTGTTTGAACCGAATTCGAACGCGCCTGAGCGGGTTCAGATTTGGGGAGTTTTTTCCTTGGCCAATGGTAATCGCGGCAGCCAATATGACGCGCCGCGCCGCGGCTATGTCTATTACTCAATCTTGAATGACAAAGCCGATCTATGCCGGAAGGAATGGGCTGATTTCAAATCAGCGGCAGGAACGGACACGATAATAGCTTTCGGCTCTCGTAATAACGGAGTCGGCCATTTGCGCAAAGTCGACGATAAGCCGTCGAATCCCGATCCTTATCCCCTTGCCTCGGGACTTGGAAAGTTCACAAGCAACAATGCCGCTGACTATCCACCGGTTCGCGATCTCAGAGCGTTTCCACGGGAGCCGAAGTGATTTCGGCCCGAGCCATGCAGAGAGCGGGCGCGGCCGGATGGGACCCTCTACCGGTCGCGCTTGCTTTCGTCCACGCAGCCGCGCTCTTGATGTGGCCATCGATTCCAATTGTCGGGATCGGATTATGGTGGAATGCCAACACGGTCTCACATCAGTTCATTCATAGGCCCTTCTTCCGAAGCCGAAATCTGAACGCGGCGTTTTCAATTTTTCTTTCGGTCCTCCTGGGATTTCCGCAATCATTCTGGAGAGTCCGCCATCTCGAGCATCATCGCGCAATTGAGGGCGGAGCGACTCAACGCGAGATAAAGATGGCTCCGATTGAGTTGGTCGCCGTCATTGCGCTGTGGGGCTTAATGCTTGTGCGGTGGCCATGGTTGATGCTCAGTATTTACCTGCCCGGCTTCGTTATTGGTCTCGGCCTCTGCTTCCTGCAAGGCCGCTACGAGCATCGGCCTAAAACCACGAGTCATTACGGAAGGCTCTACAATTTTCTAATGTTCAATGATGGTTACCATGTCGAGCATCACGAGCGTCCGGGGGCCCATTGGAAGGATTTACCGCTCCTTCGGGCGGCGAATGACACGGGAAGTCGTTGGCCTCCAGTGCTGCGATGGCTTGACTACATAAGCCTCTGCGGGCTTGAACAGATTGTGCTGCGCTCGGCTCTACTTCAACGATTCGTGATTCGAAAACACGAGCGCGCATTCATGCGATTGCTGCGCGATCTACCGCGTGTGCACTCCGTCGCGATCATCGGGGGCGGCCTTTTTCCTCGCACGGCGTTGATACTCGGCAGGCTCTTACCTGAGTCAACACTGACGATCGTCGACCAGAACCATCTCAATCTTGAAACCGCTCGGCGATTTCTCCCGAAACGCAGCTTCTTTATCAATGAGCGCTGGGAGCCGAATAACCCTGGTCAATTCGATCTGTTGGTCGTACCGCTCGCGTTCGAGGGCGATCGCGCGAGCATCTATAGCGATCCGCCCGCCAAGTTTGTGTTAGTACATGACTGGTTGTGGCGACGGCGCGGAGTAGGAACGATCGTCTCATTGTTGCTCCTGAAACGTTTGAATCTGGTCGTGCGATGAAGGCGCTTTCTCTATTCGGCGTATGCGTACTTGCGAAGCTGCTTATCCTCGCCGGACGTCATGAAACAGTTGCTCTTTCAGGGTGGCTTCCAATCGCATATGTATGGCAGGACGCGCTGATCGCGATTTTATTTGGGCTGCTTGATACCGCGTTGATGCGGCTACGATTCGGTCGGGCTCTCGGTTGGTTTCTCTATTCCATCGCAATTGCTTACATCACCATCAATGTGCCGGTGACTCGCGTGTTGTCGTCGCCTCTTTCCTGGTCGATGATAGGCGCCGCGAGGGGAACTCTCTGGGATTCGATCAGGTATCACGCATCGACAGCGAACATTCTCTCGATGGCGACGGTTATCGCGTCCGGCATTGGGCTGCCATTCTTGCTGAGATGGATCGAACGCCGCTGGGATATATCAATCCAGCATGGGAAATCAGTGATCGCGCAAGCCGGCCTCGGCCTGGCGCTGATGTTGATGGGTCCGATTGCCGCGAGACGAGTCGAGACGATGGGGTTGGAACGTAATGCGGTAGTCGCTCTCGTTACTACGGCGTTGCCGCGCGTGACTGCTCGCGCGGGCGCTATGAACGTTGAAGAGTGGCGTCAGAGTCCTTTGTCCGACACGCTTCGGCTCGAGGACCTGTTATCCGCTCCAACCCAAGATCTCTCGTATCTGCATGGAACCGCGGCCGGCCATAATGTGGTGCTAGTGCTGCTGGAATCGGCGGGCGCTCGTTATCTCAAACCGCTGAGAGCCGGCGCCGATCCGATGCCGAATCTCACGGATCTTGCCAAATCGTCGCTGACTTTCGACAACGCCTATTCGGTTTACCCCGAGAGTATCAAGGGCCTTTTTTCCGTTCTCTTTTCGCGCTACCCAGCAATGGACGCGGACACTGCGACCTATGCGCGAGTCAAAACGAAGTCTATCGCCGCGGAGATGAGAGAGGCGGGATATACAACGGCGCTGTTTCACTCGGGCCGTTTTGATTATCTCGGAATGCGCGGGATAGTCGAGAACCGGGGTTATGAAATCGTCGAAGACGCCGGCGAGATCGGCGGCAATCACGAATCCAGCTTTGGAGTTGACGAAGGTGCTACGGTCTCCCGATCTCTCAATTGGATCGACTCAGTTCCCCGTGATCGCCCGTTCTTTCTGACGTATCTGCCAATTGCCGGCCATCATCCGTACGAGACGCCGTCGCCGGGCCCGTTTCCGGAACAGCAGGACTCCGATCGTTATCTGAACGCGCTTCACTACGCCGACGAATCGCTAGGAGCGCTTTTGAACGGACTGCGAGCGAGAGGGCTCTATGAAGGCACGCTCTTCGTTATATTCGGCGACCACGGCGAGGCGTTCGAACAGCACGAAGGGAACTACGGCCATTCACTCTTCTTGTATGAGGAGAATATCCGCGTTCCTTATATTATCGCCGTGCCCGGCTTGCTCAAAGAGCAGGTAAGGGTGACCAAGCCTATCAGCCTGATCGATACGTTTCCGACCATACTCGATCTGCTGGGCCGCCAGCCTCCTACTGGGATTGAAGGTATAAGCGTACTGCGGAACGTGCGGCCGATGGCTTTGTTCTTAACCGATTACTCCCTGGGATTTGTTGGCTTGCGCGATGATTGTTGGAAGTACATCTACGAGCTTGATTCGGCGCGATCGAAACTATTCAATCTCCTCGATGATCCGAACGAGACGAAGGACCTATCATCCACCTTTCCTGATCAAATCGATTTGTACCGATCTCATCTCATCCGCTGGAGCGCATCCCAGAAAGCATTGCTGAGCTCCAAACAATAGTTCAGAGAGAGCTTGCGGCAATCAGAGCGAGTTTACGACTGGATAAATCAGTGAAGCAATCTGCTCGGCGGAGTAGGCTCCACGGATGTAAGCCGGATGTGTATCGGAGCCGTAGCGTCGTTCAAATAACGCGTCACATATTTCATCAATCTCGGCCTGGAACTTCAAATCGGTAGAGCGAAAACCGTCATCGGAAGGCGGCGCAGCCAGAGGCAACCTGATTAACCAGTCGTATGTTGTGGTCCAGTAGCTACAAAACCGGCTCAGCGCTTCGTACTGATCTCCGCTCCTGCCATAAAGACGAATGTAGTAAGCGAAATTATCGAGCACCGAACGGTCACATATAAGGACATCGGCCCGCGCCGCCTTCTCGATCTCGAGTTGTATCTGACGCGCGATTATCCATTGAAAGGCTTCAGGCGTCGCCTGATCATTCAACGGAAATGGACACTCGCGGGCGATTTCAGTTATGAGCTCGACGCGCTCTCCCCGGCGTTTTATGGCGCCGGCGAGTTCATAAGCTATCGTAGTCTTGCCTATGCCGTGGGAGCCCACGAGGGCAATTTTTTTCATCGGATTCTTGCCTGATCTGTTAACGTCCGCGTCTCACCACACTTCGATCGGCCGCCGGAATAACAGAAGCATGCCAAAAAGAAAAGGGAGAGCGATTAAGCCCTCCCCGAAGCATGCTGTTGAAGAGCCGGGGGCAGCCCCAGGCTCAAAATCTGTAGTCGGCGGGAGAGGAAATGATTCCTCTCCCGCCGACTGTGGTTTAGTTACAAGTCTGGTTGCACTGGAACGGGTTGGATGCAGTCTCTCCCGGGTTCTGCACTACTATTGCACCCGGCAGGAAGCCGCATACTCCCTTCAGTACAAGCTTGCTGTCGTTCTTGAACTTCACCTTGCTTACGGTGTTACCGCCGATCTTCACCGTAATTCCTGACTTGAATCCGCTTCCTAGCACCGTCAGCGTGAATCCGCCGCCCGCGGGTCTATCTATCGAGCAGCTCAGCACCTGGATGGTGATTGGAGGCGGAGGCGGAGCCTGACACTGGAAGCTCACCAGAATCCCCTGCTCATTTCCAGTCGGGCACCCTGCTGGTGATCCCGCCGGCAATGTGGACAGGTTCCGGCTCGTTCCATTCGGCCCGCTGACGAAGATCAGGAACGTATGCCCTGCGTTTGCTGTTCCGAAGCTGAACAACGCATCGATCAGGTTCGGGCTCAGTATCACGAACCTCTGCGCCTGTATCACGTTGTTCGGATTCGCCGCGTCTACCGCGAACACCGACGTTACGTTTGCTGTTCCATTCGGAAGAATGAAGCACGCGCCCGTTATGATGATGTCCTGCGGATTCGCGCAATCCACCGGCCCTGACGGCGACGCCGAGATTACTACCGGCGCTCTCAGGCCAAGATCCAGTACGCACGTCGTCGTACGCGTGAACCCTCCGGTCGTCAGCAGGTTGAAGATGTTGTTGTTGCCCGCGGTAAACGTGACCGTGGCGTTCATCGTCGCGAAGCCGCCGCAGCAGGTCAGCGGGAAGGCTGTACCCGGCAGTTGCGGCACCAGCGACTGCAATGTTCCGCGCACCAGGTTCGGGCTAACAGGCGTCACCGCCGTCAACGGAATCGCCAGATCAGGCACTCCGTCTCCGTTAGTGTCGCAGTTAACCGTCAACGCTGTCGTCACTGTCTTGCCAGGCCGCTGCAGCGGGATTCCTGTCTGATCCGCGAAGCCCTGGCAGATCGTCGTTACCAGGTTCGGGACAAACCCGCATCCCACCACGTTCAACTGAACATTGCACAGCCCGTTGATGATTCCGGCTGTCGGAGTCGCCAGCTTCTGACCTGCTCCGTTCGGCGTTGCCGCTGCCGCGCTGCCCACTGCCGCATCGCCAGTCGTTACCGCTACCGGCAATGTCGGCAACACTGCCAGGCAGATCGGATTGGGCGGCAATTGGCACGTCGTCCCGAAGAAGCATACTCGACCTCGGTTCCGGTCTTGCTGCCTCGTCTGGATCGCCGCCGCTAGCCCTGAGTCATTACCTTCGAATCTCAGGTCGAACGCCGGCGTCGTCAGCGTGATCTCGCCTCCAGACCCGATCTTCGGCCCGCTTCCTCCCTGGAAGAATTCGAAGATCTCCGGCTCCGTTCCTTCGCCCAACAGGCACTGCGCCACTACATCGACGTCTCCTGGCTGCTGCGCTAGGAACTGCGATCCGTCGGCCGCCACTGCCGCTCGGCTCAGGTTCGTTGAACATAACCCGGGCGGGTTCAGTGCGTTCTGGTTACCTATCGAGAAGCCCGCGATCACCGGATTGCTGCTCGTTCCAAGCAAGTCCATCCGGCAATAATCCAGACAGAACTGTCCGGTCGTGTCCGGCCGCGGCGGGCATCCCACTACCACCGTCTGGTTTGGCGTTCCCGGTATCGTCACCGAGGTGAAGTGAAGCGCCGTCGCTCCTTCCAACAGATCAAACGGCACCGCGTTGTTTCCTATCGGATTGGCTGGATTCAACGGCTGATTCGCGTTCTCGTCTATGCCCGTTCCGTCGTCGAACAACGTGATCGAGAATGTGTTGCTGGAGTTGCACGATTCTTGTCCGAACTCCGGTACGTTTATGTATCGAACCTCGAACGCGTTTATCGTAGCGAATCCCAATGCCTGCACCGGGAACGTGTTCAAGAATCCCGCTCCTCGGCTGCCGGGGTTCAAATCTGCCCACGCGCCGGCGATCTTCGGCGGCCCGGCCCTGAATCCAGGCACGTTCGCTATGTTGCTTGTGTCTCCAAACCCAAACGTGATGTTCCCGTTCGAGTTCAGGAAGAATCCGTTCCATACCCCGTTTCCTGTTCCGCACGCCGCTCCTACCTGGAACACGTCTCCTAGCGGGTTGGCGAACAGGAACTCGAATCCGCCTGACAGCGGTCCTGCTTCGGTCGGGTTCCCGGCTCCATCATTATCGTCTCCCCTGAACGGGAAGACCTGATCGTCGCCGCCGGCCACCTGATGACCTGGATCGAATTGTTCATAGAAGATCGGCCCGTTCGACGTGTCGTCTCCCTGCACTCCCCCGTTGGGCAGTCCAGGCGTCTTGTCCGCCGTCCTCAGCCGGTTCGTGTACAGCAAGAACCCTCGCGCCAATCCCGCGATCCCCGTCGGCGTAGCCGTCACTCCATCCAACGGCGCCTGCCAAAAAATATGATCGGTTCGCGTTGACTGACCGTCTCCAACGTTTCCATCGCTGGGAGGATTGGGCAGCGTCGCCGCACCTCTCAGATCGATGAAGTCCGCTCGTCCATCCGCCGGGCACTCATCCGGGAAGATCAATACTTCGCCAAGCCTCGGCGACGGATTCGTTGCGATCCCCGCCGGCGTTCCGCCCGATACCACATACACCGTCCCGTGCTCGTCGCACGTGATTCCGGAATGCGCCGTGTAGTCGATCTGCATCTCCGGGATTCTCAGCGTGTTCCCGTTCGTCGCTCCTACTGCCGCGCTCGCGCTGGTCGCGCTCCTCAGATCAGGACCGTCTCCCAATGCGAACACTCGGAAGTTGTTCACTCCAGGCGTAACCGCCACTCCGGCCACCGCCGCGTCCGCTATCCCGTTCCCGATCGGCAGCCCTACCACTCCCGCTATAGGCTGGCCGGTCACCGGATTCTGCGGAATCGAGCACGCCGCAAACGAGCCCACCACATCCGCGAACCGGATTATCATCGACGGCGTCGCTCCTAGCGTTGTTCCCGCCGTTGACAGCAGCGCCGCTCTATTCTGGGTGTCCAGCGAATCTCCAGGCTCCAGCGACCTCGACACTCCCGCGTACACCGTGTTGCACGTACCGCACCCCAGCGTCGCTATGTTCCCGAACAGGTTCGCCGTTCCTGAATAGTTTGTTGCTACGTTTACCTGATTGGCCGGCCCGCTTGCCGTACCGTATGCCCCGTTCAACGGATTCAACGTCGTCAAAGTGAAGAACCCGCTGGTCGCAAGCGATCGATCCTGGAACCCTACTACCACTCCAGGTATCCCAGGCTGATCCACTCCCGTGATCTTCACGATGTTGCCGCCCGTGAACTGGATCAGGTCTACCTGCTGGAAGTAGATGCTTCCATCATCGTCGCAGCATACTCCTGCCAGGTTCCCGAACACCGAGAACGCCACTCCGAATGATCCCCCTACCTGCACCGGAAATCCCGCCGGCGATACGATCCCGGGAGGAGCCGGAGCCGCGCTCACTATGTCCGCTATCGGAAACGCCAGGATTCCGCTCCTGATCAACGTCCCGTTGGCCAACAGCCTGAACCCGCTTCCCGTATCCCAGAACGATACGTACAGGATCTCTCCCGTCAACCCGTTGAAGGGCGCAAACGCTCCGTTCACTCTCGCGAATGACCCCAGATCCGCCACCGGGTTCACTGCCAATCCCGTCACCACGATCTGATCGTCGCTGTTCAACGTCCCAAACGCGTTGAGCACCGTCGGCAGGTTGATCGCGAACACGTTCGGGGTCGGCGTCGCCTGCGTCACGTTCGTCGTCGACGATACGTACAGGTTCCCGAACGAATCCCCGTAGTAGAAAATGTCTTGCGCGAACCCGTTGGCGATCGTGTGCTCCGATATCGCCGTTCGCGTCAGCGTGAAATTGCTAGGCCCGGTCGGCACCGTCGGCACCTTCCCCGAAAAATCATCGACTTTCCCGGAGTGGTCTGCCGCCAGATCCTCAAGCCCGTCCCAATCTCCTAACAAGCTCACTTCATCAAACTGCGTGTCTCTTCCCCCCAGCGTCGTTATTATCGCCGCCGACAGAGCCGACCCCGCGTTTATGTTCTCCGGTTCCCCAGCCTGCGGAGCGATCTCTCCACTCGCTCCCGATAACCTTCGCGCCAGCCCCTGGGTCGCCGAGGTCGCCACCTGCTGGCTGAATGCCGTCATATCCTTAACGCCGGCCGGCCGATCAAAGCCCAGTCTGCTCATCACCTCCGTAGACTGACCGAGCTCCTCCATCCTCTTGTCCGGCCCAGCCGCTTCCGCCGTCACTTCCGGCGCCACAGGCCCAGCCGACATCCCTGCCGTCGTCGCCGCCTTCCCGGCGTACTCGTTGGCTTTCTTGGCTGCACCCACCGACCTCAGGCCGATCATCGGTGCGCTCACGGCCAACAAGGCAATGATTAACGTGAGCAGAACCCTTTTCTTTTTCATCATAGTTCTCCGTAATTCCTTATTGTCGGGCGTAAAACTTTTTGACTGAAAGCCTCGCCTACGCAGGAAAAAACTGAGCGAGGGATTGCGTTCGCCTTAGTGGTGCTTCTTCCCGCGACGAACCGGTCGACGATTCAAAATCGAGAGATCAACCCAACGGCCGCAATGACATAGATTCGTTGGTTCGCTTCCCGATCAAAAGGGGACTACTGATGTGTTACCCGGAAACGAGGGGACATCATAGACAACTATGCAGACTAACGCAATAAGAATTCTGTGCCGGGCTGTTTCTGACCGGCATAGTTTACTTTCTTACCGCCTCAAGGCATCTCTAGACCGATTTCGGCCGAAATCTCTAGCATGAAGATAAAGAGATTCGGATGCAGGAGTTCAGCCGCGTTACTTGGTCCCAGGTCATTCCGTTCTACTTCAGATTGCTGGAGGCGAGTAATCCTTGACACAAAATTTTAAGGGCGGCTATGATCAGTTGGATTCGCTGAGGCCATCCCCTTGGATCAAAGTGATTTCAGTCCGTGTTAGCGCAAGCCGGCTGTTCTCCTCGACAGTCGCTCCTAAAAAGTGTGTGAGCAAACTGGAAGGTGTTATGAAGAAGCTTATCGTCACCGTATGCGTTTTCTGCTCTTTCGTCTCTCAAACCCTTGCCTTCGACTCAACCCCATCAATACCTGAATCAAAACAGGCCTTCATGCAGATCGAAGACATTCGGCCTGGAATGAAGGGATATGGGATGACAGTTTTTGAAGGTTCAACACCGGAACAATTCGGTGTCGAGGTGATAGGAATCTTAAAAGGTGTTCCCAATCCGAAACAGGCATCGATCATCGCGCGCCTCAGCGGACCAAAGGTGGATCGAACAAGCGTGTTCGCAGGCATGAGTGGAAGCCCCGTCTATATTGACGGCAAGCTGGTAGGCGCCGTGGCGTTCACCTTTCCTTTTTCGAAAGAGCCGCTCGCCGGCATAACACCCATAAAGTACATGGTCGAGAATTTCGAGCGAGGCGCCGGAACACCCGCTGAATCTGGATCCACGCCGCAGCGAGTCAGCTTCTCTACTCTATTGAGTTCGGCTGCCAATTCCACGCCGCCGCTCATTGGAGATACGCGTATCGACACCTCAGCCATCACCAGCAGCTCGGTTGCTTCATACATCGGCCAAACAATCGCGCCGATCGCGACTCCAGTCTCGTTTTCAGGGATACCTCAGACGGTTCTGGACTATTTCGCGGGCGATTTGAAGAAGATCGGTATTCAAGCGATCGCCGGCGTAAGCGGGGGCTCTAATCTTTCTCCTATGACCGGCTATAACGACGATACATTGAAGCCTGGTTCATCGGTCAGCGTTCAGCTCATTCGAGGCGATTTTACGGTGGATGCATCGGGAACAGTGACCTATCGCGACGGAGAACGTATATACGCGTTCGGCCATCCTTTTTTGGGCTCGGGTTCCACGGCGTGGCCGATGGCGGAGTCATCGGTGCTCACTGTCGTTCCGAACCTCAACAACTCGTTCAAGCTTTCAGCAGCGGGGAACATGGTAGGCTCGATAAGCCAGGATCGATCTACAGGCGTTTATGGAAAGCTCGGACAAACGCCGCGAATGGTGCCGGTAAGCATCAGGGTGCGAACGAGCCGCGATAAAATCGAAACCTATAAATTTGAGATCGTGTCCGATTCTTTCCTCACGCCGCTGTTGATGAGAATCACTACGTTTGCGGCGGTGAAAGCGACCGAGCGCGAGCTTGGCAGCCAGACAATAAAAGTCAAGGGAAATATCGCGATCAACGGCGAGCAGGACGTGATGCTCGATAACAGCTTTTCAGCGCCGAACGGAGCCTTGTTCTTAGCGGTGGCTTCAATCGAGAGGCCTCTTGCGGTGCTGTTCAACAGCGGATTCGATTCACTGAATTTGCGCGGCATTGATATCGAAGTCTCATCAACCGACTCACGCTCCAGCGGACAGTTGAGCAGGCTTTCGATAGACAAGACCGAAGTCCGCCGCGGCGAGAGGGTCGAGGTTCAAGCTGTCGCACGCAATGACAACGGAGCCGAATTCGCGGAGAGAATCCCAATTGAGATACCCGCCGACGCACCGCTCGGACAGCTCGTCATCGTGGTTGGAGACGGAGCTTCTGTAAGCCAAGGTGAGCTTCGGGTTCAGGCCGCCGATTTCGTGCCGAAAGATCTCGGCCAGCTTGTTCGCACAATGAACAAGATGAAGCGAAACAATCGTCTCTATGTAAAAGTCTTGAGATCCAGTGTCGGCGCTATTGTGAACAGCGAAGAGATGCCGACATTGCCCCCGTCGGTGCTGGCGACGTTGGGTTCGCAGCGGACCTCGGGCGGATATACCCCGCTTTCGGTGGCCACGATGAGCGAGAGCGAGCTTCCACCGTCGAAGTTCGTAATAACGGGTCAGCAGAGTATTACTTTGAATGTAGTGAAGTGAGCGGGATGTGTCATTGAGCGCATCGGCAAGACCAGCTCATTTTGCTCTCCACATATATATGGATATCCGGGACCCGAATAGGCCGCTGATTAAGCGGAATGTTCGGGTCGCTTGCGTGCTGCTCATGCCTTTCCCCTTAGTCCAATTATAGATTTGTCCAGTTACAGAAAGGATTGATCTCAATGTTCAAACGTTCCATCCTGCGCCTGTTAATCGGCGCACTTTGCGTACTCCTGGCCGGATTTGCATTTGCGGGAGGCCCAGCTTTTTGGGAAATCTCCAAACAGGAAGATGTCGCGAGAGGAGACGCGCAAGGGATCTCGATAGCGGATAACGGGGCGATGGTTTTAGCGCCGGCAT
The DNA here is from genome assembly GCA_003222245.1 of Blastocatellia bacterium AA13. Classification (GTDB taxonomy): domain Bacteria; phylum Acidobacteriota; class Blastocatellia; order UBA7656; family UBA7656; genus QHVH01. The sequence continues at coordinate 47,545 of QHVH01000001.1, read as the reverse complement.
TTGAGCTGGTGTATGACACAAAAGAAGCCTTTGTATGGTCGAGCACGGTGGATGCATCCGGCAATATCTATCTCGGCACCGGGCACGAAGGCCGCATCTATAAAATCGGCAAAGACGGGGCCGGGCGATTGCTGTATGACTCACCCGAGTTGGACGTCACGGCCCTGACAACCGATCCTCAGGGGAATATCTATGCCGGCACGTCACCGGATGGAAAGATCTACAAGATAAGCCCCGACGGCAAAACCGAAGTCTTTTACGATCCTGCCGACAAATACATATGGTCGCTTGCATTCGACTCGTCAAAGTCGCTCTTGTATGCGGGTACCGGGGGCAAGGGCATCGTCTACAGGATCGATAGAGAGGGGAAAGGAGCCGTGTTGAGCGACACGAACGAAACCAACATAGTGTCGCTCGCGGTGGAAAAGAACGGCGATATTCTGGCGGGATCCGATCCGTCAGGTCTGGTCTTTCGAATCTCTCCCAGCGGCAAGACTTTCGCGCTATTCGATTCGCCGACTCAGGAAATTCATTCGCTGACGACGCTGCCGGACGGTTCAATATATGCGCTTGGAATAAATGCACAGGCGGGGAGTTCCCGGCAAAATTCTGTTGGCCTTTCCTCCTCAACGCGGATTTCGAGCGACGGTGTGATAACTCTTTCAAGCGACGATCAGGAAGGCTCCACGCCATCGGTTACCGTTCAATCCACCGATCTGTCCGCGATGTTGGGACAAGGAAAAACGCAGGGAAGGAGTTCGGCCGACGGCGCCAAGAGCGCTCTCTTTCATATCTTTCCTGACGGCGGAAGCGAGGTGGTTTGGAACTCGCGCGATACCGTCGGCTTCGGTCTAAGAGCCCTGCCGGATGGACGAGTTCTGGTCGGCACCGGAAGTAAAGGACGAATCTACTCCATCGCCAAAAATCGCTCGCCTACCTTACTCGTGCAGTCGCCTGAAGACCAGACTTCAACGATTCTCGCGGTTGGCGAAGAGCTGTACGCCACTTCCAGCAATGCCGGGAAGCTCTACCGGCTGAGCAACAAGCCCGTTGAGTCGGGTACTTATACTTCGCCCGTTCGAGACGCGAAATTCAATGCTCAATGGGGAACGATAGCGTGGCGAGGATCGGGAACGGAGCTGCAGACTCGCTCTGGCAACACGGAGAGTCCCGACGCGACATGGAGCGATTGGTCTCCTTCTTATCGGGCCGCGTCCGGAGAACAGATCACAAGCCCTCGCGCGCGATTCCTGCAGTGGAGAGCTATTCTCCGTAACTCTTCAGGCGGAAATAAACGCACGACGACGGGCAATGCAATTCTACAGTCAGTCGTGATCGCGTATCTTCCCCGAAATCAGCAGCCGGAGGTCGGCTCCATTACGATTATGCCTCCGGGGGTTGCGATGGCGGAGCAGCCCGTGCCGGTAGATCCTTCAATCTCGTCATCGGGTCTTGACCCTCAGCTCTTCGGTGTAGCGCTTACTGTGCCTCCGCGACGCTTCTATCAAAAAGGCGCGAGAACGTTGGTGTGGCAGGCTTCTGATCCGAACGATGACCCGCTCGTATTTAAGCTTTTCTATCGCCCGCTCGGAGACAATGAGTGGCATCTGCTGGCCGACAACCTGACCCAGGCCTACTACACCATCGATGCCAATAAAATTCCCGACGGCTCGTATCAGTTCAAAGTGCTAGCGAGCGACGCTCCCGGAAATCCTGAAAGTCTTGCGCTCATTCATGAGAACGTTACCGACATCGTCGAAATAGACAATACGCCGCCGGTCATCTCGGCAGCGCGTCCGGTAGTAAAGGGCCTGACGGCAGAGATCGATTTCGACACGAGTGATACAACGAGTCGCATAGTGAAGGGTGAGTTCAGCATCGACGGCGGAGCGTGGTTACTGGTTTTTCCCATCGATGGAATAGCCGACTCGCAAAAAGAAACATTCAAGATCAAAGCCGTGTTTCAAACCGCGGGCGAGCATGTGGTTGCATTCCGATGCTCGGATTCGAGCGGAAACGTCGCCGCCAGCAAAATCACCGTTAAAGCGGCGGGGGGACAATAGCATATTCATGAAAGGTGTCTCGTAGCAGATTCAGGCCGCCGGGAGTCATATATCCGCCCTACACGAAGTGTTCCCATCCGGCGATTGGAAGGTCAATCAGTTTCCCGTCGTCGAGGAACAACCCCTTTTGCTGGCTTATTCTTCCAATTGCCGAGATCGGCACTTCAAGCTCATCAAAGAGGATTTCTATCTTCCGTCTATTCGTCGCGGAAGACGTAAAAAGCAGCTCGTATTCCTCTCCGCTTTGCAGCGCAATCGCCAGCGGGTCAAGATCGCCAAGCTCACCCGCAAGAAGCTTCGCGCACTCCGCGATGGGAATCGTTCGAGCCTCAAGTACCGCGCCGCATCCGCTAGCTTCGGTAAGATTCTTCAGGTCGGTGCTCAGTCCGTCGCTGATGTCTATCATTGCCGATACAAGCCCCGCTCTGCCGATGGCCGCGCCCGCCTTTACCCTGGGTTCCGGGAGTATGTGCCGTTTTATGGCGCTTGCTCTTTGTTCGGCGAGGCGCCTCCCAGCGGCTGATTCATGATCAGGGTGATTTGGTCTCTCCTGTTCCAAAAGCTTGAGACCGACTGCCGATGCGCCGAGCGAGCCCGTCACATAAATGATGTCCGCGGTTTCCGCTCGGCTTCTAAGTACTGCGCTGTTCTCATCGCACTCACCCGCGAGGATCGTATCGATAAACAGCGGACCTGGCGATGACGAAGTGTCGCCTCCAACAATGGCGACGTCATACGTCTCCGCGACTGAGAAAAGGCCTTCGATCAATTGGTCTATGAAATCCGAGGATGTTTCGCGCGGCAGAGCAAGACTTACGAGAGCGAAGCGAGGTATGCCGCCCATCGCGGCTATATCGCTGATCGTTGCCGCAAGCGCCTTGTGCCCGATCGAGAACGGATCGCTCCAGTCACGTCGAAAATGAATACCTTCTACAGACAGGTCGCTGCACATTATTAGATTTGATCGAACGGTCTGTTTGAGTACGGCTCCGTCGTCGCCGATCCCGGCCAGTACATTGTTACTTGCGGCCCCGGCACGGGCCTTTATGCGAGCAATGATTTCGGATTCACGCGGCATTTAAGTTCATGCAATAGTACCACGTGCTGAATAGGGGTAGAAAAAGAGGAATGTGCATTGTAAAATCGATTTGCCTCCCAGAAACAGCCCTCCCAGGAGAGTGCGCTTGATCAAGCATACAAAATCCGGCCCGTTGGGAAAGATCCAACGCGAGGTGGATGAAACTCGCGATCTTCCCAACATCGATCTTTATGGTGATCTCACCTTCTTTAGTTCGTTGCCTCCTGAAAGCCAGCAAGCGGACGCTTCAGCGCGGTCGGCGTTGGGTTCCTTCAAGATGAAACAGAAGGAGAGCAGGCTGATTTCAGCGCCCGTTGCGCACATCTCTAGCGCAAAGGCTCCCAAGCCTCAGACCGGCGCGGTAGAAGTCAAACCGGTAGAAGTCAAACCGGTAGAAGTTAATCCGGTAGAAGTCAAACCAGTAGAAGTCAAACCAGTAGAAGTCAAACCAGTGGAAGTCAAACCGACAGAAGTCAAACCGGTTCCTCCACGGCCGTCTCAGATAGTCTCCACCGCACTTCCGAGGGTCGAGCAGGCTGCTCGGTTTACACCTTCAAAGCCCGCGGAGCCTGCACCTAAACCGAAGGCACATGCAGTCGTGACAGCAGCGCAAGCAACGCAGAGTATCAACGGAGGCGGCGGCTCTCTTGTCTGTGCGGAGTGCGGCTCGATTTCCGAGGATCACGACCTGATATGCATTGAATGCGGATCTTTCCTTGGCTAAAGCCGGTTATTGGCGGTAAGACCAAAGGCCGTTACGGCGGCCGAGAGACAACAAGGCGGAAATTCATTTCTTTGCACCCGAGACTTCTTCTCTATTGTTAATACAATCCAGCGCACCTTGTAGAGCCTCGATGGCGAGAACCGCGCTATGGATTTTTGCGGGAGGCAAACGGACGAGCGCGGCGATTACATCGTTTCTCGATAGTTGAGCCGCCCGCTCGATTTCCTGACCGATTATCAGGGTTGTAAGAACCGAAGCGGCTGCGACAGTCGGCGGGCATCCTGACGCTTTGAATTTTGCGTCGGTTATAACCCCATCGACTATATGTAGGGTAAGGCGGATTCGATCATTGCAAACCTGGTTGACGACATCACCGGTTCCGGAGGGCTCAATCAACTCACCCGCGTTGCGCGGGTTTGCCAGATGATCCTCGACTTCCTTTGTGTACATTTCACAAGCTCGCTCGCGCGGATTCTTCGGCCGCCGGCGCCAACTCTCTCAGCCGCTTTACGGCTTCTACCGTTACCGCTATTGCATAATCGATCTCGGCTTGCGTGGTAAATGCGCCAAGGCTGAAACGGACGCTTCCGCGAATTTCTTCTTTCGTCAGCGCGAGAGCTTTCAATACGTGGCTTGGTTCGAGAGAACCTGACGAGCACGCCGCGCCCGTGGATACGGCGATCCCCTTGAGATCCAGGTTTATCAGAACGCTTTCGCCGTCAACGCCGGCGAAGGACACATTGGAAACGTTGGGAAGCCGGGGGGCGCCGTCGCCGTTGATCTTCATATCTGTGAGACGCTGCTTTAGTGAGTCTTCGAGATAATTTCTCAGGCCGCGCATCCGGTCGGAGCGCTCGCTCAATTCTTGAGCTGCAAGGTCGGCGGCACGTCCGAGCCCGACGATTCCCGGAACATTTTCCGTTCCCGGCCTCCGGTCTCGCTCGTGATGCCCGCCGTAAAAGAGCTTTCCCAATCGCGTGCCTTTTTTAACGTAAAGCGCACCGGCTCCCTTGGGTCCGTGAAATTTATGCGCGGTTAAGGAGAGAAGGTCGACGCCGAGATCATCCACGTCTATTGGAATTTTGCCTGCCGATTGAACCGCATCGGTGTGGAAGTGCAAATTCGAAGCTCCGGCTCGGCGACGCTCACGTACGAACCTGCCGATCTCTTCAAGGGGCTGTACGGTTCCAATCTCGTTGTTCGCCTGCATAATCGAGACGAGAATCGTATCGTCTTTGATCGCTTCGCGAATTTGCTGCGGGTCTACGACGCCCGCCGAAGAGACGGGCGCATAAGTGACTCTGAATCCGCTGGACTCCAGCGCTTCGCAAGTCGCCAATACGGCGGGATGCTCTATAGCGGAAGTAATAATATGCCGGCCGGTTGCGCTATGAGCCTCGGCGATTCCGCGAATGGCGAGGTTATCGGCTTCGGTGCCTCCTGAAACAAAGACTATTTCTGACGGCGCCGCTTTGATCAATTCGGCTATCTGTCTTCGAGCGGTTTCGACGGCGGCTTTGGCTCGCTGCCCAAAAGAGTGCACTGATGAGGCGTTCCCGATGTCGCCCGAAAAGTACGGCAACATTGATTCGATTACCTCGGGCGCCACAAGCGTCGTTGCGCTGTTGTCTAAATATACCTTCATAGAAGCCGTCATTGGTCTTTTGCGCTTGGTTATTTGTCACGTCGCTCGTCATTTGCGGCTGATCATATATTAGCGTCTTGCCTCCGTCACAAACGACAAGTCAAATAACAAGTAACTAAGGACAAATGGCCAAGGACAAAATCGCTATTCTTGTTCTTGTTCTTGCCATTCTTCGTACCAGGCCATTTGTATGGCTTCGAGTTTTTTCTCATTAGAGTCTTTTGAATCCGCTGTGAAGCCGTCGAGTTCGGTGACCCAACGATGGAGATCAGTGAAACGAACCGTGAGCGGATCAACACCCGGATGGGCCTCCAACAACCTCACAGCAAGCTCTTCGACGTCCGTCCAGCCAAGCTCTGCCATTCTTGCCTCCTCGAGTTCAATCAATCAGGTATGTCCACAACCACTTCGCCTTTAACCACAGCCCTGCCATCCGAGTCGCGAGTGAAGAGTCAGGCCATCGGAATAATAGAGGCCGTCGTAATTCGTCCTCCTCCATGAAGGACAGATTCTCCTCGCCCTCTCTCACTATTATCTTAATCCCCTATTACTTCTTCGGCCTTTCGATCTTTCAGCGCCGACAGCACGGCGTTGTCCATGATCAACTCGGCCAGGTGACGCGAGACGGAATCCAGATGCGCGGTTCGCTCTCTGATGAGCCGGTGGTCTTCGGCGCTCAAAGCCTGTTTGAGAGCCTCAGCGGCGTCTCTGATGGATTGCTGTTCCTCGTCGCCTATCAACTCCGCGGCTCGCTGCGCAAGGGCCTTCTCGCTGGCCGCGAGCACCGTCGAAGCCTCGTTTCGCGCCTCGATCAATTGCCGCTTCTTGATATCTTCTTCCGCGAATTCGAGTGAATCGAGCAGCATTTTTTCGATTTGCTCATCCGATAATCCGTATGAAGGTTTGACCTCGACCGATTGTTCCTGTCCGGTCCTGACATCGCGCGCCCCAACGGTAAGGATGCCGTTAGCATCGATCAGGAACTTCACTTCGATGCGAGGAAGGCCCGCCGGCTGAGCTGATATTCCCTTCAGAGTAAATTTAGCGAGGCTTCGACAGTCGGCGGCCATCTCCCGCTCGCCCTGCAAAACGTGGATGTCGATTCCGGTCTGATTGTCTACCCAGGTAGTGAACATTTCCGATGCAGAGGCGGGTATGGTTGAGTTTCGATTTATGATCTTTGCCACGACGCCTCCCATCGTCTCGATTCCGAGGCTGAGCGGGGTCACGTCAAGCAGGAGAAGATCCCTGCTGCCTCCCGACAGTATGTCCGCCTGAACGGCCGCGCCGAGCGCTACAACCTCATCTGGATTCAACTCTGTATGTGGAATACGCTTGAATATCTCCTCAACGCGCCGGCGAACGAGAGGGATTCGCGTAGACCCGCCGACCAGTACTACCTCGTCAATCTGATCAGCCGACAACCCCGCATCCTTGAGCGCCTGCTTACACGGCGTGATCGTCCGCTCGATCAGCTCTTCCATCAATGCTTCAAGCTCGGTTCGAGATATTTCTCTCTCGTACTGCAGCGGCTCGACAGCTATCCGGGCGTTTTCGGAACTCGAGAGCTCGTGTTTGACGCGAATGACTTCTCTGCGAACGCTCTGAAAGACCGCGACATCGCTCTCGATTCGTCGACCGGTCCGGCGGTCGATCTCGTCGACCACCAGCGAGATGAGACGATTATCGATATCGTCTCCGCCAAGGTGGGTGTCGCCGCCCGTTGCGAGGACTTCGAATATCCCGTCCTTCAGCTTCAAGATCGAGATATCGAAAGTACCGCCGCCAAGATCGTAAACCGCGATGAAGCCCTCTTTTTTCTTATCGAGTCCGTATGCAAGCGAGGCTGCGGTCGGCTCGTTTACTATTCGCAGCACGTCGAGTCCCGCGAGATGACCGGCGTCCTTAGTAGCCTGGCGCTGAGCATCGTTGAAATAAGCCGGCGTCGTTATTACGGCTTGAACCACTTCCTCGCCAAGGTACGACGAGGCGCGTTCCTTGAGTTGTCTCAGGATGAAAGCGGAGATCTCGGGCGGAGTGAATACTCTATTGCCCATCTGGAAACGAATGACCCTTTGACTGTCAGCAGCGATACGAAATGGAACCAGCTTAAGATCCTCCTGGACATCATCGGCGCCCTTCCCCATGAACCGCTTAACTGAATAGATCGCGCGGCGCGGCTCCGTGATCAACCGGTCTCGAGCCTCCTCGCCGATCAAGAGCCGCTTCATCTCTTCGTCGTAGTACACAATGGAAGGAACGAGCGCTTCACCTCGATCATCGCGAATGACACGAGGACCGTCGGCTGCCGAAAATGCGACAAGGCTGTTAGTCGTTCCGAGATCGATCCCAACGACGCGGCCCGATTTGGGGCGGCCGGTCATGCTTAATTCGATAACAGGCATTCCTCAAAACTCCTCTTCAATTTCGCGAATCAGGCTTCTAATGTATGACCGATTGGAGAGCAACTCGCTTATGTCGTCGAGTACGGTCTTTCCCGAACCATTTTCGGCGGCAATCGCTGCGTCCCACTGGCTGAAAAGCGAGAAGATCGTATCATCGATTCCGGCCAGCCTCTGTTTAAGGCCTGTGAGTGCTTCTTCGAGGGATTCACGCGCTTCCTGGGCCTCCTGCTCATCTCCAGCCTTCTTCGCGTTCTTCAACTCCTCGATTTGCATATTCAACTCGAATACCTCTTCGAGTAAATCGGCGGGCGCTCGTTTTTCCGCTTCCTTGTACCCTTCCAGCTTCAACAAATATTGAACTCGCCTTATCGGATCGCGCAGCGTTCTATAGGCATCGTTGAGAATCGATGATCTTGCCAGGCTGGCCTGGCGTTCCTCATCGCTCGCGCCCATGAAGTAATCGGGATGTAGGGCTCGACTGAGCGAGTAGAAAGTCTTTTCGAGAGCGGCTTCGTCGATCGCAAGCAGTCGAGGCAGTTCCAGGAATTCGAAATAATCAACATTCGAGCGCACGGGCTGGATTCTCTTGCAGTCAGAACAGAAATGACTGCTTGCGACGGCTCCGCAGTTGGGGCACCGGCCGCGTTCGAGGGTTTGTTCCATTGATTGACTCAAAACACCTGCTCCAAAAAAATATGGTTGAGTTGCCGCGGCATCCCAACCATCACACTCTTTGAAGCGCATTGTCTGCGCTGCTAGGGAACTCACAGTGGCGGAGTAATGCCACTCGCCAATATTACGCAGAGAACGATTCACCGCAGCCGCATGCAGCCGACTCATTGGGATTGATGAATTTGAACCCTCTCTGCATCAATCCTTCGTTCATCCAATCCAGCTTTGAGCCGTTCAGATAGAGGTAGCTCTTCATGTCGATCAACAATTTGACATCGTCGCATCGAAAGACCTTGTCGCCGGGCCGTTCTTCTGAGTCAAGGCTCAGCGTATAGCTCAGTCCCGAGCAGCCTCCGCCCTTTACGCCGACACGCAGGCCGCCCTCGGTCATCCGATTGTCCTTCATTATCTCGCGTATCCGCTCGGCCGCCGCCGATGTTATTTCGATTGCCATTTCACTTCTCCAGCGCCGGCGCTTTAGGCGTTTGCCATCGCTTCTTCCGGCTTATTCTCCGTCCCTTGCTTCTTCTGATAATCGTGGATGGCGGCCTTGATGGCGTCCTCTGCAAGAACCGAGCAATGAATCTTGACCGGAGGAAGGTTCAACTCCTTCACGATCTCGGTGTTCTTTATCTCGAGCGCCTGATCGACAGAGCGGCCTTTGAGCCATTCGGTCGCAAGGCTCGAGCTTGCGATCGCGGACCCGCACCCGAAAGTCTTGAACTTCGCGTCCTCGATCACGTTGGTGTCAGGATTTATCTTCACCTGGAGCTTCATCACATCGCCGCATTCCGGCGCACCGACCAGGCCCGTTCCCACGCTGGGGTCTTTTTTATCAAAGGAACCCACGTTCCGTGGATTGTTGTAGTGATCTATAACTTTGTCTGAGTAAGCCATCTTTAAGCCCTCTCTAAATTCATCAAATCAGTCTGCCCTGTCGCAGATCTTATTCACCTGCCCACTGAACCGTTCGAAGATCGATGCCCTCCTGGACCATCTCCCAGAGCGGCGAGAGTTCCCGCAGCCTGTTCACGGCATCGGTGACCCGATTGAGCGCGTAATCGACTTCTTCCTCGGTGTTGAAGCGGCCAAGCCCAAATCTGATCGAGCTGTGCGCGAGTTCTTCTCCAACGCCGAGCGCCTTCAAAACATAACTTGGCTCGAGACTGGCCGACGTACAGGCCGACCCTGAAGAGACCGCGATGTCGTTGATGCCCATCAGCAGCGACTCGCCTTCAACATAAGCAAATGAAACGTTCAGATTTCCCGGAAGCCGGTGAGCTTTGTCCCCATTCAGAAATACTTCCGGCAACTCGTCTACCAGACCTTTGTGAAGCTTGTTGCGCAACGAGAGAATTCGCCCGGACTCTTCTTCCATCTCCGCCTGCGCTATTTCACAAGCTTTTCCCAGCCCTACTATTCCAGTTACATTCAGGGTTCCGCTGCGCATCCCGCGCTCGTGTCCTCCTCCGTCAATCATTGGGACGAGTGTTACCCGTGGATTTTTTCGGCGTACATAGAGAGCGCCGATGCCCTTCGGGCCATACATCTTGTGGGCGGAGATGGACACGAGATCAACGTTGAACTTATTAACGTTGAACGGGATCTTTCCGACTCCCTGAGTTGCATCCGTATGAAAGAGAATCCCGCGCTCCTTGCAGAGCTTTCCAATTTCCGCGATGGGTTGAATGACGCCGATTTCGTTGTTGGCCAGCATCACTGAAACAAGAATAGTTTTATCGGTGATTGCGTTCTTGACGTCATCCGGAGAAATTAAGCCGTCGCTGGCGACGGGAAGATAGGTCACTTTGAAGCCGCGCTTCTCGAGCTTCTTGCAGGTGTCGAGAACCGCCTTGTGTTCGGTGACGACCGTAATTATGTGGTCGCCCTTTTCATAGTACATTTCGGCGACGCCTTTGATTGCCAGGTTGTCCGATTCGGTGGCGCCGCTGGTGAAAATAATTTCCTTTGAGAAAGCTCCTATCAAGTCCGCGATCTGCTTGCGCGCGTTCTCGACGGCCTCTTCCGCGTCCCAGCCGAATCGATGATTGCGGCTTGCGGCATTGCCGAAGATCTCGGTGAAGTACGGGCTCATCGCCTCGAACACGCGAGGATCGCATGGGGTCGTGGCGTGATTGTCCATATAAATCGGCAGCTTCAACGACATTACTTATCTCCAAGGCCCGTCACTGCTCGACGGCTTCAATTTATCTTCCAACGCTCAGGTCAGCGGGACCACCGCGGCTTCCTTTTCGTTTATGCTCCGAGACTCCTCGTTTGTGCTCCGAGACTTGTCGGTCGACTCTCGATCTTTCCCCGGGAATTTCCCGGAGAGCATCCTTCCGGACTTCATCTTAAGATCGTAGACAACCTCATGCTTGGGCTTGCCGCAAAGATCGGCCAGCGTTATCGAGTCTAGATAGCTGTTGATGTGATCCGAAAGCTGTTTCCAGAGCACATAACCGAGGCAGGAATCCGCGATTCTGCAATTGTCCACCGATTCGTTCTTGCTGAAGCACGAAGTCGTGTAAAGCGGCGGCTCGACCAGCCTAATAACCTCGCCTACGGTTATCTCGGACGGATCTCGAGCCAGTACGTAGCCCCCAAGTGGGCCGCGCACGCTTTTAACTACATCGCCTTTTCGAAGTTGTTGGAAGAGTTGTTCTAAAAAGAGGAGCGAGATGCCTTCTCGCTTTGAGATCACCGCCAGGGAGATGGGAGCGCCGTTTGAATGCTGGGCTATATCCAGAATCGCTCGCACCGAATACTTACCCTTTGACGATACTTGCATTGTTGACTACCCGTTGATTTCGGAAAATTGCCCTGGCTGTCTCGCTCTTTTTCGTACATCGATAATTTAAGGTACCCGACATATTCAGTCAAGTATATTCATACTATTCTAGTCAAGATTGTTGAGCTTCCGGTGAAATGTAAGAATGAAGAGACTTAGGGGGTGCCGGTCAGACGGCCGGTCAGCTTCGCCAACCTCTCTTCGGCTGCGCCGAGCGTCTCATCGCGTTTGCAGAACGTAAATCTCACCTGATTTCGGCCCAGGACGGGATCGTGGTAGAAGCTGCTGCCCGGTACGACTGCTACGCCGATATCTTTCACGAGAAAATTCGAGAACTCGAGATCGCTATTATAACCAAAAGCGCTGATGTCGGTCATTACATAGTATGCGCCGTCGGGCTCGTAGCAACGAAAGCCGGCCTCGCCAAGCACCTTAAGAATTCTCCCGCGCTTCTCCGAGTAGGTGCGCTGAAGATTCTGATAATAGGACCGATCCATCCGGAGCGCGTGCGCGCCCGCTTCCTGAAGCGGCGCAGCCGCACCGACCGTAAGAAAATCGTGAACCTTGCGGATTGCCTGAGTGATTTCCGCGGGCGCAATCGTATAACCTACCCTCCAACCCGTGACGCTGTATGTCTTGGACAGACCATTAATCGTGATCGTTCGTTCCTGCATACCATCCAGCGCAGCCATCGCTATATGCTTTTTGTCATTGAAAAGTATGTGCTCGTAAATCTCGTCGGTTATTGCAATGACGTTCCATTTGTGGCAAAGAGCCGCGATAGTCGACAGTTCCTTGCGGCTGAATACCTTTCCCGTCGGGTTATTCGGCGTATTGATAATGATGGCCTTCGTGTTGTTGTTGAATGCCGCGGCAAGCTCGTCGGGGTCGAAGGACCAATCAGGCGGACGAAGCGTCACGTACCGCGGCGTCGCGCCGGACAGAATCGCGTCCGGTCCATAATTCTCGTAAAACGGCTCGAATACGATTACTTCATCGCCGGGATTTACTATCGCCATCATGGCCGCCATCATCGCTTCGGTGGAGCCGCAGGTGACGGTAATCTCCCGTTCGGGATCGACCTCGAGTCCGAGATACCAGGATGACTTCTCGGCTATAGCATCCCGGAATGTCTTCGCGCCCCAGGTGATGGCGTATTGATTCACATCTGCGTTGATAGCATCGCAGGCCGCGAGCTTTATCTCTTCCGGAGCCGAAAAATCAGGAAAACCCTGCGAAAGATTGATCGCGCCATAGAGATTTGCCTGCCGAGTCATATCGCGTATTACCGACTCCGTGAAGAGCCCCGCTTTGGATGAGATCATTTGTTTGGACATGTGTCCGTGTATTATCAACAGACGTGCTACTCAGTGCAATGCTGGTTCGTCGAAAGTGATGGCAGGTTCAAGAATGCAAGGTTTGAATCGGCGAGGCCGCAATCACTTCAGCTCGCTGTGCGGATTACTCATTCATCGCTAACGCGAATCGGGTTTCTTCAGTCTCTCAACTATCGATTGCACTGCCGTTGCGTACTGTCCGTCGGGATCGAGACGGATGTAGCTCTCATACGCTTCGATTGCTTCTCTTCCGTGTTCGGCCTTTTCAAGAGCGCTTCCGAGCAAATAATACAGAATTGGTTCAGTGTCCATATCCTGAGTGATTCCAATTCGATATTCCCTTATTGCCGCGTCCATCTGGTGTTGCTCTTCCAGAGCTATAGCAAGCCCGATATGCGCCTCCGGCGAAACACCGCGCGCCAGCACGAGCGCTTTTTTGTATTCGATAATCGATTCATCCACCAGTCCTTGATAGCGACGGAGGTTAGCGAGAACGGTACGGCACTCCGCCTGAGGCGCTCGCCTGCTCGTGAGCGCGTTGTTCAACTGCTCTTCGGCCTCGTCAAAAACCTGAAGCGTTATAAGGCTTCGGGCCGCGGCAAGCCGGGCTTCAGGAAAATCGGCTCGCAGCGCCAACCCGGACTTATATTCTTCGACGGCTTCCCGGTTCTTGCCCTGGTCGCGAAGCGATTCTCCTCTTTGAAAATGCAAGAGCGCCTCATCCGTGGTTTCAATTTGCGATACAGCCAATCGCCGCGCCGCGCCCGTCGCAATTACGACTGATCCTGTCCAATCCTTAAACCCGGTAGTCCTGACTCTGATCGGATAGGATCCTGCTTTGACGCGTTTCAGTTCCAGCGAACCCTCGTCGCTGGTTGAGCCATGACGGATGTTATTGATGAATACTACAGAGCCGGCATGTCCCGTTAAAACGATCAACGAGCCTGAGCCTCGTTGAACCGCGGGACCTTGCGAAGATCGTCGCTGCACGGACGCAGCAGCGCTTTGGCTCGGCACAAACCAATAACCCAGGATAAGAATTGCGGAGAGCATCGCGGCTATGACTCTAGAGCGCATGATTAGGTTTTATAGCGGCAGGCGTGATGAGTTCTCGCGGTGACCTCAGTCTTTGTACAGCCGGCGATAATTAGCGGCGTACCTGAGCACCCCCTGCACATAGCCCCGCGTTTCGCTGAACGGGATGCTCTCGATCCAGTCTTCAATATCCGATGAACCGCGTTCCGCTATCCACTGTCTGGCGCGGCCCGGACCGGCATTGTAGGCAGCAGCCGCGAACTCGATTCGTCCGAACTGCCCCATCATATCGGCGAGATATCCCATCCCCAGCTTGATGTTCAAGAGCGGATTGTAGAGATCGGCGGTTGTGACTCGCTCTCCGCCTTGTCGCTTCGCGATCAATTGAGCCGTCGCCGGCATAAGCTGCATCAAGCCGCGCGCCCCTGAGTGTGAGATCGCCGTGGGATTGAATACGCTCTCCTGCCGAATCAATCCGGCAGCCATATAGGGATCGAGCCCGTAGCGCTTCGCTTCCTGCTTGATCAAGTCCCAGTTGCGAAGCGGGAAAAATATTTCCCAGGCTTCGCGCGGCACGTCGGATTCGGCATATGAATATAGATCGGGATAGCCGCGCCGAAGGATCAAAGTCGCCTGAAAGCTGTCGCCTCGCCGCGCGTATGTTTGAGCCAATCGGAGATTGAGTTTCGGGGAAGAGGAATAGTCTTTCAGCGCTTCGTTCATTTCCCGAATAGCGAGCTCGCTCAATCCGATAATCTCGAGATCGTCGGCGCGAGCTACTCTCTTGGATTCAGAGCCGTCCCAGGTCTCGACGACTTTGTCGACGAACAGCAGATTCTCGCGGACGTGCTCCAGATCCGAGCCGGGTCTCGGCTCTTCGGGTCTTAACGAAGGATTCGCCGCCCGTAAAGCCGCTGCTCGCCGGCCTGCAATGTAGCCGTGATAGCCGTAGCGGTAGCGCTGAGCAACCAGATCATACAAGGCCAGCGCTCGCGCCTTTCCTCCGATGTATTCCTCGGATTTACCGGCCCAGAGCCCCGCTTCACCCAGATACCGAGACGCCGGATATCTATATCGAGCAATATGCTGTTCGAGTAAGCGCGCGGCATCGGAAAACTGCCGCGATTGATATGCGTGCCAGCCTAGATTGTAGGACGCCTCCGGGGCATAGTCTCCCGATGGAAACGCCGTAACTAACTGGCGGAATCTGGTGGATGCCTCAGCCGTTCTGCCTTGCTTGTTCAATGTGTTTGCGAGATTGAACAAGGCGTTCTCCGCCCACTTGCTTTTTGGAAAACGCGCAAGCAGTTTGTCAGTGGCCGCCGCGGCCTGCGCGGCCTGTTCGGCGCGTCTATAAGCTTCTACCTGATAGTACATCGCTTCGGCTTGCGCTTCAGGACCCCTTTCACTGACACGCATAAGAGCGGGAAGAGCGCCCGAGGGCTGCTTGTTGTTCAGCAGGCTTATTCCCAACCGAAGGTTCAACGCATCGTTTGACGCGGCTGCCGCCGGAAACAATGCAATCACGTGTTCATACGCGCGGGCAGACTCCGCAAAGAGTTTCGAATCGAAAAACGCGTCCCCCCGGGCCGTTTCCTCTTCCAGTGAGCCCGGCAATTGCGCAGGATCAGCCTTCAAGGCTACGAGCCGAGCAAGAACCTGTTCGCTCGATCGGGTCGCTGGACGATGATAGTAGACGCTCCGGTACAGCCTGACCGCTGCTGAAATGTCGCCCTGCTTTTCGCTTGCGAGACCTCGAAGGTACATCGCTTCGCCATCTAAAGCCTCGCTCATCGGTCGCAGCAATTCGACGGCTCGCTTGGCATCGCCGAGTTGAATAGAAATCTCCGCCGATTTTAACAGCGCGTCATGTTTGAGGATCGAATCCGCGTATTGATCCGCGATTCGCGCATAGTCTTTCGACGCGGTCTGGGCCGCGCCCGAAGCGGCTTCAGCGTCGGCTCGATAAAAGAGCGCGTAGTCTCCGAGAGCGGAGGCCGAGCCTATGATCGACTCGTCAAAAGCATCCGCGGCTTGGGAACCCGCGCCTCCTCCAAGATGAAGATAGCCGCGAAGGAAGCGAGCGAGAGCCTCTGTTCTGGTGTGCCTGTATTTCGATTCCAGCCGGACGAGGTCTTGTTCACCCGGTTTTCCGCTGGTAGCTAAGACCAGCGACCTGAGCTCTTGTATTCCCGGCTCTGATCTGTTTTGCGAATCGGCATCGACTGTCGAATTGGATCGCGGAGATGGGCTCCAGAGAATCGTGAGTACCAGTAGGAAAAGCCCGCCGCGTCGCGCGATCGACCCCGAAAGTGACGAGTGAAACAGTTTGAAGAAATACATACAGCTATAGATATGGATGCGATCAAGGACGCTGTTGAGCTGGGAAGCTCGCGCCGAGCTTCGCGGGATCACCTTCCGCGAGCGTGTTGACGAGCTCTTCGTAGAAATAATCGAACCGCCCCGTCGCGCCCGCCGTGATGCGCTTGTCATACATTTGTCGACTGCGGTCGATGTCTTCCTTTAGCCGCTCGTAAAGGTCTCCGTTCCTGCGGCCTTCTATGACCTTCTGCTCGTTGTAGAGCTTGATCTCGCTGACAAGGAGGCGAGCAAATCGCCTCGCGTCGGTGTGCTGCCGCTCGTCCTCGTTTCCTTTTGGTGCTTTCCAGGCCGCATCGGATGCAGCCGGAGCGGCCAAGTCTCCAGATGTTTTTCTTCCCTGGGCCGGAGTCAGAGGCCCGCTGCCGCCGATCATGGGGCTGCTGGGCTGGGATCGCCTTTCTCCAAGTCCTCCCGTTGCGCCGCTAAACGCAGCCGGCGCGGCGGCAGGAGCCTGCGCCGCGGGCTGCGGCTGCAGCGATCCGCTGGGAGTTTGTTGAACCGGCGCTTTTGCGGGAGCCTCGCCCGCGCGAGCGCGGAGCGATGTCAGCTCAACTACGAGCCCGGTTGTGCTGACGAGCAATTCGATTGCTTCAATATTGACGCTGTCTTCAGCGCGGTCGGATGAGTCGGCGTACAAGACGGCGGCCGACTTTCCGCGCACCTTGAGCGGCGCGGCGAGCAGCCTTTCCGGCCGCCCGCCCCCAAGCCGGCTCAGTATGAGATTGTTTTCCGTGTGTTGTTCAGGCGCGCTGGAGCATGTTTCCAGCGAGTTTATCGCGGCCTGCAGTATAGTGTCCGATTGAAGCGACACCGACAGACCGCGGATAGTTGCGTTGCCGAGAGTATCGTCAAATCCGCGCGCGGCCCAACCAAGTGCATTCGATCCCTTCACGACAAAGAGAACAACTCTCGGCGCGAAATTCGCGATTCGCTCGACGAGCGAATTCAGGACCTCCGCCTGGGTCTGCTGCTGGCCGATTTCGTCCACCGAATCTCGCAGCAGTGCGAGGTCGGAACCGAGTTTTGCGCTTTCGGCGCTTGCCTGTCCAACCTGGGCTTCTACTTCCGCCGAGATCCGCGAAAGGGAGAGATCGGATTCCGGAATAGCAGTGGCGGCATCGGTGCTCTCCAGAAGCGAGGTGAACGAGGCGTTCAATTCGCGTTGGAGGCGGCTGATTTCTTGTTCAAGGGAACCGACGCGCGACCGAACCAGTTCTTCGAGTAGCTGGCGAAGCCGATCCTCAAACTCCTTTTGCACTTGAGGTCCTCCCAATCAGATCATTTCAATGGAAATCATTACGAGGCTTTCCAAATACCAGGGCTATTTGCTACGGGGCTTTGCCTGCCAATTATCAGGGCTTTTCTTCCGGAGGCCAGGGCTCGCGTTCGCGGAGACTGATTATCTATCACGGCACATGCCTTGTCAATAATATGTGCAGTTTGAGTTGATTGGAATGCGGGCTCTTTGCTCTTTTTATCTGCCCTTGCTTTTTGATCAGACGAAGCCTTAATATAAACGGCTTGCTGAGGGAGTGGGCTTTGGCCCACTTTTTTACTTGAGTGGGTATGGCGACAGAGGGTCCGGAGCCGTTAGGCGTCGTTATCGAGCGCGTGGTCAACCGCGAGGGCCTCGAGTTAGTTCACTGGGAAAAAGTCGGCCCAGCGGGGAATTCCATATTGCGAATTTATATAGATAAGCCTGACGGCATAAGTCATGACGACTGTGAGCGAGTCAGTAAACAAGTCGGTGTATTGATTGATGTAGAGGACCTGATATCCGGCCGGTATACTCTCGAGGTTTCTTCACCCGGAATCGAGCGGGGTTTGTACAAACCAGCGGATTACGAGCGATTCGCCGGGTCCAGGATTAAGTTGAGGGCGATTGAACCCATCCAGGGCCAACGAACCTTTCGTGGGACCCTCAAGGGCTTCAGCGTCGACAAAGTTATTATGGAAGCCGACGGCGTCGGCTTGATTGAAATACCGTACGAAAAGGTGGCAAAGGCGAATATCGAGTTTAAGTTCTAATGAGTGATCCCGCGGCCTTGAGCCGCCTCGAATATTGGCCGGAGTTTAAGATATGTCTACCAGTCCGATACCGCAGACCATTGATATTCTGAGCCGCGAGAAGGGCATCGATCCGCAAGTAATCATATCCGCGATCGAAGATGCCGTGGTGACGGCCGCCAGAAAGCAATTCAAAACAGGCGAAGACCTGCACGCACGCTACAATCTCGAGAACGGAGACGTAGAGCTGTTTGCGGTCAAAACTGTGGTAGAAAACGTCGTCGATTCGGCAATCGAAATTTCTCTTGCTGACGTCGTTGAGATGGGCGTGGAAGGCGCCGAAGAAGGCGATCAGCTCGAGTTCCCCAAATCCCGCGAAGAACTGGGCCGGATAGCCGCCCAAACCGCAAAACAAATCATTTTTCAGAAGGTCCGGGAAGCCGAACGAAATATCGTCTATGACGAATACATCGAACGGCTCGGAGAGCTTGTGCACGGCTTCGTCAAGCGCTTCGAGGGCGGCCGCATAGTCGTCGATCTTGGAAAGGTAGAAGCCTCTCTTCCTCGCACAGAGCAGTCCCGAGCCGAGTCGTTCAGCCAGGGCGAGCGAGTTCGCGTCGTAATTCACTCCGTTTCCAAAGAAGCCAAAGGGCCGCAAGTCGAGGTCTCGCGAACGTCTCCCGAGTTGCTAAAGCGCCTGTTTGAAATGGAAGTGCCCGAAATCTATGACGGCACGGTTCAAATCAAAGCAGTAGTGCGCGAGCCCGGCGACCGCGCTAAGATTGCCGTAATCTCGACTGAGCGCGATGTCGATCCCGTTGGAGCCTGCGTCGGCATGAAGGGATCGCGAGTCCAGGCGATCATCAGGGAGCTTCGCGGCGAGCGAATAGACATTATCGAATGGAGCGAGGATCCGGCCGTATTCGCCGCTAATGCACTGTCACCCGCTAAGGTATCAAAGGTCGAAATCAACAGCTTTGAAGATAAGCGCCTGACCGTTACCGTGCCCGAAGATCAGCTATCGCTCGCAATCGGCAAGAAAGGACAAAACGTCAGGCTGGCCGCCAAGCTGGTCGGCTGGCATGTCGATATCAGGAGCGCCGAAGAAGCTGCTCGCGCCGCGGCTGCCCAGCTCGAAGCCGTGATGGCCGGGAGCGAAGCGACTCTGACCGATATTCGCGAGAGCCTTGCGCTCGATCAGATAACCGCGGAGCGCCTGAAGGAACGCGGCATCGAGAACATCGAGCAACTCGCGTCCACATCGATAGACGAAATCGTCGACGCCATTGACATAAGTCTCGACGAAGCCACTACAATACTTGAAAAAGCCAAGCGGCTTCTCGCTCAGAAACACGCCCGTGAAGCGCGCGCCGCGCACGAAGCCCAGGTTCAAACAGAAACGGCCGCGCACGAAGCATCTATGGCGTCGGAAGCACCATCAGAGGCTGATGCGGAGGTGGAGTCGGATGGCACGTCGGCTGCTTTTGAGGCAGGTGAAACGTTCGAAAGCGACACTCAGACCGCCGAGGCGCCGGATGAACACGACGAAGAAAGCGACGGCGCCGAAGATGACGGCGCCGAAGATAAGGAACAAGGCGAAAGCGATGCCGGAGCGAAAGATTCCGACGGCAGCGAAGAGAAATAGTGCGGCGGTTTAACAGGCCGCGGGTCAATGGCTCAGGAGCAGCTCGGTAACGGTACTTGGATCAATATGGCAGTTCAAAAGATAAGAATTTACGATCTGGCTAAGGAGCTCAAGCTAGACAACAAGAAAGTGATGGACGATGCGCGGCGTGAGGGCATCGACGTAAGCGTGCCCTCTAACACTGTTCCGATGGAAGTCGCCGAGCGCATTCGAACCAAGTACTTCCCGAAGAAAATCGCTCCGGCAGTCGGGCCCCGCCTGGTCAAGACCCAAAAGGTTGCGCAATCGGCCGAATCTGAGGCCGCTGCAACCGCCGAGGAGATGCAGGTTGAGCGGGCTTCTCCGGCTGCTCAAGAAACACGACCCGCCCTCGAAGCGGTTCAATCAAGAATCGAGCCGCCCAGGCCTAAGGTCATAAAGTTGAGAGCCGCTCCTCCACTGGTTGAGCGACCGGTCTCAGGAGTAGAAGCGGCATCCGCTGTCGAGGAGGCTCCAGCTCCGCCGGCTCAAAGCCCCGCTCCTCCCACTCAAACACCGTCATCTGCTCCGCGAATGCCGGCCGCCGAAGCGCCTCGACCGCGAGTTCAGGTGCGCGTGCTCAAGCCTCAGCCCGGCATTACCAGCTCCGCCGTCAGTGCAAGTCTCTCCCAGGCAAGAACGGGCGCGGCTGAAACGGGAGTTTCTGCTCCCAAGCCGCCGTCGAGGACCGTCTATATTCCGGAAGACACCGGGCGGCCGCGTCGCAGAACACGTCGGGGCAAACGAGCCGGGGAGCCCGGCCGCGACGACGGGAGACACGTCGATACTCCGCGCCATCATCAGGGTCCGGGCGTCGTTCATCCCAAGGTTAAGCCCGTTTTCACCGAATTCAAGCCTGTGAGGCTCATAGAAGGTGCAACCGTTAAGGACCTCTCTGAACGCCTCGATGTGAAACCAAAAGACATTGTCCAGATGATGCTGCAACGCGGCGTGATGGCGACGATAAACCAGACAGTCAATCCTGAGATAGCGAGCCAGATCGGCCGCGAATTCGGCTGCGATGTATCGTTTGTACCGTTCGAGGAGATGATCACCGATATCGAAGAAGAGAAGATCATCGAATCGGGCGAAGAAGGGCTGGTCAGTCGCGCGCCTGTGGTTACCGTGATGGGCCACGTCGATCACGGCAAAACCTCGCTTCTTGACGCAATCCGCGAGACCCGTGTTGCGGAAGGAGAGGCGGGAGGAATAACTCAGCACATAGGCGCCTATTCCGTGAACGTTTCGGATCCCGATAAACCCGAACAACTGCGCCGCATCGTATTCCTGGATACGCCGGGTCACGAGGCATTTACAATGATGCGCGCGCGAGGCGCGAGAGTCACGGACATTGTGGTCTTAGTCGTGGCCGCGGACGACGGCGTCATGCCGCAGACTCTCGAAGCTATAGACCATTCTCGCGCTGCTGAAGTTCCGATCCTCGTTGCGATAAACAAAATAGACAAACCCGACGCGCAGCCTGATCGAGTCAAACAGGAGCTCGCGGATCGCGGACTGCTGTGGGACGGCTGGGGCGGCGACGTCGTTATCGTCGAGATATCCGCCAAGAAGCGCCAGAACATTGACGCGCTTCTCGAAATGATACTGCTTACCGCCGACCTCCTGGATCTCAAAGGCAATCCGGATCGACTGGCATCGGGAGTCGTGCTTGAAGCCAAGCTCGATCGCGGCCGGGGCCCGGTTGCTACCGTGCTCGTTCAGCAAGGCAAGTTAAAAGTGGGGGATTCGTTTATCGCCGGTCAGGTGTTCGGACGCGTTCGCGCCATGCTCGACGATAGAGGAAAGCCGATCGACGAAAGCGGTCCTTCAACCCCGGTTGAAGTCTTGGGATTACAGGGAGTCCCGGCGGCAGGCGATCAGATACAAGTAGTCAAGGATCCTAGTCAAGCGCAGCACATCGCAGCTCAGCGCCAAATGCAGGCTCGCCAGGCCGCAATCGCGAGAACCTCCGCCCGGAGTCTCGAACAGCTCTTCGCGGACAAGAGCCAGATCAAGGAACTGCTGGTGATTCTCAAGGGCGACGTTCAGGGATCGGTCGAAGCCGTGCGCGACGTATTGAACAAGCTCTCTACTGAACGAGTCAAAGTCCGAATAATCCGCTCCGGGGTCGGCGCAATCACCGAGTCCGACGTCATGCTTGCCGCCGCGTCATCAAAAGACATGAATCGCGCGGCGATCATCATCGGCTTCAACGTCAGGCCCGAGGCGCGTGCGCGCGAGATAGCGGAAATCGAAGACATCGACATTCGCCTTCACACCATCATCTATAAGGTCGAAGAAGAGATTCGCAGCGCGATGCTCGGTCTGCTCGATGCTACCAAGCGCGAAGTGATAACCGGCCGCGCCGAAGTACGCCAGATCTTCAAGGTTCCGCGCATTGGAACAATCGCAGGCTGTCAGGTGCTCGACGGATCGATCAAACGCACGACGGCGCGTATTCTGCGCGACAACGCAGTCGTATTCGAGGGGCGCATTGATTCATTGCGCCGGTTCAAAGACGATGTGAGCGAGGTCAAGCAGGGCTTCGAATGCGGAATTAGCGTCGAACGATTCCAGGATTTGAAGATAGGCGATGTGATCGAGGCCTACATCACCGAAGATGTAGCGCCTACTCACTTGTGAGCTCAGGCTTCATTCCGTTATCGAGCTTATCCTTGTTTGGGGACCAAAGTTCTTGGTGCGGGTTGGCTCTCAGTTGAGGTCGCCTAATTAAGTTTTACGGAAGCGCCGAGAGTAACTCATCTTCACAAGTAGACCTTGAGTTTGCGAGAGGTCAGAGAAAGGGCGCCGCACCTGTTGTAGGTGTGGCCACGCAGCATCCTCCTCCGGTTTGTTCCAGTCTTCCCAGGTGCGAGTTCGCTCATTAACGCGGTTTCGGTAATTGTTGCGGATTCTTCCAATATGGTTACCAGAGCCCGCCGACCGGCCGGCAGCTTTACGGGCTCAAGGAGTTGGACTTCGCCATCTTCGTTAATCACTGCGTCAATCGTCAGCGGACAAGAATCTCTCGCGCGCTTCCCTCACATAATTGTTCATCGCTGCTCCGGCTGGTGCGCCGTTGAGGTGCGTGACGCGCCGATAAAGTGAAGCTTGCATTGGCGCCTGCCAGATAATAGTCTTTGCTGCTTGCTGTGGCTGGTCGGAGTCAGGCGATTTTGTATTTTGTCCGTCAGACAAGAATTAAGGAAGCAGGATGGATGATAGTTGCTCCAATTATCCGGTGAACTCGCGAGAGTGGTGGGAGGAGTATTTTGCCTCGGAATGGGAGGCCAACGAAGGAAGCGAACAGACTCGCCATTTCATGGAACGACTCATTTCCGAATTACCCGAGTCTGAAGTCGCCTATCTAAGATCTACCCAGGCGAGGATTCTTGATTGGGGCTGCGCGTTTGGTGAAGGAGTCGATGCTCTACAGAAGGCATTCCCGAAATGCCAGGTTATCGGAGGAGATCGTTCCAGCGCCGCCCTTCGCGAGGCGAAAGCCCGTTTCCCCGCTAACGAGTTCCTTCTTATTAATGATGAAATACCTGACGGCCTCGACGTAATAGTCACATCGAATTGTCTCGAACATTTTCCTCATCCGCTGAAAGTCATCGAGCGGCACTTGCGCTTCTGCCGAATGTTTTATGCTCTTCTCGTTCCTCTGCGTGAGACGTTGCCGCTGCATGAACATCACGTAACAAGATTCACCCAGTATTCCTTCCCTGGCGAGATCGCCGGCTTCAGGCGAATCTTCGCGAAGGAAATTGATGTTGACCCGGTTCGCTGGCCAGGAAAGCAGATCCTCGTCGGATACGGCTCCAGGGAATATCTGATTGCGAGAACGAGCGATGAATCCGCCGCAAATGGAACTCACATTCGCCAAGTATCCGACGCTGCGCAGCCCGAACAGCTTGGTCTCCTCGCGGCGGAAGTCGCCGGTAAGGACGAAGAACTCCTGGCAATAGTCTCTGCTGCCGAGAAAAGGGAGAAGTCGCTCGCGACCGCGCTCGCCGAACGGGAGCGTCTAAGACTCGATCTCTCCGCTTCGCTTATCAAGAAAGAGGAAGCGCTTAGAACATTTGAAAAGACGGTGCGCGCTCTCGATAGCCGCTTGAAAAGAGCATCGAGCCACTTAGACGCCAAAGAAGAATTATTAAGAACCGTGTCCTCTCGAATAGCGGAGAAAGATTCTCTCATTAATAAACTCACGTACGATGCGGCCGAGAGTGAACGGACGCGAAAGATCGTCGCGGCAGAGTTGGATGAGATCAAACGCTCACGCGGCTGGAGATTTCTGGTCCGTTACGGACGCATCAAGCATCGATACTTGCTCCCTGCGCTAAGTCTGTTCAGGAATAATAATGAGAGCAGCCGGCAGGGTGGGTCTCGCGAAGATGCTTTGCCAATCACCGTCGAGTCGAAGCTTGAATCACAGCAGGCGATTGAAATAAACAAGGGTTATGACATCATCTGCTTTCCAATTATCGAGTGGGATTTTCGATTTCAACGTCCGCAGCAACTGATGATGCAGTTCGCGCGCGCCGGGCACAGAGTGTTTTACATATCTCAAAACCTCAGGCAGCAAGGTCCGCCCTTCGTTCTTACGGAAAAGGCGCCTCGCGTATTCGAAGTCTCACTCGCAGGGCTCCCAATCAACGTGTATCAAGGCAGCCTGAGCGGAGCCGACGAGCAATCGCTGTTTCAATCTCTGAACGCTCTTCGCCTTGAGCTCTCACTTGGGGCGACAGCGGCATTTGTGCAGTTGCCGTTCTGGTGGCCTCTGGCACAGAGGGCTCGAGCCGCATTTGGGTGGCCGGTGATTTATGATTGCATGGATCATCACGCCGGTTTTTCCACAAACGATCAGGGTATGGTGGGTCAGGAGTTGGACCTCATTCGGTCGGCCGACGTCGTTGTCGCGTCTTCGACCTTCCTGATGGATTGGGCGCAGCAGCACGGCTCTAATCCGCTCCTCATTCGAAACGCTTGTGACTATGAACACTTCGCCGCGGTCGGCGCTCCCGCGAAAGGTCAGAGGCCGGTCATAGGATATTATGGCGCTATTGCGGATTGGTTCGATTCGGACCTGGTTGCCGATCTGGCGGAGAAACGGCCGGATTGGGACTTCATTCTGGTTGGCTCCACTTTCACCGCCGACATACGCAGGCTGTCGAAAATTCCGAACATTTCTCTGACCGGAGAAAAACCTTATTCAGATCTTCCCTCGCTGATCCAAACGTTCGACGTCCTTATCGTGCCGTTTCGGCGAATCCCTCTAACCGAAGCGACGAACCCGGTCAAGGTGTATGAAATACTCGCCGCGGGACGGCCCGTTGTTGCCGTGCCGCTGCCCGAGATCGTCCAAATGGCTCCGCTCATAAGGCTGGCCGAAACATCCCAGGAGTTCGAGCGCGAGATAGCCGCCGCGATCGATGAGGACAATGATGAAGCCGTGACAAGCCGCCGGCAGTTCGCCAGGCAAGAAACCTGGGAGGCGCGATTCGAAGTCCTGGCTCCCGCCGTCCACGATCTCTTCCCGAGGGCATCGATCATCATCGTGACCTTTAACAATCTCAGTCTGAATCGGCTTTGCATCGAGAATCTCTACGCTAAAACCGAGTGGCCCAACTTCGAAGTGATCGTTGTCGACAACGGCTCGACCGACGGCACTCCTGAATATCTCAAGGAAGCGGAAATCTCGTATCCGAACATGACGGTCCTGCTGAATGAGTCCAATCTCGGATTCGCCGCCGCGAACAACGCGGGCCTGGCAAAAGCGACCGGTGAATACCTCGTTCTTCTGAACAACGACACAATTCCGACGCGGGGCTGGCTATCGACTTTGATCAGGCACCTTGAAGAGGATCATAGAATCGGTCTCATTGGTCCGGTCACGAACGCCATCGCGAACGACGCGAAAATAGCTGTCGGCTATACAAACGCGAATGAGATCGAGGCCTGGGCAGCCCAGTATACGCGCGAGAATGACGGAAGAGTTGTTCCAATAAACATGCTCGCCATGTTTTGTGTCGCGATGAGACGGCAGGTATTCGAAGAAGTTGGTTTTCTCGACGAGCGGTTCGGGATCGGAATGTTCGAAGACGATGACTATTGCAGGAGAATTCGGAGCCGAGGCTATGAGCTTCGCTGCGCGCACGATTCCTTTATTCATCACTGGCAGCGCGCTTCATTCATCCTGCTCGGCGAAGATCGGTATCTGGAGATCTATCACGAGAACAAAAAGAAATACGAATCCAAGTGGGCCGGAGTTGGCGCGCTTCCCGATCCCGCGGCTCCTCTACCGGAATCGGAAGCTCAGGCGGGCGATCAGGTGGATCTCAGCGAAGTCATAGCCCGTGTCGAAGCCGCCAAAGGCGCCGTAATCTTTCTGCCATCGATCGGCTGGAATATAACTCTGTTCCAGCGACCGCACCATCTGGCGCAGGCGTTTGCTCGCAGCGGATATGTTTCCATCTTCGATTGCAGCAATGTCAACGAGGGCTTCAGCGGATTTAAGGAGATTCAGGACAATTTATTCCTATTCAAAGGCTGGCCGGAGACTCTGGCTCAGATCGAAGGGGCGATCCTGTGGACGTTCCCATATAACTTCGATCGCATCGATCAGTATCCCGAGTCCGCGAGAATAATTTACGACTGGATCGATGATCTACAGGTCTTCCCATACGACTCGAGCTTCCTGCAGGCGAATCACGAGCGCGCCATCGAGCGAGCCGCCGTTGTTGCCAGCGTGGCTTCACGATTGCACGAGCAGGCCGTTGCTATTCGCCCCGACGCCTTGTATCTGCCTAACGGGGTCGACTACTCGCACTTCGCGGAACATGAATCAACGGTCGACGATCCCGCGTTGCTTGAGCTCCTGCGGGAAGGAAAACCTGTAGCGGGTTACTACGGCGCGTTCGCGCACTGGTTCGATTACGAACTCCTCGCGGCAGTGGCGATCGCGAGGACCGATTGGAACTTTTTGCTGATCGGGCAAATGCTTGATCAGAGTCTGGTCAAGAGTCGTATTCTCGGATTGCCGAATGTCAAATGGATTGGTCCGCGCGAGTACAAGACTCTGCCGGGGTATCTTGCTCTGTTCGACGTCGCGACGATTCCATTCGCCATCAACGACATCACTCTTTCGACCTCGCCGCTCAAACTGTATGAATATCTCGCTGGAGGCAAGCCGGTCATCACGACTCCCATGCCTGAATGCCAGCGCTTCCCCGAAGTACTGATTGCGGCGAATGCGGATGAGTTCTCTCGCGCGTTGGATGCGGCGAGAGAACGCGGTGACGTGGAAAGCCGCGCGAGTTTTCAACAAATCGCTCGAGCGAATTCATGGGATAAGAGAGTAAAGGACGTACTGGCAGCCCTTTCGTCGGCTGAAAAAGAAGGCGCCGGCCATCGCGTCTCCGCCGACAAAGCGATCGTGAGCAACGGCAATACTAGTGAGATTGAAAGCGGCACAGAACCGGCCCGGGAGATTGCGCGCCGCTTTGCCGGCTTCCGGAACCCGCGAAATTCGAGCTTTTTCAACGCTCTATGCAAACACCTTGCGGGAATAGTTTCAGATCCGTGTCTTCCAATGGTGTTTGAATTTGCGATTACCTGCAACGAGCGCGGCAGAAATGTCACAAAACTGCTGGGCCGATATTCCGAAATTAGAGGCAAGAACTACCTCGATGTGGGCTGCGCGTTCGGTGGATTTCTGGTGGCGTTCGCTGAGCTGGGCGCAACCGTCAGTGGAATCGATATAGACCGGCAGCTTCTCGCGCTCGCCAGGCATAATCTCGCGGACAACTCGATCGATGCACCCATCGAGCTAAGGGACGCGACTCGCTCGGAAGAGCTGTCCGAGCTTCGTGATTCGTTCGATATTATCACCTGCAATGATGTTATCGAGCACGTTGACGATCCGCGGGCGACGCTCTTCAACGTCTCGGATATGCTCAAGGCCGGAGGTATTGCATACTTCGAGATACCAAACCGCTATCATCCGGGGCACGTGCAAAAAGACGGGCACTATCAGCTATTCGGCATCACGTTGCTTGATTATCCGGAGGCTGCCGAATATTACGCGAATCATGCCCCGGGAATTCCGTACACCGTTCGACACTATTTCCGGCTCGATGAATATCAGAAAATGTTTGAAGCTGCCGGTCTCGCAATGACCATTATCGAAGACGACTTGACTAACCATGGGATAGAAACGGTCCGCGAAATAGCCGTCGGGTTGCGCGCAGAGGCGATGGAGAGTTTGAAAGGTGTGCCCCTTTCGGTTCGCCCGAAAGTTCAACAGCAGCTTGCCGTATATCTCAATGCGTTGGAGTCGACGCCCTGTTCAACCGATGCTGAAAGGCGCGAGTTTTGTTTGAACTACGGCATCTCGTTCTGGCGCGTGCTTGGCAGAAAGACAACGACAAGATCGGAATC
The DNA here is from genome assembly GCA_003222245.1 of Blastocatellia bacterium AA13. GTDB lineage: Bacteria > Acidobacteriota > Blastocatellia > UBA7656 > UBA7656 > QHVH01. The sequence goes on along the minus strand of QHVH01000001.1, from coordinate 19,301 downwards.
AGGCGGAGCCATCGCGAGCCATATATCCAGGATCGGCTCATCCGAGATTCAATCCGGCGCGATTGCGGTGAATGGAAAGAAATCCGTTTTTAGCGCCGGACGGGCTCCATTAACCAGCGCCGAGAACGCAAATAAATTCCGCGGAATGTCTCACCATTTGGGACGGTGTAATATATGCGGGAATGAAGCCGCGTTCTTTTATGAGAGCGCTGCGATGTACCGGGAATCGCTCACCTGTGGATATTGTCTTACGACCAGCCGCTATAGGTCGATTGCTCGCGGAATACTTCGCGCCATCAAGGAACTGTCCGGAGTCGCCGCCGCAAGCATCGCCGATCTGGAACGTATGGCAAACACCTCCCGCCTGGAGATATATGACACTCAGCCGACATTCAGGTTCGAGATGAACGCGTACCCCATACCGGAGATGCTTTCAAAGGCGCCCTGGATCGACCTTACCACCTCCATATTCAGACCGAATGAAAAGCTCGGCAAAAAGCTCGGCGATAAGCTGGTCAACCAGAATCTTGAGAAGCTGACCTTTCCCGATAATACATTTGATATCATCGTCACCAGCGACGTAATGGAGCACGTTAGATTGGATTCAAACGCGCACAGGGAAATAAGCCGTGTTCTAAAACCTGGGGGCTTTTATCTGTTCACCGTTCCTCATTTTCGGGATCGATACGATACTTTTTTCCGAGTTGCAGTAATTCATCCTTCGAATCCGTCGACCGACATATTTCTCACCGAGAAGGAATATCATGGCGACGCCAACTCGGAAGACGGCAGGGCATTGAGCTATCGCTCCTATGGAACCGACCTCGATGATGAGTTAACGCAGTTAGGATTCAACGTCGAATATACAAAGCGGGATTATCCCGGCGAAGGCATTTTTAACACGGAGCTTTTTTCCTGCAGGCTTGCGAAGAAATGATCACATACGCAATGAAGCGGCCTGTTTATGTGTATTTCCCAGGAGACGAATACCAAGGAGCCCTATGACAAAAACTCAAACGACCCGAAATCCAATAGTCCTAACCCTTGCGCTGATCCTTCTGCTGCTCTGTTCCTGCTCGGACGATAAGAAGAGCGGCGCTCCCGCGAACACAGGCGCAAATAAGCCGGTTCCCGCAGCCGCGCGGAGAGGCAGTATTCGAGCGAATCCGAATCCCGTTCAGGTCTGCACCGGCAACGCGGGTAAGACCACCATCACCTGGGAAGCGACAGGCGCGAAGAACATCGAGATCAGAATTGGAAGCCCTGACGGGCCTCTGTTCGGAAGCACGCTCAGCGGCGCCTGGCCGACCGGCGACTGGGTTGCCGATGGACAGACCTTTTATTTGCAGGATGTCTCTGATGGGCTGCTGTTGACCAAGGAGAACACTCTAGCTTCGGTCGTCATCAAGCATACAAAAGAAGGCTGCAAATAAATTGAAGCAATGAGAGCGCTCGCCGGGAATAACAAATAAACGTCGGCCCGACGGCATCGACAACCCGGTCGATCAGCGAATTGAGGCAGCTTGTATCTTTCTGAAGAAACACCCTGACAATAGAAGATGCCGCCGGCTCGCGGCCGCTCCTGCTCAATTGCGACTCGGGTTCGGTCCCGTGGCGGACTGTGACTGTCAGCGCGATTCCAAACTGGCAGTCGTTATATCAGCCGGAGCCAGACTCTGTTGTGAAGCGATCGAGCCCAGCATATTGCGTCGCTTCGCGCCCATCGACGTCACCAAGCACAATTGCATAGTCTGGAAGTTGCTCAGTCCCTCTTACTCCAGTAACTACGATTTACGGCTGCCCGAAGAAGAGCGCTGGTGGAAGAAGCCGTCGATCTTGATATGAGTCTCTTTCGCAGCGGCGGCCGCCCAATCGAATTGAACGGAATATACAGGCGGCTTTGATGAGGCTGTTATTCAGGTCGTACGCGGAATTCGCCGTGAATGGCGTGGCCTATGACTCTCAATCAGCAAGTTTGTGCCAGACATTAAGCACCCTAGCTAGAACATGCTTTTCAGACGTGAACTCCTGTGCCGCGACGACATTAACCTTATTCGATCCGTGCGGCGTCCACCTTTCGATAAAACGCGGAGATGGCGTTCCAGAAAAAATGTCGATGCAAGGCACTCCCAGCGCCGCGGCTATGTGCTGCCCCGCTGAATCGTACCCCAGATATGAATCGCCGGCCGCAATGATTGCTGAAAGCAGTCCCACTCTTCCGCTCCATACGACCAGATTAGGCTGAACGCCGGGCGCCGAAAGCGCCTCGCGCATTTTCTCTTCGTCCAACTCGAGTATACAAAGCGAACTGGAACGAGCCCATTCGCCGCGCAAACGTTCTAGAAGCCTATCGACGCGGCGAGCTTCTTCTTCACCCGCGCCTTTATCCAGAATCACGGTCGCACCGTTAGCTAATAGCGCCGCTACGAGCGATTGCTCAAAAGACTCGCTTAGCTGCTTGGCCGTGTTTCCCCCGAGACCGAAGTTCATGGTCGCTATGTGGTGCGCGCCCTGATTTCGAAGTCTGCTTGCCAGATCTGCTCCGATCTGGACGTCGGCTTTCTTCAATGCCAGTGTGGGCGTAACCCGTCGCTCGCTTCCGAAGAGCGCGCCGCTCCATTCCGCGGCAAGCGCCGCAAGGCATTCAGACGTCTCGCTTCTGAATTCACGGCTCGGAAAGAACAAGCAGCGATCACTGTGAGAGGCAGGGTTTAGAGGAAAAACGCCGAGTTGCGTCAGCCTGCTGTCGGGATCAATGATCGCGAACTCATCAAGCTCGCGGCTCATCTCTCGAATTGCCTTTAGCAGCTCAAGCCACGACAACAACCGGTGTCGAAGCGAGCCCGACCTTTGATAAGCCGCCTCCTTGAATCTAAATCGCCTGTCTCCGCCAAACAGTTCGGCAAGTTTGCCGCCGCCGACGATGACGATCTCAGCCTCCGGAAGTTCTTGTTTCAGTCTCTCGACGATGACGCTTGTTACCGCGACATCGGCGCCAATCGTGACACGCGACAATACAAGGACTCTCTCGACACGATGCAGGCTCGATCTCCTGCTCGGCGCCGAATGAACTGCGGCGCGCAACTCTTCCGCGCGCTTGAACAAAAGCTCTTCGGTTCCGACACCGAAGCTCCTAAGCTGGTTTGCAAACTCGCTTTCCCGCCGCATACACGCCGCCGAAAGCTGCGCGAATATTCGATTGTAGAGGCCCACTGAAGCGGGCTCGAACGAATCCGCTAGGGGCTCGATCAATGAAGTGAAGAGAGCTCTCGTAGCCGTTAGCGCTTCATTTTCATAGCGTGACAACGAAAGCGCGGCGATCTCGTCGATCAATTCACGTTTATAGCAGCCGGCGCTTCTATGTGCGTCCAGGAATGCACTGCTCAGTTTTGCTACCGCCGCGGCAGGTGAATCGGTGCACGACATTCCGGTCATTATCACAAATTGCAATGAGGCTGGGAAGATGACGGCTTCTTGCTATACTCGCATTCACGGCCAGTACTGCATTTTACCTACGACAGGAAGGTTGCTGAAAAACGCTAATGATCATCGAACCCACGACTCTGCAAGGCAATTACGTCCGGCTGGAGCCGCTTTCACAGGGGCATCATGCTCGGTTGTCGGAAGTCGGGCTGGATCCGGATCTGTGGACCTGGATCCCTACTAATGTTTCCACTCCGGAGCAAATGAGAGATTACATCGAGGATGCGCTGCGGCTGCAGGCAGCCGGCACGGCGCTGCCGTTCGCGACGATCGATGCGGCAAGCGGATTAGCGATTGGAAGCACGCGCTTCGGCGCCATCGATACAATAAACAAACGTCTCGAGATCGGCTGGACGTGGATTTCCAGGCCGTGGCAGCGCACTCCCGCGAACACGGAGGCCAAGTACCTGATGCTTCGTCATGCGTTCGAAACGCTTCAAGCAAATAGAGTCGAGTTCAAAACCGATTCGCTCAACGAGCAATCCAGAAACGCGATTCTGAGGATTGGAGCGAAGGAAGAGGGGATTTTTAGAAATCATATGGTGACGTCTACTGGACGCATACGTCATTCGGTATGGTTCAGCATCATCGATTCGGAATGGGCGCAGGTGAAGCGTTCTCTCGAAGAGAAGCTGAATTCAGAATATGCGCCGATTTGACTGCGCTTACTGACCCGCGTCGGCGCGCGCTTGCGATAAGTATCGATACACGTCACGTTCGGACTTGAATACTCGATTGAGTCCAGCGCTGACCACGATATCGGAATCCCATCGTTCCGACCTGAGCTTCAACTCTCGAGCGACGGCTGTTGCATGCGCGCCCGCGCCGGCGGCCGAAGGAAGATACTGGAGATGGAGATGAACCTTGGCGTAAGCCTCGGCCAGTTCGTGAAAGGCGATCGCGCCCGGCGACACAAGCCGGTTCGATTCGAGATTGAACCATCTTGCGGAGGGGTTGATCACTACAAGCGAATCAAACCCTTCGGCAGGCCGTTCGGAAGGAAGCTTCCTGCCGTCCTGGCGGCTTGGGTTTATCCGGCGGTCGTAGTTGTTGTCGAGATTAATAGTTCCCGAGACCGCGATGTTGCCGCCGTTGAGATTTATGGACGAACCGATGTGAAGCTGGTACATATCGGGTCCGCATGTAAGCTGAACCAGCAACCTGAGACCCTCGTTCAGTGCTATCGCATTGGATAAGAGCAGGGCGGTAGTACCGGCATCGCGGCGATTGCCGGCTAATCTATTCGCGAGCGAGCTCAGGTCGATGCCAACCATTCCGTTTTCATCGATTGAAACCAGAGACGCATTGTCGCTCCCGACCATCCATCGGAGGCGCCCAATTCCCTCCTCCACATCGCCGGTCAATTTCAACCCGCCGCCGGCTCCACGCGGAAGCTCCAAAACGGCTGCCAGCGCCATTTGTACCGGATCACTCGCCCGGAGCGGTCTTGGATCAATCCGTGTCAGCAGCGCCAGGTCAATGCCGGAAGCCGGCGGCAACGGCTTAGAAACCAGCGCGGCCGATGTCTCTACCTCGTGACGAATCTGTATGCGCAATTGCACCGGATCGACGAAAGATGCGGTCGGGGCGGATGGCTCTGTGCGCCTCTCTTTCTCAAAGTCCGAAACGCCTCTCCGCGCGAGATTTTCTCGAGCAGGGTTGCGAGGCGATTCAAGTTTTTCCAGTTCCGATATCGGCCTCACAAGAAAGCTCGAGATAAGGCGACGCTTAATAAGCGACTGGGCATAGCGGCGCGCCTCGGCTTGATTATCGAATGATCCGACAAAGACTCTAATCCAGCGACCGAGTCCGGGTATGTCGACGGCGCCCCAGACCGGGGTCTCACCGGCCGCGCTCAACTCGGCTGCGTATCTGGTCGCCGAAGACCAGTCACCAAAGGCCGCTACTTGCAGCCAGTAAGCCCCGCGAGGCCCCCCGCGAAGTCCATTGTTGAGATTGTTGAAATTGTTGAGATGATAGTCGATTGGAGCGGAGCTTTGCTGTGCAAAGATCGGAATTGAGAAGAATATTCCGAAAAAGATGACGGATAGAATAGGCCGGGCGCCGCCGATGACCATTTTGAACTCCTTGGAGGCCCGATCAGGTGTGGGGAGGGAGCTGGAAGCAGCTAAGACGGCGCTGCGCGCGATGCAGAAGCGGAATCAGGAGCAACCTGTGCTACACGTTTAAGGACCTGCACTGATATCACGACAGATTTTAAAGGAGGCGGGGGATTGTAGAAGCGGCAGTCCTCTATTTCCGATGGTACGGCCCGACTGCTACCGTGTCAATATCATATAATCATTTGTCATTTGTCATTTCATCGAGCGCTTGTCCCAGGCGATTCAGACCCGCTGCCAACATCTCAGAATCACACCCGATGCCGATGCGAAATTGATTCGGCATCTCGAAGAACCGTCCCGGTACAACAGTCGTATCGTATTTGTCTCTCAACAACGAGCAAAGTGTTTCCACCGCGCCGCGGCGTAGTCGAGGGAACACGACTGTGCCGAACTCCGGCCGCACCGTTTCAAGATCGTCTCGAGAATCCAGAAACTCGAGAAGCACCTGTCGATTCGTCTTGAGGAGCGCTCTTGCCCGCGCGCTGATCTTATCGAGCTGCCGAAGCGCGAGCACGCTCAGCAGTTCGCCCGGATGCACCGGAGTCGCGCCGAATAGATCATTCAGGAGCCACATCTTTGATGCGAGCTCCGGACTGGCCAGAATCCACCCACAGCGAATTCCGCTAAGGCCATATGCTTTCGTGAGGCTCGTAGTTACAACGAACTCCGGCCCGAGCGCGAAACAGTGTGGAACAGATACGCCTTCTTCTAGTTCGCGGCCGCCGCCCTCGACGTAAAGCATCTCGAGATAGACTTCATCAACGAGGATGCGGGCACCCACTCTGAGCGCGATTTCTCTTATTTGTTTAAGCGTGTTTTCGTCGGTCAAGACGCCAGTCGGATTGTGAAGATTAGTCAACACAATCAACCGCGTGCGCGATGTAACGTTGGATTCCACGTCGGCCGGGTCCAGCTTGAAGCCCGTTTCGAACCGGCGATGGAACCGCTTCACGTTGCAGCCGAGATAGTGAGCGAGCGACAAGATCAACTCATAGCCCGGATGCTCGATCAGAACTTCGTCTCCCGGCTCGACAAGCGCGGCCATGGCAAGGTGATTTGCGAACGAAGCTCCCACGGCAGTCACAATACATTCCGGCGTAGTATTGCTTTTCCTGGCCAATTCACGCATGAGCGGTTCGTAGCCATATGGATTAACTCCGTTGATTTCGAGATCGCCGATAGTCGCGTTCAGGTCCGCGAGCGAACAAGAGGCAAGTCCGCTCGTGGCGAGGTTGAACCGTGCTTGAGAGCTTGTCTTAGCCCAGTTCATATAATCCGAGCTCATCGTTCTTTCTCGATTCATTGCTATTTCACCTCTGCAGTGCTGCTCGGGTCGGAGCATACAGCGCCGGAGCGTCGGAGGTAAGAGCCGCAAAGAGGCACTAAAAAGTTGCGCCGGGCTTCCGGGCAGATTGAAGCGGCCGACAGGCGAAGAGAATCTATTGAGGTTGCCGATGTCTAAATCAGTGCCTCGACGGTCGCAGGGGACATATCCATTATCTTCGCAGTCTCGTCGATCGCAAGTCCGCCGAAGAAGCGCAGGTCATTCCTCTCACATCCGGCCATAAAATGATTAGGGCAGCCATCGCCCTTTGAACTCCAGGTGATAGCCCTTGCTTTGATTGTTGCCGATGGCAACCAGGATTCGGGCAGGTTCTCGTGCTTTCATCAATCCCGATTTCGTCGACGCGTGGACTATTAGCTGGACTGATCGCAAGGTTTCGAGCCGAAGGTGCTTGTAACGAGTAGTGGCACGAGTTCCAATTCCATCATTGTCTCGCATCGGGCTGAGCTGCTCAGTTATCCAACTACACACGCATGCGAAGAAGATCGCAAGTCAACCCGGTTCGTTGGATCGCATCATCGCGCAATTGCGGTCTTACTTTCGGATACTAACTGCTCAACCGCGATTCGAGTGGTGGGTCTCAGATTATCGCCGAAAGGATACAGAGTGCGACGATGAGTTCTGCATCGTGCGCTGCTATGTCTTGATCTGCTGGGTATGGAAGGTCCGAAAGTGTCGGTTGGAGGCGGCTACTTGCCGTGCTGTGGGATAGGGTCGAGGTCAGGTTCCACGAATGATTCGCGAGCGTCCGATGAGAACAGAACACTCGCTGAATAGTCAGTGAGCATTATCTTACTTTCGAGCAACACCTGATTCCCGGCAATGAAGTCCGTAAAGGAATCGCTCGTTGACTTATTCATGAAATGCCGAACGGCGAGTATCCACGCGCGAGTCATTGTCTCGTGGAACTTGGCGCGTGGTATGCCGTTGCGTTCGATAAAATTCAGAAGTGCTTCGCGCATTCGCTCGGCGGCCTGCTCAACATCGGACTCGACGAGATAGACATACGCAATCCGCACGTGAGCCTCGTGATTGAATTGCGCGGGCACGACAGCGCAGGTCTCGAAGGCCAAACGGAAATTGCGATCATCGTCGGAGAGTCCGTGGTTTTCGATGAGCATTTACTATTATCGCGACGTAGTGCACCACTCCAGAATCGCCATTGCACTGCTCTGCTTATGATAAGCCTGTCTGAATGCTATGCTCTGCGGACCGTCCAGCACTTCATCGACTACCTCGCAGTCGCGCATCGCAGGCAGGTCGTGCAGGAATATCGTTTCTCGCCCCTTCGAAACTCTCTTCATTACCTCTGGCGTAATCTGGAATGCAGTGAATTTGTCGCGCCAGGTCAGATCTTGTTTCGGTACTCCCATAGTCAGCCAGCGCGTCGTGTAAACCACATCCACCTCCGTGGGGAGATCTCTCATATTATCGCGGAGTTCGATTGACGATCCATTTTTCCTCGCGATATTCGAACACTTTCTGGTCAACTCGTCCGGCAGCCCATAACCCGGCGGCGAAACAATTGTGAGCGTCATTCCTGGGAACTGGGAGATCGCTAGAGCCAGCGCCGCGGCCGTGTTGTTTCCTTCACCGATATACAGGATGTGCACGTCATTAAGGCGCCGAAGTGCTTCGTAGATGGTCACCAGATCGGCTATGGCCTGGGTTGGATGCTCGTTATCACTCATTGCATTGATTACCGACATACGACCTTGATCGGCAATCTCCTTCATCTCGGACAATGGTTGATTGGTGCGAACAACCAGTGCATCCAGATACTGCGACAGTACTCGTCCTGTATCGTGAGGGGTCTCGCCGGTTGCGAGCTGCAGGTCTACCGGACCGTACTGAATCACCTGAGCACCCAATCGCATCGCCGCAACGGTAAAGGCGGTTCGCGTCCGAGTGGACGACACTCGAAAATAAATACCTACGATTTTGCCGCGCAGGAGATTGGATTGACTGCCGTTGGCCTTGTCCAATTTGAGGGCCTGGGTCACCAGGTGGTTCAACGCTTCCGGCCCAAGATTCTCAACTGTAAGAAAGCTCTTCCCGTTCACTCCGTTTTCTCCCTCCCGGCTCGAGACACTATTGCGAACGTGACCGGCGCCAGACTTTTGCGGCTCGACCGAGTTGGAGGGCGCGCTGGCTGTCACCGGGATCCACACACGTTTGTTGCTGATTTCACGATCATCAGTCTCGCCCAGAGAGCCAAAGTGTTCGAGAACCCATTGATCAGAAAAGATGGTGTCAAAATAACGCTCACCTCTGTCAGGAAAGATCATAGCCACCGTGGCCCCAGGCGGTATTTGATCTTTCATTCGCTTGACGGCCATCAGAGTGGCTCCCGAGGAACCGCCGACAAGGAGCGCTTCCCGACTCAACAGCGCTCGACAACCCGCGATGCATTCTTCATCCGTGACATGAATACATTTATCGGCGAGGTTTTCCTCATATAAGGCGGGCCTGACAGAAGAGCCGTGTCCGGGAATCAGGCGCTTCGCGCCGGCGCTCCCAAAGATGACACTGCCAACCGCGTCGACTGCGAATAACTTAATCCTGAGCGAGTTGTTTCTGACGTATTCAGCGCAGCCTCGCAGGGTTCCGCATGTGCTGGTGGAACAGAAGAGATAATCCAGCTCGCCGTGAAGCGAGTGCACGATTTCCTCCATTGTGCGATGGTGTGCCTCCGCATTGTAGAGATTTGCGTACTGATTCGGCCAAAAGGCATTGTCGAATGAGTTCAGAAGTCGGCGCACTCTATCGAGCCGGGCTTGTAGAAACTCTCCGGTGGCGGGATCCGACTCGGTCACCATATTCAATTCCGCCCCATATGCTTCCAGCAGCCGCCTGTTCTGCTGAGTTGTCTTCGGATCGATTACGCATATGAAGCGCAAGCCCAGGTACAGGCATGTCTGAGCCAACCCGATGCCGAGATTACCCGAACTGGACTCGATGATAACCGTGTTCGGATGAATCTGACCCGCCTCCAGTGCCTTCTGAATGATTCGCAACGCGGGCCTGTCCTTGATACTGCCACCGGGGTTGAAGCCCTCCAACTTTGCGAACAATCGAAATCGGCAATCACCGAGTACTCGAGTCAATTCTACGAGCGGCGTATTGCCTATAGTGGAAAGAACCCCTGCATTGCTCCACATCACGCGATACTCCCTTCAGAAGGATGGATGCACACAAGATAAGTCAGTACCAGAAACAAGTACGGTCGCGCAGATCGCTGCAACTCTCGCTTGCTCGACCGATTTCTTGTGTGCGGACCGACGCTGGATCGGACTCTTTAATACGAACCTTATCAATCAGTGCCTGGGCGGTGGTGTGTTCACCGGCCTTCACCGATCTAATTTTGCGAACTTAATTCGCGACGCCTGCAATTTTATTGTTTTGGGACCTGAAGTTTGGGACCTGCGGCGAAGCCGTTAGACCGCACCGTGAAATCAAAGATTACGATTCGCGACCTCATTAGCGACCGACATCCGGCTTCTCGATATTCGCAGAGAATCAGATCAGTTGGGAGACGGCTTGCAGTCCGATGGCTTGCCGCGTTTCGGCCGTCACCATACCGGACTCAAGGGTAATGATCCTGTCGCCGACATCGTAGAACCGGTCATCATGGCTGACCAGAAAGATCGTCTTTCCTCGCTCTTTCAGCTCAGGTACTAGACTGCGATAAAACGTTTCCTTGAAGCGAGGATCCTGATCCGCGGCCCATTCGTCGAACAGATAAATCGGGCGATCTTCGAGATAGGCGACCAGCAGGGCAAGGCGTTTTCGCTGGCCTTGAGAGAGGTCGATCGTCGAGAATTTCCCATCAGTGATCGATACTTTCAGATCCAACCCCATCTCCGAAAGGTATTCTTTCGCCCGCTCGTCGACTTTTTCGCTGCACAATCCCAGAAGCGCTTCAAAGAGGTGGAAATCCGAAAAAACAACAGAAAAATATTGCCGGTAATCATCAATGAGATCCGGAGTAAGCTCGCGGCCTTGAAATCGAATCGTACCTGAAAGAGGAACATAGAGGCCGCACAACACTTTTGCGAGTGTAGTTTTTCCGCTTCCGTTGCCTCCGGCGAGCACGACTATTTCACCCGGTTCGAAGCTGAGATTTATCGGCCCAAGCTGAAACTCTCGTCCGTCCTCACCGAAGTATCTATAGATCACATCTATGAAATCGATACGGCCTTTGCGCGAGTCGGACTTGAAAGGGGAGCTTGTGTGATTCGCTTCAACCGATTGCTTCAGATCGAGGCCGAGGTTGTCAATTTTCTCTATGGCGATCTTAGCGCGACCCATCTGCGGCATTACATTCATGATCATTTGCAACGGGCCGACCATATAAAGAAGACAGAGAGCGAAGCCCGTTATCGCGTGATGACCATGGCCGAGATTGGAATTGACGAGGATCAACAGCCCGATGACGACAAAGGCCAGGAGTTGGCCCCAACTTGCCGCGACTGTATAGATATTGGAGCCCGCTACGTTGTTATCCCTGATCTTTCCCGCGCTCCGGGCCAACACACTGTCAAGAAATGCCGTCCGGCGCTCGCGATGTATCTTCAACTCCTTTGCCCCGCGAACCAGCGCGTTAAATTGCTTTTGAAGATTATCGTACTCCTCCCGTACCGCTCTGAATCTGCTTTTCGCGATTCTGATCGGCAGGAAATAAGTCGTTATTCCTATGACCATGAACACCAGCATGATGAAGAACAGCGTTGGCGACAGCCAGATGAGGTATGCCATGCAGGCTATGACTACAGCGAAGTTTATACACAGCAGCGGGATCGACGAAATCAGGCCGGTAATGCTCGGAATGTCATCAAGCAGGACACTCAGAATGCGGTGCGAGCCCAACTCTTCCACGCGGCGCAGGGGCTGATTGAGAAGCAGCCGGCTCATCTCGACCCGGAGATTCAACAGAGCATTCTGGCCGAGATGGTTCAACAGTACTTCCGAAGTAATACGAGCGACCGGAACCACCGCGGCCAGGAGTACAAAGAGATAAATGAGATTTCTTGATAAGGCCTGATTTTCGTTGAGAGCTAGATTGATGACCCCGAGAAGCGCCGACGTGCAGATCCCGCTGATACTTCCCGAGATGACAGCCCACACGAGTATCGTTATCGAGCGTCTGGCTATGAAGTAAATCAATTTCATATGTACTGTGTTGCGGAATGCTATTGCGGACTACGGATGGCGGCTCTTTTGGAGCCCGCGAGTCACGGCCGATTACTCAATCTCAACGCATGTTGTCGTATCCGGTCACATAATCATTTCCTTGTGATAAGCTGCTTCTTCCACGTGATACCTCTTTTCAAAGACAGGCGTCAATGAACGGCCGGAAATCCCGGCCGTTTCAAACGAATTCGATTGGTTGAGCAGGCAGCGGCTATTCGTCTCGAATGGCCTTGATAGGATCGATCCTCGTAGCTCGGCGCGCGGGGAAAAAGCCCGCAACCAGCGAAACTGAAATCATAAGGATTGTGGCGACAATAAGTATGAGAGGATTGCCGGGTTTTACGCCGTAAAGCAGAGAGTCAAAGAGACGCAAACCAAACACCGCGAGGCCTGTTCCCAAAACGGAACCTATCACGGCAAGCACGGCGCCTCGTCGGATCATCAACCCCAGAATTTGCTGTCGGGTTGCGCCGAGGGCAATTCGAATACCGATCTCTCGATTGCGCTTAACAACAGAAAAAGCGATCAGGCTGTACAACCCCAGCATACTCAGGAAGCAGGCGATAGCACTCGCCGCCAGAAGAACGCGGTTGGCCAGGTAGACCGAAGAGAACCAGGCCTTTAGTCCCTGGTCCATCGTCACCGCCGTAGTTATCGGCGCGTCCACGTCGATATTCTGGACCTCGCTTCTAATTGCCTGCATAGTCGCCCTCGGGTCACCGCTCGTTCTCAGGCAGAAACGAGCATCCGAACCATCATTATTCTGCCAATAAGGAACGTAGAAGAAAGGAGCCGACTCAATTGATGCCAGGTGATATTTCGCATCTTTCGAAATACCGACTATGGTGTGTTCGGCGGGGTCGACGGCTCCCACTACGATTGTCTGGCCCAGCGCATTCGAATTGGGAAACAAAGTACGCGCGAGAGACTCATTGACAATTGCCACCTTAGGCGTGTCTCGGCGGTCACCTTCATTGAATTCGCGGCCGGCGACCAGCGGGATCTGCAGCGTATTCAAATAGCCCGGAGCGACGAGGTCCTGTTCCACCGGAAACTGATCTTCATTGCGAGTGGGCCTCATTCCCGGCAGGTAAACGATACGCGTCCTCGTAGGCCACCACGGCAAAAACTGTCCCATACTAACCGCCTCAACGCCGGGAAGTCCGGACAGTCTCCTGAGTATTTCTCGCTGTAGAGCCGCCGATTTCTCAGGAGAATATTTAATAAGCCGCGGTGTCACTCGGAAGAATAGCAGACGGCTCGGATCGAACCCCGGCCCGCTCAGAATCGTTCGCAGGCTTACCACGAGTAGTCCGCCCGCTGCTACCAAAGCCAACGAGAGAGCCACCTGGGCTATTATGAGACCGTCGTGGGTCCTGGAGTTCTTGAAGCCTCCGCTTCCCGAATGCTGCTCCTTCAACGACATAAAGAGATCAGACCGGGATAACCTTATAGTGGGAATTATTGTCGCCACCAGGGCGCACAATGTAACCAGTCCAATCGTGAAAAGAATAAGAGAAGTATCGATGCGGACCTCGCTGTAATAATTGGGGACGTCCATGACCGGAAACTTTGATAGCGGCCCGCTCAGCCAGTACGCCATCAGCAACCCTCCAATGCCGCCAAGAAGGCTCAGAAGGCCGGTTTCGGTCAGCAGTTGAAAATACAACTGCCGCTTTTTTGAACCGAGCGATAGCCGTAGCGCCATCTCCTTGGTTCGCGTTGCGATTTGAACAAGAAAGAGACCCGATACGTTAACGCAGGCTATTGCCAATAGAACAAGACCGGAAATGGTTAGAAGACGCAGCAGGTTTGTCAATTGCGACCTGTGTAACGCCCCAACCCCGCGCTGCGGCATGACCACCACGTTTCCGCGATAGCCTGTAGCAGATTGCGGGCCGGTCGCCGGCTGCGCTTCCCGAAGCTGCCCGGCCACCACGTCAACTTCAGCCTGTACCTGTTTGAGCGTCGTCCCTTCCGACAGGTGGCCGACGAAATCCAGAAATTTGCAGTCCGGTTTTCGAGGATCACAGCTACGGTATGCGACCGCGGACATGGACATCGGAATCCATAAATCGTTTATTGCCCCGACAGCATTCATCCCGTTGAAGTCCGAGGGCGCAACGCCTATTACGCTGAAGCTCTCTCCATTCAGGTTGATGCGTTTCCCAACAATATTCGGGTCACCGCCAAATTCCCGATTCCATATGCCGTAGCTCAGTACCGCAACCGGATCTCTGCCGTCGACCGCGTCTTCCTCAGGAGAGAAAAAACGGCCCAGCACCGGACGTAAACCCAGCATGGAGAAAAAGTGCCCTGAAACAGAGGCGCCGATAATCTGCTGCGAAGCGACGTCATTCGCGGACAAGGTCAGCGGCGAAGTCGAATAATGCGCGGCTAAATCCGAAATACCCTTGACGTGCTCCTTGTAGTAGGCATAGTCACTCCGCGAGAACATGCCGTTGGCAGCGTCACCTCCAACCGTGCCAAATACTCCGACCAGCGTATCCGCATGTGCGACCGGGAGGGTTCTATCAAGGATAGCATCGCGAAGCGAGAAGATCGTGGCATTTACGCCTATGGTAATTGCGAAAGTAGCTATCACCGCGATCGCAAATCCGCGATTTTTCAAACAAATTCTTATCGCGTGCTTCAGATAGAGCGGAAACATAATAAGCCCTCCTTCAGTTAAGCGAGCAAATTTCGTCGACTATCAACCAGAACGTGAAAGACCGTCCGCGAGCGCCGACGCTGCCCTTAGGCAGCAAACGATCTTCGAGATTGTCGCCGCATCGATTGCTATTCCAACGCAGGTTATGCGTGTTCCGGACTAATTCAAATCTAAGAGAGATAAACCCGATACGACATATGAAAGGAAGCCCTGGCGTTGCCTCCTTCGCTAATCACGCATTGAATCCGAGTTATATTGGTCGGTCATGGCAGCCAGCACCTTCCGCTTTCCCTTATAAGGCGTCCGCCCATGACACACGAGCATATTGTCGAGTAACAATACATCGCCTGCTTTCCACTTAAATATGACGGTCTCGGCGCTATAGGCATTGCGAATGTCTTCGAGCACATCGTCTTCAATCCGACTACCATCTCCATAATAGGAGTGGCGCGGTAAATCCTGTTCGCGATAGATCAACTCCAGAGCCCGGCGTGTCCGTTCTCCGAGGCTTGAAGCGTGAAAAAGGTGGGCCTGATTAAACCAGACGAGATCTCCCCGGGTCAAGTGACGGGCCATGGGCTGACATATCTGCCGCGTGCGAAGAGCATCTTTCGTTTTCCACTCACATTGAATGCCGTTCTCACGGCAGAACCGTTCGACCTCGCCCTTGTCGGATGTTTGAAACACCGTCTGCCAGCTAAGATCCATACCCGGCTCATAATTCCTGACGTACATCACATCTCTCTCCGAGAATTTCTGCTGGATTGCCGGATCGATTCTCTTCGTAACCTTGACGCTGTCGGCCAGCGGAGTCTCGCCGCCTTCTTCGGCAGGTTGAAGGCAGAAGAACATCAGGCGGAGCGGCCAACTCCGTTGATATGAAGATTCGTTATGAAGAGGAATGGTCTGATTCGCCGGATACTCGGTTGCGGTATAAATGCGATCTCCAACATGAGTACGCGGGGTTGATCGGAACGTATACTCAACAAGCTTGGGCGAGACGGCTTTTACAACTTCCGCGAAGGCTTGTTGATCTGCTACGTCAAATCCGCGAAAGAGAATCGCTCCGCACTTTTCCAGCCGATCATCGATCAGCGATTTGTTCGCCGCCATCCAATCGGAAAGATTTACGCCCGCCTTGATGGGCTGAGCGACGAGAGGTATCTCGTTTTCGAGATTGACGAATCGGATGTCTTCATAGCTGTCCATCTTTATCTGGCCTCCGGAAAAACGCCTCGATTGCGGGCACGCCTCGCGCTATGGAATTTGCGTTGAGGTATACGCCTCTTTACTTAATTGGAATGCGAATCAACCCACCCCGTAGGTCGATTATGAAACCGCTTCGAGAGTCATCTGGGTGGACTTCGAAATAGCTCTGGTCAACAGGCGCGCAAGGCGCCCGACATGCGGCTCTTTCAATATGCTATCGTGGGTGCCGGACAGAATATTAACGTCGACCGCCTGCGAACTCATCATCGACCAGCCCATCGACGTCTCATCCTCACCCGTTCTTAACAAAGTTATCTTACCGCTGTACGAATATGACGGCGCGTCCGCCAGAGCCTTTGACATATATCGTTCAGCGGCCCACAAATGCCCATACCATGCTGGAGCGATTCTCTCGATCTGGGAATAGTCATGATTCGAAGTTAACGATTTGATTTTTTTCAAAACATAATCCAGACGCAGATCCGCATCAATGGCGGTAATCTCCCCGGCGGAAATATCCGGAGCGAACTGGCTCGCGAGGTTTAACGGAAACTGCGCCTCGATATTACGCAAGCCTTCAACGTCGGACGGCCCGGAGTCGATCAGCGCCAGTAGCGAGACTGACTCGCCCTGATTCTCAAGTTGTCGAGCCATCTCGAAGGCTATATATACTCCGAGCGAAAGCCCGCCGATCATGTATGGCCCGCGCGGTTGAACGACTCTCATGAGATCAATGTAATCGGCGGCTATGTATTCCAATTCGGGTTTATAAAACTCGGTGCGGCTCAGACCTTTTGAGCGGAATCCATAGAGGGGCTGGTCCTGTTCCAGATGATGTGCGATCGGCCAAAGAAAATCGACTCCGCCACCTGCGGGATGCACAAAGAAGAGCGGTGACTTTGAACCATTTTGCCGCGCGGGTATGAGTAAAGCGCTGCCGGAGTTAAGGTCCTCCTCAGTTGAACCTTCACACAATCGAGCCAATTCCATCACGCTCTGGGACTCGAATACTTGCCGAATCGTCAACGGTAGTCCGGCATCCTTGAATAAGGAGATGGCTTCCATCACCCGGAGCGAGTCCGCACCCAAAGCGAAGATGTTGTCGGAGATTGAAACACGGCCGACCTTTAACACCTGCGACCATATTCCGCATAAGATCTCCTCGACCACCGTTCGCGGACCGAGGTATTCAGAGCTTTCTTCGCCGTGTTCCGGCTTCGGCAAGGCGCGTCGATCCAGCTTACCGTTGATAGTGAGCGGCATCTCATCAAGTTGCACGAAGGCTCCAGGCGCCATGTAGTCAGGTAGTTTCGCGAGCAGATACTCCCTGAGGGCCCCGCCGTCCACCAATCCGTTAGCAACATAATATCCGACCAGCCGTCTCATTCCCGGCTCGTCTTCTCTGGCTACAACAACCGCCTGCTCTATCGTGTCGTAATCACTGAGCGCTGCCGCGATTTCTCCCAACTCGATGCGATAACCTCTGATCTTCACCTGATGATCGAGCCTGCCGAGATACTCGGTTTCAGCGTCTCCCGGATAACGAGCCAGGTCACCCGTGCGATAAAGCCGGGCTCCGGGCTGTTCGCTGAATTGATCGGGAGTGAATCTATCCGCGGTCAGGTCCGCTCGATTCAGGTATCCGCGTGCGACACCGGCGCCGCCAATGAACAGCTCTCCTGCCGCGCAAATCGGAGTTGGATCAAGGAAGCGGTCGAATGAATACATGCGCAAATCCGGCAACTGGCGTCCTATCCGGCTGCTAGGCTCCGCGGAATCTTCTCGATCGATTTCATAGCGGGTTACATGAACGGTCGTCTCTGTGATCCCATACATGTTGACCAGCCGAGGCCGCTCATCACCATAGCGTTCGAACCAGGGTTGCAGAGATGTGAAGTCCAGAGCGTCTCCTCCAAAGATCACCCAATTCAACGCCGACGCCTTATGGTCGCCTTTCTTATCGATGAGTGAGAGCTGTTGAAACGTCTTGGGTGTTTGATTGAGAACGGTTACCTGCTGCTCGCACAATAGCTCGTGAAATTTCTCCATTGATCGAGTTACCGCTTGCGGTACAACGATCAGCCGGCCGCCATACGCCAGCGCGCCCCAAATTTCCCATACCGAGAAATCGAAAGTATGGGAATGAAACAGTGTCCAGACATCATTCCGGTCGAAGTTGAATTGCGGCGCGGTAGCGCTGAACAAGCGCATAACATTTCGATGGCTGACTTCACACCCTTTTGGCTGGCCGGTCGACCCCGACGTGTAAATCACGTAAGCGAGGTTTTCTTGATCTACCCTTATTTTCGGGTTCTCTCCATTTGCGTTTTTGACCTCTTTTTCGGCCTGCTCAACTCTCACGATGCGTGGGCCCACATCGTCGGACAACTTTTTGAATTTCTCTTGAACCAGTACAGCTTTGGCGCCGCTGTCATTCAGCATGTACCGTATTCGCTCTTCGGGATAACCAGTGTCTATCGGCAGGTAAGCCCCACCCGCTTTCAAGATGCCAAGCAAGCCGATGAGCATATCGAGACTTCGCTCCACGCACAGCCCCACCTTCACCTCGACGCCCACTCCTATTTCCCGTAGCGAGTGTGCGACACGATTCGCTCTACTGTTGAGCTGCTTGTAAGTTAGTTGCTCGTCTTCATAGACGATCGCCACTGCGTCCGGCGTGAACTCTACCTGTTGCTCGAGCAGCTCGTGAATACACTGATCTGTGGGAAAATCTTCGACGGACTTGTTCCAGTCGGTTACGAGTTGTTGCTGTTCCTGACGGTTCATCAGAGAAAGTTCCCTCACCAATCCTTCTTCTTTCTCCACCATCGCTTCCAATACTCGTTCCAGGTGCCTCAACAATCGCTCAGCATTTCCGGACTCGTATCGCCCACGGTCGTATACCACGTTCAACGTCAGCCTCTTGCCGGGTATACCTCGTACCGTTATCCCATAGTTGTTCTTCGAGAATTCGATCACCTCTCCTATTCTCAACTCAGCCCCCGCTTTCCGGCTGATCCCTGCATCCACCGGGTAGTTCTGAAATACATATATCGTCTCAAACAGCGGTATCCCTTTCGGCACTTCGCTCCATCCCTGTACTTCCATCAGCGGGCTGTACTCATACTCCAGCACCTTGCTCTGCTTCTCCTGCACCTTCCTCATCAGCTCCTGTACTCGCTCTTCTCCTCTTATCTCCATCCTCACCGGCAGCGTGTTGATGAACAGTCCTACCATCCCCTCCATCCCTCTTAATCCGCCGCCTCTCCCCGATACA